>NZ_JBXGEE010000004.1:0-426632 GCF_056856975.1 Pantoea sp. PA1
GCCTGGCGGCTTTAGCGCGGTGGTCCCACCTGACCCCATGCCGAACTCAGAAGTGAAACGCCGTAGCGCCGATGGTAGTGTGGGGCCTCCCCATGCGAGAGTAGGGAACTGCCAGGCATCAAATTTAGTGTGCTGATATGGCTCAGTTGGTAGAGCGCACCCTTGGTAAGGGTGAGGTCCCCAGTTCGACTCTGGGTATCAGCACCAGTTAAGACACGAGTTCGGTAAAGAAAAGAATTTGCCTGGCGGCTGTAGCGCGGTGGTCCCACCTGACCCCATGCCGAACTCAGAAGTGAAACGCCGTAGCGCCGATGGTAGTGTGGGGTCTCCCCATGCGAGAGTAGGGAACTGCCAGGCATCAAATAAGAGAGAGCCCTTCGCGTATGCGAAGGGCTTTTTTCGTTGTGGCTGCAGAAAACGGAGCAGCGCCTTTTCCGGTTATCATTAGGAAGAAAAAGCGTCGTCGCCTCAGCCTGTGCTCCTGTGCTACCCAGCCCCAGCCCGAAACCCCTTTACTGACCTTTATTCGGGCCATAAAAAACCCGGCACCAGGCCGGGTTGTAAATAGCGAGCAGTAGTGCCGGTCAGTGAATAACCTGAGATAAAAACGCCCGGGTCCGTTCCGATTTAGGATTCGCAAAGAACTCCTGCGGCGGAGCCATTTCAACGATCTCACCGCGATCCATAAAGATCACCCGGTCTGCAACGGTGCGGGCAAAGCCCATCTCATGCGTCACGCACAGCATGGTCATCCCATCCTCTGCCAGACCAATCATGGTATCCAGTACCTCTTTTACCATCTCCGGATCCAGCGCCGAGGTTGGCTCATCAAACAGCATAATTTTCGGCTTCATGCAGAGTGAACGGGCAATAGCAACGCGCTGCTGCTGACCCCCCGAAAGCTGACCGGGGAATTTATGGGCATGTTCCGCAATGCGCACGCGTTGCAGATAGTGCATGGCCAGCTCATCGGCTTCTTTTTTAGGTATCTTTCTCACCCACGTCGGGGCCAGTGTGCAGTTCTGCAGGACCGTCAGATGCGGAAACAGATTAAAGTGCTGAAAGACCATTCCTACTTCGGTGCGCACGCGTTCAATGTTACGGATATCATCGTTAAGGTGAATACCGTCAACAACAATACGTCCCTGCTGATGCTCTTCCAGATGGTTAATACAGCGGATCGTGGTCGATTTGCCGGAACCAGAAGGCCCGCAAAGCACAATGCGTTCACGCGGCTTAACCTGCAGGTTAATGTCTTTCAGTACATGGAATTGTCCGTACCATTTATTCACGTTCTCAAGCGAAATCATCAACGCGTCGGAAGAGTGTGTCATAGAGTCAGTCATGTAAAACCTCAGTGCGATGTACGCCCGGTGTGAAAGCGCTTTTCCAGATACTGGCTGTAGCGCGACATGCTAAAACAGAAGATCCAATAGACCAGTGCAGCGAAGACGTAGCCTTCGGTCGACATGCCCAGCCAGGTGGGGTCCACCGTGGCCTGCTGAACGCTGCTGAACAGATCGAAAAGACCGATGATGATGACCAGGCTGGTATCTTTAAACAGAGCGATGATGGTATTTACCAGCCCGGGGATGGTGAGTTTCAGTGCCTGTGGCAGGATCACCAGCATCTGGGTTTTCCAGTAACCCAGCGCCAGAGACTCAGCCGCTTCATACTGACCTTTCGGCAACGCCTGCAATCCCCCGCGTACCACTTCCGCTACATAGGCGGACTGAAACAGAATGACGCCAACCAGGGCGCGCACCAGCTTATCGATGGTGGTGCCTTCAGACATAAACAGCGGCAGCATCACCGACGACATAAACAGCACGGTAATCAGCGGCACGCCGCGCCAGAACTCAATAAAGATAACCGACAGCGTGCGCACCACAGGCATACGGGAGCGACGGCCAAGAGCCAGCAGAATCCCCAGCGGCAGTGCGCCCGCAATCCCAACCGATGCAATAATCAGCGTCAGCGTTAATCCACCCCACTGACGTGTCTCAACGCGCTCCAGTCCCAGATAGCCGCCATACAGCAGAAACCAGACAATCACCGGATAGATGACGGCCCAGGCAGCAATATAGCGCCCGCGGAAGGGCAGGCTCTTCAGGAACATCGGCACAATCGACACCAGGCCAATGATCAGCGCCAGGTTGATACGCCAGCGCAACTCATGCGGATAGAGGCCATACATGAACTGACCGAAACGGGCATGGATAAAGACCCAGCAGGCGCCCTCTTTCGTACAATCGGCGCGGGTGGAGCCGATCCAGTTAGCCTGAAAGACCAGCCAGTTCAGCGCAGGCGGGATCACATGCCAGATTATCCAGATGCACAACAGCGTCAGTAACGTGTTAAACCAGCTGGAAAAGAGATTTTTACGCGCCCAAAGCCAGGCGCGACTGACCGGCGTCGTCGGGACGGGGGTCGTTTCATGCGTAGTTACAGACATAGTCATCCCGTTCTCTTAACGCTCAACCAGCGCAATTTTGCGGTTGTAGACATTCATAAGCAGTGATATCAGCAGGCTGATGATCAGGTACACGCCCATCGTGATAGCAATCGTTTCGATGGCCTGGCCGGTCTGGTTCAGGACCGAGCCGGCAAACAGCGACACCATATCGGGATATCCGATAGCCGCGGCCAGTGAGGAGTTCTTCACGATGTTCAGGTACTGACTGGTCAGCGGGGGAATAATCACGCGCATGGCCTGAGGAATGATCACCTGACGCAGCGTCACCGGATTCGGCAGACCCAGCGAACGTGCGGCTTCGTGCTGACCGTGCGGTACCGACTGGATGCCGGAGCGAATCACTTCTGCAATAAACGACGAGGTATAGATCGACAGGGCCAGCGTCAGTGCCGCCAGCTCCGGGATCATTACCGAGCCGCCACGGAAATTGAATCCGCGCAGCTGCGGCACATCCCAGTGCGTTGCGGCGCCAAACCCAAGATGCGCCAGAACCGGAAAAAGAATCAGCATCGCAACGGCGGCAGGCCAGGTGCGACGTAACTCGCCGGTTTTCAGCTGATGCTGACGGTTGAAGCGGTAGAGACCATAGCTGATGGCTACGGCCAGAAGCAGCGCGATAACAAACGGCCAGCTCCCCGGAGCATAGGTCGGCCACGGCACATAGAGCCCGCGATTACTGACATAGGCCAGGTCAAACGCATTCAGCGCCTGCCGTGGGCCAGGCAGATTGCGCAATACCGCAAAGTACCAGAAGAAGATCTGCAGCAGTGGCGGGATATTACGGAAGGTTTCGATATAGATGGTTGAGAGTTTCCGCAGCAGCCAGTTATCAGAAAGGCGGGATAATCCCACCGCGAATCCGAGAATGGAGGCGAAAACGATACAGAGTGCCGAGACCAGCAGCGTGTTGGTTAAGCCAACCAGAAACACGCGCGCGTAGGTATCGTCCTCGGTGTACTCAATCAGATGCTGAACGATACCGAAACCGGCAGTGCGCTCGAGAAAGCCAAATCCTGATGTAATGCCGCGATTGGCAAGGTTGATAATGGTGTTATGCACCAGATAACCCACCACACCAAGCACTGCGATAACGGCAATGAACTGATAAATCCAGGCGCGAACCGTGGGATTACCAAATGAAAAATCCCTTTTCACGGTTGGGCGTTGTGACATGTTGAAACCTCAGTAACGAAAGCTGTGGCAGGGCACCGCAGAAGGCGGTGCCCGATTGGCGAGGTCTGTTAACGTACCGGCGGAGCGTACTGAATACCGCCCTGGTTCCACAGCGCGTTCTGACCGCGTGCGATCTTCAGAGCACTGTCTTTACCGACGTTACGATCAAAGCTTTCCTGATAGTTGCCTACCTGCTTGATGATGTTGTAGGCCCACTTATTATCCAGCTTCAGATCTTTACCAAAGTCACCCTCAGCACCCAGCAGATGCGCCATATCTGGCGTGGTCGGCTTGGCTGTCATCTGATCAACATTCTTCGAGTTGATACCCATCTCTTCCGCATTCAGCATAGCGAAGAGCGACCATTTCACGATGGTAAACCAGTCATCATCACCACGACGCACCAGTGGCCCCAGGGGTTCTTTGGAGATCACTTCTGGCAGCACAATAAATTCATCTGGTTTGCCCAGCTTAATACGCAGTGCGTAAAGCTGAGACTGGTCAGAAGCCAGGGTATCACAGCGGCCGCTGTCCAGCGCTTTGGCTGATTCATCTGAACGGTCGAAGGTGACCGGCGTGTACTGCATTTTGTTGGCTTTGAAGAAGTCCGCGACGTTCAGCTCGGTATCGGTGCCTGCCTGAATACAGACGGTCGCGCCATCCAGCTCTTTCGCACTTTTCAGGCCCGCTTTCTGGTGAGTCAGGAAGCCGATGCCGTCGTAGTAGTTCACGCCCGCAAACAGGAAGCCCATGCCGCCATCACGCGAGGAGGTCCAGGTGGTATTACGAGAAAGCACATCCACTTCGCCTGACTGCAGCGCGGTAAAACGCTCTTTCGCGGTCAGTGGGGTGTATTTCACTTTGGTTGCATCGCCAAACACAGCAGCAGCCGTTGCCCGACACACATCCACATCGATACCGGTGAACTTGCCGCTGGCATCCGCATAGGAGAAGCCCGGCAAGCCGTCACTGATCCCACATTGAACAAAACCTTTTTTCTTAATTGCATCCAGTGTGGCGCCGGCGTGTGCTTGCTGAGTAACGGCAACCAGCGAGGCGGCAGCGATCAGCGTAGAGAGCATCATCTTTTTCATAAAGCATCCTGTGTGGCGGGATCGTATTGTTATGTTTGCGCACTTTAGTGTGCGTTTTCCTGTCTGTGGCGGTCAGCCATTCACGACTCTGCAAAGCTGATGCCAGGTTTGCAGGAGCCTGAATTTGTATGAAAGAACAGTTAATAATCGGAAGCACTTAGAAAGTTCCGCTAATATGGCGCACCAAAAGGAAGCAAAGCGAGTCGACCCGATCACATTTAGTGCAAATAGTTTCACTATATGGAAGCAATGTGAGCCTTCGCGCAGGGAGGCATGTATGAAGGAGACACGTTACTTTTTAATGCGCGGAAAGTCACACACCCGGAGCGGAAGGGCGCTGTCAGGGGGCAGGGCATTCAGATCAGCCTGTAATCCCGGCTGGGAGGAGGAAGAAGAGAGGGCGAAATATCACGTCTGCGATTGCAACTATAGTTACCATATGAGAGGCAACTGTTTCATCCCAGAGGTCACCGCTTTGTGCCATACCGCACAAATAAAAACGCCAGCCCGAAGGCTGGCGTGATTAACAGACAGAACTCAGAATCAGTTCATGCCGTATTTTTTCAATTTCTTACGCAGCGTACCGCGGTTGATACCCATCATCAGGGCAGCGCGGGTCTGGTTGCCACGGGTATACTGCATCACCATGTCCAACAGAGGCTGCTCGACTTCAGCCAAAACCAGCTCATACAGGTCGCTCACATCCTGACCATTCAGTTGAGCAAAATAGTTCTTCAGTGCCTGTTTAACCGAATCACGCAAAGGTTTTTGAGTTACCTGATCCTGTGAGTTAACGGTAGAAACGGTCAGTACGTCAGAATTTACGCGTTGTTCGAACATAGTTCTTTCAGCTCTTTATTTCGTTACGCAAGATTTTCGAAGTATGCCTCCAACGCCTCCAGCTGTTCGCTGGCATCCTCAATGGCGTTGAATGTGCGCCGAAACTGGTCATTCGGGGCGTGCTCCTGCAGATACCAGGAGACGTGCTTTCGCGCTATACGGTATCCCTTGCCTGAACCGTAAAAGTCGTGCAGCTCACGTATATGCGAAACAAGCAAGCGCTTGACCTCTGCCAGTGGCAGCGGAGCAAGCAGCTCCCCAGTGTCCAGATAATGCTGGATTTCCCGGAAGATCCACGGTCTTCCCTGAGCAGCGCGTCCTATCATCAGAGCATCGGCCCCTGTATAGTCGAGCACCGCTCTGGCTTTATGCGGGTCAGTTATGTCTCCATTCGCGATAATCGGAATGGAAACACTCTGCTTAACTGTCCGAATGCTGTCATATTCAGCTTCTCCGTTGAACAGGCAGGCACGAGTGCGGCCATGTATCGTCAGAGCCTGTATACCGCAGCGTTCAGCCAATTGGGCAATCGCGACACAGTTCCTGTTTTCAGGATCCCAGCCAGTACGAATTTTCAGCGTAACCGGCACGTTCACTGCATTAACCACTGCGGAGAGAATGGACTCCACCACGGCGGGATATTGCAGTAAGGCTGACCCCGCCATTTTGCGGTTAACCTTCTTGGCAGGGCATCCCATATTAATGTCGATAACCTGTGCACCAGCCTCGACATTAATGCGTGCAGCTTGCGCCATTTCGCTGGGATCGCAACCGGCAATCTGCACGGCGCGAATGCCTGGCTCATCACTGTGAACCATGCGCAAACGAGATTTGTCACTGGCCCAGACTTCGGGGTTCGAAGACAACATCTCAGAAACTGCCATACCTGCGCCCATTTCGTGACACAGCGTCCTGAATGGCCTGTCGGTAATACCGGCCATAGGCGCCGCAATCAGTCGATTTCTCAGCTGGAGGTTTCCAATACGCATGAAGTCAGAATGGCCATACTGTGTCTGCAAGGCGGCGTATATTACGCATTTTTGCAGGAAGATGAAAGGCCAAACTTTGAACAATCAGCAAGAAAGATCAATGAAATCCGGGTGATGATCGGGTGTGTTTTTAATTACACTTTAATATCAATGATTTACTGATTTATGCTGAAATTGTGAACAAAAGTTTTTCCAGAAAAGTACGGCAATTCGCCAGATAAAAAACGTCACATGCCGTGATTAATGGCACAACTCTCCATGCCTGCCTGGAAAAGCCCGCAACTTACGCTGCGGGCTGGCTGATTATGCTGTTTGGCCCCGTTGTGCCGGCTACCGGCACCGCCGTGAGCCAAGGCCGAGGCTGACTTCAGGATTTGATGCCGGTAATCCGGCACCACTCCTCTTTCACCGCAACCGGGTCAAGCGTGAACTGACTTTCATAGGCTTCGCAGACACCTTCCGCCTGGCTCTCCAGCACGCCTGAAAGGCCGAGGTGACCGCCAGACTTAGGCAGCACGCTGATCAGCGGTGCCAGCTCACGCAGCGGACCGGCCAGGATGTTGGCGACCACTACATCCGCCTGCAGGTTTTCAGGCTGCTGGTGGGGCAGATAGAGCGACAGACGATCGGACACGCCGTTGCGCTCAGCGTTATCGCGGCTGGCCTGAATCGCCTGCGGATCGATATCAATACCGATTGCCTGAGCCGCGCCAAGCTTAAGCGCCGCGATCGCCAGGATCCCGGAACCACAGCCAAAATCGATCACCGTTTTGCCCGTCAGATCCAGCCCGTCAAGCCAGGTAAGGCAGAGGGAGGTTGTCGGATGCGTGCCGGTGCCAAACGCCAGGCCTGGATCGAGCATGACGTTGACCGCGTCCGGGTCGGGCACATCGCGCCAGCTCGGACAGATCCAGAGGCGCTCACCGAAGCGCATCGGATGGAAGTTCTCCATCCACTCGCGCTCCCAGTCTTTGTCTTCGATCTGCTCGATCCGGTGACGAAAATCGGCGCCTAACAGCGGATGCTGCGCCAGCTCGGCGGTAATCAGGCTCATATCGGTTTCAGCATCGAACAGGCCGATAACATCGGTGTCGCCCCACAGGCGGGTCTCACCCGGCAGCGGCTCATAAACCGGGGTATCGTGCGTATCCTGGAAGGTCACTGAGACCGCACCGATATCCATCAGGGCATCGCTCAGCGTTTCCGCGTGTTCACCTGAGCTGTTAATTTTGATTTGAATCCACGGCATAACGTTTCTCTTTCCGTCAATGTTGCGGCGCGTCGACCGGTTGCGGCGCGCGTCCAAACAGGTTGCCCACTAAAAATGCCAGAAGGCTCAGAAGCAGGGAGGGCACGATGGGGTGAAAGCCCAGAATCTGCAGTTTCAGGCTCGCCAGAAACGCATAGCAGCCACCACCCACCACCATGCCGGTGATGGCACCTGCGGCATTGGCGCGTTCCCAGTAGAGACCGAGAACCAGCGGCCAGAGGAAGACCGCTTCAAGACCACCAAAGGCCAGCAGGTTAAGCCAGATAATCATATCGGGGGGATTCCATGCCGCGATCAGCAGCAGGAGACCCAGGGCGAAAGTAATGGTGCCAGATAACAGTCGCAGCCGCGCCTCATTTTCCATCTGGTGCGGGGCGACCCGCAGATAGAGGTCTTTGATCAGCGTCGCCGACGCCTGAAGCAGCTGGGCATTAATCGTCGACATAATGGCAGCCATGGGCGCGGCCAGAAACAGTCCGGCCGCTAACGGCGGCAGCACGGTAATCATCAGGGTCGGAATGACGCTGTCCGGCACGGTCAGATTTGGCAGTACCGCCCGGCCAAGCGCACCGGCCAGATGCATGCCCAGCATCAGCACTACCACCACAATGGTGCCCAGAATGATCGCCCGATGGACAGCCTTACTGTCCCTGTAGGAGATACAGCGCACCGCCGTGTGCGGCAACCCGATAACGCCAAAGCAGACCAGCACGATAAATGAGCTGAGGAAAGTTGGGGTGATAACCTCTCCTGGCCCCTGCGGTGAGAGCAGTGCGGGGTCGATGTCATGCAGTTTCTGAACCGCCGTGCTCAGGCCGCCCGCCTGATGAATCACCGCAAACAGCAGCAGGAAGGTGCCAATCAGCATCACAACGCCCTGCATAGCGTCGTTAAGCACGCTGGCGCGAAAGCCGCCAAACGCGGTGTAGAGGGCGATCGTGCCGCCAAAAATCAGCAGGCCGGTGTCATAGGGGATACCGGCAGCGGTTTCGAGCAGCCGCGCACCGCCAATAAACTGTACCGTCATGGCACCGATAAACGCGATCAGCAGGCTCAGACTCGCCAGCCAGATCAGTAGCGGGCTCCGATAGCGCGCATAGAGCATGTCATTCAGCGTGACCGCATTATGCTGACGCGCCAGGATGGCGAACTTTTTCCCCAGCACCCCCAGCGAAAGCCAGACAGCGGGCACCTGCACCATCGCCAGCAGCACCCAGCCCAGCCCATATTTATAGGCGGCACCGGGCCCGCCTATAAATGAGCTGGCGCTGATATAGGTCGTGGTGATGGTCATTGCCAGCACAAATCCGCCCATGGAGCGGCTGCCGAGGAAATATTCCGTCAGGAAACTGCCTTCACGCCGTTTGCGAACGGCAAATACCGACAGTGCGGCGATCAGCACCAGATAGATCAGCAGCGGCAGGATAATTTCACTGTTCATTTTTCTCCTCCAGCGGCATGTCGCGAAAAATCACCCGCACCATCAGCCAGCACAAAAAAATGAAGAACAGGGGGGCAAACAGGCAGGAGAGTTCAAACCAGCGCGGCAGACCGGTGATGCCGGTGTCATTACCACCCAGCCAGGCGGAAAGCCCCCAGACAGCGAGCCAGAGCAGGGTGAGATAGAGCGACCAGCGCGCCTCTTTATGTGCCTGTATAAAACGAGCATCCATGATTCAACCTTAACGCCCAGCGGCAAAAGAAAAAGGCCGGATTAACCGGCCTCTGACTGACTCAGCGTTGCAATTACTTCTCGTGCAAGCCGAGTTTTTTCTCCAGATAGTGGATGTTGGTTCCACCGTGCTGGAAATTCTCGTCGGACATGATTTTCATCTGCAGGTCGACGTTGGTCTTGATACCGTCGATGATCAGTTCCGCCAGGGCATTTTTCATGCGGGCAATCGCCACGTCACGCGTTTCGCCATAGGTGATCAGCTTGCCAATCATGGAGTCATAATAAGGCGGCACGGTGTAACCGGAGTAAATGTGCGACTCCCAGCGCACGCCAAAACCGCCTGGCGCGTGGAAGCGGGTGATTTTACCCGGGCTTGGCAGGAAGGTTACCGGATCTTCGGCGTTGATACGGCACTCGACCGCATGTCCGCGAATGATCACATCATCCTGTTTGATCGACAGTGGCTGACCAGCCGCAATGCGCAGCTGCTCTTTGATCAGATCGACACCGGTGATCATCTCGGTCACCGGATGTTCCACCTGAATACGGGTGTTCATCTCGATGAAGTAGAATTCACCGTTTTCATACAGGAACTCGAAGGTACCTGCGCCGCGATAGCCAATTTCGATACAGGCTTTGGCACAGCGGTTGCCGATAAAGCTGCGCAGTTCCGGCGTAATGCCTGGCGCTGGCGCCTCTTCGACCACTTTCTGGTGACGACGCTGCATGGAGCAGTCACGTTCGCCCAGATAGATGGCGTTGCCCTGACCATCGGCCAGTACCTGAATCTCGATGTGGCGAGGATTCTCCAGATACTTCTCCATGTAAACCATGTCGTTGTTGAAAGCCGCTTTGGCTTCCGCTTTCGTCATGTTGATGGATTGTTCCAGATCTTTGTCGCTGCGCACAACGCGCATACCACGACCGCCGCCGCCGCCGGACGCTTTGATGATGACCGGATAACCAATGCGCTGAGCAAAGGCACGGTTTTTTTCCATATCATCAGTCAGCGAACCGTCAGAGCCTGGGACGGTCGGGACGCCCGCTTTCTTCATCGCGTTGATCGCAGAAACCTTGTCACCCATCAGGCGAATGGTGTCCGCTTTCGGACCGATAAAGATAAAGCCAGAGCGTTCAACCTGCTCGGCAAAATCGGCATTCTCAGAAAGGAAGCCGTAGCCTGGGTGAATCGCCACTGCGCCGGTGATCTCTGCAGCAGAGATCAGCGCCGGGATGTTGAGGTAACTTTTGACTGACTGCGCCGGGCCGATGCAGACGGTTTCGTCTGCCAGCAGCACGTGCTTCAGGTCACGGTCCGCGCTTGAGTGAACCGCAACAGTCTTGATGCCCAGTTCTTTACAGGCACGAAGAATGCGCAGCGCGATCTCACCGCGGTTAGCAATAACAATTTTATCCAGCATGATCTGCCCCGTTACTCGATGATAACCAGTGGCTCGTCAAATTCGACCGGCTGACCGCTTTCAACCAGAATGGCTTTCACCACGCCGGATTTGTCAGCTTCGATCTGGTTCATCATTTTCATGGCTTCGACGATGCACAGCGTATCGCCCGCGTTCACTTTCTGACCGACTTCCACAAAGGCTTTCGCGTCCGGGCTCGGCGTGCGGTAGAAGGTGCCTACCATCGGTGAACGCACGATGTGACCGCTGATCTCAGCCGGTGCGGCTTCGGCAACGGCTGCAACAGGGGCCACAGCGGTGGCCAGCGCAGGCTGTTGTACCGGTGCAGCGTAAGCCTGCTGCATAACCGGGTAACCTGCGTTTGCAGGTGCGCGGCTGATGCGAACGGACTCTTCACCTTCAGAGATTTCCAGCTCAGAAATGCCAGACTCTTCAACCAGTTCGATCAGTTTTTTAATTTTACGAATATCCATGAGTGGGGTTCCGTACTCAGTTTGATTAATTAGTTTGAGACAGGCGTTTTACTGCCGTTTGTAAAGCCCATGTGTAGCCGTCAGCGCCAAGCCCGCAAATCACGCCAGCAGAGACATCAGAAAGATAGGAGTGATGACGGAAGGGCTCGCGTGCATGCACATTGGAGAGATGAACCTCGATAAACGGTATTTCTACCGCTAACAGGGCATCACGCAGTGCGACACTGGTATGGGTAAACGCGGCAGGATTAATGATGATGTAATCCACATTGCCTTTGGCCTCATGAATGCGATCAATAAGCTGAAATTCAGCGTTGGTTTGCAGGTGGCTCAACTCCACATTCAGCTGGTCTGCCTGATGCGTTAAATCGTCAACGATCTGACGCAGCGTGGTATGACCATACTTCTCAGGTTCACGCGTTCCCAACAGGTTCAGGTTGGGTCCGTTTAAAAGCAGAATATGTAATTTATGCGCCATCTTGCTGCCATCTCCCGCAATCATTGAGGCATCGCGTAAAATACCTTGCGAATCTCCATTTGTCACCTTTCACGGTGAAAAAGAAGACCCGACGAGCAATAAAGCCGGGCATTATATCCGTTTCGTGTCATTTCGCAGCAAAATACTGGTCTTATCTGCGAAGATGATCGGATGTGGCCTGCGGGCCACATCTTTTATCAGAAAACAGCAGCGGAAAACAACGGGTGAGAGCCTAGCGGGGCCACCATTTGAGAAACTTTTTGTAACGCCAGGCTAACAGTATCGCAGCAAGCAGGGCGTAGATAAGTGGCTGGGGTGACAGGATTTTTACCGACCAGATATAGTGAACCGGCACCAGGATCGCGACAAGATAGACCGCGTTGTGCAGGGTTTGCCAGCGTTTTCCCAGCCTGCGCTGCGCGCGCTGAAACGAGGTCACCGCCAGGGCCAGCAGGATAAACCAGCTGATGATGCCCAGCGTGAGATAGGGACGGGAGATCAGCTCGCTGCCCAGCAGACGCAGATTGTCCACACCCAGCTCCAGCAGGTAATAGCTCAGCAGATGAAGAGAGGCCCAGACAAATGTCCAGACGCCCAGCAGGCGGCGGGTGCGGATTAGCAGCGGCTGCCTGCCGTAACGCGCCAGCGGTGAGACCAGCAGCGTTCCCAGCAGCAGTTTCAGCGCCATTCGTCCGGTAAAATGCTGAATATCTTTCGCTGGATCGGCACTCAGCCCGCCCTGCATCGCGGCAAAAATCAGATAAACCAGCGGCAGCAGGGCCGCCAGATGCAGGATCACCTTTAAACCGGTTATCTGTTTTAACGACAGGCGCACCACCTAGTAGTTCTCCCGTAGATCGAGACCGCGATAGAGCGAGGCGACCTGCTCGCCATAGCCATTAAACAGCAGGGTCGGCTGACGCTCGACCTTCAGGCTGCCGCCAGGGCCGATAAAACGCTCGGTGGCCTGCGACCAGCGCGGATGATTAACGTGAGGATTCACGTTGGCGTAAAAACCATACTCATCAGCGGCAATCTGGTTCCAGGTCGTCGGCGGCTGATTGCTGGTCAGCGTGATTTTTACGATCGATTTGATCCCTTTAAAGCCATATTTCCACGGCACCGTCAGGCGAATCGGTGCGCCATTCTGCGGGGGCAGCGCTTTGCCATAGACGCCGGTCGTCAGTATCGTCAGTGGATGCATCGCCTCATCCAGACGCAAACCTTCGACATAGGGATAGTTGAGACCACCGCCAATAAAGCGATCTTTCTGGCCCGGCATCTGCTCAGGATCGTAAAGCGTCTGAAAGGCGACGAAACGCGCTTTGCTGGTAGGTTCGGCCAGCGAAATCAGCTTGTTCAGTTCGAAGCCAATCCAGGGCACCACCATCGACCAGGCCTCCACGCAGCGCATGCGATAAATCCGCTGCTCCATGGCGAACCGTTTAAAGATCTCATCCATATCCAGGGTCACGGGCTTAGCCACTTCCCCATCGATGGTCAGCTTCCAGGGCTCGGTTTTCAGCGTGCCGGCATTGGCGGCCGGATCGGCCTTATCCAGACCAAACTCATAGAAGTTGTTATAGCCGGAGACCTTATCCGCCGGGGTCAGGGTCAGATCGGCCTGATACTGCGCCGGTTTAGTAAAGTCCAGCGGGCGGCCTGCCGGCGCTGGCGGGCGATCGTTTCCCTTGAACCAGCTGAGAATGTCGGCGTTTGCCACGCCAGGCACGCCGATGGCCGCGGCGCTCAGCCCCAGCGTTTTCAGCACCTGGCGGCGCTTCATATTAAAGATGCTTTCCGGCGTAACGTCGGCTTCAGTCAGGCAGGGTGTACGTTTCATGGGCCTTCTCCAGACAGATTCTTATCGACCAGCATGATGACTATCGCTGATGTCGGCCACTTTCGCTGCGAAAATGTGAAATTTCCTGGCTGGGCGGGGCGATGAGAATGCACTGAAAAGTGCCGGGGTTCACGTCAGCAAGACAATCCCGACGATATACTTCGGCTTCTGGCGTTCGGGCACTGCCGTCAGCGGTAAATTATGCTATTTTGCTCGCGTTTTCGTCAGGCTGACGGTACAAGGTTGGGTGATCCGGTTATCACCGCAGTAATACAGGCACAGGGATGCGATTAACCACAAAATTATCTGCGTTTATTACCTTTCTTAGCCTGCTGGCCATGTCACTGATGCTGGCTGGCTGCGCATTCAGTTTTTTCTGGTTCAGTCATCAGCGCGTGGAACATCGGGCACAGATCCTGGCGGTCCAGGTGGATCAGGCGATGCTCACCCAGACCCCGGATCAGCTGCATACCTGGCTCACGTCGATCATGCCAATTATGAATGCGGAGCAGATTTTACTGCACAACGGCAGGCAGACGCTCCTGACGCTCTCCCGTCATGAAAACCCGATGCTGGAAGATGAGCCCAACCGCTTTATCCAGTTCGAAGTGCCGCTGATGCATCAGACCGGCTTACAGCTGCGGGTTGTCACCCTCGATCCTGCCAAAACCTGGCTACGCTCCATCACCGGCACCTCGACGCTGGGCATTCTGTTTACCATCATACTGGTCATGAGTCTGATGCTGCTGATGATGCATCGCTGGCTCAGCCGTCAGTGGCGTGGCATGGAGCATCTCGAAGTGCGGGCCGAGGCGATTATCAACGGCGAACGCGGCGTCATGCCGAAGCGCGGCGTGGATGAGTGGCCGCCCAGGGCGAGCCGCGCGCTGGATCTGTTGCTGGTGGATGTGCAGGAAGCCGCCGAACAGCGTGTGCGTATCGACACGCTTATCCGCACCTTTGCCGCCCAGGATGGCCGGACCGGCCTCAACAACCGACTCTTTTTCGACAATCAGCTGGCGACGCTGCTGGAAGATCAGGAAGATGTGGGCACCCACGGCGTGGTGATGATGGTGCGGCTGCCCGATCTGGATACCCTGCAGGAGACGCTGGAGCCCGCGCTGGTCGACGAGTACCTCTTTAACTTCGTCAACATGCTCTCTACCTTTGTGCTGCGCTACCCAGGGGCGCTGCTGGCGCGCTATTTCCGCAGTGATTTTGCCGTGCTGCTGCCGCATCGCAGCCTTAAAGAGGCGAACAGCATTGCCGACCAGCTGATCAACGCGGTGGATTCACTGCCGCCGATGCGTCAGGTGAACCGTGATGATTTGATTCACATCGGCATCAGCGCGTGGCACAGCGGGCAGACCGTGCCGCAGGTGATGGAGAATGCCGAAATGGCCACCCGCCGCGCGGCGTTACTGGGCGGCAACAACTGGACCAACGGTGCAGGCAATCCGCAGGACGCCGGGCGGGGGAGTGTACGCTGGCGTACCCTGCTGGAGAATACGCTCAGCCGGGGTGGTCCGCGGCTCTATCACAAACCTGCCGTCAATATTGAAGGCAAGGTGCAGCACCGGGTGATGCTGACCCGCATCTTCGATGGCGACAAAGAGGTGCTGGCCGCCGAATATATGCCGCTGGTGCAGCAGCTGGGTATGGCGGATGCCTGGGATCGCCAGCTGATGACCCGCATTGCGGCCCTGTCTGAACTCTGGCCGGAAGAGACCCTGGTCATCCCGCTGACGATGTCCTCACTCCTGCAACGACCCTTTGTGCTCTGGCTGCAGAACATGCTGCTGCAGTGCCCGAAAGGACAAAGAAAACGATTTTTATTTGAACTTGCCGAGGCAGATGTCTGTCAACACATCAACCGCTTAACACCAGTATTCCGTGCGCTTAAGGCGTTTGGTTGTCGGGTGGCGGTGAATCAGGCCGGTTTAACCGTGGTGAGCAGTGCCTATATCCGGCAGCTGCCGCTGGAGCTGATCAAGCTGGATGCCGGCCTGGTGCGCAACATTGAGCGGCGCACTGAAAATCAGCTGTTTGTGCAGAGTCTGCTGGAAGTCTGTAAATCCACCGGCATTCAGGTGTTTGCCACCGGTGTTCGCACCCGATCAGAGTGGCAAACATTAGTGTCGCTGGGTATAGCAGGCGGGCAGGGTGATTTTTTTGCCCCTTCGCTTCCGGTTAACAGTAACGTGAAGAAGTATTCCCAACGTTACCGTATTTGATGAATTGCCGTCCTGATGACGGCAATTAGCGCTTTTTTGTCATGTTAAGTCTCGTCTGCACCCATAACCCGACTGCCGGAAATGTTAAATTTTATGTCGGGAATGGAAAGGCGAAAGGCGGAGAAAAGCAGGAGTGATGGCGTCTGGTCGCCATTCTGCCGATTTCTGTTACGGGTTCAGATGACTTAAACGCAATCAGGCCTCTTTTTTCACCGAAGCAGAACGTTTTTGCGCCTTGTGGCAGCTTCGTGTGGTTGGTAAAGTAAGCGGATTTTATTTTCCGCCCCCAGCTTGCAGGATTATCCCTTAGTATGTTTAAAAAATTTCGTGGCATGTTTTCCAATGACTTGTCCATTGACCTGGGTACCGCGAATACCCTGATTTACGTAAAAGGACAGGGCATCGTGCTGAACGAGCCTTCCGTGGTCGCTATTCGCCAGGATCGTGCCGGTTCGCCGAAAAGTGTCGCGGCCGTAGGTCATGACGCCAAACAGATGCTCGGCCGTACGCCAGGCAATATCGCCGCTATTCGTCCGATGAAAGATGGCGTTATCGCTGACTTTTTCGTTACCGAAAAGATGCTGCAGCACTTCATCAAGCAGGTTCACAGCAACAGCTTTATGCGTCCCAGCCCACGCGTGCTGGTTTGCGTTCCCGTCGGTGCCACCCAGGTAGAACGTCGTGCGATTCGTGAATCCGCTCAGGGCGCAGGCGCGCGTGAAGTCTTCCTGATTGAAGAGCCTATGGCTGCCGCAATCGGTGCAGGCCTGCCTGTTTCCGAAGCGACCGGTTCAATGGTAGTCGATATTGGTGGCGGTACCACGGAAGTGGCGGTGATCTCACTGAACGGCGTGGTTTACTCCTCCTCTGTCCGTATTGGTGGCGATCGCTTCGATGAAGCTATTATTAATTATGTGCGTCGTAACTACGGTTCACTGATTGGTGAAGCGACGGCAGAACGTATTAAGCATGAGATCGGTTCAGCTTATCCGGGCGATGAAGTCCGCGAAATTGAAGTGCGTGGCCGTAACCTGGCAGAAGGTGTACCGCGTGGCTTCACGCTGAACTCCAACGAAATTCTTGAAGCGCTGCAGGAGCCGTTAACCGGTATCGTTAGCGCGGTGATGGTTGCCCTTGAGCAGTGTCCGCCAGAGCTGGCCTCGGATATCTCCGAGCGCGGTATGGTGCTGACCGGTGGTGGTGCGTTACTGCGCAACCTGGATCGCCTGCTGATGGAAGAGACGGGCATTCCGGTTGTGGTTGCTGAAGATCCACTGACCTGTGTGGCACGCGGTGGCGGCAAGGCGCTGGAAATGATCGACATGCACGGCGGCGATTTGTTCAGCGAAGAATAATTGCCTCAACCGGTTAAGAACGCAACGATCATGCAGGGGAGTAGCATGTGAACCGGCGAAATCTGGCCGGTACAGTGCGTTCAGCCCAGGGAAGCGCGGTGGTCAGCCGTCGCTTCCTTACCCGTTGTCGAGGATCACGCAGATTATATGAAGCCGATTTTTAGCAGGGGGCCTTCCCTGCAGTTGCGTCTTTTCCTGGCGGTTGTCGTGGCGATTGCCATCATTATCGCCGACAGTCGTGTGGGGTCTTTTACCCAAATACGCAACTATCTGGATACGTCGGTCAGTCCGTTTTACTTCCTGGCGAATGGGCCACGTCAGCTGCTGGACGGCGTCTCAGAGTCGCTGGCATCCCGTCAGCAACTGGAGCAGGAAAACAAAGCGTTACGTCGTGAGCTCTTCCTGAAAAACAGTAACCTGCTAATGCTGGGGCAATATAAGCAGGAAAACGCACGCCTGCGTGAACTGCTGGGTTCACCGCTGCGTCAGGATGAGCAAAAGATGGTGACGCAGGTGATCTCTACCGGCACCGACCCTTACACCGACCAGGTGGTGATCGACAAAGGCAGCGTAAACGGTGTCTACGAAGGTCAGCCGGTCATCAGTGATAAGGGCGTGGTAGGGCAGGTCATCGCCGTCGGGCAGTTGACCAGCCGCGTTCTGCTGATCTGTGATGCGTCCCATGCGCTGCCGATTCAGGTGCTGCGGAATGATATCCGTGTGATCGCCGCCGGTAACGGCTGTACTGAAGATCTTCAGCTTGAGCATCTGCCGGGCAACACAGACATTCGCGTTGGTGATGTGCTGGTCACCTCCGGCATCGGGGGACGTTTCCCTGAAGGTTATCCGGTGGGTGTGGTCTCCTCTGTTAAAGTGGATACCCAGCGCGCTTATACGGTGATTCAGGCGCATCCGACAGCCGGTCTGCAGCGTCTGCGCTATCTGCTGTTGCTGTGGGGAGCGGATCGCAATGGCGATATGCCGTTACCGCAGGATGAAGTGCATCGCGTCGCGAACGAGCGTCTGATGCAGATGATGCCGCAGGTGTTACCGCCTGCCGGGGAGATGGGACCGCCTGCACCTTCTGCACAGATGGGCCCGCCGGCCCCTTCCGGTAGCAGCAGCGGACAGAGCAGCAGCACCACGCGTTCACGCGGGGGCCAGCCTTGAGTCGATATCGCAGCCAGGGACGTTGGGTCATCTGGCTCTCTTTCCTGGTTGCGCTGATCCTGCAGATCATGCCGTGGCCGGATGAGATCTACATGTTCCGCCCCTCATGGCTGCTGCTGATTCTGATCTACTGGGTGCTGGCACTGCCGCACCGGGTCAATGTTGGCACCGGATTTATGCTCGGTGCCATCATGGATCTGATTGCCGGGTCTACACTCGGCGTGCGTGCCCTGGCGCTCAGCATCATCGCCTACCTTATCGCCTTTAAGTTCCAGTTATTCCGCAACTTAGCGTTGTGGCAGCAAGCGTTAATGGTTATGGTGCTGTCACTGGCGATGGATGTCATCGTCTTCTGGGCTGAATTCCTGGTAATCAACGTTTCATTCCGACCTGAAATTTTCTGGAGCAGTGTTGTCGACGGTATTCTCTGGCCCTGGCTATTCTTGTTAATGAGAAAAATTCGTCGTCAGTTCGCTGTTCAATAAGGAAATTTATGGTAACCCTTTATCTTGCTTCCGGTTCACCGCGTCGGCGTGAGCTGTTAACTCAGCTTGGGCTGACCTTCGAGCGCCTTGTGACGGACGTTGAAGAGCAGCGTCAGCCGGATGAAGCGGCAGAGGCCTATGTGCGCCGTCTGGCCAATGACAAAGCACAGGCTGGCGTCAGACTGGCCGCGCAGGATCTGCCGGTGCTAGGCGCCGATACCATCGTGGTGCTGAATGGCAGCGTACTGGAGAAGCCGCGCGATGCTGATGATGCCCGCGAGATGCTGCGCAAACTTTCCGGACAGTCGCACCAGGTGATGACGGCGGTGGCGCTGGCCGATCGTCAGCAGGCGCTGGATTGCGTGGTGACGACGGATGTGACCTTCCGCACCCTGACCGCCACCGACATCGACGACTATATTGCGACCGGCGAACCGATGGATAAAGCGGGAGCCTACGGAATCCAGGGCAGGGGCGGAAATTTTGTCCGCAAAATTAATGGAAGCTACCACGCGGTGGTCGGATTACCTTTGGTTGAGACAGCGGAGTTACTCAGCCATTTCCAGTCACTGCGTGCCGTAAGGGGTCACCATGACGGCTGAATTACTGGTTAACGTCACGCCTTCTGAAACGCGGGTTGCCTATATCGACGGCGGCATCCTTCAGGAGATTCACATTGAACGTGAGGCGCGGCGCGGCATTGTGGGCAATATTTACAAGGGACGAGTAAGCCGTGTACTGCCCGGCATGCAGGCCGCCTTTGTTGATATCGGCCTGGAAAAAGCCGCCTTTCTGCACGCCTCAGACATCATGCCGCACACCGAGTGTGTCGCGGGTGACGAAAAGAAAAATTTTGTTGTTCGCGACATCGCCGAGCTGGTGCGCCAGGGTCAGGATCTGGTGGTGCAGGTGGTCAAAGATCCGCTGGGTACCAAAGGGGCCCGGCTGACCACCGACATCACGCTGCCGTCGCGTTATCTGGTCTTTATGCCGGGGGCATCGCATGTGGGTGTCTCTCAGCGCATTGAGAGTGAAAAAGAGCGCGAGCGGCTCAAAGCGGTGGTGGCAGACTACTGTGACGACCTGGGCGGCTTTATCATCCGTACCGCCGCAGAGGGGATCGGAGAAGAGGAGCTGGCGCAGGACGCCGCGTTTCTCAAGCGTCTCTGGACCAAAGTCAGCGAACGCAAAAAGCGTAACCAGACCCGCTGCCTGCTCTACGGTGAGCTGGCGCTGGCGCAGCGTATTCTGCGTGATTTTGCCGGGGCCGCCCTGGATCGCATCCGGGTCGACTCCCGTCTGACCTGTGAAATGCTGGTGGAGTTTACTGCGGAATATATTCCGGAGATGGCGGGTAAGCTGGAGCTCTACAATGGCAAACAGCCTATCTTTGACCTGTTTGATGTCGAAAATGAAATTCAGCGCTCGCTGGATCGTAAGGTTGAACTGAAGTCGGGTGGCTATCTGATCATCGATCAGACCGAAGCGATGACCACCATCGACATCAACACCGGTGCCTTCGTCGGCCACCGTAATCTGGATGAGACGATCTTTAACACCAATGTGGAAGCGACGCAGGCGATTGCCCGCCAGCTGCGACTGCGTAATCTGGGTGGCATCATCATCATCGACTTCATTGATATGAATAATGAAGATCATCGGCGCCGGGTGCTGCATTCGCTGGAGAGCGCACTCAGCAAGGATCGGGTGAAAACCGGGATTAATGGCTTTTCGGCACTGGGGCTGGTGGAGATGACGCGCAAGCGAACCCGCGAAAGCATCGAGCATATCCTCTGTCAGGATTGCCCGGTCTGTAAGGGACGCGGCACGCTGAAAACGGTTGAGACGGTCTGCTATGAGATTATGCGTGAGATTGTCCGCGTTCATCACGCCTACGATTCCGATCGCTTCCTGGTCTATGTTTCGCCGACGGTGGGGGAGGCGCTGAAAAGCGATGAGTCTCATGCCCTGGCGGAGGTCGAAATCTTTGTCGGCAAGCAGGTTAAAGTGCATGTCGAAGCGCTCTACACTCAGGAGCAGTTCGACGTTGTCATGATGTAACGCCGGCCCGCGCGCTGGTTTCTCCGGCTGCCGGGCTGAAAAAACGCCCTTGTTTGGGATAAAATGCGTGTTTTACCGCTTTTGTCTGAAGACGGTCGGGTACGAGAGCCAACTATCCGTCGTTTGCGGAACACAAGGAGAGGCGTGAGTGAGGCAGTTGCCGAGGATTTTGTTACTGCTGGTCGCGGCAATCATCGTGATTGTCGCGCTGCTGGTCAGCGGATTGCGTCTGGTGATGCCGCATCTCGACAGCTATCGCAGCAACCTTCTGCAATTTATCTCCGATCGCAGCGGCGTTCCGGTCAGCGCCAGTCAGCTGCAGGGCAAATGGGAAAATTTCGGTCCCACCCTGCAGGTTCGCGATCTCAGCGTCGATCTCCGCGAGAACGGCAAACTCACCATCTCACGCATCAATCTTGCCCTCGACGTCTGGCAATCCCTGCTGCACTGGCGCTGGCAGTTCCGCGACCTCACTTTCTGGCAGCTGCATCTCGACACGAATCGTCCCTTACTCGACAACGATAAAGAGAAAAACAGTTTCCGTCCGGCGCAAATCAACGAACTTTTCCTGCGGCAGTTTGACCACTTTGACCTGCGCGACAGCACCATCGGTTTCCGCACGCCGTCCGGTCAGCATGCCGAGCTGGCCATTCCGCGCCTGACCTGGCTGAATGAGAAAACCCGCCACCGGGCAGAAGGGGAAGTGAGCCTGTCGAGCTTTACCGGCCAGCACGGTGTGGTTCAGGTGCGGCTCGATCTCAACGACAGCAACGGTTTACTGAATGACGGGCGTATCTGGATGCAGGCCGACGATGTCGATGTGCGTCCGTGGCTGGGTCGCTGGATGCGCGACAATACCCGGCTCGACAGCGCCCGCTTCAGTCTGGCGGCGTGGGTGAACCTGCGCGATGGCGACATCTATGCCGGCGATCTGCTGTTGCGTCAGGGCGGTGCCAGCTGGCAGGGCGAGAGCGGACCACACCGGATTGAGGTTGACGGGCTGACCGCGCATCTGTCGCGCTTCCGGAATGGCTGGGTGGTCAATGTGCCGCAGACCCGCCTCAGCACCGACGGCCAGACCTGGCCCGCCGGTCACTTCTCCCTGCTCTGGCGTCCTGAGGATAAGCAGATGTCGGGCACTGACGGCCAGCCTGAGGTCCGGGTGCGCGCCACACAGCTGGTGCTGCGTCATCTTGCCCCTGTTATTCCCCTTTTCGCACCGCTCTCTCCGGCGCTGTTTGAAAACTGGCAGAAGTTACAGCCACAGGGCACCGTTGAGGGACTGGCGCTGGATATCCCGTTAGAACAGCCAGAAAAGACCCGCCTGCAGGTGAAATGGCACGATTTCAGCTGGCAGCAGTGGAAGCTGCTGCCGGGCATCAGTCGGTTGAGCGGGGAGGCTCGCGGCAGTCTGAGCAATGGTCAGGTCAGTGTGGCGATGGGAACCGCCACCGTTCCCTATGGTGACATGTTCCAGGCACCGCTGGAGATTAAACGGGTCACCGGGGCGCTGCGCTGGCTGCGCGATGAACATGGCCTGACGCTGGCGGGTGAGGATCTGGATCTGCAGGCGCGCTCACTCCGGGCGCGGGGCGACTTCAGTTATCAGCAGAACCGTGGCGCGGAGCCGCGTCTCGATATTCTGGCCGGTATCCGGGTCACTGATGCAGGCGATGCCTGGCGCTATTTCCCGGTGCCGCTGATGGGCAGGGGACTCACGCACTATCTGAGCGGGGCCGTGAAGGGGGGCAAAGTCGACAACGCCACGCTGCTATTTGCCGGTAATCCGGCGCTGTTCCCGTTTAAACACAACGATGGCATGTTCCAGGTCTGGGTGCCGCTGCGCCAGGCGACTTACGCGTTTCAGCCTAAATGGCCGGCGATCAGCAATCTGGATATCGACCTCAACTTCCTGAATGACGGACTGTGGATGCATGCCCCGCTCGCCCGGCTGGGTGACGTTGAAGCGCGCAACGTCAGCGCGGTCATCCCTGACTATCTGAAAGAGAAGCTGATCATCGATGGGGATATCCATGGCGAAGGCCCGCAGGTTGCGGACTATTTTCAGCAGACTCCGCTGAAGTCGTCGCTGGGTGCCGCACTGGAGCAGCTGCAAATCACGGGCGGCGTAGGGGGTCATCTGAATCTCGATATTCCGCTGGACGGTAAGCAGGTGCACGCGCGCGGCAATGTCGATCTGCATAACAACTCGCTGTATATCAAACCGTTAAAAACGACTATCGCTAACCTCTCTGGCCGCTTCCGTTACGATAACGGCAATCTGGCCAGTGAAGATTTGCAGGCGAACTGGTTTGGTCAGCCCCTGGGCGTCCGGTTCAGCACCACCGAGAACCCGGATGATTTTGGCGTTAACGTCAAACTGCAGGGCGACTGGCAACCGGCCAGAATCAGCCCGATTCCGGCCGCCGTCAGTAAGCAGCTGGGCGGACATCTGCCCTGGCAGGGGAACGTCGATATCACGCTACCCCATCATGGCGGAGCGCGCTATGAAGTTGCCCTGAACGGCAATGCAAAAGAAGTGAGTAGTCGCTTACCTGCACCGCTCGACAAGAAAGCCGGTGAGACGATGCCGGTTACCATTGAGGCCAGCGGCGACCTGAACCACTTCGATCTCAGCGGCAGCGTCAGCGCAAACCACCGTTTTAACAGCCGCTGGCTGCTGGAGCCGACGCTGCGCGTGGATCGCGGCATCTGGCTGAATGATGCCCAGAAGAAACCCGAGCTGCCCGACCAGGCCGGAATGGTGCTGAATCTGCCTGCGCTGGATGGCGAAGCCTGGGTCGGGATGCTGGCAGCCGGAGGCGCGACGGGCGGCAGGTCGTCAGGTGGCGGCAGCGATTTCCAGACCGGCGGCGTGACGCTGCCCGGCAATATCACGCTGCGCAGTCCGGCGGTCACGCTGGCGGGGCAGCAGTGGCATGAGGTTGAGGCGACGCTGGCACAGCGTTCAGCCGGCAGTGGCAACGTCAGCGTCAGGGCGCAGGAGCTGCGTGGTGAGCTGTCAATGGCACCACAATCCCCGTGGCAGGTGAATCTGGATTACCTTTATTACAATCCGCAGTGGAACAGCGAGACGGCCAGAGGCAGCAAAGCGAGCACTCAGCAGGCCAGTAATATTGATTTCAGTCAGTGGCCGGCTCTGCAACTGCGCTGTAAGGAGTGCTGGGTACTGGGGCAGAAATATGGTCAGGTCTCTGCGATGCTGCAACCCAAAGGGGATACGTTAGCGCTTACTAACGGCAAGGTGGATACCGGCAGCTCACAGCTGAAAATCAGCGGGGAGTGGGTGAATCGCCCGAACGACCCGCGTACCTCGCTAAAGGGCACGCTGAAAGGTCCTAATATCAATAATGCGACCAACTGGTTTGGCGTAAATACGCCGCTGCGTGATGCGCCATTCGACATTGCCTACGACCTGCACTGGCGGTCGGCGCCGTGGCAGCCCTCCGCAGAGACGCTGAGTGGCACCCTCAAAACACACTTTGGCAAAGGCCAGATTGCGGATGTGGACACCGGCACGGCTGGTAAGATCCTGCGACTGGTAAGCTTTGATGCACTGCTGCGCAAGCTGCGCTTCGATTTCAGCGACACCTTTACCAACGCGTTCTATTTCGATTCGATTAATGGCACGGCCTGGATCGAGAACGGCGTGATGCGCACCGATAATCTGCTGGTGGATGGGCTGGAAGCTGACATCGCTATGCAGGGCAATCTCGACCTGGTGAAGCGTCAGATCGATATGGAAGCGGTGGTGGCACCGGAGATCTCCGCCTCGGTGGGTGTCGCGACCGCCTTCGCGATTAACCCGGTGGTGGGCGCGGCGGTTTTCGCCGCCAGTAAGGTGCTGGCTCCCTTGTGGAACAGGATATCGTTGCTGCGTTATCACATCAGCGGGCCGCTGGATAAACCGGAAATCAATGAAGTGCTGCGTAAACCGCGTGAAACAGACAACAAGTGAATTTGACGCCGTACCGGAATTACCGCAGGCTATGATTATCTGAGCACATAATGAGTGAGAAACGATGACTCTGAACCTGGTAAGTGAGCAGTTACTGACTGCTAACGGCATTAATCAGCAGGACCTATTTTCCCTGTTAGGGCAGCTTTCAGAACGTCGTCTGGATTATGCCGACCTCTATTTTCAGTCCAGCTTCCACGAATCCTGGGTGCTGGAAGACAAAATCATTAAAGATGGCTCTTACCATATCGACCAGGGCGTGGGCGTTCGCGCGGTCAGCGGTGAAAAAACCGGCTTCGCCTATGCAGACCAGATTACGCTGAATGCGCTGCGTCTCTCCTCTGACGCCGCTCGCAGCATTGTCCGTGAACAGGGCAACGGCAAGGCACATACACTTTCTGCCGTCATGAACCGTTCGCTTTACCCGGCGGTCGATCCGCTAAACAGCCTGACGCGTGAAGAGAAAATTGCGCTGCTGCATCGCGTTGACCAGGTCGCCCGAGCGGCGGACCCGCGCGTGCAGGAGGTCAATGCCAGTCTGACCGGCGTTTACGAGCAGGTGCTGGTGGCTGCGACGGATGGCACGCTGGCGGCGGATGTCCGTCCGCTGGTGCGTCTCTCTGTCAGCGTCCAGGTGGAAGATCAGGGTAAACGTGAGCGCGGCGCCAGCGGCGGCGGTGCACGCACCGGTTATGCGTTTTTCCTGGCCGATGAGAATGGCGAAGTGCGTGCTGACGCCTGGGCGCGTGAAGCCGTTCGCATGGCGCTGGTTAATCTCTCTGCCGTGGCGGCCCCGGCGGGCGCATTGCCGGTGGTGCTGGGCGCGGGCTGGCCTGGCGTGCTGCTGCATGAAGCGGTGGGGCACGGTCTGGAAGGCGACTTCAATCGCCGTGGCACCTCCGTGTTCAGCGGTAAAATCGGTCAGCAGGTCGCGTCAGAACTCTGCACCGTGGTGGATGACGGCACCCTTGAAGGGCTGCGGGGTTCACTGGCGGTCGATGACGAAGGCGTGCCGGGTCAGTACAACATGCTGATTGAGAATGGCGTGCTGAAAGGCTACATGCAGGACAAGCTGAATGCGCGACTGATGGGCGTCAGCCCGACCGGTAACGGTCGCCGCGAATCCTATGCGCATCTGCCCATGCCGCGTATGACCAACACCTATATGCTGGCCGGCAAATCAACGCCGCAGGACATCATCGAAAGCGTTGAATATGGCATCTATGCGCCCAACTTTGGTGGCGGCCAGGTGGATATCACCTCCGGCAAGTTTGTCTTCTCCACCTCAGAGGCCTATCTGATTGAGAAGGGCAAGATCACCAAACCGGTTAAAGGTGCAACCCTGATCGGCTCCGGTATTGAAGCGATGCAGCAGATCTCGATGGTCGGTAATGACCTGGCGCTGGATAAAGGCGTGGGCGTCTGCGGCAAAGAGGGGCAGAGCCTGCCGGTCGGTGTGGGTCAGCCAACGCTGAAGCTGGACAAACTCACCATCGGCGGCACCGCCTGATGTGACCCCGACAACCCGCCCGCTGGCGGGTTGTCAGCTTTTGCGGTGCAGCTGATACTGTTCCGCAACCTGCTCAAAATAGCCGGTCAGATAGTCGATACAGACCTGTACCTTGAGCGGCAACTTATCCTTCTCGGTATAGAGCGCATAGACCGGTCGCGGATCGGACTGATATTGCGGAAAGAGAATATCGACCTCACCTGCGGTGATCTCATCAATCACCCACATCATCGGCACATAGGCGATGCCGTTACCGGACTTCAGCCAGCGTAGCAGCGTCAGCGAATCATTGGTGACAAACCGTCCCTGCGGTGCCAGCCGGGTGACGATGCCTTCTGGCGCAATCAGCTCGAAGTTGTTGTCGGGCCGTACGCTGTATTCCAGCCAGGAAAAGTTATCGATATCCCCCGGTTTCTCCGGCGTGCCATGCTGCGCCAGATAGCTCCTGGCGGCGCACACCACCATCGGCATCGCGCCAAGGCGACGTGAAAACAGGCTGGAATCTTTTAAGGCCCCGACCCGAATCACCAGGTCCAGACCGTCCGCGATCAGGTCCGGAGCGGGGACGCCGGTCACCAGGTTTACGCTCAGCCCCGGATAGTCGCGCAGCATATCGCTGGTCATGCCCGCTAACACGTTCTGTGCCATGGTCGAGGAGCTGCCGATACGCAGCACCCCAATGGGCGTGTTGTTAAACGCATAAAGCTGTTCATGCACCTGCGTCGCTTCCGCCAGCATACGGCGGCAGCCCTGATAGTAGATTTTGCCCGCTTCGGTGAGCCCGATACTGCGGGTACTGCGATTCAGCAGCTTAACCTGTAACGTATCTTCCAGCTTTGCGACGATCTGGCTGATTGAGGAGACACTCAGATGAAGCTGACGCGCCGCCGCGGTAAACGAACCAAGTTCGACCACTTTGGCGAAGACAGACATGCCCTTCAGTCGTTCCATTATTTACTCTGGCTTAAAAGTGATTTAGATCACATTCTGTAGAAAACTTATAGTCAGGCGCGTTATTATAAGCGCGCCGGGGTATCTCCCGGTGACTCTTCATTGCCTGATGCTCTGTGATGATACGCTATTATTAAGCCAGCTGCGGTTTGTATCGCGCTGTCAGCTGGGTTTGCTGTGACAGCTGAAAAGGCAAAGGAGACTCCCGGCAAGGTTGAACTAAGGATTTCTGATGAGTGTGCTTCCGGTATTTGTCATGTTTGGGCTCTCGTTTCCGCCCGTATTCATCGAACTTATTCTCTCACTGATGCTGTTCTGGTTAGTGAAACGTGTGCTGACGCCGAGCGGTATTTACGATCTTGTCTGGCATCCGGCACTTTTTAATACAGCGCTTTACTGCTGTGTGTTTTACCTTGTCTCCCGTTTATTAGTCTGAGGTTTAAGTGAAAGCACTCATAAGAAAAATCGCGCGTTACGCGATTACGCTCCTGCTGGTCATTATTGCTGTGGTTATCATCTTCCGTGCCTGGGTGTTCTATACCGAATCCCCCTGGACGCGTGATGCGCGCTTCGCGGCAGACGTAGTGGCGATCTCACCTGACGTGACCGGCCTGATCACCGACGTTCCGGTGCACGACAACCAGCTGGTGAAGAAGGGCGACACGCTGTTTGTGGTTGACCGTCCACGCTATCAAAAGGCGCTCGAGCAGGCTCAGGCAGACGTGGAATATTACCAGGCGCTGGTGAGTGAGAAGCGGCGCGAAGCCGGCCGCCGTAACCAGCTCGGCACTTCGGCGATGTCGCGCGAGGCGATTGAGCAGTCCAACAACGATCTGCAGACCAGCGAACATCAGCTGGCGAAATCTGTGGCGACACGCGATCTGGCGAAGATCGATCTGGAGCGCACCACCGTGAAAGCGCCCTCCGATGGCTGGGTCACCAACCTGAATGTCTATCAGGGCGAGTTCATTACCCGCGGCTCTGTGGCGGTCGCCCTGGTGCAGCAGCACTCCTACTATGTGCTGGCCTATCTGGAAGAGACCAAGCTGCATGGCGTAGAGAAGGGTTTCCGTGCGGAAGTGACGCCACTTGGCAGCAACATTGTGCTGCGGGGTACCGTAGACAGTGTGGCGGCCGGTGTCACCAACAGCAGCAGCTCGGTCGACAGTAAAGGCATGGCAACGGTCGATTCCAACCTGGAGTGGGTCCGTCTGGCGCAGCGTGTTCCGGTGCGCATCCGTCTGGATCAGCAGCCCGGCAACCGCTTCCCGGCCGGGACAACGGCGACCGTGGTCATTACCGGTCAGGCCGATCGTCAGCCTGAGCAGGTTTCACCGATGGTCCGCCTGTTTAATCGCCTGCGTGAGTTTGGTTAAGAGGGCGATATGATTGAGTTCCTGCGGTTCCCGGTAAAACTGACCTTTGCGCTGGTGTTAGCGCTGATGGTCGGCTTTCACTTCAACCTCGAAACGCCGCGCTGGGCGGTGATGACTGCCGGTATTGTGGCGGGCGGCACCGCGTTTGCAGCGGGGGGCGATCCCTATTCGGGGGCGCTTCGCTATCGTGGCGTTTTGCGTATTATCGGGACCTTTATCGGCTGTATCGCCGCGCTGACCATCATGATTGCCACCGTTCGTGCGCCGGTTGTGATGCTGCTGCTGTGCTGCATCTGGGCAGGGCTCTGCGTCTGGCTCTCTTCGCTGATCAAAGTTGAAAACTCTTACGCACTGGGACTGGCGGGCTACACCGCGCTGATTATCGTGGTGACCGCTGACGCCAGCGGCGGTCTGACCCTGGTGCCGCAATATGCGGTCGAGCGCTGCAGTGAAATCGTGCTCGGCATTCTGTGTGCCATTCTGGCCGACATGATCTTCTCACCACGCTCGATCAAAAAAGTGATCGATGCGGAGGTCGACTCGCTGCTGGTGGCGCACTATCAGCTGCTGCAGCTCTGCGTCGCCCACGGTGACAAAGAGGAGGTCGATAAAGCCTGGAGCGCGCTGGTCCGGCGCACCACCGCCCTTAACAGCATGCGCAGCCAGCTGATGATGGAGTCGTCACGCTGGAAGAACAGTAACCGCCGGCTGCAGATGCTTAATACCCTGTCGCTGACCCTGATTACGCAGGCAGCCGAAACCTTTCTGATCCAGAATTCGCGTCCGGACTACATCCCCCCTCAGTATCGCCTGATGATTGAGAAGCCCGCCACGACGGTTGATGAGGTGCACAAGCGGATGAAGGTGATGCGGCGGGTGATGGGGGCCAGAGACAAAACGGCCCCGGTGACGCTGAGCAGCTGGGTGGGTGCCGCGACGGAATATCTGCTGCTGCTGAAAGGTATCCGAAGTAACAGCCGGATCACGTCGCTGGAGGAGGAGATCCTGCAGCGTGAGGTGGTGATTCAGGCGCGCTCCGCCGAAACACACCATGCGATGATCAACGGTATCCGCACCTTTGTGGCGACCGCGCTGGGCTCTCTGTTCTGGCTCTACACCGGCTGGACGTCAGGCAGTGGCTGTATGGTCATGCTGGCGGTTATCACTGCGCTGGCGATGCGGATGCCTAATCCACTGATGATGGCAAAAGATTTTCTCTACGGCATGACGGTTGCGGTGCCGCTGGGCGCGCTCTACTTTATGTATGTGCTCCCCTCGACCCAGCAGAGCGCACTGCTTCTCTGCATCGCCATCGGCCTGTTGGGCTTTATCGGAGGCATCTTCATTCAGCGGCGTCAGCTCGGCACGCTGGGGGCGCTGATCGGCACGCTTAACGTGCTGGTTCTCGATAATCCGATGCAGTTCCACATCAACGTCTTTCTCGACAATGTGCTCGGCCAGGTCATCGGCTGCTTTGTGGCGATGATGGTTATTCTGCTGATTCGAGACAAATCAAAGGCCCGCACCGGCCGTAAGCTGCTGAACCGCTTTATGTATGCGGCGGTTTCAGCCATGACGACTAATCAGGCGCGTCGGCGTGAAAACCATCTGCCGGCCCTCTATCAGCAACTGTTTCTGCTGCTGAACCTGTTTCCGGGTGATATCAATAAATATCGTATTGCCCTGACGCTGATCATCGGTCATCAGCGGCTGCGTGACGCAGACATTCCGATTAACGCGGATCTCTCTGCTTATCACCGGCAGCTGCGCTATACCGCTGACCGGGTCATCTCTGCCAGCAGCGATGACAAGCGACGCTACTATTTTGAACGCCTGCTGAAAGAGCTGGACCTCTATCAGGAGAAACTGGTCCATTACGAGGCGCCTGTCAGCGTTACGGAACCGGTAAAACGCCTGGCCTTGATGCTGGATAAGTACCAGAACACGCTCATCCAAATCTGAATCTGGCCGCTGCGATCGGCAGCGGCCTGCGCAATCCCCGCCCGTCACAAAACCTGTCGCTTTTGCCAACTATACTCTTCAGACGGAAGCGTAAAACTGACAGGAGCGAATCAATGACATCACTGCAACAGAGCGAGCTGTTTCAGACCGGCTATCTGGCAGACGGCCAGTGGCACCCGGCGACATCCACCTTTGACGTAACCAATCCGGCAACCGGCGAGGTCATTGCGCAGGTCGCCAAAGCGGGCAAGGCTGAAACGGAACAGGCGATCGCTGCAGCAGAACGCGCCTTTCCCGCCTGGCGTGCGCAGACGGCAAAAGCGCGTGCTGAGATTCTCACTCGCTGGTACCAGCTCATCATCGAGAACAAACGCTGGCTGGCCGAACTGATGACGACGGAACAGGGCAAGCCACTGAAAGAGGCGGAGGGCGAAGTGGAGTATGCCGCCAGTTTTATCCAGTGGTTTGCCGAACAGGCGAAGCGAGCCAATGGCGAGATCATTCCGCCCGCCAAAGCGGGTTCCCGCATCCTGGCCACCCGCGAACCGATTGGCGTTGTGGCCGCCATCACACCGTGGAACTTCCCGATGGCGATGCTGACCCGCAAGCTGGGACCCGCACTGGCCGCGGGCTGTACCGGCATCATCAAACCCGCTAATAACACGCCACTCTCCGCCTTTGCCCTGCTGGCCCTGGCGAAACAGGCTGGTGTCCCGGATGGCGTGCTGAACGCCGTAGCGGGTGACACCCATGCCATCAGCGACGCCATTATGGCCAGCAAAGCGGTGCGGAAGATTTCGTTCACCGGTTCAACCCAGGTGGGCAAGCTGCTGATGCGCAATGCGGCCGAAACCATGAAGAAAGTGTCCATGGAGCTGGGCGGTAACGCGCCTTACATCGTCTTTGACGATGCCGACATCGATGCCGCCGTACAGGGTGCTATTGCGAACAAATTCCGCAATGCGGGTCAGGTGTGCGTCAGTGTGAACCGTTTCTATATCCACAATCGTGTTTACGATCGTTTCACCACGCAGCTGGCCGCAGAGGTGAACAAGCTTAAGGTGGGTAATGGTTTGGACGAGGGCGTGATTGTCGGGCCATTAATTGAAGCGTCGGCGGTGGAGAAAGTGGAGCAGCACGTCAATGACGCGCTGGCAAAAGGTGGCAAACTGCTGGCCGGCGGCGAGCGCCATGCGCTGGGCGGCAACTTCTGGCAGCCAACCGTGATCGCCGAAGCACACGAAGGGATGCAGCTTGCTCAGGAAGAGACCTTTGGCCCGGTTGCCGCCTGCTTCCGCTTCGATGATGAAGATGAGGTGATCCGCCGCGCCAATGATACGCCATTTGGCCTGGCCGCCTACTTCTACACGCAGAATCTGCAGCGGGTGTTCCGCGTTTCAGCGGCGCTGGAAAGTGGCATGATCGGCATTAACGAATGTGCCGTTTCAACCGAGCTGGCACCCTTTGGCGGCGTCAAAGAGTCGGGTCTGGGCCGTGAGGGTTCGGTACTCGGCATGGAAGAGTATCTGGAGGTCAAAGCGCTGCATCTGGGCGGTTTGGGCTAGCAGAAGGGCACGGGCGGCGAAGGTCGCCCGCAGACGGAGCATGGGAGCCGTCAGCATGAAAACCGAGCGTTTTGATTTTAATGAAATTGTCGACCAGGCCCATTTTTTCCGCCAGTTCAGCGAGCGATTCGCGCTGGATGAGCGTCGCATCTGCGATCTGGATGGGTTATGGGATGTGGTGACGGGGGATCTGCTCCCGATGCCGCTGGAGATTGAGTTCATCAATCTGGGCAGAGGACAGCGACGGCGTTATGGGGCCCTGATTTTACTCTTTGATGAAGCTGAAGAGGAGCTGGAAGGTCAGCTTCACTTTAACGTCAGATGAAAAAAGGCCCCGGCGAGCGGGGCCAAAGGGTTCGTCATGATAGTGACGAGGAATTACTTATAAAGCTGTGCGGTGATGTGGTAGTTGTCACCGGTACGCGCCTCGATCACTTTATAGGCGCTGGCACCCTGTTCATCGGCTTTCTGAGACAGTTCAGCGCGATAATCCATCGGTGCACCCGCGGTACCACTGATGGTTACGGTGCCCGCAGGCTGCAGGTTCTGCGTCTGATCGCCGGTTACCAGCTGCGCGGCGGAAGCGCCGAAAGCCATAACGGAAAGCAGACTGACTGTAGCGATGGTTGTTTTGATGTTCATGTTCGTTTCCTCATTACATTCAACAACCTGCGGTTAATCATTGGTGCGGGTCGTCGATAGTTTCAACGCCACAAGGCGTCATCACGGTGAATTATTTATACAACTCAGCGGTCACATGCCAGGTGTTGTCCTGGTTGTTTTCGATGATGCGATAGTGGCTTGCGCCCTGCGCATCCGCTTTCTCCGACAGGACCTGACGGATATGCGTCTGGTCGCCGTTACGGCCCGCAATGCTGATGGTCTGGTTCATTGACTGCAAACCCTGCGCCTGTTCATTGGAAACCAGGCTGGCGGCACTGGCACCTGCTGAAAACAGGGAGATGCTCAGTGCAGCGATGGCAAGTTTGATTTTCATTTTCTGCTCTCCTGAAATTCTGCTTACGCTCTCCGGCACGCGGCTTATCGCGTCAGACGGAGTGAGGCGACGCCTTAGTTATAGAGCGCGGCGGTCGCGTGGTAATTGCCGTTGTTGTAAGCCTCGATGACGCGATAGGCTTTTGCGCCCTGCTGATCGGCTTTGTCGCTCAGTTTCTGTCGGATATCCATCGGTGAGCCCGCTACACCGCTGACACTGATGGTGCCGACAGCCTGCAGATCCTGTGCCTGAGAGGCGGTGATAGATTCTGCTGCCACAGCACCGAATGACAGGGCAGAGAGCACGCTAAGAGCAGCGATGGTAGTTTTTACGTTCATGAAATTTTCCTCGTCGTCTGTTTTTATCTTTTTAGTTAGTGTGATTTGCATCACGAAAAGAAGTATAGGACTAATAACGTCAGAAATTAATACCGCGCTAATAATGTTTTTTTGTGATTCTTTATCCTTATGGCTACTTTTAATAACCGGACGTTATAAAAACAGGGTGAAAAATGAGCTTTGAGCGTGTTTTAACAGCAGAAACAAGGGGATAAATGACTTTAACGTTTCGTGCGAAAGAAGGCGGTATATCGGGCTGGTGTTTGATCTGGATCCGGGCAATGCGGCCGGTTTAGTGATGTAAAGCAGTGTAAAATAGCGCAAAAGGTGAAGCAGACGACGCTATCTGACCACCAGCCTGCTGCCTGAAAACGGGGGCAAGCCTCGCAGAACGGTAGTCACGAGAGGAGCGCGTAACGGGAAGAGGAGAAGCGCAAACCGCAGAGAAAGCGCGGGCAGAGAGATGAACTGACGACCAGGCTCAGGATGGCTGGCCGCCAGTCCGCGATCAGAGTTCCTGTTCAAACAGGTTGAGGATCGCGCTGTGCAGTTGCTTGACCGTGAAATCACGCGCACGGGTAATAAAGATGGTGTCATCCCCGGCAATGGTGCCAAGAATTCCTTCCGACTTTCCTAATGAATCCAGCAGGCGTGCAATCAGCTGTGCTGCGCCCGGACTGGTGTGAATGACCACCAGCGCATCGTTGTAGTCGATATCCAGCACCAGGTTTTTTAACGGGCTGGTGGTCGTCGGCACACCCAGCTCGGCAGGCAGGCAATAGACCATTTCCATTTTGGCATTACGGGTGCGCACTGCGCCAAACTTGGTCAGCATCCGCGAGACTTTGGACTGGTTGATATTTTCAAAGCCCTCATCCTGAAGCGCCTGAACAATTTCGCCCTGGGAACTGAATTTTTCTTCTTTTAATAAGGCCTTGAAAGCCTTGATCAGATCGTCTTGTTTCGATGGGTTTCGCATAGGTTACCAATAAATAGAAAGAATAACCGCGCATCCGCCCGCGGCAGAGTGGTGATTATGCATTTAAATGCATTTTTATGCAATCGGTCGATTGATGAGCAGGGTTCGGGCGGCTAGCGGGCGGCGATAATAGCAAATAAATCCCTTCAGACCAAAACCCCTGTCACAGCCCCGAAAGGCGAAGGTTGCAAAGTTGTTATACTATTGGTGGTGTAGTAACAGAAAACGAACATAGCCGTTCTCTGTCTGACGACGGCACGGTTGTCGGTCATTCAGGCGACATGATAAGTAACTTTTGAATCCGGCGATTAAGTGTGAAAACACGTAGAATTAACAGCGGATTATCATTATCGCCTGAGCAGTTGATTAAGGTCTGACACAGATAGAATTTCGGCCCATCTCTGCCCCACCTTAATAAGGAGTCAAGAATGAAAGTTGCCGTTCTCGGTGCCGCTGGCGGCATAGGCCAGGCGCTCGCACTTCTGCTCAAAACCCAGCTTCCGGCAGGTTCAGCACTCTCACTGTATGACATCGCCCCGGTGACACCGGGTGTTGCCGTTGATCTCAGCCATATTCCCACTGCCGTCACTATTGAAGGGTTCAGCGGAGAAGACGCGACGCCAGCCCTGAAAGGTGCCGACGTGGTCCTGATTTCAGCAGGTGTCGCACGCAAACCCGGTATGGATCGTGCGGACCTGTTTAATGTTAACGCCGGTATCGTCCGTAACCTGATAGAACAGGTGGCGGCAACCGCGCCAAAAGCCCTGATCGGGGTGATCACTAACCCCGTCAACACCACCGTTGCTATCGCGGCGGAAGTGCTGAAAAAGCATGGCGTCTACGATAAGAACCGTCTGTTTGGCGTCACCACGCTGGATATCATTCGCGCCAATACTTTTGTCGCGGCGCTGAAAGGCAAGCAGCCTGACCAGGTTGAAGTACCGGTGATTGGCGGCCACTCTGGCGTGACCATTCTGCCGCTGCTCTCTCAGGTTAAAGGGGTGAGCTTCAGCGATCAGGAGGTGGCGGATCTGACCAAACGTATTCAGAACGCCGGCACCGAGGTCGTGGAAGCCAAAGCCGGTGGCGGTTCGGCCACGCTGTCGATGGGGCAGGCAGCTGCGCGTTTCGGGCTGTCACTGGTACGCGCGCTGAATGGCGAAGCGAACGTGGTGGAGTGTGCCTATGTGGAAGGCGAGGGCGAACATGCGCGCTTCTTCTCACAGCCGCTGCTGCTGGGTAAAAACGGGATTGCTGAACGCAAGCCGATCGGCACACTCAGTGCGTATGAGCAGCAGGCGCTGTCAGGCATGCTGGAAACCCTGAAGAAAGATATCGAACAGGGAGAGGCGTTCGTTAAGCAGTAGCAGACGTCGCTGACTGAAAACGCCCGGCTTTCGTCGGGCGTTTTGCATTCATGACAATATCAAATCAGAAGCCTCTGACCGCCACTGAGACGTTCAGAGTACAGGGAACACGGGCAGAAGAGGAAAGCGTCCCGCGCCATGGACGGCACGGGCCGAGCGGCCAGGGATTGGCTTTAGCGCCTTTCCGATCTGCCCGTGTTCCCTGTGCAGGCTCGATCTTACCGCGACTCCCCCTGTACTTCACTTCCCCGACTCTGCCAGGCATGCTCTCTTACAGGCCACCTGATTTATAGGCACGGGCCGCCGGTGTCCCGTTACTGGCAGGCAGCTTCTTACCCAGGGTCTCCATGCGCATCTGGAAAGGCGGGAACGGCATCTCAATACCGTGCTGCTCAAATCCGCGCAGGATGAGCTGATGCAGCTCGTGACGCAGGGGCATACGATGTCCCATCTCAGCGGCATGCACCCGGAGTTCAAACAGCTGAATCCCCTGCTGCAAATCTACCAGGAAGGCTTCCGGCTGCGGTGTATCCAGCACATAACTGCAGCGTTCCGCCGCCTGCGTCAGGATGGTGGTGACCTGTTCGCTGCTCACTTTGGCCGGGGCCGGGATGGTAAGCACCACACGCGTAACGGAATCGGAGAGCGACCAGTTAATAAACTGTTCGGTGATAAAGGCCTTATTCGGCACGATAATCTCTTTGCGGTCCCAGTCGGTAATGGTGGTAGCACGTGTGTTAATCCGCGTAATGCTGCCGGTCAGGTCGCGAATCGTCACGGTGTCGCCAATACGAATCGGTTTTTCAAACAGAATGATCAGGCCTGAGATAAAGTTGGCAAAAATCTCCTGCAAACCAAACCCCAGTCCCACACCTAATGCGGCAACCAGCCACTGCAGCTTCGACCACTCAATGCCGATCATGGAGAAACCAATGAGTCCGCCAATCAGCAGCAGCAGATATTTGGTCAGTGTGGTGATGGCGTAGCCGGTGCCCGGCGTCAGATTAAGATGCTGTAACAGCGCCAGCTCGAGCAGGGCTGGCATATTGCGCACCAGCTGAGTCGTGATGATAAACACCAGAATAGCAATCAGTACCGACCCCAGGGTAATCGGCTGAATCGACTCCACGCCCTGCACGGAGGTGCTGACATCCCACAGCTGGATATTCTCCAGGAAGCCGAAGGCCGAGTGAATTTCGGACCACAGGACAATCACCGAGACCAGGGCGATCAGTGTCAGAAGGGAGCGCACCAGCCGCAGCGACTGCGCACTGATCGCATCCAGGTCGATCACCGGCTCCTCGACTTCAATCGCGTCGGTGTTCTGGGTGCCTTGCTCTTTCTCTTCTTCACTGCGCGCCCGGTTCGCCAGCATATCGGCACGGCGCTGACGGGCGCGATCAAAGCCCAGACGCCGCCGCTGAATCAGCATCCAGCGGCGAATGATGTGGTAGATGACCAGCAGCAGGAACCAGATAGCGACTGAGGTTTCCAGACGGGCCAGCAGCGCCTGCGCGGTCGCCAGATACCCTACGGCAGAGGCGAGGGCTGCCATCAGCGGCATGGCGATCATCATGTTCCAGAGCATCCGGTTCACTATGTTATCGCCGTTCCCCTCTTTATCGAGATAGAGCGGGATGCCGGAACGCTTCAGGCTGACGGTGACGATGCTGATGGCCCCGCAGATCAGGATGAAACAGAGGCGGCCCAGCGATGCTGAGAACTTCCGGTCTTCAAGATTACCAAAGGCGATAAGCAACATGATCAGCGGCACAATCAGCCCGATACTCAGCGAGTAGTAGCGCATGGCGCGCGCGACCCGGTTCTGCGGCCAGCGGAAATGGACGATGAACAATCCGTTGGGGCGGGCAAAGGCGGCGCTGATCATGAATGCCCACAGCAGCGGCAGCGTGGCGGTAATGCCATCACCAATCGCCACTGCGATAGGGTAGGGCCAGGCGTTCTGCAGGCCGTACCCCAGCGTACCCCACAACACCGGCAGCGGCAGCGCCACCAGAATCGACCAGAACACGGTGCGGATGGTCAGACGGAAGCGATCCTGTGTCACTTTGCCGACTTTGCTGGCAGAACGATCCAGAAAAGCATTGAAGTGGCGGCGCGAGCTGATACTGAAGCCAACCAGCAGCAGCGCACCAATAATCGGCAGCACCGTGTTGCGACTGGTAAACATCATTGCTATCGCTTTCCCAAGCTGACCCAGCGTATCCAGCGACAGCAGCCGGGAAAGATCTCTCGCCAGGTCCAGCGGATAGCTCAGCCCAATCGGGCTGACGTCGGCGGTCCAGAAGAGATAGCGGTGCGTCGCATCTTTGACTTCACTCAGCGCATCCTGAAGCTGTGTATTGCCGACCTTCAGCTTGGTGATCTCCAGAATCAGCGTGTCACAGCCGGAGATCAGCGAATTGAGCAGTTCACGCTGGGTACGGAGCTGCGCATCGAGGATACGCTTCTGCTCGGCGGTAAAGGGCTGACCATTGGCCTGATGCCCCTTGCGCAGGGTTTCCTGCTGCGCCATCAGATCTTCGTAGTAGAGACGCTGCACGCGAAGTTGCGCCATCTCGCTGTCAATCTGCTGAGACTTTGGCATCTCGGGCAGTCGCGCAACCTGCGCCCGCAGCGCTTCACCCAGCAGGTTAGAGGCACCCAGCCACTGCGACTGCTCACGCAGCGTCGAGAGAGCCTGACGAACCTGAATGATCTGGTTAGTGGCGAGACGCTGTTGCGACGCAACCAGATCCATCCGCTGCGCCTGCTGATTCAGGGCGACAGAGAGTTCACGGTTAACCCGGAACTGATCGCTGATATCCTGCGGCAAATCACCGCTGTTTTCTGCCAGCTGCTCGGTGCGGGCCAGCGCAACTTCGGCTTCGCGTTGCCGCTGGTCATTGAGTTGATTGCGCAGCGCCTGCAGGTAGTTATCCAGCTGCGTTGCTTTACGCTGATGGGCTTCCGCCCGCATCCGCGCCAGTTCCTGACGGTTATTGGCAGAGAGTTGCGCCAGGTCAAGCTCATCGACGAGTGCTTTATTCGCCGCATTTTCCGCCTGGCGAGCCGCCAGCTGGAGCTGCCCCTGCGGTGAGCTGCTGTTGCTGGCACTCTGCAGACGACGCTCACTCTCCGTCATCGCCCGGCGGGCATCCGTCTGCTGCTGCGGCAGTTGCGACAGCGAATCACTGATTTCCCGCGCCCGATCCTGCTCCTGGCGCGCCTGGCGCCCCTCTTCCAGAAGCTGACTGCTGACCTGCAGGATCTCCTGATCCAGTTCGGCGCTGCTCATATTACTGCGCACTGTTTTTCCGCTGTCGCTGAGCGTGGCGATCTGCTGACGCAGCTCCCGCGCCAGACGCGGAAAATCATCAATGACCTGCTGATACTGCGCTGCGCGCTCCAGGGAGTCATCACGTTCAGAGAGGAAATTCAGGGCGGCTTCAATCGACTGGATCTGCTCTGCCTGCGCGGGCGAGCTTTTGGCCGATTTTATCTCTTCCAGCTGCTGTTTGAGCTGGCTGGCGTCAGGAAGGCTGGCCGCAAAGGCCGGGCTGCTGAGCCAGAGGCTCAGCAGCAGGAGGAGAATCGAACGCACGGAGGACACTCAATTTAGTCGACGATGACGTCGGAGAGGTCTGTCGCGACCGGCAGCGCCAGGGCCAGCGGTTGTCCCAGACGGGTTTTACTTTCCGCTTCCAGGCTTTCAGCCAGTTTGACGCGACCCGGTGCGAACAGGTTGATGACGGTAGAGCCGAGTTTGAAGCGACCCATCTCCTGACCTTTCAGCAGGACCACGGCGCCTTCATCATCCGCTGCCGGATAGTGCCAGCGCTTAATTACGCCTTCACGCGGTGGCGTAATCGTGCCTGCCCAGACGGTTTCGATACTGCCAACAATGGTGGCGCCCACCAGGATCTGCACCATCGGCCCGATATCGGTTTCAAAGTAGCAGATGACGCGTTCGTTACGGGCGAACAGGTTCGGGATGTTACGCGCGGTCAGCGGATTGACCGAGTAGAGATCGCCAGGCACATAGATCATCTCACGCAGGATACCGTTGCACGGCATATGAACGCGGTGATAATCACGCGGGGCCAGATAGGTCGTGACGAATTCGCCCTCCACAAACCGGGCCGCCATTCGCTCATCACCCGCCAGCAGTGCTTCAAGCGAGTAGTGATGACCTTTGGCCTGGAAAATCTGGTCACCGTCGATGTGGCCGAGCTGGCTGATAGCGCCATCTGCGGGCAGGGCGATCAGGCTGGCGTCAGCATCCACCGGACGCGCATCCTCTTTCAGCGGACGCACGAAAAAGTCATTAAACGTCCGATAGCTGGCGGTGTCGGGCTTTCGTGCTTCCGCCATGTCGACTTTGTAAAACCAGACAAAGATGTCAATGACCAGTTTGGTCAACCAACCACCGCGGCGACTGGCGCCCCAACCGGCGAGTTCAGTCAGCCATTTCTTCGGGAGAATATGATTCAAGCCGAGTTTTAAACGATCAAACACCTTAGCCTCCTGGCTATTTTATGACGTTGAAAAAAAGGAAGCGGATTGTAGCAGTGCCCCGTTCTGATGGCGACTATACCTGATTCCGCGCATGCTGCACGGTCTGGATCGACGAACGGAAGGCACCTCGCAAAATCTTGTGGTCAGACCGGATCACGCGGTTATACCGGTTAACTCTCACCGTCAGGGAAATTTTTACGCGTTTTTACCTGCGCCATGCTCTCCAGGATACGGTGGTAGTTGTCGAAACGGGAGCGATGAATTTTACCGGCTTCCACCGCTTCGCGAATCGCACAGCCCGGGTCGCTGCCATGTTTGCAGTCGCGGAATTTGCATGCACCCAGGAAGGCGCGAAATTCGACAAATCCGCGGGTAATCTGTTCCGGCTCCAGATGCCATAAGCCGAACTCGCGCACGCCGGGTGAGTCAATAACATCCCCGCCGTGCGGGAAGTGATAGAGCCGTGAGGCGGTGGTGGTGTGCTGACCTAAGCCGGAGCCGTCTGAAACCTCATTGGTCAGAATCGCGAGCTGCTCTTCTTTGTCAAAGCCGAGCAGGGCGTTCAGCAGGCTCGACTTGCCGACGCCGGACTGACCGGCAAAGATACTGACGCGATCGGTTAAGGCGGCTTCGAGATCGTCCAGGCCATTTTTCGCCCGGCTGGAAACCATCACTACGCGATAGCCAATCGCACGGTAGATATCCATCTGCTCATCGACCACGGCGCGCGCGCGCTCATCCAGCAGATCGGTTTTGTTGAGGACCAGTAGCGGCTCGATCTCCAGGGTTTCGCTGGCCACCAGATAGCGATCGATGATGTTAAGCGACAGCTCCGGCAGGATCGCAGAGACAATAATGATCTGATCGATGTTGGCCGCCATCGGCTTCACACCGTCGTAAAAATCGGGACGGGTCAGCACGCTGGTGCGTTCATGCACCGCTTCCACAATCCCTTTGCCGCCGCTGGTTGCCGGACGCCACAGCACCCGATCGCCGGTCACCAGCGAACGGATCGTGCGGCGGATATTGCAGCGGTGGGCAACGCCTGCGCTATCCTCAACGTCAGCGTGCATGCCGAAACGGCTGACAACAACCCCATCTGCGGCTTCCCCAAACAGGTTGTCGTCCGCTTCCGGGCGCTCTTTACGCTGATTGAGACGGCGATCGTGGTTAGCGCTTACGCGGCGTTGTTGGCCCTTCGACAGTTTATTTTTACTCACTCACCCTCACAGCATTAGCCAGATTTCGCCCGGCTGGGCAAAACGTCTATGATACACCTTATTCATTGTGAATGACGACTATAGCAACCGCAGGAAACAGCATGGCTACTGGAAATGAACAGAACCTGATCTGGATTGATCTTGAGATGACCGGGCTTGATCCGGCTCACGACCGTATTATTGAGATTGCGACCCTGGTGACTGATGCCAACCTGAATATTCTGGCGGAAGGGCCGGTTATTGCGGTTCATCAGTCTGACGCGCAGCTGGCGCTGATGGATGAGTGGAATGTCCGCACCCACACCAACAGCGGTCTGGTTGAGCGGGTGAAGGCGAGCACGATTGACGATCGCGCGGCTGAGCTGACCACCCTGGAATTTCTGAAGCAGTGGGTGCCGGCGAACACCTCACCTATCTGCGGCAACAGCATCGGGCAGGATCGGCGCTTCCTGTTTAAGTACATGCCTGAGCTGGAGGCGTACTTCCACTATCGCTATCTGGATGTCAGCACCCTGAAAGAGCTGGCCCGCCGCTGGAAACCCTCTATCCTGCCAGGCTTCAAAAAAGGCGGCACACACCAGGCGCTGGATGATATCCGCGAGTCAGTGGCGGAGCTTGCTTACTACCGCGAACACTTTTTGCAGCTTTAATCCGCGAAGGGTGCGCATGAAATCGCCAGGTTGCCGATTTAATCGGCAAACGCGCTGAAAACGAAAAATTCTGCTTTCAGACGCTTGCAGCAGCAACGATTTCTCGTATAATGCGCACCCCGTACCGGTGAAGAATTTAGAGTCGGTACAAGGCGCGGGAATAGCTCAGTTGGTAGAGCACGACCTTGCCAAGGTCGGGGTCGCGAGTTCGAGTCTCGTTTCCCGCTCCAGTTTTAATCAGCAGTACCCTCTTTGCGGGAATAGCTCAGTTGGTAGAGCACGACCTTGCCAAGGTCGGGGTCGCGAGTTCGAGTCTCGTTTCCCGCTCCAGTTTTGTTTAGCAGTGCCCTTCTATGCGGGAATAGCTCAGTTGGTAGAGCACGACCTTGCCAAGGTCGGGGTCGCGAGTTCGAGTCTCGTTTCCCGCTCCAGATTTAACATCAACCTCATTGTGATCAGTTATCCGACGGTTTATCGTCGTCTGATTTTGATTGTCAGCCTAAGGTTATCCACAGCACGGCACCCCATCGTCTGCGCCTTTTACGGCGATCTGTAAAATGTTTCTGAACAGAGTTATCCACAGCTTTATCGTTAAAACGAAGCGGTAGACTCATTATTAAATAAACACAACTTTTTCTTAAGTTGTTGATATTTATGATTATGAAGATATTTCAATTTGTTATTCCAGCGTGAAACGCCCGTTATTGCAGTTGAATGACAACAGCTTTTTATTTTTATTCACAGCGTGTGGAAAACGATAAACTGCCGGCTGGCTGGTTAATCACGCATCACGGGGTAAACCTTTTTCAACGGCACGCACCAGACGTTTCTGCTGAGCAGGCTGTACGTCCACGACGAGTTGCTGGCGTTTCTGCTGCTGACAGGCGACCGCCCACAGAATATGTTCATCCAGCAGTTCACTCTCTCCGAGCCGCTGTTCCAGTACTGGCACAATATCCGCTGACCAGGGCGCATTACCCAGCGCCACCGCAATATTACGCAGCCAGCGCAAATGACCAATCCGTCGAATTGCCGAGCCTTCGGTGATACGCAAAAATTTCGCCTCATCCCACTGAAACAGATCGATAAGCTCCGGTGCATGCAGGGCCGCGCGGGGAGAGAAGTCACTTTCATCGCTGAGTTGCCCGTAACGATTCCACGGACAGATCAACTGGCAGTCATCACAGCCATAAATCCGGTTGCCCATCAGCGGGCGAAACGCTTCCGGGATCGCCCCTTCCAGCTCGATAGTGAGATAGGAAATACAGCGCCGGGCATCCACGACGTAAGGCTCAACGATAGCGCTGGTCGGGCAGATGGTCATGCAGGCGACACAGCGGCCACACTGCTCCTGCTGCGGCGTATCAATCGGCAGGGGGATATCGATCAGCAGCTCGCCGAGGAAAAACCACGAGCCAGCTTCACGATTCAGAATCAGCGAATGTTTGCCTGTCCAGCCCAGTCCTGCTTTAGCTGCCAGCGGTCGCTCAAGCAGCGGGGCCGAGTCCACAAAGGGCCGGAAGTTAAGCTCGCTGCAATGCTGCTGGATCATTTCTCCGAGCTTTTTCAGGCGATTGCGTAATACTTTGTGGTAATCGCGGCCTAATGCATAACGGCTGACATAGCCCAGTCGGGGATTTTTCAGCGTGCTGGCAAAGGCGGCTTTGGCCGGAAGGTAGTTCATGCGAACGCTGATGACGCGCAGCGTGCCGGGAAGCAGTTCATGCGGACGCGCCCGCATCATGCCATGTCGCGCCATCCACTCCATCTCGCCATGATACTGCTTCTCCAGCCACGCCTGCAGGCGCGGCTCTTCCGCACTGAGATCGGTATCGGTGATGCCGACCTGCTGAAAGCCGAGATCTAATCCCCACTGTTTAATCTGTTGTGCAAACTGATGAAGATCGAGAGGGTATGACATGAGTGACCAGGATTCGAAGAGAAACGACCGCAGTTTACCATATTCTGTCTGGCCTGCGCAGGCGGTGGCGCAGCTTGAGCAGCAGGGAGCCGATGCCCTTGGCATTACCCTATATGAACTGATGCTGCGCGCCGGGCAGGCTGCCTATGAGCATCTGAACCGGCACTGGCCTGATGCCCGCCACTGGCTGATTTTGTGCGGCCACGGTAACAATGGCGGGGATGGCTATGTGCTGGCCCGACTGGGACAGGCCGCGGGTAAAACCATCACGCTGCTGGCGTGTGACAGTGAAAAAGCGTTACCGGAAGAGGCGCAGCGCGCCCGGGACGCCTGGCTGGATGCGGGCGGCGAGATCCATGCAGCTGGTGCGGCCTGGCCAGAGCAGGTGGATGTGATTGTCGATGCGCTGCTGGGCACCGGCACACAGCGCGCGCCTGCGGAACCCTATGCCACGCTGATTCAGCAGGCAAACGCCCATGCGGCACCGATCCTCGCCATCGACATGCCGTCCGGCTTATCCGCGCGAAACGGCACGACGCCCGGTGAGGTGATTAACGCCACGCATACCCTGAGCGTCGTGGCACTGAAGCCGGGCCAGCTTACCGGCAAAGCCCGCGACGTTATCGGCACGCTCTATTATGCCGACCTTGGCCTGGCGACGTTTCTCGCGGGAGAAACCGCGCCGATGGCGCGTTATGATGCCAGCGCACTGACCCGCTGGCTCAAGCCGCGCAAACCCACCTCGCATAAAGGCAACCATGGCCGTCTGCTGGTCGTCGGAGGCGATGCCGGAACGGCCGGGGCAGTGCGCATGACGGCTGAGGCCGCGTTGCGCACCGGCAGTGGATTGGTGCGAGTACTCACTCACAAAGATAACATTATCCCGATCCTGACAGCCCGCCCCGAAGTGATGGTCGATGAACTGACCGATGAACGCCTGAAAGAGGCGCTGGAGTGGGCCGATGTCATCGCGGTCGGGCCTGGATTAGGACAGCGCGAGTGGGGTAAGCAGGCGCTGAAAGCAGTGGCAGGCAGTGAAAAGCCGATGCTTTGGGACGCAGATGCACTTAACCTGCTGGCAATCAGTGCGGAGAAACGTCAGAATCGCATCATTACGCCGCATCCTGGCGAAGCGGCACGTTTGCTGAATATCGAGACCAGTGAAATTGAGAGTGACCGCTTACATGCAGCGCAGAGACTGGCGCAGCAATATGGTGGCGTAGTGGTACTGAAAGGTGCCGGTACGATTATTGCCAGTGAGCAGGGCGAAATGGCCTTTGCTGATGTAGGCAATGCCGGTATGGCCTCCGGCGGTATGGGCGACCTGTTGAGTGGCATCATCGCCTCGCTGATGGGTCAGCAACTGCCGCTGTTCGGGGCGGCCTGCGCTGGCTGTGTGGCGCATGGTGCCGCAGCCGATGCGGTGGCGGCACAACGCGGCACGCGCGGTATGCTGGCAACAGATTTACTGGATCTACTGTGGCAGTTTGTTAATCCTGAGATGAATAAAGAAGCATGAAGACCTGTGTTATCTCTTTGCCCGATGAGGCGGCTACGCTCAGTTTGGGCGCTCAGCTGGCGCGCGCCTGTGGCAGCGCGGCAGTAATTTATCTCTATGGCGATCTGGGGGCGGGTAAAACTACCTTCAGCCGCGGCTTTCTTCAGGCGCTTGGCCATCAGGGCAACGTTAAAAGCCCCACTTACACGCTGGTGGAGCCTTATGCGCTGGGTGATCGCACCCTTTATCATTTTGACCTCTACCGCCTGGCCGATCCCGAAGAGCTGGAGTTCATGGGGATCCGCGACTATTTCAGCGGCGAGGCAATCTGTCTGGTCGAATGGCCGCAGCAGGGCGCAGGTTTTCTGCCGTCGCCCGATGTCACACTGACGCTGCGCTATGTGGGTGAGGCGCGGGAAGCGGAGCTGACGGCACAATCCGCAGCCGGACAGCAATGGATTGAATACGTTGATCAGGGCAGGGATCAGGCATGATGTCACGGATGAAAATCGCGCTGGTGACACTGCTGCTGCTGGTCTGTACGCCGCTGTTTGCCGCCACGTTGTCCGATATTAAAGTGGCTAACGGCGACAGCCAGGCCACCATTACTCTGAACTTTGCCGGACAGCCTGTTTACGGCTTCTTCCCGCTGCGCAATCCCGATCGTGTGGTGCTTGATGTGCGCCAGAGCGGCGTGGTTCAGGGACTGCCGCTGAACTTTAGCGGGGAAAATATCGTAAAGCGGATTCGGACCAGTACCCCGAAAGATAAACAGAGTGTGCGGCTGGTGTTTGAGCTGACGCAGGCGGGGAAAACCCGTGCGGTTACCCAGCGCAATGGCAACAGCTACAGCGTGGTCTTTACGATTACCGGTAAAGCGCCGGCGGTGACGCGCAGTGCACCCGCTCCGGTGACAGCCCCGTCGCGAGCGCCCGTCCAGAGTGCCGCTGCCAATCCGTTTAACGCCAATCCGGTTACCTCAGTGAGCAGTTCCGCCAGCACGGTACGCCCTGGCGCGACGGTCAGCCACAACGACACGGTGATTGTGGCGATTGACGCCGGGCATGGCGGTCAGGACCCGGGCGCCATCGGACAGCGCGGGCTGCAGGAGAAGAACGTCACTATCGCGATTGCGCGTAAACTGCGGGTGCTGCTGAACAACGATCCGATGTTTAAAGGCGTTCTGACCCGCGATGGTGACTATTTTATCTCGGTGATGGGCCGTTCTGACGTAGCGCGTAAAGCTAATGCGAACGTGCTGGTGTCAATCCATGCGGATGCGGCGCCGAGCCACGCAGCAACCGGTGCATCGGTCTGGGTCTTATCCAACCGCCGTGCCAATAACGAGATGGCTAACTGGCTGGAGCAGAAAGAGAAACAGTCTGAGCTGCTGGGCGGCGCAGGCGACCTGCTGGCTAACAGCCAGGCGGATCCCTACCTCAGCCAGGCGGTGCTGGACCTGCAGTTTGGTCACTCGCAGCGCGTCGGATATGACATCGCGCAGAAAGTGTTGCAGCAGCTGCGCGGCGTCACCTCGCTGCATAAACGGCTGCCTGAACACGCCAGCCTGGGCGTGCTGCGTTCACCTGACATTCCTTCTCTGCTGGTGGAAACCGGCTTCATCAGTAATTCCTCGGAGGAGCGACTGCTTGGCAGTAGCGCACACCAGGATAAGATTGCGCAGTCGATCTACAAAGGTCTGCGCACTTATTTCCTGGCGCACCCGCTGCAATCCATCCCAAAGGAGGAAAACCGGCCGCTGGGCTCGTCGCCGGCGGTTAGCGTCGCCAGCAACCCGGCGACCGGGGTGACGCAATATACGGGGGCAACGCAGCGTCATACGGTGACGCGCGGTGAGACGCTTTCCGGTATTGCCGCGAAGTATGGCGTCAGTATGGCGACGCTGCGTGAGCTGAATACGCTGAAGCGGGATGTGGTCTGGGTCGGACAGCGGCTGAAGGTGCCCGCCACTGCCACGGCCAGCCGCACGACCCGCGCCCGGGGTGTTGTGCGGCACAAAGTGGTCGTCGGGGATTCCCTGACCGGTATCGCCGCACACTATGGCGTCAGTCCGAAAGCGATAATGCAGACCAACAATCTGAAGTCGACCAACGTAATGTTGGGGCAGAACCTGAAAATCCCTGCATCCTGATTGTTCGCCCGGCCACGCGCCGGGCTGTCAGCCAAAAGGATATCCACCATGCCGATACAAATTTTACCGCCTCAGCTGGCAAACCAGATTGCGGCGGGGGAAGTGGTTGAGCGTCCTGCATCGGTTGTAAAAGAGCTGGTGGAAAACAGCCTTGATGCTGGCGCAACGCGCATTGACGTTGATATTGAAAAAGGGGGCGCAAAGCTTATCCGCATCCGTGACAACGGCTGCGGCATCGTGAAAAGCGAACTCTCGATGGCGCTCGCCCGGCACGCTACCAGTAAAATTGCCTCGCTGGATGACCTGGAGGCGATCATGAGTCTGGGGTTCCGGGGCGAAGCGCTGGCCAGTATCAGTTCGGTCTCCCGCCTGACCTTAACCTCGCGTACTGCCGATCAGACCGAAGCCTGGCAGGCTTATGCCGAAGGGCGTGAGATGGCGGTGACGGTCAAGCCGGCTGCGCACCCCTGCGGCACCACGCTGGAAGTGCTGGACCTGTTTTATAACACCCCCGCGCGGCGCAGATTCATGCGCACCGAGAAAACCGAATTTGGTCACATCGACGAGGTGATTCGTCGTATTGCGCTGGCGCGGTTTGATGTCGCCTTTTCACTCAGCCATAACGGCAAAATGATGCGCCAGTATCGGGCCGTCAGCGAGGAGAGTCAGCGCGAACGGCGGCTGGCCGCCATCTGTGGCACCACCTTTATGCAGCATGCGCTGCGCATCGACTGGCAACATGACGATCTTTCGCTGCGCGGCTGGGTCGCCGATCCCGCCGGGTCGCGTCAGGTCAGCGAGCTGCAATATTGCTACGTCAATGGCCGCATGATGCGTGACAGGCTGATCAACCACGCTATCCGCCAGGCTTTTCAGGACCAGCTGCAGGATGAGCAGCAACCCGCTTACGTGCTCTATCTGGAGATCGATCCGCATCAGGTGGATGTCAACGTCCATCCGGCCAAACACGAAGTGCGGTTTCATCAGTCACGTCTGGTGCATGACTTTATTTATCAGGGCGTGGTCAGCGCGCTGCAGGCGGTTGCCGCACCAGCTTTGCCCGCGCTGAAAGCAGAAGAACCGGCCCCACGCTGGCAGCCGGAGAATCGTCAGGCCGCCGGAGGCAACCATTTTGCCCAGCCTGCGACCTCCGCCAGTGAGAACCGACCGGCCGCGCCCACCCGTGAGCCAGCCCCCGCATGGCAAAACAAAGAGAACGTCTATCGTCAGCGTGAAGGCGCGGTTTATCAGCAGCTGCTGAAAACGCCTGCCGCCAGTGCGGCGGCGCCTGAAGCCCGCGAACCGGCTGCGCGGCGTCAGCCGGAGAAAGCCACGCCGCTGGCGGCCCATGCGCAGAGTTTTGGCCGGGTGCTGACCGTCCTGCAGAACCACTATGCGCTGCTGGAACAGGACCAGAAACTGTTCCTGATGGCGCTGCCGGTCGCGGCGCGCTGGCTGAAGCAGGCGCAGCTCGAACCGGGCGAAGAGGGGCTTAAACCGCAGCCCCTTCTGATTCCGGTGCGCCTGAAAATGGCGCGGGAGGAGTGTCAGGCCGCCAAAGAAAACAGCAGTCTGCTCAGTCAGATGGGTATCGATCTGCAGCCTGACGGTGACCACGTGACCCTGCGTGCGGTGCCTTTACCGTTACGAACACAAAATTTACAAATCTTGATTCCTGAACTGTTAGGCTATCTCGCCCGGCAGCAGGAGAACTCTGCGACGCAGCTGGCCCAGTGGCTGGCACGGCGTCAGGATGCAGCGTCCTCCGACTGGAATCACTCACAGGCGATCAACCTGCTGGCAGAGCTCGAACGGCTTTGCCCACAGCTACTGAAATCGCCACCTTCAGGCTTGTTACAGCCCTTAGAGATTGAGAGCGCGATTAACGCGTTGAAGCATGAGTGAACTGAACCAGGCTGGCCGGCCAAAGGCGATTTTTTTGATGGGACCCACTGCATCGGGTAAAACCGCATTAGCCATTGAACTGCGCAGGCAGTTACCGGTGGAACTAATCAGCGTCGATTCTGCCTTAATCTATCGTCAGATGGATATTGGTACGGCAAAACCGTCGGCTGAGGAGTTAGCAGTGGCCCCCCATCGTCTGCTCGACATCCGCGATCCCGCAGAAGCCTATTCGGCTGCGGAGTTCCGGCGCGATGCTTTAGCAGAAATGGCGGATATCGTTCAGGCTGGACGAATTCCGTTGCTTGTTGGTGGAACCATGCTCTACTTCAAGGCGTTACTTGAAGGATTGTCGCCGTTGCCCTCGGCCGATCCCGACGTTCGTCAGCAGATAGAGCAAACGGCGCGTGAAAAAGGCTGGGAAGCTTTGCACCGCCAGCTGTGTGAGATCGACCCGGTTGCTGGTAGTCGTATTCATCCGAATGATCCGCAGAGACTTTCGCGAGCACTGGAAGTTTTTTTTATTTCGGGTAAAACTTTAACGGAACTGACAAAAACCTCCGGTGAAGCGTTACCCTACGACGTGCATCAGTTTGCCATCGCCCCCGCGAGCCGCGAACTGTTGCACCAGCGCATCGCGTTACGTTTTGAGCAGATGTTGGCGTCAGGATTTGAAGCGGAGGCTCGGGCCCTGTTTGCACGAGGTGATTTGCATACGGACATGCCTTCCATTCGTTGTGTTGGCTATCGTCAGATGTGGTCTTATTTATCAGGCGAAATCGATTACAGCGAGATGGTTTATCGGGGAATTTGCGCAACCCGGCAGCTCGCTAAGAGACAGATGACCTGGTTACGTGGCTGGGAAAACGTTCACTGGCTTGACAGTGACGAGCCCCGGCTGGCGCGTGATACGGTGTTACAGGTTCTTAGTGCGAAGCATGGGTGATTGTGTACAATTGATGAGTTATCGTGCGCAAATTTTTACGCAGTTTTTTTCAGAACCATAGGTTCTACGAGCAACAAACAACAAGCATATAAGGAAAAGATAGAATGGCTAAGGGGCAATCATTACAAGACCCGTTTTTGAACGCACTGCGTCGTGAACGTGTTCCGGTTTCGATTTATCTGGTTAACGGTATTAAGCTGCAGGGTCAGATTGAGTCATTTGATCAGTTCGTCATTTTGTTGAAAAACACGGTAAGTCAGATGGTTTATAAACACGCCATTTCTACCGTTGTTCCTTCACGCCCGGTTTCTCACCATAGCAATAATACCGGTGGCGGCAGCAACAATTACCATCATGGTGGCAGCAACACATCTGCGCAGCCACAGCCACAACAAGACGGCGATAACGCAGAATAACGCGTCGCCGTACAGCCAGGATCGGAGAACAGTGGTTTTCCGTCCTGGTCTTTTATTTTAGCGAGGTTATAGCTTGTTTGACCGTTATGATGCCGGTGAGCAGGCCGTACTGGTACACATCTGGTTCTCCCAAGACAAAGAAGTAGAAGATCTGCAGGAGTTTGAAACCCTGGTCTCTTCTGCTGGCGTTGAGGCGCTGCAAGTGGTAACTGGCAGCCGTAAAGCGCCACACCCCAAGTATTTTGTCGGTGAAGGAAAAGCCGTTGAAATTGCCGATGCGGTAAAAACAACAGGAGCATCGGTCGTCTTATTCGATCATGCCCTTACGCCCGCTCAGGAAAGAAACCTCGAGCGCCTGTGCGAATGCCGGGTCATTGATCGCACCGGTTTAATTCTGGATATCTTTGCCCAACGGGCACGCACCCACGAAGGTAAATTGCAGGTCGAGCTGGCACAGCTTCGCCATCTCGCCACACGTCTGGTGCGCGGCTGGACCCACCTTGAACGCCAGAAGGGCGGAATTGGTTTACGGGGTCCGGGTGAAACCCAGTTAGAAACAGACCGCCGGCTGTTACGCGGACGCATCAGCCAGATTCTGTCTCGCCTTGAGCGGGTTGAAAAGCAGCGCGAACAGGGGCGTCAGTCACGTGCCAAAGCGGATGTGCCGACCGTTTCGCTGGTGGGGTATACCAACGCCGGCAAATCGACCCTCTTTAATGCCATGACCTCGGCCAACGTCTTTGCCGCAGACCAGCTGTTTGCGACGCTCGACCCTACGCTGCGCCGTCTGAATGTGGCTGATGTCGGGGAAGTCGTGCTGGCGGACACGGTCGGGTTTATTCGCCATCTTCCTCACGACCTGGTTGCCGCGTTTAAAGCCACGCTGCAGGAGACACGCCAGGCGACGCTGCTGCTGCACGTGGTTGATGGCGCCGATGTTCGCGTCACCGATAATATGGCCGCCGTCGATGCCGTCCTCGAAGAGATTGAGGCGGATGAGATCCCGACGCTACTGGTGATGAATAAAATCGATATGCTCGACGGATTTGAGCCGCGTATCGATCGCAACGAAGAGAATCTGCCGATTCGTGTCTGGCTCTCTGCCCAGACCGGTGCAGGCCTTCCGTTGCTCTGGCAGGCGCTCTCTGAGCGGCTGTCCGGGGAGATTGCTCAGCATGCATTACGTCTGCCACCGGAAGCGGGGCGACTTCGCAGTCGCTTCTATCAGTTGCAGGCGATTGAGAAAGAGTGGAATGAAGAAGACGGCAGTGTAGGATTGCAGATACGTATGCCCATTATTGAATGGATGCGTTTATGTAAGCAGGAACCGTCGCTGACCAGTTACATTGTTTGATATTGCCAAAACGCATTTACCTTAACATTAGACGATTGTCGCATCCGAAAAATGAAGGGTAAAAACCGTAATTACAATAAATGGAGTAGAACATGGCGTGGAATCAGCCCGGAAATAACGGACAGGACCGCGACCCGTGGGGAAGCAGCAATAATCAAGGCGGCAACTCTGGGGGGAATAAGGGAGGACGGGAATCCGGGCCTCCTGATCTGGATGATATCTTCCGTAAACTGAGCAAGAAGCTTGGCGGACTGGGCGGTGGCAAACAGAGCGATAACGGTCAGCGCGGCTCCGGCAGCGGTGGCAAACTGGCTGGCATCGTCGCGGTAGCGGCGGTCGTCATCTGGGCTGCAAGCGGTTTCTACACCATCAAAGAAGCGGAACGGGGCGTGGTCACGCGTTTCGGTAAGTTCAGTCACCTGGTCGAACCGGGTCTGAACTGGAAGCCGACCTTCATCGATCAGGTTCGTGCGGTCAACGTCGAGTCGGTGCGCGAACTGGCGGCGTCTGGCGTCATGCTGACCTCCGACGAAAACGTGGTGCGCGTAGAGATGAACGTGCAGTACCGCGTGACCGATCCGGAACGCTATCTTTATGCGGTCACCAGCGCCGACGACAGCCTGCGTCAGGCGACTGATAGCGCGCTGCGTGGCGTAATTGGTCGTTCCACCATGGATCGCATCCTCACCGAAGGCCGTACCGTGGTGCGTAGCGATACTCAGCGTGAAATTGACGAGACGATTCGCCCGTACAACATGGGCATCGCGGTACTGGACGTCAACTTCCAGGCGGCCCGTCCGCCAGAAGAGGTGAAATCTGCGTTTGATGACGCTATTGCCGCACGTGAAAACCGCGAGCAGTACGTCCGTGAAGCGGAAGCCTACGCTAACGAAGTTCAGCCTCGAGCGAATGGCCAGGCGCAACGTATTCTGGAAGAGGCGCGCGCTTACAAAGAGCGAACCGTTCTGGAAGCGCAGGGTGAAGTGGCGCGTTTCGCCAAGATTCTGCCGGAGTATAAAGCGGCGCCAGAGATCACCAAGGAGCGTCTCTATATTGAGACCATGGAACGCGTACTGAGCCATACCCGCAAAGTCCTGGTTAACGATCGCGGTAATAATCTGATGATGCTGCCGCTGGACCAGCTGATGCGTGGCGGTCAGGCTGCATCCGGCCAGCACGGTCAGAAGGGCGGCACCAGCTCGTCACTGCCTGCGCTCTCCGATCGCAATGCCAGCCGCAATGACACGTCGTCATACAGTCCGGACAACATCATGGATCAGCGCCGGGCGAATGCTCAGCGCAGCGACAGCCAGCGCGAAGGGAGAGAGTAATCGATGCGTAAGCCAATAATATTTTTAATTATCGTCGTGCTGGTGGCGCTCTATGCGTCGCTGTTTGTGGTGCAGGAAGGCGAGCGCGGCATCGTGCTGCGCTTCGGTAAAGTCCTGCGCGACGGCGAAAACAAGCCGCAGGTGTTTGAGCCGGGTCTGCATTTCAAGATCCCATTCCTGGAAACGGTTAAGACGCTGGATGCACGTATCCAGACCATGGACAATCAGGCCGATCGCTTCGTCACCAAAGAGAAGAAAGATCTGATCGTGGACTCCTACATCAAGTGGCGTATCAGCGACTTCAGTCGTTACTACCTGGCCACCGGTGGCGGGGATGTCTCTCAGGCGGAAGTGCTGCTGAAACGTAAGTTCAGTGACCGCCTGCGTTCTGAAATGGGCCGTCTGGATGTGAAAGATATCGTTACGGATTCCCGCGGTCGCCTGACCACTGACGTGCGTGACGCGCTGAACACCGGTTCTGTCGGCAGCGATGATGAAGTGGCGACGCCAGCGGCGGATGACGCGATTGCCAGCGCAGCGGCCCGTGTTGAGCGTGAAACCAACAGCAATGAGCCCGCTCCGAATCCGAACAGTATGGCCGCGTTAGGTATTCAGGTCGTTGATGTGCGCATCAAGCAGATCAACCTGCCGACCGAAGTGTCTGATGCGATCTTCAACCGCATGCGCGCTGAGCGTGAAGCGGTTGCACGCAGCCAGCGTTCACAGGGTCAGGAAGAGGCGGAAAAACTGCGCGCCCAGGCGGACTATCAGGTCACGCGTACGCTGGCCGAAGCGCAGCGTGAAGCGCTGATCACCCGCGGTGATGGTGATGCGGAAACGGCCCGGTTGTTTGCCGATGCGTTCAGCAAAGATCCTGACTTCTACGCCTTTATTCGTAGCCTGCGTGCTTACGAAAACAGCTTCAGCGAAAATCAGGACGTGATGGTGTTAAGCCCGGATAGCGACTTCTTCCGATATATGAAGGCGCCCTCTAACGCGACACGTTAAGAACTGATATAACCTACAGGCCGACAATGTTGTCGGCCTTTTTTTTGGGTATCAGAATGAAAACAAGCATCTGGATGGCACTGGCGCTGGTGTTGGTGCTCGAAGGGTTGGGGCCGATGTTTATGCCACGCCTCTGGCGACGCATGATCCTGTCGATGACCCGCTTACCGGATCGTCTGCTGCACCGTTTCGGTGGCGGACTGGTGGTAGCAGGCATGGTCATCTACTGTATGCTGAGTCTGCACGGCAACGTCTGAAACCGTGGCTGAAACCGGCTAAATTGTGCCTTTTTGCGCCAGAATCCCCAACATGTTGTAGTGATCAAAACTCAGGCAAAAAAGCGCGCAATCGTATGCTAAAAGTGCTGAAAACAGCGGGATCAGATGGTAGAATCCTTTTTTAAGCAATCGGTGATTTTGAGAAATGGGTAAGAACGTCGTCGTACTGGGCACCCAATGGGGTGACGAAGGTAAAGGTAAGATTGTAGACCTTCTGACTGAACGCGCGAATTACGTTGTGCGTTATCAAGGCGGCCACAATGCGGGCCACACGCTTGTCATCAACGGTGAAAAAACCGTCCTCCACCTGATCCCTTCTGGCATTCTGCGCGATAACGTGACCAGCATCATTGGTAACGGTGTTGTGCTCTCTCCTGAAGCTTTAATGAAGGAGATGAAAGGTCTGGAAGCGCGCGGGATTCCGGTACGTGAACGTCTGCTGATTTCTGAAGCCTGTCCGCTGATCCTGCAATATCATGTTGCGATGGACATGGCGCGTGAACGTGCGCGCGGTGCCAAAGCGATCGGGACCACCGGCCGTGGCATCGGACCGGCTTATGAAGATAAAGTGGCGCGTCGCGCACTGCGCGTCAGCGACCTGTTCAACAAAGAAACCTTTGCTGCCAAGCTGAAGGAAGTGGTCGATTTCTACAACTTCCAGCTGGTGGAGTACTACAAAGAGCCAGCCGTCGATTTCGACAAAGTGCTGAGCGATGTGATGGAAGTCGCTGACATCCTGACCGGCATGGTGGTTGACGTCTCTGAACTGCTGGACAGCGCGCGTAAGCGTGGCGATCTGATCATGTTTGAAGGCGCGCAGGGTACCCTGCTGGATATCGACCACGGGACCTATCCTTACGTGACCTCGTCCAACACCACCGCAGGTGGCGTGGCGACCGGTTCAGGTATCGGTCCGCGTTATGTCGACTACGTGCTGGGTATTGTGAAAGCGTACTCCACCCGCGTAGGTGCAGGCCCGTTCCCGACCGAGCTGTTCGATGAAACCGGTGAGTTCCTGTGTGCACAGGGCAACGAGTTTGGTGCGACCACCGGACGTCGTCGTCGTACCGGCTGGCTGGATGCGGTAGCCGTTCGCCGTGCAGTTCAGATCAACTCCCTGTCAGGTTTCTGCATGACCAAGCTGGACGTGCTGGATGGCCTGAAAGAGGTGAAAATCTGTGTCGCTTACCGTATGCCGGATGGCCGCGAAGTGACTTCTACGCCGCTGGCAGCAGAGAACTGGGAAGGCATTGAGCCGATCTACGAAACGCTGCCAGGCTGGAGCGAGACAACGTTTGGCGTTAAGACGCTGGAAGGTTTACCTCAGGCGGCGCGTGATTACATCAAGCGCGTTGAAGAGGTAACGGGTGTGCCGATTGATATTATTTCAACCGGTCCCGATCGCAGTGAAACAATGATTCTGCGCGATCCGTTCGACGCATAATGATTGAGGCCGGACGCTGTCCGGCCCTTGTTTTTCCACTCTCTGATGCCACTTATCTTCCCTTCGCTTGTCAAACCCGGTGCTGACTGAAAAAAACGCACGGCCAATCACACTCTGGTTTATCATCGTAGTTAATCGAATGGCGATCCGATTTAATCCCGACACCCATTGTAAGGCGAACAATGTCATGCCACGCCTGAAGGTTCACTGAGGTTACTGTGCAGCTCACGAGTTTTACTGATTATGGCTTACGGGCCCTGATTTATCTGGCCTCGTTACCCGAGGGCCAGCAGACCAATATTACTGCGGTAACCGACACGTACGGTTTGTCGCGTAACCATATGGTCAAAATCATTAATCAGCTGAGCCGGGCGGGCTATGTCGCTGCAACACGGGGTAAAAATGGCGGTATTCGTCTGGGTATGCCGCCGCGTCAGATTGTGATTGGTGAAGTGGTCCGCAGGATGGAGCCGCTACAATTAGTCGATTGCCCCTCCTGCTCCATTTCGCCCGCCTGCCGTCTTAAACAGGCGCTGCATGATGCAGTACAGCGATTTTTGCAGGAGCTGGATAACTATACGCTGGCCGATTTGGTCGAAGGCAATACGCCACTTTATGAAATCATACTGTCCAGATCGCCGGCGGATATAAATATTAAATGACATCGGAGGAACCGTTATGTCAAAAGATCCTTTTCAGGATAGAGAAGCTGAAAAATACGAAAACCCTATTCCAAGCCGTGAATTTATCCTGGCTTTATTAGAAAAACGTGAAAAACCGGCCAGCCGTGAAGAGCTGGCTGAAGAGATGAATCTGCACGATGAAGAGCAGCTTGAGGCGCTGCGTCGCCGCCTTCGCGCCATGGAGCGTGATGGTCAGCTGGTCTTCACCCGCCGTCAGTGTTATGCCCTGCCAGAACGCCTCGATCTCCTGCGCGGTAAAGTTATCGGCCATCGTGATGGCTACGGCTTCCTGCGGGCGGAAGGTCAGAAAGATGACCTCTATCTTTCCGCTGAACAGATGAAATTCTGCATGCACGGTGACGTGATCCTGGCGCAGCCGCTGGGTGCCGATCGCAAAGGCCGTCGCGAAGCGCGCGTGGTCCGGGTGCAGGAACCCCGCAACAATCAGATCGTTGGCCGCTACTTTACCGATGCCGGTGCCGGCTTCGTGGTGCCGGATGACAGTCGCCTGAGTTTCGATATTCTCATCCCGCCAGAAGAGACGATGCAGGCCCGTATGGGTTCCGTGGTGGTGGTGGAGCTGGTGCAGCGCCCGAACCGTCGCAGCAAAGCGATCGGTAAAGTGATTGAAATCCTCGGCGAAGATATGGGCACCAGCCTGGCCGTGGACATGGCGCTGCGCACCCATGAAATTCCGCACACCTGGCCGCCGCAGGTAGAAGCCCAGATCAGCCAGCTGAAAGAAGAGGTGCCGGAAGAGGCGAAAAAAGGCCGCGTCGATCTGCGCAAACTGCCGCTGGTCACCATTGATGGTGAAGATGCCCGTGACTTCGATGATGCCGTCTACTGTGAGAAAAAGCGCGGGGGTGGCTGGCGTCTGTGGGTCGCGATTGCCGATGTGAGCTACTACGTTCGTCCGGGCACGCCGCTGGATGATGAGGCGCATCAGCGCGGCACCTCGGTCTACTTCCCGTCACAGGTGGTGCCGATGCTGCCGGAAGTGCTGTCGAATGGCCTCTGTTCGCTTAACCCGCAGGTGGATCGCCTGTGTATGGTGTGCGAGATGACCATTTCGACCAAGGGTAAACTGACCGGCTTCAAACATTATGAAGCGGTGATGAACTCCCATGCGCGTCTGACCTATAACAAGGTCTGGAATATCCTGCAGGGCGACAAAGAGCTGCGTCAGCAATACGCGCCGCTGGTTAAAGATCTTGAAGAGCTGCATAACCTCTATCAGGCGCTGGATGCTGCACGCGAAGAGCGCGGCGGTATTTCGTTTGAGACGGAAGAGGCGAAGTTTATTTTCAACGCCGAGCGCCGTATTGAGCGGGTGGAACGCGTCTCCCGTAATGACGCCCACAAGCTGATCGAAGAGTGCATGATCCTGGCGAACATCGCCTCGGCACGCTTTGTGGAGAAAAATCAGGAACCGGCGCTGTTCCGCGACCACGATCGTCCGACCGACGAGAGCATCAAGAGCTTCCGTACCGTGCTCAATGAGCTGGGACTGAGCCTGCCAGGCGGCAACAAACCGCAGCCTGTTGACTATGCGGCGCTGCTGAAGCAGGTGGCCGATCGTCCGGATGCGGAAATGCTGCAGACCATGCTGCTGCGTTCCATGAAGCAGGCGGTGTACGATCCGGAGAACCGCGGCCACTTCGGTCTGGCCCTCTCCTCCTATGCTCACTTTACCTCGCCGATCCGTCGCTACCCGGATCTGACGCTGCACCGCGCCATCAAATATCTGCTGGCAAAAGAGCAGGATGAAGGCAAAGGGCTGGTTCAGCGCGCCATTAAGTACCTGATGCCGAAAGATCGCAGCGTCGCCAAAGATCTGACGACCGCGACCGGGGGCTATCACTATGACATGCCGCAGATGCTGCAACTGGGCCTGCACTGCTCCCTGACCGAGCGCCGCGCAGATGAAGCGACGCGCGACGTGGCGGACTGGCTTAAGTGTGACTTCATGCAGGATCAGGTCGGTAACGTGTTCAACGGCGTCATCTCCAGCGTCACCGGATTTGGCTTCTTTGTGCGCTTAAACGATCTCTTCATTGATGGTCTGGTGCATGTCTCTTCACTCGATAATGACTACTACCGTTTTGACCCGGTAGGGCAGCGTCTGATTGGTGAATCGGGCGGGCGCACCTATCGCCTGGGTGACACCGTGGAAGTGCGGGTCGAAGCCGTGCATATGGACGAGCGTAAAATCGACTTTGCCCTGATCTCCAGTCAGCGGCAGGTGCGTGGGGAAGGAAAGACCGCGCGCGACCGCGCAAAACGTGACGATAAAGCGCCAGCGAAGCGCCGTCGCGATGCGAGCCGTAAGTCTAACTTCGAGCCGGACGCCGCCTTCCGGGGAGGCAAAGGCAAATCTGCCGGGGCAAATAGCGAGAAAAAAAGTAAAAACGTCTCGGAAAAAACCCGTAAAATCGCCGCCGCCACAAAGGCGAAGCGCGCCAGAAGGAAGGCCGAGTCTGACTGAGGCGCGTCACCGCCTTTTCTCTCCGGAGAAAGGGCGGTTATTCTTTTCATTTCCAACCACTGAGCAGATTGATGAGCGAAATTATTTTTGGTATCCATGCCGTGCAGGCGCTGCTGGAACGTGCTCCACAACGTTTTCAGGAAGTCTTTATCCTCAAAGGCCGCGACGATCGTCGCCTGCAACCCGTGGTCGCCGCGCTGGAAGCTCAGGGGATCGTTATTCAGCTGGCGGAGCGTAAATGGCTCGACAGTCAGGTCGAAGGCGGGGTGCATCAGGGCATCGTGGCACGGGTAAAACCCGGCCGTCAGTATCAGGAGGGCGATCTGCCGGATCTGCTGCAGAGCCTGGATAAGCCGTTCCTGCTGGTGCTGGATGGCGTCACCGACCCGCACAATCTGGGCGCCTGTCTGCGCAGCGCGGATGCGGCCGGTGTGCACGCGATTATCGTGCCGAAAGATCGTTCCGCCCCTCTGAACGCCACCGCCAAAAAAGTGGCCAGCGGCGCGGCAGAAAATGTGCCGTTGATCCGCGTCACCAACCTGGCGCGTACGCTGCGTCTGCTGCAGGAGTACAACATCTGGGTTGTCGGCACCGCAGGTGAAGCTGACCATACCGTCTTCCAGAGCAAAATGACTGGCCCGATGGCGCTGGTGATGGGCGCAGAGGGTGAGGGCATGCGTCGCCTGACCCGTGAACATTGCGATGAGCTGATCAGCATTCCGATGGCCGGCAGCGTTTCGTCGCTCAACGTCTCGGTGGCCACCGGCGTCTGCCTGTTTGAAGCGGTGCGCCAGCGCAACGCCTGATCCCCGATGTGATCCTCGCCACAAATTAGTTTCTGTACCAGGCATAACCCTGCGTCCTTCGCATACTTACGGAGTGACATCCGCGAGGAGTGGTTATGACCTGGACAACACACACCGTTTTTAATCAGCCCCATCCTCTCAGCAACAGTAATCTGTTTCTTTCCGATACGCCGCTCAGCGAAGCCCTTTCCCGTGAGGGGGCCGGATGGGATCGGGAATGGCTGACCTCCGTTGGCTCACAGCTCGGCGGGGCCGAGTCGCTGGAGCTTGGCCGGCTTGCCAATACTGAACCCCCTGAGCTGCAGCGCTATGACGCCCGTGGCGTGCGGCTGGATGAGGTCCGTTTTCACCCCGCCTGGCACCTGCTGATGCAGGGCGTCTGCGCCAGCCGCCTGCACAACCTCAGCTGGCAGCCTGCGGTTCGGGAACAGGCGAGCGTGGCGCGCGCCGCGCGCTTTATCCTGCATGCACAGGTTGAAGCGGGCACGCTCTGCCCGATGACCATGACACATGCTGCCATTCCGCTGCTGCAGACCTGTCTGCCCGCCGCATTTGAGGGCTGGCTCGATCCGCTGCTCAGCGACCGCTACGATACCCATGCGCAGCCTGGCGACCAGAAACGCGGCCTGCTGATCGGCATGGGAATGACAGAGAAGCAGGGGGGCAGCGATCTGCTTACCAGCACCACCTTTGCAGAACCGCTTGAGGCGCGCGGCCCCGGCGAAGCCTGGCGGCTGACCGGCCATAAATGGTTCTTCTCCGTGCCGCAGAGTGATGCGCATCTGGTGCTGGCGCAGACGCCCGCCGGATTAAGCTGCTTCTTCCTGCCGCGACTGCTGCCCGACGGCACCCGCAATGCCATTCAGCTTGAACGGCTTAAAGAGAAGCTGGGCAATCGCTCGAACGCCAGTTGCGAAGTGGAGTTTCGCGAGGCGACGGGCTGGCTGCTGGGAGAAGAGGGTGAAGGGGTGCGGCTGATCCTGAAGATGGCCGGGATGACGCGCTTCGACTGCGCACTCGGCAGTCACGGGCAGATGCGGCGGGCCTTCTCGGTGGCACTCTGGCATGCTCACCAGCGTCAGGTGCAGGGGAAAAACCTTGTGGATCTGCCGCTGATGCGGCAGGTGCTGGCTCAGCAGGCGCTGCAGCTGGAGGGGCAGACTGCGCTGCTGATGCGCCTGGCGCGCGCCTGGTCCCAGCCGGCAAAACCGCATGAGGTCACCTTTGCCCGCTTATTTACCCCGGCCGCTAAGTATCAGATCTGCAAAGCGGGCGCGCCGTTTGTAGCGGAGTCGATGGAGGTGCTGGGCGGGATTGGCTACTGCGAAGCGAGTGAGCTGCCGCGTCTCTATCGTGACATGCCGGTCAACAGTATCTGGGAGGGGTCGGGCAACGTGATGTGTCTGGACGTCCTGCGCGTGCTCGCCCGCCAGGCGGAGGTGACTGAGATGCTGAATCAGGAGTTTGAGGCGGTAAAAGGAAGTAACCGGCATTTTGATGCGCGCTGGCGTCAGCTGCGGCTGAGACTCAGCCGCATCCCTGAAGAGCAGGCGCGCGAGGTCACCCGCACGCTGCTGCTGCTGGCGACGGGCGCTCAACTGCTGAAATATGCCGAACCGCCGCTGGCCGATGCCTGGTGCCAGCAGTGGCTCGACCCGCGCGGTTCACGCCCGCTGGAAGCCGCAGTGACCGATCGTTTACTGGCCCGCGCCTGTGGCCGGTGACGCACCATAAAGAATCGCACTGGCGTACCACAAGCCAGGCATCACCGTTTCACTCAGCGCCACGATCTGATAGTAAACCGCTCCGGCCTGATTGGCCCGGGCGGCCACCGCCCGCTGGGCGTCATCCGGCGAGCCATGCACATTCACGGTGATATTACCCAGCTTCGGTAAGCCGCCACTCTGCGACCGTGAAATCTCCTGTGCCTGCTGCGTTGGAGCAGGCGGCGCTTCTGGCGTTGTCTGAAGGGCGGAACAGCCTGCCAGAAGCAGGCTCAGGATCAGTAAGTAAGCGGAACGCATAGCAAAACCCTTTTTCAGGACGAGACAGTAAGTGTATGTCATCGTCCTGAAGGCGGTCAGGCTTTAAGGCTGAATACGCTGACCAGTTGGGTGAGATGATGACCTTTATCACTCAGCGTCTGCGCACTGTTTTCCGCCTGCGCCACCAGCTCGCTGTTCTGATGGGTCGCCTGACTGATCTGATTCATCGCCAGATTAACCTGACCAATGCCCGCCGCCTGCTGCTGCGCCGCTACGTTGATCTCGCCCATCAGCGCCTGCACCTGCTCGATGTGCGTCACAATGTCAGTCATCGCATCACGCGTCTGTTCAGAGAGCTGATGTCCCTCTGCCACGTTGCCGATGGAGGTGGCAATCAGCCCATCGATCTCTTTGGCCGCCTGCGCCGACCGCTGTGCCAGTGCCCGCACTTCTGCCGCGACCACGGCAAAACCGCGGCCCTGCTCACCGGCTCGCGCTGCTTCAACGGCGGCATTCAGCGCCAGGATGTTGGTCTGGAAGGCAATCGACTCAATCACATGGGTAATGTCCGCAATGCTTTGTGACGACACTTTAATCGCTGACATGGTGTTCACCGAGCGCTCCACCGTCTGGCTGCCGTGGCTGACGATTCCGCTGGCTTCCGCCACCAGGGACATCGCCTGACGCAGGCTGTCGGCGGTGTGTTCCACCGTTGCGCCAAACTGCTCCATGCTGGCGGAGGTCTGCTCGACGCTGCTGGCCTGACGTCCAATCTGCTCGCTGATGTTATGGCTGCTGACGGCAATGGTATCCGTACCGTCACTGATCTCCTGTGCGGCAACGCGCACCTGGCTGACGATTTTTTCCAGACCGTTTCCAATACCGTTAATTGCCACGATCAGCTGGCCCACCTCATCAGAGCGGGTGGTCTTCAGGTTGACCTGCAGATTACCGGCGGCATACTGCTCCGCCAGATGGATCACCTGCTGCAGCGGATGGGTAATGGCCCGGCGGCTGTACCAGACAAACCCCAGCGCAAAGATCACCACCAGAATCAGTCCGGTCATCAGGAACAGGTTACGGCTGTGGGTAATCGGAGCCAGCAGGCTGGCACGGTTAACTTCGCCGGTGATCACCCAGTTCCAGCCCGGCAGCTGCTGCCAGGCCAGGATTTTCTGCTCACCCTCAATTTCCACCTGCTGCATGCCCTGTGGCTGCGTCAATAGCGGCTGCAGGATGGCGCTATCCCAGCCGGGCTGTTTTCCTTCGTTGTGCTGGTCAAACAGATAGTTGCCCTGCGTCTTACCGGGCGTGCCGTTGAGCACAAAGAAATGACCGCTGTCACCCAGCCGGCGAGCCAGGATTTTTTCGCGCATCAGCGCATACTGCTTGTCAATGCCAACGCCGACGAAGAGGATGGCAACGACCCTGCCACTCTCATCCTTTACCGGCTGGTACTGCGTGATATAGCGGTGGCCGAACAGCGTGGCCAGGCCCTGATATGCCCTGCCTTCGTGAACGCTTTTCCAGGCGGCGCCGGTGCGATCAAGCTGAGTGCCGATAGCCCGACTGCCATCCTCCTTTTTCAGCGAGGTGGAGATGCGGATAAAATCATCGCCATCGCGCACAAAAATCGTCGCCACCGCCGCGGTGCGGTCAGTGAAATCGTCGACGGCGACCTGATCGAGGTTCAGCGTTTTTAATCCGGCGCGCAGCACGGGCGTTGAAAATGCGCCCACCTGAATTCTGGCGCTGTCATCAAGGCTGAAGCGCCTGGGTAAAAAGCTGATAAACAGATTGGTATAGTGGCTCACCTCTTCGGTGAGGGTGGCGTTGAACATGGAGGCCATTTCATTAATGCCCTGCACCTGATTGTGCATGTCATCGATGGCGAGATTTTCCAGCTGGCGTGAGGCGTTGTGGCTTTGAGTCAGGGTGAGTACCAGCAACAGCAGCGCAACGCTGAGAGACGTCAGTACAGACAGCTTAACTCCAAGACTCAGGCCGCTGAGAGAGAGACGCGTCATAAATTACCTTTGAACAAGTTATGGGGGTACACCAACAACGGCAGGGAGGGGGAAAAGTTTAGGGCGAAATCCGGCCGCTAAGCGCAGCGGCACGTTTCGTTAAATCATTACAGCACGTACACTGAAGCGGCACGCTTTCACCCCATCAGGAGAGACGATGATCGAACTCACGACAGAAACGCTGGCTGGTATTGAATGCCTGCACGCCACGCCTGCCGGACAGCGCCAGGCACCGCTGCCCACGGTGCTGTTTTATCACGGCTTTACCTCGTCGAAAGAGGTCTACGCCTACTTTGCGGTGGCGCTGGCGCAGGCAGGTTTTCGCGCGGTGATGCCCGATGCGGCGCGACATGGCGCGCGCTATGACGGTGATGCCGGGACACGCCTGGACCGCTTCTGGGAGATCCTGAAGCAGAACATTGATGAGCTGCCGCAGCTGGAAGCGGCGCTGCGAAATGAAAATCTGATTGCCGGTTCGCGTTTTGCGGTGGCGGGAGCCTCAATGGGCGGCATGACCGCCCTGGGGGCCATGGCGCGCTATCCACAGATTCACAGCGTCGCCTGCATGATGGGATCGGGCTATTTTATGCAGCTCAGTCACTCACTGTTTCCGCCGCGGCTCCCCGATACACCCGACCGGCAGGAAAAATTTGCTGCCCGTATGGCGCCTCTGGCGGAGTATGACCCCTGCAACCGGCTCACGGCACTGGCAGACCGGCCGCTGCTGCTGTGGCATGGTGAGGCGGATGAGGTGGTGCCCTGGGCGGAAACCGAGCGGCTGGAGAGGGCCCTGCGTGACAATGGCCTGGATCAGCATCTGACGTCGCTGTCGGAAAAGGGGATTGGGCATAAGATCACCCCCTCCGCCCTGACGGCGCTGGTCAGCTTCTTTCGTCATCAGCTGTAAACGATGAACGGGCGGAGCAGGATGCCGCCGCCCGTGACGCGACCGGTACTTACCAGCGCGCAGCCGATTTCTCAGCAGGACTGACAGGTGCGCTGACCGGGTTTCGTTCCGGCCTGTCCAGCCGGTTAACGTAGACATAACCGGATGCCGCTTCGCTGCTGTGACTTCTTATCTGCTGCGCACAGTCAGCATGGCTGGCAAGGGCGGGTGGAGACAGGAAGAGACCCAGGAAAGTGGCGATGACGAACGTTTTCATGCCCGACTCCTCACTTCAGGGAAGACACTCTGTGTGACGCCAGCGACCCTGTCGTGACGTCTGCTTTAATTTTAGCCACTGCCGCTGCGAACGCCAGATCGTCCCGCTGAACCTCTCTGTCAGCGTTTTTGAACGATCCCGCGTTAACCCGCTGTTTTTACACTGTTCCCTTCCTGACCCACCGACTCTGCGTCCCCAGCCGCATTTTATTGAAATGTGCGCTTGAGTTTAGCCACGGTCGCCAGTATGATTACGCGTCAATTTTTCAGCCGCATTCTCAGGCTGTGTCCCACAAAGGCTCGTTACGGCGAACGGTTGTGGGACACAGCCTATAACGTTCCTTGCTTCCATGGGCCGCGGCTGACCCCGACAGGAGGCTGAATAATCCGTAAGGAGCAATTTCGATGCGTCATTACGAAATCGTATTTATGGTTCATCCTGACCAGAGCGAACAGGTTCCTGGCATGATCGAGCGTTACACTGGTGCTATCACTGGTGCACAGGGCACGATTCACCGTCTGGAAGACTGGGGCCGCCGTCAGCTGGCTTACCCGATCAACAAACTGCACAAAGCTCACTACGTTCTGATGAACGTTGAAGCGCCGCAGGAAGCGATCGATGAGCTGGAAACGAACTTCCGCTTCAACGACGCCGTTATCCGTAGCATGGTTATGCGCGTTAAACACGCGGTAACTGAAGCATCACCGATGGTTAAAGCGAAAGATGAGCGTCGTGATCGTCGCGAAGATTTTGCTAACGAATCCGCTGATGAGTCAGATGCTGGGGATTCTGAAGAGTAATCCATCGTGACGGTTAATCGACTGCGCTTGTCCGGCACTGTGTGCAGGACGCCGGTTCGAAAAATTAGCCCGTCAGGAATTCCTCACTGTCAGTTTGTGCTAGAGCACCGCTCAGTGCAGGAGGAGGCCGGGTTTCACCGGCAAGCCTGGTGTCGTATGCCGGTGATTATCAGCGGCAGCACCCATCAGGTGATTACTCAACATATAACGGTCGGCACGCAACTCACACTGGACGGTTTCATTAGTTGCCATCAGGCACGCAATGGCCAGAGCAAAGTGGTGTTCCATGCCGAGCAGATTGAATTGATAGATTCTGGAGACTAGCCTAATGGCACGTTATTTCCGTCGTCGCAAGTTCTGCCGTTTCACCGCGGAAGGCGTTGTTGAGATCGATTACAAAGACATCGCAACGTTGAAAAACTACATTACCGAAAGCGGTAAAATTGTCCCGAGCCGTATCACCGGTACTCGTGCAAAATACCAGCGTCAGTTGGCTCGCTGCATCAAGCGCGCGCGTTATCTGTCTCTGCTGCCGTACACTGATCGTCATCAGTAATCGGCAACTGTCCATTAACGACTTTAAGAGGATAAGGTAATGCAAGTTATTCTGCTTGATAAAGTAGCAAACCTGGGCAGCCTGGGTGATCAGGTTAACGTTAAAGCGGGCTACGCTCGTAACTTCCTGGTTCCACAGGGCAAAGCTGTTCCTGCTACCAAGAAAAACGTTGAGTATTTCGAAGCACGCCGTGCTGAACTGGAAGCCAAACTGGCTGACGTTCAGTCTGCAGCGACTGCACGCGCTGAGAAAATCAATGCACTGGGCACCGTGACCATCACGTCTAAAGCAGGCGATGAAGGTAAGCTGTTCGGTTCAATCGGTACCCGCGACATCGCTGATGCAGTTACTGCAGCTGGCGTTGACGTAGCGAAGAGCGAAGTTCGTCTGCCGAACGGCGTTCTGCGTACTACCGGTGAGCATGAAGTAGACTTCCAGGTCCACAGCGATGTATTCGCTAAACTGACCGTGAAGGTTGTTGCTGGTTAATTTTATTAACTGAGCACAACAAAATCGCCGGCCCTGTGCCGGCGTTTTTGTTTTTATGCCTTGCTCAGCTACTGCGCGCGGATAAAGCTGCCGTCTGTCTGACGGGTAAACAGCACCGGGCCCTCTGCGCCCTCCACCGTCAGTCCCGTTACCACACCCTGTGCATCCTGTCGGATTTTGACCTGCTGACCACTTTTAAGTGAGCTGAGGGGCTGATCGTTGCCTTCCACCCGCGCCATCGCAAACACATCATTGACCGGCAGGCTGTTGTCACGAAACAGCTGCGCCAGCGTCTGGCCGGACGCGATGGTCAGACTGCGCCACGCGCCCTGAGAGTCTGCTTTTGGCGTCTGCTGTGATGAGGAGGCCTGCCCGGAGCGGGTGTTATCGTAGATATCGGCCTGCATCGGCACCTCTTTCTCTGCGGAAGGCGTAACCGGCTGCTCGACCGGATAACGCGGCGTCGTGGCAGGCCAGAGAAACGCCACCAGCATAACCAGCAGCGCCGCCACAATGCCGCGACGGTGCGGTGCGGGCAGCGGTGCCATCCAGCGGATGTCGTCGGTAAAATGCCAGATTCGCTGAAGCCATGTCGGCAGGCGGGATGACGTCTCAGAAGCCATGCGGGGTTCCTCCTCTCCGGCAGGCTGCGCTGGCCTGCGTGCGGCCAGCCAGGTCTGCAGCCGGGATATCATATGTGTTGCGCGCGTCCGGCGGCGTCGTGGGGCGATCTGGCCCATAGTTGCTCTCTTCTTCGTGTGCCACAGACGGGGGGTATTCCGTCGATAGTTATAGTATGGGCAATACTGGCGCGAAGTGCCTGCCAGCATTGATAAATCTGACGGCTCTATTGTTTCTCTTTCGCCGGGAAAAGTCATCTGCGATGCAGGGCATTTTACGCCAGCGGCCTGCGCTGCTATGCTGCCGGTTCGAATTTATCCGAGAGTGAAAGGAACGAAGATGACTACCCCTTCTTTCGACAGCGTCGAAGCACAAGCAAGTTACGGTATTGGTTTACAGGTTGGCCAGCAGTTGCTGGAATCTGGTCTGCAGGGGCTGCAGCCAGAAGCACTGCTCGCGGGCCTGCGCGACGCGCTGGAAGGGAACTCGCCTGCCGTACCGGTTGATGTCGTTCATCGCGCACTGCGTGAAGTTCATGAACGCGCTGAAGGCGTGCGTCGTGAGCGCACCGAAGCCATGGCAGCAGAAGGTCAGGCGTTCCTGCAGGAACATGCGCAGCGTGAAGGCGTGAACAGCACCGAATCCGGTCTGCAGTTCAGCGTGATTACTCAGGGCGAAGGTCCTATCCCATCGCGTCAGGATCGCGTACGCGTGCACTACACCGGCAAACTGATCGACGGCAGCGTGTTCGACAGTTCGGTGGCGCGTGGCGAACCGGCAGAGTTCCCGGTGAGCGGTGTGATCCCAGGCTGGATTGAAGCCCTGACCCTGATGCCGGTTGGCTCAAAATGGGAACTGGTGATCCCACAGAACCTCGCGTATGGCGAGCGCGGTGCGGGTGCCTCCATCCCACCGTTCAGCACCCTGATTTTCGAAGTGGAACTGCTGGAAATTCTGTAATTGCCGGACGCTGCAACCGCCCGGTTGCAGCGTTTTCTCCTGCCTTACTTCTGCTGTAAATTCACCTGCCACAACGCGAAGCCAGTCGCATCGGTCCCTTTGGGCTGAAGCGGATATTGCGCATGCTGCTTAATAAACCCGGTCGCTTTCTCCCCCGGTGCCGTCTCAAACCGGATGTCCAGCGGTGTGGATGCGTTAATCGGGGCCAGCCGCCAGTTATTGTCCGCTTGTGGCTGGACTTCCCCGTGCGCCTTAGTCTCTGCACTGATATAGGCTGCCACCACCGAACGGTTCTCATCCGGCGAGGCAAAGGCGACATACTTATCGCCGGTGCCGGCAAATTTGCCGCCATAAGCACGATAGTTGTTCGTCGCCACCAGGAAGGTCACCTGCGGGTCGATCGGCTTACCCTGCCAGCTCAGCTGACGGATACGGGAGGCATCAGGATGGATCAGCTGGCACTCGCTGTCGTAGCGCGCTGGCTGGGTCACATCGATCTGATAGGTGACCCCGTCGATCACATCGAAGTTATAGGTGCGGAAATCCCAGTTAATCAGCGACTGTGTTTTCGTACTGTGCGGATCGATCTGGTTAAACTGGCCTGCAGAGCACTCCAGCCACTCTTTAACCTGCGCCCCGCTGACCTTCATGACCACCAGCGTGTTGGGGTAGAGATAAAGATCGGCGGCGTTGCGGAAGGTCAGCGGCCCTTTCTCCACTTCGACATAGCTGGCCGGATCGTTTTTACGCCCGCCCGCCTTGAAAGGCGCCGCCGCTGAGAGTACCGGCAGACGGCCCAGATCGGGATCGCCCTGAATGAAGTGCTCGACATAGGCGCGCTGGGCGTTGTTGACGATCTGCACGGTGGGATCGTCCTGTACCAGCGACAGGTAGCTGTACATCACGTCGGCGGACTTGCCGATAGGTTTCGCCACAAAGTCGCGCGTGGCGCGGTGATCCTCAGCCAGGACCTTCACCAGCGCGGGATCTTCTGCGGCGAGAGACTTTTTCGCTGCGATGTCATAGATCGGGCGTGCCTCAGCTTTGCCGCTCGTGACCTGCCACTTGCCGTTGTCATTGTTCAGCACCAGGTCGACCACGCCCAGGTGATCGCCCCACATGCCGGGCATCACCGCAGGCACACCGTTCAGGGTGCCGTTCTTAATGTCTGCGCCTTTAATCGCGGCAAAATCTTTACCGGGGAAGACGGCGTGGGCATGGCCAAACAGGATGGCGTTGATGCCTTCAACCTGACTGAGATAGTAAACCGAGTTCTCCGCCAGGGTGTGATACGGCTCGCTGCTCAGACCGGAGTGCGGAATCGCGATGACCAGATCCGCGCCCTGCGCACGCATCTCCGGCACATAGCGGCGCGCCGTTTCCGTGATGTCATCGACCCGCACCTTGCCCTGCAGATTGGCTTTATCCCACACCATGATCTGCGGCGGCACAAAGCCGATATAGCCAATCTTCAGGGTCCGGGTTTTGCCTTCACGATCAACCAGCGTGGTGGATTTGATGAGGTAAGGCGTAAACAGCGGCTTGCCACTCTTCACGTCAATGACGTTGGCATTGACGTAGGGAAAGCGGGCACCGGCCAGCGCTTTCTTCAGGTAGGGCAGGCCATAATTAAATTCATGATTGCCGAGGTTGCCGACGCTGTAATCCAGGGTGTTGAGCGCCTTGTAGACCGGGTGGATCTCCCCCTCACGCAATCCCTTTGCCGCCATGTAGTCGCCCAGCGGACTGCCCTGAATGATATCGCCGTTGTCGACCAGCAGGCTGTTTTTCACCTCCTGACGCGCGGCGTGAATCAGCGTGGCGGTGCGCACCAGGCCAAACTTTTCGGTTGGGGTGTCTTTGTAGTAGTCGAAATCCATCATGTTGCTATGAAGATCGGTGGTTTCCAGTATGCGTAGATCGACCGTTGCGGCCTGTGCGGCGGCGGAAACGCCAAGTGCCAGTAAGACTATGCCGGGCTTAAACATGCCTGCTCCTGCTGCAAAATAATTGGGGATCTCAAAATAATGTAAAAGCCTGCCGGTGGGTCATTTTAAATCGTGATGGATATAACGTTTTGGCGCATCGGAGGCGGCACCGGATTCCGGCGGGCGCGCAAAGTGGCGCAGGCGTGGCGATAAACGGGTAACTATGATATTGATATATCTATAAATTGGCGCGCTGGTCAGCCTGTAAATGGGCAGGTCAGGCGAAACTGCTAAAATGTCACTGTCTGACGGAAAGCTGATCCTGCAGCAGAAAGACACAACGAGGTGAAAAATGTTAGAGCAAATCTGCCAACTGGCACGCGAAGCAGGCGACGCGATTATGCAGGTCTATAACGGTGCCGCGCCGCTTGACGTTTCTCACAAATCGGATGATTCGCCGGTGACCGCCGCGGATATCGCTGCGCACGAGGTCATCCTCTCTGGCCTGAAGCAGTTAACCCCCGATCTGCCGGTGCTGTCAGAAGAAGATCCGCCCGCCTGGACAGAGCGTCAGCACTGGCAGCGCTACTGGCTGGTCGATCCCCTGGATGGCACCAAAGAGTTCATCAAACGCAACGGCGAATTTACGGTCAACATTGCGCTGATTGAGGCGGGCAAGCCGATTCTGGGCGTGGTTTATGCCCCCGCGCTGGGTGTGATGTACTCTGCGGCGGAGGGGAAGGCGTGGAAAGAGGAGGGCGGTCATCGTGAACAGATTCATGTGCGTGACGCACGACCTCCGCTGGTGGTGGTGAGCCGTTCCCATGGCGACGATGAGGAGATGAAAGAGTACCTGAAGCAGCTGGGCGAGCATCAGACCGTTGCAACCGGCTCCTCACTGAAATTCTGCCTGGTAGCGGAGGGGAAAGCTCAGCTCTATCCCCGTTTCGGACCCACCAATATCTGGGACACCGGTGCAGGTCATGCGGTGGCGATGGCCGCAGGCGCGCATGTGCATGACTGGCAGGGTAAAACCCTGGATTACGCGCCGCGCGAATCTTTCCTGAACCCCGGCTTCCGCGTGTCGCTGTTTTAACGCGGGCTGAGCGTCTGTCTTCTGACGCCCCGGCGAGCTTCGCGCCCGCCGGGGCGTCTGCTATTCCGCCTTCAGCAGTGAGGTGACCAGAGCAATCACGTCTGTCACTTCATCCTGCGTCAGCGGGCCATCCTTCACAAATTTCACCGTACCCTGTCTATCCAGCACGACGATGGCAGAGCTGCCCGGCTGCAGCTGCCAGGCGTGCTGCACATTGCCCTTGCTGTCGACGATAAACTGCGACCAGGGATACTGCTGCTTATTGGTTTCAATGCTGCTGCGCACAAACATGCCGGTGCCGGGGATCGCATCATCGGTGTTAACGATGGTAGTGGTCTGATAGCGGTCATGCGGCAGCTTCGCGGCCTTAATCGCCTCTATCAGCGCGGCGTTCATCTCTTTGGCGGAGGAGCGCCCGGCAATGTGCTGAATCACGCGAACTTTTCCACTCAGCTGCGCGCTATTCCAGTTTTTATAGCTAAACTTCTCCTGCTGCAGTATCAGCTCGCCTTTGTCGTTAACGCCCGTGGCGGGCACGCGGGAATCGAGCCTGAGGTCGTGGGCCATGACGCCCGCCGGTATGAGTAATGACAGCGCCACGGCTGCCAGAATATTTCGCATCGCACTTTCCTTAAGTGATCAGACCAGTCAGTCATTTTACTGCAATAGTAAGCAGGGATGATGCGCCTGTCGTGGAAAGGTGTCAGGTTTGTTATGCCCGCCACAATTCCTTAACCAACGAAGGTTTATACTGTGTCATATGAGAGTCATAACAGACTGTTCTGTAATGATGTGTCAACTCAGTAAAAAAATTCATTTTTCGGAACACCAGTAGTGTTCGGTGTTCTATAGTTATCGCGAATTCGCGCTTCATGGGCTGGTACCTACTTTGGAAACGGCGAAGCGTGCTTTAAAAATGTACAGGAGTCAGTCAGTATGAAAATCTTCCAGCGCTATAATCCGCTGCAAATAGCGAAATATGTCAAAACGCTGTTCAAAGGAAGGTTGTATATCAAGGACGTTGGCGCGTTCGAGTTCGATAAAGGGAAAGTGTTAATCCCGCGCGTCAAAGACAAACAGCACCTGAGCGTGATGTCAGAAATTAACCGCCAGGTCGTTCGTCTCAAGCTTGAGTTCAACTAATCAAAAGGGCGCCGATGGCGCCCTGAGTGTTTTATAAGCCAGACCCTTCGCTATCCCTGCTCGTCTTCGCTTTTTGTCATGCTCAGCACCGGCGGTCGTTCATCGATGCGGGTGACCAGCAGCTGGTCGATGCGGTAGCTGTCAATATCCACCACCTCGAACTTGTAGCCGGCAAACTTCACAAAGTCGGTTCGCTTCGGGATCTTACGCAGCATATACATCATAAAGCCGCCGATGGTTTCGTAGTTGCCTGACTGCGGGAAATCGTCGATGTCCAGCACGCGCATCACGTCATCAATCGGCGTGCCGCCTTCAACCAGCCACGAGTTCTCATCACGCGCGACGATCTGCTCTTCCATGCCCTGACCGACCAGATCTCCCATCAGCGTGGTCATCACGTCGTTCAGGGTAATGATGCCCACCACCAGCGCATATTCGTTCATGATTACCGCAAAATCTTCACCGGCGGTTTTGAAACTTTCCAGCGCTTCAGAGAGGGTCAGCGTATCCGGCACAATCAGCGCAGAACGAATCTGCAGGCCACTGTTCAGCGCCATACTCTGATTGCCCAGCACGCGCAGCAGCAGCTCTTTGGAGTCGACATAGCCGACGATATGGTCGATATCCCCGCTGCAGACTAAAAACTTGGAGTGCGGATGTTCGGCGATTTTGCTCTTGAGGCTGGCCTCATCTTCATGCAGATCAAACCAGACGATGTTCTCACGCGAGGTCATGGAAGAGGGAACGGTTCGCGACTCCAGCTCAAACACGTTTTCAATCAGCTCATGCTCCTGCTTACGCAGCACGCCCGCCAGCGCACCGGCTTCCACCACCGCGTAGATATCATCGGAGGTGATGTCATCTTTACGCACCATTGGCAGCTTGAAGAGGCGGAAGAAGACGTTAGCCAGACCGTTAAACAGCCAGACCAGCGGACGCATCACCAGCAGGCAGAAACGCATCGGATTGATGATGCGCAGCGCGATGGTTTCGGGGGCGACCATTCCAACCCGCTTTGGGGTTAAGTCGGCGAACAGGATAAACAGGCTGGTCACGATGGTGAAGGAGCAGATAAAGCTGAGCTGCTCGGCCAGTTCCGGCGGGACGAAGCGGCTGAAGAGGCCGCTGAAGACCGGTGAAAAGGCAGCGTCACCGACGATACCGCCGAGGATGGCGACGGCGTTAAGGCCAATCTGGACGACGGTAAAAAACATACCCGGCGTTTCCTGCATTTTCAGGACGCGCTGCGCGTTAACGTTGCCTTCATCGGCGAGCAGTTTCAGTTTGATCTTGCGGGCGGCTGCCAGCGAGATCTCCGACAGAGAGAAAAAAGCACTGACGACGATCAGTAAAAGAATGACAAGTAAGCTATCTAACATAAGTGATCCAAAGGGTTATCCACTTGTCATTTTTGGCCTGGGCAGCGTGAGCAAGCGCGAACGGGGCGGTTACTCGTTAAACAGGGCTATCCGTGCCAAAAATGTCTGCGCCAGTTCGACAGGCTGAACGCTGCCGGGGCAGAAATGAAAACAGGCGGGATGCCTGTGGCTGCAGATTATAGCAGGAGCGCTTATCAGCCCGCCAGAGGGCAAACCGCCGGTTCCGGCGGCATTCACGGTCAGGGCGGTCAGTAGCCCGCTCAGATTTCTCTGAGTGACTCCATCAGGCGGGATCAATCCCCGTCGCAGGAGTTGTATCGATCTCCTCATTTACCGACAATAGCCCGGATATTTGACTTAGATGTTACTGCTACGCCGCCATTTGGCATAAAGTGCGGCTATGATAGGGGTGTTGCCGTTGCGGTAGTGCGGGCAAAGATGATTAATAAGCGCCCCGCGGAAAAGGGGCCGGCATGATTAACAGGAGTACAGGTGCCACGATTTCATATTTATTGCATGGCTGGCCTGCTGCTTGCTGCGCCTGCCCTTGAGGCGGCGACTGTGCGATTACAGGTAGACGGCTTAACCGGGGATCTGCAGCGAAATGTCAGAGCACGCCTCTCCACCATTGGCAGCGATGAAGTCTCCAATGATGGTCGCTTTCGTGCCCGCGTTTCTGTCGCGATAAAAGAAGGCCTGCGCGCGCTGGGTTACTACGAACCTGAGATCGACTTTGAATCCCGTCCTGCTCCCGCGCAGGGGGGACGGCCAGTGCTGATCGCGCACGTGAAACCGGGTCCGCCGGTTAAAATCGGCGGCAGCACCATCGTGCTGGAAGGGGATGCCCGCAATGATGCCGACTACAAAGAGTGGATAGCCCAGGGGCGTCCCAAAGTCGGCACGCAGCTTAACCACGGGCAGTACGATCGCTTTAAAAGCGGCTTCTCGAATCTCGCGCTGCGCAACGGCTACTTCGATGGCACCTTTAAAAAAAGCCAGCTGGGGGTGTCGGTCGAGCGGCATGAAGCGTTCTGGGATATCGACTACGACAGCGGCGAGCGTTACCGTTTTGGCGACGTGACGTTTCAGGGCTCGCAGATTCGCGAAGCGTACCTGCAGAACCTGGTGCCGTTTGAAAAGGGCGACTACTACAGCTCGCGCGATCTGGCTGAACTGAACCGTCGCCTCTCCGCCACCGGCTGGTTTAACTCCGTGGTCGTTGCACCGGAGTTCAGCAAAGGCCGGAAAACAAAAGTGCTGCCGCTGAATGCCGTGATGTCGCCGCGCACCGAAAACACCATCGAAACCGGGGTCGGCTACTCCACCGACGTCGGCCCGCGCCTGAAAGGCACCTGGAAAAAGCCGTGGGTTAACGACAGAGGCCACAGCCTGGCGGCCAGCGCCTACATTTCCGCGCCGGAACAGCAGGTCGATCTCAGCTACAAAGTGCCCCTGCTGAAAAGCCCGCTGGAGCAGTACTACACCTTCTCCGGCGGCCTGAAGCGCACCGACCTCAATGACACCAAAGCCGACACCACGACGCTGGCGATGTCGCGCAACTGGGACAGCAGCAGCGGCTGGCAGAAAGCGGTCAACCTGCGCTGGAGCCTGGATCACTTTACTCAGGGCAGCGTGACTAATACCACCATGCTGCTCTATCCCGGCGTCAGCGTAAACCGCACCCGCTCGCGTGGCGGCCTGATGCCGACCTGGGGCGACTCTCAGCGCTACTCAGCGGACGTCTCCGATACCACCTGGGGTTCAGACGTTGACTTCCTGATTCTGCAGGCGCAGAACGTCTGGATCCGTACCCTCGGCGACAGCCACCGCTTTGTGGCGCGCGGCAATCTTGGCTGGATTGAAACCAACGACTTTGAAAAAGTCCCGCCGGATCTGCGCTTCTTTGCCGGTGGTGACCGCAGTATTCGTGGCTACAAATATAAGAACATCTCACCGCGTGATGAGGATGGCAAACTCACCGGTGCGTCAAAACTGGCCACCGGCTCGCTGGAGTATCAGTACAACGTCAGCGGCAAATGGTGGGGAGCGGTATTTGTCGACTCCGGTGAAGCGGTCAACGACATCAAACAGAGTAACGTGAAAACCGGTGCGGGCGTCGGCGTGCGCTGGTCGTCACCGGTGGGTCCTATCAAATTAGACATCGCCAGACCTATCGGGGATGACGATGCACATGGACTGCAATTTTATATAGGACTGGGGCCAGAACTATGAAGCTGTGGAAAAAGGTCCTCATCGGCATCCTGATCTTTCTGGTGCTGCTGCTGGGTGGGGTGGCATTTTTAATCGGCACCACGCCGGGGCTGCATCTGGTGCTGAATGGCGCGTCGCGCTGGGTACCGGGCCTGTCAATCAAACAGGTCGAGGGCGGCTGGCGTAACCTGACCCTGAGCGGTCTGCGTTACGAAATGCCTGGCGTCAGTGTGGATGCCGGGCAGATCCATCTGGCGGTGAACCTTAACTGCCTGCTGCATTCGTCGGTCTGCGTGAATGATGTCTCCCTGCGTGATATCAGCGTGGTGGTCGACAGTAAAAAGATGACGCCTGCCGCGCCAGCGCCGGAAGAGGAGAGCGGCACGACCAACCTCAGCACGCCCTATCCGATTACGCTGCGCCATCTTGGCCTGCACAATATCAATGTCAAAGTGGATGACACCGCGATTTCGCTGCTCGACTTTACCACCGGTCTGCAGTGGCAGGATCGTGCGCTGACGCTCAATCCTACTCATATTCAAAGCCTGCTGATTGCGCTGCCGAAAGCAGCCAAAGTCGTGAACGAACAGGTGGTGGAGCCGAAAGTTCAGCAGCCGCATCCGGCTGAGAAACCGCTGGGTGAAACGCTGCAGGCGATGTTTGCACAACCGCTGCTGCCTGCGCTGCCCGATTTCCGTCTGCCGCTGGATATCGACATTCAGCAGATCCTGGGAGAACAGCTGCGCGTCACCGGCGACACCGATATTTCGGTCAGCCGCCTGCTAATGAAAGCGAAAACTGCCGACCGGCAGATGCAGCTGACCACGCTGGAGGTTGACTCTGACCTCGGCAATCTCAGAGGCAGCGGGCAGGCGACGCTGGCCGATAACTGGCCGGTCGATTTTGCCCTGAACGGCACGGTCAACACCGACCCGGTCAAAGGCGAAAAGATTGCGCTGAAACTTAACGGCGCGATGCGTGACGAGCTGAAGCTGGCGCTGAACCTCTCCGGCCCGGTGGATGCGCAGCTCAACGCCGCGACCCAGCTGGCGGTGGCGGGGCTGCCGCTGTCGCTGCAGCTAACCAGCCCGAAACTGCGCTGGCCGCTGACAGGCCCGGTCGCCTATCAGGCCGATAATCTGGACTATCAGTTCAAAGGCAAAGCCACCGACTATGTGATGTCACTGCAGACCGCCGTGAAGGGGGAGTCGGTGCCACCGGCGACCGTCTCGCTGACCGGTAAAGGCAACGTTGAGCAGTTCAGTCTCGATCGCCTGCGCGTGGCTGCGCTGCAGGGCAACATCGACCTTACCGCGCTGGTGGACTGGAGCAAGGCGATCAGCTGGCGCAGCGAACTGACGCTGGCGGGGATTAATACGGCTAAACAGTATCCCGACTGGCCGGCGCGACTGGATGGCAAAATCACCACCCGCGGCAGTCTCTATGGCGGCAGCTGGCAGCTGAGCGTGCCGCAGCTGCAGCTGAAAGGGAATGTGAAACAGAACGCCGTCACCGCAGATGGCTCCCTGACCGGCAACAGCTACAACCAGTGGACGGTGCCGGGCATTAAGCTGGCACTGGGACGCAACCAGCTGGATGTCAAAGGGTCGCTGGGCGACCGTCTGGATCTGGATGCCAGCATCAATGCGCCGCAGCTCGACAATGCGCTTCCCGGTCTGGGCGGCGTCGTCAACGGGGCCATCAAAGCGCGCGGCACCCTGAAGGCACCGCAGCTGCTGGCCGATCTCAATGGCCGGGGCCTGCGCTGGCAGCAGATGCGGATTAATCGCGTTACGCTCAAGGGCGACGTGCGCTCTGACGAACAGGTGGCGGGCAAACTGCAGCTGCGTGTCGAACAGCTGCAGCAGGATGCGCTGAACATCAGCCTGCTGACCCTGAATGCTGACGGCAATGAGCAGCAGCATCAGCTGAAACTCAACGTGCAGGGCAAACCGGTCTCCGGCCAGCTGGCGCTCAACGGCAGCTTTGATCGCCAGACGCAGCGCTGGCGAGGGTCGCTGAACGACACCCACTTCGATACGCCGGTAGGCGAATGGCGACTGACCCGTGCGATGGCCATCGACTATCTCAACAGCCGTCAGACGGCGACCATCGGACCGCACTGCTGGCAGAACCCCAATGCCCGCCTCTGCGTACCGGAACCGGTTGAAGCGGGCCCGGAGGGGCATGCCCATGTGGTGCTGAACCGCTTTGACCTGGCGATGGTGAAACCCTTTATGCCGGATGCCACCCAGCTTAGCGGCCTGTTCAGCGGCGACGTGCGCGTCAACTGGACGGCTGACGGGGCGCTGCCGACCGGAACGGTCGCGCTGAAAGGTAACGGCGTGAAGGTGGTGCAGGATGTGCAGGGCAATAACCTGCCGATCGCCTTTGATACGCTGAACCTCAATGCCGCACTGCGAAACGGTCGCGCGCAGCTCGACTGGCTGATCCGCATTGCCGGTAACGGGCAGCTGGATGGCAACGTGCAGATCGACGATCCGCAAAGCCGCCGCACGCTGGGCGGTAACGTCAACATCCGCAACGTCTCACTGGCGATGCTCAACCCGGCGCTGATGCAGGGCGAGAAGATCAAAGGCAGCCTCAACAGCAGCCTGCGTCTTGGCGGCAGCGTGCAGCAGCCGCAGGTCTATGGCCAGCTTGGCCTGACCGGGGTGGATGTGGATGGCAACTTTATGCCGGTTGACCTCACGGCCGCTAGCCTCAACCTGGTGTTCAATGGCATGAGCTCCACCCTGAACGGGCTGGTGCAGACCAGCCAGGGCAACATCAACCTCAGCGGTAATGCGGACTGGAGCCAGCTCGACAACTGGCGCGCCCGCGTCGCCGCGCAGGGCAGCCGGGTTCGCGTCACGGTGCCGCCGATGGTGCGCATGGATGTCTCGCCGGATCTGGTCTTTGAAGCGACGCCTGCCGCCTTTAACCTCGATGGACGGGTCGATATTCCGTGGGCGCGCATCACGGTGCAGGAAGTGCCGGAGAGCGCCACGGGCGTTTCGTCGGATGAGGTGATGCTGGATAAACAGCTGAAGCCGATTGCTCCACAGACCGCGGCGATTCCGATCAACAGTAATCTGGTGATCCATGTCGGCAACGATGTGCGCCTCTCCGCCTTTGGTCTGAAAGCGCGACTGAATGGCGACCTGAAGCTGGTGCAGGATCGGTCGGGCCTCGGCTTGAACGGTCAGATCAACATCCCGTCCGGCCGCTTCCACGCTTACGGTCAGGATCTGATCGTGCGTAAAGGTGAACTGCAGTTCGCCGGCCCGCCGGATCAGCCCTACATCAACCTGGAGGCGATTCGTAACCCGGATGCCACCGAAGATGGCGTCACCGCGGGTCTGCGCGTCACCGGCCTGGCAGATGAGCCGAAAGCGGAAGTCTTCTCTGACCCGGCGATGTCGCAGCAGGAGGCGCTTTCTTACCTGCTGCGCGGTCAGGGACTCGGCAAAGATGGCGACAGTAATGCCCTCACTTCTGCGCTTGTGGGCTTAGGGGTTGCACAAAGTGGGCAGGTTGTGGGTAAAATCGGGGAGACTTTCGGTGTCAGTAATCTGGCTCTTGATACTGCGGGTGTTGGCGACAGCCAGCAGGTGCAGGTCAGCGGCTATGTACTGCCGGGTCTGCAGGTAAAATACGGTGTTGGCATATTTGATTCACTGGCGACGTTAACCTTGCGTTACCGCCTGATGCCCAAACTCTATCTGGAAGCCGTGTCCGGTGTGGATCAGGCTCTCGATTTGCTCTATCAGTTTGAGTTTTAGCAATGCGAATAATTGTCTACGGCAGTTTACGGCGCAAACAGGGAAACAGTCACTGGATGACGAATGCGCAGTGGCTGGGTGATCACCAGATTGAAGGCTTTGAGCTTTACAGTCTGGGCCATTATCCCGGCGTTATTGAGGGCAACGGCGCGGTACAGTGTGAAGTGTACCGCATTGATGCCTCAACCCTTGCGGAGCTGGATGCGCTTCGCACCAAAGGGGGAGAGTACAAACGTTTTCTGACTCAGACGCCGTTTGGCAGTGCATGGCTTTATGTCTATCAACGCTCAGTGGCAGGACGCCAGCGCATTACGAGCGGCGACTGGCTGAAGCGCGATGCGGAGCCAGAGGCCTGAACAAAAACACCGTCCTGATGGACGGTGTTTTTTTTTCGACTCACAAACGGGCAGCAGGCTTATTTCTTCTGTGCGCGCTCGAAAGAGGAGATGATTTCGGCTTTCGCGGCTTCGGCGTTGTCCCAGCCATCCACTTTCACCCATTTGCCTTTTTCCAGATCTTTGTAGTGCTCAAAGAAGTGGGTGATCTGCGCACGCAGCAGCTCTGGCAGGTCGTTCACATCTTTGATGTGATCGTACTCTTTAGAGAGTTTGGTGTGCGGCACGGCAACCAGTTTGGCATCTTCGCCAGACTCGTCGGTCATTTTCAGTACGCCAACCGGACGGCAGCGGATCACGGAGCCCGGTACCAGTGGGTACGGGGTCGGAACCAGTACGTCAACCGGGTCACCATCCAGAGAGAGGGTGTGGTTGATATAGCCGTAGTTGCACGGATAGAACATCGCGGTAGACATGAAACGGTCTACAAACAGGGCACCAGACTCTTTATCAACTTCATATTTGATCGGATCAGCATTCGCTGGGATCTCAATGACAACGTAGATATCTTCTGGCAGGTCTTTACCTGCTGGCACCTGGTTCAAACTCATCGGGTATTCCTTCAGTAGTCGTATGTTGAGTGTCGGCTATTATAGCCAACTGACTCTGAAAGTATGCCCTCTTTTTGGCGTTTCGGAATGCGCCCTAAGGCTACTTCGCCGACACAAACAGCGAAACGATTCCTGCGGCTATCAGTGGCCCTACCGGCACGCCACGGAAGAACGCCACGCCAATCACCGTACCAATCAGCAGGCCCCCGATAACCGACGGCTGAACGCTCATAAAACTGACGCCACGACCGCCGAGCCAGGCAACAAAAATGCCCACCAGGATAGCCACAATCGACTTCCAGCTGGTAAAGGATTTGATCAGCGCAGCGGCCGGCAGAGAGCCGCTGGCCAGCGGGGCCATCACGGCCACCGTCAGGATAATGATGCCTAAGGTAATGCCCTGTTTTTCCACGTAGGGAAAGAACTGTGCCAGCGGGGTTACTTTGATTGCCAGCAGCACCATAATCGACAGGGTGACCGCGTTGTTGTGCACGAAATAGCTCAGCACGGCGAGGCCAATCAGAATAAGCGTTGAAGCGTAAGCGGCCATGGTTTCTCCCTGAAGGTCAGTGAACGCGCCAGCCTCAGCCAGCGCAAAATCGGATCAGATCAACAGTCGTCGGGGTTAGCGCAACTGCCCCTTGCCATCGCCTGCAGCATCTGCGCCTGATTGCGCACCAGGCTCAGACGCTGGGCGCTCAGCGCCACGCTGCCCAGAGAGCCCTGTGAACTGAGCTGGCTGTAGCCCGCCTCAAGCCAGCTGTCCCGATAGCTCAGCCAGGCGCGCTGAGCAGCACGCAGTTTATCCCGGGGTTCGCCGTTGAGGGTTTTCATCAGCCTGCCGTACTCCTTATTCATCGCCTGATCCCAGGCCTGAGTGGCGGCAGCGTAACACTGGTTCATGTCCAGCGTGGTCCGGGCGTTATTTAGGCAGCGGTCGAGCGAGGCATCTGACGGCAGATCCCCCGCTATCGTCACCGTGCTGGTCAGCAGCAGCGTCAGAAACAGGCCTGCTTTCATCGTGTTTCTCCGGGTCGGGGGTAAGCGGCGATTAGCTTGATTGATGTTTCCGTGATGATCAAGCTGTTAACACTCAATCAGGGTTAAAGTTTCGGTCCGTTACTGCCGATATCTGTTCCGTTTTAGGGCCGCTGGACATTTCGCCTATTCTCATAAACGGAAACGATCAAGATGAAACAGTTATCACTTCGCACGGGGTTGCTGGCACTGCTGGCATTTATGACACTGCTGCTGTTGGCGGTGAGTTTTATGGGTATTGTGGCAATTAACAAAGGGAACCGCTCGCTGGATGTGATCAACCGCATTCAGGGGATCGAGCTGAACAGTCTTTATCAGAGCAATGCAGATTTAATGCGGGCCCGCGCGAACGCGGCGCTGGCGGTACGAAAAATTGAAATCGGCATGCTGGAAGAGGGCGCCGCCGTCACCCGACTGTCGCAGGCGGATGTCGACTCCTCCCAGCAACAGCTCAAGCGCTTTATCGATGCCGGAACGGTAACGGCACACGGTAAAATGCTGGCGGATGCGATTTCAGCCAGCTACAAGGCCTATCTCGACCAGGGCATCAAGCCGATGATGAGCGCCCTGGACAAGCAATACACCGACGAGTATTACCAGCTGCTGGAAGGCAACCTGGCGACGCTGGCGGCCAGCTACAACAAGGCGGTCACGGACTTCAGCCAGTTCGCCGATCAGGTCACGGCGGCGCAGCTGGTGCAGGCGGCCCATAACGAAACCAAAATGAAAATCCTGATCGCCGTGGCGGTGGCCTTAACCCTGCTGCTGCTGGTGCTCGCCTGGCAACTGCTGCGCCGGATGCTGCTGCAGCCGCTGGATAGCGCGATTGTGCATCTTGAGCAGATCGCATCGGGCGATCTCTCTCAGGTGCTGCCGCCGTCCAGCAACAACGAGCTGGGACGCCTTAACCATGCACTGACCGGGATGCAGCAGTCGCTGCGTCACTCCGTCAGTCAGGTGCGTGAGGCGAGTATGCAGATCGACCTCGGCAGCCGTGAACTGGCCGCCGGCAACGTCAACCTGTCACAGCGTACGGAAGAGTCTGCCGCTTCGCTTGAGCAGACGGCGGCCAGCATGGAGCAGCTGACGGCAACGGTGCGGCTTAACGCCAGCAACGCTCAGCAGGCCCATCAGCTGGCAAATGCGGTCTCCGATACCGCCGACCGCGGCGCGGAGGTGGTCTGCTATGTGATGGAAAAAATGCATGAGATTACCGACAGCGCCAATCGCATCGGCGATATTCTCAGCGTGATCGACGGCATCGCGTTCCAGACCAACATCCTGGCACTCAACGCTGCCGTTGAAGCGGCACGTGCGGGCGAGCAGGGCCGTGGCTTTGCGGTGGTGGCGAATGAAGTGCGTACGCTGGCGCAGCGCAGTGCTAATGCAGCTAAAGAGATCCGCACGCTGATCAGCGATTCACAATCGCGGGTCAAAGAGGGCAGTGAGATGGCGACGCGTGCCGGGGAAACCATGGATGAGATTTCCGGTGAGGTGATGCGCGTGACCTCGCTGATGAAGGAGATCTCCATGGCGTCTGACGAGCAGAGTCGTGGCATCGAGCAGGTGAATCTGGCGGTCACGCAGATGGATGTGGCGGCGCAGCAGAATGCGGCGCTGGTGGAGCAGGCGAAGGCCGCGACCGAGTCGCTGGAAGCGCAGTCCGATCAGCTTCAGGCAACCATGGCGCAGTTCAGACTGCAGCCAGCGTGATAAAAAAAGGGCGCGATGATCGCGCCCTTTTTTATCTCTGCCGCATTAGCCCTGACGGCAATCCGGGAACTCAGCCAGGAAACGCTCAACGTCGTTGACCATCGCCTCATTGCCGCAGTAGAACGGGCAGCGCTGATGCAGCGTGACCGGTGGAATGTCCAGAATACGTCTCTGACCGTCGCTGGCTTTACCGCCTGCCTGCTCCGCCAGGAATGCCATCGGGTTGCACTCATAGAGCAGACGCAGCTTGCCCTGCGGATGGCTGGCGGTGCTGGGATAGAGGTAGATGCCGCCTTTCAGCAGGTTGCGATGGAAATCCGCGACCAGCGATCCGATGTAACGTGAGGTGTAAGGACGGTGCGTTGGCAGATCCTCTTCCTGACAGAACTTCAGATATTTCTTCACGCCCTGCGGGAAACGAATGTAGTTACCTTCGTTGATGGAGTAGGTGTAACCAGTCTCCGGGTAAGTCATACGTTCATGGCTGAGGCAGAAGACACCCAGCGACGGATCGTAGGTAAAGGCATGCACGCCTGCACCGGTGGTGTAAACCATCATGGTGGAGGAGCCGTAAACCACGTAACCGGCCGCGACCTGTTTGTTGCCGGGCTGCATGAAATCCGCTTCAACCACCGGGGTGCCCGGTTCGCTGACGCGATGATAGATAGAGAAAATGGTGCCGACAGAGACGTTAACGTCGATGTTAGACGACCCATCCAGCGGGTCCATTAACACCACATACTTGCCGTTCTCCTCACCTTCGAAGATGACGAACTCGTCTTCTTCCTCAGACGCGATACCGGCGACAATGCCACGCGCTTTCAGTGCGGCCTTCAGTTTTTCGTTGGCAAACAGATCGAGCTTCATCTGCTGTTCACCCTGAACATTTTCCACACCACTGGCACCGAGGATATCCACCAGACCGGCTTTATTGATGTCGCGGTGGATAATTTTGGCACCCAGCTTGATAGCTGAGATCAGCGCCGTCAGTTCCCCTGTGGCGTGCGGAAAGTCGTGCTGCTTCTCGACGATAAATTCGCCCAACGTTTTCATAACACATTCCCTGAATCTGCGATGGAGTGGCAGCACGCGTAACAGTCTGCCAACGGATGCGTACGCAGTTTAGCCGATTGAACTTCAAAAACCATAGTCCTAATCCGTTTCTTCCGTCTGCGAGCAGGGTTACACTGTGCGCCGAACTTTAGAGTAATGGATCACGTTATGCGCATTCACATCCTCGGGATTTGTGGCACTTTTATGGGCGGTCTGGCCGTGCTGGCCCGTTCACTTGGTCATCAGGTGACCGGTTCAGACGCCAACGTTTACCCGCCAATGAGCACGTTGCTCGAACAGCAAGGCATTGAATTAACAGAAGGTTACGATGCGAGCCAGCTCGACCCGGCCCCTGACCTGGTGATTATCGGTAATGCGATGACGCGCGGTAATCCCTGTGTGGAAGCGGTGCTGGAACGCAACATTCCTTACCTCTCCGGCCCACAGTGGCTGCACGATTTCGTGTTACGCGACCGCTGGGTGCTGGCGGTGGCGGGAACACACGGGAAAACCACCACAGCCGGCATGGCAGCGTGGATTCTCGAGGCCTGCGGCCTGGAACCCGGCTTCATTATTGGTGGGGTGCCAGGAAACTTCGATGTCTCGGCAAAATTAGGAAAAAGTCCATTCTTCGTCATTGAGGCGGATGAGTATGACTGCGCCTTTTTCGACAAGCGTTCCAAGTTTGTCCATTACTGCCCGCGTACCCTGATCCTCAACAACCTTGAGTTCGATCACGCCGATATCTTTGACGACCTGAGGGCGATCCAGAAGCAGTTCCACCATCTGGTCCGGATCGTGCCGGGCCAGGGCAAGATCCTGCTGCCGGAGCATGACGCCAACATCAGGCAGGTGATGGCGATGGGCTGCTGGAGCGAGCAGGAGAGCGTGGGCGACCACGGGCGCTGGCAGGCGAAGAAGCTGACGCCCGATGCCTCGCACTGGGAAATCTGGCTCGACGGCGAGAAGGTCGGCGAGGTGAACTGGGCGCTGGTCGGCGAACACAATATGCATAACGGGTTGATGGCAATTGCCGCCGCGCGTCATGTGGGTGTGAAACCGGAAGATGCAGGCCAGGCGCTGAACAGCTTTATCAATGCGCGTCGCCGGCTGGAGCTGCGTGGCGAAGTGAACAGCATCAAAGTGTATGATGACTTTGCGCACCATCCGACCGCGATTCTGGCAACGCTGGCGGCCCTGCGCAGCAAGGTTGGCGGCAGAGCGCGCATTCTGGCCGTTCTGGAGCCGCGCTCGAATACCATGAAGATGGGCGTCAGCAAAAACGATCTGGCGCCGTCACTGGCGCGGGCGGATGAGGTCTTTCTGTTCCAGCCGCACCACATTCCGTGGCAGGTTTCTGACGTCGCCGAAGCGTGCATTCCGCCTGCGCACTGGAGCGCAGATATCGATACGCTGGTCGAGATGGTGGCGAAAGCCGCACAGCCAGGCGACTCGATTCTGGTGATGAGCAACGGCGGGTTTGGCGGCATTCACCAGAAGCTGCTGGACAGACTGGCCTGAGATGACGGGCGCCCGTAACGGGCGCTCATTTTCCGGTGACGTTCTGACGTGCTTCCTGCTACCGGTCACGACAGACCGGCTATCCGGGCTATCAGGCTTCGGCCAGTTCGCGCAGGTACTGGAAAATCTGACGGGCTGACTTCGGCGGCTTGTTGCCCGCTTTCTCTTTCTGCGCGTTGCGGATCATACTGCGCAGCTGCTGACGGTCGGCGTCAGGATAGAGTGCAATCACGTCGCTGATCGCCTCATCGCCCTGTTCAATCAGACGATCGCGCAGCATTTCCAGTTTATGGAACAGCGCAACCTGCTGGTTGTGGCGGTTCTTGAGCTTGTCCAGCGCAACGCGGATCGGCTCGACATCAATACTGCGCAGCAGTTTACCGATCAGCTGCAGCTGACGGCGACGGCCCTCTTTCTTAATACGCTGCGCCAGTTCGATCTCGGTGCGCAGGCGCTCATCCAGCGGGATCTTATCCAGCGAGTTTTTACCCAGTTCTACCAGTTCGGCGCCCAGGCGTTTTAACTCTTCGGCATCACGTTTAATTTCACTCTTACTGACCCAGATAATCTCTTCATCTTCCTGTTCGTCATTATCTGGCACATCGTCGAGCCACTCATCGGGCTGTCTGGTCATTTCCGGGCTCCCAAAAAAAAGAGGCTAATCCTACCAGTTTATCGGGTGACTGCGAAATTGTTCTCTGACTCTGATAGACTCAAATCATTCACACATAAGATTAGACGGCAGGTCGATGAACGTATCTACTCAGGTTGCAGAACAGCGAAAAGTACTGGAGCAGGCGATTGCGCAGGCACTTGAACTGGCTAAAGCAAGCACTGACAGCGCGGAAGTAGCGGTCAGTAAAACCACCGGCATCGGGGTCAGCACCCGCTATGGCGAAGTGGAAAACGTCGAATTCAACAGCGACGGTGCGCTGGGCATCACCGTCTATCATCAGAACCGTAAAGGCAGCGCCTCATCGACCGACCTCAGCCCGGACGCGATCAAACGTACCGTGCAGGCGGCGATCGATATCGCGCGCTACACCTCGCCCGATCCCTTTGCCGGCCCGGCGGATGCGGCGCTGCTGGCCTATGATGCGCCAGACCTGGATCTCTACCACCCGTGGGAGATCGATGCCGACCGCGCTATTGAACTGGCCGCGCAGGCTGAAGAGGCTTCACTGCGCGCAGACAAGCGTATCACCAACACTGAAGGCGGCAGCTTTAACAGTCATGTCGGCATTAAGGTGTTTGGTAACAGCCACGGCATGCTGCAGAGCTACTGCTCAAGCCGTCACTCGCTCTCCAGCTGCGTGATCGCCGAGCAGGATGGCAACATGGAGCGCGACTACGCCTACACCATCGGCCGCGCGTTTGAGGATCTGAAAAGCCCGGAGTGGGTCGGCGCAGAGTGCGCGCGTCGCACGCTCTCCCGTCTTGCCCCGCGTAAACTTCCGACCATGAAAGCGCCGGTGATTTTCGCCTCTGAAGTGGCGACCGGCCTGTTTGGTCATCTGGTCGGGGCGATCAGCGGCAGCAGCGTTTACCGGAAATCAACCTTCCTGCTGGACGCGATGGGTCAGCAGATCCTGCCGGAGTGGCTCACCATCAGTGAGCAGCCGCACCTGCTGAAAGGGCTCGCCTCGACGCCATTCGACAGCGAAGGGGTGCGCACCCAGGCGCGCGACATTATCCAGGCGGGCGTCCTGCAGACCTGGCTGTTAACCAGCTACTCCGCCCGTAAACTGGGCCTGACCAGCACCGGTCACGCGGGTGGCATTCACAACTGGCGCATTGCCGGTCAGGGCCACAGCTTTGACGATCTGCTGAAGCAGATGGGCACCGGTCTGGTGGTCACCGAACTGATGGGACAGGGTGTCAGCGCCATCACCGGTGACTACTCGCGCGGTGCGGCCGGTTTCTGGGTCGAAAATGGTGTGATTCAGTATCCGGTCAGTGAAATCACCATCGCCGGAAATCTCAAAGAGATGTGGCGCAATATGGTGACCATCGGCGACGATATCGAAACCCGCAGCAATATTCAGTGCGGTTCAGTCTTACTGCCTGAAATGAAGATAGCGGGACAATAACGACGCATTCCTGAAGCAGCCTGTTGGCTGCTTTTTTTTCGTCACAATAAAAAGGAAGTAATGATGCGTAAGCAGCTAATTGCAATGTTGTCGGCTTCTCTGATGTTCTCCAGCGTCAGCCTCTGTGCGGCGGATCTGGAGCAGGATATGGACACGCTGAATGCGAACCTGAAAATCGTCAAAAAAACGGACGATGCCCGGGAGATGCAGCAGGCATTAACCCGGATGCGTGCGGCAGCGCAGGATGCGAAGCAGTCCACGCCCGACAAGCTGGAAGGTCAGCCTGCTGACAGCACGCAGATCAAAGATTATCACGCCGGTCTCGACTCGCTGATTGCGCAGATCGACGTGGTCAGCACGCTGGCGAAAGCGAACAACGTGGAGGGCGCAAAGCGCGAAGCCGCGAAGTTTGATGAAATCCGCAATACCAACCATAAGAAATTCCGCTAATCAGACCGCCGGTCAGCCCGACCGGCGGTTTTTTCCATCACTTCTGCTTATCACCGCGCCTTAAAACGTATCGGACCTGCCGTGATGTTGCACAACATCAAGATCCGGCACGGTTAAATTCATTATTTTGCGCACAAAGAGTCATTTTTCGCACGAAGTGTGCACTCTGCGATCTGACGCACAGCCTTCACCTCAATTTCCGCTTGCTGCTGGAAATGTTGCCTCTCCACAGCGGGAGCCAGGACGGTTAATTTATTTTCAACGCGAATTATCCGGTTCAACAGGAGTAACAAGGTGAGCAATAACGGCATCCCGGTGTATGAAGCGCCACCGGAGAAAGTGCAGCAACTGGCAGAACGTGTCATGACGCAAATTGCGGCGATCTATCAGCAGCATGGTATCCAGCCCAACGCGGTTCAGCAGCAGATGCTGGAATCCCACGTCCGGGCCATGGCATCACGCTCTCTGAGTGGCGAGCCGCTGCCGGAAGTGGAAGCGGAGCTGTTTGAGGATATTCCGCCGGAAACCGTCGCGCTGGCGCAGCAGGTGGTGGATCTGTTTGGCAATCTGCCGCGTGAAGAGGCCTGGCTGCTGTCGGTTCACATTGAAGTCGCACGATCCAACAACTGAAGAGGAAAAGAACATGGTGACAGTCGTGATTGGCGATCGTTTAGGGAAAGGGCAGAAAGTGGCCGCAGGAATCGAAAAAGCGGGTGGCCGTGCGGTGGTGGTGCCGGGTGTGGCGGCGGACATGAAACTGGGTGACGTCATGAAGGCAGAAAACGCCGACTTCGGCATCTCGTTCTGCGGCAGCGGCGGCGCAGGTGCCATCACCGCGCAAAACAAATATGGCTACAAAGCGAAGCATGGCATGCGCTCTATCGATGAAGGGGTGACCGCCATCAACGAAGGGGCCACCGTACTGGGCTTCGGCTTTATGGACAAAGAAGAGCTGGGTGAGCGGCTGGTGCAGGCCTGGAACAAGAAGCACGGCAGCTGATTATGAAAGAACACTACGTTACCCAGGTGACGGTCGAGGGCAAAGGCGACACCAAAGCGAAAGCCTTCGCCGATGCCCTGAGTCGTGTGCAGAACCAGGTTCTGCGCGCGACACAAAAAATTCTGCTGCGCATTGAACCTCAGGATGTCCGGGTGCTGCGCGCGCAGGAGAGCGTCAGAACCGAGAAGTTTCTCTTCTTCTTTCTGGCGCGCCAGCGGCGGAACTACAGCGTCACGCTGGAGATCACCGTCAGCGTCACCGTTTTCGACACCGAACAGGTGACGTTTACGGCGGCATCATAAAACAGCGCCTGTTAACGTCAGCCTGTCTGTAGCCCGCTCCTCTGCTGTCGCGCACGCGCGGCGGGCAGGCCGGAGTGAGGCGGCGGCGGCTGAAGTCTGACGGGATTAAAAAAACGACAACAAGGTACAACAACATGTTTTTAATCATTTTGTTTAAGTCGTTGATCATTGGCGGGCTGGTGGGCGTCGGCGTCGGCGCGGGTGCCGCACGCATGTTTCATGCGCCAACCACCCAGGGGATGGGCGCCTTTCGTACGCTGGGCGAGCTGAACTCATGCGAAGGCGATCCCGCTTCCCACTTCTCCTTTGGTCTCGGCTTCTTTTTCAACGCCTGGGCATCCTCTGTTGCAGCCGGTTCATTCACCCAGGATGTGGATCACCGCATCATTCCAAACTGGGGTGCGGCGGCACTGATGGTCAAAAACCGCAACGTGGCGGAAACGCTGCACAATCCGAAAAAAATGGCCATCGCCTGCGGCATTATCGGCATGGTCGTGGTCGCCTTCCTCAACTCCACCGCCTCGGCCGTTCCGGCGGCGCTTCAGGTCACGGCCGTTAAAGTGCTGGTACCGGCGGCTAACCTGCTGGTTAACACCGTCATGCCGGTCATCTTCTGGCTGGCGGCCATCGACGCGGGCAAAAAGTCAGGCTTCTGGGCCACCATTTTTGGCGGTCTGGCACAGCTGATCATGGGCAACGCCGTGCCGGGCCTGGTGCTGGGTATTCTGATCGGCAAAGGGGTCGAAGAGAGCGGCTGGAACCGGGTCACCAAAGTGATGATGACCGCCATCGTCCTGCTGTTTGTGCTGAGCGGCTTCTTCCGCGGTTTCGATATGAAACTGCTGCAGTCCTTCCAGCTCGGCATTCCCGGCTGGCTCGACATGATCCATAACTCCGTCAGCGGCAAATAGGAGGCGATGCAATGAACGAAAATAAAGGCTTCTGGTACGCCGACTGGTCTTTCCCGATCTTTGTTGGCCTGCTCTCCGCCGGCGTGTTTGCCGGAACCCACATGTACTACCTCTATGGCATCGGCGCGTTCAACGAAGTGGCGTTTGTGTCGATGCTGCGCTCTGGCATGGAGACCGGCGTCTACGGCGCGGTCGCCGCCTTTGGCGCCAGCTTCCTGTTCGCCCGCATTATCGAAGGGTCGCTGGTGGGGATTCTGGATATCGGCGGCGCGATTCAGACCGGTGTCGGCCTGGGCGTTCCGGCCCTGCTGCTGGGCGCGGGTATCGTCTTCCCGGTGGCGAACTTTGCCGCCTCGCTGGCGACGGGTCTGGTGATTGGGGTGGCGATTGGCTACGTCATTATCCTGGCGCGTAAATTCACCATCAATCAGAGCGACTCCACCTACGGCGCAGACGTCATGATGGGCGCGGGTAATGCCTCCGGACGCTTCCTCGGCCCGCTGATTATCCTGTCAGCTATGACGGCGTCGATTCCGATTGGTCTGGGTTCACTGCTGGGGGCGCTGCTGTTCTATCTCTGGAACAAGCCGATCACCGGTGGCGCCATCCTCGGCGCCATGATCCTCGGTGCGATTTTCCCGATCGCGCTCTGATCTCACCGGCAGCCCGGTAGCGGGCTGCCGTTAAGGAGAAACCATGTACGACTTGATTATCCGCGCTGCACGACTCAGCGATGAGCAGGTGGTCGACATCGCGGTGCAGGATGGCCGCATCGCCGCCGTTGGCCGGGTGCAGGGCAGCGCACACCAGGAACGCGATCTGGCGGGTCGCTACTACCTCAGCGCAGGCTGGATCGACTCCCACGTTCACTGCTATCCCAAATCCCCCATCTACCATGATGAAGCCGATGCGATAGGCGTGGCCCACGGCGTGACGACGGTGGCCGATGCGGGCAGCACCGGTGCCGATCATATTGATGACTTTTACCAGCTGACCCGCGCGGCGCAGACCCAGGTGTATGCCCTGATCAACATCGCCCGCACCGGTATCGTCACTCAGAATGAACTGGCCGACATGAGGCAGATCGATGGCGAGGCGGTGCAGCAGGCGGTGGCCCGGCTGCCCGATTTTATCGTGGGGCTGAAGGCGCGCATCAGCAGCAGCGTGGTGGGTGAAAACGGTATCCAGCCGCTGATCCGCGCGAAGGCGATTCAGCAGCAGAGCGGCGGGCTGCCGCTGATGGTCCACATTGGCAACAATCCGCCCAATCTTGACCAGATTGCGGATCTGCTCACCACGGGCGACATCATCACCCACTGCTTTAACGGCAAACCCAACCGCATTCTGACGCCGCAGGGCGAACTCAAGGCCGCTGTTAAACAGGCTATCGCGCGCGGCGTGAAGCTCGATGTCGGCCACGGCGGTGCCAGTTTCAGTTTTGAGGTCGCCCGGGTGGCGATAGCGCAGGGCATTCTGCCCGATACCATCAGCTCTGACATTTACTGCCGCAACCGTCTGGCTGGCCCGGTTCACAGCCTGGCCCATGTCATGTCGAAATTCTTCAGCGTCGGCATGACGCTGCCGCAGGTGATTGACTGCGTGACGGTCAACGCGGCGGCAGGGCTGCGGCTGCCGCGCAAGGGGCAGCTGAAAGTCGGCTATGACGCCGACCTGACCATTTTTAGCGTCAAAGAGGAAAACCGGCCCTTCATCGATTCAGAAGGTGAAACGGTGACCGGTGAGAAGCATCTGGTCCCGCTGGCGGCAGTCGTCGCGGGTCAGTGGATCGCGACAGAAGAAGGAGCAGCACATGACCTCGGTTTATGAAAAGTATGGCCTGAAGCCGGTGATTAACGCCTCTGGCCGTATGACGATTCTCGGCGTCTCCACGCCGTCGAGCGACGTGATCGACACGGTGAAATATGGCCTCGACCACTACTTCGAAATGAAAGACCTGGTCGATAAAACCGGGGCTTACATCGCCGGTCTGCTGAAGGTGGAGAACGCGGTGGTGGTCTCCTGTGCCTCGGCAGGCATCGCCCAGAGCGTGGCGGCGGTCATCGTAAAAGATGACGACTGGCTGCTGGATAACCTGCATGCCGCGCCGCTCAGCGTTCCGCATCAGATTGTGGTGCCGAAAGGGCATAACGTGAACTACGGCGCACCGGTCGGCAGCATGGTGGCGCTGGGAGGCGGCCAGCTGGTGGAGGCGGGTTACAGCAATGAGTGCTCGCCCGCGCAGCTGGCGGCGGCGATCACCCCACAGACCGCGGCGATCCTCTATGTGAAATCGCATCACTGCGTGCAGAAGAGTCACCTTGATGTGGCGCAGGCTGCCGCCGTTGCGCGCCAGCACGGCGTCCCGCTGATTGTCGATGCGGCCGCGGAAGAGGATCTGCAGTGCTACTACGAGGCGGGCGCTGACCTGGTGATCTACAGCGGTGCAAAAGCGCTGGAAGGCCCGACCAGCGGCCTGGTGATTGGCCGCCACCACTACGTTGAGTGGGTCAAACGCCAGACCAACGGCATTGGCCGTGCGATGAAAGTCGGCAAAGAGGGCATTCTCGGCCTGACCCACGCGATTGAAAACTATCTGACTCAGCCAAAAATCAGCGGCGCGCAGATGGTGGAAAAAATGACACCGTTCATCGAACAGCTGAACCATCTGAATGGCGTCACGGCCCGCGTGGTGTGGGATGCCGCCGGACGTGACATCGCCCGTGCAGAGATCAAATTTGACGAAGCGGCGATCGGGCAGCGCACCGGCGATCTGGTGCAGGCGCTGAAAAAGGGCGACGTCGCGATCTATTTCCGTGGCTACAAAGCCAATGAAGGGATCATTGAGGCGGACGTACGCAGCGTCAGCGCCGATCAACTGCACACCATTTTCACCCGTATTCAGACGCTGTTAACCGGAGAGAAAAACGCATGACGCTGACCCCCAACTTCTATCAGGATCGTCTCTGCCTTAACGTACTGGCGGGATCAAAAGAGAATGCACGCGCCATCTGGCAGGCGGCCGAAGGGCATGTGCTGGTCGGCGTGCTGTCAAAAAACTATGCCAGCAATGACGCTGCTATCGCCGACATGAGCGAGTACGCTGCGCTGATCGACAACGCACTCTCAATTGGTCTGGGCGCGGGCGATCCCCGGCAGTCACAGATGGTGAGTGAGCTGGCGGAGGTGCTGCAACCCCAGCATGTCAATCAGGTCTTCACCGGCGTGGCCACCAGCCGGGCGCTGCTGGGCCAGTCGCAGACCGTCGTTAACGGTCTGATCTCACCCACCGGCACGCCGGGTAAGGTAAAAATCTCGACCGGCCCGCGCAGCGCAACACAGCCTGACGGGATCGTTCCGATCGAAACCGCGATTGCCATGCTGCAGGATATGGGCGGCAGCTCGGTGAAATATTTTCCGATGGGCGGTTTACAGGCGGTGGATGAATATCGCGCCGTGGCAGACGCCTGCGCAAAAATGGATTTCTGGCTGGAGCCCACCGGCGGCATCGATCTGGAGAACGTCGGCGAGATCGTGCGCATTGCGCTGGAAGCGGGCGTTAGCAAAGTGATCCCTCACGTCTACAGTTCGATCATCGACAAAGCGAGTGGTGAAACCCGGATCGAGGATGTGCAGCGGTTGCTGGCGATCTGTAAAACGCTGCTGCCCTGAGGATCGCGCCGCGCGGCAGGCCGGTCGGGTGGCAGGCCGCGCACGCAACATGGACGTTGCGTCACGATCCCCGTAGGCTGAGTTTCCGTTTCCCTGATTTTCTCTGTAAACAGGTAACTGTCGTGAGATTTCCCAATCAGCGCCTTGCGCAACTGTTTGATGCCCTGCAAAACGAAACGCTGCCTCAGGATGAACTGGCGCGGCGTTTTGCCGTCTCGACCCGCACCGTACGCACCGACATCACGGCGCTGAATGCGCTGCTGGCTGAACATGGTGCGCAGTTCGTCCTGAGCCGCGGCGCGGGCTATCAGCTGAAGATTGAGGATGCTCAGCGCTTTCAGCATCTGCAGCAACACAGCGCCTCACCGCTGCGCATCCCGCGCACGTCGCCCGACCGCATCCGTTATCTGCTGACCCGGTTTCTCACTGCGGCCTATTCGCTCAAACTTGAAGAGCTGGCCGAGGAGTGGTTTGTCAGCCGCGCCACCCTGCAGAACGATATGGCGGAAGTGCGCGAGTGGCTGGGACGCTATCACCTGACGATTGAAAGCAAGCCTCACTACGGCATGAAGCTGTTCGGCAGCGAAGTGGCGATCCGAACCTGCCTGACCGATCTGCTGTGGCAAATCGATCAGTCACAGCCGGAGAGTCCGCTGCTGACCATTGAAGCGCTCAACAGCGGTATGCTGGAAACCCTCCAGCCGCTGCTGCAACGCTGCTTTGCTGAACACAATATCCGCCTCAGCGATGAGGGAGAACGTTATCTGCGGATCTACTGTGCGGTGGCGGTGCGCCGTATCAGCGAAGGCTATCCGCTTAACGATCCGGGCGCTGAGGAGATTGGGGATGACGTGCGCGAAGCGGCGCACCAGCTGATTACGCTGATGCGCCCGCTGGTCAGTAAACCGATCTCACCGGCTGAAGAGAACTGGCTGCGGGTCAACATTGCGGCACGGCGTATTCAGGCTATCGCCCCCAGCGCCATCAATGCGGATGACGCCGATGCGCTGGTGGATTACCTGCTCAGCTTCATCAACACCTACTACAACTTTAATCTGCAGAACGATCAGCAACTGCGTGCCGATCTGCTTACCCATATCAAGACCATGATCACCCGGGTGCGCTACCAGATCCATATTCCTAACCCGCTGCTCAGCAATATCAAGCAGCACTACCCCATGGCCTATGATGTCACCTTAGCGGCGGTGACCAGTTGGGGGAAATATACCCCTTACGTCATCAGCGAGAATGAGATTGGCTTTCTGGTGCTGCACATCGGTGTCGGGCTGGAGCGCCACTATGACGTGGGCTATCAGCGTCATCCCCAGGTGCTGCTGGTCTGCGACAGCGGTAACTCGACGCTGCGGATGATTGAGGCGATGCTGCTGCGCAAATACCCGCAGCTGAAGGTGACGGCACGCCTCTCTCAGCGTGAATATGAGGCGCGCAGCCGCATCGATGAGGACTTTGTGATCTCGACCATCCGGCTCAGCGAAAAAGAGAAACCGGTGGTGGTGATGTCACCGTTTCCCACCGGGTTTCAGCTGGAGCAGATCGGCAAGCTGGTGCTGGTGGATCGTACCCGTCCCTATATGCTGACGAAATATTTTGATGCTCAGCACTTTCATATCGTCGACAGGCCAATGACCCAGTCTGAACTGTTCCGGCAGTTGTGCGATCAGCTGGAGGCGGAGGGGTTCGTGGATGCTGCTTTCTATCCGTCGGTGGAGGAGCGCGAAGCGATTGTCAGCACCATGCTCGGCGAAGGCATTGCGCTGCCGCACTCGCTGGGGCTGCTGGCGAAGAAAACCGTGGTCTATACCGTGCTGGCCCCGCAGGGCATCGCCTGGGGCGACGACACCGCCTATGTGATTTTCCTGCTGGCGATCAGCAAAAGCGAATATGAAGAGGCGATGGCGATCTACGATCTGTTTGTCACGTTTCTGCGGGAAAGGGCGATGATCCGCCTGCGGGAGAGCACTGACTTCAGCAGTTTCAGAGCGGTGGCGATGGATTGCCTGAGCCGCTCTTAACGCGAGGCTCTGCCGCCGTCAGTTTTTCTTCGCCAGCAGGCGCGGGATCTCTCGCAGGCACCAGGCTTTGGCCTCGCCCATGCTGTCCCGCCGCCACGCCATAATAATGTCGACCTCGCGGGTATATTCCGGACTCACGACCCGCAGGCGGCCTTCCGCAATATCCTGCTCCACCAGCGGATAGGGCATGGTTCCCACGCCCAGACCCGCCAGCAGCGCACGGCGCTTGTCGTCCATGCTGCTGACGGTCAGGCGCTGCTGCTTATCCAGCAGCTGCACGGTCAGCACCGGGCGCTCACGCGCGGTATCCGCCACCGCAATGCCGCGGTATTTCACCCGCGTCACTTCAGACTGCGGTTCCGGCTCGTTATGGATCGGATGGTCGGCACTGGCGACATAGACGCTCATCATGGTGTAGAGCTTGCGGGTGTTGATCTCGGTTGAGGCGCGGAAGTGCATATCGGGGGCGATGACAATATCGGCCCGTCCCTGTTCCAGCCGCTCCCATGCCCCCGCCAGCACTTCGGTGACCAGCGAAAACTGGGTATTGGCTTTGTCGGCCAGGCGCGTCACCAGCGGAAAGAGGGCGTCGATGGGCACCAGCGCTTCGGTCACGATGGTCAGATGGGTTTCCCAGCCACGCGCCAGCGCTTCGGCATCGGTGGTGAGTTTGTCGGCTGCTTCCAGCAGCACCCGGCCACGCTCCAGCAGCATGCGTCCCACGTTGGTAAATTTGGTGCGGTGGCCGGAGCGGTCAAACAGCACCACATCCAGCTCCTCTTCCAGCTTCTGCATGGTATAGCTGAGTGCAGAGGGCACGCGGCCCAGCTCATCGGCCGCCGCCGCAAAACTACCACGTCGATCAATCGCATCCATTACGCGTAACGATTCAAGGGTTAACGCACGCTCTTTAGCCATCCCGTTTCTCTGTCAGGAAATTTGAACATGCCCGGCAGATTAACTGGCTAACAATCCGGCGTCCAGACTTTTACCATGTGTGCATAGAGTCCGTGACCGATCCTCGTCACCGGATGCCGGAGGTAAATAATGATAACGACACGCAGTGCGTCCGCATGTGGCCAGGCCGACTTTGGCTGGTTGCAGGCCCGCTACAGTTTCTCTTTTGGCCACTATTTTGATCCAAAACTGATGGGCTACGCGTCACTGCGCGTACTGAATCAGGAAGTGCTGGCACCAGGGGCCGCCTTTCAGCCGCGCACCTATCCGCAGGTCGATGTGCTTAACATCGTGCTGCAGGGCGAAGCGGAGTATCGCGACAGCGAAGGCAACACGATCAGCTTGCAGGAAGGGGAGGCGCTGCTGCTCTCAGCCCAGCCGGGGGTCAGTTACACCGAAATCAACCTGAGCAAAGAGCGCCCGCTGACCCGTATGCAGCTGTGGCTGGCCGCCTGCCCGGAGCGTGAGAATCCGCGGATGCAGAAACTGGCCCTGATGGCGGGCCGCACCTCTCAGCTGATCGCCTCGCCGGATGGCGTGGATGAGAGCCTGCAACTGCGTCAGCAGGTGTGGATCCATCAGGTCGAACTGGCGCCGGGCGAGCAGCATGCGCTGCATCTGCAGGGGCCGCGCGCCTATCTGCAGTCAATTCACGGTTCGCTGGAAGCCCGATCGGGTGCGGCGCATCGGGAAGCGCTCGGGTGCGGCGACGGTGCCTTTCTGCAGGAAGAGTCGCTGCTGACGCTGACGGCGAAAACGGCGACCCGGGCACTGGTTATCGACATCCCGGTCTGATCCTCAGGCAATAAAAAAGGCGGCCATGGCCGCCTTTTTTGCGTCTTACGCATTACTTCAGCAGGGTAAAGGCGGTGGTGACGTGCTTCACGCCACTGACGCGGCTGGCGATATCGGCCGCCGCCTGCCCTTCCTGTTGCGTCACCAGACCCAGCAGAAACACTTCGCCATTCTCGGTGGTCACCTTCACGTTGGAGGATTTTACCTGATCGCTGCCCAGCAGCTGCGAGCGGATCTTGGTGGTGATCCAGGTGTCTGACGAGGTGGTGCCGAGCGTCACTTTCTGACCAATGCGGATCTCGTTATAGACCTCGGTTGCGCCATCCACGCCCATGGTGATCTGTTTCGCACGATTAGCGATCTCCTGCGACGGTGCCTGACCGGTCAGCAGGACTTTGCCCTGATAGGCGGTGGCGATGACGCGGGCATCGGTTTTGATCTGCTGATCTTTCGCCAGCGCATTGGTGACGCGCAGCTCCAGCGTGCCGTCATCCACCTGCGTGCCGACCGTACGCGGGTCGGTGGCGGTTTTGGTGGCAACCGCTGCGCCACCGGCAACCACGGCGACACAGCCCTGCAGCAGCAGGGCGGTTAACAGAATAGCGATAGCGTTCAATGCTTTCATTCGTGCTCCTTCGGTCATTCCTGATGGGGAAAGAGGGTGTTATCGATCAGATCGCATAAGCAGTTAACGGTGAGCATATGCATCTCCTGAATCCGGGCACTGCGGTGTGAGGGAATACGGATTTCCACATCCTGCGGGCCCAGCAGTCCGGCAAGCTCACCGCCATCATACCCGGTAAGCGCAACGATCGTCATATCGCGTGTTACCGCGGCTTCAACGGCCTTCACAATGTCGCGGGTGTTGCCACGGGTTGAGATGGCCAGCAGCACATCACCTGCGTGGCCCAGCGCGCGCACCTGCTTGGCATAAATTTCATCGTGCAGGCGATCGTTACCAATCGCGGTCAGCATCACGTTGTCTGCACTTAACGCCAGCGCCGGCAGGCTGGGGCGCTCGGTTTCGAAACGGTTGATCATGCTGGCGGCGAAGTGCTGGGCATTGGCGGATGAGGCGCCGTTGCCGCAGCTCAGGATCTTATTGCCGTTCAGCAGAGATTGTACCAGCGTCATGGCCGCACGGGAGATGGCATCGGGCAGCGCCTCAGCGGCAGCAATCTGGGTCTGAATACTTTCAGTAAAACACGCTTTAATTCTTTCCTGCACACAACCACCTGGTTCTAAACGTCTGCATTAAAGGCATCCGGCAGCCACTCGAGCGCCGTGCCGGTAATGGCGATGATGTCGAAACGGCAATTCACCGTTGCAAAACTGCCGCCGCGTTGCGCCAGCCAGAGAGCGGCAGCGCGCAGCAGCTTCTGCTGTTTGCTACGGGTGATGCTGGCGAGTGCGCCACCGTAGCGCGCATCGCGGCGGTAGCGAACTTCGACAAACACCCAACAGTGCCCGTCACGCATTATCAGGTCAAGTTCACCCCCGCGAAAGTGAACATTGCTGGCGACCCATTTCAGGCCCGCCTGCTCCAGATAGCGCCGGGCATCTTCTTCATACCGGGCGCCAGTCTGACGGCGGGTCAGTTGGCCGGTGCGATTTCGCCCCGACGATACTGGTTCCATGTCAACTTCCTGTTGATCACACAATCCGTGTTGGCGCTGAGCTTACCGGTGTTGCCATCCAGCGTATAACCCGGTGACTGACGCATCTGGTTAAAGTGATTGGCCAGCGTCCAGGCATCCATCCCCATGGCATAGAGGCGCACCAGCGAGTAGTCATTGTTGAATGACTTCGAGGTCTGCTGCATCAGGCCCGGGTTGCTGCCGGAGAGCAGAGGGATATCGCTGAACTGCAGGCCATCCATCTCCAGACGGAAATCGGGACCGGCACCCGCCTGCGCGCTGCGCGAGCTGGCATAGAGCGAAATGTTGCTGCGGCTGCCGGTGCGCATGGCGATCATCGGCTTAATCAGCTGCAGCTCATCCTGGGTGGAAACGATATAGACCGCATCGACGCCTCCGCCGCTGCTGGTGCTGACGGCCTCTGGGGTGCTCTGCTGCGGCGCCGGAATGGTCAGACCGGCAATGGACACACCCTGCTGCTGCTGGGCAGGGGCCGCATTCACCGGCGTGCCTGACAGGCTGATGCCCGCGCCACTGTTGATGCCCTGCTTCAGCTCAGCGGTCGAGCCAAAGCGCTGCTGCATCACGGTACCGCCACCCAGCGTCTGCCACTCCTGCGCGAAAGCATTGGTGACGCGATCGCCCAGACCGCTGCGCGGAACCAGCAACAGCGGCTCGCGTTTGCCCTGATCCCAGATATGGTGCGCGGCATCGCGCGCTTCGTCTTCAGGAGAAAGCGCAAAGTAGCAAATATTCGGATGGTTCTGGATCGTTTCCGGCTCGTTAAGCGCCAGAACATTGAGTGGCGTCTGACTGTTAGCCACTTTCTCCACGTTGCTCTTCAGCAGTGGCCCCACCACGAGGGTGGCACCATCCTGCTGGGCCTGCTGCATCACCTGCTCAATCGGCTGGCTGCTGGTGTCATAGACCTTAATCTGAGCGTTGCTGGCCGGTTCGGCGGTGGCGGCAGGCTGAGACTGAGGCTGCGCCTGCGGGGTAGCCTCTGCCGCCTGCTGTTGCGGCGCGCTGATCGGGTCGGAAGCCGAGCCGGCGACAGCTGCCGGTTGCGTGCTGGCCGTGCCATCCGTCGCGGCGGGCTGTGCGGCCGCCGGGGCGGAGACGCCATTCTTCGCGTCAGTAAAGCCTTTCTGAATCGCATTCGCGAAGACCTGCGCCTGACCATTCATGGGCAGCAGCAGCGCGATAATGCTGGTTGAGGCTTTGGTGTAGTTCTGCATCTGGCTCAGCTGCGTCGGCAGCGTTTTGGCCGCCGGATTCTGCGGATAGCGGGTCTGCCAGTCTTTGATGCCCGACTTAAGCATCCCGGCATCCTGGGTGTTAGCCCGCCAGACGGCAAGCAGGTCGAGCCAGCCCTGCAGCACGTTTTCATCGGCGTTAATGACCAGGTTGCTGGCCTCCTGCGGCGACATCTGCGTCAGCGCCTGCCAGGTAGCATCGATGTTGGCCTGATGGTCGCTGCCGGTCAGCAGCGGCTCCTGCGCAATGTAGGTGCGCAACAGGGAGAGAGAAGGACGCCCCTGTGCACTGGCGATCTGCAGGCTGTAAAAACGCGCCAGCTGATCCTTCGATAATGCACCGGTTTTCACGTCAGCCAGCAGTGGCTCAGCCTCTTTGATCTTCTGCTGGGCAATCAGCAGCTGCGCTTTCAGCAGCAGCGATTCCTGCTGCTGCGTCTCAGAGAGCTGCTGCGGCAGCTGACTCAGTTGCTGGGTCGCTTCAGGATACTTTCCTTCCTTCAACAGGGCGCGGATTGCAAGTAATTGCCAGTCGGTCTTGCTATCATCGCTGCTTTGCTGCGCCTGCTGCAGATAGTAAGCGGAGCTGGCTGTGGCAGGCCCCTGAATATTGACGGTTGAGGTTTGCGGCCCCTGACCGCTACACGCGGCTAAAATCAGCCCAGCAAGAATGACAGGCAGAAAGCGTCCTGCTTTATGACGAACGACTTTTGAAGGAAGCATACTGTATCCAGTGATGTTTTTTTCAAGATGCTCAATATTAAATCGGCAATTCGGATGAAACAATGAAACAACTCGATCGGGCAGAGATTTCTGCCAGCACGCTCTACATCGTTCCAACCCCGATTGGTAATTTGGGTGATATCACCCAGCGGGCGCTGACGGTGCTTTCGAGCGTCGATCTGGTCGCTGCGGAAGATACACGTCATACCGGGCTGTTGCTACAACATTTCGCCATCAATGCGCGACTCTTCGCACTTCACGATCACAACGAACAGCATAAGGCTGAACTGCTGATTGCGAAGCTGGAGGAGGGTCAAAGCATAGCCTTAGTTTCGGATGCTGGCACGCCGCTGATCAACGATCCGGGCTACCATCTGGTGCGCCGCTGCCGCGAAGCGGGCATCCGGGTGGTGCCGCTGCCAGGCGCCTGTGCCGCCATTGCGGCGTTGAGTGCCGCCGGGCTGCCGTCCGATCGTTTCTGTTACGAAGGGTTTCTGCCGGCCAAAACCAAGGGGCGTTGTGACGCTCTGCGCGCGCTGGTGCAGGAGCCGCGCACGCTGATTTTCTATGAGTCCACCCACCGCCTGATCGACAGCCTGCAGGATATGGTGAGTGAGCTGGGCGGGGATCGCTATGTGGTGCTGGCGCGTGAGCTGACCAAAACCTGGGAGTCGATCCACGGCGCGCCGGTGGCCGACCTGCTGGCGTGGGTAAAAGAAGATGAGAATCGCCGCAAAGGCGAGATGGTGCTGATCGTTGAAGGCCATAAGGCCGATGACGAAGACGCGCTTCCGGCGGATGCGCTGCGAACGCTGGCGCTGCTGCAGAAAGAGCTGCCGTTAAAGCGGGCGGCTGCGCTGGCGGCTGAGATCCACGGCGTAAAGAAAAATGCGCTTTATAAGTATGCGCTGGAGCAGCAAGAGGCGTGACAAATGCGGGCGAATGCCCTATTATCCCGCGCCGAAGCTGACCAGACAGTCGCCGCTTTGTCGTCGTCCTCACTTGTGGGGAGACGGGCAGAGGGGAGGAAAGTCCGGGCTCCATAGGGCAGGGTGCCAGGTAACGCCTGGGAGGCGCAAGCCTACGACCAGTGCAACAGAGAGCAAACCGCCGATGGCCCAGAAATGGGATCAGGTAAGGGTGAAAGGGTGCGGTAAGAGCGCACCGCGCGACTGGCAACAGTTCGTGGCACGGTAAACTCCACCCGGAGCAAGGCTAAATAGGGGTTCACAAGGTACGGCCCGTACTGAACCCGGGTAGGCTGCTTGAGCCAGTGAGCGATTGCTGGCCTAGATGAATGACTGTCCACGACAGAACCCGGCTTAACGGTCAGCTTCGACTTCTTACTAAAAAACCCCGCTCCGGCGGGGTTTTTGCTTTCTGGCGACGTGCGTTCGGTAATGAATGACTGTCCACGACGCTTTTCATGAAAGGGACGCGGCTTAACGGTCAGCGTCGACTTCTTACTAAAAAACCCCGCTCCGGCGGGGTTTTTGCTTTCTGGCGACGTGCGCCCGGTGATGAATGACTGTCCACGACGCTTTTCATGAAAGGAACGCGGCTTAACGGCCAGCGCAGCTAGCGCTCGCCCTCCGTACCCGCTTCACCGGACTGACTGAGCGGGGCCTGTTCAGTCAGCGGGCGATAGACCAGCGCGATCATCATCCTGCGCTTCGGCTCGGGCAGCCTGAAATAGATAAAGCCCTCCTCCGGCATATTCACGACAAGGTTGTTCAGCTGCACGCCGCCGTCGATTGAATTATATGCAGTCGGTCTTCACCCATGTCGCTTTCGTCATCCGCTAGACGATGCAGAATCTGCTGCCAGACCTGAACGTGCTGATCAGCCATGCCTTCTGGCCGCTGATCCGTACCCTGGCCCTGTTCAGCACGGCACCGGTTTTCAGCGAAAAAGCGGCGCCGAAAAAAGTCAGGGTGGGGCTGGCGGTGCTGATCGCCTTTCTGCTGGCACCGACTCTGCCCGAAAACCGCGTGGTGCTGATGTCCGTGACCGGATTGTGGGTAACGATCAGAGAGCTGCTGATTGGTTCGGCAATCGGCCTGACGGTACAGTTTATTTTTGCTGCGCTGCGGTTTGCCGGTGAGGTGGTGGGTATGCAGATGGGGCTGTCGTTTGCGGCCTTTTTTGATCCCTCCGGCAATCAGAGTATGCCGGTGCTGGCACGCATTCTGAACGTTCTGGCGGTGCTGCTGTTCCTCGCCGGCAACGGTCACCTCTATCTGATTAAGATGCTGGCCGACAGCTATACGCTGCTGCCGATCAGCGGGGCGACGCTGACCCGCAGCAGTTTTTATCGGTTACCCGAGGCTGCGGGCCTGATCTTCAGCAGTGGATTGCAGATTGGGATGCCGGTGGTGACGTTGCTGCTGGCGCTGAACCTGACGCTGGGCTTACTTAACCGCCTGACACCGCAACTCTCGATCTTTGTTATTGGCTTCCCCATCTCCATCACCCTGGGATTGGGGGCGCTGCTGCTGATGATGTATAACCTTCCGACCCTGTTTCAGGAGCAGATGAATGAGATCTTCAGCGCGGTGAACAACATTCTGGTGGGGTTTCGCTGAGGGCGCGGGACGCCGCCGGGGTGAGACTCAGCCCCGCGCCGCGGCGTGGGGCTGATGCCGCTTAATCGCGACCGTGCGGCTCATCCCAGTCAAACGCCGGGCCGAGAGAGATAACGCCGTGCGGGTTGATGGTTTTATGGCTGCAGTAGTAGTGATGACGAATATGCGGCAGACTGACCGTCTCCGCAATGCCCGGCATCTGATAGATGTCGCGCAGGAAACCGCTGAGATTCCGGAAATCACCAATCCGGTGACGATCGCATTTGAAATGCGTGACGTAAACCGGATCAAAACGCACCAGCGTGGTCCACAACCGCAGATCCGCTTCGGTCAGCTGATCGCCGGTCAGATAGCGGTGCTGGCCCAGAATCTGCTCCAGGCGCGACAGCGAGTGGAACAGGGCGGTGACGGCCTCGTCATAGGCGCTCTGTGAGGTCGCAAACCCCGTTTTGTAGACGCCGTTGTTCACCGTATCGTAGATCCAGCCGTTCAGCTCATCAATCTTCTCACGCAGGGCAACCGGGTAGTAATCCCCGGCGCGCGCACCCACCGCATCAAACGCACTGTTGAACATGCGAATGATATCGGCAGACTCGTTGCTGACGATGGTGTTCTGCTGCTTGTCCCACAGCACCGGCACCGTGACGCGACCGCTGTAGTGCGGATCGGCGTGCAGATAGAGCTGATAGAGGAAGTCATTCTGATAGAGTTTGTCGCCGGTTGCCTCCGGGAACGTATCGTCAAACGTCCAGCCATTCTCCAGCATCAGTGGATGCACCACCGAGACGTCGATCAGGTTATCCAGCCCCTTCAGCTGACGCATCAGCAGCGTGCGGTGCGCCCAGGGGCAGGCCAGCGAGACATAGAGATGATAGCGGTCGCGTTCGGCGGTAAACCCCGCTTTGCCTGTCGGGCCTGCGCTGCCATCGGCGGTCACCCAGTTGCGGAAGGCGGACTCTGAGCGCTTAAAGCGTCCGCCGGTCGATTTGGTGTCGTACCAGGTGTCATGCCAGACACCATCAATTAGCTGTCCCATAATGGCTCCAAAGCAAACAGGGCGGGGAAATGTCCCCGCCCTGCTAAGTATATGTGGCATTACACGTTATGTGAGATTAGTGCGCAATCGCCTGCGGTTTTCTTTTGCTGATCAGGCGATCAATGCTGTATGCGCCCGGACCCACCAGACCCAGCACCAGGAAACCCCCGGCGATAGAGAGGTTCTTCATGAACATCAGCTGGTTCACGCCTTCGGCAAAGTTACTGTGAAACAGGAACGCGGTCAGGATGGTGAAGCCGGCAGTGAACAGCGCGGTGAAACGGGTCAGGAAACCAAACAGGATAGCCAGACCGCCGCCAAACTCCAGCAGGATAACCAGCGGCAGCATAAAGCCGGGCACGCCCATCGCTTCCATATATTGCTGGGTGCCTGCATAACCGGTGATTTTGCCCCAGCCCGCGGTAATGAACAGGATTGGCATCAGGATGCGAGCCAGTAACAGACCAGTATCTTCGAATTTTTTCATCATTTACTCCAGCGTTATCAGTAGTGCAGGGCAGGCTGCCCGCAGGGTTTGTGCCCGCTGAAAACAGTGATGCTTTTCATTGGGTTGATAGCTGGAGATGATAATCGCGGCGTGAAAAGGTTGTAAGCAGGAAAAACTGTCAGTGTTTTTCAGAAAAACTGATGAAGAAAGCCGGTCTTTTCAGGACCGGCTTTTCAGAGAGTTAACGCGGAGGCAGGGCGGACTTAATCATGCGCCAGGTACTCCAGGCACCAAATCCTCGCTTGGCCCAGCGCAGCAGCCGGTTGGGACTGCGAATCGAGTAGACGGCCAGCGCGCTGCTGCCAATCGCCAGATAGCGACGTAAGCTCAGGAACGTGAACCAGCCACGATCGTACTGGGCGGTACTTTCCAGCCAGTCGCGCCGCGCCGCGCTTAAATCCAGCCGCTGCTGCTGCACATGCTTAAGCAGTTCATGGATGCGTTCTTCACGCTCGCGGCGGCTCATCAGCGCTGCTCCTCAAGCAAATTACGGTCAGTCTCCAGCTCTTTACGCGTGTGGCGTAACAGCGTGGACTGACGGGATTTGTGAAGGGTCCAGAGTCCGAAGACAACCGCCAGCAGGAACAGGGTTCCGGTGGTGATCCCGATGGCCATCAGGCGATACTGCGCATCCACTGCCCAGATAATCAGCACCATCAGGCTCATCAGACCAAACGCCGTGAACAGCATCGTCAGGCCCACCATTAACAGCAGCTGTATCAGGTTGGCTTTCTCATGCTCCAGTTCCACCACTGCCAGACGAACGCGCGTCTCGACCATGCCAACCAGCGTGGTGACAATACGCTGGCCGATGTTAATGACCCCTTTAGCCGGGCCGTGGTTCTGCTGTGAATCAGCCATAATCAGCGACGCGAAATGAGCATGCCCAGTGCGACGCCAATCGCTGCACCGATACCCACACCATGCCAGGGATTTTCACGCACGTAGCCTTCCGCCTTCTGCGCCGCTTCGCGGGTTGTCGCCGCAAGGCGTTCGCCTGATTCACCCAGGCGCTCACGTGAGCTGTCCAGCGCCACACGCGCTTTATTACGAAGCTTATCCAGCTCCCCTTTCGATTTTTCAGTGCTGCTGCTAAGCACCTCTTCCAGGGTATCAGCCAGATTTTTCAGTTCAGCACGCAGATGTTCCGATGATGTGTCTTTAGACATAAAATACTCCTTTAACATCAGTAGATTAATTCCGATTAATAGGGCTCCGCCTGTAACTTTTTCAGCTCCCGGCGCGCTTCATCCAGTTTTTGTTGTCGCTTCGCAATCTTCTCCCTGTCGTGGCCCTCATCACGCTCTTCCCTGAGTTCGTGCTCGCGCTCAGCCACTTTCTGCTTCTGCGCGTTAATTCTTTCCAGATGGGCGGCTTCCAGCTTTTTGTCGCTGCAGTCCGCCTGGACTTCGGTCAGCGCCCGCTCAAGGCCGTTGACCCGGCGCAGATTGTTATGCTTCTGCGCCATCTCAATTTCGTGCTTAATGTCCTGCTCTTTCTGCTCGCACAGCGATTCGGCGGCCAGCAGTGAGCCAGACAGCGAAAAGAGGGCGACGCCCAGTAATAGGTGATATTTCATCCGTTTGGGTACCTTCCTTTGCGACCTGATTGTTCAGCAGCGGGATCATAGGCAAATCGCGGATGCTGAGAATCGACTCTCCGTTAAGCATAGACACGCAACGTAAAAAGTTCAAAGAAGACCGGGAGATAGAGAGTCTGTCAGGCCGCCACGCGATGCCGCGACGGCCTGAAAAGCAGGGATGGGGCGTATCAGGCCAGGGAAAGGTGCTGAGCGTGATCGTGCTGCGCCACGATAAAGCCCTGTGGCAGCAGGCGGCGTAACACCTTTTGTGCCGCCAGACTCTGTTCTTCGCTGTCAAAGTGAATAATCAGTGCATCGCCCGCTGGGGTAATGCTTTTGATACGGATACCCTGCGCGCTGAGCTGCTGATAGAGATAAAAGCCATCGGGCAGAGTCGCACCCGCATGGGAAACCCGGATCTGCACCACCGTCTCGTGCTGCATCAGGGCGGGAACCACGCAAAGCGCGATCAGCGCCAGCGCGCCCGCCATCAACCACGGCATCCACCGTTTTGGAATCGCCTGCAACGCTTTCATCACTCGGCTTTCCCGTTCTGATTCGCCTGACGTTTACGCCATAAAACGACCAGCGAACCTACCAGCCCGAAGACCAGCAGCGCCAGCGGCAGCATCATCAGGAAGAACATCATCTCATCTTCATAGCGCCGGAAAATCGGTGTTTTACCCAGTGCAAAGCCGATAACGGTCAGAATCACCACCCAGAGCAGCGCGCTGACCCAGTTGAAAAACTGAAAGCGGGCGTTGCTCAGACCGGACAGGCCGGCGATGGTAGGCAGCAGGGTGCGCACAAAGGCGATAAAGCGGCCAATCAGTAGGGCAGAGAGGCCGTGGCGGTGAAACAGGCTGTGCGCGCGCAGGTGATACTGGGCGGGCAGATGGGAGAGCCATTTCTGTACCGTGGGGGTATTGCCGAGCCAGCGACCCTGGATATAGCTCACCCAGCAGCCCAGACTGGCCCCGGTGGTTAAAACCAGAATCGTTAAGGGGAAACTCATGGTGCCTTTGGCAATCAGCACGCCGACCAGAATCAGCAGACTGTCACCCGGCAGAAACGCGGCAGGAAGCAGGCCATTTTCCAGAAACAGAATCATGAACAGCACGCCGTAAATGGCCCATACCAGCGTGGGGTCGGAAAGGGTCTCGTAATCCTGTTGCCACAGGGCATGCAGCAACGCTTGCAGAATATCCATCAATCATTCCTGAACATCATTGTTAAACATGTCCCACAGGGACTTAAACGCAGACCGGCATGTCGTTATAAATTTTAGGAGCGCAGCCTGGGCGGGATTTTCCGGATCCTTCCAGAATTGATTGTTAAATCAGCGATTTTATAACCCCCTGTCTCAAAGGGTAATAAAAGGGCGATAACTGTAACAAAAATCACCTGTCTGAGACAGGAAAACTCGCTGATGAACAGGAGTTTTACCTTGTGAAACGGCGTGTAAAAAGGAGCTTTACATGACCTGACACTATTGCAGATTAACTGACCCTCACCGGCGCGTTCAGGCTGTTTAGCGGGCGTGGCTGGAGCCGTCAGGAAGGATGACCGGATTCTCACCGAACATGTATCGGTCGACATTAAATTCAAAATCATCCGCCGTCGCGTTAAACAGCATCTGTTTAGTATTTTCCAGATGTTGCCACATCGCCAGTTTGCTGGCGGCGGGATCTTTACGCATCAGGGCTTTGAGGATCTGATCGTGGTCGTCGCACCAGCTGAGAATGCTGCGCTGGTCGATGTGTTCGTGAAGTTTCAGCCAGTAGGGATTGTGCTGACGATGCAGCCACATTTTTTCAACGATGGCGGCTAACGCGCTGTTCTGCGTGGACTGGGCGATGCGGACATGAAACTGCATATCCCACTCTGAATCGCGGAAGTGGTCTTCCTTACGGGCATTCTCCTGAATCGCCATCAGGTCGATGATGTCCTGTCGCGTCACCTGCGTGGCGGCAAACTCCGCCACGTTACTCTCAATCAGCTGACGTGCCTGCAGCAGTTCAAACGGACCGAACGTCGCGAACTCCAGCTGGCTGCTGGTCGGCGCGATGCGATTCTGCTGCTGGCTGGCAATGACGTGGATGCCCGACCCTTTACGGACCTCCACATAGCCTTCCACTTCCAGCATGATGATCGCTTCGCGCACCACGGTGCGGCTCACTTCCATCTCTTCGGCAATCAGACGTTCAGCGGGCAGCTTGTCACCGACCGGGTAGATCCCGGTTTCAATACGGCTTTTCAGCTCGCTGGCCAGCTTCTGGTAGAGTCGACGGGATTCGGTGAGGTCCATGGCACAGTCCTGATAGCAAAACAGATAAGTTGTTATACCACTTCAGGCGGCGGGAGGAAATGGGCTGGCGTATGCCAGCCCGATGGGTTAGCTGCGAACGGCATTCGCAGGCGGCAGGGCGGCCTCAGCGGTCAGTTCAGCAACCGGTTTGTTTTTCAGGACGGTCCAGATCACCACCGCACCCAGCAGGTCGAACACCGCCAGCGCGGCAAACAGCGGGCTGAAGCCCAGCGTATCAGCCAGTGCGCCGACCACCAGCGCAAACATCGTACTGGCGGTCCAGGCTGCCATGCCGGTCAGGCCATTGGCCGTGGCAACCTCATTGCGGCCAAAAACGTCAGAGGAGAGGGTAATCAGCGCACCGGAAAGCGCCTGATGAGCAAACCCGCCCACACAGAGCAGCGCGATGGCGACATAGGGGCTGGTGAACAGGCCGATGGTGCCAGGCGCAATCATCAGGACCGCGCCCATCGTCACCACCAGCTTGCGGGAGACGATCAGGTTGACGCCAAACCAGCGCTGGAACAGCGGCGGCAGGTAGCCACCCAGAATGCAGCCGAAATCCGCAAACAGCATCGGCATCCAGGCGAACATCGCAATCTCTTTGAGGTTAAAACCGTAAACCTTGAACATGAACAGCGGGATCCAGGCGTTAAAGGTGCCCCACGCCGGTTCGGCCAGAAAACGTGGCAGGGCAATCCCCCAGAACTGGCGGTTGCGGATAATCTCCAGCGCCGACATTTTGCGGGTGTTGCCGGTCTGATGCTGCGCCTCCTGACCGGAGATAATGTAATGGCGCTCCTCCTCACTCAGTTTCTTCTGCTGTTTCGGGTGTTTATAAAACAGCAGCCAGCACAGCGCCCAGACCATGCTCAGCACGCCGGTGATGATAAACGCCATCTGCCAGCTGTGCGCCATGATGGCCCAGACCACCAGCGGAGGAGCCAGCATCGCGCCGATGGAGGAGCCGACGTTGAAGTAGCCGACCGCCACCGAACGCTCTTTTGCCGGAAACCATTCGCTGCTCGCCTTCAGGCCCGCCGGGATCATCGCGGCCTCAGCCGCCCCGACGGCGCCGCGCGCCAGAGCAAAGCCGCCCCAGCTGCCCGCCATCGCCGTGGCCGCGCAGAAGATCGCCCACAGCACGGCAAACACCGCATAGCCAATTTTGGTGCCGAGCAGATCGAGCACATAGCCTGCCACCGGCTGCATCAGTGTGTAGCAGGCCGAGTAGGCCGCCACGATATAGGAGTACTGTTGCGTGGTGATATGCAGCTCGGTCTGTAGTGTCGGTGCCGCCACCGCAATCGTGTTGCGGGTCAGATAGCCTAGTACCGTGCCGAGCGTCACCAGCCCAATCATGTACCAGCGTAACCCTTTGATCTTACGCATCCTCTACCTCTTCCAGTTCTGTATGCGGTCATGCCGCTGTTGTTATCTGGAGCGGGACAGCACGTGATACTGCTCGGCTCACGCCCGCAGGTTCTGTGTCAGCAACCCCGTTTTTACCCTGCCATGTGTGGGTCGTCTGCGACCTCACGATGGGGCCAGAGCCTAACTTGTTATACAACTTTAAAAGTTGAGAGCCATCACAAAAACCCTTTCTGCGCTGTGGGATACTGGAAACCTGACAGATGACAGCCATTTAGCGCGCTGTGGGCGACAGAAATGTCCATGACGGCGGTGAGTGGCAGCGGTTTATGTGAGCAGGATCGCAAATAATTCCGTCACGAACCAGAATTGGTATGATAACTTTGAGCCATACGTGGTTCAGCTGATGAGGATGTCTCTATGTCGCGTTTTATGACCGAGGATTTTTTACTGGATAGTGAATTCGCCCGTCGTCTCTACCACGACTATGCGAAGGATCAGCCGATTTTCGACTATCACTGCCACTTACCGACGCAGCAGATTGCCGAAAATTATCGCTTCGCCAACCTTTATGACATCTGGCTGAAGGGCGATCACTACAAGTGGCGGGCGATGCGCGCCAACGGTGTGGCTGAGGCGTTCTGTACCGGTAACGCCAGCGACCGCGAGAAGTTTGATGCGTGGGCAAGGACCGTACCGCACACCATCGGCAATCCGCTCTATCACTGGACGCACCTGGAGCTACGTCGTCCTTTCGGCATCACCGATACCCTGCTGTCTGAAAAAACCGCCGACAGCATCTGGCATCGCTGCAACGAGCTGCTGGCGCAGGACGCCTTTACCGCGCGTGGCATCATGCAGCAGATGAAGGTGAAAATGGTCGGCACCACGGACGATCCGCTGGATGACCTGCGCCATCATCGCGCCCTGGCAGAAGATGCCAGCTTCAGCGTGAAGGTGCTGCCGAGCTGGCGGCCGGATAAAGCCTTTAACATTGAAGCCGAAACCTTCCTGCCGTGGATCGGTGCGCTGGAGCAGCTGACCGACATCAGCGTGCAGCGTTTTGATGACCTGCGCCGGGCGCTGTATCAGCGGCTGGATCACTTTGCGGCGCACGGCTGTAAGGTGTCCGATCACGCGCTGGATGTGGTCTGTTATGCCGACGCCGATGACGTCACGCTGGATAACATTCTGGCGCGCCGCCGCAGCGGCACCACGCCTACGCCACACGAGACGGCACAGTTCAAAACCGCAGTGCTGGTCTGGCTGGGCAGCGAATATGCCCGTCGCGGCTGGGTGCAGCAGTATCACATTGGCGCGCTGCGCAACACGAACCCGCGTCAGTATCAGCTGCTGGGGCCGGACGTCGGCTTTGACTCGATCAACGATCAGCCGCTGGCCGAACCGCTGGCACGCCTGCTGGGCGCACAGAACCTCAATAACGCGCTGCCGAAAACCATTCTTTACTGCCTGAACCCGCGCGACAACGAAGTGCTGGCTACGATGGCGGGCAACTTCCAGGGCGAAGGAGAGGCGGGCAAAATGCAGTTCGGCTCCGCCTGGTGGTTCAACGACCAGCTGGATGGCATGCAGCGCCAGCTGACCCAGCTGTCGCAGATCGGACTGCTGAGTCGCTTTGTCGGGATGCTGACCGACAGCCGCAGCTTCCTCTCCTACACCCGCCACGAATATTTCCGCCGCCTGCTGTGTCAGATGATCGGTCGCTGGGTAGAGCAGGGTGAGGCGCCGGGCGATGAAGCCCTGTTAGGGCAGATGGTGCAGAACATCTGCTTTAACAACGCCCGCGATTACTTCGGCATTGAGCTGGGAGCCTGATGATGCAGAGGCTGAACCGCCGCGACTTTCCGGGCGCGCGCTATCGCGACCGGGTGATCCAGTTTGGCGAAGGCAATTTCCTGCGCGCCTTTATCGACTGGCAGATCGACTGGCTGAACGAGCATCAGGGCACTGATGCCGGGATCGTGGTGGTGCGGCCTCGCAACCGGGACGTCAGCGATACGCTGAATCAGCAGGAGGGACTCTACACCACGCTGATTCGCGGGCTGAACGCGCAGGGTGAGCCGGTCAGTGAAACCCGCCTCATCCGCAGTCTGAACCGTGAGATCCACCCTTATCAGCAGTTCGGCGACTTTATGGCGCTGGCGCAAAATCCTGACCTGCGCATGGTTTTCTCGAACACCACCGAGGCGGGTATCGCCTTTGCGGAGGCGGACCAGCTCACCGACCAGCCCGCCAGCAGCTTCCCGGGTAAACTGACGCAGCTGCTGTGGGCGCGCTACTCCCACTTCAGTGGGGCCAGCGACCGCGGCTGGCTGGTGGTGCCGTGCGAGCTGATTGACCACAACGGCGACACGCTGCGTGAGCAGGTGCTGCGCTACGCCGATCACTGGCATTTGCCGACCGAATTTAAAAGCTGGGTGCATCAGCACTGCGCTTTCTATAACACCCTCGTCGACCGCATCGTCACCGGGTTCCCGGCGGAGAGTGAGCAGCTGCAAAGCGAGCTGGGCTATGAAGATCGCTATCTGGTGGCGGGCGAAGTCTACTACCAGTTTGTGATTCAGGGGCCGTCGGCGCTGTTCAGTGAACTGAAGCTGGAGGCGCTGTCCCCGCATGTGCGGCATGTGGACAACATCGCGCCCTATAAAGCGCAGAAGGTGGCGATCCTGAATGGTGCCCATACCGCGATGGTGCCGGTGGCGTTTCTGGCCGGTCTGGAGAGCGTGGGCGAGGCGATGGCCGATCCGGCTATTGCCGGGTTTGTGGCGGCGTTACTGCGCGAGGATGTCATCCCAACACTGGATCTGCCTGCTGCGGAGCTTCATGCCTTTGCCGATGCGGTTCTGCGCCGTTTCCGTAATCCCTTTATTCGCCATGCGCTGCTGTCGATTGCCCTGAACAGCATGACCAAATTCCGCACCCGCCTGCTGACGCCGCTGCTTACCGCACATCAGCAAACCGGGCAGTGGCCGGTGCACATTACCTTTGCGCTGGCGGCGCTGATCGCCTTTTATCGCGGCGAGCTGGCCGGAAAAGCGTGGCCGCTGCAGGATGATCCCCACTGGTTACAGCGCTATGCCGATGCCTGGCAGGCGCAGGAGCGCGGCGCGATGTCGCTGCAGCAGCTGGTGGAGAACGTGCTAAGCGATGCGCAGCACTGGGGCGAAGATTTAACCCGTCAGCCCGGGCTGGCTGAGACGGTTACCCGGCACCTGCAAAACATTACCGTCCACGGCGTTCGTGAGGCGCTGAGTCAACTGAGGTCATGCGATGCAAGACGCAATTAAAATCGATCCCCGCGACAATGTCGCCGTGGCGTTACGTGACTTAGACGCGGGCGCGACGGTTGAGCTGCCACCACAGCGTGTGGTGCTGCATCAGGCCGTCGGGCGCGGGCATAAATTTGCCCTGCAGCCTGTCGGGCAGAATGAGCCAGTGATCAAATATGGCCTGCCGATTGGCCATGCCACGCAGCCGGTGGCGGCCGGAGAGCTGATTCATTCACAGAATGCCCGCACCAATCTCAGCGATCTGGACCACTATGCTTATCAGCCCGACTTCGTGACGCTGCCGCCGCAGCGTGGCGATCGGGAGGTGCAGATCTACCGGCGCGCCAGTGGCGAGGTCGGCATCCGCAACGAGCTGTGGATCCTGCCCACCGTCGGCTGCGTCAACGGCATTGCGCGTCAGATCCTGCAGCGTTTCCTGCAGGAGACGCAGCAGGCGGAAGATATTGATGGCGCGTTCCTGTTCAGCCACACCTTTGGCTGCTCGCAGCTGGGGCAGGATCACGACAACACCCGCACCATGCTGCAAAACATGGTGCGGCATCCCAACGCGGGCGCGGTGCTGGTGATTGGTCTGGGGTGTGAGAACAATCAGGTCGATGTCTTCCGTGACACCCTCGGTGCTTTTGAAAGTGATCGGGTGGAATTTATGGTGTGTCAGCAGCATGACGATGAGGTGGAAGCCGGACTGGAACGTCTGCATGCGCTCTATCAGAAGATGCGTCACGATCGGCGTGAACCGGGCAGGCTCAGCGAGCTGAAGTTCGGGCTGGAGTGCGGCGGCTCGGACGGCTTCTCCGGCATCACGGCCAACCCGCTGCTGGGACGTTTCTCCGACCAGATGATCGCCAACGGCGGCACCACCGTGCTGACCGAGGTGCCGGAGATGTTTGGCGCAGAACGGATTCTGATGAGCCGCTGTCGCGACGAGGAGACCTTCACTAAAACGGTCGCGATGATCAACGACTTCAAGCAGTACTTTATCGATCACCAGCAGCCGATCTATGAGAATCCCTCGCCGGGCAACAAGGCGGGTGGCATTACTACGCTGGAGGAGAAGTCGCTGGGGTGCACCCAGAAAGCGGGGCAGAGCCAGGTGGTCGATGTCCTGAAATATGGCGAGCGGTTAACCACACCGGGGCTGAATCTGCTGAGTGCACCGGGCAACGATGCGGTCGCCACCAGCGCCCTGGCGGGTGCCGGATGCCACATGGTGCTGTTCAGTACCGGACGCGGCACGCCCTATGGGGGGTTTGTGCCTACGGTGAAGCTGGCGACGAATACGCCGCTGGCGGAGAAAAAACCGCACTGGATCGACTTTAATGCCGGACGGCTGATTGAGGGAATGAGCATGGAGGCGATGCTGGAAGATTTTGTCGATACCATCGTGGCGATTGCCAGCGGTCAGCCCACCAACAACGAAAAGAACGACTTCCGCGAGCTGGCGATTTTCAAAAGCGGGGTGACGCTCTGAAATCAACAAGCGATCCTGATCGTTCAGAACGCTCAAAAGCTCAGAGAGCGGATGGCTGAGTCCGAAGAGCAAAGCGTCCCGCGCCAGGGAAGGCGCGGGCCGAGCGAGCAGGGATGCGTAAAGCGACTTTGCGATCGGACTCTGCCATTCGCGAAGGGCAGAGGATTAACCGACGGTGATAACGATCTTAAGCCCGGCTGGTTTCGCGCTCCGCTTCTGCCTGACAGACAGCGGCGGTAAACAGAATATCCGTTGACGAGTTCAGCGCGGTTTCTGCCGAATCCTGCAGGACGCCGATAATAAAGCCGACAGCCACCACCTGCATCGCCAGGTCATTCGGAATACCAAACATGTTGCAGGCCACCGGGATGAGTAGCAGCGAACCGCCCGCCACACCCGATGCGCCACAGGCACAGAGGGAGGCCACCAGACTCAGCAGAATGGCAGTCGGCACATCAATGCTGATCCCCAGCGTATGCACCGCCGCCAGCGTCAGCACGGTAATGGTGATTGACGCGCCCGCCATACTGATGGTCGCGCCCAGCGGAATCGACACCGAATAGGTATCCTCATCCAGCTTCAGACGTTTCGCCAGCGCCATATTCACCGGAATGTTGGCGGCAGAACTGCGGGTAAAGAAGGCGGTGACGCCACTTTCGCGCAGGCAGGTGAAGACCAGCGGATAAGGGTTACGGCGGATCTTCCAGAACACCAGCAGCGGGTTAACCACCAGTGCCATCAGCACCATACAGCCCAGCAGCAGCGCCAGCAGATGCGCATACTGCCACAGCGCACCAAAGCCGGTGGAGGCCAGAATTGACGCCACCAGACCGAAAATACCGACAGGCGCACAGCGGATGACGCAGCGCACCAGCCAGGTCACGGCTTCGGACGCGTCATTAAGAAAGGCGCGGGTGGTGTCACTGCTGTGACGGAACGCCAGACCCAGACCAATCGCCCACACCAGAATACCGATATAGTTCGCCTGCATCAGCGCGGTGATCGGATTCGACACCATGCTCATCAGCAGCCCGTGCAGGACTTCGGTGATGCCGGAAGGGGGAACGATTTCGGTACTCCCGACCGCCAGCGTCAGCGTCTGCGGGATCAGATGGCTGAACAGCACCGCGACCACTGCCGCGAAAAAGGTGCTCAGCAGGTAGAGCATGATAATCGGCCGGATATTGGTTTTCTGGCCCTGCTGGTGGTTCGCAATCGAGGCGATGACCAGCACCAGAACCAGTAAGGGGGCCACCGCTTTCAGCGCACTGACAAACAGTTCGCCCAGCAGGCCGACCGCTAACGCGGCATCGTGTGAGATCCAGGCGAGCGCGACACCGGCGACCAGCCCAATCATGATTTGCTTCACCAGGCTACCGGCGAGTAGCGTACCCAGACGTGCGGAGAGAGTTTTCTGCATAATAGTTTCTATATTTTGTCGCGAATGTAGTTTCAGGCGCGATGTTTTGCATCGGCTAAAACGGTTTGCCCGGCGGAGTATAAGGAAAAGATCGGACGAGAAAAGAGAAAGTTCTGCCGCTGTGGAGCGCGTCAGATTTTTATTATGCTGAATAGTGGAAGTGTGACAGAGGGATGAAATGGCGCGGCAGGCTGCCACAAAATAAAACAGGGGCATCCGCTGCCCCCGCAGGTAATTATGGTGCGAGCTTTTTCTGGTCTCTTTTGCGGTTAACCCAGGCATTAATCAGCAGGGTTGATGCCAGAATGAGACCGACCACACTCAGCGAGATGCCGACCGGGATGTGGTAGAGGTCGACAATCAGCATCTTAAAGCCGATGAACACCAGCACAATCGCCAGGCCATACTTCAGCATCGAGAAGCGCTCTGCCACGTTCGCCAGCAGGAAGTACATGGCACGCAGACCCAGAATGGCAAACAGGTTGGAGGTCAGGACGATGAACGGGTCGGTGGTGACGGCAAAGATCGCCGGAATACTGTCGACCGCAAAGATCACGTCGCTCAGCTCCACCATGATCAGCACCAGCAGCAGCGGTGTCGCAAACAGCACGCCGTTTTTGCGGGTAAAGAACTTCTCACCGTCGAGATCGTCCGTCATGCGCAGATGCTTACGCAGCCAGCGCACCACCGGCTTGTCGCCTACTGCGCCATCATCCTCTTTCGCCAGCGCCATTTTCACCCCGGTAAACAGCAGGAAGGCACCGAACACATAGAGGATCCAGCTGAACTGGGTCACCAGCCAGCTACCGGCGAAGATCATGATGGTACGCAGCACGATAGCGCCTAATACACCGTAGATCAGCACGCGACGCTGCAGGTTGGCCGGAATAGAGAAGTAGCTGAAGAGCATCAGCCAGACAAAGACGTTATCCACCGCCAGTGCTTTTTCCAGCACATAACCGGTCAGGAAGGCGAGTGTCTGGGTGTTAGCCACTTCGCGTCCTGCGCTGCCTTCCAGATACCACCAGAAAGCGGCGCTGAACAGCAGTGAGACGGAAACCCAGATCAGCGACCAGATTGCCGCCTGTTTAAAAGACATGGTCTGCGCGCCGCGGCGTCCCTGCAACAGCAGGTCGATAGCCAGCATGATAAGCACCACAACCGCAAAGCTGCCCCAGAGTAAAGGTGTCCCCACAGTTTGCATATTCGTATCCTGTCTGAAAAATAAAAAAAACGGCTGAAGTCAGAAGACATCAGCCGCTTATTTTTGTGTAAGCAAACCTCGCCTTCCGGCAAGGTCTCACTTACAACACAGAAATCGATTCCGGGTTGCCTGACGACCGGATGCTTGCGCAACGTAGTGACGATCAATCAGATTACAAGTTACTCCCCTTTGCAGAAAGCTACGTTACGGTTTCACCGCCCAGGAAGCAACAGCTCGCAGACATATTTAGAAATATTTACACAACCGCCCGATCGGCCGGGAAGATAACACCGGTCTGTCGACGGATTTCAGTCAGCAGTGCCGCCGTGGTGCGTGAGATCGCAAGCCCGGGATGCGCCACCTGACGCTGCGCCACCAGCCGGGCAAATTCGGCCGCCTCATAACGCATCGTGTTGCTATGCTGCGGCTGACTTAACACCTGCTTTTCTCCGCCGCGGGGCATAAAGGTCAGCTGCTGACACTCCGATAACTTCTCAATAAGCAGCGATCCGGCTTCTCCCTGAATCTCGCTGGGCAGGCTGGAGTCACTGACTTTCGAGTGCAGAATCGTCACGTCAAAATCGCCGTAGTCGAGCACCACCACCCCATGTCCGTCCACACCACTCTCAAGCAGCGTGGCGCTGGCCTGCACCCGCTGCGGCGCGCCCCACAGTGCCACCGCCGAGGCCAGGCAGTAATAACCGATATCCATGATTGAGCCGTTCGACCAGCGCGGATCAAAGGTGTTGGGGTTTTCACCATTGAGATAGCGCGGGTAGCGCGATGAATACTGACAGTAACTCAGCAGGGCTTTCCGCATCCGCCCCACGGCGGGCAGCGCCGCTTTTAAATGCAGGAAATTGGGCAGGCTGGCCGTTTTGAACGCCTCAAACAGCACCACCTGATGTTCCCGGGCGCAGGCGATCATCTGCTCCGCCTCGGCCAGATTGGAAGCCAGCGGCTTTTCACAGATGACATGCTTGCCGTGCGACATAAACAGCAGTGCCTGCTGGCAGTGCAGGGCGTTAGGGCTGGCAAGATAGACCGCATCGATCGCCGGGCTGGCGGCCAGGGCCTCCAGCGAGGTAAAGGTTGCCTGGCAGGGATAGTCGGCGATAAAGGCGTCCGCCTGCTGCTGACTGCGCGAATAGACCGCACAGAGTTGCATCCCGCCGGTTTCATGCGCGGCATCAATAAACTGGCGTGTTATCCAGTTTGTTCCCACAATGGCAAAACGAATCACGTTTTCTCTCCGGCAGCGGTAAAGCGGCAGAGTAACATCTCTCCGGCGCGGTGCAATGGGGAGGGGCGGGCAGGGATTGATCCTGCGATCCCGATTCCAATACTATGCGGGAGCGATGAATGTCAGGCACCAACCAGGGAGCGCAGGTGAAAGCAAGTAAGCACGCATTAAACTGGACCACACTGCTGATCGCCATTCCGGTCGGGTGTGCCGCATCGCTGGTGACGCTGGCTTTTCGCGGCGTGATTGAACTGATCAACCATCTGCTGTTTGCCCGCAGCGGGGAGATTAGCGGGTTACTGCCGCTCTGGCCGTGGATTTTCTGGCCGCTGCTGGTGGGGGCTGGTGGTGTGCTGGCGGGCTTTTTTCTGCGTTATGCGGTCGCCATTGAGCAGCAGCAGACGGTGAAAACCGACTATCTTGAGGTGATCAATGCCCGGCTCGATGCGGTGCCGACCCGAACCTCACTGTTCCGCGCCTTGTCCTCCATCGCCAGTATCGGCAGCGGCGCGTCGATAGGGAAAGAGGGGCCGATGGTGCAGCTTTCGGCGCTGTGCGGCAGCGCGATTGGTCGCCTGCTGCCCGCCTCGCTTAATCTGAAAAACAGTGACGTGGTGGCGATGGCGGCGGCGGCGGGGCTCTCTTCGGTCTACCATGCGCCGCTGGCTTCGGCGATCTTCGTCGCCGAAATCGCCTTCGGCATCTCCGCCCTGCAGCGGCTGATCCCGCTGATTATCGCCTCCGCCACGGCGGTGATGACCATGTGGACGCTGGGCTTTCGCAGCGCGCTCTACCCGCTGGCGGAGGCAAACTTTGCCATGGATCTCAGCAGCCTGCTGATGACGGTGCTGATTGGTTTGTGCGCCGGGCTGGCGGGCTGGCTGCTGATTAAGTGCATTGCCCGCAGTAAAGCGCTGTTCAGCCGGGTCGCCTCCCTGCCGCTGCGCCTCGGTGCAGGCGGAGTGGCCGTGGGCTTACTGGCACTGCTCTCAACCGATATCCTCGGCAACGGCTACGAAGTGATAGTGAAGGTGATGGCGGGCCACTATCTGCTGCCGGGCCTGCTGCTTCTGCTGCTGCTGAAAACCGTTGCCACCAGCCTCTCGGTGGGCTCGAATGCGGTCGGCGGGCTGTTTACGCCGTCACTGCTGATTGGCGCGCTGCTCGGCGTGATCCTGGCGACGCTGGGGGCGATGCTGCATCTGCCGCTCGGCAATGTGCTGCTCTATGCCGCTATTGGCATGGCGGCGGTGCTGGCGGCGGTCAGCCAGGCCCCGCTGATGGCGATGCTGATGGTGCTGGAGATGACCCTCAACAGCAGCCTGCTGTTTCCGCTGATGATCGCCACGGTGCTGGCCTCCATGGTGGTCTATCGGCTGCAATCGGCCAGCACCTACCCGGTAGTAAGCCATCACTTCACCCGTTCAGAAGCGAAATATGATTTCGATAACATGCGCATTGCCGAGCTGATTATTCCCGGCGCGGCGTTGCAGCCGGAAGCGTCGGTGGGGCAGGCGCTGGCGGTCAGTTCGCTGAAGCGCGAACGCTACGTCTATGTGATCAACGCCGGGGGGGCTTTCCTCGGCGTGGTCTCCATTCATGAGATTTCACGCCGGGTGCTGGCGCAGGAGATCACCCTCGAATCGCCGGTGCAGTGCGTGATGGATCAGGATTTCCCGGTGATCTATCAGAACCAGAGCATGCGTGAAGGGTGGGAAGCCTTTGCCGCCGTCACGCTGGAGCGGTTGCCGGTGCTGAACAACCCCGCTGAGCGCCATTTTCAGGGCGCGCTGACCAAAACCAGTCTGATCCAGAAAGCGCAGGAGTTTCTTTAAGCCGCGTTGCCGCGCATCGCCTGGTCGGTCATCCAGAGCCGCGCATCAAATTCGAGCTGGTGGTAATCCGGCTCCATATGGCAGCAGAGCTGGTAAAACGCCTTATCGTGATCTTTCTCTTTCAGGTGAGCCAGCTCATGCACCACGATCATGCGCAGAAAAGGCTCCGGCGCGAGGCGGAAAAAGGTGGAGATACGGATTTCCGCTTTTGCCCGCAGTTTGCCGCCCTGCACGCGCGAGATAGCGGTGTGCAGCCCCAGCGCATGCTTCATCACTTTAATTTTGTTGTCCCACACCACCTTACTGATCGGCGGCGCGTTGCGCATAAAGCGGTTTTTCAGCGCCTGGGTGTAGTCATACAGCGCCTTGTCGCTCACGACATCGTGGGTATCGGGATAGCGCTCCTGCAGAAACGCGCCTAAGCGCTGATGGGTAATCAGGGTCTGCACCTGTTCAAGAAGGGGAGCAGGATAACCCTGAAGGTAGATGAGTGAGGACATTAGGGATTCCAGGCGAAAAAGAGTATACTGCGCGCCCTTTTTATCGGGGCGAAAATTAATCAAAGTGTACCACGCCGGAGAATTCATGAGCCAACTTGAACTGAACGATCGCACACTGATCCTGCATCGCTTCCCGCAGATGCGTGACGAAAGTCCATTACAAGCCTGGGATGCGGCTGATGAGTATCTGTTACAGCAGGCGCTGCCAGAGGGGCCGGTGCTGGTATTCAACGACAGTTTTGGTGCCTTAACCTGTGGTCTCAATCCGCGTCCCGTCTGGCACGTCAGCGACTCCTGGCTAAGCCAGCAGGCCGCCCGGCAGAACCTCTCTTTCAACGGGATGGATGACAGCGACGTCCACTTTATTGACAGCCTGGCGGCGCTGCCTGCTTCCCCGGCGGCGGTGCTGATTAAAGTGCCGAAGACGCTGGCGCTGCTGGAGCATCAGCTGCGCGCGATTCGTGAAGTGGTGACCCCGGAGACGGTGATTCTGGCGGCAGCCCGCGCCAAAGAGATCCATAACTCCACCCTGCAGCTGTTTGAACAGATCATCGGCGAGACGAAAACCTCGCTGGCGTGGAAAAAAGCGCGGCTGATCTTCAGTCAGTTCAGCCAGCCTGCCCTGCGCGAAGCCAGTCCCACGCAGGTCTGGCCGCTGGATGGCATCCCTTATCAGATCCACAACTACGCCAACGTTTTCTCACGCAGCTCGCTGGATATCGGCGCACGCCTGTTTGTGCAGCATCTGCCGGAAAATATCGAAGGCGAGATTGTCGATCTGGGCTGCGGTAACGGCGTGGTGGGGCTGATGGCGCTGGCACAGAACCCGCAGGCTGAGGTGCATTTTCTGGATGAGTCCTACATGGCGGTCGCCTCCAGCCAGCTTAACGTGGAAGTGAACCGTCCGGAGGATCTGTCACGCTGTCAGTTCCTGGTCAACAACGTGCTGAGCGGCTATCCCTCGGACCGGCTGCACGCGGTGCTGTGCAACCCGCCGTTTCACCAGCAGCACGCCGTCACCGATCACCTGGCGTGGCAGATGTTCCGTGATGCCAAACGCTGTCTGCAATATGGCGGCGAATTGCGCATCGTCGGCAACCGCCACCTCGACTATCACCAGAAGCTGAAAAAGCTGTTCGGCAACTGCACGCTGGTCGCCTCTAACCAGAAGTTCGTGGTGCTGCGCGCGGTAAAAATGCGCTAGTCAGACACGCAGCGCCAGCGCGGTCGCCTGTGCGATGGCGCGGCGCGCATCCAGTTCCTGCGCCACATCGGCACCGCCGATCACCGTCACCTTCTGTCCCCGTGCACGCAGCGCCGCTTCCAGTTCGCGCTGCGGCTCCTGTCCGGCGCAGATAATCACATTATCGACCGCCAGCAGCAGGGTTTCACCGTTGCGCCGCAGGTGCAGCCCGCGATCGTCAATCGCCAGATACTCCACACCGCCCCACATCTCCACGCCGCGCGCCTGCAGACTGGCCCGGTGGATCCAGCCGGTGGTTTTTGCCAGCCCGGCGCCGGGTTTGCCTGTGCGGCGCTGCAGCAGCCAGATCTGCCGTAATGCGGCGGGCGGCTCGGGGGCCACCACACCGCCGCGCTGCGTCAGGCTCTGATCGATACCCCACTCAGCGTAAAAGGCCGCGCGATCCGCGTCATGCGAAGGCTGCGACAGAAACTCCGCCACATCAAAACCGATGCCACCGGCTCCGATAATCGCCACCCGTTTCCCTACCGGACGCCCATCGCGCAGCACCTCAAGGTAGCTCAGGACGCTGGGGTGATCGATGCCCGGAATATCCGGCGTGCGTGGCTGAATGCCGGTGGCCAGCACCACCTCATCGGCATCACCCAGCCCCTCGGCCGTGACCCGGCAGCCGGTCCTGACCGTCACCCCGGCGGCCGCCAGCTGGTGGCGGAAATAGCGCAGGGTTTCACTGAACTCCGCTTTGCCGGGGATCAGCCGGGCAATATTGAACTGGCCGCCGATATCGGCGGCGGCTTCATACAGCGTCACCTGATGTCCGCGCCCGGCCGCCTGCAGGGCAAAGGCCATTCCGGCCGGGCCACCCCCGACCACCGCCAGCCTGCGCGGAGCGCGACTGGGGATAACCGGCATCAGCGACTCGTGGCAGGCGCGCGGATTGACCAGGCAGGAGGTGATCTTTCCGGCGAACACCTGGTCGAGGCAGGCCTGATTACAGGCGATGCAGGTGTTAATGCTGTCCGGTTCGCCGCGCTGCGCTTTGCTGACAAAGGCGGCATCGGCGAGGAAAGGGCGCGCCATCGACACCATATCGGCGCAGCCTGACTGCAGCAGCTCTTCGGCGACGGCGGGGTGGTTGATGCGGTTAGTGGCGATGACCGGCACCGACACGTGAGCACGCAGGCGCTGCGTGACCCAGGCAAAGGCCGCGCGCGGCACGCAGGTGGCGATGGTCGGGATGCGCGCTTCATGCCAGCCGATACCGGTATTGAACAGCGTGACCCCACACTGCTCCAGCTCGCCCGCCAGCAGCAGCGTCTCTTCCAGCGTGCTGCCCTCTTTGATCAGATCGAGCATCGACAGCCGGAAGATAATGATAAAACGGTCGCCGGTGGCGGCACGCACCGCGCGGGTGACCGCCAGGGCAAACTGCATTCGCTGGCGGAAGTCGCCGCCCCAGCGGTCGCTGCGCTGGTTGGTGTGCTTCACCAGGAACTGATTAATCAGGTAGCCTTCAGAGCCCATGATCTCCACGCCGTCGTAGCCGGCCTGGCGGGCCAGGCGGGCGCAGCGCGCAAAGTCATCAATAGTCTGTTCAATCGCCGCCTCGCTCATCGCCTGGGGTGTAAACGGATTGATCGGTGCCTGAAGTGCAGAGGGCGCGACCAGATCGGGCTGATAGCTGTAACGGCCGGTATGCAGGATCTGCAGGGCGATTTTGCCCTGATGCTGATGAACGGCATCGGTAATCTGCCGGTGCCAGTGACACTGCGCCTCCTCTGTCAGCATCGCGCCGTGGGCGGTGGTAACACCCTGCGCATTAGGGGCAATGCCGCCGGTGACAATCAGCGCGACGCCTTCGCGCGCGCGCTCGCCATAGAAAGCCGCCAGCCGGGCTGCGCCATCCGGGTGCTCTTCCAGGCCGGTGTGCATGGAGCCCATCAGGAAACGGTTTTTCAGTCGGGTAAAACCCAGGTCCAGCGGCCTGAACAGCGCGGGATAGTCGGAATGAACGGCCATGATCATCACTCACGATAAAGTGGTCGGATGAGTTAACTCTAGCCATTTCTGTGTTAAAAAAAAGTGAAAGAGTGTCAGGGTGTGAGTGAAATCAACATCAGCCGCGACAGGCCGTGCGTCCGCCGTGGCCGATTTTCAGGGCGGGCGCGATTATCGCCGCCGGATCCAGGAGTAGCGGGAGTGATAGCCGCTGCCCGTATGGGTGTTGAAGCGGTAGCTTGAACCGCTCTCGGCCATGCAGTAGGTGCAGACGCCGACATTATCGATCTGCGCAGCCGGAACGCCCGCATCGACCAGCATCTGCGTCGCCAGCGCCGGCAGATCGAACCAGACACCCTGCTGACGTGCCGTCGCCTGCGGGCGCTGAGCCTCACCATTGACCGGCTGCTGCCTGTGCCAGCGCAGCCCGCGGGCCAGCGCCGGATTCCGGGCGATCTCCGCCAGCTGAGGCTCGGCCAGCTCATAACAGCAGGGGCCGAGTGCCGGGCCGATCGCCACCAGCAGATTCTCTGGCGCGCTGCCCTGTTCGCACAGTTTTTCCACGGCGCGGATCAGCACGCCCGCCAGCGTGCCTTTCAGTCCGGCATGCACCGCCGCCACGATGCGCTGCTGAGGATCGGCGATCAGCACCGGCAGGCAGTCAGCGGTATACACCGCCACCGGGCGCGTCCCGCTGCTGATAATGCCATCCGACTCGCAGCTTTTGGATGGGGTGTTTTCGACGTCGAAGACGACCGTGGCACTGTGGCGCTGATGCCCCCAGGCGCCGTCGGCGGGCGGTGGCTCACCGGCGGGCTGAAAGGCATAATCGACCCAGTCCAGCGAGTCGAGCAACGGCGAGCGCGGGATAACGGCCATAGGAATCTCCTGTGATAACAGCGTGCATTGGGCTGCCAACAGCTTACGTTAACTGCTACATTTTTGAAGCGTCTCCTCAGCCCTTTCTCACCTTAAGGATGAAATGATGAAAACCTCCGCAAAACTTGCCGCCTCCGGACTGGTTGCCCTGCTGCTGACCGGCTGTGCCTCCTCGTCACATCAGACCGCTCAGCAGCAGCTCGGGCAGCAGTCGGTGCTGGCAGTCAACTGGTTCCAGCAGTCCGGCGAATATCAGGCGCTGACCTGGCAGGCGTTTAACACCGCACGCATGGCGTTCGATCAGGCGCCGTCGCTGACCGGCAAACCGAAAGCCGTAATTGTCGATCTGGACGAAACCATGCTGGATAACAGCGCCTACAGCGCCTGGCAGGCGAAAAACGGTCAGCCGTTCAGCAGCAAGAGCTGGTCAGCCTGGACCCAGGCGCGACAGGCGAAAGCAGTGCCCGGCGCGGTTGAGTTTGCACGCCACGTCACCCAGAACGGCGGCACGCTGTTCTACGTGTCGAATCGCGATCAGAAAGATTACGCCGCCACGGTGGCGAATATGCAGCAGCTCGGTTTTCCTGACGTCAGTGAAAAAACGGTGCGTCTGAATACCGACAGCTCCAACAAGCAGGCGCGTTTCGATGCCATCAAAAATGCGGGCTACAACGTGGTGCTCTACGTGGGCGATAACCTCAACGATTTCGGCGGGGCGACCTGGCATCAGGGCAATCAGCAGCGTCGCGATTTTGTGAATCTCAATCATCAGCAGTTTGGCACGCAGTTCATCGTGCTGCCGAACCCGCTTTACGGCGACTGGGAGAGCGGGATGGCGGAGAATTACAATAAGCTGACGCCGGAACAGCAGCTCTCCGTGCGGGAATCGCGCCTGCAAAGCTGGAACGGTAAATAATTCGTCAAGAAAAAGAGCCTGACATGTTCAGGCTCTGTTTAATTCTGGTCCTGATTTACTTTCCGCTGTCACTATTTTGCTGCGAATTAAATTAATCATCTCTCGCTTTATTCTTATCTCAAAGCAGGCGTATTTAACTGGCTCTCTGCTATTAAGATGGTCGATTGTGCTAATGGTTAATTTTTTAATTAAGAGTAATCCTGGTAAAAGTGGGGCGAACGGGCAGGGTGAGAAAAAGCCATGCGGTTAGTGTTTGTATTTATTTGTCAGCAATAAATTAAGCCTTTTATTTTATAGTTTTTAATTGCCTGATATATCTTGTCTTAATCTGCGCTGTTTATGTGTCCTCATTTTTCTCCTGCTGAATTAAATTTACTTTCCTCTGACTTTTGCTGACGTTTAATTGACAAATCACGCCATGTTAAAGTGTTGTGAAATATTGCTCGTGCATTGGTAATGGTTAACGTCTATAACCTTTTTCTGTGACCTTGTTCTTATTTACCTGGCGGCTCTCACGCTATTTGTGAGCCGATACACTTTGTGATCAGCCAGGATGCGACATCCCGGTAGTAGAGAGAAGATGAATGTGACGACACTTAAACCCTTATTAGCGAAAAATCGCAGTTGGGCATTACAGCGCCGCCAGCGTAATCCAGACTATTTCAAAAAATCCCTTCATCAGCAAAAACCGCACTCGCTCTGGATTGGCTGTTCAGACAGCCGTGTTCCGGCCGAAGTGCTGACCGGCTCCCACCCAGGCGAACTCTTTGTGCATCGCAATATCGCCAACATGGTGCTGGAGGAGGATGACAATCTGCTGAGCGTGCTGCAATACGCGCTCTTCTTTCTCAACGTGAAACGCATCGTGCTCAGCGGCCATTACGGCTGCGGCGGGGTTGAAGCCGCACAGAACCTGCCAGGCAGCGTGCTGGAAGGGCAGGACACCGCACTGGGAAGGCGTATTCAGCGGCTACGTGATGACATTCAGCAGGGGCTGGCCGAGGAAGGGCCAGCAGACGCCACCCCCGATGAACAACGCGATCGGCTAGTTGAAGCCAACGTTAAAGCGCAATTCGCCAGGCTGGTGAAGTCTGAGCCGGTCAGGCAAATCTGGCAATCGGGCCAGGAACTGGAGGTGTTTGGTTGTGTTTATGACCTGCGCTCCGGCCATCTCAAAGAGCTGATTCATCAATCTTCAGAGGAGCCTTCATGATGAATTCTGATACCCTGCGCCGCGACATCCCGGCGGGTCTGGTGGTTTTCCTGGTGGCTTTACCGCTCTGTCTGGGTATCGCTCAGGCCAGCGGGCTGCCGCCGTTTGCCGGTCTGCTGACCGGGGTGATTGGCGGTCTGGTCGTCACCTCGTTAAGTCCCTCCCGCTTTGCCGTCAGCGGTCCGGCGGCGGGTCTGGTCACTATCGTTGTCGCCTCGATGGCGACGCTGGGCAGCTTCTCCGCCTTCCTCACCGCGCTGATTATTGCCGGGGCATTGCAGTGCCTGTTGGGTCTGTTGCGCGCCGGACGGTTTATCTCGCTGGTGCCGGGCAGTGTGATTAAAGGCATGCTGGCGGCGATTGGCCTGCTGCTGATCATGCAGCAGATCCCGGTGGCGCTGGGCGCGGCGGGCGATGCGGAGCTGGTTTCGCTGGTGAATGGGCAGATGACCTTCTCACTGCCGTCGATTGTCGTGGCGGCGGTCGGTTTAGCCATTTTATGCCTCTGGACAACCGCCCCGATCAAACGCATTAAGGCGCTGGCCTGGATCCCCGGACCGTTGATTGCGGTGCTGGTCGGCTGCGTCGCTACGGTGGCAGGCGGAAGGCTGTTCCCGGAGATGGCGCAGGGGCTGGCACGCATCTCGCTGCCCGCCTTCGACAGCGTCTCTGCGCTGGTGGCTGAGCTGGAAACGCCTGACTGGATGGCCTGGCAGAATCCGCAGGTCTGGGTCGTCGCCGTGACGCTGGCTCTGGTTGCCAGCCTGGAAACCCTGCTGAGTCAGGAAGCGCTGAAAAAGCTGCGTCCGCAGACGCCCGCGCCGTCGCCCAACAAAGAGATGTTCGCTCAGGGCATCGGTAATCTGACCGCCGGTTTTCTGGGCGCGATGCCGATAACGGCGGTGATCGTGCGCAGTTCGGTCAACGTCAGCGCGGGGGCGCAGACAAAGCTCTCCATCTTCATTCACGGTGTGTTGCTGCTGATCTGCGGCATGTGGTTCAGTGAGATGCTGAACGCCATTCCCCTGGCCAGCCTGGCCGCGGTGCTGCTCTACACCGGCTATAAACTGGCGACCCCTAAACTCTTTGTCGAACAGTTCCGGATGGGGGCCCAGCAGTATGTGCCGTTCCTGGCGACCATCGTCGGCATTATTACGCTGGGGATGCTGGTCGGTATCGGCATCGGTATCGCCACGCAGATCCTCTACAGCATCTATAAAAGCCATCGCAACGCGCTGCAGCTCACCCGTTATGACGATCACTACGTCCTGCGCTTTCAGCAGAACCTGACGTTTATGCACAACCCAAAGCTGCAGGGATTGCTGGATGAGATCCCGGAGAACAGCGTGGTGATTATCGATAATGACAATGCGGAATATATCGATCCCGATGTGAAAGCGGTGCTGAAAGATTTTGGCGACAACGCGGACAAGCGCGGCATCCGCCTGAGTCAGTGGCCGGTGGCCGTAAAATAGCCCGAAGCGCAACGGCAGCATCAGCAGAAGAGCAAAAATCGGATATCTCGGATAGCCGATTTTTTTACCGGCGGGGCATAATAAAGCCCCGTTTTCTGCTGTCATCTGCTGGCTTACCCGGCGCCGGGGCATTTTATTGAGTTAGCCCATGAAGTGGGGTTTTATCGCAGGATGACATTGAAGGCATTCAGGATTTAATCATTCTGACACCACGCGCCTGTTCAGGCTGGCGTGGAGAGCCAGCCTCACCGCGATAAGGTCCGGACGCATGCGCACACCGCTGTTTGAAGAGCACAACGCAAAGAAGAACGCAGTTTTGCTGTTTTTAATCACGCTGCTGTTTTGTTTTATCGGCGGACATCTGCGCTTTCCCAAAGAGCTCTCTCTCTTCTGGCCGGTCAATGCGATCGTGACGGGCGTCATCGTCCGCAATCCCTTTCTGCACCGGGGCCGCTACTACCTGGCTATCCTGGCCGCCATGGTGTTCAACGACACCGTGTTTTCGGGCTGGGCGTTCTCAGCGTTAACCCTCAACGTGGCGAATGTGCTGTTTGTGCTGGTGGCGGTGACGCTGCTGGTCAGGCATCTTCAGCACGATTCCGGCAGTGAGCGGATTACCAGCGTGCTGCGAATCTTCCCGGCCTGCCTGCTGGCAGCGTTCACCTGTGCCAGCTGGGGCGCGCTGGCGCAGCAGGCTGATTTTGATACCGGGCTGGCGGTGGCATGGGCTGACTGGTTCAGCGAGCAGTTCTCCACCGGGCTGATGCTGCTGCCGTTTTTGCTGACCCGCGACTGGTCGTCGCTGTCGCCCCGCCAGTTTCTGCACATCCGCAAGCTGCTCCCGGTTATCGCCGTGGCGGGTTCGCTGACAATCGGGGCGATGATGGGTGGCGCGGGTAGCCTGACGTTCCCGGTTCCTGCGCTGATCTGGTGTGCGGTGGTGTTGCCCATGCCGCTGACCAGCCTGGTGATTTTACTGACCGGCATTACCGAAATTATCCTGGTGTCGCACGGCGTGATGAACATTCAGGGCAGCGATGCGATGCTGCCGCTTAACCATCTCACCTCGGCCCGGCTGGGGGTGGCGACCATCTCCATCAGCCCGCTGATCGTGGCCGCGAGTATGGATGCGATCCGTCAGCTTAACCAGCGCCTGGCGCTACGGGCGAATTACGACTTCCTGACCCGGCTGCTGTCGCGCTCCGGTCTCTATGAAAGCCTGCGCAGTGAACCCATCTTCCCTGAACGCAAAGCGGGCGTTATCCTGCTGGATGTCGACTACTTCAAAGCTATTAACGACAATTTCGGTCACGACGCGGGCGACAGCGTGCTGGAAGAGATCGCGCGCCGGATGCAGCGGGTGGTGGGCAAAGCGGGACGCATCTGCCGTTTTGGCGGCGAGGAGTTTGTGGTGGTGCTGTTCGATCAGAACCCGGAGAGACTCTATTTTCTGGCTGAGAATATCCGGCAGACGATGGCGAAAGAGAAGTTCTGGCTGCAGGGGAATACCGTGACGGTGACCGTCAGTCTGGGACTGGCGCATGGCAGCGCCGCTGAGGCGACGGAGTGGCCCCCCGTCATCAACCGGCTGATCTCAGCGGCAGATAAAAACCTCTATCTGTCGAAACGCAACGGCCGCAACCAGACTTCACCGGTTAACTACCGTACCTTCACCAGCGACGTGGCCTGACGCCACGCCGCCGATGCACTCAGCTGACGCTGCTTTGCAGGGTGCTGGCCTGCTGGTGGCGCTCGATGGCCAGGTCGATCAGGCGGCTGATCAGATCCTGATAGCTGAGTCCGGCTGCCTGCCATAATTTCGGGTACATGCTGATATTGGTGAAGCCGGGCAGGGTATTCACTTCGTTGACAATAATCTCGCCGTCGTCGGTTAAAAACACATCGACGCGCGCCATACCAAAACACTCCAGTGCCGTGAAGGCTTTAATGGCAACCTCACGAATGGCATCGCTGGTTTCCATGGAGAGGGCGGCGGGCACCACCGTCTGCGCACCGCTTTCCGAGATATATTTGGTGTCGTAGGAGTAGAAGGCATCATGCACCACCACTTCGCCGCAGGGGCTGGCTTCGGGCGCATCGTTGCCCAGCACCGCGCACTCAATTTCGCGTCCTTTAATGCCCTGCTCAATCAGCACTTTACGGTCAAAGGAGAAGGCAAGCGCCAGCGCGGCGTCAAATTCCTCCGGGCTGTCCACTTTGCTGACCCCGACCGATGAACCCTGATTGGCGGGTTTGATAAACAGCGGCAGGCCAAAGCGGGCAATGACAGCCTCTGCATCCAGCTGGGCGCGCTGCGCCTGGGTGACGCTCAGCCACGGGGCGACCTTCAGACCGGCATCGCGTAACAGGCGTTTGGTGAAATCTTTATCCATGCTGACCGCAGAACCGAGCACGTCGGAGCCGACAAAAGGTAACGAAGCCATCCGCAGCAGGCCCTGCAGAGAGCCATCCTCACCCAGCGTGCCGTGAACGATAGGGAAGATGACATCGATCTGCGACAGCGGATGTGCGTTGTGACGGGTGATAACCTGCTGCTGAGTATGACCGGGTACCAGCGCCACATCGTCAGCCGCGCGATTCAGGGCGATCAGTGACGGATTCTCAGCGTTCAGTAAGAAGTTGGACGCATCGTTAAGACGCCAGTGCCCCTGTTTGTCGATGCCCAGCAGCACCACGTCAAACCGGGTTTTGTCTATCGCCTCAAGGATATTTTTGGCCGACTGCAACGACACTTCATGCTCAGCCGATTTCCCGCCAAACACGATCCCTACCCGCAACTTAGTCATCAATTTTGCCCACTGAAAAATCAAAACCTTAAGATAGCATGGGGTTTGCGCGGGAAAACAGGGTAAGGCGCGAGATAATTTTTCAGCGGCCGTTAACCCTCATCGCTGACGATAAAGCTGCCGTTAAGCTGCCACTGTTTCCGCTCACTGACCCGTGTGGCATCGGCAGGCAGCCAGGTGACAATCGTCACTTTTGCACGCAGCGTGCTGCCGGAGGCGATCTGGCCCTCTTTGCGGAACTGCAGAGGCAGACCGGCGCTGAACGCCATCGCTGCCGCCTCTGTTCCGGCTCGTTCGATCGTGACCGGACGATCGTCGAGCGTCGCATCATGCAGGGTCAGTGTCGCCCGGCCCTGTTCGCCAAACAGGTAGCTGTCGGCGTCTTTCGCGGGCCCGCTGAACATCAGTTTTAGCGGTGTCGGGCGGTCACAGATGACCGTGATCTCTGACTCTCGCGGGTCACCCATCCGTAGTTCGACGGCAGTCAGCGCATTGCCCGGGCGACCGAGCAGCTCGCCCCGTGTCATTTCACCGTAATCAATCCGTGGATCGCTGAGCTGAATTTCGCACGCCGCACGGGCAGGGAGTGCGGCAAAAAGGCCACTGAAAGCCAGCAGCAGAGGCAGAACAGAGAGCTGTTTCATGGGACGCATCTCGCGGAAAGTGAGGCATAAAGCGTGCCGGGCTGGTTATACCAGGGCGTAAGCATATCGATGGCACACTGGCTGCCATTGCGGTCGAGGCTGTATAACGGCTCGTCCGGCAGGTCGTCGAAAAAGAGCGTGCCATCTTCATTCACAAAGGCGATCAGATGACCTTTGCCATTTTTGACAGGGGCACCCGGTGCCGGACTTTGCTCTGGCGGGAAGCTCACCAGCGCCCGGCGAACCGTATAGGCGGGCAGAATCACCGGCACTACCGCGCCGCGGTAAGGCGTGATGTCTGCAATACCGCTGATGACCTGGACATTGTCAGGCAGGCTCTGGTTTTCGATCTGTACGGTATTCTTCTGCCACGGTGTCCAGGAGGTGATGGCATGACCCGTGTGGTCGCTCCACACCACGCCGCCAGGGGTGTGGATACTGACGTCAGGCTGGGGGCTGTTGAGGGAAATAATGCCAAAGGTATCGCCTGTTTTGCGGGGCGAAAAGGTCACTCCCTCGCTATGCAGGACGGCGCTGCCGCGCGCGCCCGCGTTGTAACTGGTGCTGTTTTCATTATGCGAAACGCCGCCGCTCAGCTGACTGTATTTGGTGGTCCAGGTTGCGGAACCCGCAACTGACGCATCCTCACGCTGACTTTTCTCCCCGGAGACGCTCCAGGCAAATTTATCATTCAGGGTGCTGTCAACACCCATGCCGGCGCGTGTTTTCCCCCGGGTGTCATTAACCCAGCTGCGCACGCTGCTGCGGCTGCCGAGCGGAACCGCGAAATTGAGGTATACGTAATGGTCATCAGTGTGGCGCTGATCCTGCATGAGCCGGTTTTTCTGGATGCCGAGATTGACGTTCACTTTTCCGAAGGTGCGGCCCCAGCTGAACATGTAGCCCAGACTTTCTGCATTCTGCCAGCTCTGTGACAGACTGCCGGAAAAGGCGAGCACGCCGAGCTGCGGCTGGCTATAGCTTATCCCCGCGGCGTACTGTGACCGGATCTGTCCATTCTCCTGACGGGTGTCTCCGGCGCGCCATGAACTGCCGGGATCCCTGAAATCACGGCTGCGAAAGCTGGCGGAAGAGGTCAGTGATAATCGCGGCGTCACGCCCGCGCTGACGCTGATCTGATGATTGAGGCCCTGCATGTTACCTCGCTCCCCGGCCGAATCCTGCACCTGCGAGGCGGTCTGGGTCAGGGAAGCGATAAGGCGTTCTGTCAGCCGCAGCGTGGTGCGCCAGGAGGCGGCCTGATAGTGCTCGCTCATCAGCCCACCTGCCGTCACGGCCATGAAACCATTCTGATAAAGTCCGGCGGAACCGACGAATACCGGGAACGACTCATCGGTCAGGCGCAGACGTCCGGCGGCCAGAGAGAGTCCGGCATTCGCCAGAGAAACCGTGGTCTGAGCCTGAATATAGGGGATCGTCTGCTGCTGACGATGACCGGACTGGTCATGGCTGATGATCTCAAAATCATCGGACTGATTGATCGCCGGGATGTCAGCCAGTGTGTTCATGCCTGCTGTGACCTGATAGGTCTTCAGCAGGATGCCTGCCTGCCAGACCTCGGCAGTACCGGCTTGTGAGAAGAGCAGATTCAGCGACACGCCGCTGTTTCCGCTATTTTCTGCACTGCGTTCTGGCATGAGTTGTGCGCCCAGCAGGTTGATGCCGGAAAACAGGGTGTCGCCCGCGGTGATCTCACCTATCTGCACGACCGACGACCAGCCGGGAAGGGAGCGCTGGGCATAACTGTAGAGTCGGGTCAGCTGGTGGTGTTCATTCTGGCTGGTATAGCTCTGCCCGCTGCGGAGTACCCAGTTGTTGATATTGCCCCCAATCTCGGAGGTCAGCGTCTGCGAGTGGTGGTTTTGTCCGGCGCGCGTCTGGTACTGATAGCGTCGGCCATCGTAATTCACCACCAGCGCATTTCCCCCGCTGGAGAAGCGCGGATGCGCAGACAGGTCGCCTGCCGGGACCTTGAGCAGCAGGCTGCTGCGATTAACCTGCTGCTCCAGCAGAATCGGGCTGTCGGATGGCAGCTGCAGGCAGCGCACATCCTCTGCCTGACGAAAACGATCGGGGATGATCCCCAGCTTCTCTGGCAGATCGGCTGGCCAGCAGGGATTACCGGCCTGATCAAACGTCAGGATATGCACCCCTTTGCTTTGACCGTTAACGACAATATTGACGGGTTGTTTCCCCGGCAGAAAGTGCGTGCCTGCATCAAGCAGTTCAGCGGCACTGGCGTCGTAGCCGAGCGCTTTGAGCATCTCTTTGTCATAGCGGTTTGCCGCCTGCACACAGGCTGAACTGACCACAAGGCTGAGTATCAGAAATTGTTTCATGGATAAAGGTGAACGGACTCAGAGCGGCACATTAAAAGGGGCGGTTAAAATTCCATATCGGGTGACGGGGTGCAGAAGCAGGGCTTTCACCTTATTCGCTGAGGCAGCAGGCAGAGCCACATCAAACTTTTCACCCGGAAGAATGTAGGAATTTTTCAGTTCAACCGACCCTTTGCCGGGCAGTAAATTAATCTCTCTGGTGAGCCTGACGATATAAGGTGTCGGATTTTCAATGTGCAGAGAGGCACCTGAAAGATGGAAGGTCAGCCCTGTCCAGGGCGCGGTGTTTACCGGCAGGCTGGCGGGGGAAATAATGACCGGAATATTCTGGCCAATGAGAATGCGGGCGCGATTCTTTTTACCATCATCCTGCGGGATAGAGACAAAATTAATTCGCTGCATCTTCTGGGTATCCAGCCTGACACCCTCTTTTAACACCACCCGGATCTGCTGGTTTTTCCCTCCATCGACACGAACCAGTTGAGGGGTAATAATCAGCCGGTTTTCAGGGTCTTCAGGAATTGTCTGCAGGCTGCTGTGCAGCAGCGCCGTATCCCTGTCTGTGTTCAGTACATTAACCGTCACTTCACGATTCTGGTCATCAAGAAATAAAGCCGGTACTTCAGGCTTCATGCCGACTGCAAATACGCCGGATACAGATAAGGAAAAGAGAATGGCAACAGAGAGAATTATTTTCATTTTATTTTTACCCTGTATTTAAAACGCGAAGGCCGGACGGCCTTCGCTGACAATCATGAAAAATTACAGATAAACCACAGAGAAAGTGACGTTACCGTCAATAGGCACTTCTTCACCGCTCGGGTAGGCATCCGCTTTCTTCAGAATCATTCTTGACGCAATGGAATAAGAGGCTTTAGTCATGGCTGCCGGGGTGGTGCTATTGGCATCCGCCGCCAGGGTAAAATAGCCGTTTTTGGTCAGCGTTGCGGGTGCTGTAGCCGTCACATGAGTGAGGGACCATGCCGCTTTATCGCTACTGGTCAGCACATTGGTATTCGCTGCACCGTCGGCGGTTGCGTCGGTAATCGCCAGTGCCATCGCCCCCACGTGTCCCTGGGCGCTATCTGTCCCTAAGCCGAAAATGTGTGCATCTGATAAGCCTGAAACGGTTGCTTTCATCTCTTCAGACATGTTCGCCAGCGTCATGGCACTTGCCGCACGGTTATCTGTGGTCTGAACGGCAATCGCGACAGGCGCTTCACAATCCACATTCAGGGTAACGGTGTTGCCCTGTTTAACATTGCTGTCCTTTAGCAGTGTCGCTGCGGCGATGGTGCCAAGATCAATGCTTGCAGAGCTTAATGCCACACCACAGGCGGCTGGAGTGATGGTACCCGTGATGGAAAGGGTCGCAGATTCTGCAGCCTGACCCGCAAAACTGACGGACGCCATCGCGGCAATAATGGCGGTGCTTAATAATAATTTTCTCATATTATCTCTCTTATCAGATTTGTTATAAATGAGCAGTTCTGAACAGACCGAACGCTCTCTTTGCTGTGCGGAGTAATCAGCGTGCAAAGTGATAATGAATAAGAGATATGAGGCGCATAATATTCTTATCCCTTAAGCTGAGCGCACTGATTAATCGCCTTCTCCTGATTTTTAATTTTGATTCAGGAAGGTCAGGCTAACATAGAACTTTATTAATGGTTTAGTTAACGAATAAGTAAAGTTGTCTTCATTTGAAGGTGAGTGTTTATAGCATGTTTGATGCGTTATGGTTTTTTCTGTTTAACCTTATATTTATAATTTAAAATTAACGGCAGGGAGAAAATGGTAATAGCAACCTCCCTGAAATAGATTTATTTTAAAAAAAAGATGTCTAAGCGCGGACAGTTTTGGGGAGCGTAAGCAATCCTGCCTGCTAATGCGCAAAAGGTGAGGTATGCTCTGGGTGAGTGTTGAACGCGGCTGTCAGCGATCGGGGTGTCGGGGATAACGTTAATCGGCATCATGCCACCCCCGCCCTTAAATCAGCATCATTATCAGCGGCGTTTAACGCGCTTGTTTTCGATAGATTCGATCACAACGAATGCCAGCATAAGGGCGGGGATTTTTGAAGTCCGTTATTTTAGCGGTCAATTTCTGCCATTCGCTACGGCAAAACTTAAAGGCTGAGTTTATCCGGGAGGGGTAAGGATTTACGTCAGCATTTATTTGATCGGTGATAACGGGCTGTGCTGTTATACCAGCAACTGTGAACCGCTGGTACCGTAGTTGACGCGGAAGTCAGCAGCGTATGCGGCGACAGCATCTTTTCCCCACAAGGCACCCATAATGACGCATACGGCCGGGCCAATGACGCCGCCCAGAACCGCACCACAGAGCTGAGCAATAGGTCCGAATACAGCACTGCGGCTTGCACTTCCACCGACCGTGACACCGGTTGCCAGACCTTCGATAAAGCCCCAGATAGCCCCTTCAAGCGCCCCTTCAATGGTAGAGACAAATTCACCACCGCTTACGGTTTCAATTTCACACAGAGTTAAATCACGCATATTTCAATTCCTTTTAATGTATTTTCGGTTAGTTAAAGCATCTTTACTGCTGTTATACCCGCGTTATGAAGCTGATGCCTTTTAAAAGCGCGCCACTGCATTACGCTGAGTTCTTTACCTCCAGGCCGATACCTTAAGCGACTAATGCTACATGGACGAAAAGAGGGCCTGTTAAATAATACCGTTTACCATACTGCGGAAATCCTTCCGCCTATGCCTGCAGCGGGAAACGTTGCCTGACTGAAAATCGTGGTGAATTGAATCATCTTTAAAACTGTACCCCGGCTCACTGAGTTTTATCGGGCTGGCCTGACGATGAATAACGGAAAAATCTTCTCTCTGTAATAATCTGTTTTGCGGAATGTAACAATATATTTTTTTATGCATAAATAAAGTTTTTTCTGATGACTGGAATCACTTATTTGTCCTCATTTTGCATCATTTGTTTTTTATTTTTACATTTTATAATCAAGTCGATTCATCGTCATCTGGCTAAAATGGCTGCCTGTTCATCTGAGTAACTGTCTGATGTCAGGGTTTTTATTTAGAGTTTGATTTGCCTTTTTCTGTATCAATAATTCATAACCGCTATCACCGCGGATAAACCGGAGTATTAAGCATAATAAGTAGGCTATGGGTCTCTTTTTTAAACAGGGCGCCGTCAGGTTATAGGACCAGCCGTCTTGTCGGTCCCCTATGAATATCACCGGAAAAAAGGGAGCATGGCATCTGTTAACAGAAGAGCTTCACGGAATCAGTCAGATTTAATCCGATGTTCTGTGAATTCATCGGTGTAATAGAAAAAGCAGCGCGTCATACATGATGACTTATTACAGATGTGCTGAAATTCGCTGGCAGGCCAGCCCCCAGGGCGCGCGGAACGTTCTGTCTGCCACCATCTGCCGAAGATCGCGATTGGTGGCGGCGATCAATCTTACATCCACCGGGATCAGCCTGTTTCCCCCGACACGCTCGAACTCCTGCTCCTGTAAAATATACAGCAGCTTCTCTTTCAGGCTCTTAATCTGCTGACAGGCGAGCGCATTATCTACCGCAATCGCAATACGCTCAGCAATCTGCTGCAACACCTGCAGATTGGCTGCAGTAAAACTGTCGGGCTGGCACTGAACCAGTTTCAGTACCCCCAGCGTTTTAGGGTAAAACCCAGTGGCAGGATAGCGAGGGTTTTGCTCTGATCGCGCCAGGTCACGTGAAAAAGCGAACGATCATAATCTTCTGGCTCCTCGTTTGGGCCAACATGTATCAGCAGCATCTCTCCACTTGTCATTACCTGCTGATCTGCAGAGCCGGCCAGCAGCATGCGCGACTGTTCACGCTGAGCCACCTGAGGCTGAAGATAATGAGTCACATAAACACTGGCCTGCTTACTCTCTTTATCCGCCTCACAGAGCACAATGCCTATCGCGTTGATCATCATCTATTGTTGGGGCTATTTTACAATTTCGACAGTAGACTCAGATTTAGTTAAGAAAATTATAATCTGGTTGAGTAGTGGTATTTATCTACGCCATCAATGAGTGGTTTTTGGCCATCACCAACTGAAAGTGACAATAAAGGTTCAATTTCAGCAAATGAATGGTTAGAAAACGATGATCAAATAACAATGGATTTGAATGTTTATAATGGTAAATTCGATGGAGTAATTTCAACTCCAGCTATCAGGAATTTCATTCGAGCAACACCACAAATTACTGATTACTTCTTATTGAAAGGATACAAACAACCTTTAGAAATTCGGGCGTTGGATATGTCTATGCAATTATTATGGGTAAAAAATATTTATTTGCAGTTGTTGACGTAAAGTTAGAGGGGGAAAGCCTGGTATTAACTGACAAAACAGAAGGAGGAAGTGAATTTCTTCCTGAAGATATCACCCTTCTGAAAAGGCCGGATGAGGCCACACTCCTCGGATAGAGTTAAGCAAAAAAATGTAACAGTTCAGCAAGGCTCGATAACGAGCAGGGGAATGATGAGGTTACAGGATGCGGATTCGAAGAGCTGTGTTTCAGTTTCACTAAGTTTGGCGTTCTTACATGCAATTGTGAAGTTAAATAAAAAATGTGGGGGGACAAAAAGGGGGGCATTAATTTGCAGAAACAAAAAAGCCACCCTGAAAGGTGGCTCTAATCTGCTGATTTAACAGCTAAAATTTGGTGGCCCCTGCTGGGTTTGAACCAGCGACCAAGCGATTATGAGTCGCCTGCTCTAACCACTGAGCTAAGGGGCCAGCGGAGCGGGGATTATAAAGTATCTCTTCAGGGCGATCCAGCACTCCGCCATCGGTTGCTGAAATAAACAGCAGCGATTTACCTGCTGATTTCTATAACAAAAGTGACGAGCGGCGTTAGCGAAGTTTTAAAACAGCGTGGAAAATGCGACGCCGTGCCTTTAGCGAAACTGGACATCAGGCTGCAGCAGTCGTGTGCTGCCTCTGTCACGTCGAAAGCGTAACGCGCTGAGTCCTGAAGGCTGGAATGTACTGAGCGTAATCACTACTATCTTAGCCAGAGATTACGTGGCAGAGAGCACAGGACGTTCTATGGAGAAGCAGAGCAGCAGAGCGCTTACGCCACAGCGTAGCGACAGCAGGGCGGGAAAGGCATGAGTGAACACGCTATCCGCGACATTATCACTCCGGGGCTTGATGTGCTGTTCTGCGGCATTAATCCCGGCCAGTCAACCGCCCATCAGGGCTTTCACTTTGCGCATCCCGGCAACCGGTTCTGGAAAGTCATCCATCAGGCCGGGTTCACCCGGGAGCAGTTGAAACCGGAAGAGGAGCAGCGCTTAACCGAAACCGGCTGCGGTATCACCATGCTGGTTGAGCGACCCACGGTGCAGGCGAGTCAGCTTGCCACGGATGAACTACGTGAGGGCGGCAGACGCCTGATGGAAAAGGTGCTGAATTACCAGCCCGCCGCGCTCGCCATCTTGGGTAAGGATGCGTTTCGTCATGCCTTTCAGCAGCGAAAAGTGGAATGGGGTAAGCAGCCCGTCTTTATGGGGAAAACCCAGGTGTGGGTGTTGCCGAATCCCAGCGGCCTTAATCGCGCCTCACTGGAGGAGATGGTCGAAGCCTATCATCAGCTTTACCGGGAGCTGCATCCGGAGGAGAGCAGGGCGGATAAATAGCAGGCATAAAAAACCCCGGCGAACCGGGGTTTTTGTCGGACTTAATCGTCGAGGAAGCTACGCAGCACTTCCGAGCGGCTCGGATGGCGCAGTTTACGCAGGGCTTTCGCTTCAATCTGACGAATACGCTCACGCGTTACGTCAAACTGTTTGCCCACTTCTTCCAGCGTATGGTCGGTGTTCATATCGATACCGAAACGCATGCGCAGCACTTTCGCTTCACGCGCGGTCAGACCAGCCAGTACGTCATGGGTGGCAGAACGCAGGCTCTCTGAGGTAGCAGAATCCAGCGGCAGCTCCAGCGTGGTGTCTTCGATAAAATCGCCCAGATGTGAATCTTCATCATCACCAATCGGCGTCTCCATCGAGATCGGCTCTTTAGCGATTTTCAGCACTTTGCGAATTTTATCTTCTGGCATCAGCATGCGTTCAGCCAGCTCTTCCGGCGTCGGCTCGCGACCCATCTCCTGCAGCATCTGGCGCGAAATACGGTTGAGCTTGTTGATGGTCTCAATCATATGCACCGGAATACGGATGGTACGTGCCTGGTCCGCGATAGAGCGGGTAATCGCCTGACGGATCCACCAGGTCGCATAGGTCGAGAATTTGTAACCACGGCGATATTCAAACTTATCTACCGCTTTCATCAGGCCGATGTTACCTTCCTGAATCAGGTCGAGGAACTGCAGACCGCGGTTGGTGTATTTCTTGGCAATTGAAATAACCAGACGCAGGTTCGCTTCCACCATCTCTTTCTTGGCGCGACGCGCTTTGGCTTCACCGATCGACATGCGACGGTTGATATCTTTAACCTGCTCAATGGTCAGGCCGGTCTCTTCTTCGACCTGCGCCAGCTTCTGCAGGGAACGCATAACGTCATCCTGCACTTCCAGCAGCTTTTCAGACCACGGCTTGTTCATCGCCAGCGCCGCTTTGAACCAGCTCTCATTGGTTTCGTTGCCGGTGAACAGGGTGATGAAGTTTTTCTTCGGCATTTTGCACAGCTCAATACAGAGCTTCATGATCAGACGTTCCTGGGTACGGACACGTTCCATCATGGTGCGCATGCTGCCTACCAGGTAATCGAACTGCTTCGGTACCAGGCGGAACTGTTTGAAGACGTCAGAGAGGTTCTGGATTTCAGCAACGGCGGCGGCATGGCTGCGACCTTTGCTTTTGATCACGCTGCGGGTGGTTTCGTACTGCTTGCGCAGATCGGAGAACTTCTCGCGCGCCAGTTCCGGATCGATGGAGTTATCGTCCTCGGAGTTGTCGTCCTCGTCTTCGTCTTCATCTTCGTCGTCGTTACGATCGGCTTCAGACAGCTCAGAGCCCACGTGCGTAGCCGTTGGGGCCAGATCTTCTTCTGCGTTAGGATCGACGAAACCGGTAATCAGATCGGAAAGGCGTGATTCACCTGCTTCAACTTTGTCGTACTGATCCAGCAGGTAAGTAATCGCTTCAGGGTATTCGGCAACGGAACACTGAACCTGGTTGATACCGTCTTCGATACGCTTCGCGATGTCGATTTCGCCTTCGCGCGTCAGCAGTTCAACGGTACCCATTTCACGCATGTACATGCGAACCGGGTCAGTCGTACGCCCGATTTCAGATTCAACGCTGGATAACACCTGAGCGGCAGCTTCCGCGGCATCTTCGTCAGTATCGGAGCTGTTTTCGTTCAGCATCAGATCGTCGGCATCAGGGGCTTCTTCAACCACCTGAATACCCATGTCGTTAATCATCTGGATGATGTCTTCGATCTGATCGGAGTCGACGATATCTTCCGGCAGATGGTCATTGACCTCAGCATAGGTCAGATAGCCTTGCTCCTTACCACGGGTGACAAGAAGCTTGAGCTGTGACTGCGGGTTTTGCTCCATAAGACGGTATCCACACTTCTGTTAATTAGATTGGTGTCGGTCGGCAGCGAGCCAACAATAGCAGTGAAGGCCTTTAATTCTTGCCGCTGCCTTCGTCGCGGCGTGGGCTTTGCCCATCAGTAATCGGCACTTAAGCCGCGTGTATAAATCGTTGGTGGTACAGGCCTGGCTTAACGCCCACGGCCTTAAAACAGCCACGCCGCCCTCCATCAGAACGGGCAGCGTGCTAAATTATTTTCGGGCAAACGCCTGACTGAGTGTCCAGAGCTCACGGCGCTCATCGGCGCTCAGTCCCTGGGTGCGTTCACGCGCTATCAGAAACTCCAGACGCTCTTCCAGAGCTGAGTCGTAGACGCTGGCCAGCGAGTCCTGAAACACCGCTTCGGCTTCTTCATCTACTATCATGTGGTTCCAGATCGCCAGCGTTTCAAGCGTCTGACTAAAATTTGTTCCGCGATATAACTCTAGTAGCTGTCCGGTGGTCAATCCAGGATTCTCATTACAGCGACCGACTAATTCAATAAACAGCGGTAAACCCGGCATTTTTGACTCAGACAGCCCGTCAAGCGAAGGCACCATCGACGCCAGCTGCGGGTTCTGTATCAGTAACGCAATCAGCACGCGCATGGTGGTACGCTTAAGCGGCGGGGCAACCGGCGCCGTTCCGCTTGTGGCCAGCTTTGGCATCAGCTTTTCAAGCTGATTGTCATCGAGAATACCCAGTTTATTTCCCAGCTCCTGACGCATATAAATACGTAAGGTCTCACCGGGGATCTGCGTAATCAGTGGTAAAGCCAGCGTGCTCAGGCGCGCTTTACCGTCGCGTGAGCTCAGATCCACCTGCGGCAGCAGGCTATCAAACAGAAACGAAGAGAGCGGCATTGCCTGCTCCATCCTCGCCTCGAAAGCGGCTTTACCCTCTTTGCGGACCAGCGTATCCGGATCTTCGCCATCGGGTAAAAACATAAAGCGTAGCTGACGACCATCATTCATGTAAGGCAATGCGGTCTCAAGCGCACGCCATGCTGCTTCACGTCCGGCCCGGTCGCCGTCGTAACAGCAGATCACGGTGTCGGTACTGCGGAACAGCAACTGAATGTGTTCAGCCGTGGTGGAGGTGCCCAGCGACGCAACAGCATAATCGATGCCATACTGCGCCAGCGCAACCACGTCCATGTATCCCTCGACCACTAACAGGCGGGCGGGTTCAGGATGATTTTTTACTGCTTCATACAGGCCATAGAGCTGGCGGCCTTTATGGAAAATCGGTGTTTCCGGCGAGTTCAGGTATTTCGGCGTTTCGTTACTCAGGACACGTCCGCCAAAACCGATGACGCGGCCACGCTTATCGCGAATCGGAAACATGACGCGGTCGCGAAACCGGTCATAGGTACGGCCTTTGTCATTGCTGACCAGCATGCCCGCTTCCATCAGTGACTCGCGGTCTTCGGATTGCTTGCCAAAACGCTTGAGAACGTTGTCCCAGCCGGCGGGGGCATACCCTATCGCAAAGTGATCGATGATTTCGGCGCTCAGACCACGACGATCGAGATAGTCGCGGGCTGCCTGCGCGCTGGACTGCTGCAGGCTCTGCTGATAAAAACCGTTCAGGCTCTCCATCAGCTGATACAGGCTCTGGCGCTGATGGCGTTCCATCTGGCTGGGCCCGCTGCCTGCTTCATAAGGCACGTCTAAACCGTGGGCGGTGGCTAACTCTTCGATACTCTCAACAAACTCCAGACGATCAAAGTTCATTAAAAAGTCGATGGCATTGCCGTGTGCGCCACAGCCGAAACAGTGATAAAACTGTTTTTCGCCGTTTACGGTGAAAGAGGGGGTTTTTTCATTGTGGAAAGGACAGCACGCGTGGAAATTCTTACCCTGCTTTTTCAGCTTAACGCGGGCATCGATAAGATCCACGATATCCGTGCGGGCAAGTAAATCGTTGATAAATACGCGTGGAATTCGTCCAGCCATACGCCCCGGTTTTTCAGCTCATAAACGGCAACAAGCCGCGCTTCCTTTCGGAAAGCACGGCCTTTTACTTGACTCTGTCTGCGTGAATCACGCGGTGGAGGCGGACCTCCGGAACGACTTAGTACAGACGAGTGCGGCGTGCGTTTTCGCGAGCCAGTTTCTTGGCGTGACGCTTAACTGCTGACGCTTTAGCGCGCTTACGTTCGGTAGTCGGTTTTTCATAGAACTCACGACGACGAACTTCAGCCAGAACGCCTGCTTTCTCGCAAGAACGTTTGAAGCGACGCAGTGCTACGTCAAATGGCTCGTTTTCACGTACTTTAATTACCGGCATGTAACTCTCACCTCGATAAAATTCGGTTTTGCTGCTGACTGCGGCGCCAGCACATTTCAAAATGGTGCAGCATTTTACTCCAACCCAGGTTGGTTTGTAAAGCACCATGGACAATTTGAAACCAACAGGAGCGTTTGCCTGTGCGGCTGCCGGTTTTTCCAGGGGCGGGAGTATAGCGCACTCTTTAGCCGACAGAAAATGACTTTTTACGCGGGATGGCCGCGCTGCATCTCCCATTGCTGTGATAAACTGCGCGCCGCAAGAATGAGGTGATGCAATGCGAATTCTGGGTATTGAAACGTCGTGCGATGAAACCGGCATCGCAATCTATGATGACGAGGCCGGATTACTGGCTAACCAGCTCTACAGCCAGGTTAAAGTGCACGCAGATTATGGCGGTGTAGTGCCGGAACTGGCCTCACGCGATCACGTGCGTAAAACCGTGCCGCTGATTCAGGCGGCGCTGAAAGAAGCCGGTCTGGCACCACAGCAGATCGACGCGGTGGCCTATACCGCCGGGCCAGGACTGGTCGGTGCGCTGCTGGTCGGGGCGACGATCGGTCGTGCACTGGCGTTTGCCTGGAAAGTGCCGGCGGTGCCGGTTCACCATATGGAAGGTCATCTGCTGGCTCCGATGCTGGAAGAGAATCCACCGGCATTTCCGTTTGTCGCGCTGCTGGTGTCGGGCGGACATACTCAGCTGATCAGCGTCACCGGCATCGGGGAATATCTCCTGCTGGGTGAGTCGATTGATGATGCGGCAGGTGAAGCCTTTGATAAAACGGCGAAGCTGCTGGGGCTCGATTACCCGGGTGGGCCGATGCTGTCGAAAATGGCGCAGCAGGGCACGGCGGGGCGGTTCACCTTCCCGCGTCCGATGACCGATCGTCCGGGGCTGGATTTCAGCTTCTCCGGGCTGAAGACCTTTGCCGCGAACACTATTCGCGCTAATCCGGATGACGATCAGACCCGAGCCGACATCGCCCGCGCCTTCGAGGATGCGGTAGTGGACACGCTGGCGATCAAATGTAAGCGCGCACTGGATGAGACCGGCTTTAAGCGTCTGGTGATTGCGGGCGGCGTCAGCGCCAACCGGACGCTGCGCGAGCAGATGGCGATCATGATGCAAAAGCGCGGCGGTGAAGTCTTCTACGCCCGTCCTGAGTTCTGTACCGACAATGGTGCGATGATCGCGTATGCGGGCATGGTGCGACTGAAAGGAGGAACGCGCGGGGGGTTAGGCGTCAGCGTGCGGCCGCGCTGGCCGCTGGCGGAACTGCCCGCCATCTGATGTGAAAAAAGCCGGCTTGCCGGCTTTTTTTATGGCTGAGATTTCTTTTTGCGCTTCCAGATCTTGCCTTCCTGTCCCCGCCACAGCCGCTGAATATTATCGTGATGACGCAGCAGGATCAGACAGGAGAGCATGGAAACCGGGAAGGTGAACTGCGGTTTGAACCACCAGACGTAAAACGGCGCAATCAGCGCGCTGACGATAGCGCCCAGTGACGAGTAGCCGCTGAGCAGAACCGTTAACAGCCAGGTGCCGGTCACCAGGCCGGTCAGATCCCAGCCAATGGGCGCGATGGCACCGAATGCCGTCGCCACCCCTTTTCCGCCGCGAAAGCGAAAGAACACCGGATAGATATGACCCAGGCAGGCGGCAATCGCGGTGAGGCCAAGATAAAGCGGGGGAACGTGCATCAGCCAGGCCAGCCAGACCGGCACCATCCCTTTCAGCACATCAAACACTAATACGGTGGCGGCTGCGGCTTTACCGCCCAGGCGCAGCACGTTGGTCGCCCCCGGATTGCCGGACCCGTGTGTGCGGGGATCGGGCAGGCCAGCGACTTTACAGACCAGAATGGCACTGGAAATCGAACCGCAAAGATACGCGAAAATAATCATACCAAGCGCGAAAGCACTCATAACACCGTACCGTTCCCTTCAGGGTCGTTTTGATCTCTTCAACCGTGGATAATACGCATAATCCGCCGGAAGTGGTATCCGGCTTAGCCAAAAACAGAGAGTCTTATCATGGATATCGTATTTATAGAACAACTCACGGTGTTCACCACCATTGGCGTTTACGACTGGGAACAGGGCATACAGCAGAAGCTGGTGCTCGATGTCGAAATGGCCTGGGATAACCGGCTGGCGGCCAGCAGCGACGATGTGAAGGACTGCCTCAGCTATGCCGATGTCTCCTCGGCCATTCTGACGCATCTGACCGGCAGCCGTTTCGCTCTGGTGGAACGGGTTGCTGAAGAAATTGCGGATCTGTTGATGAACCGTTTCAATTCGCCTGGCGTACGCATAAAGGTCAGCAAACCGGGCGCGGTGGCCCAGGCGGCGCAGGTTGGCGTGCGAATCGAGCGCGGGACTATTCCTAAATAAATACGATGTGATTGCCATCACAATGAAACCAAACCAAATTACTGTCTGTCATAGCCTGTACCGATACGTTACAGCAGGCGAATCGGTTTAGACCTTAAGGTTTACTTCAGGCTAACAGCGGCATGATTTCAGGCGATAGCAGCGCGCTACCGCCTTTTTAATGGTTTTGAAACGGATAGAGGGAACATTTGATGGCAGATATTCATCAGCTTTGGGTAGCTGCAATCCTGGGCGTTGTGGAAGGGCTGACCGAATTTTTACCGGTCTCTTCCACAGGGCACATGATTATAGTGGGTCACCTGCTGGGCTTTGAGGGTGAAAAAGCCGAGACCTTTGAAGTTGTGATCCAGTTAGGATCGATTCTGGCCGTAGTGGTGATGTTCTGGCGCCGTCTGTTCGGGCTGATCGGCATCCACTTTGGCGAAGTGAAACATGAGGGTGTCGGCAGCGGTCGTCTGTCGCTGATCCATATTCTGCTGGGCATGGTACCGGCGGTGGTTGTGGGTCTGGTGCTGCACGATCAGATTAAAACGCTGTTTAATCCGATCAACGTGATGTACGCGCTGGTGGTCGGGGGTGTGCTGCTGCTGGCCGCCGAGTTCCTGAAGCCAAAACAGCCGAAAGCCGTGGGCGTCGATGATATTACCTATCGTCAGGCGTTTATGATTGGCTGCTTCCAGTGCCTGGCGCTGTGGCCTGGCTTCTCCCGTTCCGGTGCCACTATCTCTGGCGGGATGCTGATGGGCGTGAGCCGTTATGCCGCGTCGGAGTTCTCCTTCATCCTGGCCGTGCCAATGATGATGGGCGCGACCGTGCTGGATATGTACAAGAGCATCGGCTTCCTGACGATGGCCGATTTTCCGATGTTCGCGGTGGGCTTTGTGACGGCATTTATCGTGGCGCTGATTGCGATTAAAGCCTTCCTTGAGTTGATCAAACGCATCTCTTTTGTCTCGTTCGCCATCTACCGCTTTATCGTCGCGGCAGCGGTCTACATGGTCTTCATGTAAACCGCAGGCAGACTGCTAGTCAGTCTGCCCGATCGCCAGACCCTGCGCGACGGCGTCAACCCGTCGTCGCGTTAACTCCTCCCGCACTTCCGCACCTTTAAATCCCGCCTCGATCACGGCTTTAGTGGGAACCGCCTGCGCCAGCGCAAAAGCGCGACGCAGATAGTCACCCTGCGGATAGGCCATACTCTCCAGCCCGGCACGCCCGCGTGCGTCCGCTTCACTGGTCAGCGCCATCTGTTCGACGCGCTGCGGCTTGCGCCACGCATCAATCCGGTCGAACAGCGCCAACAGCGACGCCGCGGATTGCCGCTCAATGGTGTGCACCACGTCGTGAAATTCGGTCACGATCAGGGCCAGATCGCGAATCGCGTTGGGCACCCGCAGCCGCTGACACAGCGCCTCAACCAGCGGCACACCCGCCAGACCATGACCATGATGGCTGGGCCACCGCTCAGGCGGCGTCAGTGCCTTACCGACGTCATGGAACAGCGTGGCGAAGCGCACCTCGATCTCTCCGGAGAGCGCGGCAGCCATCGCCAGCGTCATCAGCGTGTGGACGCCGGTGTCAATCTCCGGGTGCCACTTCGCAGGGGCCGGGATGCCAAACAGATTGTCCAGTTCGGGGAAAAGCACCTTCAGCGCACCGCAGTCGCGCAGTACCTGAAAATAGACCTGCGGATTACGGGTGCTCAGGGCTTTTTCCGTCTCCTTCCACACCCGCTCAGCCGTAAGATTTGCCAGCTCTCCGCTCTCCGCCATCTGCTGCATCAGCTGCCGGGTTTCAGGGGCGATACGAAAGTTGAGGTGAGCAAAACGCGCCGCAAAGCGCGCGACCCGCAAAACCCGCAGCGGGTCTTCACTGAAAGCCGCAGAAACATGGCGCAGCAGGCGCTGAGCGATATCACGCTGGCCGTCGTAGGGATCGACCAGTTTGCCATGCTCATCCTGCGCTATAGCGTTAATCGTCAGATCGCGCCGCTGTAAGTCCTGCTCCAGCGTCACGTCGGGAGCAGACCAGGTCACAAATCCGGTATAGCCTTTCCCGTTTTTCCGCTCGGTTCGTGCCAGCGCATACTCTTCGCGGCTGACAGGATGCAGGAAAACGGGAAAATCGCGACCGACCTGCTGATAGCCCCGCTCCAGCATGGCTTCAGGCGTGGCACCGGTCACCACCCAGTCTTTGTCTGTAACCGGCAGATTCAGCAGCGCATCACGCACCGCACCGCCAACAAGAAACGTCTTCACGTAAAACTCCAGAGAAAAAGAAATGATCGGCACGCCGGGCGCATCCCGCGCCTGAAATCAGCGGTGCATCTGGTTTTATTGTTGCACAGATTGCCCGGATTGCAGACATGCCAAAGGGGGGATCGTCTGATCCCCCCTTTAAAACCGACAGAATGCGGTCAGTTCATCCAGCGATCGCTTTTCTTGCGGCGCGGCAGCATGTGCGGCAGTAACAGACCCAGCAGCAGGCCGACGCCCAGCACGCCGCCGCCATACATAAACCACTGCATGATGATGGTACGCTGCTTGTCATCCAGCTGAACGTTGGCGGCGCTGACTTTCTTCTGCGCGACGATCAGCTCATTTTTCAGCTTCTGATTTTCATCTTTCAGCCCGTTGATGACACCGTCGCTGCTGGCGACTTTGTTCTGCATCTCGGCGGTGCGCTGGTTCCAGCTGTTGTCGATGTTATCCAGCTTGGCGGTCAGATCTTTGACCTGCTGCTCAAGCTGCGGCACCCGGGTGCGCAGGCTCGGATTTGCGCTGAGCTGCGACAGGGGGATCCAGGTGGTGCGGCCTTCCGAATCGCGGATCTGGCCATAATGAGTATCATTGTTGGTCTGTAACAGCTGCACCTCTTCCCCGGCGTTCAGCTTACCGAGCAGGCGGAACTGGTCGCCGGGGCCGCTGCGCACCCAGGTCGAGAGTTCATCAGAGACATAGCGTTTTTCGTCGGCGTGGGCAGGTGCAAGGGTGCTGAGGGCCAGCAAAGTGATTCCAGCGAGTGTGATTTTTTTCATTCGATTTCGTTTGGCTTAATCTGACTAAAAATTTACCGGCACAGTCTGGAGAGGCCCCGCATAAATCTGAATGAGAACTATCCTGGTCTCATGGGAGTGCGAAAAGGTCTGCAAAGCGCAAAGAAAGCAGAGACAGCGCCGCTTCTGTGCATTAATCTTCGCCTCATAACCCCTTGCCCTCAGGCGACAGCGTAACCAGCCTGCTGATAATCGCCTGAAATATGCAGGAAAAACCCTCTTAAGTGCCAGCGGCGTAGTGAATAAAAAATTATGACCATCGAAATCGAACTAAAGTTCATTGCAACTCCACAAGCGGCCGGGAAACTGGCTGAGTACTTCTCCACTTTGCCGCATCAGCACCAGGCGGCCCGTGAACTGACCAACATCTACTTTGAGACCGATGACAACCAGCTGCGACGCTGGGACATGGGCTTACGCATTCGTGGCATCGATAAACAGTATGAGATGACCCTGAAGGCCGCGGGGCAGACGCTGGGCGGACTGCATCAGCGCCCGGAATACAACGTTGAACTCAGCGAACCGGTGCTCGATATTGCGCGCCTGCCCGCCACGATCTGGCCGCAGGGCACCGATGTCGCGGCGCTCCAGTCGCGCTTACAGCCGCTTTTCACCACCCATTTCCAGCGCGAGATCTGGCTGATTACCTCTGGAAACAGCGAAATTGAAGTGGCGTTTGACCAGGGCGAGGTGTCGGCCGGTGAGTTCAGCGAACCGCTGTGCGAGGTCGAGCTTGAGCTGAAGCGTGGCGAACGTCAGGATCTGCTGACCTTTGCACAGCAGCTGGTGGCGCAGGGGGGACTGCGGATGGGCAGTCTGAGTAAAGCCGCCCGGGGTTATCAGCTAGCGCAGGGGAATCCGCCGCGCCTGATCAAGCCGTTCCCGCTGCTCAAAGCGGGGGCGAAAGCCACCGTGGAGCAGGGGATGGTCGCCGCCATGTCGGCTGGCCTCAGCCACTGGCAGTATCATGAAGAGGTCTGGCTGCGGGGCAACGCGGCAGCACAGGATGCGGTGCGCGAAGCGCTGGATCTGCTGCGCCAGGCGTTCAGCCTGTTTGGTGCGCTGGTGCCACGCAAAGCCAGCAGCGCGCTGCGTCAGCAACTGACCACGCTGGAAGAGACGCTGGTGAATGAAGAGCAGGCCGCTGCTGCCTTCTGTCTCTCTTCACTCTCCGTTGAGACCCAGCTGGCTCTGACGCACTGGCTGGCGGAATCTCAGTGGCGTCAGTGGATCGACGCCAAAGGGGAAACCAAGCTACAGGGCTCATTTAAACGCTTCAGCGACATCATGCTGAGCCGCGTGAATGCCGATCTGAGGGAGACCTTCAGCACGGTGAAACAGCCGAACGAATATCAGGACAAGGCGACCCGTCTGGCGCGTCAGCTGCTGACGGTTCACCTGCTGGCCGGATCCTACGCGCCTGAAACCGTCGCCAGCTGGCTGGAACCCTGGCAGCAGCTGCTGTCAGCCATTCATGAAAAGCAGGAGTCGGGCTTAGCCTGGCTGGCCTCGCAGGCAATGAAACAGTCGCCGTTCTGGCTCACCAGCGGCACAGGCCGCTAACCGCTTTCAGGTCACGCCATCAAGGAGGGCGTTATGTTGTCAGCACTTCCCGCATTGTTACGCAATCAGGCCGAAGAGGCCGCCCGACAGCTTGAGGTGCCGCTGGCCTCGCTCAGCCCGGAGGAGGCTGCCGGGCTGGCTTTCAGTGATTTCGTGCTGGAAAACCTGCAACAACATCCCGACTGGTGGCAGGCGATACGCGACCAGCCGCCGCAGCCTGATGAGTGGCAACACTATGCCGCGTGGCTGAATCAGGCGCTGAGTACAGTTGACAGTGAAGCGAGCCTGATGCGGGAACTGCGGCTGTTTCGTCGTCGTATGCTGGTGCGGGTCGCCTGGATGCAGGCCCTGCAACAGGCCTCGACCGTACAGAGCCTGCAGCAGCTCAGCGTGTTAGCGGAAGTGCTGATCAGCCGGGCGCGTGACTGGGTTTATCAGGCCTGCTGTCATGATTTCGGCACACCCTGCAATGCCGATGGTGAGGCACAGCCGCTGCTGATCCTGGGGATGGGCAAGCTGGGCGGCGGCGAACTCAATTTCTCCTCTGATATCGACCTGATTTTTGCCTGGCCAGAAAACGGCACCACGCGTGGCGGACGGCGTGAACTCGACAACGCGCAGTTCTTTACCCGTATGGGACAGCGGCTGATCAAAGTGCTCGATCAGCCCACCATGGATGGCTTTGTTTATCGGGTGGATATGCGGCTGCGCCCCTTTGGCGACAGCGGCCCGCTGGTGATGAGCTTTGCCGCGCTCGAAGATTACTACCAGGAGCAGGGGCGCGACTGGGAGCGCTATGCCATGGTCAAGGCGCGGCTGATGGGCGATGACCAGGATCGCTGGAGCCTTGAGCTGCAGCAGATGCTGCGGCCCTTTGTTTACCGGCGCTATATCGACTTCAGCGTGATTCAGTCGCTGCGTAACATGAAAGGGATGATCAGCCGCGAAGTGCGGCGACGTGGACTGAAAAACAACATCAAGCTGGGCGCGGGCGGCATTCGCGAAACCGAATTTATCGTGCAGGTGTTTCAGCTGATTCGCGGTGGACGTGAGCGCTCACTTCAGTTGCGTGCGCTGCTGCCAACGCTGGAGGCGATTAAAACGCTGGCTCTGCTCCCTGCTGAACAGGTCGATGCGCTGCGCGAGGCCTACCTGTTTCTGCGGCGGCTTGAGAATCTGCTGCAGAGCCTGGGCGATGAGCAGACACAGACCCTGCCGGAGGATGCGCTGCATCGCGCCCGGCTGGCATGGGCAATGGATTGTGCCGACTGGGCGACGCTGATGACGCAGCTCGACAGTCAGATGGCGGCCGTACGCACTATCTTTGACGAGCTGATTGGTGAGGACACCCCGGACATTGACGACCAGCGTGAGCTGGCGGAGTTTCAGGTTCTGTGGCAGGACCAGCTGGAGGACAGCGAGCTGGCTCCGCTGGTGCCACAGCTCAGCGACGATCAGCGGCTGTCACTGCATCAGACGCTGGAGGCTTTTCGTCAGGACATCAGCCGGCGCACCATCGGCCCGCGTGGTCGTCAGGCGCTGGATCAGCTGATGCCGCGGCTGCTGAGCGAAGTCTGCCTGCGCGAAGACGCGGCGGTCACGCTCAGCCGCGTGACGCCGCTGCTGCTTGGTGTGCTGACCCGCAGCACCTATCTGGAGCTGCTCACCGAATATCATGGCGCGCTGCGTCATCTGATCCGGCTGTGTGCCGCCTCACCGATGGTGGCTAGCCAGCTGGCACGTCACCCCTTGCTGCTGGATGAGCTGCTCGATCCCGCCACGCTCTATCAGCCCACCGCCACCGACGCCTATCGTGACGAACTGCGACAGTATCTGCTGCGTATTCCCACCGAGGATGAAGAGCAGCAGCTGGAAGCGGTGCGGCAGTTTAAACAGGCTCAGCATCTGCGTATTGCCGCCGCCGACATCGCGGGCACGCTGCCGGTGATGAAAGTGAGCGATCACCTGACCTGGCTGGCAGAGGCGATTATCGACTCCGTGGTGCGGCAGGCGTGGACGATGATGGTGCAGCGCTACGGCCGCCCCTCGCACCTGACCAGCGAACATGAGCGCGGCTTTGCCGTGCTGGGCTACGGCAAGCTGGGGGGCTGGGAGCTGGGTTACAGTTCTGACCTCGATCTGGTCTTCCTGCATGACTGCCCGGCAGACGCGGTGACGGACGGCGAGCGCAGCATCGATGGCCGTCAGTTCTATCTGCGTCTTGCTCAGCGCATCATGCATCTGTTCAGTACCCGCACCGCCTCCGGCATTCTCTATGAAGTGGATGCGCGGCTGCGTCCTTCCGGCGCGGCGGGCATGCTGGTCAGTACCTTTGACGCCTTTGACGACTATCAGCGCAACGAAGCCTGGACCTGGGAGCATCAGGCACTGGTCCGGGCGCGCGTGGTATTTGGCGAGGCGGCGCTGGGGGAACGCTTCAATGCCATTCGCCGGGCGATCCTCTCGCAGTCGCGCAGCGCGGAAGCCCTGCAGACCGAAGTGCGTGAGATGCGTGAAAAGATGCGCACTCACCTCAGCAACAAGCACAAAGGTCGCTGGGATATTAAAACGGACGCGGGCGGCATCACCGATATTGAATTCATCGCGCAATATCTTGTCTTACGCTACGCCGCTGAGCAGCCTGAACTCACCCGCTGGTCAGATAATGTGCGCATTTTTGAGCTGATGGCGACGTACCACAAAATGGCCGCCGATGAAGCGGAGGCGCTGACGCAGGCTTACGTTACCCTGCGCGACGCCCTGCACCATCGCGCGCTGCAGGAGCTGCCTGGCCACGTGGAGCCAGAGGCCTATGGCGCGGAGCAGCAGACGGTGCTGAGCAGCTGGCAGCGCTGGCTGGTAACGCCTGCGTCTATCCTGGCGTGATGCTGATAGCACAAATCGCAACTGTGCTATCATCCGCGCACTATTTTTAATGCAGTCTGGAGTGTCTGGAATGAAAGTGACTCTGCCCGCGTTCGGTCAAGCCTCAGTGCTGGTCGTCGGCGATGTAATGTTGGACCGCTACTGGTATGGCCCAACCAGCCGTATCTCCCCTGAGGCACCGGTGCCGGTGGTGAAAGTGGACACGGTTGAAGAGCGTCCTGGCGGCGCAGCAAACGTGGCGATGAACATTGCAGCACTCGGTGCCGCGTCACGCCTGATTGGCCTGACCGGCGAAGATGATGCGGCGCGCGTGTTAAGCAGCACGCTGAAAGATGTCAACGTACACTGTGACTTCGTGGCGGTTAAAAGCCATCCGACCATCACCAAACTGCGCGTGCTTTCCCGCAATCAGCAGCTGATCCGCCTCGACTTTGAAGAGGGCTTTGATCAGGTCGATCCGGAACCGATTCATCAGAAGATGCGCGAATCCCTGGTGGCTGCCGGTGCGCTGGTGCTATCCGATTACGCCAAAGGCGCGCTGGAAAGCGTGCAGACCATGATTACTCTGGCGCGTGACGCCGGTGTGCCGGTTCTCATCGACCCGAAAGGCACCGATTTTGCCCGCTACCGTGGCGCGACGCTGCTGACGCCAAACCTTTCAGAATTTGAAGCCGTGGTCGGCAAATGCAAAAGCGAAGAGGAGATTGTCTCGCGCGGCATGCAGCTGATTGCCGATTTCGATCTCTCTGCGCTGCTGGTGACCCGCTCCGAGAATGGCATGACGCTGCTGCAGCCAGGCAAAGCACCACTGCATCTGCCGACTCAGGCGCAGGAGGTCTATGACGTGACCGGTGCCGGCGATACGGTCATTGGCGTACTGGCGGCGGCGCTGGCGGCAGGCGATTCACTGGAAGAAGCCTGTTTCCTCGCCAATGCAGCAGCCGGTGTCGTGGTCGGCAAACTGGGAACCTCGACGGTCAGTACCGTTGAGCTGGAAAACGCTATTCATGCCCGACCGGAGCAGGGGTTCGGCATCATGACGGAAGCGCAGTTAAAAGCCGCCGTTGAGATGGCGCGCCGCCGCGGTGAAAAAGTGGTGATGACCAACGGGGTGTTCGACATTCTGCATGCCGGTCATGTCTCTTACCTGGCGAACGCCCGCAAACTCGGCGATCGACTGATTGTCGCGGTTAACAGCGATGCGTCAACGAAACGTCTGAAAGGGGAGAGCCGTCCGGTCAATCCGCAGGAAAACCGCATGATTGTTCTCGGTGCGCTGGAAGCGGTCGACTGGGTGGTGCTGTTTGAAGAGGATACCCCGCAGCGGCTGATCGCCAGCATTCTGCCTGACCTGCTGGTCAAAGGCGGCGATTACAAGCCGGAAGATATCGCGGGCAGCAAAGAGGTGTGGGCAAATGGCGGCGACGTACAGGTGCTGAACTTCGAAGACGGTATCTCAACCACCAACATCATCAAAACCATCCGCAGCAGCTGACAGCGGTATTAAGCGGGAGCCGTGCTCCCGCTTAACGGCTTATTCTGGCTTGTTATCCGCAGCAGGTTTCACGACATCGGCAGCCGGTGTTGATACCGGTGCTGCGGCAGGGGAAGTCGCTACGGATGACGGCGGGGTAACCGGCGCAGCAGGGGCAACCGGTGCGGTCGCGGTCGGCGGCGTACCTGCTGATGAACCCTGACTTTCCAGCTGGGCCAGACGCTGCTCCAGTGCCGCCATTTTCTCACGCGTACGCAGCAACACCTGCGTCTGCACATCAAACTCTTCACGGTTAACCAGATCCATCCGGGTCAGCTGCGCCTGGAGAACCTGACGAATTTTCTTTTCGACATCATCGCCAAACTCGCGAACGCCTTTAGGCATCGCGTCGTGAACCTGGCGGGCAAGTTGTTCAATTTTTTTCGTGTCGATCATGATGATTTCCTGGTTACGGGAGCTGTGTCAGCGTGTTTACCAACGTAATAAGTGTTAAGTGTAATGCCAGAAATGAAAAGGATAAACCTCAAATCGGTAACGCAGAAAATGCAAAAGCAATTGCGCTATTGATGATTGCCGCTACAAACGATCGGCGTTATAGTTGATTTGCTTATTCTCAGGGCGGGGCGCAATTCCCCACCGGCGGTAAATCAGCCTCGGCTGAAAGCCCGCGAGCGCTTTACTCCACTGAAAAGCGGGGTAAAGGACAGCAGATCCGGTGCAATTCCGGGGCCGACGGTTACAGTCCGGATGGGAGAGGGTAACGACACCTGTCGGACAATTGTGTCTGCATCACGTTATTGCCACGTCTTTTTGACGTCACTCCTAAGCATGCCCTGATTCTGGTAACCCATACATTTTAAGGTTTTTATTACCATGAATCAGACGCTACTTTCTGAATTTGGCACGCCTCAACAGCGTGTAGAACGTGCTATCGCCGCCATGCGTGAGGGACGCGGTGTGATGGTGCTCGACGATGAAAATCGTGAAAACGAAGGCGATATGATCTTCGCCGCAGAAACCATGACCGTTGAACAGATGGCTCTGACCATTCGTCACGGCAGCGGCATCGTGTGCCTCTGCCTGACCGAAGAACGTCGCCAGCAGCTCGACCTGCCAATGATGGTGGAGAACAACACCAGCTCGTTTGGCACCGGCTTCACGGTGACCATCGAGGCTGCAGAGGGCGTTACCACCGGCGTTTCTGCTCAGGACCGTATTACCACGATCCGTGCGGCGATTGCTGATGACGCTAAACCCACCGATCTGCATCGCCCTGGCCATGTCTTCCCGCTGCGTGCGCGTGAAGGTGGCGTCTTAAGCCGTGGCGGTCATACCGAAGCGACCATCGATTTAGTGACGCTGGCCGGCTTTAAGCCCGCAGGCGTACTGTGTGAACTGACCAACGACGACGGCACTATGGCGCATGCGCCTGAGGCGATTGCGTTCGCGCGTCAGCACAACATGCCGGTGGTGACCATTGAAGATCTGATTGCCTGGCGTCGTGAACACGAGACGCGTCACGCCAGCTAATCGCTGACCGTCAAAAACAGGTCACGCATCGTGACCTGTTTTCCTTTCTGAGTTATTCAAATTTTCTGATAATCATCATCACGCTTATCAGCGTGCTAACGTCGGGAATGCGCGTATCGTAGTGGCTATCACCTAACCGATCCCGGGGGATCACGAATGAGCCAGTTACGCATGCCGGCGCTGTTTTTGGGCCACGGCAACCCAATGAATGCCCTTGAAGAGAACCGTTATACGGCCGCCTGGCGCCATGCAGGTGAGACTCTGCCACGCCCGCGGGCGATTGTGGCGGTCTCTGCGCACTGGTATACGCGCGGTACGGCGGTAACGGCGATGGCCTCCCCCAGAACCATTCATGATTTTGGTGGCTTTCCGCAGGCGCTGTTTGACACCCGCTATCCTGCACCGGGCTCGCCTGAGCTGGCGCAGCAGCTGGTGGAGCAGCTGGCACCGGTGGCGGTAACGCTGGATCATGAATGGGGATTCGATCACGGTTCCTGGGGCGTGCTGATTAAGATGTACCCGCAGGCCGATATTCCGGTGGTGCAGCTCAGCATCGACGGCACAAAACCTGCTGCATTTCACTTCGAGATGGGGCAGAAACTGGCCGCGCTGCGCGATCAGGGTGTGATGATCGTCGCCAGTGGTAACGTGGTGCATAACCTGCGTAAGGTGCGCTGGGGAGGCGGAGACGAGGTCTATCCCTGGGCCAGCCGCTTTGAGCAGTTTGTCCGCGATAACCTTGAGGTGCAGAGCGATGCCGCTTCCCATCCGCTGGTGAACTTTATGACGCATCCTGATGCGGCCCTGGCTAACCCGACGCCTGAGCACTATCTGCCGCTGCTCTATGTGCTCGGTGCGCGTCAGCCGGATGACGCCATCACCCTTCCGGTTGAGGGGATGGAGATGGGTGCCATCAGCATGTTGTCGGTTCAGGCAGGTTAGGGCTGCTGAGAGAAAACAGGCCAGAGGCTGGCCTGTTCTTGTCGCGCTGCGTTAACCGATAAACGCGTGCGGATAGAAACGCGAATGATCCTGAGTGATCAGCTCGCGATCTTCACGCAGGCCGATACCGGCGGGTTGATCGTCAATCAGCCAGCTGCCGATCAGCGTGTAGCTGTCACCAAACTTAGGCAGCGGATGAAACTGCTGGACGATCATTCCCTCTTCACCGTAAGGCCCGTCGACGCGGGCGATCTCCTGACCCTTCTCGATGATGCGGATGTTCGCGCCCTCGCGGGAAAACAGCGGCTTAACCACATACTTTTCCATCGGCGGGACATCATCTTCCGCGAACCAGGCGGGCAGCAGATTAGGGTGATTCGGGAACATCTCCCAGAGCATCGGCAGCAGGGCTTTGTTCGACAGAATGCTCTTCCAGGCTGGTTCGAGCCAGCGCACGCCAGCATCAGCCAGCTTGGTGGAGAACATCTCACGCAGCATGAATTCCCACGGATAGAGCTTAAACAGGTTGCTGATCACCTGATCCTGAGCATCGGTAAACTCGCCTTTTTCTCCCAGGCCAATTTCATCAATGTAGAGAAATTCAACCGGCAGACCCGCTTCGGTCGCGCAGTCCTGAAGATACTGCACCGTGCCGCGATCTTCTTCGGTGTCACGGCAGCAGGCGAAATGCAGCAGGTTAAACCCATGCTGCTGATGCAGGGTGGCAAAGCGCTCGATCAGTTTTTCCTGCAGGCTGTTGAACTGATCGCTGCCAGCCGGGAGCTGTCCGGCATTAAGCTGGTCTTCCAGCCAGAGCCACTGGAAAAAGGCCGCTTCATACAGCGAGGTCGGCGTATCGGCATTGTTCTCCAGCAGCTTGATGTCGCCTTTGCCATCCCAGGCGAGATCGAGACGCGAATAGAGCGAGGGCTGACGCTGACGCCACGAATCCCGCACAAAATCCCAGGTGTGCCGGGGAATGCGGAAGCGGGTCAGCAGGGCTTCACTGTTGACCACTTTTTCCACCACCTGCAGACACATCTGGTGCAGCTCAGCCGTCACCTCTTCCAGATGATCGATTTGCGCCAGCGTGAACTGGTAGTACGCCTCTTCGCACCAGTAGGGCTCGCCATGCATGGTGTGAAAACGAAAACCGAACTCGGTGGCTTTTTCGCGCCAGCCCGGACGCTCTGAAATGGCAATGCGTTCCATCGGGGATTAACCTCCCATTGAGCGGCTGGAGGTACCGCTGGCGCTGCTGCGCTGCATGCTGTTCTGCTTCGCCACAGTTTCACCGAAGCCACCACGGGTGATGGTGGAGGTCGTGGCCGGTTTAGGGGCCAGCGCCGTTTTCGGCACGTTCATGGTTTTGCCGGAGGTCGCGGCACCATAATTACGGCCGGAAGCATCCACAAACTGGCCATTTGCCGGACTGCGCGGGTTTTTCGACGAGAAGAGTGGCTGCTGTGCGAAGCCTGCGCCACCGCCCATCATGCGACCCATCATGTAACCGGCCATCAGCGGCATCCAGAAACTGCCGCCACTCTGCTGGGCTTCAGCATTGGTGGTGCCGGCGCCCGCCTGAGCCGGGGTCTGCTGACACTGGTTTTCACCAAATTCAGCGACACAATCTTCACGTGTGGCATATTTTGGCGCGGTGCGCTCCGCCTCTTTTTTGGCTTCATTGAAGGCGGTGGTACATTGCGCACTCTGACCCGGATTGGCTTTAGAACAGTCATCGGCGTTCTGATACATCGAAACCGTTTCATCGTTCTGCTCGCAGCCTGCCAGCATAAATACCGCTGAAACCGCGATAGCAACAGGCGTTAAATGGCGCGCCTGCCAGCTCTTACGAAAAGCGGCATAGCGAATAGATTTTGTGCGTTTCATTATGATTATCCTGTGCCCAAAGGTAGCGCATAGAATAGGGGATGGGGGGGTAAAATTGAAGCTGAAGGCCTGATGCCGCAGGGATCTTTACTTAGTTATACGTTCAACAGAGAGACGGGCCGCAAAGCAGCCCGTCAGTGCTGATTAGTTACCGAAAGGGTTACCGCTTTTCTGGCGGGCAGCGGCAGGACGTGCAGCCTCTGCTGAACCCGTCGCGACCGGACCGTTGTCCACGCGCGCGGTCTGCTGCGCGTTTTCCGGTGCCACGGTTTCCGGAGAGGTCGGGATCTCTTTACCCAGCTGGCTGTTCAGTTTCTGCAGGCTCTGCTCGTTGAGCGTGCCCAGCGCATAGCTGATGTTCAGCTGGTTAATCAGGTAGCTGTAGCGCGCATCAGAAAGCTGCTGCTTGGCATTGTAGAGTACGGTGGTCGCATCCAGCACGTCGACGATAGTACGTGTACCCACCTGATAACCGGCTTCTGACGCATCCAGTGAACTCTGCGCAGAGACAACGGCCTGTTTATAGGCGTTGATGCTGCTGATCGAGGCGTTCACGTTGTTGAACGATGAGCGCACGGTCTGCACCGCAGTGCGGTGAGCGCTTTCCAGCTGTTCGCTGGCGCTGACGAAACCGTACTGCGCCTGTTTCACCTGAGAGGTCACGCCGCCGCCGCTGTAAAGCGGCAGGGAGAAGCTCAGACCCACCTGGTTTGAACCGGTGATGGAGTCGGTAGAGCCTGCACTCTGGTTAGCACGGCTGCCGCCATATTTGCTGTTCGACATACCGGTAGAGGCGGTCAGATCCAGCGTCGGCATATGACCGGTTTCCGCGGAGCGGATCTGCTCACGGGCCAGATCCTGGTTCAGACGTGCAGAGAGCAGCGACAGGTTACGGCTTTCCGCCTGCTTGAGCAGCGCGCTGACCGCTTCCGGCTTATCGGTTCTGAAACGGTCGATGTTCAGCGACGCCAGCGACAGGTAGTCCATGCCGGTGATCTGACGCAGCGTCTCTACGTTGTTATCCAGATTGTTTCGCGCGGTGACTTCGTTAGCCAGCACGCTGTCATACTGCGCGCGGGCGTTCTGAACGTCAGTGATGGCCACCAGGCCGACGTTAAAGCGCTGAGTCGTCTGGTCCAGCTCACGATAGATGGATTGTTTCTGCGCTTCGGTGTAAGAAAGCGTATCAATCGCTTTCAGCACGTTGAAGTAGGCGGTGGCGGTGTTCAGAATCAGATCCTGCTGTGCAACCTGATAGGTCACATCCTGAATACCGGCCGCTTTTTCCTGCAGGGTCAGCGCGCGCCATTTCGACATGTCGAAAATGGTCTGGGTTAATTGCAGCGAGCCACTGGTCGTGTTGGAATGGAGTCCGCTGTTATCGCGATAACCGCTGTTGTAGGTGTAATCTGCACCCAGGCCGAGCTGTGGTAATAATGGGCTACGCGCTTCGTTGATTTTCTCAAAAGCAGAATCGCGATCGGCTGCGGCGCTGCGCAGATCCGGGTTGCTCAGACGTGCCTGCTGGTAAACCTGCAGCAGATCTTCGGCCTGGCCGGTAAAGCTGAAACCGCCCAGGCTCAGCCCAATAAAAAATGGGAGCAGTTTTTTCATTTGCATTCCTTTTGTTGCAGCAAATTGCAGTGCGTGCGCTGCCGGGTAAGCCAAAAATTATCGCCGATTCTAGCAGAGGGCAACTGTGAGATAAGTTGGCTGAACGTGCCTTCTCCCTCTAATTTACGTAAATAATTCAGAAAGAACACCCTACATGGAGCACGGTCAGAGGCTTTTTTCGCTCCACCCAATCTGCATAAGGAACCTGATGATGCCGGAAGAAAAAAAATCCCCCGTGACTTTCACAAAAAACGATGTAGAAATTATTACACGCGAAACCGTCTATGATGGTTTTTTTTCCGTTGTACGTTACCGCTTCCGCCACCGCCAGTTTAATGGCGAAATGAGCGGCGAAGTGCAGCGCGAAGTTTTTGAGCGCGGACATGCCGCCGTGCTGCTACCTTATGATCCCTTACGTGATGAAGTGGTGCTGATTGAACAGATCCGCATCCCGGCTTATGACAGCAGTGCCTCGCCCTGGCTGCTGGAGATGGTCGCCGGCATTATCGAACCGGGGGAGTCTGTTGAGCAGGTCGTGCGTCGTGAAGCCGTGGAAGAAGCAGGATTAGATGTCGGCCGGATTAAGCCTATGCTGAGCTATCTGGCCAGCCCTGGCGGCACCAGCGAACGACTGTCGGTGCTGATCGGGGAAGTGGATGCCAGCCTGGCAGAGGGATGCCATGGTCTGGAGGAAGAGAATGAGGATATTCTTGTCCATGTGGTGAGCCGCGAACAGGCTTATCGCTGGGTGGAAGAGGGGATTATCGATAATGCGGCGTCTGTCATCGCCCTGCAATGGCTGGCGTTGCACCATGAAAAACTACGTGAAGAGTGGATACAAAAATGAAACAGCGCTATACCCCTGATTTCCCCGAAATGATGCGGCTCTGCGAAACCAATTTCGCCCAGTTACGCCGCCTGCTGCCGCGCAGCGATGAGGCGGGCGCATCGGTGATCTATCAGGTGAGTGGCGCCCGTTATCAGCTGACCATCCAGGAGTCGACCCGCTACACCACGCTGGTGGAGATTCGCCAGGTCGCGCCTGCCGTGAGTTACTGGAGCCTGCCTTCGATGTCGGTACGGCTCTATCACGATGCGATGGTCGCTGAAGTGTGTTCAACTCAACAGATCTATCGCTTTAAAGCGCGCTATGATTATCCTAATAAAAAATTGCATCAGCGCGATGAAAAACATCAGATAAACCAGTTTCTCGCAGACTGGCTGCGCTACTGCCTGGCACATGGCGCAATGGCAGTTCCGGTCTGCTGATGCGTATAATGCAGTAAATGGCGTGGAGACGAAGGAAACGCTTTGGATAGCCTGCTAACTCTTCCTGTGGCGAACGGTTCCGAAATCAGGATTTTACAAATCACGGACACCCACCTGTTCGCTGGAAAACATGAGTCGCTACTTGGGGTGAATACCTGGTCGAGCTATGAAGCGGTCGTGGAGGCAATTACTGCGCAGCAGCGCGACTACGACCTGATCATTGCCACCGGCGATCTGGCTCAGGACCACTCAGTGGAGGCCTATCAGCATTTTGCTGAGGGTATCTCACGTTTGCCCCGCCCCTGCGTCTGGCTGCCGGGAAATCACGATTTCCAGCCTGCGATGGTCGATACGCTGGCAGCCGCCCATATCAATGCCCACAAGCAGGTGCTGCTGGGCGATCAGTGGCAGATCGTTCTGCTCGACAGCCAGGTGCCCGGTGTGCCGCACGGCATGCTGAGCGACTACCAGCTGGAGTGGCTCGATAACGCGCTGGCCCGCTTTCCACAACGACATACGCTGGTCCTGTTGCATCACCATCCGCTGGCCTCAGGCTGCACCTGGCTCGACCAGCACAGCCTGCGCAATTCCCATCAGCTTGACGCGGTGCTACAGCGCTATCCGCTGGCCCGAACGCTGGTATGTGGTCATATTCATCAGGAGCTGGATCTGCTGTGGCATGGCCGCCGGGTGCTGGCGACGCCATCGACCTGCGTGCAGTTCAAACCCCACTGCACCAGCTTTGCGATTGATACCGTCGCGCCAGGCTGGCGCTGGTTTACCCTGCATCCGGATGGCGGCGTCGAGACCGAGGTTAACCGGCTCGACACCGACGCTTTTCGTCCCGATTTAGACTCAGAAGGATACTGACGCGTGGCGGCACTGCTCTATCTGCACGGTTTTAACAGCTCGCCGCAGTCGGCGAAGGCGACGCAGTTCCGGCAATGGTTAGAGACGCATCATCCGTCGATTAAGATGATTGTGCCGCAGCTGCCAACCTTTCCGGCGGACGCTGCCGCCCTGCTGGAAGAGCTGGTCCTGAGCCACAGCGGTGAAACCCTGGGGCTGGTCGGCTCGTCGCTGGGGGGCTATTACGCCACCTGGCTGTCACAATGCTTTATGCTGCCGGCGGTTGTCGTCAACCCTGCGGTACGCCCCTTTGAGCTGCTGGCCGATTTCCTTGGCGACAATCAGAATCCCTACACCGGCCAGCAATATGTGTTAGAGTCACGCCACATTTACGATCTGAAAGTGATGCAGATCGAACCGCTGGAAGCGCCCGATTTACTCTGGCTGCTGCAACAAACCGGCGATGAAGTTCTCGATTACCGTCAGGCGCTCGACTACTACAGCGCGTGTCGCCACACGGTAGAAGAGGGCGGAAATCATGCATTTACTGGATTCGAGCGCCATTTCCCGCAGATTCTGGACTTTCTTGGTCTGAATCACACCTGAGTAACGCGGAAATCGCACCCCATTTCACCCATCTGACAGACATTTACGATGAGTCAATCAAATTATAACGCGGATGCCATTGAGGTCCTGACTGGCCTTGAGCCTGTTCGCCGTCGCCCGGGGATGTACACCGATACGACGCGGCCCAACCATTTGGGTCAGGAAGTGATTGATAACAGCGTCGATGAGGCGCTGGGCGGCCACGCGAAGCGGGTTGAAGTGATTCTGCACGCCGATCAGTCGCTGGAAGTTATTGATGACGGGCGCGGCATGCCGGTGGATATTCACCCGGAAGAGGGCGTGCCAGCCGTCGAGCTGATCCTCTGCCGCCTGCATGCGGGCGGCAAGTTTTCCAACAAGAACTACCAGTTTTCGGGCGGCCTGCACGGCGTCGGGATCTCGGTCGTTAACGCCCTCTCTAAACGTGTCGAAGTCACGGTGCGCCGTAATGGCGAGATCTATGACATGGCGTTTGAGAATGGCGACAAAGTTCAGGATCTGACCGTGACCGGCACGGTGGCAAAACGCAACACCGGTACGCGCGTCCACTTCTGGCCCGATGAGAGCTTCTTCGACAGCCCGCGTTTCTCGGTTTCGCGCCTTTCACATCTGCTGAAAGCCAAAGCGGTGCTCTGTCCGGGCGTTGAGATAATCTTTAAAGACAAGCTCAACAACACCGAACAGCGCTGGTGCTATGAAGATGGCCTGACCGACTATCTGTGTGAAGCCGTGAACGGCCTGCCTACGCTGCCTGAAAAACCGTTTGTCGGCAGTTTTGCCGGTGATGTGGAGGCGGTGGACTGGGCGCTGTTGTGGCTGCCGGAAGGCGGTGAGCTGTTAACGGAGAGCTACGTCAACCTGATCCCGACCATGCAGGGGGGAACCCATGTTAACGGCCTGCGTCAGGGGCTGCTGGATGCGATGCGTGAGTTCTGCGAATACCGCAATATCCTGCCGCGTGGCGTGAAGCTCTCTGCGGAAGATATCTGGGATCGCTGCGCCTATGTGCTGTCGGTGAAGATGCAGGATCCGCAGTTTGCCGGTCAGACCAAAGAGCGCCTGTCATCACGTCAGTGTGCCGCCTTTGTGTCGGGCGTGGTGAAGGATGCCTTCAGTCTGTGGCTCAACCAGAACATCCAGACGGCAGAACTGCTGGCTGAACTGGCGATCTCCAGCGCCCAGCGGCGTATGCGGGCCGCCAAAAAGGTGGTGCGTAAAAAACTTACCAGCGGGCCGGCGCTGCCGGGCAAGCTGGCGGACTGCACCGCCCAGGATCTGAATAAGACAGAACTGTTCCTGGTCGAAGGGGACTCGGCAGGCGGATCGGCCAAGCAGGCCCGCGATCGTGAATATCAGGCGATCATGCCGCTGAAAGGCAAGATCCTGAACACCTGGGAAGTCTCGTCCGATGAGGTGCTGGCGTCGCAGGAAGTGCATGATATTTCGGTGGCGATCGGTATCGATCCCGACAGCGAAGATCTTTCACAGCTGCGTTACGGCAAGATCTGCATCCTGGCGGATGCGGACTCGGATGGGCTGCACATCGCCACGCTGCTCTGTGCGCTGTTCGTGAAGCATTTCCGTTCCCTGGTCAAAGGCGGGCACGTCTACGTCGCCATGCCGCCGCTTTACCGTATCGACCTCGGCAAAGAGGTTTACTACGCGCTGGACGAAGATGAGAAAGAGGGCGTGCTGGAGCAGCTGAAACGCAAAAAGGGTAAACCTAACGTACAGCGCTTCAAAGGGCTGGGTGAGATGAACCCGCTGCAGCTGCGTGAAACCACGCTCGATCCCAATACCCGCCGTCTGGTGCAGCTGACCATCAGCGACGAGGATGCGGATCAGACCCTGCGCATGATGGATATGCTGCTGGCGAAAAAACGTTCCGAAGACCGGCGCAACTGGTTGCAGGAAAAAGGCGATATGGCCGACATCGAAGTGTAAAAAGCAGGACGCGAAAGCGTCCTGTTCTTTTATGCCCGACGCATCACCCGTGAACGGTGGCCGGAAAGCCAGTCCACTCAGCAGAGACAGTAACCCTTGTGAAAATTACCCTGGAAGAGCTACGCGCCTGGGTGGCGGTGGTGGACAGCGGCTCGATTACGGCGGCGGCCTCTCAGCTGGCGCAGACCAGTTCCGGTATCAGTCGGGCACTGTCGCGGCTGGAGAGTAAACTGCAGACCACGCTGCTGCATCGCACCACCCGACGGCTGGCACTCACCGAAGAGGGGCAGGTCTTTCTGGAGCATGCGCGCCAGATTCTGGCCTCGGTTGAACAGGCTGAAGAGCAGATTGCCCTGCGGCGCGAAATGCCGTCAGGACGGCTGCGGGTCAACGCAGCGACGCCCTTTATGCTGCATGTGATCGTGCCGCTGGTGGAGGATTTCCGCGCCCGCTATCCGCTGATACAGCTCGAGCTGAACACCGACGATATTCTGATCGAGCTGCTGGAGCAGCAGACCGACGTGGCCATTCGCATTGGTGAACTGCGCGACTCCACGCTGCGTGCCCGAATGCTGGGCAGCAGCGCGATCCGGCTGATGGCAAGTCCGGCTTATCTGGCGAAGGCGGGCACACCGCAGAGCGTTGCCGATCTGGCGCAGCATCAGACCATTGGCTTCAGTCATCCTGAGATCCATAACCTCTGGCCGGTCTGGCAGGCGGAAGGGGAGTTTATGCGGGTTAAGCCGACGATCGCGGCTTCCAGCGGAGAGACCATCCGGCAGCTGGCGCTGGCAGGACAGGGAATTGCGCGCCTTTCCGACTTTGTCAGTCGGGAAGATTGCGCCGCCGGGCGACTGGTGCCGGTGCTGGCAGCGGAAACCCGCGAGCTGCGGCTGCCGGTGCATGCGGTCTACTACCGAAACACCACGCTCTCTTCGCGCATTGGCTGCTTCCTGGATTTTCTCCGCAGCGAGATCGACCGTCGAAAGCTGCTCTGAGCTGTCTGTCAGAAAGAAAAAACCCCTGTCGCGGGACAGGGGTTCTGATGAGAAATCTGGCCGGATTTGCTGTGATACCGTGCCTGCACAGGGAACAGGGTCAGATCGGAAAGACGCAAAAGCCGCCATCCCTGGCGCGGGACGCTTTCCTCTTCTGACCCTGTTCCCTGCGTGTTGCGCTAATCTGTTGCTGCCAGAGGCTCTCTGGTTTACGTAGTCTGCGGTCTTTACAACATCTGACGACCCGGAGCAGAAAGATCAGCAACAATCAGGCGCTGGGTTCCAGCACCAGAATCTTCACATCCACCACGTCATCTTTGATCAGCGCGCGATGGGCATCCATGTGCGGCATCTGCTGATGCTGCTCCAGATGGCGCAGCGTTTCCCACTGTTCCAGCATGAAAATAGAGTCGGGGGAGTTCTGCTTCCACGGCACCTGAGCCTGATGATCCAGCAGCGCGTCATACTGATGGCAGCCATCTTCTGCCAGCACCTGCGGGATCAGCTTGTTCACGGCATCAAGCACGGCCTGACGGCGTCCGGGTTTGACACAAATTTCTGCTACGACAGTTAACATTCGCGAATTCCTCTTTCGTGGGAAAAGTGTAAGTCTCCACCCTCTATCTTAGGCAAAAACATGGCTAAGATGGTTCCGATAAGCGGTGATGTCGCGTGGCACGTCCGGGGCTTTAATCACGTCGTTGCAGATAAAGGTTGGCAGCGCTTCCATTCCCAGGAACTGATTCGCTTTGTGGAAGTGCAGATAGAGACCATCCACGCCAACGCCTTCAAAGAACTGCTCCGGATCGGTAAAGGCCTGCAGCGGCGCGTTCCAGGTCAGTGACAGCATATATTTTTTGCCCTGCAGCAGGCCGCCGGAACCATACTTTTTCGCGGCATCGGAGCGGGTACGACCATCGCTGGCGTAGAGCGAGCCGTGGCCTTCGGTGAAGACTTCATCGATGTAACGTTTCACGGTCCAGGGCTCACCCATCCACCAGCCCGGCATCTGATAAATCACCACATCGCTCTCAACGTACTTCTGTACTTCATCGGCTACCACGTAGTCGCTGTCCGCGACGGTGACAGAAACCTCATGTCCCATGTCACGCAGCTGACTGGCCGCCACATCGGTCAGGGTGTGGTTCAGTTCGCCTTTAGAGTGGGCAAAGGTTTTGCCGCCATCGATAATTAAAATTTTGCTCATCAACTGCTTACCTCATTGTCTGAATATGGGGCTCAGCTTACGCGCGCTGCGGCCGCAGAAAAATGGGACGTTGATCACAAGACTTTTGCTATGACAGCAATAATCGGCCCGTCTATGGCACGATGAGTGGGCAAACTCATCATGAAAAAAACACCAATGAAAAAAATCGTCTTCGCTTTGCTGCTGGCCAGCGGTGCTGTCCAGGCTCAATCTCATCTCGACACTATCCTCAGTTCTAAAGTCCTGAAAGTCTGTACCACCGGCGACTACAAGCCTTACAGCTTCCTGCGTCCCGATGGTCAGTATGAGGGCCTGGATATCACGATGGCTGACGCGCTGGCGACCTCGCTGAACGCTAAGGTGCAGTGGGTGCCGACCACCTGGAAAACCCTGATGCCCGACTTTCTGGCGAAGCAGTGTGATATCGCCGTCGGGGGCATTTCGGTCACCCTGAAACGCCAGCAGACCGCCTGGTTCGCCCAGCCGCTGGATGTTGATGGCAAAATCCCGCTGGTGCGCTGCGCCGATAAAACGCGCTTTCAGACGATTGAGCAGCTCAACCGTCCCGATGTGCGCCTGATTGAACCGGCAGGCGGCACCAACGAAGCCTTTGTTCACAGCCATCTGCCCAACGCATCACTGACGCTGTTCCACGATAACGTCACCATCTTTCAGCAGCTGGTGGACAACAAGGCGGATGTCATGATCACTGACGCCTCCGAAGCGCGCTATCAGCAGCAGCACTATCCGACGCTCTGTGCCCTGAATGCTGACAAGCCGCTGCAGTATGGTGAGAAGGCGTACATGATTCCGCGTGACGACATCAGCTGGAAGCTCTATGTCGATCAGTGGCTGCACCTCAGCACCGCGACCGGGGAATACCGTGATATTGCCCGCCAGTGGATGGGTGCCGCGCGCTGACCGGCTCCTGCCTGACGACGCGAGGCGTGCCGGTCGCTGACTGGCACGCCTCGGGCGGCTGAAATCGCGCGGGTGCACGGCGCGCAGACCCGCGCTTCCCCTGTGACTAACACCAGCGAATAAGGTACTATCCTCGCCAAACCACCGCCGGGTGTCCCGCCGTTGTGGGCCACGATGTGAGGATGAGAAATTAATGAGTGAACTGACTCAGGATGGTGCAGAGCGTCTTGCCCTGCATACGTTTACCGAGAACGCGTACTTAAACTATTCGATGTACGTCATCATGGACCGCGCCCTGCCTTATATTGGTGACGGGTTAAAGCCGGTCCAGCGCCGTATTGTCTACGCCATGTCCGAACTGGGACTGAACGCCAGCGCAAAATTTAAAAAATCGGCGCGTACTGTCGGTGACGTGCTGGGTAAATACCATCCGCACGGCGACAGCGCCTGCTATGAAGCGATGGTGCTGATGGCGCAGCCTTTCTCCTACCGCTATCCGCTGGTTGATGGCCAGGGAAACTGGGGGGCGCCGGACGATCCCAAGTCGTTTGCCGCGATGCGTTACACCGAATCGCGCCTGTCAAAATATGCTGAAGTGCTGCTGAGCGAGCTGGGGCAGGGGACGGTCGATTATCAGCCGAACTTCGACGGTACGCTGCAGGAGCCGAAGATGCTGCCGGCGCGCCTGCCGAACATTCTGCTCAACGGCACCACCGGTATTGCAGTCGGTATGGCGACCGACATCCCGCCGCACAACCTGCGTGAAGTGGCGCAGGCGGCGATTGCCCTGATCGACTCGCCAAAAACCACGCTGGAACAGCTGCTCGATATTGTTCAGGGGCCTGATTATCCGACCGAGGCGGAGATCATCACGCCGCGTGACGAAATCCGCAAAATCTATCAGTCCGGGCGTGGCTCCATCCGCCAGCGCGCGGTCTGGAAAAAAGAAGAGGGCGAGGTGGTTATTACCGCGCTGCCACATCAGGTTTCAGGCGCGCGCGTGCTGGAGCAGATCGCGAACCAGATGCGCAATAAAAAGCTGCCGATGGTCGAGGATTTGCGTGATGAGTCGGATCATGAGAACCCGACCCGGCTGGTGATCGTGCCGCGATCTAACCGCGTCGATCTCGATCAGGTCATGAACCATCTGTTCGCCACCACCGATCTGGAAAAAAGCTACCGCGTTAACCTCAACATGATCGGGCTGGATAACCGACCGGCGGTGAAAAACCTGCATGAGATCCTGACCGAATGGCTGGTGTTCCGTCGCGAAACGGTAAAACGCCGTCTTAACTACCGTCTGGATCGCGTGCTGCGTCGCCTGCATATCCTGGAAGGGCTGCTGGTGGCGTTCCTCAACATCGATGAGGTGATCGAAATCATCCGCACGGAGGATGAGCCGAAGCCGGTGCTGATGTCGCGTTTTGGCATCAGTGAAACCCAGGCCGAATCGATTCTCGAACTGAAGTTACGCCACCTGGCAAAACTGGAAGAGATGAAGATCCGTGGCGAGCAGGCGGATCTGGAAAAAGAGCGCGATCAGCTGCAGGCCACGCTGGCCTCTGAGCGCAAGATGAACACCCTGCTGAAGAAAGAGCTGCAGGCTGACAGTGCCAGCTACGGCGATGAGCGTCGTTCGCCGCTGCGTGAGCGTGAAGAAGCCAAAGCCCTGAGTGAAACCGAGCTGGTGCCGTCTGAGCCGGTCACCATTGTGCTGTCGCAGATGGGCTGGGTACGCAGTGCCAAAGGGCACGATATCGATCCGGCGGGCCTGAGCTACAAAGCGGGTGACAGCTATCTGGCTGCCGCACGCGGCAAGAGCAATCAGCCGGTGGCCTTTATCGACTCCACCGGTCGCAGCTACACCCTGGACCCGACGTCGCTGCCTTCTGCACGCGGACAGGGCGAGCCGCTGACCGGCAAGCTGACGCCGCCGCCGGGCGCAGTGGTTGAACAGGTGCTGATGGAAGCTGATGACCAGCGTCTGCTGATGGCCTCGGATGCGGGTTACGGCTTTATCTGCACCTTCAGCGACCTGGTGTCGCGCAACCGCGCCGGTAAAGCGCTGCTGACGCTGCCGGACAACGCCCGCGTGATGACGCCGATGGCCGTGCATCATGAAGATGACATGCTGCTGGCGATCACGCAGGCGGGACGGATGCTGATGTTCCCGGTCGGAGAGCTGCCGCAGATGTCGAAAGGCAAGGGCAATAAAATTATCTCCATTCCTTCCGCGGAAGCGGCCGCCGGTCAGGACAAACTGGCCTGGCTGATGATCCTGCCACCGGGCAGCGCGATTACGCTGCACGTCGGCAAGCGTAAAATGTTGTTGCGCAGTGAAGAGCTTCAGAAATTCCGCGCCGATCGCGGACGTCGCGGCACGCTGTTACCGCGCGGCCTGCAAAAAATTGATCGTGTTGAACTGGATGCGCCTGCGCGTCCGGCGAGCCCGGATAGCGAAGCGTAAACAACCCGGCTGACCCCGCGTCAGCCGTGGCTCAATGAGGGAACTATGCTACTGATTCTGCGTACCATTATTGTCATCATCTATTCGATTTTGATCTGTGTGTTTGGCTCTGTCTGGTGTCTTTTTTCACCGCGCGATCCGCGTCACGTCGCCACCTTTGGCCATCTGTTTGGCCGCTTATCGACGGTGTTTGGCCTGAAAGTCGAACTGCGTAAACCGGAAGGGGCGGAGAACTATGGGAATGCGATCTACATCGCGAACCACCAGAACAACTACGACATGGTCACCGCCGCCAAAATTGTGCAGCCCTCGACGGTCACGGTCGGTAAAAAGAGCCTGTTGTGGGTGCCGTTTTTTGGCCCGCTCTACTGGCTGACCGGCAACCTGCTGATTGACCGTGATGACCGTGCTAAAGCGCGCGGCACCATCGGTGAGCTGGTGGATCAGTTCAACCGCAAGCGCATCTCCATCTGGATGTTCCCGGAAGGCACGCGCAGTCGGGGCCGTGGCCTGCTGCCGTTTAAAACCGGGGCATTCCACGCTGCTGTCGCGGCGGGCGTGCCGATCATTCCGATTGTGGTCTCCAACACCCATGACAAGATCAACCTTAACCGCCTGAAAAATGGCCTGGTTATCGTTGAGATGCTGCCACCGGTTGACGTAAAGGCGTTCGAATCGGTTTCGGTGCGTAAGCTGGCTACCCACTGTCGCGAACTGATGGCCGCGAAGCTGGAAGAGCTGAACGCCGAAGTGGCCGAGCGCGAAAAAAACGGAAAAATCTGACCGGCGAGCCGTTCGCCGAACTATCCTGCATGGATGCCACACGGCGTGGCAGTGACTGCCCGCCGTCGTGAACGCAGCACAGCAAAAACAGAGCAATAAAAACAGGGTCGGCGCGTTAGCGCCACGCGTAAAGGGTCAGAAGTTTTATGTCTTTCAGCAGACGTCAGTTCATCCAGCTTTCTGCCGGAGTGGCGCTTAGCGCCGGTATCATCCCTCATGCGGCCCGTGCCGCGTCTTCTGCCAGTGGCGACACACCGCTTCCGGTTCCGCCGTTGCTGGAGTCCCGTCGCGGCCAGCCACTGTTCCTGACGATGCAGCGCAGCCACTGGTCGTTTAATGGCGACAACAACAAAGTACCGGTCTGGGGCATCAATGGCCTCTACCTGGGGCCGACCGTCCGGGTTTACAGCGGCGATGACGTTAAGCTGATCTACAGCAACCGGCTGAATGAACCGGTCTCCATGACCGTCAGCGGCCTGCAGCTGCCAGGCGCCCTGATGGGCGGCGCGCCGCGCATGATGTCGGCCGGCGTTGACTGGGCACCGGTTCTGCCGATTCGTCAGGCCGCCTCGACCTGCTGGTATCACGCCAACACGCCAAACCGCATGGCTCCGCATATCTACAATGGACTGGCGGGCATGTGGCTGGTTGAGGATGACGTCAGCAAGCAACTGCCGTTGCCAAAGCACTACGGCGTGGATGACTTCCCGATTATTATTCAGGACAAGCGGCTCGATAACTTTGCCACGCCGGTCTACGACCCGCCGCAGGATGGCGGCTTTCTGGGCGATACGCTGCTGGTGAATGGCGTCCGCAATCCGTACGTCGAGGTGTCACGCGGCTGGGTGCGTCTGCGTCTGCTGAACGCCTCAAATGCGCGACGCTACGAGATGGTGCTCAGCGATAATCGTCCGTTTATGGTTATTGCCAGCGATCAGGGTTTTCTCTCTGCCCCGGTGGCGGTGCAGCGTCTCTCGCTGGCACCCGGTGAACGCCGGGAGGTGCTGATAGACATGTCGCAGGGCGATGAGGTGTCGATTACGGCGGGAACGGCGGCGGGCATCATGGATCGGCTGCGCGGCTTCTTCGAGCCCTCATCGATTCTGACCTCCACCCTGATCCTGACCCTGCGGCCCACCGGTTTACTGCCGCTGGTGACCGATAACCTGCCGATGCGGCTGCTGGCCGATCAGATTCTGGATGGGACGTCGGTTCGCACCCGCGAATTCCGTATCGGCGACACGATGCCGGGCATCAACGGCGCGCTCTGGGATATGAACCGGATTGATACCACCGCGCAGCAGGGCACCTTTGAGCGCTGGATCCTGCACGCCGACCGGCCACAGGCGCTGCATATTCAGGGCGTCATGTTCCTGATTAAAAGTGTTAATGGCGCACAGCCGATGGGCGAAGATCGTGGCTGGAAGGATACGGTGTGGGTCGATGGCAGTGTGGAACTGATGGTCAGCTTCCCGCAGAGTTCGTCAGACCATTTCCCGTTCGTCTATTACAGCCAGACGCTGGAACTGGCCGATCGTGGCACGGCCGGTCAGCTGGTGGTACAGCCTTCTGCATAACGCACAGAGTCAGGCGGGGAGACCCCGCCTGACCCACGCTTTCTGCTCTGCAGCCGCAGAGCGGTCAGTGCGTTACCGGGCTTAGTTAAAAGTTTCCGGGTCCGGCCCCAGACGATTGCCGCTGTCCAGCTTCGCAATATCACTCACTTCATGCTTATCCAGACGGAAGTCGAACACCTTAAAGTTCTCTTCGATACGGGCTGGGGTTACAGATTTCGGGATCACCACCAGGCCACTGTCCAGATGCCAGCGGATGACGATCTGGGCCGGGGTCTTGCCATACTTCTTCGCCAGCGACTTGATGATCTCCTGATCGAACACCCCTTTGCCGCCCTGCGCCAGCGGACTCCAGGATTCGGTCTGAATCTGGTGCATCGCGTTCCAGGCGTGAAGGGTGCGCTGCTGCAGCATCGGGTGCAGCTCAATCTGATTGACCACCGGGGTAACACCGGTTTCATCCATCAGTCGCTTCAGATGCGCTTCATGGAAGTTGCAGACGCCGATACTTTTGGTCAGTCCCTGCTGCTGCAGCTCAATCATCTTCTTCCAGGCATCCACATAGTGATCTTTTTCCGGGCAGGGCCAGTGCATCAGGTAGAGATCGACCTGCTCCAGCTGCAGTTTCTGCAGGCTGGTTTCCATCGCCTGCTGAACGTTCTGCTGATCGTCATTCCACAGTTTGGTGGTGACAAAAATCTCTTCACGCGGCACGTCGGTTTCCTGCAGTGCCTGACCAATCGCCTCTTCATTTTTGTAGGCCGCGGCGGTGTCGATTGAGCGATAGCCGACTTCCAGCGCTTTCAGCACCGCATGACGTGCATCTTCAATGCTGGCCTGCCACACGCCGAGTCCCAGTTGCGGCATCATATTGCCATCGCGCAGTTTAATAATGGGCTGGTCTGCCATAGTTGCTCCTTTCCGTTGCGGTTAACCCGTGAGATTTCACTGTGCTTAAGTCTAGCCAACAATTTTCAGCCTGCTCAGTGAAGCGATCCGCCCGCGTTCTGAAGCCCTGCCTGATTCGGTAAAATTCTTGCCTGATTCTCCAGCCCGCTGGTGATTTGCACATCCGCGCGGCACACTGGATTTTTACCCGTAAAGGAGTCGCTATGGCGCACGATGCACTGTGTCACCGGCTGGCACAGCAGGTAGTTAACTTAATGACTCAGGGTCGCGACCGGCTCTGTCAGGTCGAAAATGTGTCGCTGATCTACGCAAATCAGTATCGTCCCCGGACGCCGATGATGTATCAGCCCGGCATTGTCATTTTGTTTCAGGGCAGCAAAACCGGCTACCTTGGCAGCACCGTCTTTCAGTATGACGCCAGCAAATATCTGATGCTCACCGTGCCGCTGCCGGCGGAGTGCGAAACCTGGGCGTCGCCGGAAACCCCGATTGCCGGGCTGTGTCTCAATGTGGACACCGCCAGCCTGCAGGATCTGCTGATCGAAATCGGCGATGACGACCAGTTTCAGCCGCAGCCGCTGACCTCCGGTATTCACTCGGCGTGGCTGACGGAGCCGATGCTCTGTGCCGCCGAACGCCTGCTTGATGTGATGACTCAGCCGCGCGAAGCGCGGGTGCTGGGACCGCACATTGTGCGGGAGATTATCTATTACGTGCTGACCGGCCCGATTGGCGGCGCGCTGCTCTCACTGGTGAGCCGGCAGACCCAGTTCAGCCAGATCGCGCGTGCGCTGCGCCGGATTGAGAATCACTACGCGGATAACCTCAGTGTCGATGCACTGGCGGCAGAAGTGAACATGAGCGTTTCCGCTTTTCACCATAACTTTAAAGCGGTCACCCAGACGTCGCCGTTGCAGTACCTGAAGCGCTATCGACTGCATCAGGCGCGGCTGCTGATGTTGCACGATGGGCTGAAAGCGAGCGCGGCGGCGGTGCGGGTTGGCTATGAAAGCCCTTCACAGTTTTCGCGGGAGTTTAAGCGCTACTTTGGCGTAACGCCGGGGGAAGAGGTGAGTCGGGTCAGGCAGACGGTCGCGGATCCGTCCGCCTGAGAGGCGGCAGATCCCGGCACCGCGTGCTGCGATCAGGCTTGTTTCTGCCGACGCTTTTTCCAGATCACCAGAATGCTGCCAAACAGGCCGACCACCAGCAACACCATCGGCAGCACCATCAGGATCGCCATCACCTGATCTTCATGACGCTTGATAAACGGCACCTGGCTGATGCCATAGCCAAAGGCGACCACAATGCCGACCCACAGCACGCCGCTGAGCCAGTTAAAGAGCTGGAAGCGACTGTTCTGCAGGCCCGCAATTCCCGCCATGGTGGGCAGAATGGTGCGGATAAAGGCGAGAAAGCGGCCGACCAGCAGCGCCATCAGGCCGTGACGGTTAAACATATTCCAGGCACGCTGATGATACTGCGCGGGCAGATGCATCAGCCAGCTCTTCACCAGACGGGTATTGCCCAGCCAGCGCCCCTGCAGATAACTCAGCCAGCAGCCGAGGCTGGCGGCGGTCGTGAGGATCACCATTGTGGGGACAAAATCCATGACCCCCTTGGCCACCATCGCACCCGCCAGTAACAGCAGGCTGTCGCCCGGCAGGAAGGAGGCAGGTAACAGACCATTTTCCAGAAACAGCGTCAGAAACATCACGCCATACACCACCCATACCACATCCGGATTTGCCAGCGCGGCAAAATCCTGATGCCAGAGCGCCTGGACAATCTCGTGTAAAACACCCATTAGCGATTCCATCACGTCACAAGGAACTATTCGTCTGCATTCCGCGCGCGCAGTGACTGCACTGACGCGCTGAACGATACGGGATAAATGTTAACAACAAATCCATCATAGCCCGGCAAACTCACTGGTCAGCCGCGACCCGGTTTATCTTCTGTTTACTTTTTTCTTTGCTCAGCGCGTCAGACGCGCAAAACCGGCCTCCAGATCGGCGATCAGGTCATCCACATGCTCCAGACCGATGTGCAGCCTGACCAGCGTACCGGTGAAATCCACGCCGCCCGCCGGACGAATCGCGGCCAGTTCTTCAGGCTGATTGGCCAGGATCAGCGATTCATAGCCGCCCCAGGAGTAAGCCATGCTGAAATGATGGAAGTGATCGAGATATTCCGCCAGCTGCGGGGCGCTCAATTTTTCCTGCAGAATGAATGAGAAGAGGCCGCTGCTGCCGTTAAAGTCGCGCTGCCAGAACGTATGGCCTTTGCTCTGCGCCAGCGCAGGATGGTTGACGCGGGCCACCTCGGGCCGTGCTGCCAGCCACTCCGCGACCTGCAGGGCGCTCTCTTCATGCTGACGCAGACGGGTGCCCAGAGTGCGCAGGCCGCGGCTCGCCATATAGGCGGTATCGGCATCGACCATCTGGCCCATCAGATAGGAGTTTTCGCGCAGCTGATCGATGCAGCGCGCATTGGCGACCGCCGTGCCGATCATCGCATCGCTGTGTCCAATCAGATATTTGGTCCCAGCCTGAATCGAGATATCGACGCCGTGCGCCAGCGCATCAAACAGGATACCGGCTGCCCAGGTGTTATCGAGCATGATGATCGCCTCTGGCGCGATGGCGCGCACCGCCGCCACAATCGCCGGAATATCCTGCACTTCCATGGTAATTGAGGCGGGGGACTCCAGAAACACGACGCGGGTGTTGGGCTGGACCAGCGCACCGATTTCGCTGCCGATGCTGTGATCGAACCAGCTGGTCGAGACATTCATCTTCGCCAGAATTCTGGTGCAGAAATCCTGCGTCGGTTCATAGACCGCGCCGCTCATCAGGAGATGATCGCCCGCTTCGACGAAGGCCAGGATCGCATTCGCCACCGCTGCCGCACCGCAGGGGTAGAGCACGCAGCCCGCGCCGCCTTCCAGCTCCGTCATCGCATCCTGCAGCGCGAAGTGCGTCAGGGTGCCACGACGGCCATAAAAGAGTTCACCTTTTGCCCGTCCTGCGGTCGCGCGTTTTTTCTCCGCGACCGTATCAAAAACCAGCGAGGAAGCGCGCTGAATCACGCTGTTCACCGAACCCTGGGTATAACGCTTGCTGCGTCCTGCACTGACGAGCGTGGTATCAATTTTTCTGGTGGTCATGAGTCGCCCTTGCCGCTTCTGACTAAGCTCTCACGTTACCACGAAACGGCCAGCAGGGTTGAGACTCAATGGCGATTATCAGAACAGAGAGCAGGATAAAAAGCGGGTTGAAAGCCGCGCGGGTCACGGCAAAGCGGGCGGTCAGAGTTTGTAAATAGTAATGAGAACTACTATCAATTCGCCATTATTTTGCTATTATTCGCGCTTGTCCCGCATCCCTGTATATGAAGTTGGAGAAGCAGCGTGGTAGCCAGTGATTTGATGCAAACGGACCTCTCCGTTTGGGGCATGTATCAGCATGCCGATATCGTGGTAAAGGTGGTCATGATTGGCCTGTTGTTGGCCTCCGTAGTGACCTGGGCGATATTCTTTGGCAAATATGCCGAACTCAGTGCCGCGAAGCGCCGCCTGAAGCGCGAGCAGCTGGCGCTGGGCGAAGCGCGCAGTCTGAATGACGCCGCCCGCATTGCCCAGTCGTTTACCAATCACAGTCACAGCGTCGTACTGCTGAACGATGCGCAGAATGAATTGACGCTGTCGGCGGGTGTGGAAGATACCAACGGCATTAAAGATCGCACCAGCTTCCGCCTGGAGCGCCGCGTTGCTGCGTTCAGCCGCCACGCCGGACGCGGAAATGGCTTCCTCGCGACCATTGGTTCTGTCGCGCCCTTTATCGGTCTGTTTGGCACCGTCTGGGGCATCATGAACAGCTTTATCGGTATCGCCAAAACCCAGACCACCAATCTCGCGGTGGTGGCACCGGGTATCGCCGAAGCGCTGCTGGCGACCGCGATTGGCCTGGTCGCGGCGATCCCGGCGGTGGTGATCTACAACGTCTTTGCCCGCATGATCGCCAACTACAAAGCCTCGCTGGGTGATGTCGCTGCGCAGGTGATGCTGCTGCAGAGCCGTGACATCGACCTGGGTACCGTGGCCACTGAGGTTCCGCGTCCTGCAGCGGCTCAGAAACTGCGCTTAGGGTAAGTTCTTATGGCAATGCGATTAAACGACGATCTGCAAACCGATGGTGAAATGCATGAGATTAACGTGACGCCGTTTATCGACGTCATGCTGGTACTGCTGATCATCTTTATGGTGGCCGCGCCACTGGCCACGGTCGACGTGCGCGTCAATCTGCCCGCCTCAACCAGCGCGCCGCAGCCGCGTCCGGAAAAACCGGTTTACCTGTCGATCAAAGCAGATAAGCAGCTTTACGTCGGTAACGACGCGGTGACGCCGGACTCACTGGTGAATGTGCTGACCAGCCAGACCCAGGGCAATAAAGAGACCACCATTTTCTTCCAGGCCGACAAGTCGGTCGATTATGAAACGCTGATGAGCGTGATGGATAAGCTGCGCACGGCGGGCTACCTGAAAATTGGTCTGATGGGTACGGAAACCGTGAAGAAATAGCGGGTTATCCGGCACGACAAAGAGGCGACTGAGGCAGTCGCCTTTTTTTATGGCCCTCTGCTGACCAGATGATATCTGGCTGATCCGCCGTGACACCGATCACTTATGCTGGCTGGTCTGTATTGTTAATTTGTTGTTACTTATGTACATAGAATTGTAAAGTGCAATGGTGAGCCAGGTCACATTATTCTCGCGGCAGGCAGGCTAAAACGGCTAAAAAACAACAGGAAGCCGTTATGAGTCACGCCCCGTCTTTACAAAAGCCCCCGAAAAGCGCCGCCCGAACCATCTTCAACGTCACCAGTGGTAACTTCCTGGAGATGTACGATTTCATGGTCTTTGGCTACTACGCCACGGCCATTGCTAAAACCTTCTTCCCCGGCGATGACCCGTTCGCTTCCCTGATGCTGACCCTGATGACCTTTGGCGCAGGCTTTCTGATGCGCCCACTGGGGGCGATTATTCTGGGCGCGTACATCGACCATCATGGTCGCCGCAAAGGCCTGCTGCTGACGCTGGGTCTTATGGCGATTGGCACCCTGACTATCGCGCTGGTGCCGGGTTACGCCACGCTGGGCGCTGCGGCGCCGATTCTGATCCTGCTGGGACGCCTGCTGCAGGGCTTCTCCGCGGGCGTTGAGCTGGGGGGCGTGTCGGTCTACCTGGCCGAAGTGGCGCCGAAAGGGCGCAAAGGCTTTTTCGTCAGCTGGCAGTCGGGCAGTCAGCAGATTGCGGTGATCTTCGCCGCCCTGCTGGGTCTGATGCTGAACCATCTGCTGGCGAAAGAGGCGGTGACGGAGTGGGGCTGGCGTATCCCGTTTGTGGTGGGCTGTCTGATTGTGCCGTTCCTGTTTTATATCCGCCGCACGCTGGAAGAGACCGAAGCGTTCAGCAAACGCAAGCATCATCCGCGCATGACGGAGATCATGCGCTCGGTCGCCAGCAACTGGGCGCTGGTGCTGGCGGGGATGCTGATGGTGGTCACTACCACGGTGATGTTCTACATGATCACCGCTTTTACCCCGACCTTTGGCAAAACCGTGCTGATGATGAGTGATAAGCAGGCGTTCATGGTGACGCTCTGCGTCGGCATCTCCAATCTCTTCTGGCTGCCGCTGATGGGCGCGCTGTCGGACCGCATCGGGCGTCGTCCGCTGCTGATCGCCTGTACCCTGCTGATGATTGTCACCACCTGGCCGGTGCTGCACTGGCTGGTCGGCTCAGCCAGCTTCGCCCATCTGCTGGAAGCAGAGCTGTGGCTGTCGTTTCTCTATGCCAGCTACAACGGGGCGATGGTGGTCTATCTGGCAGAGATCATGCCTGCTGAGGTGCGCGCGGCCGGTTTCTCCATGGCATACAGCCTGGCGACGGCGCTGTTTGGCGGCTTTACCCCTGCCATCTCCAGCTACCTGATCCACGCCACCGGCGACAAGGCGATGCCGGGCGTCTGGCTGACCTTTGCGGCCATCTGCGGGCTGATCGGCACCCTGCTGATTGGCCGGATGGTGAAGCAGTATCAGCTGCGCCACAGCGGTACGCCGGTCAGCGCCTCGCTCTAAAAGGCTAAATCGACCACCACGCTGTCGCTGTAGTTTCCGGCGGGCGGCGTGGCCTGCGTCGTCAGGATGCGCGCGGTGTAGTTAAAGCCGCGCGTCAGTCCATCCGCAGAGACTGCGGTCGAGGTCGTGCTGCTCCAGCGCTCCGTCCCTGAGGGTCCCCAGCGATTGCTGGTCGTGCCTTTGTAGATCTCATAGCTCAGACGATTCGTTCCGCTCGCCATATTCCTCACGCTGCTCACCGGATAGCTGCCGTTACTCAGTCCGACCGTATAGGTGCTGCCCTTGCTGCACAGCACATTGATGGTCTGCGACACCGCAGAGAAGCTGCCGACCAGCGGCGCGCTGCCGAAGCTGATGTTGGGCGAGGTAATGGTGGTGCAGTCATTGGTGAGCGTAGCGGTCACGGTTATCGGGATCACGCCACTGCCGTTCTGTTCGCTTAAGCAGACGTTTCCCACGCTGACACTGGTACAGACGCGATACGTCACGGCCATGTTCAGCGTCACCTGGTAGGTGCCGGCGGCCACCACCTGACCGGGAACGGTGCGCAGGTAAACCGGGATAGCGAAGTTGAGGCTGCCCAGTAACCCCGCCAGATTGACCAGCGTCTGTGACCCATAGACGTAGGCCGCGCCGCCAATCGTCAGTTCACTGGCGCAGGCGCTGTCGGTGCAGAGCCGCACCGGCACATTATCGCTGCCGGTGTCACCGCTGCGTTTCAGGGTGCCGCGCGTGCCGCTGACATTCGTCGCGCCGGTCAGCTGAAACGTAATCTGGTTATTACCCAGCAGCGAGAGCGCGCTGCCCGAGCCACAGTTGACGTTGGCGTTGGTGGTGGTGGCGTTCACGGTGGTATTCGCCACAAATGTCGTGAGGGAGCCGAAGCTGGCGGTGGAGGCGGGAAGGGTACAGGCTGCATAACCCAGCGACGGCAGACAGAGCAGCAGGCCCGCAGGGATCAGCCATTTCAGCAGAATTTTTATCATGGTCGCGCTCCGGAAGAGAAAGTATCAGCGGGCGTGGCGGCGCTGCCCGCGGCCGGTGCAGGCAGCGGACAGGTCAGCGGGCCATAGGTTTTCAGCGCCTGCGGCTGACCGCTGGCGATGTGCAGTTCGGTTTCACAGCGGCGGCCGTCGGGCGTGACCACCGCGATCGGATTGCTGACCGTCAGCGCCTCCATCCAGACAATCCCATCCCAGCCCACATACTCCGTGGGATGATCGGGCCGCACGACCTGGCTTGAAACCGGCAGTGGCTGACCCTGCGCATCGACCAGAATCACGCTGGCCGATCGCAGCTTCTCCACCGGGAAGTTAAGCAGATAGCCACTCTGACGCCGGACGGCAACGCGCTGCTCAACCTGCGGCGTGGTCATATCGGCGGGCAGATCCAGGGTGTCGATATCATATTTAGCCGGGTAGTAGCTGCTGATGGTAGGCACCAGCAGATAGCCCTGCTGGTTGGTTCGTCCCATCGACTGATTCTCGTAGCGGACGTTGACGTCGGGGTAGCGGGTTTTCACCAGCACAAAGGCGTCGTTGATGGCGTTGGCGGCAAAGACGCTGTTGTCCATCAGTACCAGCGCGCCGGAGAGATCGGCCCACTGCGTGAGGTTGTCGTCGTCGCCATAAAAGCCTCCCGAGGCGTCAACCTGGTTGTTGCGGTAGCGCAGGCTGCCCTGACGGTAATCGCCGCTGTCACCGCTCTGATTCGCCCAGGAGGCATCCCAGGCGAATCCGCCGTCGCTGGGCATGGCGCGTGAGGCGTAGACGCGCTGGCTGTTGCGGCCGCGCCGGTCGCGTTCGGTGCTGATTGCGGCACTGCCCTGTTCGCCAAAGGGGATCACCAGCGAGATCGCGCCGGTCCAGCTCTTCTCCTGCTGATCGCGGCTGGCGGAGACGTAGAGGCTGCTGTTGCCCCACAGGTTTTTACTCCAGGAGAGATTCCACAGGCGGGTGCGGTCGCCCTGACCGTCGGTAATATCGATAAAGGCGGCGCCGACGCTGCCAAAACGGTTCAGTGAGACGCTGGCGCTGTACTGCGCACTGCGGCGCGACAGCGCGAAGCGGCTATCTGCCTGACTTCCTGCACGGCTGCCGACCAGCGCCAGGTTGCCAAAGTCGCGGCTGCGCCGGGTCTGCTGCGTGCCGAAATTGAACCAGCGGTTGTTGTACTGATAGCCCCAGCTGTATTGCCCGCCGCGCTCGCCATCCAGCTGACTCTGCGCCACCGCGCCGTTTACCACCCCCCAGCTGCCGACGCGCAGCTGGCCGCCCAGCCCGCCCATTGCCAGGTTTTCGCTGCCCTCGGCCTGGCTCTCCAGCGTCAGCCAGTCGGTCATGCCATAACGATACGCGCCGCTGGCGGCGGCCTGTCCGTAATCGAAATTTTTAATACCGTAGTTCTCGCGGATCGCCCCGGCGGAAAAGGCGTAATCCGACAGTCCCGCTTTCAGCAGGTTACTGGAGACGTAAAAGGGCATGGTCGTGGTGACGCGTCGGCCTGTTGCATCGGTGGTGGTGATCACTGCATCACCCGCGCCGTTGACGAACGGGACATTGGTCAGCGACCAGGGGCCAGGCTGCACGTTCGCCTGGCTGGAGCGATAGCCATTAATAAACAGATCCACGGTGGAGGGGACGGCGGCCTGGCCGGAAAAGGCGGGCAGCGGGTAGGTGACCAGATCGGGCCGGATGCTGAAGTCGCGACCGATGCGGATGCCGCCGAGCCGCACGCTGCTGCCCCAGGCGAGCGAGTCGCTGACCAGATCCCCGACCCGCCAGCTCACCGCCGCATTTTCATCTTCGTTGCTCCACCAGGTGTCGTAGCGGATGTAGCCATCATCCTGATAAGAGGAACTGCCTTCCAGCTGCTGCTGCCAGACGCCGTTGCTGGAGAGGTGTCCGGCCTCCCCGAACAGCCGCAGCTCATTCCAGGCGGAGAGGCGGGTGCCGCTGTTGTCGGTGCGGCTGGCGTAAAGATCGTAGTTAAGCAGCGCGCCGCTGCTGGTCCGTCCCGGATAGCGCGGCCCGTTTTTCGCCTCGCCAATCACCTGGCCGGGCAGCCACTCTGGTGGCACGGTCAGCAGCAGCCGCTGCCGCGCAGCATCATAATCCACCCTGACCAGAGGCAGGCTGCTGACATCGACCTGCGGCTGCTGGCCCAGCTTTTCCCGCGGCAGACCGGCACGCTGCAGATCGCCGCTGCGCAGCCAGAAGTGACCGTCGCGCTGCTCTGCCGGTACGATATTGCCCTCTGCCTGCTGATTCACCACCAGCTCCAGCATATATTGCTGGCCACTGTCGCGGGACTGCAGGCTCGGCGGCGGTGGCAGGGAGGAGTAAGTCTCCGCCAGCACGCTATCCGGCGAGCAGGCGTAGCAGAGGCTGGCAACCGCCAGCGCACAGGGATGAAGCGGGTAGCGTCTCATTCAGCACTTACTTCTGAGCCGCGCTGCGCCACGGGCGCTTGTTGACCTCAGCGCTCAGCTCGCCGCTGACCGGGGAGGTGAGCGGCCAGCGATGCATGCTGTCCGCCAGCACATAGCCATACAATCCTTCCCCCAGCCGGCGACCGCCAATCGTGACATTGCTCAGCCGGGCGTGGCCGCTGCCGCTGTTAGTCAGCTGAAGCCAGCGCTTGCCGCCGTCGCTGACCTGCTGCCAGCGCAACTCCGGCCGGGCGCTGTCGGTGTTCAGCCCGGTGCCATAAACAAACAACGGCACGGAATAGCGCATCTGAAACGTCAGCCCGGCCTGATTCTCACCGGGATTGCGCGGCGCCGGGATCTCATCCAGCACCACCCGATAGGCCAGCTCTTTACCGGCCGCAGGCGGCGTCTGTTTAATCAGCCTGACCAGCTGCTTCTGGCCCGGCTCCATCCGCACCATCGGCGGGCTGGCTACCACCTGCTGCTGAGTCTGATACTGCTCCTGGCCGCTGACCTGCTGCCAGCTGAAGACGCGGATCTGCATCAGCGTGGTGCTGTTACCGCGATTTTCCAGCCAGAGTTCACTGGCTTTCTCGTCAGGATTAATGGCGGGATCGATGGGCCAGATCATCACCGAGTTAGCGGCGAAGGCCGGAGAGAGCAGGGTGGGGCTCAGCAGCAGCAGAGCGCACAGTGACTTCATGATCATATCCTTGTTTTTTATCGCCTCACCAGCTCAGGGTGACGGTCAGCGTGTCGGTATAAACGCCGGCGCGCGCGGTGCCGGGGAGTTGCAGCTGGCCATAGATCGGCAGCGTAATGTTACCGGCATTGCTGTAGCTCAGCGGCACGGCCTGGTTGATCGGGATCACCGTGGTGCGGCTGGCATTGCTAAAGAGCGTATAGGGAACGGTATTGCTGAAATTGGGCAGCTTCAGGTTGCGGGTGGTGGTGTAGTTGTTGCCCTGATTGATGCTCATGCTCAGCGTGGTGCCGGGTGTGCAGGCGAGATTGATGGTCGTGCTCTGCAGAAAGCTGGCGTTGACGGTCGCTGTCGCCACGCCAGACTGCGTGCCGAAATTGAGCGTGCCGAAAACGCCGGTATTGGTACCGGATATCACGCAGCCTGCCACAATCGATGCGGAGACCTGAAAGGTGCTGGTGGGCAGCCCCCAGGCGCTGACGCTCCCTGTCAGCAGAGGCAAAGCACGTGCGATCATCAGGCAGGATCGCCAGAGAACCACCCTCATTGACCTGCGGCTGCAGTTAATAATTCACGGCGACGTTAATGGTATCGGTGTAGGTTCCGGCCGGAATCAGCGGGTTAAAGCCGCCGCCGACCACCCGGCCATAGATGGCGTAGTTGGTGCCCAGCGTCGGATCGTTGGTGCCGCTGGCGGCAATCGGCGTATTGTTGGCGATCGCGGTAGTGAAGGAGGCATCGCTGTAGAGGGTATAGGCGATGCCCTGCGCATTGTCCGATCCCAGCAGCAAATAGCGCGGTGACGCAGAGGCGGTGCCATAGATAGTCGCTGGCGCCGCGTTGCTGCTGGTCACCACCACGTTATAGTCCTGACCGGTGGTGCAGCGCACGTAGATGCCGTTACCGGCGGCGCCCACCAGGGTGGCGTTCAGCGTATCAAAGGTGGCGGCGCTGCTACCAAAGTTCAGCGTACCGAAGTTAACACCTGCCGTGGCGGACTGACCGTTGACCAGGCAACCGGTGGTCAGCGTGAGGGTGGCATTGATGGTCCCGGAGGTGGTTGCCGCCTGGGTTAAGGTCGGAAGTGACAGCGTTAATCCCGCAGCAGCACACAGAAAAAGCTTGAGTTTCATAATATTTCCTTACGGATTATCAGGAGTCAGTGCTTTTTCACCTGGTATTAATTAACGATTTGGCCCAAAAATAAGAAATAAATAAAGCAGTGCCCGCAACGGGGCTGTCTTAAGAAAAATCTTAGACTTAAGGGTGCTGATTTATATCAGTTTTACTTACTATAGAACAGTTAACGCGTCTGGCGAAGTGCTCCTGATTATTTTTCACTAATCTAATGGTCACTTCAGCCGATAACCCAGTAATAGCAAGGTGTGTAAGCGTAACGGGAAAGCAGAAATCCCTGTTTTTTTCCTCGCGTACAGGCTTTCCGCTTCGGTAATATGTTGCTGTATCAATCAGACATAATAACGATTAACCGGCTCGCTTAGCGGATGCGGGAACAGGATGCTGCGCATCGTTCTCCTGCGCTGGCGGGCGGGTTTTGCCGGAAATAATCCCTGGCGAAATACCGGCATTAAATAACTTTCACCCCCGCGGGGGTTTTCAGATGACTTATCAGACTTTACACAGCACCCGTTCAGCACGGGTGGTGAGGAGTGGCACATGCTGCATATCACCTGGGATAACGTCCTGATCGGCATTTCGCTGATCGTGGCGTTTGTTGCCTCTTTTACAGCCCTGGATACCGCCGGACGGGTGGCGGTCTCCCAGGGTTGGCCTGCCCGATTCTGGCTGCTGGTCGGCGGCACCGCCATGGGAATTGGCATCTGGGCCATGCACTTTATCGGCATGCTGGCGATGATGATGCCGATGACGATGCGCTATGACGTACCGCTGACGGCAGGCTCGCTGCTGGTGGCGATTCTGGCCGCCATGCTGGCTTTCGGACAGACGGTGGGAGGCGTACATCTCACCCGTTTCCGGCTGCTGCGCGGCAGTCTGATCCTGGGCGCGGGGGTGGTGGTCATGCACTATCTCGGCATGTCTGCGCTGCTGATTGAACCGGGACCTGACTGGAATCCTCTGCTGGTCGCCCTCTCTGTGCTGATCGCCTTTGTGGCCTCTGCGCTGGCGTTGTGGCTGGCGTTTCATCTGCGCCAGGGGGAGCAGCATCTGCTGCTGATGCGCAGTCTGGCTTCCCTGGTGATGGGGATCGCCATCGCCGGTATGCACTACGTGGGCATGGCCGCCGCACGGTTCAGCCCGAGCAGCACCATGCAGCCGCATGGCCTCAGCAATCCGGGGCTGGCGGTATGGGTAACGCTGATTACCCTGCTTATTCTGAGCGTCACGCTGCTGAGTTCCATGCTGGATGCTCAGCTGCGCGCGGCACGGCTGGCGGCGCGGCTCAATCGCGCCAACCAGGAGCTGCGCCAGCTGGCGATGCACGATAACCTGACCGCGCTGCCGAACCGGGTCATGCTGGAGCAGCAGCTCGATCTGGCGATTAAGCAGGCGATGCTGCAGGAGAGCCGCTTTGCCGTGTTCTATATGGATCTGGATGGCTTCAAAGCGGTGAATGACACCTGGGGACATCACGTCGGTGACCGCCTGCTGGTCGCAGTCGCGGAGCGGCTGCGCAGCCAGCTCACGACCACGATGCTGCTGGTGCGTCTGGGCGGCGATGAGTTTGTGCTGATGGCAGAGGCGCTGGATATCACGCCGGCCCGTCAGCTGGCGCAAAAGCTGGTTAAGGTGATCAGCACCCCCTTTGAACTTGACCGCTATGTGCTGCACGTATCACTCAGCGCCGGCATTGCAATCTTTCCGCTGCACGGGCGAAACCGGCATGAGCTGCTGTTCAATGCGGATGCGGCGATGTATCACACCAAACACAACGGGCGCAATGGCTGGTGTCTGTTTGAACCGGCGATGAGCGATGCGACCCAGCATCAGCTGGAGCTGGCGAACGATCTGTGGGAGGCGATAGAGCGCCAGCAGATGCGCCTGTTCTATCAGCCCAAATTCAGTTCCGGCGGCACCCTGTTACTGGGATTCGAGGCGCTGCTGCGCTGGCAGCATCCGCTGCGCGGGTTACTGACGCCGGAGCTGTTTCTGCCGCGCGCCGAAAAGACCGGCCAGATCGTCGCGCTTGGCAACTGGGTGATCGAGGAGACCTGCCGCCAGCTGAGAAGCTGGCACAATCAGGGCCACAGTGACTGGACGGTGTCGGTGAACCTCTCCGCCCTGCAGTTTCATCAGCGCGATCTGCTCACCACGCTGACCCGGACGCTGGCGCACTTCCAGTTGCCAGCCAGCGCGCTGATGCTGGAGATCACCGAAACGATAGCCATGCGTGACCCGCTGTTCAGCCAGCAGCGCATCCGCGAACTGCAGCAGGCGGGTATCAGCGTCGCCATTGATAATTTTGGCATCGGCTATGCCAACCTGCTGCATCTCAAAGATCTGGATGCCTGCGAACTCAAAATCGACCGCAGCTTTATCAACTGCCTGCGGCCCGGCAGTGAAGATGCAACGGTGGTCAGCGCCATGCTGACGCTGGCGCAGAGTCTCAACCTGCGGATGGTGGCGGAAGGGGTGGAAACCGAAGAGCAGCAGCATTTACTCACCAGCTTAGGCTTTGATGCCCTGCAGGGGTATCTGCTGGGTAAACCGACCCCGGCGGATCGGGTTGACGCGTTCCGTTTCGCCTCACGGCGGCAGCCGGTGGCGTCACTCTCCGGCTGAGTGTCACGATAGTTTTCAGCAATCAGAGTAAGTGAAAGCACGCAGCCTGCGCGGCTCATTAACCGCCGGGCGGTGCCGATAACAAAAAGAACCCTCTCCTCTGTCCAACCACAAGCACGGCTTTTCGCGGGAATGCACTATGTTAGTGACCTCATACGACTCTTTTATTGTTATCGTCTCGATTCTGGTCGCGATGCTGGCTTCGTTTACCGCGCTGGATATGGCAGGGCGGGTGGTGCATTCGACCGGCAAAGTCGCGCTGGTCTGGCTGTTCGGCGGCGGCTTTTCCATGGGGATCGGCATCTGGGCGATGCACTTTATCGGCATGCTGTCGATGAACATGGATATGGTGATGAGCTACAACGCCTCACTGACCGCGCTCTCTGCCGCCATCGCGGTGTGTGCGTCGATATTTGCGCTGTGGCTGGTCTGCCATAGCGATCTGCCCTGGCCGCGGCTGGCGGGCGGCGCGCTGATCCTCGGCAGCGGCGTGGTGGCGATGCACTACACCGGCATGGCGGCCCTGATGTTCTCGCCCGGTATCGTCTGGCAGTGGGGCTGGGTAGGACTGTCGGTAGTCATCGCCCTGGCGGCTTCTGGCGCGGCGCTGTGGCTCGCCTTTAACCTGCGCGAGGGGCAGACCAGCCGGGTCACGCTGCTGCGGATTGGCGCCGCAGTGGTGATGGGGTTTGCCATTGCAGGCATGCACTACACCGGCATGATGGCCGCCGAGTTTCCCGCGCACAGTCATTCGGTGGGGCAGGGCGTCAACAGCAACTGGCTGGCGATTCTGGTCACCGTAGTCACCCTCTCTATCCTGGGAATTACCCTGCTGGTCTCCATGCTGGATGCGCGGATGCAGGCGCGCACCTCGATTCTCGCCAGCTCTCTGGCGGAGGCGAATCGCGAGCTGGCCCAGCTGGCGCTGCACGATAACCTGACACGGCTGCCAAACCGCATCCTGCTGGAAGATCGGCTGGAGCAGGCGATCAACAAAGCGAACCGTGAACAGACGCAGTTCGCCCTGATGTTTATGGATCTGGATGGCTTCAAGGCGGTTAACGACGCCTTTGGTCACCATATTGGTGACAGTCTGCTGGTTGGCGTAACCGAGAGAATGAGTCAGCAGATGACCGGCTACTACACGCTGGCGCGGCTTGGCGGCGATGAGTTCGTGCTGCTGGTGGAGATTGACGATCCCAATGATGCCGCGGCCGTCGCCGATAAGCTGGTCAAAGCGGTGGATCGTCCGTTTGATATCTCCCGCTATGAACTGGTGGTTTCCCTGAGTCTCGGAATTGCCGTCTATCCCGGCGACGGAGTGGATGAGCGGGAGCTGATGTTCAATGCGGATGCGGCGATGTACCACACCAAAAATAATGGCCGCAACGGCTATACCTTCTTTCAGCCCTCCATGAATATTCAGGCACAGAGTCAGCTACAGCTGAATAACGATCTCTGGCAGGCGCTGGATAATGATGAGCTGCGCCTCTTCTACCAGCCAAAATTCTGCGCCCCGCGTGGTCCGATCCTCGGTTTTGAGGCGCTGCTGCGCTGGCAGCATCCGCAGCACGGCCTGCTGTCGCCCGATAAATTCCTGCCGATGGCGGAAAAGACCGGGATGATTGTCAATATCGGCAACTGGGTGATTCAGGAAGCCTGCCGCCAGCTGCGCCAGTGGCATCTGCAGGGGCACCCGCACTGGTCGGTGGCGGTTAACCTCTCGGCGTTGCAGTTTGAGCAGTCGAATCTGGTGGAGACGGTGGTTGAGGCGCTGGCAAAACATCAGATTCCGGCCGAGCTGCTGACCCTGGAGGTGACAGAAACCACCGCGATGCGCGACCCCGATGAGAGCGTGCGTATCCTGACCGAGCTGACCCGGCTGGGCGTGAAAGCCTCGATTGATGATTTCGGCACCGGCTACTCGAGCCTGCTCTATCTGAAGCGATTACCGGCCAGCGAACTGAAGATCGACCGGGCCTTTGTGAACGAGCTGCAGCATCAGAAAGAGGATGCCACCATCGTGTCGGCCATCGTGGCGCTGGCGCAGTCGCTGCAACTCAAAGTGGTGGCTGAAGGGGTAGAGACCGCCGAACAGCAGGCGTTTCTGACCAGCCTGGGCTGCAATACGCTGCAGGGCTATCTGCTGGGTAAGCCGGTTCCGCCGGAGCGGGTGCCGGAGCTGACCGACTTTGTCGCGGCAGAAATTGAAGAAACGGTGGCCAGCACGGGCCTGATTGCGGATGTCGATCGGCCGCTGACGCCAGAGGTGGCAGCGGTCTGACGCGCGGCGCGTCGGTGCTGAAAAAGCGTCCCGTGCGCGTTGCGTCAGTGCAATGGGGCTGTATAAGCGGTTCATGCCGCCTGTCATTGGCCGCCGCGCGTGGTAAAGTCACGCGGTCAGACAAGGAGAGATGAGCCGTGGCGAAATACCAGCGATTGATGGATGAGATTCAGCAGCAGATAGAGGCCGGCATCTGGCTGCCGGGCACACGCTTACCCTCGTTGCGCCAGCAGGTGGCGCAGCAGGGCGTCAGCCTGATGACGGTGCTGCACGCCTATGAGCTGCTGGAGAGCCAGGGCTGGATCGTCTCCCGTCCCCAGTCGGGATACTACGTCGCGCCCCGCGCGCTGGCACCCGCGCCCATGAGCGTGTCGATCAGCGAGCAGGTGGATATCAACGACTTTGTGTTTGATGTGCTGCAGGCAACGCGCGATCCGGCGATAGTGCCGTTTGGCTCCGCCTTTCCCGACCCCGCGCTGTTTCCGCAGCGTCAGCTGATGCGCTCGCTGGCGAATGTCTCCCATCACCTCACGCCAACCGATGCGCTGCATAACCTGCCGCCCGGTAACGCCACGCTGCGACAGCTGCTGGCACAACGCTATGCGCGTCAGGGCATCACGCTGTCACCGGATGAAATTGTCATCACCAGCGGGGCGCTGGAGGCGCTGAATCTCAGCCTGCAATCCCTTACCGAGCCGGGCGATTACGTGGTGATTGAGCATCCCGGTTTTTATGGCGCGCTGCAGGCGATTGAGCGGCTCAAGCTGAAAGCGCTGGCGATCCCGGTGGATGCAAAACAGGGCATCGATCTTGTCCAGCTGGAGGAGGCGCTGCAGCGCTGGCCGGTAAAAGCCTGCTGGCTGATGACCACCCTGCAGAACCCGCTCAGCGTCACCCTGACCCCGGAACGCAAACAGCAACTGGTGGCGCTGCTGGCGCGCTATCAGGTGCCGATGATTGAAGATGATGTCTATGCCGAACTCTGGACAGGCGATGTCGCGCCGCTGCCGGCCAAAGCCTGGGATCGTCAGGGCAACGTGCTGCACTGTGGGTCATTTTCAAAATCGCTGGTGGCGGGATTTCGCGTTGGCTGGGTGGCGGCGGGACAGCATGCGCAGCGCATTCAGCGGCTGCAACTGATGAGCACGCTCTCGACCAGCGCGCCCATGCAGCTGGCGCTGGCGGATTTTCTGGCGACACGGCGTTATGACACCCACCTGAAGCGCCTGCGGCAGATCCTGGCGAAGCGACAGCAGATGGTGCGCCAGGCGCTCCTGAAGGTGCTGCCACCCCAGGCCACACTCAGCGAGGCGCTCGGCGGTTATTTTCTCTGGGTGACGCTGCCGGAGCGGATCAATACCACCCGGCTTTATCAGCGCGCGCTGGCACAGGGGATCAGTATTGCACCGGGACAGTTATTTTCGGCAGGCGAGCAGTTCAGTCACTGCTTCAGGCTGAATACCGCCTGGCCGTGGGACAGCCGGGCCGAGGCGGCAATCGAAACGCTGGGTCGGTTAATGGCGGAAAGCGGGGCAGATTAAACCCGCGCCGCTTCCTGATGGCCCCAGGTCAGGTAGTAGACATCATAAAAATCGACTTCGCCTTTTTGCGACAGCAGACGCTGGATGCCGCTCTTCACCCGTTCCGGCGTCTCAGGCAGCGACAGAATCCGCGAAACGGCCTGCTCGCGCACCGGCTGAACGTAATACCATTCACCGTTGTAGCAGACGCGCAGATCGAGTGCGTCGATATCCTCAAAGCGATATTTCGGGTTGATGTCCATCAGCATCAGCAGGCTCATCACCAGGACAAAGATGGTCGCAAACCAGAAGGCGGGCCAGCCGAGCATCTCGGTAGTGAAAATCAGCGCAACGCACAGGCCATAGCACAGGTACATCACCGCCCAGAGGCCGGGATGGTTTTTCAGAAACGAGAGGCTGAAGCGCGGCAAATTGTCGCGACGTTCTTCGCGGTTAAGCGTGGCGATCTCGTCAATCAGGATTTGTTTAATAGCGTCCATTGGTTACCTCTCTGTGATCTGCTAGCGATTAGAACAGATAACAGTCAAGGATATCAGAAACAGATCTGTGCGATTTTTATATAACAGTTGAACCGTGACCAGAGTCCTGCTCCGGGCGGCCTGACATTTTGCAACATTTTACCGCAGTCAGAACCGCTTCCCGTGGTGGTGCAGGGCGGGTAACACCCTGTAGTTAACGCCGCATTTGGCTTTAGTCAGCAATATCAGTCAATTATCTCAATTCTGTCGCCTGGCGCACATTGCATTATGGCGCAGGTTTGCCACACTGATAAAAAAGCGGAGAACCTGCATGCGTACCCCATCCTCCAGTCTGTTATTGATGATGTCTTTTGCCGCTGGCACCTTTTCGGCCGGGGCGTCTGACAATCCTCAGCACCTGATGCTCGCCATTCCGTCGGGCGGCGTGCCGAATAACCCGTTACCTCTGATTATCTGGCCACGCGTGGTGCCGGAAGAGGAGGAGATCGCCGCATGGTTTGAGAAAACCTTCGAAGAAAACGGCTGGCCACCCGCCTGGCGCTATCCGATTTTTCCTTACACCCACTACCACCCCAACACCCATGAGCTGCTGGGTGTGGCTGAAGGCTGGGCGGAAGTGCTGTTTGGCGGTGACAGTGGCCGGATGGTGACGCTGCGCGCCGGCGATGCGGTGCTGATCCCGGCAGGCGTCGGCCACCGGCAGGTCAGCGCCAGTGAAGACTTTATGGTTGTTGGAGCCTATCCGCGTGGCATGTCGCCCGAGACACTGCGCGATGAGCCAGCGAAACTGAAAATGGCGCAGGAGCAGGTGAAAAAAGTGCCTCTGCCGACCCAGGATCCCTTCACCGGTAAAGAGGGCGCACTGACAGAAATCTGGCAGCCGATTGCCGCCATGCAGCCGCAGCCATAAGGGAAGGTGCTTCAGACACGCTGCTGAATAACGATGCGCGAGCCCGTCTCGCGCTTTTCCCCTCTCTTCCCGGAATCCCGCTCTGCGCCTTAGGCGCGCGCGCTCGCCCCGATCGCGACACCATTGAACATTTGCTCACCGCTGCCGATAACTCCCCTGTTAAGATTAGTTATTCTTCTTAATACACTTGTCTTCACAGCCCATTTCCGCTGTAGTCTCCGCAGATGTATTAAGAACATTCCTAAGCCATGACCAGGCTACCGAGCAGCAGGCAAATAACAATGGATAATAACTCTGATGTCATCTATCGCATGCTGGTACAAAGCGTGATCGACTACGCGATCGCCATGCTCAAACCGGACGGAACCGTCGCCAGCTGGAATGAAGGCGGGCTGAACGTTCTGGGTTACAGGCCAGAAGAAATTATGGGTCAGCATGCCGCCGTGTTTTACAACGAAGAGGATCGTCGTCGCGGTCTGCCGCAGCGGGAACTCGATATTGCCGCCACCGTGGGACGTTATGATTACGAAGGCTGGCGCTGCCGTAAAGATGGCAGCACCTTCTGGGCGCATGTGGTGATCTATCCCATCCGCAATGATGTGGCGCAGCTGGTGGGCTTCGCTGTGGTCTGCCGCGACTGTACCCGGCAGCAGGAGCAGCAGCGCAAAGAGCGGGAACAGGAGGCGCGCTTCCGTCTGCTGGTGGAGGGCGTCACCGATTACGCCATCTATATGCTGGATATCGACGGCAACGTCGTGAACTGGAACGCCGGCGCCCAGCGCGCCAAAGGCTATGTAGCCGAAGAGATTGTCGGCCAGCATTTTTCCCGTTTCTACAGCGCGCAGGATCGTCTGAATCACGTTCCCAGCCAGAACCTGCAGATCGCCTATCGCACCGGCCGGTTTGAAGATGAGGGCTGGCGCTACCGCAAAGATGGCAGCGCCTTCTGGGCGCACGTGGTGATCGACACGATCCGTGACGATCAGGGTAAGCTGCTGGGTTACGCGAAGATCACCCGCGACTGTACCGAACAGCAGCGCGTACGCAATGAGCAGCGCGAGCAGGAGCGACGCTTCCGGCTGCTGGTGGAGGGCGTCACGGATTACGCCATCTATATGCTGGATATCGACGGCGTGGTGGTGAACTGGAACGCCGGTGCCGAGCGCGCCAAAGGTTACCGGGCTGAAGAGGTCGTGGGTCAGCACTTCTCGCTGTTTTACAGCGCTCAGGAGCGGCTGAACAGAACGCCGGAAGCTAACCTCGGCATTGCGCTGAAGACCGGTCGCTTCGAAGATGAGGGGTGGCGCTACCGCAAAGATGGCAGCGCCTTCTGGGCGCACGTGGTGATCGACGCGATTCACGACGATGACGGCAAGCTGATCGGCTTCGCCAAGATCACCCGCGACCGGACGGAACGCCGTGAGCAGGAGCAGCAGGTGCTGCGCGCCCGCGATCTGGCGGAAGCCCAGAGTACCCAGAAAACGGCGCTCTCCCGCTTTCTGGATAACATCATCGCCAACATCCCCTCCTGCGTGATTGTCGAAGATGCCATTACCCGCGAGATTCTGCTGGTCAACGACCGTACCCAGCAGCTGTTTGGCCTGTCGAAATCGCTGATCGTCAACAAACGGCCGCACGAGTGTATGTCGCCTGAGTTAAGCGACTATTTCAACAATCTGGCGGATGTGGCGCTGCGCAGCGAGGGGATGCATGAGCGTGAACAGCTGCTGATGACCGCCAGCGGTGAGCGCATCCTGCACACCCGCGCCACCGCGATTAATGGTCAGGATGCACGGCGTAACTATCTGATGCTGCTGGTGGAAGATGTGACCGACCAGCGCGCCGCAGATGCCCGCATTCACCACATGGCGCACCATGACAACCTCACCAGCCTGCCGAACCGTATCCTGTTCCGCCAGCGCCTGAGTGAAGCGCTGCGCAACGCCGGTCAGACGCCGCGTCAGACCGCCGCGCTCTGCCTGGATCTGGATAATTTCAAGAATGTGAACGATGCGCTGGGCCACCAGATAGGCGATGAGCTGCTGCGCAGTGTGGCGAAGCGGCTGCGCAACGTGCTGCGCGATCAGGATACCCTGGCGCGTATCGGCGGCGATGAGTTCGCCATCGTGCTGCCGTCGGTTGCCAGCGGTGACGAGGCGAGCGTAGTCGCGCAGCGGCTGATCGAGGCCATTCGTCCGCCGGTCAACATCGAAGGTCATAACCTCTCGGTCGGGCTCAGCGTCGGTATTGCGCTCAGCACCACCATCACCAACACGCCGGAACAGCTGCTGCGCTGTGCCGACATGGCGCTGTATGAGGCCAAACGCAACGGCCGTAACCGCTTTGAGCACTTCACGCTGGAGATGGACGACGTGGCACGCAGCCGCCGCCTGATTGAAAATGATCTGCGCGATGCGATCAGCGGCGGGCATCTGCGGCTCTACTACCAGCCCATCACCAATGGCGACCACCACACCATTATTGGCTATGAAGCGCTGATGCGCTGGCATCATCCCATCCGTGGCCTGATCATGCCCAACGACTTCATTCCGATTGCGGAAGAGACCGGCCTGATTCATATGCTGGGCGCGTTTGCGCTCTATGAAGCCTGTCGTGAAGCGGCGAGCTGGGAAGGCAATCAGTCGGTGTCGGTTAACCTCTCACCGCTGCAGTTTAAAAACAGCTCGCTGGTGCCGGTGGTGGAGGGCGCATTGCAGGAGTCCGGGCTGGATCCGGCGCGGCTGGAGGTGGAGATCACCGAATCGGTGCTGCTGGATGATTCGCTGGGAAATATCCGTACCCTGCAGAATCTCAAGGCGCTGGGCGTGCAGATTGCGCTGGATGATTTTGGTACCGGCTATTCGTCGCTGAGCTATCTGCGATCCTTCCCGTTCGACAAAATCAAAATCGACAAATCCTTTATTAACGACATGGGGGACAGCCGTGAGGCGCTGGCGATTATCCGGGCCATTACCGGCATGAGTCGCAGTCTGGATATCCAGATTACGGCCGAGGGGGTGGAGAGCGATGAGCAGTTTATGAAGCTGCGCGATGAGGGCTGTACGCTGTTCCAGGGCTTCCTGTTCGGGCGTCCTCAGCCGTCGGAACTGCGGCTGAAAACGCTGGGTCAGTCGTAAAGGCCATGCTGCTGAACCGGCGCATGGCTGAGGTTGTCGCGGATGCGGCGCACCGATTCGCGCACCACCAGCCGGCCATTCAGTAGCAGGGTGCCGGCCGGGGTGGCAGGATTAAGTCGCATCTCCTGCAGCACTTTCACGGCGGCGGCCCCCAGCTCATCACGCGGCACCTGCACTGAGGTCAGGGGAATATCGTGGATGGCGGCCAGGTTAAAGCCATCCATGCTCATGACCGAAATATCCTGCGGCACCCGCAGGCCCGCCTGCTCCAGCGCGCTGACCGCACCTGCGGCAATGTAATCACCGCTGGCCAGAATGGCGGTCGGGCGCAGCACGTCCGGGCAGTGGCGCAGATATTCACCGAGCCGTTCCGCCGCTTCATTGCTGCTGAAGCTGTTCAGCGTCAGCAGATGCTGACGGCTGTCGAAGCGCAGATTCATCGCATGCCAGGCGTCACGCACGCCCTGCAGCCGCTGCTCCATGGTGTAGCGGCGCAGGCAGTGCAGCGACAGGATCTGCCGGTGCCCCTGCTCAAACAGGTAGCGGGCTGAAAACTCCCCAATCAGCTGATGATCCGGCGAAACCGAAGGCAGCCGCATACGGCGATCGCGGGCGTTAATCAGCACGCAGGGTTTGTTCATCTCCGCCGCCAGCTGATGAATGTGCTCATCATCAATGCCGATCAGGATTGCCGCTTCGGTCTGCTGCATCTTGTCGATAAACAGCGCCGCGTCACTCTCCACCTCTTCCAGCGGAGAGTAGCGCAGCCGTACCTCGTGCGGCTCCACCGCCTGGCTTATCCCCTGAATCACTTTGTAGTAGAAGATGTCACTGCGCACGTCGAAGGCACGCGGCGGCGCGAAGACCATCAGATTATTCAGCAGCAGGCGACCGCTGTGCAGGTTATCCAGCACACCCTGCTGCTGCGCCACGGCCATCACCTTGTCGCGGGTGGCGGGGCGGGTATTGGCTTTGCCCGCCAGTACCCGTGACACCGTGCTGATCGAAACGCCGCTCAGCGCCGCAATTTCGCTTACTTTCAGCCTTTGTTTCATTCTGTGATCGCCTTCAAATCTGCCAGTGAAAAATTTTTCATAACCTGCTGAATCGCGTCAGATTGGCGTTTCAGTGTCATTTTCTGCCGGTAATCAGCCTGCCATGAAAAGAGTTGCAAAAAAGAGGCTGTACCCACGTTTCGCACTTTTCTAAGTTCGCTAAAAGGACACGCGGTACGCCAGCAGGCGGTGTGATTTATCAATGGAAATCAGGAGTGGCACTATGAGCCTCGAATCGACAACCAAACCCGTCAGTGCTTCACGCACGGTGCGCGTGATTAAAAATTTACGCTGGTGGATGCTGGGGATGTTCCTGCTGGGTGTGACCGTTAACTACATCACCCGCAACTCACTCGGCATTCTGGCACCGGAACTCAAAACCAGCCTCAACATGAGTACCGAACAGTACTCCTGGGTGGTGGCGGCGTTCCAGCTGGCCTACACCCTGTTTCAGCCGGTCTGCGGCTGGCTGATCGATGTGATCGGCCTGAAGATGGGCTTCCTGATCTGTGCGCTGGTCTGGTCGGTCACCTGTCTGCTGCACGCCGGGGCCGGAAGCTGGCTGCATCTGGCGCTGCTGCGCTTTGTCATGGGGGCGTCTGAAGCGGCCGCCACGCCAGCCAACGCCAAAGCGATTGGTGACTGGTTCCCGAAAAAAGAGCGGCCGGTGGCAGCAGGCTGGGCGGGCGTCGGCTTCTCCATCGGGGCGATGCTGGCACCGCCCATCATCTACGTTTCCCACATCAACTTTGGCTGGCAGGGCGCCTTCCTGCTGACAGGCAGCCTGGGGCTGCTGTGGGTGCTCTTCTGGTGGTGGGGCTATCACGCTCCGCAGAGCCATCCGCGCCTTTCTGCTGAGGAGCGCGACTTTATCAATCAGGACAACGAAGCCATCGGCGAGAAGCTGCCGTTCTTCAAAGCGCTGAAAGTGATTGGTAAAGAGAAGAAGTTTTACGGTATTGCGATTCCGGCCTTTCTGGCTGAACCCGCCTGGGCGGTGCTGAGCTTCTGGGTGCCGCTCTACCTCGCCAATGAGCGCGGCATGGATCTGAAGCAGATCGTGATGTTTGCCTGGCTGCCCTTCCTGGCGGCTGACCTTGGCAGCGTCGCCAGCGGTTATCTCACCCGCATTTATGTGCGCTGGTTCGGTTTTACCCGCGTCAACTCGATTGTCGCCAGTTCGGTGACGGGCGCGCTGTTAATGGTTTCGCTGGCGCTGATGACGCTGGTGAAAGATCCCCTGCTGGCTATCGCGCTCATCTCCATCGGTGGCTTCGGGCATCAGGTCATCTCCTGCATGCTCAGTGCGCTGGTGGTAGAGCGTTTCGATCGCCGTCAGATGGCGACGGTCAACGGCATGCGCGGCTCCTGCGCCTGGATTGCCAGCTTTATCTTCTCGCTGATTATCGGCGTCACCGCCGACACCATCGGCTTTAATCCGCTGTTTGTGGCGATGGGCTTTTTTGACCTGATTGGTGCCGTTTTCCTGGTGATGCTGATCGCCGAACGACGCCAGCGCCCGGCTAACCCATAAGGATATCGTGATGAAAACCCTGAAGAACTGGACGCTGCATCAGCAGGCCGACCACTTTGTTGAACTCAAGGTCGAAGAGCGGCATCACCTGCGGCTTTACGTGCTGGAGGAGAAGCTGATGCGCGTTCTGCTGAAGCGCGATGGCGAGCTGGCGCTGGACCGCACCTGGAGCATTGCGCCGGTTACGGATGTGCCCTGGCAGGGACGGGATCGTGAGGCGCTGGACGGCTTTACGCTGCCGCCCTTTCAGGTTGAGCACGATGCCCAGCAGCTGCGCCTCAGCACGTCACGGCTGCGGGTTACGGTGCATCAGCCGCTCTGCCTGAGCTGGGAGCAGTTTGATGGTGAGAGCTGGCAGCCGCTCACCGCCGACCGTCACACCGGCGCCTATCTGCTCAACGCGCACGGGGATGGGGTGGAGCACTATCAGCGTCGTCAGCCCCAGGATCGGGTTTACGGTCTGGGCGAGAAGAGCGGCGACCTGAACCGCGTCAACCGGCGCTTTGAGATGCGCAACCTCGACGCGATGGGCTACAACGCCGCCAGCACCGACCCGCTCTATAAACATATTCCCTTTACCCTGACGCAGCGCGATGGCGTCAGCTTCGGTTTGTTTTATGACAACCTCAGCAGCAGCTGGCTGGATCTCGGTAACGAACTGGATAACTACCATCTGCCTTACCGCCGCTACCGCGCTGAGGCGGGCGACCTTGATTACTATATGATGCTGGGCCCGACGCTGCTCGACGTCACCAAAGCCTTTGTCCGCCTGACCGGACGGACACTGTTTCAGCCGAAGTGGAGCCTGGGCTACAGCGGCTCGACCATGCACTACACCGACGCGCCGGATGCGCAGCAGCAGCTGCAATCCTTTATTCGCCTGTGTCACGAGCATGAGATCCCCTGCGACTCGTTCCAGCTCTCTTCCGGCTATACCTCGATCAATAACAAGCGCTACGTGTTCCACTGGAACTATGACAAAGTCCCGAATCCCGACGGCCTGAGCGCGGCGTTTCACGATGCCGGGATGAAGCTGGCGGCTAACATCAAGCCCTGTCTGTTGCAGGATCATCCACGCTATCAGGAAGTGGCGGCCCGGGGGCTGTTTATTCGGGACTCTGAGCAGGATCGCCCTGAGCGTTCGGTGTTCTGGGATGATGAGGGTTCGCACCTTGATTTTACCCATCCGGAGGCGGTGCGCTGGTGGCAGGAGAACGTCACCCGACAGCTGCTGGAAAAGGGTATCGACGCCACCTGGAACGACAATAACGAATATGAGGTGTGGGATGGCGAAGCACGCTGTCACGGCTTTGGTCAGCCGATCGCCATCAAGCATATCCGGCCGGTAATGCCGCTGCTGATGATGCGCGCCTCCATGGAAGCGCAGCAGCAGTTCGCCCCGAACAAGCGTCCCTATCTCATCTCACGTTCCGGCTGCGCCGGGATGCAGCGTTACGTGCAGACCTGGAGCGGGGATAACCGCACCAGCTGGCAAACCCTGCGCTATAACATCCGCATGGGGCTGGGCATGAGCCTGTCAGGGCTGTTTAACGTCGGACACGATGTCGGCGGATTTTCGGGCGACAAGCCCGATGCCGAGCTGTTTGTGCGCTGGGTTCAGAATGGCGTGATGCATCCGCGCTTTACCATTCACTCATGGAATGATGACCACACGGTGAACGAACCCTGGATGTACCCGGAGGTGACGCCGATGATCCGCGAGGCGATCCGGCTGCGCTATCGTCTGATGCCTTATCTCTACACGCTGGCCTGGCTGGCCAGTTCAGAAGATGAGCCGATGCTGCGTCCGACCTTCCTCGACCACGAGCAGGACCCGCGAACCTATGAGGAGTGTGATGATTTCATGCTGGGTCGCGATCTGCTGGTCGCCAGCGTGGTGGAGCAGGGCGCGCGCAGCCGTCAGGTCTATCTGCCCCGTCATGCCGGTGGCTGGTATGACTGGCACAGCGGCAGGGCGTTTGCGGGCGGCGAGACGATCACACTGGATGCGCCGCTCGATCGGCTGCCTTTGCTGGTGCGGGCCGGTGCGGTCATTCCGCTGGGTGAGTGTGAAAGCACGACCGATGCGCGGCGCGACACGGTGCGGCAGTGGCAGATATGGCCTGCACCTGAAGGGGTAACAACGCAGGGGCAAACCTTTGACGATGATGGTGAGAGTCACGGCTGGCAGCAGGGGAACGCCCTGTGGCTCAGCTGGACGTTGTGCAGCAGCGCCACGCGCATCGATCTGACGGTGGAAAAACGCGGTGATTATCAGCCTGCCTGGCGGGAGATCGCGCTGTTACTGCCTGCGGGTGAAGATCGTGAGCTGTGGGTGAATGGCGAGAAAGCGGCGAGTTACCGGCTGCAGTAGCTGTGTTGAGGTGGCAAAGCCGAATCAATCAGTTTCTGGACAGCAACGCTAAAGTTCAGCTGGCAGGGAACAGGGTCAGAGGAGGAAAGCGTCCCGCGCCAGGGATGGCGCGGGCCGAGCGTGCCAGGGATGGCGGCTTTTGCGTCTTTCCGATCTGACCCTGTTCCCTGTGAAAGCACGATCTCACAGCGACCCGGTCTTCTGACTCCGTGGTCCCGACAGAGATTACTCTGCGTGGTTCTCGGTGCTCATGCGGCCCAGATCTTTGTCGACCAGGAAGAGACCGTTGCCGCTGTTGCTGACCAGCGCCAGTTTATCCAGCACGGTTTTGAACAGCTTCTCTTCTTCGTGCTGCTCGGCAACATACCACTGCAGGAAGTTGAAGGTGGAGTAATCCTGTGAGGTCATGGCGGCATGCGCCAGCTCATTGATTTTACGGGTGATAAGCTGCTCGTGCTCCAGCGCCTGCTCCAGGATCTCATTGAGTGAGTTGAAGGAAACCGGCGGTGCCGCGATGGTTCCCAGTACCGGCATTGCGCCGGTGTCGCTCAGGTAATCAAACAGACGCTGCATGTGCTGCATCTCTTCACGTGAGTGCATTTTCAGGAAGGACGCAGCGCCCTCAAAGCCTTTGTCACAGCACCAGGCACTCATTTGCAGATAAAGATTGGCAGAGAAAAATTCCAGGTTCAGCTGGTCGTTTAAACGTCCAGTCATTTCAGCAGTCAGCATGGCCGAGTCCTTTTTACGAAGATGTTAATTAAACAGGCAGATGCGGCGAATTATGCATCAGATATGTTAGTAATGTGAAGCCTTTTTCGCAAAACAGGGCAATTTATCTGTTTGATTTAAATAGAATTATTCAGCAATTTGAATGCGACCAATTCTCATTTTGTATTACAGGTTATCGGCCTGAAAACAGAGGGGGACGGCACCACGCTAGTGCACCTGTACAGCATCCTGCTGGTGCAATCGCCCTGATGGCGGCATACGAGCGCGGTTACCGGATACGGCCAGCAGGCACGCATCCGCAGCGGACACAAAAATAAATTTCCGTGCAGTCGCGCATATCGCGGGGATGGAAGAGCCGGAGAGGCGAAACAGGGCAGGATTAAAGGCTGACTGCGTCAGCACTGGCATAAATCCTGCTTAGAACTCAGTTCCATATATTGAAACTTGCCCCGACAGGGAACAGGGGCAGGTCAGGTGATCAGGAGAAAATCATGTCAGATGAAACCCGCGTTACACCGATGAAAATGACGGCGACCCGAGGCAGTTATGTCGCGTTAATTTTTGCCATTCTGTTTTTTTCCGGGCTCTTTTATAACGTCGACGGCCTGAAATGGCTTGGCGCGTTTGATTTCACCACGCTGGGCGGCAGTTTTGGCACCATGAAAGATCCCGCCAGTAACACCTTTCTCGGCGCAGGTGGGCTGAGTGCCAAAGCCGGCTTCCTGTTCGCCCTGTCGCTGACGCCTACCGTCATGCTGGCGTTGGGCGTGCTGGAGATCTTTACCCACTACGGTGCGATTCGGGCGGCGCACCGGCTGCTGACGCCCTTACTCAGACCTCTGATGGGTCTGCCGGGGCATTGCGGGCTGGCACTCATCACCGACCTGCAAAGCACCGACGCGGGTGCTGCGTTAACGAAAGAGATGGCCGATCAGAAGCAGATCGGTAAGAAAGAGGTGGTGGTCATGAGCGCCTGGCAATATTCCGGGGCCGGGTTAATCAATAACTACTTCGCCATCGGTTCCGCACTCTTTGCCTCAATGACGCTGCCGATCATCATTCCGCTGTTAGTCATGTTCGCGCTGAAATTTGTCGGTGCGGCCATCACGCGCGCTGTGCTAAACAGTGTTTATAAGAAGGATTTTATCGATGGAAAATAAAAGCGTTACTGCCAGCAGCAATCCGTTTGACGTATTTGTTACCGGCGCACGTAAAGGTTTTCATATCGCCATCCACAACCTGATGCCGAATGTGGTGATGGCCTATGTGCTGGCGGAGGTGCTGAATCTGCTGGGCATCATGCAGTTCCTTGGCCATGTTTTTGCGCCGGTGATGGGGCTGTTCGGCTTGCCGGGTGAGGCGATTACGGTGCTACTGACGGCCTGGCTCTCGTCGTCGGCGGGAACCGGCGTGGCGGTCAGCCTGCTGACCAAAGGGCTGCTGACCGGGGAAGATATCACCATCCTGGCGCCGGCGATTTTTCTGATGGGATCGCAACTGCAATATATGGGACGGCTGCTGGGTGTGGCCGATGTACCCAAAAAATACTGGCCGCTGCTGATGCTGGTCAGCATCATCAACGCGCTGATCGCCATGTCTGTTATGCGTCTGTTTATTCAGGAGTAACGTTTTGACTAAGGTACTGGAGCATTATCACACGCTGCATGAAATCCCGGAGCTCGGTTTTCAGGAGTTCAAAACCTCGGCCTATATCGCTGACCAGCTGGAGAAAGCGGGCCTGAAGGTGACGCGCAACATTAACAACACCACCGGTATCGTGGCGGAAATTGACAGCGGTGTCCCGGGGCCGGTGCTGGCGCTACGGGCGGATATGGATGCACTGGGACACGTGATCGATGGTGTCCCCTGCGCGCGGCACACCTGCGGTCACGATGGTCACTCGTCGGTGGTGCTGACGGCGGCCGCGGCTCTGCTGCAGGAGGGCACAGTGAAACGTGGCCGGCTGAAGATCCTGTTTCAGCCCGCCGAGGAGCTGGGCGCCGGTGCGCTGTCGATGATCGAGGGGGGCGCGCTGGATGATGTAGAGATGATTCTGGGCTTCCATCTGCGTCCGCTGGAGGAGTGTGTCGTGGGGCAGGCGGTGCCTGCGGTGCTTTACTCCGCCTGCAGCACGCTGGAAGCGACGATTAAAGGCCAGCCTGCCCACGCGGCGCGTCCGCATCTGGGCGTGAATGCGCTTGATGCCGCCGTTCAGGCGGTGCAGGCGGTCAACGCCCTGCATCTCTCTCCCGGCCTGACCTGGAGCGTTAAAGCGACCCGTTTCCTGTGCGATGCCGGGGTAACGAACTCGGTGCCGGATGAAGCCCGTGTGGTGTGGGATCTGCGCTCTCAGGAGAATGGACCGATGACCCAGCTCAAAGAGCAGGTGACGCGCGCCATCACCCACAGCGTGGCGGCGCTGGGGGCCAGCGCCGAAATCCGGGTGCTGAAAGAGATGCCTGCGGCCGAGATCGATGATGAAGCCACGGCGGTGATCCGCGCCGCTATCGTTGAGGTACTGGGCGAAGCGGGTGCACTGCCGGCCCGCACGACGCTAGGCAGCGAGGACTTTTTCTACTATCCGGTGAAGCGTCCGGGAGTGAAAGCGGGGTTCTGGGGACTGGGTACCAACCTGACGCCAGGGCTGCACCATCCCGATATGCGATTTGACCTCAGCTCGCTGGAGATCGGCGTGCAGATCTTCAAAGCCTGCGTCAGAAAGGTGCTGGGATAACGAAAACAGGGCGGGCGCGGGTCAGCCCCGCCCTGGGCCACTCTTCACCGCGCTATCTCCGCTAAATCCCGCCCCTTCCCCTGTAGGCCGCGCGCGCAAAATATTGTATGCTATGCCGCCTTAAAGCTGACCAGGTAACCGGAATTCACGCCAATGTAACTTCGCGCTGACCCGCCAACGATAAAATATCGTTCTGGCACCGTTTACCCGCCGGTAAGGTTCTGCCGGCCACCGTGATTTATCAGCAGCGCCTGTGACCCGCGCTGCTCCATTGAGAAGAATTCATGTCTAATCCCTTTTTAGAAGAGGTGGCACGCCGCCGCACCTTCGCGATTATTTCGCATCCGGATGCCGGTAAAACCACGATTACCGAAAAAGTGCTGCTGTTCGGACAGGCTATCCAGACCGCCGGTACGGTTAAAGGCCGCGGCTCTAACCAGCACGCTAAGTCGGACTGGATGGAGATGGAGAAACAGCGTGGTATCTCCATTACCACCTCGGTGATGCAGTTCCCTTACCGTGACAGCCTGGTGAACCTGCTGGATACCCCAGGTCACGAAGATTTCTCGGAAGACACCTACCGCACCCTGACCGCCGTGGACTGCTGTCTGATGGTGATCGATGCCGCGAAAGGCGTCGAGGATCGTACCCGTAAGCTGATGGAAGTCACCCGTCTGCGCGATACGCCGATCCTGACCTTTATGAACAAACTTGACCGTGACATCCGCGATCCGATGGAGCTGCTGGATGAGGTGGAAAGCGAGCTGAAAATCGCCTGCGCACCGATCACCTGGCCGATTGGCTGCGGCAAGCTGTTCAAAGGGGTTTATCACCTCTACAAAGATGAGACCTACCTCTACCAGTCCGGTAAAGGGCACACCATTCAGGACGTGCGCATCGTGAAGGGGCTGAATAACCCGGAACTTGACAGCGCCGTCGGTGAAGATCTGGCGACGCAGCTGCGTGAAGAGCTGGAGCTGGTGCAGGGTGCCTCGCACGAGTTTGAGCAGGAAGCGTTCCTGAGCGGCGAACTCTCGCCGGTCTTCTTCGGGACCGCGCTGGGTAACTTTGGCGTGGATCATATGCTGGATGGCCTGGTCTCCTGGGCGCCGCGTCCAATGCCACGTCAGACCGACACCCGCACTGTAGAAGCGCAGGAAGAGAAGTTCACCGGCTTTGTCTTTAAGATCCAGGCAAACATGGACCCGAAACACCGTGACCGCGTCGCCTTTATGCGTGTGGTTTCCGGGAAGTATGAAAAGGGGATGAAGCTGCGTCAGGTGCGCACCGGCAAAGATGTGATGATCTCCGATGCGCTGACCTTCATGGCGGGCGACCGTTCCCATGTGGAAGAAGCCTATCCTGGCGACATCATCGGCCTGCATAACCACGGCACCATTCAGATCGGCGACACCTTTACTCAGGGTGAAAATATGAAGTTCACCGGGATTCCGAACTTCGCGCCAGAACTGTTCCGCCGTATCCGCCTGCGCGATCCGCTGAAGCAGAAACAGCTGCTGAAAGGGCTGGTTCAGCTGTCGGAAGAGGGCGCCGTGCAGGTGTTCCGCCCGGTGCACAACAACGATCTGATCGTGGGTGCGGTCGGGGTGCTGCAGTTCGACGTGGTCGTCGCACGCCTGAAGAGCGAATATAACGTCGAAGCGATCTACGAAGCGATCAACGTCTCTACGGCGCGCTGGGTTGAGTGCGACGACGTGAAAAAGTTTGATGACTTCCAGCGTAAAAACGAAGTTAACCTGGCGCTCGATGGCGGCGATAATCTGACCTATATCGCGCCTACCATGGTCAACCTCAATATTACCCAGGAACGTTATCCGGACGTTCGTTTCCGCAAAACGCGCGAGCACTGATCGCGCTGTTTCCGGGCCATTCCAGCAGGGAATGGCCCTGTTTTCCCCGCTACAGACTCCTCCTAAAAACCCTGTTTTTCTGCTGTTTTAACGTGCGATCAACCAGTTAGCCAGGCAAATCGCAAAATGCCGACTATGATTATTCTATCGGACGGCGAAAGAGACTTCTCTTGTCCTTACGTCCTGTAACGCAGCGGCACCTGTGCTGCTGTTTCGCCCACAGTTTTGGGTGAGTTAACTGATAGAAGGAAGATATCGATGAACAAGACTAAGATTGCTAAAACCCTGATGGCCGCCATGATTGGCTCAGCACTGATCAGCGGCAGCGCCCTGGCTGACGAATCACTTTCTCAGAAAGCGTCTCAGACTGCCGACAGCGCGGGTTCGAAAATCGATAGTTCTATGAAAAAAGTCGATGGTTATATGGATGACAGCGGCATCACCGCCAAAGCCAAAGCGGCACTGGTGGATGACGACGCCATTAAAAGCACGGATATCTCGGTAAAAACGCATCAGGGCGTCGTGACCTTAAGCGGTTTCGTCACCTCACAGGATCAGGCTGAAAAGGCTGTGGCTGTGGTGCAGAAAATCGAAGGTGTTAAATCCGTCAGCGACAAACTACACGTCAGAGACAGCAAAACCACTTCTGTGAAAGGTTATGCGGGCGATGCCGCAACGACCAGCGAAATTAAAGCTAAGCTATTAGCGGATGACATTGTTCCGTCGCGCAACGTTAAAGTTGAAACCACCGACGGCGTTGTTCTGCTTTCAGGGCATGTGGCGAGTAAGGCACAGTCAGACCGTGCTGAAAGCATCGCTAAAGCCATTGAAGGCGTGAAAAGCGTTAAGAATGACCTGACGGTTAAATCTTAATGGCTGCAGTGCGGTCACGGTTGTGACCGCACGAATAAAAGAGACCCATCCGGGGATGAAATAAGCAGTTCGAATTTAAATAGGGTAAGGAGAGGCTTATGTTTCGTTGGGGCATTATTTTTCTGGTGATCGCACTGATTGCTGCAGCGTTAGGTTTTGGCGGTTTAGCGGGTACAGCAGCATGGGCAGCTAAAGTTGTCTTCGTTGTTGGTATTATCCTGTTCCTCATCAGCCTGTTTACCGGCCGTAAAAAGCTTTAGCCGATGAGTCCTGCAGTGTAATGCAACGCAAAGCATAGAGCGGAGACCAGTCATCGTCAGCGACAGACGTGAAGAGAGGGACACCTTCATATCGCGACGGTGGTAAGCCTGCCTGGCAGGTTTACCGGTTAAAGGAATAGAGGACTGGTTCTCCGGAATGCTGCCGCTGCAAGCGGATTGCTCCCCCAGCCTGCCCGGAGCCCTTCTGAGGTTCGCACAGTGGGTATACGCATTCCTGTCACGCTTGGTGCCATTGAACCTCTGGCACTGATCCCCTTTAAATCACAGAAGATTGCCCTGGTGTGTGAAGGCGGCGGTCAGCGCGGTATTTTTACCGCCGGTGTTTTGGATGAGTTTCAGCGCGCCCGATTTAACCCGTTTCATCTGATGCTTGGCACCTCTGCCGGTGCACAAAATCTCTCTGCCTATGTCTGTGGTCAGCCCGGCTATGCCCGGCGCGTCATTACCCGATATACCACCAGCAAACTCTTTTTCGATCCGCTGCGCTTTGTGCGCGGGGGAAATCTGATCGATCTCGACTGGCTGATTGAGATAACCCGCAGTGAATTTCCGCTGGCGATGAGCAGTGCAGAGCAGATGTTCTCCAGCGGCCGCGAATTTTATATGTGCGCCTGCCGCAGTGACGATTACACCCCTGGCTACTTCACGCCCACTGCCGACAACTGGCTGGATCTGATCAAAGCCTCCAGCGCTATCCCCGGCTTTTACCGGCTGGGGGTCAATCTGGAGGGGATCAGCTATCTCGACGGCGGCATCAGCGATGCCATTCCGGTGCGGGAGGCGGCCCGTCGCGGGGCTGACACCATCGTGGTGATCCGCACCGTGCCGTCGCAGATGTTCTACACGCCGAAATGGTTCAGGCGGATGGAGCGCTGGCTCAGTACCGGCGCGTTGCAGCCAATGGTGAATGTGGTCAACCGGCATGAGCAGAGCTATCGGGAAATTCAGCAGTTCATTGAGAATCCCCCCGATGATTTGCGTATCATCGAAATCTTTCCGCCGCATGCGCTGGCCAGCAGTGCGCTTGGCAGCCGCATCAGCTCACTAAATCAGGATTATCATCTGGGACGGCGCTGCGGCCGCTATTTCCTCGCGACGCTGGGGCAGTGGCTGAGCGATGCGGAACCGCTGACCTCGCCGCGCATCGTCACGCCCGCTGCCCCGGTGGCGAACGCGCCCGATACCCGCCAGATTATCACGCCGCCGCTGGCGGATAACGATGAGCATTACGACAAAGGATCGCTGGCATGAAGTTTATCGACACGCACTGCCACTTCGACTTTCCGCCGTTTGAGGGGGACATTTCCGCCAGCCTGGCGCGCGCCGCTGAGGCGGGCGTGGAGAAGATCATCGTTCCGGCGATTGATGCCAGCCGCTTTGAGCGGGTCTCTGCGCTGGCCGCAGCGCATCCGGCCTTATATGCCGCGCTGGGGCTGCATCCGATTGTGATCGAAGCGCATCAGGCCTCCCATCTCGACCAGCTTGAAACGCTGCTGCAACAGCGACCGCGTAAGCTGGTGGCGATCGGCGAGATCGGGCTGGATCTCTATCGCGACGATCCGCAGTTTGATAAGCAGCAGCGCTTTCTTGAGGCGCAGCTTAAGCTGGCGAAAACCTATCAGCTTCCGGTGATCCTGCATTCACGGCGCACGCATGACAAACTCGCGCAGATCCTGCGTCGTCACGACCTGCCGCGCCGTGGCGTGGTGCATGGTTTTGCTGGCAGCCTGCAGCAGGCGCAGGCTTTTATCCGGCTGGGCTATGCGATTGGCGTTGGCGGCACCATCACCTATGAGCGCGCCAGCAAAACCCGTCAGACCGTGGCACAGCTGCCACTCTCTTCGCTGCTGCTGGAAACCGATGCCCCTGATATGCCGCTGCAGGGCTTTCAGGGTCAACCCAATCGTCCTGAACGGGCGCGTCGGGTGTGGGAGGTGCTCTGTAGCCTGCGTGACGAGTCACCTGAAGAAATTGCCGATGCCCTGTGGCACAACAGCCAGCAGCTGTTCCGGCTCGATCCCGCCTTTCCGGCGCTGCGCCCATAAATGTGATAATAGTAACATCGCATCGCCTGACGTATAATGGCCATTATTCCGCGTTATCTGCGATTTTTGTCACAGCCTGCGTGGTAATATTGCACCAATTTCTTATTTCTATGTGACTGCTGGCACATATCAGGCCGCTTCAGAGTGTTATTATTATAACATTCCGCCGGCGAGCCGGTGGGTTGCACCCCGATTCTTTGGAGAGCCTCATGACCGATATCAAACACCTCGCCCTGCGCGCCCTGAAACTGATGGATTTGACCACCCTGAATGAGGACGACACCGATGCAAAAGTGATCGCCCTGTGCCATCAGGCCAAATCCCCGGCAGGCAACACCGCCGCAATCTGCATCTATCCGCGTTTTATTCCGATTGCGCGTAAAACGCTGCGCGAGCAGGGCACGCCGGAGATTCGTATCGCCACGGTGACGAACTTCCCGCACGGCAATGATGACATCGACATTGCGCTGGCCGAGACCCGTGCCGCAATCGCCTACGGTGCCGATGAAGTGGATGTGGTGTTCCCCTATCGCGCGCTGATCGCCGGGAACAGTCAGGTCGGCTTCGATCTGGTCAAAGCCTGTAAAACGGCCTGTGCGGAAGCGAATGTGCTGCTGAAAGTGATCATCGAAACCGGTGAGCTGAAGCAGGAAGCGCTGATTCGTCAGGCGTCAGAAATCGCCATCGACGCCGGTGCCGACTTTATCAAAACCTCTACCGGCAAAGTGCCGGTCAACGCGACGCCCGAAGTGGCGCAGATCATGATGAATGTGATCCGGGATAAAGGCGTCAGTGAGCAGGTTGGCTTTAAACCTGCGGGCGGCGTGCGCACCGCGGAAGATGCCGCACTCTATCTGCAAATGGCGGAAGAGACGCTGGGTGCCGACTGGGCCGATGCGCGCCATTTCCGCTTTGGTGCCTCCAGCCTGCTGGCGAGCCTGCTGAATACTTTGGGTCACAACAGCGACACCAGTAAAGCCGGTTACTGATCCTTCTGGCGGTCGCGGACCGCCTTTTCCCCACCGCATCTTTTCTGAACCAGGGGGCTTTCGTGTTCCTGCCACAAGAAATTATTCGTAAAAAACGTGACGGCCATGCGCTGACTGAAGAGGAGATTCGCTTCTTCATCAACGGCGTGCGCGATAACAGCGTTTCGGAAGGCCAGATTGCTGCGCTGGCGATGACCATCTATTTTCACGATATGACCCTGCCTGAGCGGGTGGCGCTGACGATGGCGATGCGCGACTCCGGTACGGTGCTCAACTGGCAATCACTCAATCTCAATGGCCCGGTGGTGGACAAGCACTCTACCGGCGGCGTTGGCGATGTGACGTCACTGATGTTAGGACCGATGGTGGCGGCGTGCGGCGGCTATGTGCCGATGATCTCCGGGCGTGGATTGGGCCACACCGGGGGCACGCTGGATAAGCTGGAGGCGATTCCGGGCTTCGACATCTTCCCCAGCGATGACCGTTTTCGCGAGATCATTAAGCAGGTGGGTGTGGCGATTATCGGCCAGACCAGCTCGCTGGCCCCGGCGGACAAGCGTTTCTACGCCACGCGTGACATCACCGCCACCGTTGATTCCATTCCACTGATTACCGCCTCGATTCTGGCGAAGAAGCTGGCCGAGGGACTGGATGCACTGGTGATGGATGTGAAAGTCGGCTCTGGCGCGTTTATGCCAACCTATGACGCCTCTGAGCAGCTGGCGCAGTCGATCGTGGGCGTCGCCAATGGCGCAGGCTGTCAGACCACAGCCCTGCTGACCGACATGAATCAGGTGCTTGCCTCCTCCGCAGGTAATGCGCTGGAAGTGCGTGAAGCGGTGCGTTTCCTTACCGGCGAGCAGCGCAATCCGCGCCTGCTGGAGGTGACGCTGGCGCTCTGCAGTGAAATGCTGATCTCCGGTAAACTGGCTGCCAGCGACGCCGAAGCGCGTCAGAAGCTGATGGCGGTGCTGGACAACGGCAGCGCGGCCGACTGCTTCGGGCGTATGGTTGCGGCTCAGAAGGGTCCGGCCGATTTTGTCGAACGCTACGACACCTATCTGCCACAGGCGATGCTGAGCAGACCGGTATATGCCGACCAGCCAGGCATCGTCAGCCGTATGGATACCCGTGCGCTGGGGCTGGCTGTGGTCGCGCTGGGAGGCGGACGTCAGCGTGCCAGCGACAGCATTGATTACAGCGTCGGCCTGAGCGACATGATCACCCTGGGCGAACGGGCCGACGCACAGCGTCCTCTGGCGATGATTCACGCCAGCAGCGAAGAGCAGTGGCAGCAGGCCGCCGCCGCGGTGAAAGCCGCGCTGGTGCTGGGTGACAGCGCCCCGGCTGAGACACCGGTTGTCTATCGCCGTGTGAGCGATATCCGCTAACTGGCCCGTAACCCGTGCCAGCCGCGATGCATTCAGGTATACTGATCTGATCGCTTTTTTTTGACTTGTCACGCGCCAATGCGCAGGAGACTTGCATGAAACGTGCTTTTATTATGGTTCTCGATTCCTTTGGAATTGGCTCCAGTAAAGATGCCGATAAGTTCGGTGACGCGGGTTCAGATACCCTGGGTCACATCGCTGAAGCCTGTTTTAAAGGTGAAGCAGACAAGGGACGTAAAGGCCCTCTGCATCTGCCTAATCTTACCGCGCTGGGTCTGGGCAAAGCCGCGGAGCTGTCGACCGGTCGCTTCCCGGCCGGTCTGGACCCTGAGGCAACGATCACCGGCGCGTACGCCTACGCCAGTGAGCTGTCTTCGGGCAAAGATACGCCGTCAGGCCACTGGGAAATTGCCGGTGTGCCGGTACTGTTTGACTGGGGCTACTTCAGCGACAAAGAGAACAGCTTCCCGCAGGATTTGCTGGACAAGCTGGTGGAGCGCGCTGACCTGCCGGGCTACCTCGGAAACTGCCACTCATCAGGCACCGTGATCCTCGATCAGCTGGGCGAAGAGCATATGAAAACCGGCAAGCCGATTTTCTATACCTCGGCAGACTCGGTGTTCCAGATCGCCTGTCATGAAGAGACCTTTGGCCTCAACCGCCTTTATGCGCTGTGTGAAATCGCCCGTGAAGAGCTGACGGAAGGGGGCTATAACATCGGCCGCGTGATTGCCCGTCCGTTTGTGGGCGACAAAGCGGGGCAGTTTGAGCGCACCGGTAACCGTCACGACCTGGCGGTTGAGCCACCTTCAGCCACCATGCTGAAAAAGCTGGTAGATGAGAAAGGCGGGCATGTGATTTCAGTGGGCAAAATCGCCGATATCTATGCGGAGCAGGGCATTACCAAAAAGGTCAAAGCGACCGGTCTGGATGCGCTGTTTGACGCGACGATCCAGGAGATGAAAACGGCGCCGGATCAGGCGATTGTTTTCACCAACTTCGTGGATTTCGACTCCACCTGGGGGCATCGCCGCGATGTCGCCGGTTATGCTGGCGGCCTGGAGCTGTTTGACCGTCGCCTGCCTGAGCTGATGGAACTGGTCGGCGAAGATGACATCCTGATCCTCACCGCGGACCACGGCTGTGACCCGACCTGGCAAGGCACCGAGCATACGCGTGAGCACATTCCGATTCTGATCTACGGACCGAAGGTGGAGCCGGGCTCACTGGGCTACCGTGAGACGTTCGCCGATATTGGTCAGACAATTGCACACTACTTTGGCCTGTCCGACATGGACTATGGCAAGAACATGCTGTAAATCAGCACTTTAATAAGGATTTAAACCATGGCTACTCCTCACATCAATGCTGAAATGGGCGATTTTGCCGATGTTGTTCTGATGCCCGGCGATCCGCTGCGTGCAAAGCACATCGCAGAAACCTTCCTGGAAAACCCGGTTGAAGTGAACAATGTGCGTGGCATGCTGGGCTATACCGGCACTTACAAAGGCCGCAAAGTCTCTGTCATGGGTCACGGAATGGGTATTCCTTCCTGCTCCATCTACACCAAAGAGCTGATCACTGACTTCGGCGTGAAGAAGATCATCCGTGTTGGCTCCTGTGGTGCCGTGCGTCCAGACGTCAAACTGCGTGACATCGTGATTGGTATGGGTGCCTGCACCGATTCCAAAGTGAACCGTATGCGTTTCAAAGATCACGACTTCGCGGCGATTGCTGACTTCGACATGGTGCGCAACGCGGTGGATGCGGCAAAAAACCTGGGTGTTGAAGCACGCGTCGGTAATATCTTCTCTGCCGACCTTTTCTACACTCCGGATCCGCAGATGTTCGACGTGATGGAAAAATATGGCATCCTCGGCGTCGAGATGGAAGCGGCAGGCATCTACGGTGTGGCCGCTGAGTTTGGCGCTAAAGCGCTGACCATCTGCACAGTATCAGACCACATCCGCACGCATGAGCAGACCACAGCGGCTGAACGTCAGACGACGTTCAACGACATGATTAAGATCGCACTGGAATCTGTCCTGCTGGGTGATTAATCCCTCTGGCGGGCGCTGTCGTCCGCCATCTGTTCAGATCCTCTTTAACCGGGGGATCTGCCTCACTCCCCCGCGCTCTCCCGTAACATTCACATCAAATGACACACTTTTGCCGAGGCTTGTGCATCTTCGTGCTGGCACCGCCGCGAACGCGCTTTATTATGGTGCGCAACAACAGATAATAATTAATCGCCTGATAATGCCCCCTGATGAATTTTCGTAACTTCGAAGCTGAAGAGAAGCTCTTTGCCCGCCGTGCTGCAGTTGCCTTTGCTCTGGTCTGTCTCTGTTTCACTATACTTGGCGTGAACCTTTTCCGTCTGCAGGTGCGCGATCACGGCTATTACCAGACGCGCTCCAATCAGAACGACATCAAGATGATCCCCATCGCGCCGACGCGCGGGCTGATCTATGACCGCAACGGCATTCCGCTGGTGCGTAACGTCAGCTGGTACGCCATCACGCTGACGCCGTATAAAATCAGCGACATGGAAGCGACGCTGCGCGAGCTGACGCCGCTCGTGGATCTGACGCCCGATGAGATCGACACCTTCCGCCATGCGCTGAAGCAGACCAGCCGCTACAAGCCGGTGGTGCTGAAAGAGGAGCTGACCGAAGAGGAGGTCGCCCGCTTTGCGGTGAATCAGTTTCGCTTCACCGGTGCCAGTCTTGAGACCTATCAGGATCGGGAATACCCCTACGGGGCCGATCTGGCACATGTGGTCGGTTATGTTTCGAAAATCAACGACAGCGACTACAAGCGCCTGAATGAAGAGGGGATCGCCGAAAACTATGCGGCGGACCATAACATCGGCAAGCAGGGCATTGAGGGCTATTACGAAGCGCTGCTGCACGGCAAGCCGGGCTATCAGGAAGTGGAAGTGGATAACCACGGCCGCATTGTCCGGGTGCTGAAAGAGGTGCCGCCGGTGGCAGGCAAGAACCTGACGCTGACGCTGGATCTCCATCTGCAGCAGTATGTGGAAAGCCGCCTGGCGGGGCAGCGTGCGGCGCTGCTGATTGAGGATCCGCACGACGGTTCGGTGCTGGCGATGGTCTCCAGCCCCAGCTATGACCCCAATCCGTTTGTCAAAGGCATCAGCTATCAGGCCTACAAAAAGCTGCTGCAGGATAAAAACCTGCCGCTGATTAACCGCGTCACGCAGGGACTCTATCCGCCCGCCTCGACGGTGAAACCTTACATGGCGATGTCGGCACTGCTGACCCATGTGATTACGCCGCAGACGCAGTTCTTTGGCGCGCCGACCTGGACGCTGCCGGGCACCGACCGGCGCTATCGCGACTGGAAAAAGACGGGCCACGGTATGCTGGATGTGACCCGCGCCATTGAAGAGTCTGCCGACACCTTTTTCTATCAGGTGGCGTTTATGATGGGCATCGATCGCATTCACACCATGCTCAGCCAGTTCGGCTATGGCAAATCGACCGGTATCGATCTGAATGAGGAGTATAACGGCCTGCTGCCGAGCCGCGAGTGGAAACAGAAGGTGCATAAAAAGCCGTGGTATCAGGGCGATACGGTCTCAGTCGGCATTGGCCAGGGCTACTGGATTGCGACGCCGATTCAGATGGTGAAAGCGATGGTGGCGCTGATCAACAACGGCAGGGTGATTGCGCCGCATCTGCTGGAGAAAACCCAGCGCGGCACCCTGGTAGAGAACTACCATCCACCGCTGCGCGAAACACAGATTGGCGATCCCCATTCTCCCTACTGGGCGCTGGTGCGCCGTGCGATGTTTGGCATGGCGAACTCACCTAACGGCACCGGCTATAAATATTTCCACACGGCGCCTTATGGCATCGCCGCGAAAAGTGGCACCTCGCAGGTTTTCAGCCTGCGCCAGAACCAGACCTATAACGCGAAGATGATCCCGGTCCGGTTGCGTGACCATATCTTCTACACCGCCTTTGCGCCCTTTAACGACCCGAAGGTCGCAGTGGCCCTGATTCTGGAGAACGGCGGCGGGGAAGGGGTGACGGCTGCGCCGGTGATGCGGGATATTCTGGACCATATCTTTATCCCGCCCGCGCCAGAGGCGACGGTGTCCGCCACCCAGACCGCGCAGACCGTGCAGTAAAAGGGGGCAACAGCCCCCGCAGCCACTCAGGCCTTAAGCGTTCTGGCGACCTGGCCGATGGCACGCACCACATCGGTTGCGCCTTCGCGGATTTCGGCGATGACGCCGCCCGCTTCCTGGGCCAGCTGCACGCCCTGATCCGCCCGCTTCAGGTTCGATTCGATCCCCTTCAGCGCGCGGCTCGCCAGCACGTGGTTTTGCTGTATCCGGTTTTCGATGTCGGTAGTCGCGCGGTTGATGTTCGCCGCCAGCGTGCGCACTTCGTTTGCCACGACCGCAAAGCTGCGGCCATGGCTGCCCGCTCTTGCGGCCTCAATGGCGGCATTCAGTGCCAGCAGGTTGGTCTGATCGGCAATGCGCCGGATCCCTTCGACAATCGCGCCGATACGATCTGATGACTCGCTCAGGCCGGTAATATCGCCGGAGATGCCCTGCAGTTCACCCGCCAGCGCATTCATGGTCTGAACGCTGCTGGCAATCACATCGGCACCCAGCCGTGTACTCTCATCCGTCTGCAGCGCGGTGTGGTAAGCCTGCTGCGCCGCGTCATGCTCCTGCTGATTCTTTTCCACCTGAGCGGTGACATCCGTCGCGAATTTGACGATTTTGTAGAGCCGGCCCTGTTCGTCAAACACCGGGTTGTAGGTTGCGCGCAGCCAGATGGTCTCACCGGCCTTGTTGACGCGGGGAAACTGACCGGAGACAAATTCACCCCGGTTGAGCTGCTGCCAGAATTCGCTATATTCCCGGCTGTCGCGCAGCGCCTGCGAGCAGAAGTGGCTGTGATGGATACCTTCGATCTCCTCCCGGCGGTAGCCCATGGTTTTCAGAAAGTTATCATTGGCTTTGAGCACCTCGCCCTTGAGGTTAAAGGCGATCACAGCCATAGAGCGCTCAATGGCGGTCGTGATGGCGCGCTGCTCCTGGGCGTCGTTGATATGGCCGGTAATGTCGGTGGCCAGCTTAACGATTTTGATCACCCGGCCATGTCGGTTCTGCACCGGGACATAGTTGGCTTCGAGCCACACAGGGCGGCTGTTTTTGGCTACGCGCAGAAACTTGTCGCTGAAGCTCTCTCCCCGGTTCAGTCGCAGCCAGAAATCCTGATAATCTTTCGACTGTAACTGCTCTGCGGTGCAGAACAGGCTGTGGTGCTGGCCTTCTATCTCTGCCAGCGTGTAGCCCATACGCGCCAGAAACAGCGTATTGGCGCTGAGAATGGTGCCGTCAGGCGAAAATTCGATCATGGCGATAGATCCGTTAAGCGAGCTCAGCGTGGCTGCTGAGTGTGCGCGTTTCTGCCAGCTGTGACGTGCAGCGATTCCTGATGTAATGGTGGAAAACATAGCGATCCTTATTATTAGTGTGGGATTCGCCTTATTTATCGGCATCCGCGCGGCACAATGGAGTCTTTACCGGTTCGCTGACGACTATTTATCCTGACGACCGTCACGTTTTTGGTGTCAGGAGAGCCACAGCGGGCGGGTTGATGGAAAAGCGGGCAGTCGATCTGATTTTGGCGAAAAGCGTTTGACGCTGCCGGGCCGCTTTGGTTTAATGCGCCCCGTTGCCCGAATAGCTCAGTCGGTAGAGCAGGGGATTGAAAATCCCCGTGTCCCTGGTTCGATTCCGGGTTCGGGCACCAAAATTTGAAACCCTCGCTTCGGCGGGGGTTTTTGCTTTTTAGCGCTACATCCTACCTCATAACCCTCCACTGATTTGCCCGCGTTCCCTTACTCACCCGGTCACCCGCAAGAAAGATTTTACGGCGAAACTAATTTACCGTCTTGCCTCTGTGCTGTAATGCCAGACTGCCACCGCCTGATATTCTGCCCAGCCTGCAATTGGCCGCGACTAATCGTGTTTTATACGCCTCTCTTTACAGAATCACTCTGACAGGCACAATACCCCTTTCTCAATCCTGTCTTACGGTCATGTCAGAAGAAGCGCTGCGTCTGCAGATACAGAATTTGAAAAAGCATAATGCGCGGCTGAAGCGTATAGCGCATGACGCCCGGACAAAACTCAATGCGGCGCTGGATGGCACCGGGCTGTTTCTGTGGCAACTGGACATTCCCAGCGGCAAGCTGGTGATCTTCAACCGGCGCTGGGGTGCCATGCTGGGCTTCCAGCCGAAAGAGACTGACGCCACGTTTGAATCCTGGAAAGAGAGCCTGCATCCCGATGATGCCGCCGAGGTTTTACGCGCGTTTTACGACCACATTACCGGGAAAGCGCCCTACTACGAGGCCCTGCATCGCATGATCGCCAAAAATGGCAGTATCGCCTGGGTACTGGATCGTGGCCGGGTCAGCGAGTGGAATGAAGCGGGGCAGCCGGTCAAAGTAATCGGCACGCATATCGACATGACCAAAGAGAAGCAATATGAAGAGCAGCTCGCGCTGCTGGCGCTGCACGATCCCCTGACATTACTCAACAATCGTCATGCACTGCAAAGTGCCTTCTGCGAACTCAAAGCGCAGGGGCCGCTCTGTGTCGTCTTTATTGACCTGGATAACTTCAAGCACGTCAATGACACGCTGGGTCACCGCAGCGGTGACGAAGTACTCATTGAGCTGAGTCAGCGGCTGACGCAAAGCGTTCCGGAAGCGGTCATCACCGGCCGGCTCGGTGGGGATGAGTTTGTCCTGTTGCTGCCCTTTGCCATCATTCATCCGCAGGTCAGAGCGCTGGCCCATGCCTGCCTGGATGCCGTTCTGACGCCGTTTGAGATGGCAAACGGACACGCCATGATCGGGGCTTCTGTGGGCGTATCTCAGGTGCAGGCCAGCGATGATTTCGACACCGCGCTGGCGCGCGCGGATGAAGCGATGTACCGCATCAAGAAAAACGGCAAACGCGGTGTGGCTTTTGATCCTGACATTACCCGATTACTGTGACCTGATATACCCGGCTGTGCGCGCTCTCCATCAGGCGTAACGGCACACCCCACCAGATCTTCTCTTTTCACACTTCATCACACTCCTGCCTGTGTCGCAGAGCGGCAGGGTTGATGCCAGCCTCCGCAGAAAACACTTTTTAGTACTATTCCGAAAGCCTCACCTTCACTGTACACATGCTTAAATTATACCGCTTCGCTTAGTCATTAATTTCAGGGCCGGAAATGGCCTATGATTTTAATTAAAATTCTCGTTAAACCATGATAATTGATCATTTATTGATCAAATTCACCATTTTAAACCTGATGCTCATAATGCCGTGCGCTTCGCTTAATTCTGATCCTGAAAAGACGCGGCCTGGATTTATTTCGCGCTTCGCTTAGGGAAATTGATCGTTTGTTGATCATCTTCACCACCTGATATTGAAGAAGTTATGTTGCAGCCGCTTCGCTTACGATTTTTTCAATTGGACATTTTTCGAAAAAGATCGATTAATAGGGCGCGGCGAATTTAGCTATAAAGTTTTGACACGCCGGTTCGCTTTTTTCGAATAGGAAAAGGCGATAGTTGAAATGCGTTATCAATCCGGATGAGGGCAGAGCCACCAATAAACCAGAGCGATGGCGGATTTTTATTTGGCTCGCTTGATCGGTCCGATTTTCTGTCTACATTTAGATTGCTGAATCGGCCTGATGAAGCATTAACTGTGCAAATTCTGATTTTTAATTCAAAGAGGAACACAGAATGACTCAATATCGTGGTGGGGCCGGAAACTTTGCGGCTGACAAAGAGCGTGCGGCTGAAGCCGGGCGCAAAGGCGGCCAGAAAAGCGGCGGGAACTTTAAGAATGACCCCGAGCGGGCTATTGAGGCAGGGCGCAAAGGAGGTAAGGTCAGTCGCCGCAGCTAAACCCTTAAGCGCTGTCATCACAGCAGGTTAACAGGTTAAGCGGGCCACAGAGATTCTCTTTAATTTTCCTTAAAGATAATTACCCCCTGAATTATGTCGCTGCTTAATGACTGGCAGCAACAGATATCCTTAATTAAACCGGATGGGTTTGCCTGTCCGGTTTTTTTATTTCCGTTTCGTTAAAGCTATACGGTTTAATAAAAGTTTGTACAGATGAAGTTTTGCCTGGTGCATTTTTTATGCGCCGGATTCCGGAAATGTATACAGTGTTTTATACGCTTGTACAAATTCGGATGTGGGTAGCGAAGCCGTAACGTGGAAAATGCTTTTCAGCTAACATGCTGCTGCAAAAAGGAAAGTGCATTTTACATGCCACTTTTGTCTCAAATTCATACTACCGAAGCGTGCGATATTAAGAATCTCCACTAGACTTTCCAGGTGTCAACGATATGACTGGCGTTGCGTTATTACCGACGCAGCTTTTTAATCAATGAGGCTATCTTATGACAGTGAAAACGTTAAACGATCTGTTCATCCATGACTTATCCGATGTATACAGCGCTGAGAAACAGATAACCCGTGCATTGCCTAAAATGGCGCGTGCTGCCAGTGACGAAACGCTTGTTGCTGCGTTTAATCAACACCTGGAAGAGACCCGGGTGCAGATTGAACGCCTCGACGAACTGGTAGAGGTAACACCTGAAGTTAAAATCAAACGTATGAAATGCCATGCGCTTGAAGGTCTGGTTGAGGAAGCGCAGGAGATCATCGACTCGGTCGAGAAGGGAGAAGTCCGCGATCAGGGGCTGATCGGGGCGGCGCAGAAAGTTGAGCACTATGAGATTGCGACTTACGGCACCCTGCATGCGCTGGCGTTAAAGCTGGGCTACACCAAAGCCGCCGAGCTGCTGGAAGCGACACTGAATGAAGAAAAACAAACGGATGAAAAGCTGACCTCGGTCGCTGAGTCGATTACCGTCTCTTAAGGAGTGACACATGACTGCAATTGAGCATTATCATGACTGGCTGCGCGATGCGCATGCCATGGAAAAACAAGCGGAAAGCATGCTGAGCAAAATGTCGGGCCGTCTTGAACATTATCCGGCGCTGGAACAGCGCCTGGCCCAGCATCTGGATGAGACAAAACATCAGCTGACATTGCTGGAACAGCTGCTCGACAGCCACGGTATCGATCATTCCGTGATGAAAGATGCGATGGGCAAAATGGCGGCCACCGGCCAGGCCGTGGGCGGCATGTTTAACTCTGATGAAGTGGTGAAAGGCGCTATTAGCGGCTATGTGTTTGAGAATGCCGAGATCGCCAGCTACACCAGCCTGATTGCGGCGGCAGAACAGGTAGGGGATACCCAGGGTGTACGGATCCTTAGCGAAATCCGTGACCAGGAAGTGGCAATGGCGGAGTGGCTATTGCAGCATCTGCCTGAAGTGACGCAGCAGTTCCTGCAGCGGGCGTCACAGCCAGGCACGGAAGCGAAGAAATAGCGCAGAACAGTCTGCATAAAAAAGCCGGGATGCCCCGGCTTTTTTGCGTCAATGCTGTTCTGTGTGTCAGTCTGCCATCAGATGACCATACATCGTCATCAACTTGCGGGTTACCCCGTTGGTCCAGCCAAAGCCATCCTGTAGCGGATATTCACCGCCGCCACCCGGACGGGCGCGATCGCCGCTGATGTCATATTTCTCGACCAGCTTATGGTGCAGCTGATAAAAGTTGTTGACCGTGTTGAGCCAGTTAACCGCCACTTCACTCGCCAGCGTCTCTTCGCCATAGTTATTCAGGCCAACCACGGCCATCCACTGCATCGGCGCCCAGCCGTTTGGACGGTCCCACTGCTCGCCGCTTTCAACCATAGAAGTCAGCAGACCGCCGTTGCTCAGCAGCAGATGGCGCAGCGAGATCGCCTGCAGATGTGCCTGATGCGGTGTAGCCAGCCCGACAAACAGCGGCACGACTGACGCCACCGTAAAGGCCCCAAAACGCTCACGCCGCCAGTCATAGTCGCGGAAAACGCCTGCGGTGCTGTCCCACAGGTAGCGGGTGATGGCGCGTTTACGCGCTTCCGCTTTTTTCTGCCACGCCAGCGCCGTCAGCTCTTCGCCTTTGGCATGCGAAAGCGTGGCAATCATCAGTTCCAGCTTGTAGAGAAACGCGTTGAGATCGATCGGGATGAACTGCGTCGTCCGGATGCTCGACAGCCGTTTCGGGTTACGCAGCCAGCGCGAGGAGTAATCCCAGCCCGATTCCGCCCCAGCGCGCAGGTCGCGATAGACCTCGCTGGCCGGACGTTTAGATTCACGCGCGGTTTCCACGTCTTCGCTCCAGGATTCGTCACGCGGCGTATCGCGGTCATCCCAGTAGCGGTTGAGCAGTGAGCCGTTTGGCATGCGCACCACATGACGATAGGCCTGGTTCGGCATCAGTGAACCGGCGCCGTCCATCCAGAACTGATATTCCTTCATCAGCTGTTCCTGATAGCGTTTGGCACCGCGCACGCCATCTTCTTCAAACAGCTCGACCATCAGGGCAAATACCGGCGGCTGAGAGCGGCTCAGGTAATAGGTGCGGTTGCCGTTAGGCACATGACCGTAGTTATCGATCAGCCACGCAAAGTTGTCCGCCATATGACGCAGCAGATCGTCGCGGCCCGATTCTGCCAGACCGAGCATCGTAAAGTAGGAGTCCCAGTAGTAGGTTTCACCAAAGCGTCCGCCGGGGACCACATAGGGTTTAGGCAGCGGCAGCAGTGATGAGTGCGGCATATGCTGCTGCGGCATTTTAGTCAGAACCGGCCACAGGTCATCGATATGCTCGTTGAGCGTTTTATCCGGGTTGGAGACATAGAAGCTTTCATTTACGCCAGGCAGATAAAAGTGATCGGCGACAAAACGCGACAGGTCGAAGTCACTGCTGCGTTTCTGCCGACGATAGCGCATCAGCACATCCAGCGGATCGTACTTTGGCGAACAGTCGGGGAAGGTTTTGCTGTCCTCGAAAATTCGCGACATCTGGACATGTTCAAACAGTTCCAGATAACGATCGGCAGGCGTCAGCGCATCCGGCGCCGGCAGGCCTTCGATCAGCTCCGGTTCCGGTTCAGAATCCTGCATGCGATCCAGTTTCAGTTCATGGGGATCGTATTGATACTCAACTTCCGCCCCGGCACGAACCTCTTCAAGTGCATTTTGTTGCTGGCGATAAGTATTAATAGCGGCCTCCTGAGCGGTCATGGTTGCACAAAGGACAAATTATAGACCTCTCAATCTGCGGAACAACAATGCAGATTGCCTATGAACGTAATAAAAATTGTCTATTAATTGAGGTTTTTGAATAAATTCCAGACAATTCAACCAAATATGCTGCTGTTCACAAAAAACGCATTTCAGATGAATCTCTTAGGTAACTAAAGAAAAAAATTTAAGCTGAAGAAAACAGGCGTCTGTTTACATTTTGTAAAGAAACCAGAGGCTCTGGCAGGGTGCAAAAAGTGGCATACCCAACGGAAGAAGGACTGAAACGGGCAGGGAGCGGACCGGGCTGTCCGCTCCCTGCCATCAACATCACTGTTTCGCCAGCGTCGCGGCAATCACCGCCTGCCAGGTGGTCGTCGGGCGACCGATTAGCTGACTCAGCTGGCGGGAATCATCAAACAGGCCGCCTTTCTCTGCGCCGGCGTCGGAATCCGCCAGCATCTCCGCCAGGCCGTCTGGCAGACCGGCGTTTTTCAGCGCTGCGGCGAAGTCACTCTGTGAGAGATTAACGTAATCGACCTTCTCGCCGCTCTGGGCGGCAATCTCCGCAGCGAACTGCGCCAGGGTGTAGCTCTCATCACCGGCCAGTTCGTATACCTTACCGGCCTGATCGTCACGGCTCATGACTTCTGCCGCCGCTTCCGCATAATCCTGACGGGCTGCCGAGGCGATACGGCCTTCGCCTGCCGCACCGATAAAAGCGTGGTGCGCCAGCGACGGAGGAATGCTGGCTGCATAGTTCTCGCTGTACCAGCCGTTGCGCAGCAGCGCAAAGGGGATGCCAGAGGCCTGCAGCAGCGCCTCGGTCGCGCGGTGCTCAATCGCTAACCCCAGCGGTGAGCTGTCGGCATGTAACAGACTGGTGTAAGCGATAAAACCCACACCCGCCGCCTGCGCCGCCTCAATAACGGCTTTGTGCTGCGCTTCACGCTGGCCCACTTCACTGCCGGAGATCAGCAGCAGCTTATCCACGCCCGAAAACGCGGCCCTGAGGGTCTCTGGCTTACTGTAGTCAGCCTCACGGACAGTGACACCCTGCGCCGCAAGATCCGCCGCTCTGGCGGGCGTACGCACCGCAGCGATGATCTCTTCGGCCGGGACTTTTTTCAGTAAGGCATCGATCACGAACCGGCCCAACTGGCCGGTAGCTCCTGTTACGGCAATCATGTTTTCTCTCCTGTGACGGTTGGTGAAAATCAGACTACGGGATAAACTAATTTTTAGTAAGTACTTACAGAATTGTTAGTTTGAACGGAGCGAAGTAAATGTCTGAAAAACTGAGTGAAAGATTTAGCCGGGGTGAGCTGCTTAACGTCAACTGCCCGTCCCGTGACGTGCTGAAGCGCGTGACCAGCCGCTGGAGTGTGCTGATCCTGTTAGCGCTGCAGGGCCAGACGCTGCGCTTCAGTGCGCTGCGCCGGACGGTGGGTGGCGTCAGTGAGCGGATGCTGGCGCAGAACCTGCGCTATCTGGAAGAGGATGGCTTCGTGCAGCGTATCGCCTATGACGTGGTGCCGCCGCATGTGGAATATTGCCTGACTCCGCTGGGTCGCGAAGTCGGTGAGCAGGTTGTCGGGCTGGCTGACTGGCTGGAGCTGAACGTGAGCCGGATTCTGGCGCAGCGCGAAAAATCCGCCGCAGAGTAGTTCCCCTCTGTTTTCCGGCCTCCGTCTCCACGCGACGACTCACTCTTCAGGCGTTCGCGCAGTTCTCCGGCTGCATCCGCTGTGACAGATTCTCTTCTGTGACAAAACGGCAGAGCGCAACGGCGGCACAAATAACCCCAGCGGCCCAATGCCGCTTATTAAACCGTTTTTTCTCGCGCGGGTCCGGAATAATCGTCGGCCTGCGTGTGACGTTTAATTCAGCTCTGCTTTTTGACTCATTTTATTAACATTTACAGCTGCGCTTAAATCGCTTTCCTGCCGGTTTTTCTATGCGGTTTTAATGGCGGTATTAGCAGGGTTATGCGAAAAAGCAAACAAAGCGGCAGAGATAAAAGCTTGCGGTTTTAACCTGTTAAAAAACCAAGCGATTTAATTTTCCCTCTCTCATTTTTGACCTTTCCCTGAGTGGGGTTTATAACAAAATAGTGCCTGAAAACAGGCTGTTGAAGGCCTTTTTCATGCAGGCCTGACTCAGGCCAGTCTCTCTTTTTACGGGTGGTGTTACTGTAACATTAGCGACACATAAGTGCGCTTAAATTAACCTTTAAGCCTTATTTTTAAATAAGTAATTCCTGCTAAAAACAATGATCAGAATCAACAAATACTGTTATAGTTTTCATTCATCCCACTGTTTCTGTTTCCGCGTCGCAAATAGTTTTAAATTTGCGGCGGGAATTTCAATAAGCGCAGAGAAACCCGCGCATCAGGCTTAAGTTGTTAATTATAAGTAAATACATGGTGTTCTATGTGGCAAAGAGGTAAGCAATGTTCGGATTAGATGCCTTTCATCTGGCCAGGATTCAGTTCGCATTTACTGTGTCCTTCCATATTATCTTTCCCGCCATCACTATCGGTCTCGCCAGTTTCCTGGCCGTACTCGAAGGTATGTGGCTCAAAACCCGCGATCAGTCTTATCGCGATCTCTACCATTTCTGGTCCAAAATCTTTGCCGTTAACTTCGGTATGGGTGTGGTCTCAGGGCTGGTTATGGCGTATCAGTTCGGGACTAACTGGAGTGGCTTCTCGGCTTTTGCCGGGAGTATCACCGGCCCGCTGCTGACCTATGAGGTGCTGACGGCGTTCTTCCTGGAAGCGGGTTTCCTGGGCGTGATGCTGTTTGGCTGGAATCGCGTGGGGCCGGGTCTGCACTTCTTTGCCACCTGTATGGTTGCCCTCGGAACACTGATTTCAACCTTCTGGATCCTCGCCTCTAACAGCTGGATGCATACGCCACAGGGCTACATCATTCAGAATGGCATCGTGGTTCCGCAGGACTGGTTCAAAATCGTCTTTAACCCCTCTTTCCCTTACCGGCTGTTCCATATGTCGGTGGCGGCATTCCTCGCGAGCGCGTTTTTCGTGGGATCGTCGGCGGCCTGGCATCTGCTGAAGGGCAACAACAATCCGGCTATCCGCCGTATGTTCTCGATGGCGCTGTGGATGGCACTGATTGTCGCGCCGATTCAGGCGATGATCGGTGATGCGCACGGCCTGAACACGCTGGAACATCAGCCTGCCAAAATTGCAGCGATTGAAGGGCACTGGGAAAACCCGCCGGGTGAAGCCACACCGCTGATCCTGTTCGGTATTCCCGATATGGAGCAGGAGCGGACGAAGTATGCGCTGGAGGTGCCGTACCTTGGCAGCCTGATCCTGACGCACAGCCTGGACAAGCAGGTTCCGGCGCTGAAGTCGTTCCCGAAAGAGGACCGTCCCAACTCAACCGTCATTTTCTGGTCCTTCCGCGTGATGGTGGCGCTGGGCCTGCTGATGATTACGCTGGGCGTGGTCAGCCTCTGGCTGCGTTTCAAAGGACGTCTCTATGAGTCGCGTCCTTTCCTGTGGTTTGCGCTGCTGATGGGGCCATCGGGTCTGATTGCCATCCTGGCTGGCTGGTTCACCACCGAAATTGGTCGTCAGCCGTGGGTGGTTTATGGCGTGCAGCGCACCATCGATGCGGTGTCGGCGCATGGTGACATTCACATGAGCATCAGTCTGCTGGCCTTTATTCTGGTCTACAGCTCGGTGTTCGGGGTGGGCTACCACTACATGATGCGTCTGATTAAGCAGGGACCGGTTACTGGCGAAGGTCATATCACCGAAGAGGGTGGACCCGGTCAGAAGAAAACGCCGGCGCGTCCGCTTTCGGCTGCCACCTTTAAGGATGGAGACCACTAAGATGATCGATTTTTCTATTATCTGGTTTGTGATTATCGTCTTCGCAACCCTGATGTATATCGTGATGGATGGCTTTGACCTGGGTATCGGTCTGCTCTTCCCGTTCAATAAAGATGCCGGTGAGCGTGACATGATGGTGAATACCGTCGCGCCGGTCTGGGATGGTAATGAAACCTGGCTGGTGCTGGGCGGGGCAGGCCTCTACGGCGCGTTCCCGCTGGCCTACGCGGTGATTGCCGATGCGCTGACCATCCCGCTGACCGCCATGCTGATTGGTCTGATTTTCCGCGGCGTTGCCTTTGAATTCCGCTTCAAGGCGGTCGAAGGTCATCGCGCCTTCTGGGACAAATCATTTATTGCCGGTTCGATCATCGCTACCTTCAGTCAGGGTGTGGCCGTGGGCGCGTTGCTGGATGGCATTCCGGTTGAGGGACGCCGTTTCGCCGGTTCCGCCATGGACTGGCTGGCACCGTTCCCGCTGTTCTGCGGCGTCGGTCTGGTAGTGGCCTACGCGCTGCTGGGCTGCACCTGGCTCATCATGAAGACCGAAAATGAGCTGCACCGCAAAATGTCCGCGCTGGCGACACCGCTGGTCATCGCCCTGTTAGTGGTTATCGGGATTGTCAGCCTGTGGACGCCGTTTGCCCATGGCGACATCGCGCATCGCTGGTTCAGTAAGCCAAACCTCTTCCTGTTCCTGCCGGTTCCGGTGCTGGTGCTGCTCTGCTCGTGGGGCATTGTGCGCGCCATCAAACGTGAAGCGCACTATTCTCCGTTCCTGCTGACGCTGGCGCTGATCTTCCTGGGCTTCTCCGGACTGGGCATCAGCATCTGGCCAAATATTATTCCACCGTCAGTGACCATCTGGGCCGCCGCGGCACCGCCACAGAGTCAGGCCTTTATGCTGGTGGGTAGCCTGCTGATCATCCCGATGATCCTGGGCTACACCTTCTGGAGCTACTACGTGTTCCGTGGAAAAATCAAAGCAGACGCAGGATATCATTGATATGAAAAGTCTCAGCAGCATGAAAAGCCACAACGAAACGAAAGCTGGCAATGACGCGAAAGCGCCCTGGTGGAAGCGCGTCATGTGGCTGGTGTTTATCTATGCCGCCAGCGTACTGGCGCTGGGTGTTGTTGCCTCTCTGTTCCGGATGATGATGACGGCGGCGGGGATGCGCAGCCATTAATTGTCCCGGTAACGGCGGTGGGTGCTGCTAACGCGCAGGCTCAGTGCGGCGCAGATTTTTTTAATCATCAGGAGGCTGGCGCGAGCCAGCCTTTTTTAGTTAGTAACCTAAGCAATTAATGCGAAATCGCCCCGCACGGGCGTGTTCGCCTTACCCTTTCCTTACACCGATTCGCGATTTTTGTTATTCTTTTGTAACGAAATTCTCAGTCTTAACCCGCGTCGTAAATCGCCATCATGCTCAGCCAGGCCATCAAAAAACAGCACATTCACGACTTAGTCGAATGGATAGAAGCCAATCTTACCGACGACCTCAATATCGATCAGATCACCCTGAAATCGGGCTACTCCAAATGGCACATGCAGCGCATGTTCAAGGAGATGACCGGACAGACGCTGGCGGCCTATACCCGCAAACGGCGTCTGACAATGGCCGCCATGGCGCTCCGGCTGACGCGCATGACGCTCATCGATATCGCCGTTCGCTTTGGCTTTGATAACCAGCAAAACTTCACCCGCGTATTCAAAGGGCACTTCTCGCTGACGCCCGGCGCGTTTCGCCGTTTTCCTCATCTGCCGGTTAAAAACTTTCACGGCCGTATACTGGCGCGTTCGCTGGATGAGCGCGCGACGCTGGTGGAGCGCGAGGAAGAACTGCCTCTCTGCGGCGAGACGCTGGAGTGGGAGTGTCAGTTCGGTAATTACATCGCCGACCGCGAACACCGGGTAGCCGACCAGGCGCGGCAGCTGGTGGCGCTGGCGGGCAGTCATGTGAAGCAGGGGTGGTTAGGCTTTCAGTATGGTCCCGGCCACAGCTCGGCTGACCAGCAGAATATCAGCCTGTTTCAGGCGCTGGAGCCGCAGCATGCGGCGCTGCTGGGCGAGCATACCGTCAGCTGGCGCGAAGAGCGGGGCCTCTATGCGCGCATCCGCTGGAGCGGCAGGCCAGAGCAGCTGACGCGTTTTATTGAAGATATCTACTATCAGCATCTGCCCGGACTGGGCGTGTCACGCCGTCAGGGTAAAGATCTGCTGAGTCTCGATTTTACGCAATGTCAGCCCGACTGGCTGAGCGGCGTTTTTTCCATTCCGGTTACCCGGGCGTAGTCAGTGGAGCAGGGCACACTGCCAGCGGCGTGCCGGATGCATCTTTCGTGCGGTGAACCGTGATAAACCGCACGATTTTATAAAATAACTCCCCGTTCTGGCGTAAAATTCTCCTCCGAAACCCTGCCGTACTTTAATCATCGTGCATCTGTAGCAGGGCTGGAACAATCATCTGCATTTCAGGCCGTTCACGGCCAGAACACAAACGAAGACACCTATGCGACGCTTAATAATCTCACTGATTCTGGCATTGCCCGTTATGGCAATGGCACAACAGGCTGAACCCTTCTCACCGCCAGCCGGACTGCATCCGCACTCTCAGAGCGCCGGTCATGAAATTGTGGGTGATGGTGAGCTGCCGGAACAGAACAGCAGTAATCACTGCTTCTCCGGATTCGGCGATACCCTGTAACTGTGAATGCGCGGCCAGCCCCGGCGGCGCAGACGTTGCCCGGCTCATCAGGAGCCGGACAGCCTGACCCCTTTCTGTTCACATCCGCTCTTCTCTGATTTGCCGCTGCAGCGTCTGCGGCTTCGTTTCCGGGCCGTCTCTGCTGCGCGTCCGGCGAGGCCTGCTCTGCGGCTGACCTTTGTTCTTAACGCCTTCCCGCTCTCTGTTAAATCCAGGGCCTGCACTCATCGCGTCGGTATAAAATATATCTTAAACCGTCGGATCGCATTTTTCGTCATTGTGCTCAAGATATATCATCGCTTATCTTCTGGCTTCAGATGAGAATGATTTTTATTAACTAATCATCGCCAACCCTTTGAATAACGGGTATCTGTCCCGTTCCAGGAGAGACATTTTGCCAGCATCAACGAATCCGCGCGTGCCGCAGCGCGTCCGAAATGAACTGCGTTTCCGTCATATTCAGGTCGAAAGCAAAACTCAGATTGCCGGGCACTTCTGGCGCATCCGCTTCAGTGGCAGCGATCTGGCGGGCTTTACCTCACCTGGCTTCGATGACCATATCAAGGTTTTCTTCCCGACGGCAGAAGGGACCGAACTGGCGCTGCCGCAGATCACCGATGGAGCGATTGTCTGGCCCGAGGGCGAGCGTCCACCGGCCCGCGACTACACGCCGCTGGAATTTGATGGCGCCTCACTGACGCTCGACTTCTATATTCATCAGCAGGGTGTCGCCAGTGACTGGGCAACCCAGGCGAAGCCGGGCGACCGCTTAGTGATCGGCGGGCCACGCGGTTCGCTGGTGGTGCCGACCGATTACGCCTTCCAGCTCTATGTCTGCGACGAAACCGGGCTGCCCGCCTTTTCACGTCGTCAGCGCGATGCCCGGGCGCAGGCCCTGCATCTCTACGCCTTTACCGATGAGGCAACGGGCCGTGACTACCTGCCGGACACCACCGGCGTGACGCTGAACTGGCTCGGCAGCGGTCAGATGCAGACCGCGCAGCTCAGCCAGCTGATTGCCCGGCTGGATCAGGTAACATTCCCGGCGGAGGATTACTTTATCTGGCTGACCGGTGAAGGTGAGTTTGTGAAGGCGCTCTGCGACTATTTCACAATGCAGCGCGGCATCAACAGTGACTTCGTGCGGGCGGTGGCCTACTGGCACCAGAAGTAACCGGCGCTGACAATTGAGTTTTGCCTGGCGGCAGACTACCATCAGGCTCCTTTTTTCGCAGGCCAGACTATGAAACAGCATCCCACGCCCTTTTCCGCTGACGACCCAAGTGCCCGCACAGGCGGTTGTGGCGGGCGGCGAAAACGCCGTGAAAAAATGCTGGAAGCGAGTGAGATTCGTCTGCTGATGCTGCATTTTCTGTCGCAGCATGCGGCGCACGGTTATGAGCTGATTAAGTCGGTTGAGGAGCTGTCAAAAGGGGAGTACACCCCCAGCCCGGGGATCATCTATCCCAACCTGACGCTGCTGGAGGAGATGGAGGCGATTGAGGTACTGGATGCTCAGGCCGCGCGCAAAGCGTATCGCCTGACGGCCGCCGGTAAGGCGCTGCTGGCAGATAACCGCGAAACGGTCTCCCGCCTGATCACGCGTCTCTCCACGCTGGCGATTCTGGTCAACAATCGCAGCATTCCCGCCGTCGAGCAGGCGATTTACGGACTGAAAGTCGCTCTGAACCAGCGGCTGGCGCAGGAAGATATCTCTGATGCCGCGTTGCAGACGCTGATTGCGGCCCTGCACGACGCGGCAGAGAAAATCACTCACAGCTGAGCCGGGTAACTTAGCCGATCTCCGTTTTGTTTTTGTCGATGTGACCCAGCGTGCGATCCGGGAAACAGATGTCGCGCACCCGCTGTTTCAGCGTGGTCGCATCAGGAAAGCCGCCATCCCGCTTACGTTCCCACAGCAGATGCTCATCCAGCATGATCTCAAACACACCGCCGGTGCCGGGTTTCAGCGTCACCTCCGCCAGATCCTCAGCAAAGGTATGCAGAAGTTCCTGTGCCATCCACGCTGACCGCATCAGCCAGTTGCATTGCATACAGTAGTGAATAACGACCACAGGTTTTTGCGCCATAACTCTCTTCCTTACGTATTGATAAATGCCAGTGCATTCAGGTTAAAAAAGTGTGCGCTGTGGTTGTTTATGAACTCATAAAGCTATTTAAAACAGAATCTTAATTAAATTTTCTCGGGTCAGCGTCTCGCTCAATGTGCTGTTCTGCTTTTTTGCGGCTTTTATGCAGCGCCGTCTTTGGCATGTCAGCAAGCAAGTGAATACTAACAATTAATCAAAGGATTCGCTGCTCTGTTACCTCATTTTTGGCGAGGGAGGTAACGACGCTGGCGTAGCAGGTGCTCATCCGCGCCGCTATTTATCGCGGCTCTGAGAGACATCACGACAGGAATAAACACCGATTTACGAAGGCTGGCGGACTACTCTCATCCTGTTTCGCAGCAGGACGCTTTGATCAACTGAAGGCCTGGTTTTCTGCCGGGCAATCTGACCGTTTCGCTTTAAAAACATTGCCTTGCGTCTATTTGTTCACGGATTTTGCGCTATACCTGGAGTTCCGGACTGACGATTAAGGAAACCATAATGGCAAAATCATTAGCGCAAACGGCTGAACAACTGGGCACACTTTTACTCTCTTCCGGACTGCATCTGGCGACCGCCGAATCCTGTACCGCCGGGCTCATCAGCATGACGCTGGCGGCGGTGGAAAGCAGCGGTGACTTCTACACCAGTGGGTTCGTGACCTACAGCGATAACGCCAAAATCCGTCTGCTGGGTGTGCATCCCGCCACGCTGAAACAGCACACGGCGGTGAGCGAACAGACGGCGCGGGAGATGGTTCAGGGGGCCTGCGCACGCTCGGGTGAGCCGGTGGGATTGTCGATTACCGGCTATGCCGGGCCGGATGGCGGTGAAGATGGAACCCCGGCAGGCACCATCTGGTTTGGCTGGGTCCTGCCCGACGGCCGGGATGAGGCGGAGTGCCACCAGTTCAGTGGCGATCCGAAATCGGTGATGGAGCAGGGCACGCAGTTCGCGCTGGAGGGACTTATCAGACGGTTGCAGCAGAGCACGCTCTGAAGGCGCGAAGCGCGCCTTCAGAAGCCGTCAGCGGCAGTCGACAATCAGCCGGCCCTGCACTTTTCCGTCCAGCAGATCCTGCGCGCCCTGTTTCGCCTCACTCAGCGGGATGACCCGGCTCAGCCGGCTGAGCCGTTCGCCATCCAGCAGCTCACCCAGCCGCTGCCACGCCTGCTGGCGAAGCGGTGTCGGGCAGAGCACGCTGTCCACACCGGCAAGCGTGACGCCGCGCAGAATAAAGGGGGCGACGCTGGCAGGCAGGTCGAGACCCTGCGCCATACCGCAGGCGGCTACCGCGCCGTCCCGCCGGGTGGCGGCCAGCACGTTCGCCAGGGTGTGGCTGCCCACGCTGTCTATCGCGGCAGCCCAGCGCTCTTTTGCCAGCGGCTTGCCTGGCTGCGACAGCTCATCACGATCGATTACTGAGGTCGCCCCCAGGGTGTCGATCAGGTAGGCATGGTCGCTGGCGCGTCCGCTGGAGGCGATAACCTCATATCCCAGACGCGCCAGCAGGCTGACGCTGTAGCTGCCGACGCCGCCGCTGGCACCCGTCACCAGCACCGGCCCGTGGTCAGGCGTGATGCCCTGTTTCTCCAGCGCCATCACACAGAGCATCGCGGTCAGTCCCGCCGTGCCCATTGCCATCGTCTGTAGCGGAGTGAGGGAGGCGGGAACGCGCACCAGCCAGTCGCCGCTGACGCTGGCTTTCTGTGCCAGGCCGCCCCACTGTTTTTCGCCCACACCCCAGCCTGTCAGCAGGGCCATATCTCCCTCTTTCCAGTCGGGATGGCGGCTGGCGGTGACCCGGCCCACAAAGTCGATACCCGGCACCATCGGGAACTGGCGCACAATCGGGCCTTTGTTGCAGATAGCCAGGGCATCTTTGTAGTTCAGGGATGAGTAGCTGACGTCGAGCGTGACATCGTGGTCGGGCAGTTGCGATTCGGGGAGATCTTTGAGCAGGGCGCGGTAACCCTGCTCGTCATTTTCAATGATCAGTGCCTTGAACATGCATCCTCCAGGAGTGTGACAGTGAGGATGAGTGTACGCCCGGCAGAGGCAATGCGGTAGGGCAAGGGTCAGACCAGGGGGCAGTGAATCCCGCTCACGCGCATCGTCAGCCGCCGATCGTTCTCTGCATAAATCTGCATATATTTCATATAATTAGTCGTGCTGTTAATTTTTATCTATAAATTATTTATTAAAAACAGGGTGTTATCTTTTTTGTGGCCTGCCGGATAATTGCCTGGCTCGGGTTGTCCACGTAAAAAAAAGATGACATCATGACCGCCACTTTTTGGCCCTGTTTATACATCACAGAGGACGTCGCCATGTCCGGTTCACCGCGCACCCGCCCGGATTACCGTTCGCTCTTTCCGGCGCGCACCGGTTTTTCCTCTTTCCTGAACACGCTGCGGTTCCCCATGCGGTGAGGCCAGCCTGGCAGCGGCCGGTTATCTGCTCTTCAACGGCTGCACAATGCCTTCTGACGGTTTTCACTGACATTCTTCGCCGGGGCGCTGTCCCCATGATTGTGCCACGGGCACCTCCTCCCTGCCGTTAGGGACGCTTTATGACTCCACTGAAAATTGCTGCCAGCGCCGCTGTGGCGCCCAGTCTGACTCTGAACACCGCGCGCGACGTGGTGACGCTGGATAACACCGACTTTACCGATGTCGCGGCGGTTGTCGTCTCGCTGGCGGATACCCGCAGCGGCATACTGACACTGCTGCGTCATACCGGGTTCGACCTGCCGGTATTTGTCGCCAACGCCTTTGAAGAGGAGGTGATGCACCTGCCAGGCGTCAGCGGGGAGCTGAATGGCGATCCGCAGGAGTGGATTGCGCTGGAGGCGGCCGCGCAGGCCTATGAAGCGGCGCTGCTGCCGCCCTTTTTTGAGACGCTCTCCCGCTATGTTGATATGCAGAACAGTACCTTTGCCTGCCCCGGTCATCAGGGCGGCGCTTTCTTCAGGAAACATCCGGCGGGTAAACAGTTTTATGACTTCTATGGCGAAAATGTTTTTCGCTCGGATATGTGCAATGCCGACGTCAAACTGGGCGATCTGCTGATCCACGAAGGATCGGCTAAAGATGCACAAAAGTATGCGGCAAAGGTATTTAACGCCGACAAAACCTACTTTGTGCTCAACGGCACCTCAAGCGCCAATAAAGTGGTGACCAATGCGCTGCTGACCCGGGGCGATCTGGTGCTGTTTGATCGCAACAACCATAAGTCGAACCACCATGGCGCGCTGATCCAGGCGGGGGCCACGCCGGTTTATCTGGAGGCGGCACGCAATCCTTTCGGCTTTATTGGCGGCATTGATGCGCACTGCTTTGATGAGGCCTATCTGCGCGAGCAGATCGCGGCGGTTGCGCCCCAGCGCGCAGAAGAGGCGCGGCCTTTCCGTCTGGCGATCATCCAGCTGGGCACCTACGACGGCACGGTCTACAACGCGCGTCAGGTGGTGGATCGCATCGGTCATCTGTGTGATTACATCCTGTTTGATTCCGCATGGCTCGGCTATGAGCAGTTTATCCCGCTGATGCAAGGCTGCTCGCCGCTGACGTTAGAACTGAACGAGAACGATCCCGGCATTTTTGTCACGCAGTCGGTGCACAAGCAGCTGGCGGGTTTTTCACAGACCTCGCAGATCCACAAAAAAGATAATCACATTCGCGGACAGCGCCGCTTCTGTCCGCACAAACGGCTGAATAACGCCTTTATGCTGCACGCCTCAACCAGTCCGTTTTATCCGCTGTTTGCCGCGCTGGATATTAACGCCCGGATGCATCAGGGCGAGGCGGGGCGTCGCCTGTGGGATGAGTGCGTCACGCTGGGGATCGATGCGCGTAAAGCGATCCTGGAGCGTTGCGAAATGATCCTGCCATTTGTGCCGGAGCGCGTGGCCGGGCAGCGCTGGCAGGATGCGCCCACGGAGACGATCGCCCGCGATCTGCGCTACTTCAGCTTCGAACCACAGGAAAAGTGGCACGGTTTTGCCGGTTATGCGCGCGATCAGTATCGGGTCGATCCCTGCAAGCTGCTGCTGACCACGCCGGGGATCGATGCCGCCAGCGGGGAGTACAGTGATTTTGGGATCCCGGCCACGATTCTGGCGAACTATCTGCGCGAAAACGGCATTGTGCCGGAGAAGTGCGACCTCAACTCGATCCTGTTCCTGCTGACGCCAGCAGAGAGCCCGGAGAAGATGGCGAATCTGGTGGCGATGCTGGCGCAGTTCGAGCAGCACGTCAGGGATGATGCGCCGCTGGCCGAAGTGCTGCCGACGATCTACCGTAAAAATGCGCAACGCTATGCCGGTTACACTCTGCGTCGCCTCTGTCAGGAGATGCACGATCTTTACGTCAGTCACAATGTGAAGGATCTGCAGCGTCTGATGTTCCGCGCCGCGGAGTTCCCGCCGGTCAGGGTGAATCCGCAGGATGCCCATCAGGCGTATATTCGCGGTGAGGTCGAGCTGGTGCCGATAGCCGAGGCCGCAGGACGGATTGCCGCCGAGGGCGCGCTGCCTTATCCGCCGGGTGTGCTCTGCGTGGTGCCGGGAGAGATCTGGGGCGGCGCAGTGCAGCGCTACTTCCTGGCCCTGGAAGAGGGGCTGAACCTGCTGCCAGGCTTCTCGCCAGAGCTGCAGGGCGTTTACACCGAAGAGGATGAGCAGGGACGTAAATATCTGGTGGCCAATATGATGGTGAGGGGGTAGCTTCGCTGCGCGAAGGGGCTATGAGATTCTTTCGCCTGCCAGGCGGTGGGCTGGCTCTGAGAAGGTTTCGCCCGCCAGGCGTGAGGGAGTTTCAGCCTGCCCGTGCAGGCGGACGCGTCAAGGGGCGGACGCCCGCCCCTTAACAATCCCGGCGTCCGGCAGCCTCCGCGCCCCGCGTTGCGGGGTGCCTTCGTCACGCCCTGCGGCCAACGGACCGTCCGGACTCGCCATCCCTGGCTCGTGCCGTCCTCTCGCCGACGTCCTGTCGGCTCATCCTGGCCTCCGGTTGCTCCTCAGCGCGCCGGATGCCTCTCCCACACCCCCGCCTTTGATATCTTCTGTTTTCTGATGTGAAGCATCGTCTGCTGGCCTGAAGGCTAAAGCAGTCTCCTAAACGCACCGCGATATGAGAGCCAGATAGATAGAAAAGTTAACAGCGGAGAGGGAGGCCGTCTGAGCCGCTGAGCGGATGAGGGATTTCAGGACGAGCGACAGGGATGTCGCGAAGAGGCAGGGTCGCGCCAGGGATGGCGCGTCCTGCCGGTCCGTGAGAAATCCGGAAGAAGCGAAGGGACCGCGAAGCGGCGGTGAGGCAGGCCGGAGCCCGGGGTCAAGGGGGCGCGGCGACTGGCGCCCCCTTGTCGGTCGCCTGCAGAGGCGAAACTGAAACTGCCGGATTCACCCGGCGAACGAAACCCTCTCAGACTCCGCTCGCGCAGCAACCCCCCTCGCTTCAGCGGCTCCAATCAGAACCCCCGATAACTCCGCTGTGCGGTACTCACCTTATACAGATAACGGCGCGACTCCGCCGACGGATGCTGGCTGGTCAGGATCTGATAGACCCTGTTCGGCGGCAGGTCGTTAATCATCGCGAATGCCCGATCTTTATCGCTGGAGAAGACGCGCAGAACGCTGCCTGCACCACCGTTGTAGGCGGTGATCACCGCATAGCGGCGGGACAGCGGATCCTGAATGCCGCCCAGATAGCTGCGCTGCAACAGCGACAGATAGGCGGTGCCCGCATCGATATTGTTCTCCGGGTCCAGCAGATAGCTGCGGCTTGGCTTGCCCCATTTCCCCTTCATGCGGAACACGTCAACACCGGCGGTGTGCTGCACCACCTGCATCAGGCCCAGTGCATCGGAGTGGCTCACGGCGTAGGGGTTAAAGCTCGATTCGGTCTGCATAATCGCCAGAATCAGTGACGCATCCACACCATACTGTTCGGCGGCTTTGCGCACCATCGGCAGGTATTTGTGGGCACGCTTATCCAGGTGGTTCGGCACCATCGGAATTGTAATGGTGTAAATCACATGCAGACCCGACGTGCGGCGCTGCAGTTTGTGCTGGATCAGATAGTCAGCAAAGGCTTCAGCGCGGCCCTGCCAGCGGATCGGCTGCCCGGTGTTATCCAGCACCTGACCATAGAGCAGTGGCTCTTTACTGATCACGATATCGTTGGCATCGGAGTAGAGATCGACATTCCCCGGATCGTCGCCAATCAGCAGGGTGGTCACGATCGCCTGACGCAGGCTGGCCATGGGATCGGTGCCCGAAATCGTCTCGATAGTCAGCTTACCGCTTTCAAAGTTGATGTGGCTGCGGGTGTAATAGTTGTCGCTGTATTTGACGTAATCTTTGGGTCCGGCGATCAGGACCTCATTGATACCCCAGATATTCTCAATATTGTGAGCAAACTGCCCCATCAGAATATCAAAGCCGTTAGTGTCTTTTACCCACTCTTCGTGGAACTGCTGTTTTTTCGACCCGGAACAGGAAACCAAAAGTGGTGCTATCACCAGCAGGGCGATTAATTTTTTATTCATTGGGAATGCAAGCCTGACCTGGATAACCGGCCCCAGCGATGAGGCCCGAAAATTTACGCTTCTGGCGGTGTATAGCCTTCGATGTGAACGTCTTTGCCTTCGAACAGGAAGTTGACCATCTCCTTCTCCAGGACTTTACGATCCTCAGGATTCATCATGTTGAGCTTCTTCTCGTTGATCAACATGGTCTGCTTCGCCATCCACTTCTGCCAGGCTTCTTTCGAAATCTCGTTGTAAATGCGCTTACCCAAATCGCCCGGATAGAGCTGAAAATCCTGTCCTTCCGCGTCGCGCTGTAAAAACGTACAAAAGATGGTGCGGCTCATTCTTCTTCCTCATTAATCTCACAACTGTCCAAAGCCAGTTGTCGGAGATGGCGCAGCTCGTGCAGCAGGCGCTCAACGGGTGCAGCTAATCCCACAGATGGTGGCAGCGCTAAGTTATACCAGAGACCGCCTGCTTCATCCATCGCCGCCCCGACAGAAGGCCATGCCAGCCACATTGGCACAATATCGAGATGGAAATGGCTGAAGGTGTGACGAAAGGCCGTCATCTGCTGCGGTCTGGCGTGGATGCCGCGTGCCGCCAGCCAGTCGTTCAGCGCCGCTTCGGTGGTGAATTGCGGGAAGCAGAACAGCCCTCCCCATAAACCCACGGGGGGACGCTGCTCCAGCCAGACATCATCGCCATCCTGAATCATCAGGAACCAGCCGCTGCGCTCCGGCAGCACCTGTTTAGGCTTCTTACCGGGATAGCTGGCCCAGCTGCTGCTGGCATAGGCTTCACAGCCGCTGTTCAGCGGGCAGATTTCGCACTTCGGTTTCGAGCGCGTGCAGACCAGCGCGCCCAGATCCATCATCGCCTGGTTAAACTGGCTGACACCCGCAGCAGGAGTGACCTCTTCGCTGATCTGCCAGAGCCGCTTCTCGACCTCTTTTTTACCCGGCCAGCCGCTGACGGCATAACAGCGGGCCAGCACGCGCTTGACGTTGCCATCCAGAATCGGGAAGTGCTGTCCCAGTGACAGCGACAGGATCGCCCCCGCCGTCGAGCGGCCTACGCCGGGCAGGGCAGAGACATCATCGAAATTCACAGGGAACTCGCCCTGATGAACATCGACAATCTGTTTTGCCGCCTTGTGCAGGTTACGCGCACGGGCGTAGTAGCCGAGGCCGGTCCAGAGATGCAGAACCTCATCCAGCGGTGCCGCCGCCAGATCGCTGACCGTGGGGAAGCGCGCCATAAAGCGTTCGAAGTAGGGAATAACCGTGGCAACCTGGGTCTGCTGTAACATCACTTCAGACAGCCACACCTTGTAAGGCGTTTTCTCCAGCTGCCAGGGCAGGGTTTTGCGGCCAAAGCGCTGATACCAGTCCAGCACCTGTTGCGCGAACTGCGGCGCTTGCATCATAAGAAGGAAAATTTCCGTGTTTACTCTACACTCAGGCAGGAATTCCAGCACATGCGCACCTAGGTGTAAACCGGAAGATTGCAAAGGCTTGCTTCTGCTTATGAACTTTGCATAATGCCCGTTTCCCGGAACAGGCTAACCAGCAGGCTTTTACATGATTAATGACGTCATCACCCCAGAATTTGATGAGAACGGGCGGCCATTGCGCCGGATCCGCAGCTTTGTGCGCCGCCAGGGTCGCTTAACCAAAGGCCAGCAGCAGGCGCTGGACACCCTGTGGCCGGTCATGGGGGTGGAATACCAGCCGGAGCCGGTCGATTTAGTCGCGCTGTTTGGCCGCGAGGCACCGGTGACGCTGGAGATTGGCTTTGGTATGGGCGCGTCGCTGGTCACCATGGCGCAGAATACGCCGCATCAGAACTTCCTGGGTATTGAAGTGCATGCGCCAGGCGTGGGAGCCTGTCTGGCCGCCGCGAAAGAGGCGGATGTACAGAACCTGCGGGTGATGTGTCATGACGCGGTGGAAGTGCTGGAGAAGATGATCCCGGATAACTCGCTGCGCATGGTTCAGCTCTTTTTCCCCGATCCGTGGCACAAAGCGCGTCATAACAAACGCCGTATCGTCCAGGTGCCTTTCGCCGAACTGGTGATGCGTAAACTGAAGCTGGGCGGCGTTTTCCACATGGCGACCGACTGGGAAGCCTACGCGGAGCATATGCTGGAAGTGATGAACAGCATTGATGGTTACCGTAACCAGTCAGAACAACAGAATTATGTGCCGCGTCCTGAGACGCGTCCACTGACCAAGTTTGAGCAGCGCGGGCAGCGTTTAGGCCACGGCGTATGGGATTTAATGTTTGAGAGGGTGAAATAATGGCCACACAACGCAGCCGCCGTTTACGCAAAAAACTGCACATTGATGAGTTTCAGGAGCTGGGGTTCTCGGTTGCCTGGCGCTTCCCGGAAGGCACCAGCGAAAGTGAAATTGATGAGACGCTCAACCAGTTCATCAACGAAGCGATCGATCCTAACGGTCTGGCTTTTGATGGCAGCGGTTACCTGGTGTGGGAAGGTCTGGTCTGCCTGCAGAAAACCGGCAAATGCACCGAGGAGCATCGCGCTCTGGTCCGCAAATGGCTGGAAGATCACAAGCTGCAGGATGTGCAGATGACGGAACTCTTCGACGTCTGGTGGGACTAAAGGTCAGGTCGGTCAGGCTGCTGGTCTGCCATCCCGGATGGGGCAGAACGCCAGGCCGCCGGCCCGGTTTTAAAAAACACGATGTCGGGCTGAGGCCCGATTGCTGAACGGTTCCGCACCAGATGTTAGGGAGTAGATATGATGCGTAAAGCGCTTCTTGCTGTGCTGCTGGCAGCAGCGACCCAGGCTCAGGCAGCCTATGAATGCAGCGTTAAGCCGCAGGATGATGTGGTGATTAAGCCGCAGAGCGTGCAGGTGGTCGGTGCCAATGGCAATCTTGAGATCTCGCCGCAGGGCGACGTGCAGTTCAACGGTCAGAAGGTATCGCTGAGCACAGCGGAACGCCAGAAAGCGATCGATTACCAGAACGCGCTGCGTCGCGATTTGCCGTGGATCGACAGCGGGGCGACCTCACGTCTGGAGAAAGGACGTGCGGCACTGGATCGGGTGATCGTGGAGAAACTGGGCACCGACAGCAACGTCCGCAATCGCCTGAGCACGCTGAATGGCCAGCTGAAACAGCAGATGAACCGCATTATCGAGCACCGTGACGACGGGCTGACGTTCCACCATCAGGCGATCGATAAGGTGCGCGCGGAAGGGGAGCGGCTGGTTCAGTCTACGCTGGGCGGCGTGATGCAGGATAGCCTGAATGAGATGGGCAGTAAGCAGGGCAGTGGCGGCAGCAATCCGCTGCAGGCGATTATGGGAAATCTTGGCGGTCTGCAGCAGTCGATTCAGGCTGAGTGGAGCAAGCAGGAGCAGGATTTCCAGAACTTCGGTCACGAGGTCTGTAATCGCGTCATTTCGCTGGAAGATCAGCGTAAGCAGCTTACGGGCGCCCTGAAAAAATAGTATCACGCCTCAGCCTGCCGGGCTGAGGCGCCTTTATTACTCTTCCGCCAGAAACAGCTCCAGCAGCGAATTCAGAAACAGTTTTCCTTTCTCTGTAATCTGCCACTGATCCGCCGTTTCCGTCACATAACCTGCGGCGATCGCGGCATCCATCTGCGGACGGATCGCCTGCTCTGACAGACCGGTGTAGCGGCTGAACTCGTCGCGCGGTGCTGCTTCCAGCAGGCGAAAGCGGTTCATGAAATATTCAAACGGCTTGTCGCTGTCGGCCACCTCATACTGCTTCTCGCGGTAATTTCCCTGCATGAATCCACGCGGATGACGGGTTTTCACCGTGCGTACAATGCGGCCATCCGGTTGCGTCAGCTTGCCGTGTGCGCCACAGCCGATCCCCAGATAGTCGCCGAAACGCCAGTAGTTAAGGTTGTGCTCACAGCGATAACCCGGCTTCGCGTAGGCGGAGGTTTCATACTGCTGATAACCCGCCTCCCGCAGCAGCTGATCGCCCTGTTCGAAAATGTCCCACAGCGCATCATCATCCGGCAGCACCGGCGGACGGGAACCAAACAGGGTGTTGGGTTCGATGGTCAGCTGATACCAGGAGAGGTGCGGCGGATTGAGTGCAATCGCCTGACGCAAATCGTCGAGCGCCTCTTCCAGCGACTGGTCCGGCAGGCCGTGCATCAGGTCGAGGTTGAAGCTGCGCAGTGACAGCGACTGTGCCAGCTGGGCGGCACGGGTCGCCTCGTCAGGCCCGTGAATGCGGCCGAGGCGCTGCAGCTTCTGCGGACTGAAACTCTGAACGCCAATCGAAATACGGTTAATGCCGGCGCGCTGATAGGCGCTGAAGCGATCGGCTTCCACGGTGCCCGGATTGGCCTCCATGGTCACCTCCGCATCGGGAGCCAGCGTCAGACGCGCCCGCACCCCATCCATCAGCATCTGCATCGCGCTGCTGCTCAGCAGGCTGGGGGTGCCGCCACCAATGAAGATGGTGCGCACTTCGCGACCATGAATCAGCGGTAGATCGATCTCCAGATCGCGCAGCAGGTGCTGCACGTATTCAACGTGCGGCACCTCATCCTTCAGCGCATGGGAGTTAAAATCGCAGTAGGGACACTTCTGAACGCACCACGGAATATGGATATAGAGACTTAACGGCAGCAGATTAGGCATTACGCATCGCTTCCAGCAGCAGCGTCAATGCTTTACCCCGGTGAGAAACAGCACCTTTTTCCGCTTTGCTCAGTTCAGCGGCCGTTTTACCCAGCGCCGGAACAGAGAAAATCGGGTCATATCCAAAGCCACCGGCACCCGCAGCGGAACGGGTAATTTGCCCCTCCCAGCTGCCGTGGAACACCAGCGGCGTAGGATCGTCCGCATGACGCAGATAAACCAGCACGCAGTGGAACTGCGCCTGACGCTGACCGTCCGGCACGTTTTCCAGCGCCTGCAGCAGCTTCTCCAGATTCTGCTGATCGCTGGCATCTTCTCCGGCGTAACGCGCCGAATAGATACCAGGCGCGCCACCCAGCGCATCCACGGCCAGGCCGGAGTCGTCGGCAATCGCCGGCAGTCCGGTGATCTGCGCCGCGTGACGCGCTTTGAGAATGGCATTCTCGATAAAGGTCAGGCCGGTCTCTTCCGCTGACTCAACCCCCAGGTCACTCTGAGCGACGATATCCAGACCAAAGGCGGAGAGCAGCTCCGCCAGTTCACGCACTTTGCCGGGATTACCGGTGGCGAGCACAACTTTTTGCATAACAGTTCCAGTTTGATTCATTTACAGCAGGTACCAGAGACCCGGGAACAGGTCCATGCCGAGAAAGTTCAGGGCATACAGCACCAGGATGACGATCATCGCGGAGAAATCGATACCGCCCATAGCAGGCAGAATACGGCGAATCGGTGCCATCATCGGTTCGGTCAGCTGCACCAGCAGGTAGTCGACCGGGCCGCGCCCCTGGCTGATCCAGCTCATCAGTGAGCGAATGATGATCACCCAGAAGACCAGATAACCGGCCGATTTAATCAGCGACAGCAGGCCGACCAGCAGGTTGGTCGGATCAACCGAGAACACGCCCACCTGAATCAGCAGTAAAATCGGGTATTTCAGCGTGGTCAGGACAAAGGCCAGCAGCAGCGAGGCGGTATCAATCGGCCCCAGTGCCGGAATGATGCGGCGCAGCGGCTTAATGATCGGCTGCGTGACTTTGACGACGAACTGCGCCACGGGGTTATAAAAATCGCAGCGTGACCACTGCATCCAGATGCGCAGCAGCAGCACCATGACGTAGAGATCGATCAGCGTTTTTACTAAAAACGTCAGTGTTAACATGAAGTTCCTCTGTTATTGTTGTGAGTTGTGCGCATAATCGCGTGCGCCAAAAATGGCGGTGCCGATGCGCACCATCGTACTGCCTGCGGCGATGGCCGCCTCCATGTCATCGCTCATTCCCAGCGAAAGCGTATCAATATGCGGATAGTGCTGCTGCAGCTGACGGAATGCTTCCGCCATCTGCTGACACACCGCCAGCTGCTTCGTGTAGTCACTCTCCGCCGCCGGAATCGCCATTAATCCCCGCAGTCGCAGCTGCGGCAGGGCCGCTATCGCCTCTGCCAGCCCGGAAACGGCCTCCAGCATGATGCCAGATTTACTCGTCTCGTCACTGATATTTACCTGAATTAACACATTCAGCGGTGGCAGTGAGGCGGGACGCTGATCGTTGAGCCGCTGGGCAATGCGCAGACGGTCAAGGGTGTGGCACCAGGCAAAATTTTCCGCCACCAGTCGGCTTTTATTGGACTGCAACGGACCGATGAAGTGCCACTCCAGTTCCGGATGTGCGGCCAGCGCCTGAACCTTTTCAACCCCTTCCTGCACGTAATTTTCGCCAAAGGCGATCTGACCCGCGGTAAAGGCTTCTTCGACCGCGCTCGCAGGTTTGGTTTTACTGACGGCAAGCAGGGTAATTTCTTCTGGTGCGCGGCCGCAACGCGCGGCAGCGGCCGCAATGCGCTGCCGGACTTGCTGTAGGTTGTGCTGGATTGAGGTCATAGTCAGGAGACATTATGAATCTGGATGAAATGGTGGCGCTTAGTGTAAAGCATAATGCGGCCGATCTGCACCTTTGCAGCGGACATTTGCCCTACTGGCGGCGGCAGGGGAGGCTGGAGGCGATTCCGCAGCAGAGCCCGCTCTCGGCCGCCTGGATGACGGAGTTTATGGCCCGCTGGCTCAGTGAACCCCAGCGCCAGCAGCTGGCGCGTGACGGGCAGATCGATTTCGCCCTGAGCCTCGCCGACGGTCAGCGTCTGCGCGCCAGTCTGTTTATGCAGCGCAACGGCCTGTCGCTGGCGCTGCGCCTTATCTTTGCGGTCTGCCCCACGCTGGAGAGCCTGCAGCTTCCCGCCGTGGTACCGACGCTGCTGGAGCAGCAGGATGGATTGATTCTGGTCACCGGGGCGACCGGAAGCGGCAAATCCACCACGCTGGCGGCGCTGGTGGATGCGCTGAATCGCCAGCATGCCCGTCATATCATCACGCTGGAAGATCCCATTGAATTTATCCACCACAGCCAGCAGTCGCTGATACAGCAGCGTGAAATCGGCCTGCACTGTCCCTCTTTCTCACTGGGCATCAGAGCGGCGCTGCGGGAAGATCCCGATGTGATTCTGCTGGGCGAGCTGCGCGACAGCGACACCATCCGTCAGGCGCTGACGGCGGCGGAAACGGGGCATCTGGTGCTGGCAACCCTGCACACCCGCGGCGCGGCGCAGGCGGTGGACAGGCTGGTGGATGTCTTTCCGGCGGAGGAGAAACCGCTGGTGCGAACGCAGCTGGCGGGCAGCCTGAAAGCGGTCATTGCGCAGCGGCTGGTGCCTTCCGTTGCCGGATCGCGCATCGGGCTGTTCGAGATCCTGGTTGCGACACCGGGCATCACTCATCTGATTCGGGAGGGCAAGATGCACCAGATCCCTGCTCTGTTGCAGACCGGCGCACAGGCCGGTATGCAAACCTTTGAGCAGAGCAGGCTGGCACGTGAAGCTGCCGGACTGATCGCGTCAGGTCAGTAGTGGTTCTCGAACCAGTCCTGCAAAATGATGGCGGCCGACTGTGAATCCACCGACCCTTTACTGAGCGCACGATAACCGCCACGTTCGAAGAGGCCCGCACGCGCTTCGACGGTGCTGAGGCGCTCATCCTGCAGCTCGACCCGGATGCCAAACCGACCGTGCAGGCGATTGGCAAATTTTCGCGCCCGGGCCGTTAACGGCTGTTCAGTGCCATCCATATTGAGGGGTAAACCCACCACCACGAAATCGGGCTGCCACTCTTTCAGCAGCTTTTCAATGAGCAGCCAGTCTGGCGTACCATCCTGGGCTTTCAGCGCCGCCAGGGGACGGGCGCTGCCGGTGAGTTGCTGACCGACGGCGACACCAATGCTTTTGGTGCCGAAGTCGAAACCTAACAGTGTTTGCGTTGACATCAGGCGTGTCCGGCGTCGCTGGCCATGTTGTGAATATCGACGCCGATGCTGCGCGCCGCTTCGCGCCAGCGCTCTGCGATAGGCGTCTGGAACAGGATATTGCTGTTGGCTGAGGTCGTGAGCCAGGCATTTTCCATCAGCTCATTTTCCAGCTGATCTTTTTCCCAGGCGCAGTACCCCAGCGCCACCAGCACATTTGTGGGCTGAGAGGCGGTGCCAATCGACTCCAGCACGTCACGGGATGTGGTGATGACGGTGTTGTCGGAGACACGAATGCTGGAGGTAAAAGTCCGTTGCGCTGAGTGCAGAATAAAGCCGCGATCTTCCGCCAGCGGGCCACCGGTGAAAACCGGCTTATCCAGCCTGATGGCCGGGTCGCGATCGTCAGCAGAGATTTTCAGCTTCTTCAGAATGCCTTCAACCGTCAGGTTTTCCATGGGTTTATTGATGATCAGTCCCATTGCACCTTCTTCGTTATGTTCGCAGAGATAGACCACGGAACGCTTGAAGAAAGGGTCCTGCAATGAAGGCATGGCAATCAAAAAGTGATGTTGTAAATTCATTCTCACACGATGTACCAAAAAAATAACCGGCACGCGACGGCCGCACCGGTATTGGGTTGATCACGGAGCCTCGCCCCGGCGTCTTGCTCAGCCCAGGCGTTTCTCAATGGCATCCATCAACATGCCGGTGATGGAGATCGGGAACGCAGCCTCAATTTCACGAATGCAGGTCGGGCTGGTCACGTTAACTTCAGTCAGTTTATCACCGATGATGTCGAGACCGACAAAAATCAGTCCTTTTGCTTTCAGCGTCGGGCCAACACGGCGCGCAATTTCCCAGTCGCTTTCACTCAGTGGACGGGCTTCACCGCGCCCACCGGCGGCGAGATTGCCACGCGTTTCACCGCCCTGCGGGATACGCGCCAGGCAGTAAGGGACCGGCTCGCCATCCACGACCAGCACACGCTTGTCACCCTCTTTGATAGCCGGGATATAGTTCTGCGCCATGCAGAAGCGGCTTTCGTGCTCGGTCAGGGTTTCTGTGATGACGCCAAAGTTAGGATCGTCCTGCTTCACGCGGAAGATAGAGGCGCCGCCCATGCCATCCAGCGGTTTCATGATGATGTCGCCGTGCTCCTGCCAGAAGGCGCGCAGCTGCTCTTTGCGGCGGGTCACCAGGGTCTCAGGCGTGAATTCCGCAAACCAGGCGGTGTAGAGCTTTTCGTTACAGTCACGCAGGCTCTGCGGTTTGTTCACGATCAGCGTTCCCAGCTCTTCTGCGCGCTCCAGAATGTAGGTCGCATAGATGAACTCGGTGTCGAAAGGAGGATCTTTACGCATCAGGATCACATTCAGGTCAGCCAGCGGGATCTCCTGCTCGCTGCCGAACTGATACCAGTTATCCGCATTCTGCTCAACGCTCAGCAGGCGGGTGCGGGCAGAGGCCACGCCACCGCGCATCGAGAGATCGTGCATCTCCATGTAGTGAATTTCGTAACCACGGCGCTGTGCTTCCAGCAACATGGCGAAGCTGGAGTCTTTTTTAATATTGATGGACGAAATAGGGTCCATCACGATGCCAAGCTTAATCATTATTATCTCCTCGGTAAGGCGTTGATCGCCTCGTTCGGTTCGGTCTGCAGTGGGCCGAACAGTCAGGACACTATGCCTGCTCTCTCACCGCCGAAAGTATCGCTTAACCCAGGTCGCCAAACCTCACCTGAAGTGCCGTAATGGCGGTCAGCGCGGTGGTTTCGGTTCGCAGAACCCGTGGGCCAAGCAGGATATCCGTAAAATCGTGCTGCGCCGTCATCGCAATCTCGTCCGCTGACAGGCCGCCTTCCGGGCCAATCAGCAGCCGGACCCGCTCCACAGGCTGTGGTAGCGTGTTAATACTCTGGCTGGCACGCGGATGCAGGTTAAGCTTCAGACCGCTGTCCGCTTCCGCACACCAGGCTTCCAGCGTCATCGCTTCACGAATTTCCGGCACGCGATTGCGGCCACACTGCTCGCAGGCGGCAATCGCAATTTTCTGCCACTGCTGGATCTTCTTCGCCAGACGTTCAGCATCAAGCTTTACGCCACAGCGCTCGGAAAACAAGGGTGTAATGACGTTCACGCCCAGTTCAATTGATTTCTGGATAGTGAATTCCATTTTTTCACCGCGCGACATCACCTGACCTAAATGCAGATGCAGGGGAGACTCGCGATCGTCCGGCTGGCTCTCTGTGACCGATACTTTTACACGCTTTTTATCAACATGCGTGATCTCTGCTGCAAAAGTCAGATTAGTGCCATCAAAGAGTTCCAGACGCTGGCCTGCCGTCATCCGGAGGACCCGGCCCACATGGTTGGATGCATCTTCATCCAGAGTAATTTCACTGCCGATGTTCAGAGGCGCGGCGTGATAGATGCGAGGTATGCGCATAAGGTTCCTGAGACCGGACGCCGCGCTGCAGCGGCGTCATGGGAAAAGAGCTAGTGTAGGGCAGGGATTTTAGCGCTGGCAAGCCTGCTGCACATAAGGATTGTGATTGCCCTGCACCCTGGCAATCCGCTGGTCGCGTTCGCACTCCCACGGCGTGACAGGATAGAGTTTATCCCAGGCGGTAAACAGCTGCGTCTGCTGGCGTGAAATGCGCAGATGGTACTGGTCGCGCATATAGAAATAGGTACGGGCAATCGCGCCCCGCGCCCGCGCAGGCGGCTCCGCCTGTTTCAGTTTGAAGTCGATCTTCATCTCACACTGACCATACTGCTTCTCGCTGCCGTTCCACTGACTGTAGGCGAAGTTGCCGCGGTCGCCATTCACTTCACCCACCGCAGGCTGCAGGTTGTGCAGATCGGTTTCGATGCGGCGATAGTCGGGGTCTTTGTTGCAGTTTTTGCGGCCACCGTCCTGCCAGCACTGGCGCTGATGTCCAAACTCCCACGCAGGCATCACATGTTCCCACTCAATGCGTGCGGCGCGATTCGCATTTTTGCGCACCTGATAGCCACAGCTGTTGAGATCGGGGATGCCCTTTTTTCCCTGCCACGTAATTTTACAGCCACAGTAAAAGGAGCCCGGTGCATCGGCATTAATCGCCGCAGCAAAGGTTTTGGCCTGCTGAAAGTTATTCTGATGATAGTTATTCAGGTTGATAGCGTCAGCGGCAGGGGCAAACAGCAACGCCACCGCCAGACTTAAAATGCGAGACATATTCCAGCTTCTGTTCAGTACAAAAAAGGGCGGCAGGTTAACAGAATGTCCAATAGGGCGGAATGGGGATTAGTCTCAGGCTGGCACAAACTCGCCCGCGGTCAGCAGGCTTCCGCAGTGCACGCAGCGATACTCACTCTCTTTGCGCACCACCCGATTGTGGCGCCGCACCGTAAGCTGGTGCTGCTGGCACTGACAGCGATAGGCAAAGGTCTTGCTGCGCACGGAAGCGATCTCAAACTGATGGGTGCGCCGCGCCGGCACGCCCAGCACCTGCTCCATCATCCACTTCCACTCTTTGCCGTGCGGCGCAACGCGACCAAACTGTTTCCAGACCAGCAGATGCGCCAGCTCATGCGGCACCACTTCATCAATAAACGCCTGCTGATTTTCCAGCAGCAGTACCGGATTAATGCGGATTTCCCAGGCGGCCAGCCAGGCCGTGCCCGCCGCCGTGCCGCGCTGCTGGTAGAGCAGGGCAGGTTCCGGGTAGTCCGTTTTCAGGGCCTGATTGGCACGCGCAAGCGACTGGCGCAGCGAGCGCATCACCGCCTGCTGCAGGGCAATAGGGAGACGAGGTGTTTTCATGGCGTTCAGGATAATCATCGCTGCCCGGGAACTCAACATAACCCGCGAAAATGGCAGCAGCGTAGCTATAATCTGCCGCCCCGTTTCCGGCACGGCAGGCGGCGGCGGCCACAGGGTGGTCAGACGAGGCGCGGCAGCGGCGGAAATTTCCGGATTCAATATGGTTATCGGCGTTTTTAGAATATCCTATTGATAAGGTTCACTGCAGCGTGAACCGATGAGATGCGACAGGCACAGTGTACGGACAACGCAATGAAAAATAATAACATCAGGAAGCAGCGCATTGTGCTGGTGACCGATTTGATGGCAGGTCGCGGCGGTATGGAGAATGTGACCGGTCAGCTGATTACCACGCTGAATGCAGAGGCCGGAACGGAAGCGGGGCTGTTTATTATCAACAGCGGCGAAGAGAGCCACTCCCGTGCCTGGACCGCCAACGCTGTTTTAGCCGAGAGCGTCTGCACGCTGCGCAACAAAAAGATAAAAAATCTGATTCATACGCTGCGAATGGCCGCCTTTTTTCGCCGCTATCAGCCCGATCATGTCCTGACCCTGAATACGATTCCCTGCCTGATGACGCGCCGCGCCATCAGCCTCTCCGGCCGTAAAATCATGCTGTCGAGCTGGATGCATCTGCCCCCGCGTGAACGTTACCGTCCCCACTATCTGCTGCGGGCCGATCACCATTTCGCCATCAGCCAGCAGATTAAACAGCAGCTGGTGGATCTGGGTGCCCGTGATACAGACGTTGATGTGATCTATAACCCGGTAAAGCGCACTGAGGTGGTCATTGGCCGCCCGCAGGGGCTGAAGTTTCTCTATATCGGGCGCATCCACTTCCAGCGACAGAAACAGCTGAAAGATCTGTTTGATGCCCTGCAGCAGGTCAGCGTCCCCTGGACGCTGGAGATGGTGGGAGATGGCGAGGATCTGGCGCAGTGCCAGCACTACGCGGCGCAGCTTGGGATTGCGGATCGCATCACCTGGCATGGCTGGCAGGAGAACGCCTGGGAGTATGTCCTCCACCACATCAGACAGGTCAGCTGTCTGCTCATGACCTCCAACTTTGAGGGGTTCCCGCTGATCCTGCTGGAGGCGATGTCGCGCGGCGTCTACTGCGTCTCATCCGACTGCATCAGCGGTCCGGCGGAAATTATTCAGAACGGTCACAATGGTCAGCTCTACCCTGTCAATGACAGCATGGCGCTGGCCGCTATTCTCAACGCCATGAGCGGGGATTTCCGTTTCCCTGACCATCAGGTTATTAAAGCGAGCATCACCGGTTTTTATGAGGAAAATTATATGAAGCACCTGATGACCGTGCTTAATCGCCTTACTGAGGTTAAGCATGACGAATAAAACCGAACGCAATGGATTAACGTTACTGGTTAATTTCTCCGTGATTGCGCTCTGCCTGGCACTCTCACTGAATATGTTTGTTACCGGTCTGCCGCAAAAAATATTCTACTTCGTCTCCTATCTCTCTGTTGCCTCCATACTCTATGGCCTGGTGCGCAGACGGATCGACTTCAGGGGAGCGGGTTTTTATCTCGCGCTGTTCGCTGTTCTGGTTATCTTTACCCTGATCCGTCTGTTCTGGGCCCTCCACGTTAAGGGGATTGAGACCGCCCCCTCAACCGATGCGATAACCAATATCGGCAACTACCTGCTGGGCGCGAAGCGGCTGTTGCTGGGCGCGTTTATTCTCCTCAGCCTGGCTATTTATGGCGATCGGGTTTCCCTGACCACGCTGCGTATCGGGAAAGTGCTCATTCTGATCGGACTGCTGATTACGCTGGGCTTCGGTATTCATGAGCATCTCTACACCGCGAACATCCGCATCAAACTCACGACTGAAGCGGCGTCGATGTCCTCCTACATGATTCTGTTTATCTACTGCGCCTGGCTGTGGCTGAGTCGTTTTGAGACGCATCGCTACTGGAAGGTTGCCGATGTGGTGGTGCTGGCTGTCACCTTCGCGCTGCTCTACCTGTGTGCGACCCGCGTGACCCTGATTGCGCTGATCGCCACAGGCCTGCTGTTTGTGGTGCAGAGTTACCGGCTGTCGCTGCTCACTAACTGGCGCGTCGGCACGCTGGCGGTGGGCGTCGTGGCGCTGCTGATCCTGATGACCAGTAACCGCTGGGTGGAAGGGGTGCAGGATATTGAGAACTTTGGCTCCAACAGCTCGACCTCGCTGGGTGCACGCGTCGCGATCTGGGGCGGAGCGATGAACTTTATTGAGCATCATGGCGGCTTCGCGACGCCGGATGCGCGCACCACGGAGGCGCGTCAGTTCATCATCAAACACTATCCGCTCAATGTGGAAGGCTACACCAACGTCAAATACAACATGCACAACGAGTTTCTCGAAGTGACGACGTTACAGGGATGGCTGGGGACGCTGTCGCTGGCGCTGCTCTATCTGACGATGCTGGCGGGCTGGCTGAAGAAGTGCGATCTGCGCGGGGCGGCGCTGCCGATGCTGGCGCTGTTTATCACCGGGCTGACCGATTCGGTGCTGCCCTATAACCAGACTGCCACCATCTTTATCATGGCGCTGGCGCTCTGCTGCCTGCCGCGGCCTCGGCCGGACGTGCGGGTCACCCCGGTATGATGAGGGGCTGAACCAATAAAAAGGGCGGGGTTTCCAGAGAAACCCCGCCCTTTTTTTAATGCTTAACGGTTAGTCGCGTGCACCGATGTCGCGCAGTTTTTTACCGGCCATCAGGTTACGTTCGATGTGTTCCAGCGAGACGTTTTTGGTCTCCGGAATCAGCATCAGCGTCAGCAGAATGAAGAACAGGTTAAGCAGCGCGTAGACCCAGAAGGTGTTGGCGTTGCCCAGGGTATTCAGCATCGTCAGGAAGGTCGCACCCACGATCATGTTGGCGATCCAGTTGGTGGTGGTCGAGACGGTGATACCGAAATCGCGGCCTTTCAGCGGCTGAATTTCAGAACAGAGTACCCAGATCAGCGGACCGGCTGACATCGCGAAGCCAACGATGAACATCAGCAGCATGCCTACCGCGAAGTACTGTGCGCCCGGCGAGGTAATGCCAAAGTGCAGCATCGTTCCCAGCACGCCCATACCGGCAGCCATCACCATAAAGCCCAGAATCAGGGTCGGTTTACGGCCCCAGCGATCCACCAGGCCAATGGCAATAAAGGTCGCCAGCACGTTGACCAGACCGACGATGACCGTACCCCACATCTGCTGCGTGGTGTTGGCGAAGCCGGCAATTTCAAAGATTTTAGGTGCGTAGTACATGATGACGTTCATACCGGTAAACTGCTGCATAACCTGCAACAGAATGCCGAGGTAGACGGCACGACGGAAGTGGCTGCTGCTGGTGAACAGACCCCAGCCAGACTGCTTGATCTTCAGGCTTTCACGAATCTCATCCAGCTCACGTTTTGCCTGCTCACTGGTGTCGCGCAGACGGTCCAGTACGCGTTGCGCATCGCGGAAGTTGCCACGCGCCGCCAGCCAGCGTGGGCTGTTTGGCAGGAAGAAGACACCGATCAGCAGCAGCAGGGCAGGGATGGTGATGACGCCCAGCATCCAGCGCCAGTTGCCGGTAAAGCTGAAGGCGGTATCAGACAGGTAAGCACCCAGAATCCCGATGGTGATCATCAGCTGATAGAGCGAAATCATACTGCCGCGAATTTTTTCTGGTGCGATTTCAGAAAGATAAAGCGGGGCGGTATAAGAGGCGACACCGACTGCCAGACCCAGCAATACGCGGGCGCTGATCAGCATTTCCGGGTTTGGCGCCATCGCCGACCAGAGAGAACCGATAACGAACAGAATCGCACCGGCCATCAGGCTCTTTTTACGGCCCAGGCGGGAGGACATCCAGCCGCTGCCGATAGCCCCCACCGCAGCACCAAACATCATGGAACTGACGATCCACTCCTGCTGATGAGCGGTAACGTTGAAGTCCTTTGCGATAAACGGCAGGGCACCGGCAATCACGCCGATATCCAGACCGAACAGCAGACCCGCAAGGGCTGCCAGAAAGCAGACAAATAAGGTCATCGCCTTATTTGAAGTTCTGCTTTTGTGTGTATTGCCAGGCATTTTAGCCTCCAGGTTTATCCATCATTGTTTTTATCAATGTTAAAAAACCTTTTACGGGAAAAAAGTGAGTCTGATCACATCAGTGTAATCGCTTACACACGCTGAAACCCTGAAATTCAGCATATTTTACCCGTAAAGATTAATTAACCAGTGAGGTATAGCACTCATTAAGTTTCTGACAATGCTCTATTTATTGGCTATCAGACGACGCTGAAAATAACGCATTTTGAACAGAATAACCACGTGCGTTAAATCTTAAATGTCAGATAAACAAAGCATTTCAATTTGTAATCGTTAACATTTTGTTGTCAGAAAAAGCGCAATGAAGTGTAGCTGAGATTAGAGAACCTGCTGAGGAGCGGCGGGAAGGTCGGGCAGAAGCGTTTTATCCGGTCAGAATGGGGCAGGCCGGTAATGCAAAACAGATAACAATCTGCCCGTGCTGCACGCAGGCAAAGCCACTGAAAAAGCAATAAAAAACCCTGCCGGCGTGGCAGGGTTTCATGATCAGCCGGAAAACTTACAGGCCAGCCGCTTCACGCAGCAGGGCGGCTTTATCGGTTTTTTCCCATGGGAAATGTTCGCGACCAAAGTGACCGTAAGCGGCGGTCTCTTTGTAGATAGGGTGCAGCAGATCCAGCATCTGAATCAGACCATATGGACGCAGGTCGAAGAATTCACGCACCAGCAGCGTCAGCTGTTCGGTCGCAATTTTCTCGGTGCCAAAGGTTTCCACCATGATGGAGGTCGGTTCAGCAACGCCGATCGCATAAGAGACCTGAATTTCACAACGGTCAGCCAGACCGGCTGCGACGATGTTTTTCGCGACATAACGCGCTGCATAGGCCGCAGAGCGGTCAACTTTTGACGGATCTTTACCGGAAAACGCACCGCCACCGTGACGCGCCATGCCGCCGTAGGTGTCGACGATGATTTTACGACCGGTCAGACCGCAATCGCCCATCGGGCCGCCGATCACAAAGCGGCCGGTCGGGTTGATGTGATATTTGGTTGAGGCATTCAGCCACTCGGCAGGCAGAACCGGCTTGATGATCTCTTCCATCACCGCTTCCTGCAGATCTTTCTGGCTGATGGACTCCGCGTGCTGCGTTGACAGCACGACCGCGTCGATGCCGACAATTTTGCCATCGTCATACTGGAAAGTGACCTGGCTCTTGGCATCCGGACGCAGCCACGGCAGGGCGCCGTTTTTACGCACTTCTGCCTGACGCTGAACCAGACGGTGTGCATAGGTCACCGGTGCAGGCATCAGAACGTCGGTTTCGTTGGTCGCATAACCGAACATCAGGCCCTGGTCGCCCGCGCCCTGTTCCAGCGGATCGGTGCGGTCAACACCCTGATTGATATCCTGAGACTGTTTGCCAATCGCGCTCAATACGGCGCAGGAGTTGGCATCAAAGCCCATATCGGAATGAACATAGCCGATTTCGCGAACGGTGTTACGGGTGATCTCTTCGATATCGACCCAGGCGCTGGTGGTGATTTCACCACCAACCAGTACCATACCGGTTTTAACGTAGGTTTCGCAGGCCACACGCGCTTTTGGATCCTGTTCCAGGATCGCATCCAGCACGGCATCGGAAATCTGGTCGGCGATTTTATCGGGATGTCCTTCTGATACGGACTCGGACGTAAAAAGGTGTTTAGCCATTCTGTTCTTTACCTTAAATATGGTTTGAATTCGACTGCATAGCGCCAGTGAGGTTATCTGACCTGACGCCCCTTCAGGCAAAGCCGCGAGCAGTGAGGTTGTGTCAGCACAGCAGGCCAACACCGCCTGGATATTAACCTGTTTAGATGGAAAACCATCTGGACGGCTATTTTAGGATAGAGGATAAACCAATTACCAGCCCTTTTTCTGTTTCGGCATTTTACCTGTCAGCTTTATCGGCATAATTTGCTGACACTCCACGGAATTACCCGATAATCTTTTTGCTTTTTAGCGCCGTAAACGGTATAAAACGCCGCTGCTTCGCTAGCCGCAGCAAGGATGACGCCACTGTGTGCGTCGCGCCCGTCAGACACCGGTCTGGCTTTCACCCTGGTTGTTCTCCATGTGCCCCCGGCATATGCGGAGGTGATACAAGTAATGAACCACGCTTTTTCTTCTCCCGGTTCTCTGCGCTCTGGCGCAACACTGGCGCGCTCCTGCCTCCCCTCTGTTTCTCTTTCCAGCCGACAATATCTGCGATGCGGTAATTTTACCGACACGAGCGCTGGCTAATCTTTACCTCTGTTCTCAGGGCTTTGTCTCTTCTCTGCGTCCACGCAGTGGAACGAGACCGGTTATCTATGGTCAATAAAGATCGGGTAAATGTTCTCTGTTTAAACGGATCTGGCCAGGGTGTTTTACACTTAACTCATATGCGTGAAGCGCGCTGACGGCAACGTCAGGTGAACAGGACATGACGTTTAATGGGGTATCTGCGTTTCAGATTAGCGGCCATAAAGCCGGTTAACAGTTTCATCTTTCAACGGAAAATTGAGGTTCGCGATGTCTGACGACATGAAGAATATCAAAGGTTCGTCAGCTGGCGAACAGGGTGCACTCCGCTCCATGCAGGAGGTTGCAATGAACGATCAGGACGCGAGCAAAATGTTGCGGACGTACAACATCGCCTGGTGGGGCAACAACTATTACGACGTCAACGAACTGGGCCACATCAGTGTCTGCCCGGATCCGGATCGCCCGGATGTGCGCGTCGATTTAGCCCGGCTGGTGAAAGAGCGCGAAGCACAGGGCCAGCGTCTGCCCGCGCTGTTCTGCTTCCCGCAGATCCTGCAACATCGTCTGCGCTCTATTAACGGCGCGTTCAAACGTGCGCGTGAATCCTACGGCTATACCGGTGACTACTTCCTGGTTTACCCGATTAAAGTCAACCAGCATAAACGCGTCATTGAATCCCTGACCCAGTGCGGTGAACCGCTGGGCCTGGAGGCTGGCTCGAAAGCGGAGCTGATGGCGGTGCTGGCACATGCGGGTCAGACCCGCACGGTGATCGTCTGTAACGGTTATAAAGACCGGGAATATATTCGTCTGGCGCTGATTGGCGAGAAGATGGGCCACAAGGTCTATCTGGTGCTGGAAAAAATGACCGAGGTGCGGCTGGTGCTGGAAGAGGCGGAGCGTCTGAACGTGGTGCCGCGTCTGGGTATCCGTGCTCGCCTGGCGTCACAGGGCTCCGGCAAGTGGCAGTCGAGCGGCGGCGAAAAGTCGAAGTTTGGCCTGTCAGCGACGCAGGTGCTGAAGCTGGTTGAGATTATGCGCGAAGCGGGCCGCATCGACAGCCTGCAGCTGCTGCATTTCCATCTTGGTTCACAGATGTCCAATATCCGCGATATCGCCACCGGTGTGCGTGAGTCGGCGCGTTTCTATGTCGAACTGGCGAAGCTGGGCGTAAACATCAAATGTTTCGACGTCGGCGGCGGTCTGGGTGTCGATTATGAAGGCACGCGCTCGCAGTCTGACTGTTCGGTCAACTATGGCCTGAATGAGTACGCTAACAACGTGATCTGGGGCATCGGGGCCGCCTGTGATGAGCACGGCCTGGAGCATCCGACGGTGATCACCGAGTCCGGTCGCGCCGTGACCGCACACCATACGGTGCTGGTTTCTAACATCATCGGCGTGGAGCGCAACGAGTTCAGCGAACCTGAAACGCCGGATGCCGATGCGCCGCGCCCGATTCTCAGCATGTGGGAAACCTGGCAGGAGATGCACGAGCCGGATACCCGCCGTTCGCTGCGTGAGTGGCTGCACGACAGCCAGATGGACCTGTTCGATATCCATACTGGCTACTCCTCCGGCACTTACGATCTTAAGCAGCGTTCATGGGCTGAGCAGCTCTATCTGAGCATCTGTCACTATATTCAGCAGCATCTCGATCCGAGCAACCGTGCGCATCGTCCGATCATCGACGAACTGCAGGAGCGAATGGCGGATAAGATCTACGTTAACTTTTCGCTGTTCCAGTCGATGCCGGATGCATGGGGTATCGATCAGCTCTTCCCGGTTCTGCCGCTGGAAGGGCTGAATAAGAAGCCGGAACGCCGCGCTGTGCTGCTCGACATCACCTGTGACTCTGACGGTACCATCGATCACTATGTGGATGGTGACGGTATCGCCACCACCATGCCGATGCCGGAATATGACCTGGATAACCCGCCGATGCTGGGCTTCTTCATGGTCGGGGCCTATCAGGAAATTCTGGGCAATATGCACAACCTGTTCGGTGACACCGAGGCGGTGGATGTCTACGCGCGCGAAAATGGCGAAGTGGAAGTTCAGCTGTCGGATGAGGGTGACACGGTGGCAGACATGCTGCGCTATGTGCAGCTTGATCCTAACCAGCTGATGTCGCTGTTCCGCAATCAGGTGCAGGCGTCCGATCTGGATGAAGAGCTTCGTGCCCAGTTCCTGGAAGAGTTTGAGAGCGGCCTCTACGGATACACCTATTTAGAAGATGAGTAATCGCATCGTTCAGCCCGCAATCGTATATTGCAGTTGCCGCTGACTATGCCGATAATCTGACTCACTCAATCCCTTCCTCGTCGGGCCTAACGACGCGGAGGGGATTTTTTTCATCTATATCTTAATGGCTTGCGGGCCTGGCCCGACTTACGCATAGAGAGAGCAATTATGTATAACACGCTTGGCAATCAGTACGACAACTCCCTGGTCTCTAACGCCTTCGGCTTCATGCGCTTTCCGCTGAACTTCCAGCCTTATGACAGCGACGCAGAGTGGGTGATTACCGGTGTACCGTTTGATGCTGCCACCTCTGGTCGTCCGGGCAGCCGCCTGGGGCCGGGCGCCATCCGCCAGATCTCCACCAACCTGGCCTGGGAAGGCTGCCGCTGGCCTTGGGATTTCGATCTGCGTCAGCGTCTGAACGTTGTCGACTGCGGCGATCTGGTTTACGCCTTCGGTGACTCACAGGATCTCTCCGATAAATTACAGGCTCACGCCGAAAAACTGCTGGCCAGTGGCAAGCGCATGATGACCTTTGGCGGCGACCACTACGTGACGCTGCCGCTGCTGCGCGCGCATGCGAAACATTTCGGCAAGATGGCGCTGGTGCACTTTGATGCCCACACCGACACCTACTCCAACGGCCCGACGTTTGACCACGGCACCATGTTCTTTACGGCGCCGAAAGAGGGGCTGATCGATCCTCAGCACTCGGTGCAGATCGGTATCCGTACCGAATTTGACCGGAGCCTGGGCTTTAACGTGCTGGATGCGGCGCAGGTCAATGACCGCAGCGTTGACGATATCCTCGCTGAAGTAAAACGCACCGTCGGCGATCTGCCGGTCTATCTCACCTTCGATATCGACTGTCTGGACCCGGCTCATGCACCTGGCACCGGTACGCCGGTCATTGGCGGCCTGACCACCGATAAAGCCACCAAACTGATCCGTGGCCTGCAGGGCATGAACATCGTGGGTATGGATCTGGTGGAAGTGGCACCGGGCTATGACCATGCAGATTTAACCGCGCTGGCCGCGGCGACGCTGGCGCTGGATATGCTGCATGTTCAGGCGGCCAACAAGGGCTGATTTGCCGCACCCCTCTGATAAGTCTGCCGGGATAATCCGGCAGGCTTTGCTGCCGTCTCCCGCCATTCCCCCTCTGCGTTTTCCCCACGAATACCCTGTCTGACCGGCTGCTGGCTTCGGCCATGCGGTTCAGGCGCAACTGCACATCAGCAACTAAACTTAGTGACATCAATTTTCGACGTGGAGGCAATCATGGGCTTTCTTGATGAACTGGCGGGCTCACTGCAGGGCAGTCAGAGTGACGGGCATCTGCCCGGCCAGCTGCAGGCGGTGTGGCACTGGGTACAGGAGCAGGGCGGCATTGAAGTGCTGCTGCAAAAATTTCAGCAGGGCGGGCTGGGTGAAGTCTTTAGTTCGTGGATTGGCACCGGCAGCAATCAGCCGGTCGCGCACAGCGATATCCACTCGGCGTTTGGTCAGGCGGAACTGCAGTCACTGGCGGATAAGCTGGGAACCGACGTTAAGGGCGCAGCAGGCACGCTGGCGGTGATTCTGCCGCAGCTGATTGACAGGATGTCACCGCAGGGGCGCATGGATGAGGCGTCACTGCATGAGAATAAACTCGATTTAGGCTCAATGGTGGATCAGATATTTAAGCGCTGAATCAGCCAGAGCCGGAAGGTATCAGGCGCATCGCCCTGAAGGATGATGCGCCTGATTGTCTCTTATTTCGCGTCGGCAGCAATGCGATCGCGGATATGCTGAGCGCGCGCTTCTGAAGCCGGGTGGGAGTCAAACATCGAACTCTGACGGCCCTGTTCCAGCTTCGCCAGTTTCTCAAAGCTGGTGACCAGCCCCATCGGGTTAATGTTGCGCTTCTTCATCAGGTCATAGGAGTAGTCATCCGCCTGTGACTCCTGCGACTGGGAGAACTGCGCGTTGACCAGTTTCTCACCCAGTTCGCCCAGCTGCGACTGCGACAGCGAACCGATCACCCCGCCAACCGACGCGGCAGCCGTGCGGGCCGCAGTGGTGGCATACGCCAGCTGCATCGCTTTACGGGTGTGGCCCAGCGCAACGTGACCCATCTCATGGCCCAGTACCCCTTCGACTTCATTGTCGGTCATCATATCCATCAGTCCGCTGTAGACACGGATACAGCCATTTGCCATCGCCCAGGCGTTGACATCTTTCGTCTGGTAAACCTTGTAATTAGCCGGGACGCCATTGATGTTGTCGCCCAGCGCGGCGGCAATCTTGTTCAGACGCTGCTGATATTGGCTGTCAGCCGGCGCGATCTGATTCTCTTTGTCCATCTGCTCACAGGACTTATCGCTCAGCTGCTTAACCTGATCGTCGCTCAGCGTGTAAGCCTGATAGGCCTGAGCGCCTGACTGCATCAGCGCGTTATTGTCCAGCCCCTGACAGCCGCTCAGCAGCGTCGCCAGTCCAAGCGCTAATACCGTTTTCTGGATTTTCATGCTCTATCCCATTCATAACAAGGTAAGAAAAACAAACACCTGAAATCGTGCCAGGTGAATAAACGTTTTGGTTATAGCCTGCCAGTCTGCACTTTGCTAGCAGAGTTGGCCGGAAAAGCCATACGAAGCGGTGACATTTAGCGTTTTACAGCATGTACTTTTGCCCCGATTTTCATGTACATTGATGGGCAACTTTTTCCTTGTTTTGCCCGGTAACTCATTAATAACAATAAGTTAAGGCGCGAAGCATTAATCCGACCTGGAGTAGAAAATGCCCTCTCGTAAAGAGCTTGCCAACGCCATTCGTGCGTTAAGTATGGATGCAGTACAGAAAGCGAAATCGGGACATCCGGGTGCCCCAATGGGTATGGCGGACATCGCTGAAGTACTCTGGCGCGGTTACCTGAACCACAACCCGACCAACCCGCAGTGGGCTGACCGCGACCGTTTCGTGCTTTCCAACGGTCACGGCTCCATGCTGATCTATAGCCTGCTGCACCTCACCGGCTACGATCTGCCGATGAGCGAACTGGAAAACTTCCGCCAGCTGCACTCAAAAACTCCAGGTCACCCGGAATATGGCTACACCGCCGGCGTTGAAACCACCACCGGTCCGCTGGGGCAGGGCATCGCTAATGCGGTCGGTTTCGCTATCGCTGAGCGCACCCTGGCCGCGCAGTTCAACCGTCCGGGTCATGACATCGTAGACCACAATACCTATGTCTTCATGGGTGATGGCTGCATGATGGAAGGCATCTCGCACGAAGTCTGCTCACTGGCGGGTACGCTGAAGCTGGGCAAACTGGTGGCCTTCTATGATGACAACGGTATCTCTATCGACGGTCACATTGATGGCTGGTTCACCGATGACACCGCTAAGCGCTTTGAAGCTTACGGCTGGCACGTTGTGCGCGGCGTTGATGGTCACGATGCGGACGCGATTGCTAAAGCGATCGACGAAGCGAAAAGCGTCAGCGACAAGCCATCACTGCTGATGTGCAAAACTGTCATCGGCTTCGGTTCGCCGAACAAAGCGGGCACCCATGATTCACACGGCGCACCGCTGGGTGATGACGAAGTGGCGCTGACCCGTAAACAGCTGGGCTGGAACCACGCACCGTTCGTTATCCCGTCAGAGATCTACGCTGAGTGGGACGCGAAAGAAGCGGGTCAGGCGAAAGAGTCCGCCTGGGATGAGAAATTCGCGGCTTACGCGCAGGCTCACCCGGAACTGGCCGCTGAGTTTAAGCGTCGCATCAGCAATGAGCTGCCTGCTAACTGGCAGGAAGAGTCTCAGAAATTTGTTGAGCAGCTGCAGGCGAACCCGGCGAAGATCGCCAGCCGTAAAGCCTCACAGAATGCGATTGAAGCCTTCGGTAAAATTCTGCCGGAATACCTGGGCGGTTCAGCTGACCTTGCGCCGAGCAACCTGACTGTCTGGTCGGGCTCTAAGCCGATCAATGAAGATGCGGCAGGTAACTACATCCATTACGGCGTGCGTGAATTCGGTATGACCGCTATCGCTAATGGCCTGGCGCTGCACGGCGGCTTCCTGCCTTACACGGCCACCTTCCTGATGTTCGTTGAGTATGCGCGTAACGCTGCGCGTATGGCGGCACTGATGAAGATCCGTCAGATCATGGTCTACACCCACGACTCCATCGGTCTGGGCGAAGATGGCCCGACGCACCAGCCGGTTGAACAGATGGCCAGCCTGCGCACAACGCCAAACATGAGCCTGTGGCGTCCGTGTGACCAGGTTGAATCTGCCGTGGCGTGGAAATACGCGATTGAACGTCAGGATGGCCCGACGGCACTGATCTTCTCCCGTCAGAACCTCGCGCAGCAGTCGCGTGACGCTGAGCAGCTGGCTAACGTGGCGCGCGGCGGCTATGTGCTGAAAGATTGCGACGGCACGCCTGAGCTGATCCTGATCGCCACCGGTTCAGAAGTTGAACTGGCTGTCGGTGCGTGGGACAAACTCACCAGCGAAGGTCGTAAGGTGCGTGTCGTCTCTATGCCTTCAACGGATGCCTTCGACAAGCAGAGCGATGCGTATCGCGAAGCCGTTCTGCCAAAAGCGGTCAGCGCGCGCGTGGCTATCGAAGCGGGCATCGCAGATTACTGGTTCAAATACACCGGTCTGAATGGGGCCATCGTCGGCATGACCAGCTTCGGCGAATCAGCGCCTGCGGATCAGCTGTTTGAACTGTTTGGCTTTACTGTCGACAACGTTGTGGCGAAAGCCAAAGCGCTGCTGGCGTAAAAAACCGGTCAGGCGGGCCTGAACCCGCCTGGCGCTAAACTCAGAGGGACGACTTTTTCGTCCCTCTCGCTCTTTTATTCCTGCAGTAATAACCTGTTTTCGCCTCAATTTGTGACGCAGATCTAAATATAAGCAGTCAGATTGATCACAGTCATTCCCGTTATTCCTTCCTTCCATTATTGTAGCTGAACCGTTTCAGTCGCCAGGCAACTTGCCCTGGTTTCGGACAATGCCGGGTAAGAATCTCCTGTACAAAATGCAGTGAAACGCTCAGGCTAACGGCACGTTTTTTTCAGTCTGACGTGGCAGGAGAGAAATGACGGTACGGGTAGCAATAAATGGTTTTGGCCGGATTGGACGCAACGTTCTGCGCGCGTTATATGAAACGGGCCGGCGGGCGGAGATTACGGTGGTGGCGATCAACGAGCTGGCGGAAGCCACCGGGATGGCGCACCTGCTGAAATATGACACCAGCCATGGCCGTTTTGCTTTTGATGTGCGGCAGGAGCGCGATGTGATGTGGGTGGGGGGCGATACCCTGCGCATTCTGCACCGTGCAGAGATTGCCGATCTGCCGTGGCGTGAACTCGATGTTGATGTGGTACTGGACTGCACCGGCGTTTACGGTTCGCGCGCGGATGGCGAAGCGCATCTTCAGGCGGGTGCCAAAAAAGTGCTGTTCTCTCATCCCGGCGGGAACGATCTCGACGCGACCGTGGTGTATGGCGTTAATCAGCAGGATCTGAGCGCCAGCGACCGCATCGTCTCCAATGCCTCCTGTACCACCAACTGCATTATTCCGGTGATTAAACTGCTGGATGATGCGTTTGGCATCGAATCCGGCACCGTCACCACGATTCACTCGGCGATGCACGATCAGCAGGTGATCGACGCTTATCACAGCGATCTGCGCCGCACCCGAGCAGCCAGCCAGTCGATCATTCCGGTCGACACCCGGCTGGCGGCGGGCATCACCCGCATTTTTCCGAAGTTCAACGATCGCTTTGAGGCGATAGCGGTTCGCGTCCCGACGATCAACGTGACGGCTATTGATCTCAGCGTTTCTGTTCGTCAGGCAGTGAAGGCGTGCGAGGTTAACACCCTGTTGCAAAGCGCGGCAGAGGGGGCATTTCGTGGTATAGTTGACTATACGGAATTACCGTTAGTCTCTGTAGATTTTAACCATGATCCGCACAGCGCCATTGTGGACGGAACGCAAACGCGGGTCAGCGGTCAACACCTTATCAAGACCCTGGTCTGGTGTGACAACGAATGGGGCTTTGCTAACCGAATGCTCGACACGACGTTAGCCATGGCCGCAAGCGGTTTCAGGTAAGACGCGGTTTGCGTCTGGCAAAACTTATGAGAATCAACGAGAGGGTTCACCATGTCTGTAATTAAGATGACCGATCTGGATCTGGCTGGCAAACGCGTGCTGATCCGTGCCGATCTCAACGTACCGGTTAAAGAAGGTAAAGTGACGTCTGATGCACGTATCCGTGCTTCTCTGCCCACCATTGAAGCGGCGTTGAAACAGGGCGCGAAAGTAATGGTTACCTCTCACCTGGGTCGTCCGACCGAAGGTGAATACAACGAAGAGTTCTCGCTGCTGCCGGTCGTGAACTACCTGAAAGAGAAGCTGAGCGGCACCAATGTGACCCTGGCAAAAGATTACCTCGACGGCGTGGAAGTGGGCGCTGGCGAACTGGTGGTGCTGGAAAACGTTCGCTTTAACAAAGGCGAGAAGAAAGACGACGAAGCGCTGTCTAAAAAATATGCTGCCCTGTGCGACGTCTTCGTGATGGACGCGTTTGGTACTGCACACCGCGCGCAGGCCTCTACTCACGGCGTCGGCAAATTTGCGCCTGTTGCCTGTGCCGGTCCGCTGCTCTCCGCTGAACTGGAAGCGCTGGGCAAGGTGATGACCAACCCTGAGCGTCCGCTGGTCGCTGTCGTGGGCGGTTCTAAAGTTTCAACCAAATTTGATGTGCTGCAGTCGCTGGTGAAAATCGCGGACACCGTGATTGTCGGCGGCGGCATCGCCAACACCTTCGTGGCGATCGACAATAAAGTCGGTAAATCCCTGTATGAGCCAGACTTCGTTGAAGCCGCGAAAGGCCTGCGCGATCAGCACGGTATTCCGGTTCCGACTGACTCACGTGTCGGCACGGAATTCTCCGAAACTGCACCAGCGACCGTGAAAAAGGTTTCGGAAGTGGCGGATAACGAAGAGATTATGGACTTCGGTGACGAAACCGCACAGGCGATGGCTGCCATCCTGAAAGATGCGAAAACCATCCTGTGGAACGGCCCGGTGGGCGTATTCGAGTTCCCTAACTTCCGTAAAGGCACCGAAATCGTGGCGAACGCCATTGCGGACAGTGAGGCGTTCTCTGTGGCTGGCGGCGGCGACACCTTAGCGGCGATCGACCTGTTCGGTATCGAAGACAAAATTTCCTACATCTCTACCGGTGGCGGCGCGTTCCTTGAGTTCGTGGAAGGCAAGAAACTGCCTGCCGTCGCCATGCTGGAAGAGCGTGCGAAGCAGTAAACCTTTGGGGGTGATGCCCTGCGGCATCGCCTGAAGTCTTGCCCGTCTGGGCGTTTAAATCGACGTTCCTTAAGGGGAACAACGGTCACGAAACAGGACACAATCATGTCTAAAATTTTTGATTTCGTAAAACCCGGCGTTGTCACTGGTGATGACGTACAGAAGATCTTCAAAGTCGCGAAAGAGAACAAATTCGCACTGCCAGCCGTAAACTGCGTCGGCACCGACTCTATCAATGCCGCACTGGAAGCTGCTGCGAAAGTTAAAGCGCCAATCATCATTCAGTTCTCTAACGGTGGTGCGGCTTTCATCGCGGGTAAAGGTTTCAAGACTGACAAACCACAGGGCGCCGCTATTTTCGGTGCAATCTCGGGTGCACACCATGTTCACCTGATGGCTGAGCAGTATGGCGTGCCGGTAATTCTGCACACTGACCACTGTGCCAAGAAACTGCTGCCGTGGATCGACGGTCTGCTGGACGCGGGTGAAGAGTACTACCAGAAAAACGGTAAACCGCTGTTCTCTTCTCACATGATCGACCTGTCAGAAGAGTCTCTGGAAGAGAACATCGAAATCAGCAGCAAATACCTGGCGCGCATGGCGAAACTCGACATGACCCTGGAGATTGAACTGGGCTGCACCGGCGGTGAAGAAGATGGCGTTGATAACAGCCACATGGACGCATCCGCACTCTACACCCAGCCAGAAGATGTGAACTACGCGTACGAAAAACTGCATGCGATCAGCCCGCGCTTCACCATTGCGGCGTCATTCGGTAACGTCCACGGCGTGTACAAGCCAGGCAACGTGAAACTGACCCCGACCATTCTGCGTGATTCGCAGAAGTTTGTGTGTGAAAAACATGGCCTGCCGCACAACGCGCTGGACTTCGTTTTCCACGGCGGTTCAGGTTCTTCAGCAGCAGAGATCGAAGAGTCTATCAGCTACGGCGTGATCAAGATGAACATCGATACCGATACCCAGTGGGCAACCTGGGACGGCATTCTGCAGTACTACAAAAAGAACGAAGGCTATCTGCAGTCGCAGCTGGGTAACCCGGAAGGCGACGACAAGCCAAACAAAAAATACTACGACCCACGCGTCTGGCTGCGTTCTGCCCAGGCGTCTATGGTGGTCCGTCTGGAGCAGGCTTTCAAAGAGCTTAACGCTGTCGACGTACTGTAACACCCTGGTGGTTACCGTATAAAAAAGGCCCGAAAGGGCCTTTTTTTTGCCTTTTTTTCAGCAGATTTATGTCAAAAGTCATGCAGGTTTGGCACACCGGCATTTATTGTTTACCCTTTTGTCAGGGATTGTCAGAACGGTTCTGACAATGTGGTCTCATTCCCTTTGGGATTTAATTACAGGATGGTTACATGCAGGATACGGGCATGATCGATGAAATCAACAACGCGGGAAACTGGATTATACGAAATCAGGAACTCCTGATTAGCTATGCGGTAAACATCGTCGCCGCGATTGCGATTATCGTGGTAGGGCTGATGATTGCGCGCATCATCGCCAATGCGGTCAATCGTCTGCTGCGCGCGCGTCACATTGATACCACGGTCGCTGACTTCCTGTCTGCGCTGGTACGCTATGGCATTATCGCGTTCACGCTTATCGCCGCACTGGGGCGTATCGGCGTCCAGACCACCTCGGTCATTGCTATTCTGGGTGCAGCCGGTCTGGCTGTAGGCCTGGCATTAAAAGATTCCCTGTCAAACCTCGCGGCGGGTGTGCTGCTGGTGATTTTCCGCCACTTCCGGGCCGGTGAGTTTGTCGATCTGGGCGGCATCATGGGTACGGTCATGAACGTACAGAGCTTCTCCACGACCCTCAAATCGGCTGACGGCAAGCTGGTGGTGGTGCCTAACGGTAAAATCATCACCGGTAATATCGTTAACTTCTCGCGCGAGCCGATACGCCGCAATGAATTTATCATTGGTGTCTCTTACGATGCGGATGTTGATCAGGTGCTGACGCTGCTGCGCGAAGTGGTTGATGCTGATAGCCGTGTTCTGCAGGAGAAAGGCGTGCAGGTCGGTCTGAATGAGCTGGCGGCCTCCTCAATGAACTTTGTGGTGCGCTGCTGGAGCAACAGCGGAGACCTGCAGGATGTTTACTGGGATCTGCTGAAGAACTTTAAGCGTGCGCTGGATGGAAAAGGGATTGGCATTCCTTATCCACAGATGGATGTGCATCTGCACCGTGTTAAAAAGCCGGAGACCGCTGCGCCAGAGACAATCGCGCCACAGGCCCAGCCGGAGTAATCGTTTTATGGGCGACCCCGGTCGCCCATTCATTTTGCTAATCGCAGATTAATTCTTTCAATTTCCGCTAATCATCGCCCCCTCTTATACTGCTTCACATCTGACGATGTGAGGACATAATTCTGTGATATCTCTCTACTTTCAGGGGCTTGCCCTGGGTGCCGCACTGATTCTGCCGCTGGGTCCGCAGAACGCCTTTGTCATGAATCAGGGGGTAAAGCGGCAGTACCACCTGATGACAGCGGCGCTCTGCTCGCTGAGCGATATTCTGCTGATTTGCGGCGGTATTTTCGGCGGAAGTGCACTCCTGAGTCACTCTCCGCTGCTGCTGGGGGCAATCACCTGGGCGGGCGTGGCATTTCTGCTCTGGTACGGCTGGGGCGCACTGCGTCACGCCTTTCGCGGCGATGTCGATCTGGCAGAGGGGACGTCGCGCAGGCAGAGCAGGGGACGCATCGTGGCGACGCTGCTGGCGGTGACCTGGCTCAACCCGCACGTCTATCTTGATACCTTTGTGGTGCTGGGCAGCCTTGGCGGCCAGTTGCCGACCACCGCGGCGCGTCAGTGGTTCGCGCTGGGAACCATCAGCGCCTCTGTCCTGTGGTTTTTCGGCCTGGCCCTGCTGGCCGCGTGGCTCTCACCGCGTCTGCGCACTGCGACGGCACAGCGCATCATTAACCTGCTGGTCGGCGCAGTGATGTGGTTTATTGCCCTGCAACTGGCGTGCCAGGGTATCGCCGCTTTCTGAACAGAACGCGAACAGGCTACGGTTATTGCCGCACCGCTGGCGAACTTTTGCCATAATGACCACTCAAAGCATGGCGCATACCGATGCGCTGCTGGGCTTCGCCGGTTAGAAGCCGTCATAGTGACCTTTTCAAGGAGGACTTTCATGAAACTGAAAGCATTGGCTCTGGCCGCAATCATGAGCGCCGGAGCACTGCCTGGCGTACACGCTGATGAGTTACCAAATGGGCCGCACGTGGTGACCTCAGGCAAGGCAACAGTCGATGCCCGTCCCGATATCGCCACGCTCTCTATCGTGGTGAATGTCTCATCCAAAGATGCCGCCGATGCGAAAAAGCAGGCGGACAGCCGGGTTGCACAATATTTCGATTTTCTGCAGAAAAACGGCATTGAGAAGAAAGATATCGATGCGGCTAACCTGAGTACCCAGCCAGAGTACGATTACACCAAAGAGGGCAAATCTGTCCTGAAAGGCTACCGCGCGGTGCGTCAGGTTCAGGTCACTCTGCGTCAGCTGGACAAGCTGAACGATCTGCTGGATGGGGCACTGAAATCGGGTCTGAACGAGGTGCGCAGCGTCGAGTTAGGCGTGGCAAACCCGGAGAGCTACAAAGAGCAGGCACGTAAAGCGGCGATTAAAAATGCCACTCAGCAGGCCTCACAGCTGGCTGAAGGCTTTAACGCGAAGCTGGGCCCAATCTACAGCATCCGCTATCAGGTCGCTAACTATCAGCCAATGCCGATGAACCGCATGTATAAAGCGGCGGCAGCAGCCGATACCTCAGCCCAGGAAACCTACGATCAGCAGAGCATTAACTTTGACGATCAGGTCGATGTGGTGTTTGAACTCAAGCCCAACGCGCCATAATGCAAAACGGGGCTGATGTCCCGTTTGAAATTGTTGACAAAACCTGGCCCGGTTCGCTGTGAGACGGTGCCTGCACAGGAAACAGGGTCAGATCGGAAAGTCGCTAAGGCCAATCCCTGGCCGCTCGGCCCGCACCATCCCTGGCGCGGGACGCTTTCCTCTTCTGACCCTGCTCCCTGCGCGTTTAACTTTTCTGTTGTTGTAAGAGTCTTCTTTATCCCGATTTGTCAGCAACAAAAACGGGGCTTTCGCCCCGTTTTTGTTTTCAGGCTGCCACGTCGTCCTGACGCAGCACCCGATGTCCATGCGCTATCAGCGCGTCGGTGACCCGACGCATCAGACGGCTCTCCGGCGCAAAACGATGCCAGTAGAGCATCCGGCGCTGATACAGGCCAGGCGTCAAATCGATTAACTCCCCGCTTGCCAGCTCGCGCTCAATCTGCAGATGCGGAATCATACAGCAGGTCGACCCCTGTCGTGCCATCTGCACAAAGGCTTCCGATGAGTTGACGATGTGGCAGGGCACGCTCCCGGGTGAGAGGTCGAAATTCTGCTGCAGGAAGGCCTGATGCATATCATCAAGGTGGTCGAACGCGACCGCAGGCGCCTTCAGCAGGGCAGAGCGGGTCACCCCGTTGGGGAAGAAGCGATCGGCAAAGTCGCGCGACGCCACAAACAGATAGTCGAGCGCGCCGAGCTGGTCCACCAGACAGCTGGGCAGCGGCTGCGGCTGAATACTAACCGCGCCCACCACCTCACCGCGACGCAGACGCTCCTGGGTGCGGGTTTCATCTTCCACCTGCAGATTCAGGCGCACGGGCGAGTCGGCCAGCACATCTTTCAGGGCGGGCAGCAGCCAGGTCGCCAGACTGTCGGCGTTGACCGCCAGCGACAGCAGCAGCGGCGTGGTTCCACTGTTCTCATCACCCAGCCACTCCTCTTCCAGCAGCTCGACCTGATGCAGTAACGCCAGCAATTTCTGGCCCTGTTCGGTCGGACGCGGCGGCACGGTGCGCACCAGTAGCGGCTGGCCAAACAGGTTTTCCAGCTGCTTGATACGCTGAGACACCGCCGACTGGGTGATGCAGAGTTTCTGTGCGGCTCGCTCAAACCCGCGTTCGCGGATCACTGAATCCAGCGCCTGAAGCGTTCGATAATCCGGGCGTTTCATTATTCTTCTCTCTCCTTCAGGGTGGACGTCACTATGCCACAAAAGTGCCGCCTGTGATGGCTCACCTGTTTTTTGTGGGCTGGCTTCCAAAGCGTTAAATCCACGTCGGTCAGCCGAGCATTTTCAGCCAGCCTTGTTTTATACTACGCGCACTTCGTTGTCGCACAGGTTTTAAACATACCATGACCCAGGATGAACTGAAAAAAGCCGTTGGCTGGGCTGCACTTGAGTACGTGCAGCCGGGAACGGTTGTTGGCGTAGGCACCGGATCCACCGCTGCCCACTTTATCGATGCGCTTGCCACAGTCAGGCATCAGATCGAAGGTGCCGTCTCCAGCTCGGATGCCTCGACTCTGAAACTGAAAAGCCTGGGCATTCCGGTGTTTGACCTGAACGAGATCGATCTGCTGTCGGTTTACGTCGATGGTGCGGATGAGATCAACCCGCAGATGCAGATGATCAAAGGCGGTGGCGCGGCGCTGACGCGTGAAAAGATCGTGGCCGCGGTGGCGCAGACCTTTATCTGTATCGCCGACGCCTCTAAAGAGGTCGATGTGCTGGGCCGCTTCCCGCTGCCGATCGAGGTGATCCCGATGGCGCGCAGTTACGTTGCGCGTGAGCTGGTTAAAATGGGCGGCCTGCCGGAGTATCGCCAGAATGTCATCACCGATAACGGCAACATCATTCTCGACGTGCATAATCTGACTATTCTCGATCCGATTGCGCTGGAAAAGAGCATCAACGCTTTGCCTGGCGTGGTCACCGTGGGCCTGTTTGCCGCACGCGGCGCCGATATTGCGCTGATAGGCGGTCCGGATGGCGTGAAAACCATCAAAAAATGATCTGTCCGGCGTCGATACGGCGCCGCTTATTTCTGCCTGCAAATCATCTTTTCTCGCCCGGGTGAAATTTGGTGACTTATGTCACATAACCGTTATCCGCAACGGTTTCATTCTCTCTTCAACCCTGACCCCGTGATTTTGTCTGGCATTGTGGTGCTGCCAGCCGTTGCCGTGCTGGCTCCCGGGCAATCGTTTGTATTGCCCGACGCGATTTTTTTGATATTTTGACAGAAGGCTGGCTTATGGTACTCCTCATTGAATGCTGAATAGGATCGGGAAATGGCAAAGGTATCACTGGATAAAGATAAGATTAAGTTCCTGCTGGTGGAGGGTGTGCATCAGAGCGCGCTGGACAACCTGCGGGCTGCAGGCTACACCAACATCGAATTTCACAAGGGCGCGCTGGACGCTGATGCATTAAAAGCCTCCATCCGTGATGCGCACTTCATTGGTATCCGTTCCCGCTCCCAGCTCACTGAAGAGATTTTTGCGGCAGCTGAAAAGCTGGTCGCTGTCGGCTGTTTCTGTATCGGAACCAACCAGGTTGACCTGCAGGCCGCCGCCAGCCGCGGAATCCCGGTCTTCAATGCGCCGTTCTCCAATACCCGCTCGGTCGCTGAACTGGTGATTGGTGAAATGCTGCTGATGCTGCGTGGCATCCCGGAAGCGAATGCCAAAGCGCACCGTGGTATCTGGAACAAGAATGCCAAAGGCTCATTCGAAGCGCGTGGGAAAAAACTCGGCATCATCGGTTACGGCCATATCGGGATGCAGCTGGGCGTGCTGGCAGAGAGCCTGGGCATGCACGTTTTCTTCTACGACATTGAAAACAAGCTGCCGCTGGGTAATGCCACTCAGGTTCGCCATCTGGCGGAACTGCTCAACATGAGCGACGTTGTGAGCCTGCACGTACCGGAAACCGTGTCGACACAGGATATGATCGGGGCGGAGCAGCTGGCGCAGATGAAGCCTGGCGCGCTGCTGATTAACGCCTCTCGCGGCACGGTTGTGGATATCCCGGCGCTGTGCGAAGCACTGGCCAGCAAGCATGTGGGAGGCGCGGCCATCGACGTCTTCCCGGTCGAGCCAGCCACCAACAGCGATCCCTTTATCTCTCCGCTGAGTGAGTTCGACAACGTGATCCTGACGCCGCACATTGGCGGTTCGACAGAAGAAGCGCAGGAGAACATCGGTATTGAAGTTGCGGGCAAGCTGGCGAAATATTCCGATAACGGCTCCACCCTGTCGGCGGTCAACTTCCCCGAAGTCTCACTGCCGATCCACGGCATCAGCGCCAGCCGTCTGCTGCACATCCACGAGAACCGTCCGGGCGTGCTGACGGCGATCAACCAGATTTTCGCCGAGCAGGGCATTAACATCGCCGCTCAGTATCTGCAGACGTCGCCATTTATGGGCTATGTGGTCATCGATATCGATGCTGAGCCGGAAGTGGCGGAGAAAGCTCTGCAGCTGATGAAGGCTATTCCGGGGACTATCCGCGCGCGTTTACTTTACTAAGCGCTACCCGCCTGGAGAGGCGCTGAGTCGCGTCTCTTCAGGTTTCATTGCAGCCAGGTGCGCCCGGACAGGGGATTAAGCCATCTGAAAGTGTCGTAAGATCACTTCCTCTACTCCCACTGCCACAGCTTTGACGGCGTCATTACGGCCGGTAAAGGCACATCCCATTCTGCCACCGGCAGGCTGTCAACCTGCTGACAATCGTGGGCCAGACCCACGGGCAAAAAGCCGTGCTGCCGCCAGTTCTGCAGCGTGCGATCGTAGAAGCCTCCGCCCATCCCCAGACGCTGACCGGCGTGATCAAACGCCACCAGCGGCACCATCATCAGATCCAGCTGATCCAGGGTGATCAATTGCCGGATGTCTAGCGGCGGTTCGGGAATACGCAGCTTATTGGTCTGCAAAGGGGTGTCGGGCGAATAGCGCAGAAACAGTAAATTACCGGGAGAGAAGGGGTGCAAAACCGGCAGACAGACCGTTTTTTTCAGATGCCACAACCGGGCAATCAGCGGACGGGTATTGAGCTCTCCATCCACCGACAGAAACAGGGCAATATTTTGTGCGGCAGTAAGCGGGGCGTAGTTCAGGGCCAGCTCCGCAAGCTGTTCGGCCGCCTGGGCCTGCTGCTCGTCCGTCAGGGCCCGGCGCAGATGACGCACCTGCTGGCGAATTTCCTGACGCTGTAACATGGAAGGTGCAGAGATGGAAGGTTCAGACATGATTTCCCCGCCGGATAAGTCGCTGTTCAGCGACTATAACATGTCGGTCGGGGGAAAAAAGCAGGAGTGCTGAAAGGGAGATCTCCGAGATGCCGCCGTAGGCTGTAACCCTTGAACCCTTGGTTCAAGGTGAACATGCCGTCGTAACCATCAGGCTTCTCGGACGGACCGAGCATGCACACAGGTTACAGAGCGTCACATTCTGTTTTTTCGAAATATCGGCTCAGGGGACTGGCCCACTTGCAAACATCTCAGAGAAAATTTACCTCACCGTTACTGTAGCACAGCAACCATGAAGTTTTATTCGAACTTCGCATCCTGGCGGTCGGTTATGCGACCCTGCTCAACTAACGCCTGCTCAATCGTCTGCTGCAGCATACGGATACGCTGTTCCATATTAGCAGCATAATCGCGCGTTTTCACTTTCTCTTGCGCCAGTTCATGGCAGACGTTTAACGCGGCGATGAACACCAGTTGCTCTGTATTTGTGACTCTAGTGCGAACTTTTAAATCTTGCAACCGCTGATTGAGATCGTCAGCCGCACTATTGAGCGCATCTTGCTGCTCTGGCGGACAATTCACTCTTAACGAACGACCAAAAATTTGTAAATCTACCGGTTGTGCAGACATGCCACCTTCCTGACTGATTACTTCGCTCGCAACTCCCTTAGCAGTCAATGGCTTGGGAGGCGGGCAACTATATAGACCCACGAAATAAGATACAACCCCTTTTCTGGAAACCTTGAGGCAGCTAGTGGTAGCATAACACGAACTTATTCTGCCAACGACGATGAAAACTTATGTCCTTACAGAACGCAACCCCCGATTACAACGCGCTTGCGGCGGTGCTCTCACAGCAGGGTGTTGGAATGACGCCCGCAGAAATGCACGGCCTGCTGAGTGGGATCCTCTGCGGCGGTAACCAGGACACCAGCTGGAAGACGCTGGTCCACGATCTGGCTAACGAAGGCATGGCGTTTTCTCACTCTCTCGCAGTGCCACTGACAGAACTGCACGCGCACACGGCGACCACGCTGGAAGATGAAGGCTTTCTGTTTCAGCTGCTGCTGCCCGCTGATGATGACATCACCGTCTTTGACCGTGCCGATGCGCTGGCGGGCTGGGTGAACCATTTTCTGCTCGGCCTGGGCGTAACACAGCCTAAACTGGATAAGGTCACCGGGGAAACCGGCGAAGCCATTGATGACCTGCGCACCATCGCTCAGCTCGGTTATGAAGAGGATGAAGACCAGGAGGAGCTGGAGCAGTCGCTGGAAGAGGTGATTGAGTATGTGCGCGTGGCAGCCCTGCTGTGTCATGACACCTTTACCCGCCCACAGCCCACTGCGCCAGAAGTGCAAAAGCCGACGCTGCATTAAGTCAGGCATTTCAGGTCAACGAGTTTAACCGGTCAGTTTACAGGGAGTGCAGAGATGATTTCACTGGAACGATTCCTGCAGCGCCGTCAGGCGCTGTTAGCGAAGATGGCGCCAGGCAGCGCCGCGTTAATTTTTGCTGCGCCTGAAGTGACGCGCAGTAATGACACCGAGTATCCGTTTCGTCAGAGCAGCGATTTCAGCTATTTCACCGGTTTTAACGAGCCACAGGCGCTGCTGGTCCTGATCAAAAGCGATGAGAATCACAACCACAGCGTGCTGTTTAACCGCGTGCGTGACCTCACGGCAGAGATCTGGTCTGGCCGTCGGCTGGGTCAGGAGGCGGCTCCCGCGAAACTGGGCGTGGATCGCGCCTTGCCCTGGGACGACATTGGCGAACAGCTGCACCTGCTGCTCAACGGCCTGGATGTGATCTACCACGCACAGGGTGACTACAGCCATGCCGATGCCCTGGTGTTCAGCGCTCTGGAAAAACTGCGTCGTGGGTTCCGCCAGAACCTCAGCGCGCCTGCCACCCTGACCGACTGGCGTCCCTGGGTGCATGAGATGCGCCTGTTCAAGGATGCGGATGAAATCGAGCTGATGCGCCGCGCCGGGAAGATCAGTGCCCTGGCCCATACCCGTGCCATGCTGGCCTGCCAGCCAGGCATGTTTGAGTATCAGCTGGAGGGAGAGATTCATCACGAATTTGCCCGTCATGGCGCGCGCTTCCCGGCCTACAACACCATTGTCGGTGCCGGAGAAAACGGCTGCATTCTGCACTACACCGAAAATGAAAGTGAAATGCGTGACGGCGATCTGGTGCTGATCGATGCCGGCTGCGAGTTCCACGGCTATGCCGGGGATATCACCCGCACCTTCCCGGTTAACGGCAAATTCAGCCCGGCGCAGCGCGCGATTTATGACATCGTTCTGGCTTCACTGAACCGGGCGCTGGAGATGTTCCGGCCTGGCATCAGCATTCGCGAAGTCAACGATGAAGTCGTACGCATTATGATCACCGGCCTGGTTGAGCTGGGCATTCTCGACGGTGACGTCGATACGCTGATTGCCGAAGAGGCGCATCGTCAGTTCTACATGCATGGTCTGGGCCACTGGCTGGGGCTGGATGTTCACGATGTTGGCCACTACGGCACGCCGAGCCGCGACCGGATACTGGAACCGGGCATGGTGTTAACGGTTGAACCGGGCCTCTACATCGCGCCGGATGCGGATGTCCCTGTGACGTATCGCGGCATCGGTATCCGTATCGAAGATGACATCGTGATCACCGAAGAGGGCATTGAAAATCTCACCGACAGCGTTGTGAAAGAGGCCGATGAGATTGAGGCGCTGATGGCGGCGGCTAAACAGGCATGACGATTCTGATTGCCGGTGGCGGCATGACCGGGGCGACGCTGGCGCTGGCGATCTCCCATCTCACTCAGGGCAAACTGCCGGTGACGCTGATCGAGCGCAGCGAGCCTGCCAGCCGGGCGCACCCCGGTTTTGATGGCCGGGCGATTGCGCTCTCAGCCGGCACCTGCCAGCAGCTGGCGGCGATTAACCTCTGGCAGCGCATCGCCAGCTGTGCCACGCCGATTACTGATATCCATGTCTCCGACCGCGGCCACGCAGGCTTTGTCTCGATGGCGGCGGCTGACTATGAGATTCCGGCGCTGGGGCAGGTTGTCGAGCTGTTTGACGTCGGTCAGCGACTGTTTGCTGAACTGAAAAAAGCGCCGGGCGTGACGTTGCGCTGTCCGGCTCGCGTGACCCAGGCAACCCGCAGCGAAGAGCAGGTTGAGGTGACGCTGGACAACGGCGAGCAACTCAGCGGAAAAGTGCTGGTGGCGGCAGACGGCACACGCTCTGCACTGGCGGCATCCTGTGGCATCCAGTGGCAGACTGAGGCGTATCAGCAGCTGGCGGTTATCGCCAACGTCTCCACCGCACTGCCTCATCAGGGCCGGGCATTTGAACGTTTCACCGAGCATGGCCCGCTGGCGCTGTTGCCGATGTCCGGGAACCGTCTGTCGCTGGTCTGGTGCCATCCGGCGTCGCAGCGCGAAAAAATAGTGCAGTGGAGTGATGCTGAATTCCTCAGCGAGTTGCAGCGCGCCTTTGGCTGGCGGCTGGGGAAATTCACCCACACCGGTCAGCGCGAATGCTACCCGCTGGCGCTGCACCAGGCGGTGCAGACGGTAACGCATCGCGTGGCGGTGGTAGGCAATGCGGCACAGACGCTGCATCCGATTGCCGGGCAGGGCTTTAACCTGGGCCTGCGCGACGTGATGTCGCTGGCGGAAACGCTGGCCGCTGCCCATCGGGAACAGCAGGACCCTGGCAGCTATGCGGTCCTGAATCACTATCAGCAACGCCGGCAGTCGGACCGTGCCGCCACCATTGGCATCACAGACGGGCTGGTTCGCGTCTTTGCCAATCGTTACGCCCCGCTGGTGGCAGGACGTAACCTGGGCCTGCTGGCGATGGACCATCTGCCGTGGCTACGAAATCAACTGGCTGAGCGCACGCTTGGCTGGGTTAAGCGTTAATAAAGAGGCTCAGATGCAAACTTTTGATGTGGTGATTGCCGGTGGCGGAATGGTGGGGCTGGCTGTCGCCTGCGGCTTGCAGGGCAGTGGACTGCGCATCGCCGTACTGGAAAAATCGCCGGAGCCGCCCCTGGCGCTGAGTGCGTCACCCTCCGTCCGTGTTTCGGCAATTAATGCCGCCAGTGAGCGTCTGCTGCAGAAGCTGGATGTCTGGTCAACCATCCTTTCCCTGCGCGCCAGCCCCTATCACGGTATGGAAGTGTGGGAGAAGGACAGTTTTGGAGCCATCGCGTTTGATGATGAGCAGCAGGGCCTGTCGCATCTTGGCCACATTATCGAAAATCCGGTGATCCAGAGCGCGCTCTGGCAACGCGCCAGCACCTGCAGTGACGTCACGCTGATGGCGCCTTCGCAGTTGCAGCAGGTGGCATTTGGTGACAACGAAGCCTTTATCACGCTGCAGGATGGCAGCATGCTAAGCGCGCGCTTAATGATTGCTGCTGATGGCGCAAACTCCTGGCTGCGCAACAAAGCGGATATTCCACTGACCTTCTGGGATTACGACCACCATGCGTTGGTGGCTAACGTTCGCACCGAACAACCTCATGACGCGGTGGCGCGTCAGGTGTTCCACGGCGACGGCATACTGGCGTTCCTGCCGATGCAGGACCCACACCTCAGCTCTATCGTCTGGTCGCTGTCGCCTCAGGAAGCCAGCCGCCTGGAAACCATGCCGGACGCACTGTTCAACCAGCAGCTCTCCGTGGCGTTTGATATGCGCCTTGGCCTCTGCCAGCTGGAAAGTGAGCGCAAAACGTTTCCGCTGGTGGCGCGCTACGCCCGCAACTTCGCGGCGCACCGTCTGGCGCTGGTCGGGGATGCGGCTCACACCATCCATCCGCTGGCAGGACAGGGGGTTAACCTGGGCTTCATGGACGCCGCAGAGCTGATCGGTGAGATCCGGCGTCTCCATCAGCAGGGCAAAGATATCGGTCAGCACCTCTATCTGCGCCGCTATGAGCGCAGCCGTAAACACAGCGCCGCCATGATGCTGGCGGGCATGCAGGGCTTCCGCGAAATGTTTGCAGGCAACAACCCGGCGAAAAAACTGCTGCGCGATGTCGGTCTGAAGCTGGCGGACCGTTTACCGGGCGTCAAACCGATGATGCTGAAACAGGCGATGGGCCTGACCGATTTGCCCGCCTGGCTTCGCTGAATCTGCCCCTCTGCTAAGCCAGCTTCTGCTGGCTTTTTTATCTCTCAATCCCCCTCTGCACCACAAAAAGGCAACGCTGCACCAGCAGGGTTCCTCGTTTGATTTATTCTAATTTTGCGTGAGATTTCGCATTACTTTTTTTTATCCGGAAGCGCGCGGAAGGCGGGATCTTTTTAACAACCTGGACGTCGTGCCGCATAAATTTGCTGCGTATATTTAAATAGCCTGCATTTATTGCGCGATTAATCACAAAAATGCAGTTTATTATCCTGTCGCTTCCGATTCCTGGTTAGTCTGTGCCTCTGCTTTCGACCCCGATTTGCTTATGGTTAATCGCCAGATTCGGTGGTAACGTCAGCCTCAGGAGAACGTTTGCGTCGGCACAGTATGACGACGCGCTTTTGTACTCATTCGCTTCTGCACAGGATGGTTATGACTCAGCAAACACCTCTGTTTGAACAGCATCAGGCCTGCGGTGCCCGCATGGTGGACTTTCATGGCTGGATGATGCCTTTGCACTACGGCTCCCAGATGGATGAACATCATGTCGTGCGCAGTGACGCCGGCATGTTTGATGTCTCCCACATGACCATTGTCGATCTGACCGGTCCGCGTACCCGCGAGTTTCTGCGCTACCTGCTGGCGAACGATGTGGCAAAACTGACCCAGCCCGGCAAGGCGCTCTACACCGGGATGCTCAATGCCTCGGGTGGCGTCATTGACGATTTAATTGTTTACTTTATGAGCGAGACGTTCTTCCGGCTGGTCGTGAACTCCGCGACCCGTGAGAAAGATCTCGCCTGGATAGCGCAGCACGCGCAGAACTACGGCATTACGCTGACCGAACGCGATGATCTGGCGCTGATTGCCGTGCAGGGTCCGCAGGCACAGCAGAAAGCGCAGACGCTGTTCAGCGAAGAGCAGCGTCAGGCCGTCGCAGGGATGAAGCCCTTTTTCGGCGTGCAGGCGGGCGATCTGTTTATCGCTACAACGGGTTACACCGGCGAAGCGGGATATGAGATTGCGCTGCCCGCAGGCGAGGCGGCGGGGTTCTGGCAGCGCCTGCTGGCTGCAGGGGTGAAACCGGCGGGACTGGGCGCGCGCGACACCCTGCGTCTGGAAGCGGGGATGAACCTCTATGGTCAGGAGATGGATGAAGGTGTCTCACCGCTGGCCGCCAACATGGGCTGGACCGTCTGCTGGGAGCCAGCAGACCGCGATTTCATCGGCCGGGAAGCCCTGGAGCTACAGCGTGAACGCGGAACGGAAAAGCTGGTGGGACTGATCATGACGGAAAAAGGGGTGCTGCGTCACGGGCAGCCGGTGCGTTTCACGGATGAGCAGGGCCAGCAGCAGGAAGGGATCATTACCAGCGGTTCTTTCTCACCGACCCTGGGTTGCAGCATCGCCCTGGCGCGCGTCCCCGCTTCCGTCGGCAGCGCCGCCATCGTTGAGATCCGTAACCGCCAGATGCCGGTACAGGTCACCCGTCCCATTTTTGTCCGCGCCGGTAAGCCGGTCGCTCAGTAAATTTTATTCAGGAGAAATGGCCAATGAGCAATGTGCCGAATACGTTGAAATACCGCGACAGCCACGAATGGGTGCGCAAAGAAGAGGATGGCAGCTACACCGTGGGCATTACCGAACATGCGCAGGAGCTACTGGGCGACATGGTGTTTGTCGATCTGCCGGAAGTGGGCGCGACGTTCGCAGCCGGTGAAGAGTGTGCGGTAGCGGAATCCGTTAAAGCGGCTTCAGATATTTATGCGCCCCTCAGCGGTGAAATTGTGGCGGTCAACGACGCGCTGACCGACTCACCGGAGCAGGTTAACAGCGAGCCTTATGCCGGCGGCTGGTTATTCAAAATGAAAGCCAGCGACGCCTCCGAACTTGACTCGCTGCTGGATGCGGATGCCTATAAAGCCTCCATCGACGAGTAATCGTCAGGCGGCCTCCTGCAGAGGCCGCTGACTTCTGTTTGATCTCCGGTTCCCCAGCCCGATTCAGGATTTACTGCTAATGACTCAGACTCTCAGCCAGCTTGAACACAACGGTGCCTTTATTGAGCGCCATATCGGTCCTTCACCTGAGCAGCAGGCGCAGATGCTTGACGCGATTGGTGCCCGTTCGCTGGACGCGTTAATCGGCACCATTGTGCCTGCCGACATTCAACTGCCAGGCCCGCCTGCGGTAGGCGAAGCCGCCACTGAACAGCAGGCGCTGGCGGAACTGAAAGCCATCGCCAGCCAGAATCTGCGTTACAAATCCTGGATCGGCATGGGATACAGTGCGGTGATCACCCCGCCGGTGATCCTGCGTAACATGCTGGAGAATCCCGGCTGGTACACCGCTTACACCCCTTATCAGCCTGAGGTGTCGCAGGGCCGTCTGGAAGCACTGCTGAACTTCCAGCAGCTGACGCTGGATCTCACCGGCATGGATATCGCCTCCGCCTCACTGCTGGATGAAGCGACCGCCGCCGCCGAAGCGATGGCGATGGCAAAACGCGTCAGCAAGCTCAAAAACGCGAATAAATTTTTCATTGCCGATGATATCCATCCGCAGACGCTGGATGTGGTGCGAACCCGTGCAGAAACGTTCGGCTTTGAACTGATTATCGACCGTGCAGAGAAAGCGCCTGAGCATGACGATCTGTTTGGCGTGCTGCTGCAACAGGTGGGCACCACCGGTGAAGCGCACGACTACCGCGCTCTGATTGCCGCACTTAAAGCGCGCAAAGTGGTCGTCAGCGTGGCCGCCGACTTTATGTCGTTAGTCCTGCTGGAAGCGCCTGGTAAGCAGGGCGCGGACATCGTGTTTGGTTCGGCTCAGCGCTTCGGCGTGCCCATGGGTTACGGCGGGCCTCACGCGGCGTTCTTCGCCAGCCGTGACGAGCATAAACGCTCTATGCCGGGCCGCATCATTGGTGTCTCGCGCGATGCCGCAGGCAATACGGCGCTGCGCATGGCGATGCAGACCCGCGAGCAGCATATCCGCCGCGAAAAGGCCAACTCCAACATCTGTACTTCACAGGTGCTGCTGGCCAACATTGCCGGTCTCTATGCGGTGTTCCACGGCCCGGCCGGACTTAAACGTATCGCCTCACGCATTCACCGCTTCACCACGATTCTGGCAGCCGGCCTGCAGCAGGGCGGTCTGACGCTGCGCCATCAGCACTGGTTCGATACGCTGACGGTCGAGGTGGCGGATAAAGCCGCCGTGCTGAACCGCGCCCTGAGCTTTGGCGTTAACCTGCGCAGCGATATTCACAACGCGGTCGGCATCACGCTGGATGAAACCACCTGCCGCGAAGATATTCTGACGCTGTTCGCTATTCTGCTGGGTGACGATCAGCGTCCGGACCTGGAAAAACTCGACAGCGAAGTCGCCAGCGAAGGCCACGCTATTCCCGCCGGCCTGCTGCGCCAGAGCGACATTCTGACTCATCCGGTCTTCAACCGTCATCACAGCGAAACTGAGATGATGCGCTATATGCAAAGCCTGGAGAAAAAAGATCTGGCGCTGAACCAGGCGATGATCCCGCTCGGCTCCTGCACGATGAAGCTCAATGCCGCGGCGGAGATGATCCCGATCACCTGGCCGGAGTTTGCTGAGCTGCATCCTTTCTGCCCGGCTGAACAGGCCGCTGGTTATCTGCAGATGATCAGTCAGCTTTCACAGTGGCTGGTGCAACTCACCGGCTATGATGCGCTCTGTATGCAGCCTAACTCCGGGGCGCAGGGGGAGTACGCCGGACTGCTGGCGATCCGCCGCTATCATGAAAGTCGCGGCGAGGGGGATCGCCATCTCTGCCTGATCCCCAGCTCAGCCCACGGCACTAACCCGGCCTCTGCTCAGATGGCGGGTATGGATGTGGTGGTGGTGGCCTGTGATAAACAGGGCAACATCGATCTGGGTGACCTGCGCGAAAAAGCCGCTCAGGCAGGTGATAAACTCTCCTGCATCATGGTGACTTATCCCTCTACCCATGGCGTCTATGAAGAGACCATCCGCGAAGTGTGCCAGATTGTTCATCAGTATGGCGGTCAGGTCTACCTGGATGGCGCAAACATGAATGCGCAGGTCGGCATCACCACGCCGGGATATATCGGCGCGGATGTGTCGCATCTCAATCTGCACAAAACCTTCTGCATCCCGCACGGCGGTGGCGGTCCGGGTATGGGACCGATTGGCGTCAAGGCGCATCTGGCTCCGTTTGTGCCGGGTCACAGCGTGGTGCAGATCGACGGTGTGCTGACGCAGCAGGGCGCGGTCTCCGCTGCACCGTTTGGCAGCGCCTCCATCCTGCCTATCAGCTGGATGTACATTCGTATGATGGGAGCCGAGGGGCTGAAACAGGCCAGCTCGGTCGCTATCCTCAATGCTAACTACATCGCCAGCCGCCTGCAGTCCGCCTATCCGGTGCTCTATACCGGCCGCGAAGGCCGCGTGGCGCACGAATGTATTCTCGACATTCGTCCGCTGAAAGAGCAGACCGGCATCAGCGAGCTGGATATTGCCAAGCGCCTGATCGATTACGGCTTCCACGCGCCGACCATGTCCTTCCCGGTCGCGGGCACCCTGATGGTGGAGCCAACCGAGTCGGAGAGTAAAATCGAACTGGATCGCTTTATTGATGCGATGCTGGCGATCCGCATCGAGATTGACCGGGTGGCGGCCGGTGAATGGCCGCTGGACGATAACCCGCTGGTGAATGCACCGCACACCCAGCTGGAAATCGTCGGTGAGTGGTCTCACCCTTACAGCCGTGAACTGGCGGTCTTCCCGGCGGGCAGCCACAACAAGTACTGGCCGACGGTGAAGCGTCTTGACGATGTCTTTGGCGACCGCAATCTGTTCTGCTCCTGCGTACCGATCAGCGACTATCAGTAAATCGCGGCAGCAGAATCTCATCCCCAGGGGCCGGTTTCCGGCCCTTTTTTATGGAGAAACAGTATGAAACTGGCACTGGTTACGGGAGGCAGCCGCGGCATCGGACGGGCAACGTCGCGGCTGCTGGCCGCTCGCGGTTATCGGGTCGCGGTGAACTATCGCCAGCGCGAGGCAGAAGCGCAGGAGGTGGTCAGCCAAATCCGGCAGCAGGGCGGGGAAGCCTTTGCGATTCAGGCTGATATTGCGGATGAAGAGGCGGTGAAGGCGATGTTTGCGCAGCTCGATCAGCAGGCGGAACCGCTGGCGCTGCTGGTGAACAACGCCGGTATTCTGTTTCAGCAGTGCCGCACCGAACAGCTGGATGCGGCGCGTCTGCAAAAGGTGTTTGCCACCAATGTTATCGGCACCTTTCTCTGCTGCCGGGAGGCGGTTAAGCGGATGGGTACCCATCATGGCGGCCAGGGCGGGGCGATCGTGAACGTTTCATCGGCGGCGTCCCGCACCGGTGCACCGGGCGAATATGTCGATTACGCCGCCTCAAAAGGGGCGATGGATACCCTGACCAGAGGATTGTCGCTGGAAGTGGCGCAGCAGGGCATCCGGGTAAACGGTGTCCGGCCAGGATTCATCTATACAGAGATGCATGCTGACGGCGGCGAGCCAGGCAGAGTAGACCGGCTTGCCAGTGCGATTCCGATGGGACGAGGCGGAGAAGCGGAGGAAATTGCGGAAGCGATCGTCTGGCTGGCCAGTGAAGCGGCCTCATACGTGACCGGCAGCATCATTGACGCTGCCGGTGGGCGCTGAGGCGTTTCGCCTCCGCGGCGGCGGGGCGCGTCAGAGGTTATCACCATTGCTGGCGATAACCTGCTGATACCAGCCGAAGCTCTTCTTCTTCGCACGGGAAAAGTCACCGCTGCCATCATCGTTTTTATTCACATGAATAAAGCCGTAACGCTTGTCGTACTGTCCGGTGGTGAACGAGACGCAGTCCAGGCAGCCCCACGGGGTGTAGCCCATTAACTCCACGCCATCATAGCTGACGGCTTTCTTCATCTCTTCAATGTGTGCGCGCAGATAGTCGATGCGGTAATCATCGTCAATCATCCCGTCGGCACCCGGCTTATCGATCGCGCCAAAGCCATTTTCCACAATAAACAGCGGCTTCTGATAACGTTCATAAAGGTCGTTCAGGGCATAGCGCAGGCCAACCGGGTCGATCTGCCAGCCCCAGTCGGAGGCTTTCACATGCGGGTTTTTCACTACGCCTTCAAAGCCGGTAATCGGATCGTCAACGCCGCTGGCATCGGTCTTCACGGCGTTGCTCATGTAGTAGCTGAAGCCAACGTAGTCTGCGCAGCCCTGACGCAGCGTTTCGGCATCGTCAGCGTCCATCTGAATGTCATACCCTTTGCGTGCCCACTCTTTCAGGGTATAGGCCGGATAGTATCCGCGCATCTGCACATCACTGAACACGTAGCGCTGATGCATCGCTTCCTGCGCCAGGGCCACATCATCCGGATGGCAGGAGAACGGGTAGACCGGCACCATGGCGATCATGCAGCCAATCTGAAAGTCCGGATTGATGTCGTGTCCGAGTTTCACCACTTTTGCGCTGGCAACAAACTGATGGTGCATCACCTGATACATCGCCTCTTCAGGCTTCTCATGTTCAGTGAAGATCACCCCTGAGCAGCAGTATCCAAACAGCGGATAACGCCAGTTGCGCTGGTTGTTGATCTCGTTAAAGGTCATCCAGTATTTCACTTTGTCTTTATAGCGCTTCAGCACCACTTCACTGAAGCGCACAAAGAAGTCGACCACTTTGCGGTTATGCCAGCCGCCATACTCTTTAACCAGGTGATAAGGCATTTCGAAGTGAGAGAGAGTGATGACGGGTTCAATGCCATACTTCAGCAGTTCATCAAACAGGTCGTCATAGAATTGCAGGCCCGCTTCGTTGGGCTGCTGCTCATCCCCGTTCGGGAAGATGCGGGTCCAGGCAATGGAGGTGCGGAAACATCTGAAGCCCATCTCGGCAAACAGCGCGACATCCTTTTTATAGTGAGAGTAGAACTCCACGCCCTGATGGTTCGGATAGAAATGGCCGGGCTGCACGCCATCGGTAATGACCCGATCAACACCATGTGAACCGCCGGTCAGCACGTCTGCAATGCTGACTCCTTTGCCGCCCTGATCCCAGCCGCCTTCAACCTGATGCGCTGCCACCGCGCCACCCCAGAGAAAGTCTTTGGGTAACTGCAATTCTGCACTCATGTTTCACTCCGTTCCGGATAAAGAAATTGCGATGAGTGTAGCAAGGCAATAATCAAAGTCACGATATAACACCGCGCGAGAAATGGCGTTTGTTACCTGTGAAAAACAGGCTGTTTTATTTTCGCAGCTGGCGGCCGATCGCCTCAATAATATAGGTTACCGGAACCTGTGTCGTAATGTCCGTGTTGTCAGCCAGACGAATAATCGGCACATGGTAGCAGAGGGTAAAATCGCCGATTTTCGCCAGCGAGCTGCTCTCCGTATTCGTTATCGCAATGATTCTGCACTTGTTCAGGCTGAACTGGCTGGCAATACGCAGGATCTCTTCGGTTTCACCGGAGACGGATAAAATAATCGCAATCGCGTTCTGATAGAGGTCGGGACTGATCGGATAATAGGGATCATCTATTGCGTGGCTGAATTTACCGAGGTTAGAGAAAAAGCGGGCGCCATATTTCGCCAGGCTGCCTGATGTGCCGACGCCAATAAAGAAAACCTGCTCAGCCTGAGCAATTTTCTGTGCGGCCTGAGCGATGAGCTGTTCAAACGCCGGATTGTTAATGCTGTTAAAGAAACTCAGCATCTCGCTCACCCCGGCGGTATTCAGCTGAGGCGTATGCTGCTGTTCGGCTAAGCGCAGACGAATGCGAAATTCTGACCAGCCTTCACAGTGCATCTTACGGCAGAAGCGCAGCACGGTGGTCGTGGAGACCCCCGCCTGCTCAGCCAGTTCGCGGATGGTCATATAACTGACGCCTTCACGATGTTTAATGATGAACTGATAGACCTGCATTTCCAGATCGTTAAGACGGGCGAGATCGCGGTGCGAAAACATGGATGACTCGTTGAACGGTTGACCTGGGGTCAGTCTATCAGATTCAGCAGCCGGTTTAACGGTTACAGAATTTCATAAGATAATTTTAGCGTACAGGTGTACACTGAAATCGTTATCAACCCGGCTGGAGAATATCATCACTGCGATTACGCTGTTCAGGACACACTTATGACCCCCACACTTTCTCACAAACCACGACCCGCAGCAGAAAGTTGGTTCGGCGAAGAAATTGCCAACAGTATCAGTCATGGTCTGGGCTGTCTGTCAGGCATCGCCGGCCTGGTGCTGATGCTTCATCAGGCCATCGAACGCCAGGCGGATACCCTGACCTTTGTCAGCTACAGCCTCTATGGCGGCAGTATGATCCTGCTGTTTCTGGCTTCGACGCTCTATCACGCCATTCCCGATGGCCCGGTCCGGCCCTGGCTGAAAACGTTTGACCACTGCGCGATCTATCTGCTGATCGCCGGAACCTACACGCCGTTTCTGCTGGTGGGACTCAGGACGCCGCTGGCGTATGGATTAATGGCGGTAATCTGGGGGCTGGCGCTGGCTGGTATTCTGTTTAAGCTTACCATTGCCCATCGCTTTAAAGTGCTGTCGCTGGTGACCTATCTCTGTATGGGGTGGCTGTCGCTGATCGTGGTTTATCAGCTGGCCATGATTATGCCGCCAGCCTGTATCTGGCTGCTGGCAGCAGGCGGGATAATCTACTCGCTGGGGGTGATTTTCTATGTGGCACGCCGCATTCCCTACAATCATGCCATCTGGCATGGATTCGTACTGGGCGGCTCACTCTGTCATTTCTGCGCCATCTACTTCTATGTACGCTGACGCTTCGCGAATGTGGCCCTGACGTGACGTCAGGGCCAGAAGGTGACTCAGCTCTCATCCAGCGAATAGGGCAGGGGCTGCACCGTCAGATGACCACCTTCATCGCCTTCAACCCGCAGCACGCTGTCCGGCTCCAGATCGTTGTTCAGCACCACCTGAATCCAGCTGGTGCCATCATCCAGCTGCACAGCCGCCAGCACGCTGCCGGTACGACGCCAGCGCTCACCCATCTGCAGCTCCAGCGGCGCGTTGGCTTCAGGCAGATGGCTTGCCTTACCCGCCAGCCAGTAAAGGGCGCGTTTGTTAGCACCGCGATATTTCGCCCGGGCCACCATCTCCTGTCCGGCATAGCACCCTTTTTTAAAGCTGATGGCATCCAGCGCCTGCAGGTTGGTGGCCTGCGGAATAAACTGCACGCTGGTGGCGGGAACGATCACCGGAATACCGGCTTCGATATCCAGCGCCAGCCACTGCTGGCTGTCGTTGAACTGTGCATCCTCGCTGAGTTTCTGCTTCAGCACGTCGGCCTGGGCCGGTGATGTCACAATCAGAAAACGTTCGGCCGGATGCGCAAACCACAGCAGGGTAGTTTCACCCTGATGCACCACCGGCTTCTCGCTGTCAGGCAACGCCTCAAACAGGTTAGCCAGGGCAGCACGCGCCTGGAAACCAGCCACACCCAGCAGAAGTGCTTCATCGTCGGGCGTCATCGTGACTTTTGAAAACACCGCATATTTCTTCAGCTCGGCCAGCTGGGTGTCGCGCAGCTCGCGCCGGATCAGGTAGGCATACCCTTCACCGCGATGAAACAGACGCAGATTGCTCCACATTTTGCCTTTGGCGTCGCAGTGCGCGGCGGGGGAGTGATGATCGGCATCCAGCGCCGCGACATCCAGCGTTAACTGACCCTGCAGGTAGGCAGTGCTGTCCGCACCGGTAATCGAAACCAGTGCCCAGCTGTCCAGTGACATCAGGGTTAACGGCAGACGGGACGACGCGGCAGGCTGGCGCGGCGGTAAAGTAAAAGTGGGCATGGAGATATCCTGTGTAAGAAGGTTCATCCGGAACAATGTCTTCAATGTTAAAAGAGCCGCCTGGCAATGCAACCTGTTTACGGAAAACGGCGCACAAAAGGCGTGATAGCCCTGCAAAGAGGCCGCCTGAAATGTGGCAGGTTGCACAGCATGCGACGCAGCGCCTGCGAGCCGTAGTAAACCAGGTTACACTAAGCGCCACGTTGTGAACTGTGGAAACTGATGCATGGATATTAATGATAAATCACGTATTCAGTGGGCCTGCCGTCGCGGCATGCTGGAACTGGATGTGGCGATTATGCCGTTCTTCAAATTTGAGTATGACACGCTGAGCGACACCGATAAGCAGGTCTTTGTCGCGCTGCTGAAGAGTGACGATCCCGATCTGTTCAACTGGCTGATGAATCACGGCGAGCCAAAGGATCCTGAGCTTAAGCGGATGGTCAATCTCATCCAGCAGCGCAACCATGAGCGCGGCCCGGTGGCAATGTAAGCTGCGGCCCTCCCGGCTGGCGTGCGGGGTGCTGTGCGTCTGGCTGGTGGCTGCCGTCTCGGGCGTGCTGCTGATGGCGCTGCCCGTGGGTGGGGAGCTGCTGCGGAGCGGAATGATCCTGCTGCTGCTGGCGGAGGGCGGTCGTGTCTGCCGGCGGCTGAGGCTGCGGCGCGGGACGCTGGAGCGGGAAAGTGTCCATTGCTGGATCTGGCAGGGAAAACGCTGGCGTCCCACTCAGCCACTGCGCTGGTTACCGGCGGGCGTGCTGCTGGTGGCGAAGAGCGAAGAGGGTGACAGGCTGCGCTGGTGGCTGATGCAGGACGCTATGCAGCCTGACGAATGGCGGGCGTTGCGCGCCTGCTGCTTCAGCAGGGCGCGACATTAACGGCGAAGAGGCATAAGCGCGCATTTCGACTGACCCGCGGCCGGTCAGATTCTGCCGGGCATTCCGCGCCGTCTCCGTATGTGGCTGGCGGCCGCAACGGCTGAAGAGGGTTACAGCAGTCCGGCAGTCTCGGTTAACACCTGCTCGCACCACTGCTCTACGCGCTCATCCGTCACTTCAAACTGATTCACGTCATCCAGCGCCAGGCCGACAAACTGTGTACCATCGGCAGTGAGTGGTCGGGGACTGGTGAACTCATAGCCCTCCAGCGGCCAGTAGCCCACGAAACGTACCCCCATCGGCTGCAGCAGATCGTGCAGCATACCGAGCGCATCCAGAAACCATTCACCGTAGCCAATCTGATCGCCCATACCATACAGCGCCACAATCTTATTCTGCAGATTCAGCGCGGGCAGCTGCGTCCAGATCGCCTCCCAGTCCTCCTGCAACTCACCAAAATCCCAGGTGGGGATGCCCATGATCAGCAAATCGTACTGCTCCATCAGGCGTGGGTCATCATCCTTAACGTTATGCAACGTGACCAGCTCGTCGCCGATGAAATCGCGAATTTTCTCCGCCACGATTTCGGTGTAACAGGTACTGGAACCGTAAAACAGACCGATTTTCATGCAGATAACACTCTGTAAATACTGACTTTGGCGCAATTGTACCAGAAGCGCTGCTGAATCAGGCATAATGAGCATGATTTTACACCAGACGGCGGAGATAACGTGCAGGACAGCGAACTGACAGAACAGTTTCTTGACGCGCTCTGGATTGAGCGCAATCTGGCGCAGAACACGCTCTCCTCCTATCGCCAGGATCTCCAGACGCTGACCGGCTGGCTGGCGCATCACCAGCTGACGCTGCTCAGCGTGACGCCAGCCGATCTGCAGCAGTTTCTGGCTGAACGGCTGGAAGGAGGCTACAAGGCGACCAGCTCAGCGCGGCTGCTCAGCGCCATGCGTCGCCTGTTCCAGTATCTGTACCGTGAAAAAGTGCGCCCCGACGATCCCAGTGCGCTGCTCTCGGCACCCAAACTGCCACAGCGACTGCCGAAAGATCTCACTGAGGCGCAGGTCGAGCGGCTGCTGCAGGCACCCAATACCGATATCCCACTGGAGTTGCGCGATAAGGCGATGCTGGAGCTGCTCTATGCCACCGGCCTGCGCGTCTCCGAACTGACGGGGCTGACGCTCAGCGACATCAGCCTGCGTCAGGGCGTCGTCCGGGTAATCGGTAAAGGTGATAAAGAGCGGCTGGTGCCATTAGGTGAAGAAGCGGTTTACTGGCTGGAGCAATATATGGAACATGGTCGCCCGTGGCTGCTTAATGGTCAGACGCTGGACGTGATGTTTCCCAGTAATCGGGCGCAGCAGATGACGCGGCAGACCTTCTGGCATCGTATTAAGCATTACGCCACGCTGGCGGGCATCGACGCCGAAAAGTTATCACCCCATGTGATGCGCCATGCCTTTGCCACGCATCTGCTGAACCACGGCGCTGATTTGCGTGTCGTACAGATGTTGCTGGGGCACAGCGATCTCTCCACCACGCAAATTTATACGCATGTCGCCACCGAGCGCCTGCGTCAGTTGCATCAACAACACCATCCGCGAGCCTGAACCGCGGCCATAAGGACAACGATGAACAAGCATTTTGCCATGCTGGCCCTGTTAGCCAGCGCCTTTTCCGGTCTTGCTCAGGCCGATGACAGCGCCATTCAGCAATCCCTGAAAAAGCTCGGGCTGAATCAGACAGAGATCAGCCCGTCCCCGCTGCCAGGGTTCAAAACCGTGCTGTCAGAGAGCGGCGTGCTCTACGTGACCGACGACGGTAAACATATGATTCAGGGCCCGCTGTATGACGTCAGCGGCACTCAGCCGGTGAACGTCACCAATAAGCTGCTCGACAAAAAGGTCGAGGCGCTGGTGCCGGAGATGATCGTCTACAAAGCGCCTAAAGAGCAGCATGTCGTGACCGTCTTTACCGACATTACCTGCGGCTACTGTCACAAGCTGCACGAGCAGATGGCGGACTACAACGCACTGGGTATCACCGTGCGCTACCTGGCGTTTCCACGGGAAGGGCTGAATGGTCAGATCGCACCGGCGATGAAAGCGATCTGGTGCAGCGCCGACCGCAACAAAGCCTTTGACGAGGCAATGAAAGGCAATGCGCCGAAGATGGCTGCGCCCGACAGCTGCAAAATTGATATTGCTCAGCACTACAAACTGGGCGTGCTGTTCGGCATTCAGGGCACCCCGGCCATGCTCACCGACAGCGGCATGATGATCCCCGGTTATCAGACGCCGCAGGAGCTGAAGCAGGTGCTGGACAATCAGAAGCGTGGTGGTTAATCGGTGGTAAAACAGGATGTGGAACTCCGTCGCCGTGAGGTGACGGTAGACGATGCGCTGCCGGCGACCCTGCCGCCGCTGCTGAAGCGACTCTATCTGCACCGCGGTGTGCGCGATGCCGCAGAGCTGGAGCGCGGTGCAAAAAATCTGTTGCCGTTTCAGTCCTTAAGCGGGATTGAGAGCGCCGTTGCGCTGCTGCATCAGGCGCTGCTGGATGGCCGTCGTATCATGGTGGTCGGCGACTTTGATGCCGATGGCGCGACCAGTACCGCGCTGACGGTGATGGCGCTGCGCAGTATGGGCGGCAGTAACGTGCAGTATCTGGTGCCGAATCGCTTTGAAGATGGGTATGGCCTCAGCCCGGAAGTGGTAGAGCAGGCGCGTGCACGGGGCGCCGCCATGATCCTGACGGTCGATAACGGCATCTCCTCCCACGCCGGGGTGGAGTACGCGCATCAGCACGGCATTCCGGTGCTGATCACCGACCATCACCTGCCGGGCGAGACCTTACCGGCCGCTGAGGCGATCGTGAATCCTAACCTGCCCGACTGCGACTTTCCTTCACGGGCGCTGGCGGGCGTTGGCGTTGCGTTCTATCTGATGCTGGCGCTGCGCGCCCATCTGCGCACCCAAGGCTGGTTCGGCGTTACCCGCGCCGAGCCAAATCTGGCCGGGATGCTGGACCTGGTGGCGCTCGGCACGGTCGCCGATGTGGTGCCGCTCGACGTTAACAACCGTATTCTGGTATGGCAGGGGCTGAGCCGTATCCGGGCCGGAAAATGCCGGCCAGGCATCCGGGCGCTGCTGGAGATTGCGAATCGAGATGCGCGTCAGCTGGCGGCCAGCGATCTCGGTTTTGCGCTGGGGCCACGGCTTAATGCCGCGGGGCGGCTCGACGACATGTCGGTGGGCGTGGCGCTGCTGATGACTGATGACCTGAGTCAGGCGCGGATGTTAGCCAGTGAGCTGGACGCACTCAACCAGACGCGAAAAGAGATCGAGCAGGGCATGCAGAGCGAGGCGCTGGCGTTGTGTCAGGCGCTGGAGCGTGAGCAGCGCGATCTGCCGCTGGGACTGGCCTTCTATCATCCTGAGTGGCATCAGGGCGTCGTCGGCATTCTGGCCTCACGACTGAAAGAGCGTTTTCATCGTCCGGTCATTGCCTTCGCGCCCGCGGGCGATGGCACGCTGAAAGGCTCAGGACGTTCGATTGCCGGTCTGCATCTGCGTGATGCGCTGGAGCGGCTGGATACCCTGAACCCCGGCCTGATGCTGAAGTTTGGTGGCCACGCGATGGCGGCAGGCTTATCGCTGGAAACGGACCGCTACGAGGAGTTCCGTCAGCGCTTTGCCGACCTGGTCGGTGAGTGGCTGGACGGCGAATCGCTGCAGGGCATCATCTGGTCTGACGGTGCGCTGCAACCGCAGGATTTTTCGCTGCAGACGGCTGAGATGCTGCGTGAGGCGGGCCCCTGGGGCCAGGCGTTCCCGGAACCGGCCTTCGACGGCCGGTTTAAACTGCTGCAACAGCGGCTGGTGGGCGAGCGGCATCTGAAAGTGATGGTCGAACCGCTCGACGGCGGTCCGCTGATCGACGGTATCGCCTTTAATGTCGATACCACACTGTGGCCTGACAGCAGCGTGCGTCAGGTCGAACTGGCTTATAAGCTGGATATCAACGAGTATCGCGGTAACCGCTCGGTACAGCTGATCATCGACCATCTCTGGCCGCTGAACTAGGTTCTGTCAGGTTTGCGCCTCTGCGATGATGGCAGGCGCGCATGCCTGACTGCCTCCCGTCGTCTCCTCTGACGGGGCCGCAGCGCCAACAGCCGGGAAGAAAATGCGGCGCGTCACGCCGTTCCCGCATCCCCCCTGTCTCAACGCTACAAACTGCCGCCAGTTTCGGGTAAACTTGTGCGTTAAATTTCCTGTCCCATCGAACATAAAAAAGACGCTAAAGCCATGTTTGAAATCAACCCGGTCAAAAACCGTATTCAGGACCTCAGTGAGCGCAGCGACGTTCTTCGGGGGTATCTTTGACTACGATGCCAAGAAAGAACGCCTCGAAGAAGTAAACGCCGAGCTGGAACAGCCCGATGTCTGGAACGAACCTGAGCGTGCTCAGGCGCTGGGCAAAGAGCGCGCCTCGCTGGAAGCGATCGTGCAGACGCTGGATCAGATGGCGCAGGGCCTGGAAGATGTGCAGGGTCTGCTGGAGCTGGCCGTCGAAGCGGAAGACGAAGAGACTTTCAACGAAGCGGTTGCCGAGCTGGACGTGCTTGAGGGCAAGCTGGGCGAACTGGAGTTCCGCCGCATGTTCTCCGGTGAGTATGACAGCGCTGACTGCTACATCGATCTGCAGGCCGGTTCCGGCGGCACCGAAGCGCAGGACTGGGCCAGCATGCTGATGCGTATGTATCTGCGTTGGGCCGAAGCAAAAGGCTTCAAAACCGAAATTATCGAAGAGTCTGAAGGTGAAGTCGCGGGCATCAAATCCGTGACCATTCGCGTGTCAGGCGACTACGCCTTCGGCTGGCTGCGCACGGAAACCGGCGTCCATCGCCTGGTGCGTAAGAGTCCGTTCGACTCCGGCGGCCGTCGTCACACCTCATTCAGCTCCGCCTTTATTTACCCGGAAGTGGATGACGATATTGATATCGACATCAACCCGGCGGATCTGCGTATTGACGTCTATCGCGCATCGGGCGCGGGCGGTCAGCACGTTAACCGGACGGAATCTGCGGTGCGTATTACCCACATTCCAACCGGAACGGTGACTCAGTGTCAGAACGACCGTTCTCAGCACAAGAACAAAGATCAGGCGATGAAGCAGATGAAGGCGAAGCTGTACGAGCTTGAGATGCAGAAGAAAAATGCTGAGAAACAGGCGCTGGAAGACAACAAGTCTGACATCGGCTGGGGAAGTCAGATCCGTTCTTACGTGCTTGATGATGCCCGCATCAAAGATCTGCGCACCGGCGTAGAGACGCGTAACACCCAGGCGGTACTGGACGGCGATCTGGATCGATTCATTGAAGCTAGTTTAAAAGCAGGGTTATAAGGAACCGACATGTCTGAACAACAACCGCAGAGCGCTGACGCCGCCGTTGAGTTAAATAACGAACTGAAAACGCGTCGCGAAAAGCTGAGCGTGCTGCGTGCAAATGGCGTGGCGTTTCCTAACGATTTCCGTCGTGACAGCCTCTCTGACCAGCTGCACGCCAGCTATGGCGAGAAGAGCAACGAAGAGCTTGAAGATCTCGGCATCGAAGTGAGTGTTGCGGGTCGTATGATGACCCGTCGCATCATGGGTAAAGCCTCTTTCGTGACCCTGCAGGATGTGGGTGGACGCATTCAGCTGTACGTTTCGCGTGATGACCTGGCGGAAGGGATCTACAACGAGCAGTTCAAAAAGTGGGATCTCGGCGATATCCTCGGCGCGCGCGGCAAGCTGTTTAAAACCAAAACCGGCGAACTGTCGATTCACTGTTCTGAACTGCGCCTGCTGACCAAAGCCCTGCGTCCATTGCCGGACAAGTTCCACGGCCTGGCCGATCAGGAAACCCGTTACCGTCAGCGCTATCTCGACCTCATCGCCAACGATGAGTCGCGCAATACCTTCCGCATTCGTTCGCAGATCATGGCCGGCATTCGTCAGTTCATGGTGAGCCGCGACTTTATGGAAGTGGAAACGCCGATGATGCAGGTGATCCCGGGCGGCGCGTCTGCGCGTCCTTTCATCACCCATCACAATGCGCTGGATATCGACATGTATCTGCGTATTGCTCCGGAGCTTTACCTGAAGCGTCTGGTGGTGGGCGGGTTCGATCGCGTGTTCGAGATCAACCGTAACTTCCGTAACGAAGGGATTTCGCCACGTCATAACCCAGAGTTCACCATGATGGAACTCTATATGGCCTACGCGGATTACAAAGATCTGATCGAGCTGACCGAGAGCCTGTTCCGCACGCTGGCGCAGGATGTGCTGGGCAGCACGGTGGTCCCTTACGGTGAGCAGGAGTTTGATTTCGGTAAGCCGTTTGAAAAACTGACCATGCGCGAAGCGATCAAAAAGTATCGTCCTGAAACCGATCTGGCCGATCTGGAAGACTTTGATAAAGCGGTGGCGATTGCGCAATCACTGCACATCAAAGTTGAGAAGAGCTGGGGTCTGGGTCGCGTAGTAACGGAGATTTTCGAAGAGACGGCAGAGGCGAATCTGATTCAGCCAACCTTCATCACCGAATATCCGGCAGAAGTGTCGCCGCTGGCCCGTCGTAACGACGAGAACCCGGAAATCACGGATCGCTTTGAGTTCTTCATTGGCGGTCGTGAAATCGGTAACGGCTTCTCGGAGCTGAACGATGCGGAAGATCAGGCTGAGCGTTTCCTGCAGCAGGTAAATGCCAAAGATGCCGGTGACGACGAAGCAATGTTCTATGACGAAGATTACGTTACCGCACTGGAACATGGTCTGCCGCCAACCGCCGGTCTGGGTATCGGTATCGACCGTATGGTGATGCTGTTTACCAACAGCCACACCATCCGTGACGTCATCCTGTTCCCGGCACTGCGCCCAGGCAGCAAGTAAGTTTGACTGTTAACAGAAAAGGCCGGGATATCCCGGCCTTTTTTATACCTATGCCAGAATCAGACACTGCTGTTCGCCTCGCGATGCTTGAGCCGTGCGGCTCCCTATGCCAGGCTGAATACCTTAACCAGGAGCAAACATGATGCAACGTCCCGACTGCATTCGCCACTGGCAAGCGCTGGAAGGTGAAGATAACGAACATTATGCCGACAGCGATGAGCGCATGTCGATTGGTGCTCCACTGGGCAGGTTGCTGGGATTAACCCGCCTTGGCATTCATCATGAAAGGCTGTTGCCCGGACGTCGCATGTCTTATCCCCACGCAGAAAGCGCAGAAGAAGAGTTCATTTTTGTGCTTGAAGGTCATCCTGATGCCTGGATCAACGGCGAGCTGTACCCGTTGTCGCCAGGTGATGCCGTGGCTTTTCCGGCGGGCACTGGCATTTGCCACACCTTTATAAACAACAGTGAGCATGAGGCACGCTTTTTAGTGGTGGGGGAGACCAGTAAGCCTGAAAATCGTATTGCTTACCCTCTTAACCCGGACTACGAAGCAACCCGTGAAGACAGATGGCTCAATCCGCCCGAACATCCTATGGGCAACCATCCTGGTTTGCCCGACAAAAAATCTTAGGATTTAATCGCCTGATCCAGCCAGGTCTGAAAGCGGGAATAGGGCACATAGAGCGCAACGTTCTTGTAGAGCGTCTTACCGGTGACATTATCATCGATGTTATTGCTGTAGCCCACAATCACCCCCGCCAGCGTATCGTCAGAGGCGTTATAAACCGCACCGCCTGACATGCCTTTTACCACTCCTGCATTCGCCGCTACCACGACGCAGTCTGGCTTGTTCCAGCTGTTCGCCAGCGTGGTATTGATGAGGTTCTGCCCGCTGGAACTGACCGGCATCGCCGAAATAAAGCTGTAGCCGTAGAGGTTCACCCTGTCGCCGATATGGCTGTTGCGGAAGCTGGGAGGCAGGTTTACTTCGCTGTTTTTGTGGTAGACCACCGCCAGGTCGCATTGCGGATGCCAGGCTTTGACCCGATAAAGCGAAAACTTCGCCACATGGGCGGCGGTCAGGCTGTACTCCGGCGTCAGCGGGATGGTGGTGCCGAGCGTGCCGATACCCAGTATGGTCGGAATGCCGGTCACGGTCATATCAACCCGCTTTTCAGCTTCTTTACTGTACTCATAATGACCAACCGAGCAGCCGGTCAGAGCAAAGACCATCAAGGCTATGAGTCGTTGCATTCTCTCTCCCTGCGTCAGAAGTTGATAACTACACCTGGCAATTGATTAGGGATATATCGGCAACGTTGCGGAATAATTAATGAATCACATATAAAAAAGGTAACCGGTTAACGGGAAATGGCAACCTGACGCGATACAGACAGGGCAGCCGCTGCCCTCAGATAGCGAGAGAGAGCATCAGGAGGCGAGGATTATTGCGGCAACGGCAATAATCCTTTGCGCTTCGCAGGCTATGTCGCTTATCCGGGCTGTGCTGTAATACTCACTGTGACGCAGATCAAATTTTAATAAGCGTCGAGGGGCTGCGTGTCCGCGCGGTTCACCTGCAAATAAGACTGGGAGAGTGTTATGCCTGTTGCATTACTGGCGCTGGCGTTGAGTGCGTTCGCCATCGGAACCACCGAATTTGTCATCATGGGATTGCTGCCTGACGTGGCGCGCGACCTTCAGGTTTCCATTCCGTCGGCGGGCTGGCTGATCAGCGGCTATGCGCTGGGCGTGGCGATCGGTGCGCCGATTATGGCGCTGCTCACCGCCAGACTGCCGCGTAAAAAAACGCTGATTCTGCTGATGGTGATCTTTATTGTCGGCAATCTGCTCTGCGCGCTGGCGTACAACTACAACCTGCTGATGCTGGCACGTATCGTCACCGCGCTCTGTCACGGGGCCTTCTTCGGTATCGGTGCGGTCGTCGCCGCCAGTCTGGTGCCAGCCGGACGTCAGGCCTCCGCTGTCGCCCTGATGTTTACCGGGCTGACCCTGGCTAACGTGCTGGGCGTGCCGCTGGGCACCAGCTTCGGTCAGATGTTTGGCTGGCGGGCCACGTTCTGGGGTGTGGCGGTGATCGGTGTGCTGGCCTTTATCGCCCTGATTGTCAGCCTGCCGACAAACAAACAGGAGAAGCCGGTTCATCTGGCGAGTGAAATTGGCGCGCTGGCTAACGGAAAACTGTGGCTCTCTCTGCTGATGACGGTCTGCTTCGCGGCGGCGATGTTTGCGCTGTTCAGCTACATCGCGTCTCTGCTGTTAGAGATCACCGGGATCAGCGACCGCGGCGTCAGCTGGACGCTGTTCCTGATTGGTGCGGGCCTGACGGTGGGGAATATCCTTGGCGGCAAACTGGCCGACTGGAAAGTCTCATTCAGCCTGATCCTCAGTTTTTCGCTGATCGCCATCTTCTCTCTGCTCTTCAGCTGGACCAGCCACGCGCTGTGGCTGGCGGAGATCACCCTGTTCCTCTGGGCGATGGCCACCTTCGCCACGGTACCGGGCCTGCAGATCAACGTGGTCCGTCACGGTAAAGAGGCTCCTAATCTGGTCTCCACCCTGAACATTGCGGCCTTTAACGTGGGCAATGCGCTGGGTGCCTGGGTCGGCGGTGCGGTCATCGGTCGCGGTTATGGCCTGACGGCGGTGCCGGTCGCGGCGGCTGCGCTGGCGCTCATCGGCCTGCTGGTCTGCCTGATGACCTTCCGCAAACCAGGCCGCCCGGCTGCCAGCGTCCGCGCCTAAGCCAGGCGGGCGGCGATACGTGCCGGAAAGGCGGTCACCTGCTCCTGCAGATGGCTGACAAAGGCATCGACCAGCGCTGAGGCGGGTCGGTGCCGCGGCCTGACCAGGCTGACGGTAAACGGCACTGCCACGCTGAACTTACGCATCACCAATCCGCTGTCGGCGTAATCCAGCGCCGTCAGCGGATTAACAATCGAAATGCCTGTACCCGCCCTGACCATGGCGCACACTGAGGCTGCGCTGTGCGTCTCTATCACCAGCCGCCGTTCAACCCCCTGCTCCTGAAACAGCGCATCCAGCAGCTGACGATAGCTGTCGCTGCGCGAGAGGCTGACATACCGCTCGCCAGCGAAATCATGCGGCGTCAGCACGGCACGCTGACTCAGGGGATGGTGCTGTGGCAGAACGCACACTTCATCACAGGTCAGCAGGGCGAGACGATCGGTACCGGCCGGGGCGTGCTGGGTTTCGGTTAAACCGATATCGTAGCGCTGTGCTGAGAGCCACTCCTCCAGCAGCGGCGACTCCTGCGGGATCACATTGAGGCTCACGTCGGGGTAACGTGCTAAAAAGGGCTGACACAGCGGCGGCAGCAGCGACTGAGAAAAAACCGGCAGGCAGGCAATCGACAGCTCGCCCTGACGAAACTGGCGAAGTCCCTCTGCGGCTTCCCGGATGCGATCCAGACCGTACCAGGAGCGCTGCACCTCTTCAAACAGGCGCAATCCCTGCACCGTCGGCTGCAGCCGGCCGCGTACCCGTTCAAACAGCTGTAGTCCCAGCTGCTGCTCCAGCCGCGCCAGCTCCCGGCTCACCGTCGGCTGAGAGGTGTGCAGCAGCGTGGCGGCCTGAGTCAGATTGCCACTGGTCATCACCGCATGAAAAATTTCAATATGCCGCCAGTTGATGTTCGCCATGTCGCCACCCTATATCCATTCTGCATAGATGCTATTAAAACAGATATTTTTCGCTATGGCATGATTCTGGCTTAATGGAACTATCGCCACAGGAGAATTGTTATGCCACGTTCCTTACAGAGTACCGAAACCACCCTCAACGCCGCTCATCTGCTGCCGCTGGCCCGCCGTTACGCCGGACCTTTCTGGGCCTATGACGCGCAGATTATTCAGGCGCGCATTGCGCAGCTGCAGGCGTTTGACGTCATACGTTTTGCGCAGAAAGCCTGCTCAAATATTCATATCCTGCGCCTGATGCGGGCGGCGGGGGTCAAAGTGGATTCGGTTTCGCTGGGTGAAATCGAACGTGCGCTGGCGGCAGGCTACCAGCCGGGTGGCGATGAGATTGTTTTTACCGCCGATCTGTTTGACCAGCCGACGCTGGAGCGGGTTGCGGCGCTGAAGGTTCCGGTGAACGCCGGTTCAATCGATATGCTGCATCAGCTTGGCGCAGTGTCACCCGGTCACGCAGTGTGGCTGCGGGTCAATCCTGGCTTTGGTCATGGTCACAGCCAGAAAACCAATACCGGCGGCGAAAACAGCAAGCACGGTATCTGGCACGGTGATTTAGCCGCGGCGCTGGCCGCCATTGAGCAGCACGGCCTGCAGCTGGTGGGCATCCATATGCATATCGGGTCGGGTGTCGATTATGCGCACCTGCAGCAGGTCTGCGATGCGATGGTCGGACTGGTTATGGCGTCCGGTCAGGATTTGACGGCAATCTCTGCGGGCGGCGGCCTCTCTATCCCTTATCGCTTTGGCGAAGAGGCGATCGACACCGATCACTATTTCGGCCTGTGGGATGCGGCCCGGCAGCGGATTGCTCAGCATCTGGGGCACGCGGTCAAGCTGGAGATTGAACCGGGCCGTTTCCTGGTGGCTGAGTCAGGTGTGCTGGTCTCTCAGGTGAGGGCGGTCAAGTCGATGGGCAGCCGTCACTTTGTGCTGGTCGATGCCGGTTTCAGTGACCTGATGCGTCCTTCCATGTATGGCAGCTATCACCACATCTCGCTGATGGCGGGTGATGAGCGGGCGATTGATGATCGGCAGACGATCGACACCGTCATCGCGGGGCCGCTGTGTGAGTCGGGCGATGTCTTTACCCAGCTGGAAGGCGGTATGGTAGAACCGCGTGCGATCCCGGCGGCCAGCGTCGGCGACTACCTCGTGTTTCACGACACGGGCGCTTATGGTGCCTCGATGTCCTCAAACTACAACAGCCGTCCGTTAATCCCGGAAGTGCTGTTTGAACAGGGCCAGCCGCGCGAAATCCGCCGTGCGCAGACCATTCAGTCGTTGCTGGCACTGGAGATTGGCGAATAAGCGATACAGTACGACCGGACGGCCTGTACGCGGGCTTATCGCGTCAGCATTTTTCAGAGGAGAGCGGGAGATGGAGATTGTCTTGCTCAGCGACGCGCCCCACTTTGCCGATCAGGTTACTGACTGGCAGTGGCGGGCATTCGGTGAGGCCAGCAGCCGGGCGTTCTTCGCCAGCGTGGTTAACAGCAGCCTGACGGGGGCAGAGTTTCCCGTCACCTTTGTGGCCGTGGAAGCGGGCAGGGCGATCGGAACAGTGGGACTCTGGCGCTGCGATCTGATCAGTCGTCAGGATCTCTTCCCCTGGCTGGCGGCGCTCTATGTGGATGAATTGGCGCGCGGCAGAGGAGTCAGCGAGGCGCTGCAGCAGCACGTTATCGGATATGCAAAGGCGCGGGGCTTTCCACGCTTGTGGCTCTGGTCGGCGTTCAGAGGGTATTACGAACGGTTTGGCTGGCAGGCGGCGGGAGAGGCGCTGGAGTATCCTGACAAGCCTGTCTCGCTCTACTGCCGCACGCTGTGAGAGAAGCCAGCCGCCTCTGCGGCAGCTGGCAGTCGCACTCAGGGAGCCGGGTAGGTAAAACGACGGTGAATCGCCTCAATCCCTTCCAGAATCTCGGCATTCAGGGTCAGATTGAAGCTGTCGATATTTGTCTGCAGCTGCTCAAGGGTGGTGGCACCCAGCAGCGTGCTGGCGACAAACGGCTGCTGACGCACATAGGCGAGGGCCATCTGCGACGGGTCAATCTGATGCTGTCGGGCCAGCGCCACATACTCAGCAATCGCCTGCTGTGACTGCTCACCGCTGTAGCGGGTGAAGCGGCTGAACAGGGTGTTGCGTGCGCCCGCAGGCTGCGCGCCATTCAGATATTTACCGCTCAGCGTACCAAACGCCAGGCTCGAATAGGCGAGCAGTTCAACGCCCTCATGCTGGCTGATTTCGGCCAGACCCACTTCAAAACTGCGGTTCAGCAGACTGTAGGGGTTCTGAATGCTGACGATGCGCGGCAGCTCATGCTTCTCCGCCAGTTGCAGATAGCGCATCACCCCCCACGCCGTTTCGTTCGAGACCCCGATATAGCGAATCTTTCCTGCCCGCACCTGTTCGGTCAGCGCCTCCAGCGTCTCCAGCAGGGTTACCTGCGCGGTGGTTTCGCTGTACTGATAGCCGAGCTTGCCAAAAAAGTTAGTCTGGCGCTGCGGCCAGTGCAGCTGGTAGAGATCCAGATAGTCGGTGTTCAGCCGTTTCAGGCTGGCGTCGAGGGCGGCACGGATGTTTTTGCGATCCAGCGCCATGTCCGGACGGATTGAGGCGTCGTTGCCACGGGAAGGGCCGGCGACTTTGCTGGCCAGAATGATTTTGTCGCGGCTGCCGCGCTGTTTCAGCCAGCTGCCAATATATTGTTCGGTCAGACCCTGGGTTTCCGGGCGCGGTGGCACCGGATACATCTCGGCAGTATCAATAAAGTTGATGCCGGAACGGATAGCCAAATCCAGTTGAGCATGCGCGTCAGCTTCGCTGTTCTGTTCGCCGAACGTCATGGTGCCCAACCCCAGCTGACTCACTTCCAGCGTGCTGTGGGGAATACGATGATAGTGCATTGCCAGCTTCCTTTTCTTTATCGGGAATAGAGCGAATGGAATGTTGTGTCCTGAGGGACTATAGCGCGAGCCATGGCGGGGAAGGAAGGGGGAAAAATCGGGGAAATCATCTGCCAGCGCAGAATGGGTGGCAGATGATTAAATCAGGCACTTAACGTTCAATGATCGTTGAAACCTCATCGCTGTTAATCTGCACTGCGTGACCTGACTGATCGGTGTATTCCACCAGGCCGGTCTCTTTATCAATGCTCGGCTTGCCTTCGGTCATAATCATGCGGCCATCTTTGGTCGCCATCACATAATCTGAACTGCATCCGCTTAATAACGCTGCGGTTATCACTACCGCTGCTAATCCTGCCAGCCCTTTCATCACGCCTTCCCCTCACAAATCGTCAAGTGCAAAAAGTGTAGTAATAAATGGTTTTGCCGGCAGGATTAATCGCAGAATTCTGAAAATATCCGGGCGAGCAGGCTCGCCCTTGACTTTATCAGGCGGGCTTTTTCTTACTGCGCATCAGGTTAAGGCACTCAACCGCCATTGAGAAGAACATGGCGAAATAGATGTAACCTTTTGGTACGTGGACCGCAAAACTCTCCAGAATCAGGGTAAAACCGACCAGAATCAGGAAAGAGAGGGCCAGCATTTTCACTGACGGATGGCGATCGACAAATTCACCGATAACCCGCGCCGCGAACATCATCAGCAGCACCGCGATCACGACTGCCGCCATCATAATGAAGAGATGATCGGAGAGGCCGATGGCGGTGATAACGGAGTCCAGGCTGAAAATAATGTCGAGCATCATGATCTGCACAATCGCGCCGAGGAAGGAGTGAACGCGGGTATTGTGTTCCCCTTCGCCGCCTTCAATCGTTTCATGGATCTCCATGCTCGATTTCCACAGCAGGAAAAGGCCACCGAACAGCAGGATCAGATCGCGTGCCGAGAAGGGGTGATCCAGCAGCGTAAACAGCGGATTAGTCAGACGGGCAACCCACGCGATTGAGGCCAGTAAGGCCAGACGCATCAGCATTGCGCCCATCAGGCCAATGCGACGGGCGCTTGCCTGCTGGTGCTTAGGCAGTTTCGCGACCACCAGTGACAGGAAAATGATGTTATCAATACCCAGCACCACCTCAAGGATGGTCAGGGTACCCAGCGCCAGCCAGGCGTTGGGATCGGAAATCCACTCAAACATACCGACATTCAATCCTAAACGAAAAGTAAACGGCGATTATACGCAATGGCTGCACCGATCACCCACAAAATTGCGACATTTCCGCCAGGGCGGGGGAGTTCAGAGGAGAAAATGACGCGCCAGCAGGGGGCCGGTGAAACTTTTCTTCAGATAGAAACCGCGCGGCAGGGTCATGATCGGCTGGCCCTGATCGCCAATGCCCTCCGTCAGCGCTTTACTGTTGGCGGCCTTGGGTCGAATCTGCAGCCAGGCGCCATGCCGGGCGGTGATCTGCTCAACGCGACCCAGCACGATCATATCCATCAGCTCCTCCCAGTCCTGACGCAGCATCTCCTCCTCCTCTGCATCCGGGCTCCACAACAGCGGCGCGCCGACACGGCGATGCCGCAGTGGAATCTCACGCTCGCCTTCCACCGGGATCCATAACACCCGCGCCAGCTTGTGCCGCACGTGGCTGTTCGACCAGGTCACGCCGCTGTTACCGGTCAGGGGGGCGACGCAGACAAAGGTGGTTTCCAGCGGTTTGCCCTGTGCATCAATCGGAATAGTTTTCAGTTCGATACCCAGATGGGCAAAGTCCTGCTCCGCTTTGCTGCCTGCGCTGGCGCCCAGATGCCACTCCAGCAGCATCCCGACCCAGCCTTTATCGCGTTTAAGATCGGCAGGCATAGGCAGCCCGGCGCGAGCGGCCAGCGTTTCCAGTGTTAATCCGGCTAACTCCTGCGCCCGGGCCAGCAGGCTGGCTTCATTTTCAGGCGGGCCTGGCGGGTGACTCATGTTGATAACTCTTGCTGGTTAAAATTTGAACAATAAAAAGAGGGTAACCTGTGCGGCTGAAATAAACCCTATCGGGCTTCGATAATAACATGATAGATCGTGCTTTTTTTAGTGGATCTGCAGGATGTCACCCTCAGGCTGCCAGGGTTATCCCGGCTTACCCGCAACAATGAACAGGATCTCCAGCCCGGTTATCCACAGAAAAATGGGATAACCCCCTTCCCGATGCGGTACTGGTTCCATTTACAGCCTTGACTTTTCACGATCTGACCATAATTTCGTCGCTCTGGCCTAACCCTGAGCGATTCTCTGTGGATAAAAAGCGGTGTGGTGATATTTTAACCGATTGTCAGCGGGCGTGAATTTATCCGCCTGCCAGGAAACGCATTAACGTGGCGAAATTAAAGTTATTATGTTTTAAATCAACGGTATAAAATGCGGTCTCTTTTCAGCGGTTCAGAGTGCGCTGAAAAGGTTATTCAGTTAACTCCCGTGTTCTGCACAAAGCTATCCACAGAAAAGGTGAATAAGATCGACCATTTTTCTGATTGCTGTTCATAACTTTACCATTTTCTGTGAGTTATCCCGACAAAGACGGCGCAACCCCCCATGAATCCAGTGGTTTACCGCCTGTAAGGAGTGTGAAACAATCAGCTTATTCAAATTTTGCTTTGAGGTAGTCCGGTGATCGATGATGATGGCTACCGCCCGAATGTTGGTATCGTAATCTGTAACCGGCAGGGACAAGTGTTATGGGCCAGGCGCTTTGGACAGCACTCCTGGCAATTTCCTCAGGGAGGCATCAATCCCGGTGAAACCGCAGAACAGGCGATGTATCGCGAACTGTTTGAAGAGGTCGGATTGCACCGGAAAGATGTCCGAATACTTGCCTCTACCCGTAACTGGCTGCGTTACAAGTTGCCAAAACGTTTGGTGCGTTGGGACACAAAGCCGGTATGTATCGGCCAGAAACAAAAGTGGTTTCTTCTGCAGTTAATGTGTAATGACGCGGATATCAATGTGCAGCACAGCAGCACGCCGGAGTTCGATGGCTGGCGCTGGGTCAGTTTCTGGTATCCGGTGCGTCAGGTTGTCTCCTTTAAACGCGACGTCTACCGCCGGGTGATGAAGGAATTCGCTGGCGTGGTGATGTCTATGCAGGAGAGTGCGGGGCAGCGAAACAATCCTGCCCATCGACGTAAGAGAGGATAGGCCACGCCCTTTATGCTCACTCAGTTGCGCGAAATTGTAGAAAAAGTGGCGAGTGCGCCGCGTCTCAATGAAGCACTCGACATTCTGGTCAATGAGATCTGTCTGGCGATGGAAACGGAAGTCTGTTCCGTTTACCTCGCCGACCACGATCGTCGCTGCTATTACCTGATGGCGACGCGCGGACTCAAAAAACCGCGTGGCCGCACTGTGACGCTGGCGTTTGATGAGGGGATCGTTGGTTTAGTGGGCCGTCTGGCCGAGCCGATTAACCTTGCGGACGCCCAGAGCCACCCCAGCTTCAAATATATCCCCGCAGTGAAAGAGGAGCGCTATCGCTCCTTCCTCGGCGTGCCCATTATCAGCCGCCGTCAGCTTCTTGGCGTGCTGGTGGTGCAGCAGCGCGAACACCGTCAGTTTGATGAAAGCGAAGAGTCGTTTCTGGTCACCCTGGCGACCCAGATGGCGGCGTTGCTGTCGCAGTCTCAGATGGGCCAGCTGTTTGGTCAGTTCCGGCAGACGCGGGTACGCGCGATTGCGGCCGCGCCTGGCGTGGCGGTGGCACCTGGCTGGGTCGATGAGACGCAGCCGCTGCTCGATCAGGTTTCCGCCGCCTCCACGCTGGATGTGCAGCGTGAGCGCGAGCGACTGTCAATCGCCATGACCGAAGCCGCGAGTGAATTTCGCCGCTTCAGTAAACGGTTCAGCGCCAGCGCACAGAAAGAGAGCGCGGCCATTTTCGACCTCTACTCCCACCTGCTGACCGATGCCCGGCTGAAGAAAGATCTGTTTGATGAGATCGAACGCGGATCGGTCGCCGAGTGGGCGGTCAGACAGGTAATCGAGAAGTTTGCTAAGCAGTTCGCCAGCCTGACGGATAACTATCTGCGTGAACGCGCAGGCGATCTGCGGGTGCTGGGCCAGCGTCTGCTGTTTCACCTTGATGACTCGCTGGTCGGCACCAATGCCTGGCCGGAACGCTTCGTGCTGGTGGCCGATGAGCTGACCGCAACGACCCTGGCTGAGCTGCCGCAGGAGCGGCTGGCAGGCGTGGTGGTGCGGGATGGCGCAGCCAACTCCCATGCGGCGATCCTGACCCGGGCGATGGGGATCCCGACCGTGATGGGCGCGGATATCCAGCCGCATCAGCTCAACAAACGTCTGCTGATTGTCGATGGCTATCGCGGTGAGCTGCTGATCGATCCGGAGCCGGTGCTGGTGCAGGAGTATCAGCGCCTGATCAGCGAAGAGAATGCGCTGAGCAGGATGGCGGAAGGGGTTGTCGATCAGCCGGGTGAACTGAAAAGTGGCGAGCGGGTGCAGGTGATGCTCAATGCCGGATTAAGCCCGGAGCATGAGCAGGCGCTCGGCAGCTGGGTGGATGGCATCGGGCTCTACCGCACCGAAATTCCGTTTATGCTGCAGAACGGTTTCCCGTCGGAAGAGGAGCAGGTGGCGCAGTATCAGGGCATGCTGCAGCTGTTTCACAACAAGCCGGTCACGCTGCGAACGCTGGACGTCGGGGCGGATAAGCAGCTGCCCTATATGCCGATCAGTGAAGAGAACCCCTGCCTGGGCTGGCGCGGCATCCGCCTGACGCTCGATCAGCCAGAAATTTTTCTGGTGCAGGTGCGCGCCATGCTCCGCGCCAATGCGGCATCCGGCAATCTCAGCATTCTGCTGCCGATGATCAGTCACATCGACGAGATCGACGACGCGAAACGGCTGATCGATCGCGCCGGTCGCGAAGTGGAGGAGATGCTGGGCTACCCGATCCCCGCGCCGCGCATTGGGGTGATGATCGAAGTGCCTTCCATGCTGTTTATGATCCCGCATCTGGCGTCGCGGATCGATTTTATCTCGGTCGGCACCAACGACCTGACGCAGTATCTGCTGGCGGTAGACCGCAACAATACCCGCGTCGCGAACCTGTACGACTCGCTGCATCCGGCGATGCTGCGCGCGCTGAATGCCATCGCGCAGGAAGCCCGTCTCGCGAATCTTGAACTGTGTTTGTGTGGTGAAATGGCAGGCGATCCGATGTGCGTGGCGCTGCTGGTCGGGCTGGGGTATCGCCATCTCAGCATGAACGGTAAAAACGTCCCGCGGGTGAAATATCTGCTGCGTCATCTGGATCACGAAGAAACGCAGAAGCTCAGCGAGCAGGGAATGAATGCGCATACCGCCACCGAAGTGCGCCATGTGGTGTCGGCCTTTATGGAGCGGCGCGGCCTGGGTGGCCTGATTCGCGGCGGGCGCTAAGCGCCATCCTGACAGACTGAATTTTCGTCCTGTCCCGGACGGGTGCTCACGCTCTTCACGTTCTGCCTCTGCGCGTTATTCGTGTTTACATTTGCACGACAATTCAAAAAACCGGCTGTGCTATGATGCGCAGCCTTAATTTATGTGCCTGACAACGCCCCTTTTCAGGGTAGAAAAATAGACGGTGAAAGATGAATAACGGCTATATTGCATTTCCGCAGTTCGATCCGGTGATCTTCTCGATTGGACCGGTTTCGCTTCACTGGTACGGTCTGATGTATCTGGTGGGCTTTGTTTTCGCCATGTGGCTGGCGGTACGCCGTGCTAACAAACCTGGCAGCGGCTGGAAAAAAGAGGAAGTTGAGAACCTGCTTTACGCGGGTTTCCTGGGCGTCTTCCTGGGTGGACGCATTGGATATGTGCTGTTCTACAACCTGCCGCTTTTCCTGGAAAATCCCCTCTATCTGTTCAAAGTCTGGGATGGCGGCATGTCATTCCACGGTGGCCTGATCGGGGTGATTGTGGTGATGCTGATTTTTGCCCGCCGGACTAAACGTAATTTCTTCCAGGTCTCCGACTTTATTGCACCGCTGATCCCGTTTGGTCTGGGTGCCGGGCGTCTCGGTAACTTCATCAACGGCGAACTCTGGGGTCGTGTCGATCCGAACTTCCGCTATGCGATGCTGTTCCCCGGCTCCCGCAGCGAAGATGTGGCACTGGCCGCCACCAATCCGCAATATCAGGCGCTGCTCAACACCTACGGCGTGCTGCCACGTCATGCGTCGCAGCTGTATGAGCTGGCGCTGGAAGGCGTAGTGCTGTTCATCATCCTGAACCTGTTTATCCGTAAGCCCCGTCCGATGGGCAGCGTGTCTGGCCTGTTCCTGATCGGCTATGGCGCATTCCGCATTATCGTTGAGTTCTTCCGCCAGCCGGATGCTCAGCTGGGCCTGTTTGAAGGCGGTATCAGTATGGGACAGATCCTCTCTGTGCCGATGATTATTGCCGGTATAATTATGATGATCTGGGCGTATCGTCGTCGCCCGCAGCCACAATTTCGCGAGGAAAAATGAAACAGTATCTGGATTTGATGCAGCATGTGCTGAACGAAGGCACGCCAAAAGCTGACCGTACCGGCACCGGTACGCTTTCAATTTTTGGTCACCAGATGCGTTTCAATCTGCAGGATGGTTTTCCGCTGGTCACCACCAAGAAATGCCACATCCGCTCGATCATTCATGAGCTGCTGTGGTTCCTGAAAGGGGACACCAACATCGGTTATCTGAAAGATAACAAGGTTTCCATCTGGGATGAGTGGGCCGATGAGCAGGGCGATCTCGGCCCGGTGTATGGCAAACAGTGGCGCAGCTGGGGTACGGCCAGCGGTCAGGAAATTGACCAGTTAAGCCAGGTGATGGAGCAGCTGAAGCGCGATCCCGACTCACGCCGGATCATCGTTTCAGCCTGGAACGTCGGCGAACTGAGCCAGATGGCGCTGGCACCCTGCCATGCTTTCTTCCAGTTCTATGTGGCGAACGGCAAGCTCTCCTGCCAGCTCTATCAGCGCTCGTGCGACATCTTCCTGGGCCTGCCGTTTAATATCGCCAGCTATGCGCTGCTGGTGCATATGGTGGCGCAGCAGTGCGATCTGGAGGTGGGTGACTTCGTCTGGACCGGCGGTGACACGCACCTCTACAGCAATCATCTGGAGCAGGCGCGTCTGCAGCTGACCCGTGAACCGCGTCCGCTGCCGAAGCTTGTTATCAAACGCAAACCGGCGTCACTGTTTGACTATCAGTTCGACGATTTTGAGATTGAAGGCTACGATCCGCATCCTGCGATCAAAGCCCCCGTCGCCATCTGACCCGCGATAAACATCAAGCCCTGGCGCACTCCGCCGGGGCTTTTTTTTTACCTGTTGTCCGGAACATCTGCGGCATCGCGCGCACGCTTCCTGAGATTGCCTGTCTGTCACGCCGGTTCTCTGCGACAGCCTCTCCAGCCCGTGACGCTGCGGCTTGTCTCACCCGCTCATTCCCGCCAGTCTGATGCCATGAAAAGTGCAAACGTTCGGGGTTTTACCCTGCCGGAGCTGCTGCTGGTGATGGTGATTGCCGGCATGCTGAGCCTTGCCGCACTGCATGGCTGGCAGCGCTGGCAACAGCGGCAGCAACTGCGCGACAGCGCACAGCAACTGCAGGGCTTCCTGTTGCGGCTGCGTGCGCAGGCCAACCGGCAAAACCGTGACCTGATCCTGTGGTCGCAGCCGGGCATCCCCTGGTGCATCGGGGCAGGCCGCCTGCCTGCGGCCGGTTGTGACGGCGGAAAACGGCTCCATTTCATCGCTCCCCATGCCGGGGTAACGCTGTACAGGCTGCGTGGTGAACCGGGCTTCTATGGTCGTCGTAATGTTGCCAGGGCGGGCAGCATTGAGCTGGGCAATGCTGCCGGGCGCATCTGGCTGATTATCTCCGCCAGAGCCCGTATCCGTCTTTGCCTGAACGATGAGGAGAACTGCCGTTGAAAGTCGCCGGATTCAGCCTGCCGGAGATGCTGGTCGCCCTGGCCATCAGCGCGGTCGTGATGCTGAGTGCCGGGCGCTTTCTGCCGCGGCTGCTGACAGAGAACGCTGGGATGCTGCAGCGGGCACAGCTGCGTCAGGAGTTACAGCAGATGATGGCAACCCTGGAAAAGGCGGTGCGGCGTGCCGGTTACTGTCACGGCGAGTGCGGCAGTGGCGCACTCACTCTGCAGGAGAACTGCCTGCTGCTGCGCTGGGATGAAAACAGCAATGGAAAGTGGGAAGGGGTCGACCATGCCGAAAGTGACTATTACGGCTATCGCCTGCGACAGCAGCAACTGGAGATGCAGCGGGGTGTGGACCAGTGTCACGCTGCGGGCTGGGAGCGGCTCTCCGACCCCGCGTTTATGCGCGTGGAGCAGTTCAGCGTCAGCCGGCAGGGCGAACAGATCAGGATCACGCTCCAGGGGCGGGCCGGACGCTGGCACGAAATGACAGAGCGCTGGGTAGAAGGAGAGAACCTGTGAAGCAGCGAGGCAGCAGCGCGCTGGGCATGGTTCTGATGATCATGGTGATGGGCAGCGTGGCGCTGCACGCCAGCCGCAGGCTGTCAGAGCAGGGTATACGCGTGCTGGCGGATGAACAGCAGTTTATCCAGGATTTCTGGCGGGCGCAGTCTGCGCTGCAATGGGGCTTAACGCTGAGCTGGTCAGCGCATGCGGATTCAGGCTGTCAGCAGGAGGTGCGTCAGGGCTGGGTCAGCTGCCTGCAACGGAGTAAAAAAGATGAAGGTCTGCTTAAAGGAGAAGCCAGCGGCAGTGGCATGGCGGTCTGGCAGTGGGTCCGGTTACGGGACAATCAGATCCGCGCGTTGCCGCACGGCTGGATTGACTACTGCCCGCTCACACCTCCCGCCGCCTGTCTGTAAAGGCGCAGGCTTCTCACTGCCAGAGGTGTTATTTGCTCTGTTGTTAATGGCATTAAGCAGCAGCACGCTGTTGCACTATCATCGCGCTCTGGCGCGGGGATTCAGTCAGCAGTGGGCGCAGCAGGAGGCCTGGTACGTCGCTGAACAGCGCCTGGCGGGGCATGAGGTTGCGGGCTGGCAATCCACGCTGCAACAGCAGCCGGGGCCCGCGGGCTGCATGCTGGAACGGGCCGACGTCACCGGTCCCTTCGGGCGTCATGCCTCCCTGAGCCGACTGCGATGTTAACGCCTGCGGGACGCCCTTTTGATGGGTTTCAACAGCGATACGCGGTAAAGTGACAGGGCCGCAATACCGCAGTCATGTTCTGAGTTACCACAGGAGTTGTCATGTTTCACGTCTATCACTCAAATCAGCTCGATGTGCTGAAGATTCTCGCGGCTGCGGTGATTAAACATGATCCTCTGGATGACCCTTTCGCGTCAGAAATGATACTGGTGCAGAGTCCGGGTATGGCGCAATGGCTGCAGATGGAGCTGGCGCAGACCTTTGGCATTGCAGCCAACATCGAATTTCCGCTGCCCGCCAGTTTCATCTGGGAGATGTTCGTGCGCGTGCTGCCCGACATCCCGGTAGAGAGTGCCTTCAGCAAGGCCAGCATGAGCTGGAAGCTGATGCACCGGCTGCCGGTGATGCTGGAGCAGGAGGAGTTTACCTCCTTACGTCACTATCTCCATGACGACGGCGACAAGCGCAAACTGTTTCAGCTCAGCTCCCGTGTGGCGGATCTGTTTGACCAGTATCTGGTCTATCGCGCTGACTGGCTCAACAGCTGGGAGCGCGGCGAAAGTATCGACGGGCTGGGCGAAGCGCAGCGCTGGCAGGCCGCCCTGTGGCGCGATCTGGTGAGCTACACCCGCACGCTGCGACAGCCGGAATGGCACCGCGCGAATCTCTATGCGCGATTCATCCGCACGCTGGAGCAGGCGAAGAGCACGCCGGAAAACCTGCCCAGGCGGGTCTTTATCTGTGGTATCTCCGCACTGCCGCCCATCTATCTGCAGGCGCTGCAGGCGCTGGGACGTCACATCGACATTCACCTGCTGTTTACCAATCCCTGCCGCGACTACTGGGGCGACATTCAGGACTATGCCTTCCTGGCGAAGCTGCAAAGCCGTCAGCGCCGCCGCCATGACGCTGAGGCGGCGCGTGGGCTGTTCCGGGACGCAGAGCAGGCGCCGCAGCTGTTTAACGAAGCCGGTGAACAGCAACTGACGAATCCGCTGCTGGCCTCCTGGGGCAAGCTGGGGCGTGACAACCTCTTTCTGCTCAGCCAGATGGATGCCAGCGACGACATCGATGCCTTTGTGGATGTTGAGCCGGACAACCTGCTGCACTGCATGCAGTACGATCTTCTCAATCTGCAGGACAGTGCCATCATCGGGCTGAACGCGGCGGAACTGGCGCACAGCGATCGCAAGCGCCTCCTCGATCCGGCGGATCGTTCGATCGTGGTGCAGGTCTGCCACAGTGCGCAGCGCGAAGTTGAGGTGCTGCAGGATCATCTGCTGGCGATGATGGAGGCTGATCCGACGCTGAAAGCACGCGACATTATTGTGATGGTGGCCGACATCGACGCTTATGCACCGTTCATTCAGGCCGTGTTCGCCAATGCGCCCGCCGATCGCTATCTGCCTTTTGCGATTTCAGACCGGCGGGCCAGTCAGGCGCATCCGGCCATCGTGGCGTTTCTGCATCTGCTGGCGCTGCCGGACAGCCGTTTTGTCTCAGAAGATGTGCTGGCGCTGCTGGATGTGCCGGCGCTGGCGTCCCACTTCGCCATTGATGAAAGCGGCCTGCGTTTGCTGCGGCGCTGGGTCAGCGAGTCAGGCGTTCGCTGGGGGCTGGATGATGCCAGCGTTGAAGCCCTCTCACTGCCGATTACCGGCCAGCACACCTGGCGCTTTGGCCTGCAGCGTATGCTGCTGGGTTATGCGATGGAGAGCCACAACGGCGACTGGGAGGGGATTCTGCCTTATGACGAGTCGAGTGGCCTGGTGGGTGAGCTGGCGGGCCATCTGGCTGAGCTGCTCGCGCGGCTGAATCACTGGCGTGAGCGGCTGGCGGAACCCCGCCCGCTGGCGGAGTGGCTGCCGATGTGCCGGGAACTGCTGAACGCCTTCTTCACGCCTGACGCGGAAACCGAGGCCGCTTTACTGCTGGTGGAAGAGCAGTGGCAGCAACTGATTCAGTACGGAATGGATGCGCGGTTTGAGGAGGCGATCCCGGTGGCGCTGCTGCGCGACGACCTGCGCAGCCGGCTCGATCAGCAGCGCATCAGCCAGCGCTTTCTGGCCGGGCAGATCAACTTTTGTACCCTGATGCCGATGCGTTCAATACCGTTCCAGCTGGTCTGTCTGCTGGGGATGAACGACGGCGTCTATCCGCGCACGCTTGCGCCGTTAGGCTTTGATCTGATGCAGCAGCAGTCCCGTAAAGGCGACCGCAGCCGCCGTGATGATGACCGTTACCTGTTTCTTGAGGCGATGCTCTCCGCTCAGCAGCAGCTCTACATCAGCTATATCGGCCGGGCGATTCAGGATAATACGGAACGCTATCCCTCGGTGCTGGTCACAGAACTGCTGGATTACATCGGACAGAGTTTTTACCTGGAGGGGGATGGTCATCTGGAGCTGGATGAGAGTGCCGGACGGGTGCGGGCGCATCTGCAGCACCTCAACAGCAGGATGCCGTTTGCCGCTGAGAACTTCCAGCCTGCCGCCAGACTGCAGAGCTTCGCCCGCGAGTGGCTGCCTGCCGCCCAGGGCGCGGGGCAGCCGCAACCCGAATTTGTCCAGCCGCTGACGGCCCCGGACATCGATGCACTCACCTTAGAGGCCTTTCTGCGTTTCTGGCGGCACCCGGTTCGCGCCTGGTTCCACCAGCGTCTCGGCGTGAGCTTCTGGCTGGAGGAGGATGAGCTGCCCGACAGCGAACCTTTTGCGCTCGACAACCTGGAGCGTTATCAGATCAATGCCCAGTTGCTGAATGCCCTGGTCGAAGGTGAGGATACCCAGCGGCTCTATGCGCACCATCGTGCCGCCGGTAATCTGCCCTACGGCGCATTTGGCGAACTTTTCTGGCAGGCGCAGCGTGATGAGATGCAGGAAGTGGCGGCGGAAGTGGTGAACCAGCGCAGCGACGGCGAGAGCTGGGAAGTGAATCTGCAACTGGAGCAGGTCAGCTTAACCGGCTGGCTGACGCAGGTGCAGAGCGACGGGCTCCTGCGCTGGCGGCCTGGCGTCCTCAACATGAACGATGGCCTGCTGCTCTGGCTGGAGCATCTGATTTACTGCGCGCTGGGCGGCACCGGCAGCAGCCGTATGTATGGCCGCCAGCAGAGCCGCTGGTGTTTTCCTGCCGTGCCGCAGTCAGAGGCGATGGCCGCCCTGAATGACTATATCGCCGGTTACCTCGACGGGTTGCGTCAGCCGCTGATGTTGCTCAGCAAAAGTGGCGGTGCGTGGCTGACCGCCAGCTACGACAAAAAGAGCCAGCAGTTACTCACGGATGAGGCCACGCAGCTGAAGGCGCGCAATCGCCTGCTGACGGCCTGGTCAGGCAGCTACCAGGTGGAGGGAGAGGGCAGCGACCCCTATCTGCAGCGGCTCTGCCGCGTGCTGGATGAGGCGCAACTTCAGCAGATCACTGAGGCGGCGCAGCGCTGGTATTTGCCGGTGCTGGCCGCACATCAGGATGATGAATAGCAGGTCAGAGCGCATTTTGCAGACTGACTACACACACAGAAATTTTTGCCTGGCTTTGAGCCGCCGCGTCAGTAATTGGCGGCTTATCGGGAAACAAGAGGGGTTTACATGCGGCTACACGCACGCTGGATAGCGGCACTACTGTTGAGCCTGGTGGCTTGCACCGCCCTGGCGCAGACATCTGCAGGCTGGCAGCCAGTTAAGGACACCATTCGCAAAAGTGACCAGGACCCCCGAAACTATCAGGCCATCCGTCTCGATAACGGACTGACGGTATTGCTGGTGTCCGATCCGGTGGCACCGAAATCGCTGGCGGCGCTGACGCTGCCGATTGGATCGCTGGACGATCCCGATCAGCAGGCGGGACTGGCTCACTACCTCGAACATATGGTGCTGATGGGCTCAAAGCGCTACCCGCAGCCGGACAACCTGGCCGAGTTCCTGAAAAAGCATGGCGGCAGTCACAATGCCAGCACCGCCTCTTATCGCACCGCCTTTTATCTGGAAGTGGAAAATGCGGCGCTGGAACCGGCGGTCGACCGCCTGGCGGATGCCGTGGCGGCACCGCTGCTGGATCCGGTCAACGCTGACCGCGAGCGTCACGCCGTCAATGCCGAGCTGACCATGGCGCGCGCGCGTGATGGCCTGCGCATGGCTCAGGTCGGCGCCGAAACCCTGAACCCGGCACACCCGGCGTCGCGTTTTTCTGGCGGTAATTTAGAGACCCTGAAAGATAAGCCGGGCAGTAAACTGCACCAGGCGCTGCTGGACTTCTACCACACGCATTACTCCGCCAACCTGATGAAGGCGGTCATCTACAGCAACAAACCGCTGCCGGAGATGGCGTCGATTGCGGCCAGAACCTTTGGCCGCATCAAAAATCACCATGCCAGCGTGCCGGAGATTAACGTGCCGGTGGTCACCGATGCGCAGCAGGGCATCATCATTCACTATGTGCCCGCCCAGCCGCGCAAGCAGCTCAAAATTGAATTTCGCATCGGGAACAACAGCGATCGTTTTCGCAGTAAAACGGACACGCTGATCAGCTACTTAATCAGTAACCGCAGCAAAAATACGCTGACCGACTGGCTGCAGAAGCAGGGGCTGGCGGACGGTGTCAATGCCGGCGCCGACCCGATGACCGAACGTAACAGCGGCGTGTTTGCCATTACGGTCTCCCTGACGGATAAAGGCCTGGCGCAGCGTGATGAAGTGGTGGCGGCGGTATTCAGCTACATCAATCTGCTGCGTCAGCAGGGCGACGATAAGCGCTATTTCGATGAGGTCTCTCACGTACTGGCGCTCGACTTCCGCTATCCCTCTATCACCCGCGATATGGATTACATTGAGTGGCTGGCCGACACCATGCTGCGGGTGCCGGTGGAACACACGCTGGATGCGCCTTACCTGGCCGATCAGTACGATGCCGCCGCGATCGCTGCCCGCCTGCAGGAGATGACGCCGCAACGTGCGCGTATCTGGTACATCAGCCCGCAGGAGCCGCACAACAAAAAAGCCTACTTTGTGGATGCGCCTTATCAGGCAGAGAAAATCACGCCGCAGACCTTTGCTGACTGGCAGCAGCGCGCCAGTCAGATCGCGCTGGCAATGCCTGCGCTGAACCCCTATATTCCGGACGACTTCACGCTGCTGCCCGCTGACGGTAAAACCTGGCAGCATCCGGTCAGACTGGCTAACGACGACGGCATGCGCATTTACTGGATGCCCAGCCGCTATTATGCCCGCGAGCCAAAGGCGGCGATCACCCTGGCCTTACGCAACAGGCACGCTATCAGCGATGCACGTCAGCAGGTGCTGTTCGGCCTGAACGACTACCTTTCCAGCCTGGCGCTGGACGAGCTTAATTCGCAGGCTTCGGTGGGCGGCATCAGCTTTTCAACCGGTGAAGATGAAGGTCTGGTGTTCAATGCCAGCGGCTTCACGCAGCGCCTGCCGGTGCTGCTGAAGAAACTGGTCGAAGGGTATGCCCACTTCCAGCCGACAGAGCAGCAACTGGCGCAGGCAAAATCCTGGTATCTGGAACGGCTGGAGGCGGCGGAAAAGGGCAAGGCGTTTGAACAGGCGATTCAGCCGATGCAGATGCTCTCTCAGCTGCCTTATACCCAGCGCGAGACGCGCCGCAGACTGGTCAGCACGATCACGCTTGATGAGGTGACAGCTTACCGCGATGCGCTGTTCCGCGATGCGACGCCAGAGATGCTGGTGATCGGCAACCTCAGTGCAGACAGCGTGACGCAGCTGGGACATGAACTGAAACAGCAGATGCAGAGTCACGCGACCCGCGACTGGCAGAGTCAGTATGTCTCGTTCGATAAACCGCTGAAGGCCAATCTGCAGCAGCCGGGCAGCAGTACCGACTCGGCGCTTGCCGCGCTCTATATTCCGCTGGGCTACAGCGAATATCAGAGCATGGCCAACAGCTCCATGCTGAGCCAGATCGTGCAGCCGTGGTTCTACAATCAGCTGCGCACAAAAGAGCAGCTCGGCTATGCGGTGTTTGCCTTCCAGATGCCGGTCGGCCGACAGTGGGGCGTTGGCTTCCTGCTGCAGAGTAACAGCCGGCAACCTGACTGGCTGCTGCAGCGTTACCAGGCGTTCTATCCCGAGGCGGAAAAACGTCTGCGCAACATGAGCCAGGCCGATTTTGCACAGTATCAGCAGGCGATGATCAATGACCTGCAGCAGCGTCCCCAGACGCTGGATGAAGAAGCCGATCGTTACAGCCGTGACTTCGATCGTCAGAATGAGACGTTTGATACCCGGCAGAAAGTGATAGAGCAGGTACAGCTGCTTACCCCGGCCAGCGTGGCAGACTTTTTCCGCAAGGCGGTTATCGAACATAATGGCATGGTCATGACCTCGCAGATTGCGGGCAGTAACAATGGCAAAATTGACTATGCCCGGCAGCCTGGCTGGAAAACCTGGGATGAAGTGGCGCAGTTGCAGCAGTCGCTGCCGGTAAAGAGTGAGACCCAATGACGCAGTTACCCCCCGTATCGCTGAATCCTTTAACGCTGCCGCTCAGGGGTGAGCGGCTGATTGAGGCGTCTGCCGGCACCGGAAAAACCTTTACCATTGGCCTGCTCTATCTGCGCCTGCTGCTGGGGCTGGGCGAAGAAAACGCCTACAGCCGGCCGCTCTCGGTTGAAGAGATTCTGGTGGTGACCTTTACCGAGGCCGCCACCGCCGAGCTGCGCGGCCGTATCCGCGAGAACATCCACCAGCTGCGTCTGGCCTGTATCCGCGGCAAAAGCAGCAATCCGATGCATCAGCGATTACTGGAGCAGATGCCGGATCTGAGTCAGGCCGCGGCGCAGCTACTGGCCGCCGAAAGGCAGATGGATGAAGCCGCCATCTTTACCATCCACGGTTTCTGTCAGCGGATGCTCAATCTGAATGCGTTTGAGTCGGGCATGCTGTTTGAGCAGGAGCTGATCGAAGATGAGCAGGCGCTGCTGAAGCAGTCCGCCGCCGACTTCTGGCGTCGCCAGTGCTATCCGCTGTCGCTGGATGTGGCGCGGATTATCGCCGCGGAGTGGAGCGGGCCGGACAGCCTGCTGACCACGCTGCGTCCCTGGCTTCAGGGGGAAACGCCAGGACTGAAACGACCGCCCGCGGCCGATGAGACGCTGGCCTCCCGCCATGCCCGCAATCTGGCGCGCATCAACGCCATCAAACAGCAGTGGCAGGCGCTGAGTCGCGACGTTGAAGGCATCATCAGCGCCTCAGGCGTGGATAAGCGCAGCTACAGCAGTAAACATCTGCCCAACTGGGTCGCCAGAGTCACCCAGTGGGCCAGCAGTGAGACGCTGGATTATCAGCTGCCGAAGGAGCTGGAGCGGTTTGGCCAGCAGGTGCTGGAGGAGAAAACCAAAAAGGGTGAAGTACCACGTCACGCCCTGTTTGAGGCCATCGACCAGTTTCTGGCAGAGCCGCTGTCGCTGCGGGATGTGATCATTGCTCAGGCGCTGATCGATGTCCGCGCCACGGTTCAGCGCGAGAAGCGGTTACGGGCGCTGTTAGGCTTTGACGATCTGCTCAGTAAGCTGGATGAGGCGCTGCAACAGCCCGGCGGGGTTCTGCTCGCTGAAACCATCCGGGCGCGTTTCCCGGTCGCCCTGATTGACGAATTCCAGGATACCGACCCGCAGCAATATCGTATTTTCCGCACGCTCTATGTGAATCAGCCGGAGCAGGCGCTGTTTCTGATCGGTGACCCGAAACAGGCGATCTACGCCTTTCGCGGCGCGGATATCTTTACCTATCTGCGGGCCAGAAACGAAGTCAGTGCTCACTACACGCTGGATACGAACTGGCGCTCTTCGCCGGAAATGGTCGAAAGCGTTAACCGCCTCTTCTCGCAGCTTGAGTCACCGTTCCTGTTCTCGGCAATCCCTTTTCAGCCGGTGCAGCCTGCGGCACCCAATCAGTCACTGAAACTGATTTATGATGGGCAGCCGCAACCGGCGTTACGCTTCTGGCTGCAACCCGGTGAGGGCGTCGGCAGCAGTGATTATCAGCAGTTTATGGCGCAGCAGTGTGCCGCCGACATCAGCCGCTGGCTGGTGGCCGGACAGCAGGGGCGCGCCTTTGCAGGAAAAGGGGAGGCGCTGCAGCCGGTGCGGGCTTCCGATATCACGGTGCTGGTGCGCAGCCGCAATGAAGCCACCTTAATCCGCGATGCGCTGAATGCGCTGGCGATCCCCTCGGTCTACCTCTCGAGCCGCGACAGCGTCTATACCACGCCGGAAGCGCGTGAATTACTCTGGCTGCTGCAGGCGATTCAGGCCCCGGAGCAGGAGCGCTTACTGCGCAGCGCACTGGCGACCTCTATCTTTGGCATTGATGCGGCGACGCTGGAAACGCTGAGCCAGAATGAACGCGACTGGGATGCGCTGGTCGAGCAGTTTGCCGTCTGGCAGCAGCTGTGGCACCAGCGCGGCGTGTTACCGATGCTGCGCGACGTGATGATCAAACGGCAGCTGGCGGAGAATATGCTGGCGTCGGAGAACGGAGAGCGGCGCCTGACCGATCTGATGCATCTGGGGGAATTGCTGCAGGAAGCCTCAGTGCAGCTGGAGAGCCCGCACGCGCTGGTGCGTTTTCTGGCGCAGCAGATTGCCCGCCCGAACAGCCAGGCCGCCAGCCAGCAGCTGCGTCTGGAGAGCGACCGCCACCTGGTGCAGATTATCACCATCCACAAATCGAAAGGGCTGCAATACCCGCTGGTCTGGCTTCCGTTTGCTGCCGGATTTCGCGAAGCGGCCAGTGCGCTTTACCACGACCGCGAAAGTTTTGCGGCTCTGCTGGACGTTCAGGGCGATGCACAAAGCCTGGCGCTGGCGGAAGAGGAGCGTCTGGCAGAGGATCTGCGCCTGCTCTATGTGGCGCTGACCCGCTCGGTGTATCACTGCAGCGTCGGGATTGCGCCGCTGATCAAAGGCACGCGTAAAAAAGAGGGCGAAAGCGATCTGCACAAGAGCGCGCTCGGCTATCTGATTCAGAAAGGCGAGGCGGCCGATGCGCAGCAGCTCAGCCGTTCTCTGCAGGCATTAACCGGGACGGGCATTGCGCTGGTCGAGGCAGATCTGCTGCCCGGCGAACGATGGCAGGATGCGCAGCCGGGCGACGACGTCCTGAGCAGCCGCGTCGTTACTCAGGCGCGAACGGATGTCTGGCGGGTCACCAGTTATTCCGGCCTGCAGCAGCACCACAGTTCGCCGCTGCTGGACGCATTGCCCAGCTTCGATATTGACGCGGCGGGCGAAGAGGAGAGTGGTGAAGAGACGGCACTGACGCCGCACCATTTTCCGCGCGGTGCGGCACCCGGTACGTTTCTGCACGGCCTGTTTGAATCTATCGACTTTACTGAACCGCCGGAGCGCATCTGGCTGGAAGATCAGCTGCAGCACAATGGCTATCCGCTGAGCTGGTTACCGGTGCTGGAGACGTGGATCGCGCGGGTGTTAGAGACCCCGCTCAACGCGGAAGGGCTGACGCTGTCGGCGATCAAAAGCAGCGAACGGCTGATCGAGATGGCGTTCTATCTGCCGATCGATAATCTGCTGACGGCAGCCGGGCTGGATGCGCTGCTGCGGCGGCACGACAGCCTCTCTCAGCAGGCTGCCTCGCTGGATTTTCGTCAGGTGAGGGGCATGCTGAAGGGCTTTATCGATCTGGTCTTCCGCTGGCAGGGAAAATATTATCTGCTCGACTACAAGTCGAACTGGCTGGGGGAAAGCCACAGCGCTTACACCCAGGAGGCGATGGCGCAGGCGATGATCGGGCACCGCTACGATCTGCAGTATCAGCTCTATACGCTGGCGCTGCATCGCTATCTGACCCATCGCCTGCCGGATTACCGCTACGATCGCGATTTTGGCGGCGTCTTTTATCTGTTTTTGCGCGGGATGGATGGCAGCTCGCCCGACAACGGCATTTTTGCTACCCGCCCCTCCGCAGAGTGTGTGGAGGAGATGGATGCACTGTTTGGTAAGAACGGAGAGAGAGGATGAGTGACATGCTGAGTCTGCTGCTGCAGGCAGTCGACAAACGTCTCCTGCGCCCGCTGGATATTCAGTTTGCCCGCCTTGTGGCCGCTGAATCCCAGCCTGCGCTGCTGCTCGCGGCGGCCTGCGTCAGCGCCGAGGCGGGCGAGGGGCACGTCTGTTTACCTCTGAGCAACCTCTGTGAAGCCCGGCTGTTCGCCGGCCGACAGCCTGCACTGGCTCAGGCGATATGGCAGGCTGCTGGTGCGCCCGATAACTGGTCAGCTCGTCTTGCTGACTGGTCGGCGGTCAGCGACGGCAGTCGGGTGACGCCCCTGGTGCTGAGCAATCAGCGTCTCTACCTGCATCGTCTGTGGCACAGCGAAGGCCGGGTCGCCGACTTTTTTGCCGCTCAGGAGATGACCTCCGCGCTGGATATGCGTGCCGCCGGTGAGGTGCTCAACAGCCTGTTTGGTGACCAGCCGGAAAACTGGCAGAAGATTGCGGCGGCGGTGGCGCTGACCCGCAAGACGGCGGTGATCTCCGGCGGCCCCGGCACCGGGAAAACCACCACCGTGGCGAAACTGCTCGCGGCGCTGATTCGTCTGCATCCCGGCGCGCTGCGGATCCAGCTGGCGGCCCCGACCGGCAAAGCTGCCGCGCGGCTGACCGAATCCCTGGGCAGGGCACTGCAGGATCTGGCCGTGAGTGACGAAGAGCGTCAGCGTTTTCCTGCTGAAGCCACGACCCTGCATCGCCTGCTGGGCGCGCAACCGGATACCCAGCGCCTGCGCTATCATGCCGGTAACCGGCTGCATCTTGATGTGCTGGTGGTGGATGAAGCCTCGATGGTCGATTTGCCGATGATGGCCAAACTGATTGCCGCGCTGCCGCCGCATGCCCGCGTGGTGTTTCTGGGCGATCGCGACCAGCTGGCCTCGGTTGAGGCGGGGGCGGTATTGGGCGACATCTGCCGCTGTACCGAAAGTGGCTACAGCCAGGCGCGGGCAGAACAGCTTGCCCAGCTGACCGGTTGCACCCTGCAGGGCAGTGACGATCTTCAGGCGCCGACGGTGCGCGACAGCATCTGCCTGCTGCAGAAAAGTTACCGTTTTGACGCCTCATCCGGCATCGGTCTGCTGGCAAAAGCCATTAATCGTGGTGACGCGGAGGAGGTCAGGGCGGTGTTTGCTGAGGCCTATGAGGATGTCAGCTATCAGCCGCTGGACAGTGCGGAAGCCTATCAGGCGATGCTGGATGAAGTCGCCGCCGGTTATCAGCCCTTCCTGCAGCTGATCAGGGAGCAGGCCTCACCCGCAGAGGTGATTGCGGCATTTGGCCGTTATCAGCTGCTCTGTGCACTGCGAGACGGCCCCTTTGGCGTGCAGGGGCTGAATCAGCGCATCGAACAGCGGCTGATGCAGCTGCAGCGCCTCCGTCGTCCTGGCATCGGCAGCCGCTGGTATGCCGGGCGGCCGGTGATGATCACCCGTAATGACAGCGCGCTCGGCCTGTTTAACGGCGACATTGGCATAGCGCTGCGTGATGATGAGGGCAACCTCCGGGTCTTTTTCCCGCTGCCGGATGGCACGATCAAAGCGATTCAGCCGAGCCGTTTACCCTCACATGAAACCGCCTGGGTCATGACGGTGCATAAATCACAGGGGTCGGAGTTTGACCACACTGCGCTGATCATGCCAACTCAGTCTCTGCCGGTACTGACCCGCGAACTGGTTTACACCGCCATTACGCGCGCGCGGCGTCAGCTGACCATCTACAGCGAACCGGGTGTGTTTCAGCGCGCCGTGCAGCTGCAGACGCAGCGACGCAGTGGTCTGGTCGATCGCCTGAGCGCAGCAGGATAGAAGAGAGGGGGAGAGTTCACATCCATGATCGCTCTCCCCCGGAGGGGTAACATCAGGTGAGGTCGGCCATCAGCACTTTTGAGCGCCGCTGATAGTTGTACATCTCTTTTTTACTTTCCGGCAGTGACTCGATATCTACCGGCGTAAAGCCGCGCTCCTGGAACCAGTGGATGCTGCGGGTGGTTAACACGAACAGTTTTTCCAGCCCCATCTGCCGCGCCTGAAGCGCCACACGCTGCAACAGCATCTCACCACGTGAAGAGCTGCGATAGTCCGGATGCACCGCCACACAGGCCATTTCGCCAATCTTCTCATCCATAAAGGGATAGAGTGCCGCACAGGCGATGGTCAGGTTATCTCGCTGAATGATGGTGAATTTATCGATCTCCATCTCCAGCTGCTCGCGTGAGCGGCGAACCAGAATGCCCTGCTGCTCAAGCGGCCGGATCAGTTCGAGGATGCCGCCAATGTCGTTGATGTTGGCGCGGCGGATCTGTTCTGCCGACTCCATCACGATCTGCGTACCGATACCGTCGCGAGAAAAGAGCTCCTGCAACAGCGCGCCATCTTCCTGATAGCTGATCAGGTGGCTGCGGCGGACTCCGCTGCGGCAGGCTTTCACCGCCCCCCTCAGGAAGCGCACCGTGCCGGAAAGGTAGTCACCCTCCTTTTCAATCTCGTCGATGCGGGCCTGCGCATCGTTCGGGAAGAGTTCAGAAATGATCTCGCCGTCGCTGTTCAGCACGCCCTGCTCAGAGCAGAAGCCGATCATTTTTTCCGCTTTAAGTTTGATCGCCAGCTGGGTAGCGACCTCTTCGGAGGTCAGGTTAAAGCTCTCGCCGGTCACGGAAACCGCCACCGGGCCAAGCAGCACAATGGCGTCGTTATCCAGCTGACGATGAATCGCCGCCTCATCAATACGACGGATGCGGCCGCTGTGACAGTAATCCACGCCATCATCCACGCCCAGCGGCTGAGAAATGATGAAGTTGCCGCTCACCACATTGATATGCGCACCCTGCAGCGGCGTGTTGTTCAGACTCATCGAGAGGCGGGCCGTAATATCTAACTGCAGCCGGCCGGCCGCCTGTTTTACCAGCTCCAGGGATTGCGCGTCGGTCACCCGGGTAAACTTATGATAAACCGGCTCCAGCTGCTGCTGCGCCAGACTGGCATCAATCTGCGGACGGGCACCATAGACCACCACCAGACGGATACCCAGGCTGTGAAGCAGGCCGATATCATTGACGATGCCGGAGAAGTTCTCATGCTCAATCGCCTCGCCACCCAGCATGATGACAAAGGTTTTACCCCGGTGGGCATTGATATAGGGAACGGTATGGCGAAACCCCTGAACCAGCTCGGTACTACGTTCCTTCACGGCCAACCCTCAATGAATGTTTATTCGTATTTTTTGTATTTTTATGCTTTTGCGTGCCATTTTGCAAGCCTTAATCCTGACGAAAATTTACGTTTTTCTGAGTGTCAAAGCCGCTAACAGCCTGCATTATTTAGGTTTTCCGGGGTGACATCATTCCGGGGATTGGATAAAGTTTTCGCCGCCATTTTATTAACTGGCGCTTTTTTAGACATTACTCAGCAGCTGGAGCGGCATGTCAGACGTTAATTCCCATTTTTCACGCAGACGATTTTTACAGGGGACAGGCGCCTTACTGCTGTTAAGCGTCAGCCGCACCGGGCTGGCGGCAAAAAATCACATTGTGGCCGTGCGCATCTGGCCCTCATCGACCTATTCACGGATGACGCTGGAGTCCAGCGTTGAGCTGAAATATAAGCAGTTTGCGCTGAGCAATCCTGAACGCCTGGTCATAGATATTCAGGGCCTGCACCTTAATCCGGTCCTGAAAGGGGTCAATAAACTGGTGCGGGTCGATGATCCCTTTATTAAACATGCCCGGGTCGGCCAGTTCGACAGCGACACGGTTCGCGTCGTTCTCGAACTAAAGCGCAACGTTTCGCCGAAGATCTTTAATCTGGCCCCGGTCGCCGGAATCAATCACCGGCTGGTGGTGGATCTCTATCCGACCCAGAACCAGGCGGAAGACGATCCGTTGCTGGCCCTGCTGAAAGATTATAATCAGGGCGCGCTGGAGAAAGACGCCGGGGTTCAGGCCCCTCTGCCGGGCAGGGCGGGACGCGATCGACCAATTGTCATCATGATCGATCCGGGGCACGGCGGGGAAGATCCGGGCGCACACGGCAAATATAAGACCCGTGAAAAGGATATCGTGCTGAAGATCGGACGGCGGCTTAAAGCGCTGATCGACAAAGAGTCCAACATGAAGGCGTACATGACGCGCAATGAGGATGTCTTTATTCCGCTGCGCGTCAGGGTTGCTAAAGCCCGCAAACAGCGCGCCGATCTCTTTGTTTCCATCCATGCAGATGCCTTCACCAGCCGGGCGGCACGCGGTTCGTCAGTCTTTGCCTTATCCACCAGCGGGGCAACCTCCGCCGCGGCCCGTTTTCTGGCTCAGACGCAGAATGAATCCGATCTGATTGGCGGCGTCAGCAAAAGCGGGGACCGCTATCTCGATCACACCATGTTCGACATGGTGCAGCGTCAGACGATCCATGACAGCCTGAAGTTCGGTAAAGAGGTGCTGCATCGCATGGGCCGCATCAACCATCTGCACAAGCGCACCGTCGATCAGGCGGGATTTGCCGTGCTGAAAGCCCCGGATATCCCCTCTATTCTGGTGGAAACGGCGTTTATCAGTAACGTGGAGGAGGAGCGGAAGTTACGCACCACCCGCTATCAGCATCAGGTTGCGGAGGCGATTCTGAACGGCATCAAAGCCTATGTAGAGAGCGGGGCCGCGCTGGCGCATCGCTAATTAACGTGCGGGTAGCCCCGGTTATCCGCAGACTTTTCGCCGTGGAAAGAGAGAAAACAGAAGAGAAGGGGAACGGCAGAAACAAAAAAACACCCTTTCAGGTGTTTAAATAGTGGTTGCGGGGGCCGGATTTGAACCGACGACCTTCGGGTTATGAGCCCGACGAGCTACCAGGCTGCTCCACCCCGCGTCCGTCATGCGCTTTGCGACTTTTTATTTTCTGACGTCTGTGAAACCGCTGCAAAAGTGTGGTTGCGGGGGCCGGATTTGAACCGACGACCTTCGGGTTATGAGCCCGACGAGCTACCAGGCTGCTCCACCCCGCGTCCGTCTTGCGCTTTGCGACTTTTCACATTGTCACTTCTGCCAGAGTGCTACAGAAGTATTGGTTGCGGGGGCCGGATTTGAACCGACGACCTTCGGGTTATGAGCCCGACGAGCTACCAGGCTGCTCCACCCCGCGTCCGTGGAAGCGCACTATACTCTCCGCGCTGATTGATGCAACCCCTTTTTGCAGATAAAAGCCAAATTAACAGCCAGTTGCTGAAGGATTCCCCCATCTGGCTAATTATTGAACTGTTCCGCGCGAGGTCAAAGCGGATGCATTTCATTCTGCCGGGGGCTTTGCTATCGTCGCGGGGCGAACAGTTATAAAAAGAGAAGAGAATGAAATTACATTGGGTGAAGTATGCACTCACTGGCGCGTTGATTACGCTGCTGGCGGCCTGTAGCTCTAAACCGACCGATCGCGGTCAGCAATATAAAGATGGCAAACTGGAACAGCCGCTGGCGCTGGTGAATCAGCCCAATGCCAAAGGCGCGCCGGTCAATGGCCGGGACTTTGGCGAGCAGGTTCGTCAGATTCAGTCCGCCTCGTCTGCGCTCTATGGTCGCCAGAACGGCACCTACAGCGCGATTGAGAGCTGGCTGATGGCGGGCGCCGACACCCGGCAGCTTCGTCAGTACGGGCTGAACGCCTGGCAGATGGAGGGCACGGATAACTACGGCAATGTGCAGTTTACCGGTTACTATACGCCGGTGGTGCAGGCGCGCTACACCCGCCAGGGTGAATTCCAGTATCCGATTTACCGCATGCCGCCGCGCAAACGTGGTGCAAAACTCCCGAGCCGTGCCTCTATCTATAGTGGCGCACTCGATGACCGCTACATCATCGCCTACAGCAACTCGCTGATTGATAACTTCATGATGGATGTGCAGGGCAGTGGCTACGTCGACTTTGGCGATGGTCGCCCGATGAGCTTCTTTGGTTACGCCGGTAAAAATGGCTGGGGTTATCACAGCATTGGTAAGGAGCTGATCGATCGCGGTGAAGTGAAGCGCGAAGATATGTCGATGCAGGCGATTCGTCAGTGGGCGCAGGAGCACTCGCCGCAGGAAGTGCGTGCGCTGCTGGAGACAAACCCCTCTTTCGTCTTCTTTAAGGCGGAGCCTTTCACGCCGGTGCGCGGTGCCAGTGCGGTGCCGCTGGTAGCGAAAGCCTCTGTGGCTTCTGACCGCTCCATCATTCCGGCAGGCACGGTGCTGCTGGCTGAAGTGCCACAGCTGAATGAGAAGGGCAAATTCAACGGTAAGTATGAGATGCGCCTGATGGTGGCCCTCGACGTGGGCGGTGCGATTAAAGGGCAGCACTTTGATATCTATCAGGGTATCGGCCCGGACGCGGCGCATCTGGCGGGCTTCTATAATCACTACGGACGCGTCTGGGTGCTCAAAGCCGCGCCGGGGGCCGGTCAGCCGCTGTTCTCCAGCCCGCAAAACGGCAACAGTGGTTCACTGCTTCTGGGCGCTAACTGATTTCTTCTCTGCGGGCCTGCGGGCCCGCACGACGTAACAGGTTCAACTATGAAAGTGTTAAACGACGCCTGGCATCAGCGCTTTGGCGGCACGGCGCGTCTCTATGGTCAGGATGCGCTGCAACGGTTTGCTGACGCTCACTTCTGCGTGATCGGTATCGGTGGCGTCGGCTCCTGGGCCGCAGAGGCGCTGGTACGCACCGGCATTGGCAAAATTACCCTGATTGATATGGATGATGTCTGCATCACTAATACCAACCGGCAGCTTCATGCGCTGCAGGGCAACGTCGGTAAGGCGAAAACAGAGGTGATGGCTGAGCGTCTGCGCGCCATCAATCCTGACTGTGACGTGATCTGCATTGATGACTTTATTACGCCTGATAATACCGCTGAACTGATGGCAGCCGGTTTCGACTACGTGATTGACGCGATCGACAGCGTGCGGCCTAAAGCGGCGCTGATCGCCTGGTGTCGCCGCAATAAGATCCCGCTGATCACCACCGGTGGCGCAGGCGGGCAGATTGATCCTACCCAGATCCAGGTCGCCGATCTGGCGAAGACCATCCAGGATCCGCTGGCGGCAAAGCTGCGTGAGCGACTGAAAGGTCTGGGCGTGGTGAAAAACAGCAAAGGAAAACTGGGCATCGACTGCGTTTTTTCCACCGAGGCGCTGGTCTATCCGCAGGCGGATGGCAGCGTCTGTGCGTCACGCGCCACGGCAGAAGGGCCAAAGAGAATGGACTGTTCGTCTGGCTTTGGTGCGGCCACCATGGTGACCGCCAGCTTTGGCTTTGTCGCCGTTTCGCACGCGCTGAAGAAATTTCTGGCGCGCGCAGCCCGTCAGGATGCCGTCAGCGCCTGACGGGCGGCCTGCCGGACCGCGTCGGCCAGCGCCTGCAGGCCGCTGCTGCGTGAAGCACTGAGCTGAGCGCGCAGTCCCAGCGTATCAAACAGCGTCAGGGGATCGTCTGCCAGCAGCTGGTCAGGCATCCGGCCCTCAACAGCGGTCAGCAGTACCGCCAGCAGGCCACGTACGATGCGTCCTTCGCTGTCACCGTAGAAATGCAGCGCGCCATCCTCACGCAGCTGGCTGCCCAGCCAGACCCGGTTTTCACAGCCGCTCAGCTCAATGTCCGCGGTTTTCAGCGCTTCCGGCAGAGCCGGCAGCTGACGACTCAGCTGAATCAGCTGACGATAGCGATCTTCCCACTGATGAAAGTGGCTGAAACGCTCTGTCAGGCTGGCAACGGTAATCTGCTCGCCAAACGGGTGTGGCGCTAACAGCGATGAACACATAATCAAAACTCCGATAACAGCGCGACGGCGCTCTTCATGGCGCGCACCAGCGCATCAACATCCTGCAGGTTATTATAGGGGGCAAAAGAAGCCCGCAGCGTGCCGCTGACGCCCAGCGCCGCCAGTAGCGGCTGCGCACAGTGCTGACCGGCCCGCAGCGCGATGCCCTGTTCGGCCAGCAGCGTCACCAGATCGCTGTGATGCTGATCGGCAAGATCAAAGGCCAGCAGGCTGGCACTGCCACAGCGGAAGCTGCGGAAACCCGGCAGCTCCGCCAGCTGCTCCTCGGCCAGCGTTGCCAGCTGCTGGCTCCAGCGCTCCATCTGCGTCAGGTCGTACTGCGACAGCCAGCTCAGCGCGGCACTTAAGCCCACCACGCCCGCCACATTCGGTGTTCCTGCCTCGAAGCGCCACGGCACCGGCTGCGGCGTAAAGCCCGTGAAATCGACATCGGTAATCATCTTGCCGCCGCCCTGCCAGGGTTCCATCGCCTCCAGCAGTTCAGCTTTGCCATAGAGCGCACCGATGCCCATTGGCGCGTAAATTTTATGGCCGGAAAAGGCGTAAAAGTCGATATCCAGCGCCTGCAGATCGGGCGGGCAGTGCACCACCCCCTGCGCGCCATCGACCATCACCCTGGCACCCATATCGTGCGCCAGCTGAATCGCCCGGGCGAGATCGGGACAACCGCCAGTGACGTTCGACATCTGGCCGACCGCCAGCAGGCGGGTGTTGCGGTTCAGCAGGGCGGGTAGCAGGCCGATATCGGGCAGCCGGTCCGGCCCTAAGGGCCATTTCACCACGCGCGCACCGCAGGCCTGGGCGGCCATCAGCCAGGGCACCAGGTTTGCGTGATGCTCTGCTTCGCTGACCACAATCTCGTCGCCGGGCTGTAAGCGCGGACGCAGCCAGCTGTTTGCCACCAGATTGATCGCTTCGGTGGTGCCGCGTGTCCAGACGATCTCACGATCGTCCGCGGCGTTAAGCCAGCGGGCAACCTGCGATCGCGCCTGCTCATATCGCTGGGTCAGGGCCTGCGCGGCGGCAAACTGACTGCGGTGCACCGTGCCTGCACTCAGGCTGTAAAACTGCTGCGTACTCTCAATAACAGCCTGGGGTTTCAGCGTGGTCGCTGCGCTGTCGAGATAGACACCGGCGTCGGCGAGTGCGGGAAACTGCTGGCGAAATGCGGTGGGATTAAATGCGGTCATGCCTGGCCCATAGTGTGAATAATCAGGACCACACTGAAAGCGTGGTCGGCGTCTGGCAAAGCTGGAAAAGCGCGTTATGCTGAATATTGCAAGGTTTGAACCAAACCCGCATAACGATCGGACGTTCACTGGTCGATCTCACTTATCGGCTGCCTCTGGTTAGCGTAACGCGGGTGGTTTGATGCAATCAATCTACAAGGAGATAGCAGATGAATAAACTTACCGCAGTGCTGGCCGTGTGTACTCTGGCTTTTACCCTGGCGGGCTGTTCAAGCAATTACGTGATGCATACCAATGATGGACGCACCATTGTTGCTGATGGCAAGCCTAAGGTTGATGATGATACCGGTATGATCAGCTATAAAGATGCGAATGGCAACGAGCAGCAGATTAACCGTACTGACGTCAAAGAGATGGTTGAGATGGGCCAGTAAGCAGCAAAAAAAAGCACCGCAATTTGCGGTGCTATTTAAAATCACTATGGACAGACAGGGTAAATCTACAGGAATTAAGAGTTCGATCCGCAATCGTCGGATCAAAAAATTGCAAACACAACATCACGACCACAAGCCAAAAGCTTTCAGAAAATCTGCGAACTCACTCACAAATCTAAAAACTTTTCGTTCCGGCTCAGGAAGTGCGGCAACTATAGGTATTTGCTGGTGGTTCCTCAACGGACAAATTATAATGCCTCGGATTAAAAATTCTAATACGTAAACGCTTTGTATAAGCCCGCGTATTTTTCGCCGATCCGGATACGGAAAACCATGTCGAAACGCCTTCCTCCTCTCAATGCACTGCGTGTTTTTGACGCGGCTGCGCGTCATCTCAGCTTTACCAAAGCCGCTGAAGAGCTGTTTGTCACCCAGGCAGCTGTAAGCCATCAGATAAAGTCTCTGGAAGATTTTCTCGGGTTAAAGCTGTTCAGACGGAGGAATCGTTCGTTATTACTGACGGAAGAAGGACAAAGCTACTACCTCGATATTAAAGAGATCTTCTCGGCGATAAACGAAGCGACCCGCAAGCTGCAGGCGCGCAGCGCCAAGGGGGCGCTGACCGTCAGTTTACTGCCGAGCTTTGCCATTCAGTGGCTGGTTCCCCGTCTTTCCAGCTTTAATATGGCTTATCCGGGGATTGATGTGCGCATCCAGGCTGTAGACCGCGACGAAGAGAAACTTGCCGACGATGTCGACGTGGCGATCTTTTACGGACGCGGTAACTGGCCGGGGCTGCGGGTGGAAAAACTCTATGCTGAATATCTGCTGCCGGTCTGTTCACCGTCGCTGATGACCGGCGATAATCCGCTGAAAACGCCGATGGACCTGTCGCGCTTTACGCTGCTGCATGACGCGTCCCGTCGTGACTGGCAATCCTATATCCGGCAGCTCGGCCTGCAGCATATTAATGTGCAGCAGGGGCCGATCTTCAGCCACAGCGCCATGGTGCTGCAGGCGGCGATTCATGGTCAGGGCGTGGCGCTGGCAAATAACGTCATGGCGCAGAGCGAAATCGAAGCGGGGCGGTTAATCTGTCCGTTTAACGACGTCTTAGTCAGTAAAAATGCTTTTTATCTGGTTTGTCATGACAGTCAGGCAGAACTGGGTAAAATAGCGGCCTTCCGACAGTGGATCCTGGCAAAAGCCGCAACCGAACAAGAAAAATTCCGCTTTCGTTACCAACAGTAACATCTTGATTTGTTTGCATTACGATGCAAAAGCACCCTGAGGATCGGTTAATGTCCAGTCGTGCCATGTTTGTTTTTGCGGCTATCAGCGGTTTTCTGCTGGTGGCTTTTGGCGCATTTGGTGCCCACGTTTTACGTCAGTCGCTGGGCGCGGCTGAAATGGCCTGGATTCATACCGGGCTGGAATATCAGGCTTATCATACGCTCGCGGTGATGGGCCTGGGGGCGGCGATGTTGCGCCGTGCCAATATCTGGTTTTACTGGAGCAGTGCGCTGATGGCGCTCGGCACCGTGCTGTTCAGCGGCAGCCTCTACTGTCTGGCGCTGTCGCATCTGAAGTTTTGGGTTTTTATCACCCCCGTGGGCGGAATCTGTTTCCTCGCCGGTTGGGTATTGATGTTGATTGGCGCGCTGCGTCTTAAACGAAAGGCAGAACGCCATGAATAAAGTTTTACTCTATTGTCGTCCCGGTTTTGAAAAAGAGTGCGCGGCGGAAATCAGCGCCAAAGCGGCAGAACGTGAAGTTTACGGTTTTCCGCGAGTTAAAGAGGATGCCGGCTATGTGCTCTTTGAGTGCTATCAGTTTGAAGATGCTGAGCGTCTGGTGCGGGAACTGCCGTTCCAGGAGCTGATCTTTGCCCGGCAGATGCTGGTCGTGGGCGAACTGCTGCGCGACCTGCCGCAGGAGGATCGCATTACGCCGATTGTCGGTATGCTGACCGGCGTTGTTGAGAAGGGCGGCGAACTGCGTGTTGAAGTGCCGGACACCAACGAAGCCAAAGAGCTGACCAAATTCTGCCGTAAGTTTACCGTGCCGCTGCGCGCGGCCCTGCGTGAGAGTAAGATCCTGCTCAACTACGAAAGCCCGAAACGGCCGGTGGTGCATGTCTTCTTCATCGCGCCAGGCACCTGTTATGTCGGCTACTCCCTGCCGGAAAACAGCTCGCCGTTTTACATGGGGATTCCGCGCCTTAAGTTTCCATCGGATGCGCCAAGCCGCTCCACCCTGAAGCTGGAAGAGGCGTTTCACGTCTTTATTCCGGCCGATGAGTGGGATGAGCGCTTAGCCAGCGGCATGTACGCGGTCGATCTGGGTGCCTGTCCGGGCGGCTGGACCTATCAGCTGGTCAGACGCAGCATGATGGTTTACGCGGTCGACAACGGTCCGATGGCCCCGAGCCTGATGGAAACCGGTCAGGTGATGCACGAAAAAGCGGACGGTTTTAAGTTCCGTCCGCCACGCACCAATATCAGCTGGCTGGTGTGTGACATGGTGGAGAAACCGGTTCGCGTGGCAAATCTGATGGCCGACTGGCTGGTCAACGGCTGGTGCCGTGAAGCGATCTTCAACCTCAAGTTGCCGATGAAAAAGCGTTATGAAGAGGTAACGCAGAATCTGGCGATGCTTCAGGAGAGGCTGAATGAGAACGGCATTAACGCTCAGATCCAGGCGCGTCAGCTCTATCACGATCGCGAAGAGGTGACGGTGCATGTCCGTCGCATCTGGGCCGCCACAGGGGGGCGTCGCGACGAACGTTAATCGCCGGGCTGAGTGTTGCGGCACTCAGCCACGATAACGCAGCGTGTTCAGATTCCCTGCCAGCAGCAGATCCCGTTTCAGCGTCGCGACCTGACGGCTGATTTCAGCCATCTGCTGTCCTTCCGCGAGCTTTTCCCGCCATTTAGCCGGCACCTTATCGAGTTGCTGATAGATCCCCTCCAGCGTGTGAAACTCTGCGAGCAGCTGTTTCGCGCTTTTCGGGCCGATACCGCTGATACCCGGGATCTTACTGCTGCTGATCCCGCACAATCCCCAGAAGTCGGGCAACCGCTGCGGGGGAACGCCAAATTCGGCGTCGATAAAGGGCTGGTCGAGCCAGCGCTTCTGGAAGTAATCGCGGATGCGGATTTCCGGGGCCAGCAACTGGCAGTAGCCTTTATCCGTGGAGACAATAGTGGCCTGATGGCCAGCCTGGGCCATTTTGACCGCCAGCGTCGCCGCCAGATCATCTGCCTCATCCTCGCCCGCCATCCAGCAGCTTACCCCGGCGGCACGAAAAGCTTCCTGCAGCGCCGGCATCTCCGCCTGCAAATCCTCAGGCATCGGCGGACGCCCGCTTTTGTAATCAGCTAACAGCTGATGACGCCAGCCCTGATGACGCGCGTCGCCATCAAATACGGCCACGGCGTGCGTCGGGCGGGTGTGGCCTAAGACCTGACGCAGCGCGCCGACGCAGCCTTCGACACAGGGAGAGCCCTGAACCGCATGGAGACGGCGTATCAGGTTCAGCGCATCAACAATAACAAGATGAAGAGCCATGAGAGTCCGGGCAGCCCGACGGGCTGCCTCCTGGTTTATTTAATGATTTCGTAGCAGGGGATGTAGGCGGTGCCGGGCAGTTTCATACGCTGCTGAGCAACGAAGCCCTGCAGCAGCTCGTCCATGCGGTGCATGATGTCGGCATCGCCATGCAGCCGGTAACGTCCCTTCTCACGGATTTCGCGGATCCCGATCTCTTTCACGTTACCGGCTACGATGCCTGAGAAGGCCCGGCGCAGGTCAGCAGCCAGCTTTTCAGGAGGCTGGTTGGTGTAGAGATTGAGGTTTGCCATGTTTTCATGGGTCGGCAGGAAAGGGATCTGCAGATCGGGCTCGATGCGGATGGACCAGTTGAAACTGTACGCATCGCCGGTTTCGCGACGATTCTCTTTGACCTGCGGCATCGCTTTCTTCATCAGACGCGCCACTTCGGCTGCATCGTTAATGATGATCTGATAATGCTTACGCGCCTGCTCGCCCAGCGTGTTAACAATGAAATCATCCAGCACGCGGAAGTAGTCGGCACTCTCTTCCGGTCCGGTCAGGATCAGCGGCAGCACCTGGTCCTTGTTCTGCGGGTTCATCAGGATGCCCAGCAGGTAGAGCAGCTCTTCGGCGGTGCCGACCCCGCCCGGGAAAATGATAATGCCGTGGGCAATACGCACAAAGGCTTCCAGACGCTTCTCAATGTCCGGCATGATGATCAGCTCATTGACCAGCGGGTTAGGCGGTTCAGCCGCAATAATTGAGGGTTCGGTGAGACCAATAAAGCGGCTGTCACGGTAGCGCTGCTGCGCATGGCCGACGGCGGCCCCTTTCATCGGGGCTTCCATGACGCCGGGTCCGCAGCCGGTACAGATATTCAGCTCACGCAGGCCCAGCTGTGTGCCGACATTGCGGCAATACTGATATTCAACCGCGTTAATGGAGTGACCGCCCCAGCAGACCACGGTGTTGGGGTACTCACCGATGTGCAGTGCCCGCGCATTACGCAGAATGGAGAAAACGGTGTTGGTGATCGTGGCGGAGTCATTCTCTTCACCCGCGGTTAAGCGCCCCGGCATGGCGAGCTGGCCGCTGACAAACAGGATGTCGCGCAGTACCGCAAACAGGTTCGCCTGCAGGGACCGGATAATGCGGCCATCCACAAAGGCCTCTTCCGGTGGGTTGATCAGCTCCAGTTTGACGCCACGCTCACGGCGCAGCACGTTGATGTCGAAGTTTTCAAAGCGGGAGAGCAGTTCGTGGCTGCTGTCAGTCTGGCTGCCAGAGTTAAGCACGGCCAGAGAGCAATTGCGGAACAGCTGATAGAGGTCGCTGCTGGCGGTGCGCTTGAGCATATCGACTTCCAGCTGCGAGAGCAGATCCATTGAGCCAAGGGGGCTGATATGGGTAATCAAATGAACTCCTTTACACCCGCCTGGGTGCGTGTTGGCACTGCAACGGCAGTGACGAAAATCCCTGGTCGGCAACCCGCAGATTGCCGCCATCACCAGAGTAGCCTTGTCGGCCCGCCCAGCTCAAGCGGAACTGCGCTTCCTTCATGCAGCCTGCGAGAGCTCTCGCAAACTACTGACGCACCAGACGCGAATAACCGGGCGAGAAGGGCACATTCGTGCGCCATGGGTTGATATCCAGCCCGCCGCGCCGCGTGTAGCGCGCATAGACCGTCAGCGCTTCCGGGTGGCAGAATCGCATCACATCGTTAAAGATGCGTTCGACACACTGTTCATGAAATTCGTTGTGCTGGCGGAAGGAGACCAGATAACGCAGCAGCGCTTCGCGGTGAATGCGCGGGCCTTTGTAGCGGATCATCACCGAGCCCCAGTCGGGCTGATGGGTAATCAGGCAGTTTGATTTGAGCAGATGGCTGACCAGCGTCTCTTCCACGATTTCGCTGCCTGCGGCATCGGCCAGATAGTCAGCGTTGAAGCGATAATCCTCGATGGCGATATCCTGCTCATCAATGCAGGTCCCCTCAAAATGACCAATCGGCTGTCCTTCGATTTCATTCAGACGGAACAGCGCCACCCGCACGTCACCTTCAGCACAGGCGCGGAGATCGCGCTCCAGCGTCTGACGCACCTCACCCCAGTCGGCAAAGCGGGTCTGGTTGAAGCTGTTGAGATAGAGCTTGAAGCTTTTCGACTCGATGAGGTTGCGGCTATGCGCATCCAGCACCACTTCACCCACGGCAACCTGCGGCAGCCCCTTGCTGTTCAGCCAGGAGAGCTCATACAGCGTCCAGATATCGCCGCCGGTAAACGGCAGACTTTCAGGAAACAGGCCAAGAGGTTCGCGGTTCAGGCTGCGCGGCACCGCCTGCAATAAGCCATTGTCATAGCGATCGTGATAGGCTGTGGGCTTGCCCAGCGTCAGGTTGCTGAGTGCCTGATCCTGTTCGTGTGTAGTCATTGCGGTTACCACCAGAATTCATCAAAGTGGCTAAGTGTAACCCATCAGAAGTGAGAATATGAATGATGCAGCAAACTGCCGCCGCATTGCGCGACTTTACCACCCGTTACTGCCAGCACTGGCTGGCGCAGAGGGGTCATGCTCCGGCCAGCCGCGATCTCGCTGGCGTCGCGTCGCCCTGCGCGCTGGAGGAGCGCGAGGAGCAGGTCATCTGGCAGCCGCAGCCTTTTAGTCTGCCGCCGACACTGGATGGAGTAGAGCGGGCCGTGGATCTGCAGCTGCAGCCGTCAGTCACCGCCTTCTATACCACCCAGTTTGCCGGCGACATGTCGGCGCGTCATGGTGAGAATCAGCTGACGCTGTTGCAGGTGTGGAGTGAAGAGGATTTCCTGCGGCTTCAGGAGAACCTGATTGGGCATCTGGTTATGCAGCGCCGCCTCCGACAGTCACCGACGCTGTTTATCGCCACGACGGCGTCAGACGAGGAGATCGTCTCCCTCTCTAACCTGACTGGCGAGGTGATTCTGGAACAGCCTGGCCGTAAACAGCGCCAGATTATTGCGGAAAATCTTGAGATGTTTCTTAAGTCATTACAACCGGTTATCATCTGAATTGCAGTGATTTGCCGCCTCGCTTGTGAGATATCTCTTACACGTGGTGTGAGAGATCGCTATATAAAATCTGAGCCATCCGGAAGGCTGCAATGTAAAAATATTGTGAATCATCAACTTAATGGCGATTATCTGAATTTGTGCCGCACATTTTGTAAAGTTCAGCTGTAAGTCACTTGTGCGCGTAACGAGTTCTGTCAAAATATTTCCCACTGCAGGATGCTCAGGAAAAAGATATCGTCAGGATGATGATAAGCCATGAGGCAGGAACGTAACGGAGCTTACGGCACACGGAAGGTTTCAGGATGAAACAGGATCGCTCAGGATTGAGTCAGGGACACCTCCAGGATGGAGAACGGGAGCCCCTCGGACGAGGTGGCGGGCCAGGATGCTTAGGAATCATCAGGACGATGCGCGACAGGAGTTCGCACTGGACAAGTTGTCACGGAAGAGCAGGGAGCATTAACGTAGCAGGATGGCTGCAAACGAACCGGGAGCACTGTTTATACAGTGCTCCCTTTTTTTGTGCCTGTGCCAACAAGTGATATGCTTGCCGCCCATTTTTTGACGGCTAGCCGGAGGTGGCGCATGACGCCTGAACAATTGATTACGCAGCGGCTGGAGCAGCTGGAAGCGGTGATGCGTGAGTACCAGCTCTGGCAGAGCACGCCGCCTGCCGTGGAGGCACTGGAGAGTCGTGAACCCTTCTGCCTCGATACGCTTGAGCCGCTGCAATGGCTCCAGTGGGTGCTGATTCCGCGGATGCACGCCCTGATGGCGGCCGGTCATCCGCTGCCGCAAAACTTTGCCGTCGCGCCCTATTATGAGGTTGCGCTGGTGCCTGACCAGCCCGGCATTGCGCCGCTGCTGCTCACGCTGCGTCAGCTGGATGCGTTGCTCAGGGATGCGGCCCACTGATGCTGGAGATACTCTATCAGGATGCGTGGCTGGTTGCGGTCAACAAGCCCAGCGGCTGGCTGGTGCATCGCAGCTGGCTGGATCGGCATGAAACCGTGTTTGTGATGCAGACCGTGCGTGATCAGATCGGCCAGCATGTCTTTACCGTCCATCGTCTGGACAAGCCAACCTCCGGGGTGCTGCTGATGGGCCTTTCGAGTGAGGTTGGCCGCCAGCTTTCTCAGCAGTTTGAACAGCATCAGATGCAGAAAACCTATCACGCCGTGGTGCGTGGCTGGCTGGAGAGCAGCGGGACGCTGGACTATCCGCTGGTTGAAGAGCGGGACAAAATCGCGGACAAGCACGCCACTGAAGCACGCGCCGCACAGCCCGCGGTCACCGACTATCAGTCGCTGGCCACGGTCGAGATGCCGGTCGCCATCAGCCGTTACCCCACCTCACGCTACAGTCTGGTTGAGCTCTCACCTAAAACCGGTCGCAAACATCAGCTGCGCCGTCATATGTCCCACCTGCGTCATCCGATTATTGGCGATTCGGCGCATGGCGACCTGCGTCAGAACCGGGGCGCCGCGCAACATTTTGGCGCGGACCGGCTGATGCTACACGCCAGCAGTCTGGCCCTGACCCACCCGGTGACCGGCGAGCCACTGGTGCTGCGCGCCGGGCTGGATAGCGTCTGGCAGAGGCTGATGACGCAGTTTGGCTGGCAGGATTGCATTCCTGAGGTGCCGCGGGTTGAGTTTGACGCCGCGCCAGGACAGGATAACGTTTCAGAATAAGTGAGAGATCAGATGGCAAAGATTGGCATTTTTGTGGGGACGGTTTATGGCAATGCGCTGCTGGTGGCGGAAGAGGCCGAGCCGATTCTGCAGCAGCAGGGGCACAGCGTGACCCTGTTTGATGACCCGACGCTGGCGGACTGGCAGGCCTTTGCTGGTGATGTGGCGCTAATCGTCACCTCAACCACCGGTCAGGGCGATTTTCCTGACACCATTTCCGGTCTGTTCCACGCGATAAAGGATCAGCTGGGGCACCAGCCCGCGCTGCGCTATGGCGTCATTGCGCTGGGCGACAGCAGTTACGACCACTTCTGTGGCGCGGGCAAAGCCTTTGATGCGCTGCTGCAGGAGCAGGGCGCACAGCGGGTCGGTGAGGTGCTGCTGGTGGATGCCACCGAAAATCCAGAACCGGAAGCGGTGACCTCGCCCTGGGTCGATGCCTGGGGTGCGCTGCTCTGATCGCCTCGCCCGGGCTCTCTCTGCCAGCCGACGGCAGGGAGACGCCGGGCACGGCTCACGTCACCGGTGCCGGATTAAAGACCGCCAGCTGATTACGGATGCCCCAGCGATCGGACCAGGTCTGCTTCCTGCCACTGGCGATATCGAGAATCAACGCAAACAGCCGCCAGCCGACCTGCTCAATACTCTCTTCTCCGGTGGCAATCGTGCCGGCATTGATATCCATCAGATCGTGCCAGCGCTCGGCCAGCGCGTTACGGGTTGCCATCTTGATGACCGGAATGGCCGCCAGCCCGTACGGGGTGCCGCGACCGGTGGTGAAGACCTGCAGCGTAATGCCGGAGGCGAGCTGCTGGGTGCCGCAGACAAAATCGCTGGCGGGCGTTGCCGCGTAGATCAGTCCGCGGCGGGTGGGGCGCTGACCGGGGGACAGCACTTCCACAATGGCGCTGCGTCCCGATTTGGCGATGGAGCCGAGCGCTTTCTCCACCACGTTCGCCAGTCCCCCTTTTTTATTGCCCGGTGACGGATTGGCGCTGCGGTCGGTGTTGCCCTGGTCGAGGTAATTGTCATACCAGGCCATCTCTTCAAGTAAACGCCTTCCGACCTCCTCATTAATGACCCGCGGCGTCAGCAGATGAATGGCATCCCGCACCTCCGTGACTTCAGAAAACATCACGGTAGCCCCGCAGCGCACCAGCAGATCCGAGGCGAACCCCACCGCCGGATTCGCCGTCACGCCGGAAAACGCATCGCTGCCGCCGCACTGCATGCCGACAATCAGTTCCGAGGCGGGACAGGTTTCGCGCTGACGCTGATTCAGCCGCTGAAGATGACGCTCTGCCACCTGCAGAATCGCCTTTACCATCGCACCAAACCCCACCAGCTTTTCATCCTGCAAACGCACGATGTCATCATCATCCAGCGAAATCGCCTGCACGTCGGGGGTGCCGGTCAGCAGACGCTCCGGCTGTAACTTTTCGCAGCCGAGGCTGATGACCATCACTTCACCGCCGAAATTCGCATTCAGCGCCAGGTTGTGAATCGTGCGAATCGGCACCACCGCTGCAGGGGCGTTGATTGCCACGCCGCAGCCGTAGAGGTGATTCAGCGCGACCACGCCATCCACATTCGGATAGCGCGGCAGTAACTCCCGTTCGATGATCTGCACCACATGATCCACCACACCCGCCACACAGTGGACGCTGGTGGTGATGCCGAGCAGGTTACGGGTGCCCACGCTGCCATCCGCATTGCGGTAGCCCTCAAAGGTGTAGCCCTCCAGCGGCGGCAGGTCGGGCGGGACCTGGGTGGCTAACGGCAGGCTCGCCAGCGGCGGTGCCTCCGGCAGCGCCACCAGTGACTCATAGATCCAGCTGCCGCAGGCAATATCCCGCACGGCATAACCGATCACTTCGCCATAACGCACGATCGCCCCTCCCTGGTGAATCGCCTGCAGCGCGACTTTATGCCCCTGCGGCACATGTTCCGTCAGCGTCAGGCCATCCGCAAACTGCGTGCCAGCGGGCAGACCCAGCGTGTTGACCACAATCGCCACGTTGTCATGCTCATGGACTCTGATGCAGAGCGGCTGTTCATCTGTTGTGGGGTTCATCGCTCATCTCCTGTCGGGCGCACCGGCTTGTCCGGCTCGCATAATCTGACCTGTTACCTGCGGTGTATTAACCAGCTTCAGTATAAAGAGGGGAAGCAGGCCACACATTGTGCAACTGACCACTATTACGCCGATCTGCCGCGCTGTTTTGGGTCGATTCTCCAGAAGCAAGTGAAACGCCTCACAAAGCGGAGGGGAAAGGGCGACCCGGCACGGTTTCTGCGGCGCTATTTACCGCTTTCGTGAGCCATGCCGCAGGGTTTCGTGCATCCGCCAGACAATCACTTCATAACAGCCGTTATTCCAGGGCGATACGCCAATGTGCTCGCCACAGGCTGTTTTTATACTGAGCGCCGTTAGCCAAAGTCAGGTTATCTGTCACGACGTATTAGCCCGTCCTGAACCAAAGAGATCGCCGTGTTTAACCCAACTTCTCTCTGATACCCAACGCGATGTGTATGCAGTCAGAGCGAATGTAGCTCACGCTATATTTCAGGAGTGCATCATGAATAGTTTCAGCCAGACTGCGGAAGCGGTGCAGAAGCGCACCAACGCCCGTTACTGGATTGTGGTGATGTTATTCATCGTCACCTCATTCAACTACGGCGACCGCGCCACCATTTCGATAGCCGGTTCGGCGATGTCCAAAGATATCGGCCTCGATTCGGTCGGACTGGGCTACATCTTCTCTGCTTTCTCATGGGCGTACGTGATTGGTCAGATCCCAGGCGGCTGGCTGCTCGATCGTTTTGGCTCAAAGCGCGTCTACTTCTGGAGTATTTTTACCTGGTCGCTGTTTACCCTGCTGCAGGGCTTTGTCGATATCTTCAGCGGCTTCGGCATCATCGTGTCACTCTTTCTGCTGCGCTTCCTGGTGGGGCTGGCTGAAGCCCCCTCTTTCCCTGGCAACAGTCGCATCGTGGCCGCCTGGTTTCCGGCGCAGGAGCGTGGCACCGCGGTGGCGATCTTCAATTCAGCGCAATATTTCGCCACGGTGATCTTTGCGCCCATCATGGGCTGGCTGGTGTCGGAAGTGGGCTGGGCACACGTCTTCTGGTTCATGGGCGGGCTGGGGATCATCCTGAGCTTCATCTGGCTGAAAGTGATCCACGATCCCACCGACCACCCCGGCGTAAACAAAGCCGAACTGGCCTATATGGAACAGGGCGGGGCGCTGATCAATATGGATGTCAAAAAGGAGAGCCGCAGGGTGAGCTGGAGCGAAAAGTGGTTCCAGATTAAACAGCTGCTGACCTCCCGCATGATGCTCGGCATCTACCTCGGCCAGTATTGTGTTAACGCCTTAACCTACTTTTTTATCACCTGGTTTCCGGTCTATCTGGTGCAGGCGCGCGGCATGTCGATTCTCAAAGCGGGCTTTATCGCTTCGGTGCCGGCGGTGTGTGGCTTCCTCGGCGGGGTGCTGGGTGGGGTGATCTCCGACTGGCTGATGCGCAAAACCGGCTCGCTGAATATTGCACGTAAAACGCCGATTGTGCTCGGCATGTTGCTCTCTATCTCGATGGTGATGTGTAACTACACCGACACCGAGTGGCTGGTGGTCTTCTTCATGGCGCTGGCGTTCTTCGGTAAAGGGATCGGCGCGCTGGGATGGGCAGTGATGGCGGATACCGCCCCCAAAGAGATCAGTGGCCTGAGCGGCGGCCTGTTCAACATGTTCGGCAACTTCTCCGGCATCGTGACGCCCATCGCTATCGGCTACATCATCGCCACCAGCGGCTCCTTTGAGGGTGCGCTGATCTATGTCGGTATCCATGCCTTCGTCGCCGCCTTCAGCTTCCTGGTGATCGCCGGTGATATCAAACGTGTTGAACTGAAAACCCGGTCGGTTAAGGACGCCTCATGACGACGCAAAGTTCACCCGTGATTACAGCGATGCAGGTTATCCCGGTCGCCGGTTACGACAGTATGCTGCTCAACATTGGCGGCGCGCACAACGCCTGTTTTACCCGCAATATCGTGGTGCTCACCGACAGCGCCGGACACACCGGCGTGGGTGAAGCGCCCGGCGGCGACACCATCTATCAGACCCTGGTAGCGGCCATTCCGCAGGTCGAAGGCCAGCAGATTGCCCGCATGAATCGTCTGGTGCAGCAGGTGCACAAAGGGAATGCGTCGGCTGACTTCACCACCTTTGGCAATGGTGCCTGGACCTTTGAGCTGCGGGTCAACGCCGTGGCCGCGCTGGAAGCGGCGCTGCTCGACCTGCTGGGACAGTGTCTGGGCGTGCCGGTGGCGGAACTGCTGGGGCCGGGCAAACAGCGGGATGAAGTCACGGTGCTGGGCTATCTCTTCTATCTCGGTGACCGCCGCAAAACCGATCTGCCCTATCAGAGTGGCGAGCAGGCCAGCCACGACTGGTATCACCTGCGTCATCAGGAGGCGCTCACCAGCGAAGCGGTCGTGCGGCTGGCGGAGGCGGCGGCAGATCGCTATGGCTTTAAAGATTTCAAACTTAAAGGGGGCGTGCTGCCGGGCGAGCAGGAGATCGCCACGGCGGTGGCGCTGAAGCAGCGTTTTCCCGGCGCGCGCATCACGGTGGACCCCAACGGGGCATGGCGACTGGATGAGGCTATCACCCTCTGTAAGGGGATGCAGGATGTGCTGAGCTACGCCGAAGACCCCTGCGGGGCAGAGCAGGGCTATTCAGGACGTGAAGTGATGGCCGAGTTCCGGCGCGCGACCGGCCTGCCGGTCGCCACCAATATGATCGCCACCAACTGGCGGGAGATGAACCACGCGGTGATGGTTAACGCGGTCGACATCCCGCTGGCGGACCCGCACTTCTGGACGCTGAGCGGGGCCGTGCGGGTCGCCCAGCTATGCGATGAGTGGGGCCTGACGTGGGGCTGCCATTCCAATAATCACTTCGATATTTCGCTGGCGATGTTCACCCATGTCGGTGCGGCCGCGCCAGGTAACCCGACCGCGATTGACACCCACTGGATCTGGCAGGAGGGCGATCAGCGCCTGACGAAAAACCCGCTGCAAATCCGCAACGGAAAGATTGCCGTGCCGGATGCGCCGGGTCTGGGGATCGAGCTCGACTGGGACCAGGTGCACAAAGCCAGTGAGCTCTATCAGTCACTGCCCGCCGGTGCGCGTAACGACGCCACGGCGATGCAGTATCTGATCCCCGGCTGGACATTTGATCGCAAGCGCCCGGCATTTGGCCGTGCAACAGCATAAGGAGCAGGAGATGAGTTCAACACCTAAAGTGACCGCCATGCAGGTGATCCCGGTTGCCGGCTACGACAGTATGCTGCTGAATCTCAGCGGCGCGCACTCGCCATTCTTCACCCGCAACATTGTCATTATCAAAGATAACGCCGGACATACCGGTGTCGGTGAAATCCCCGGCGGGGAGAAAATTCGTCAGACGCTGGAAGATGCCGCCTCGCTGGTGGTCGGCAAAACGCTGGGCGAATATAAAAATACCCTCAGCCTGGTGCGCACGACGTTTGCCGATCGGGATGCGGCCGGTCGCGGCAACCAGACCTTTGATCTGCGCACCACAATCCATGTGGTCACCGGCATTGAGGCAGCACTGCTGGATCTGCTGGGTCAGCACCTGGGCGTTAACGTTGCCTCGCTGCTGGGTGACGGGCAACAGCGCGACCGCGTGGAGATGCTCGGCTACCTCTTCTATATCGGCGACCGCAGAAAAACCGCCCTGCCATATCAGAGCCAGCCGGACGATCCGTGCGACTGGTATCGCCTGCGTCATGAAGAGGCGCTGACCCCCGAGGCCGTGGTGCGCCTGGCGGAAGCCGCCTATGAAAAATATGGCTTTAACGACTTCAAACTCAAAGGCGGCGTGCTGCGCGGCGGCGAAGAGGCCGAAGCGGTGACGGCGCTGGCAAAACGCTTTCCCACGGCGCGTATTACCCTCGATCCCAATGGAGCCTGGTCGCTCAATGAGGCGATCCTGCTCGGCAAACAGCTCAAGGGCGTGCTCGCCTACGCAGAAGATCCCTGTGGCGCGGAGCAGGGCTACTCCGGGCGGGAAGTGATGGCGGAGTTCCGCCGCGCGACCGGCATGCCTACCGCCACCAATATGATCGCCACCGACTGGCGACAGATGGGACACACCCTGTCGCTGCAGTCGGTCGACATTCCGCTGGCCGACCCCCATTTCTGGACGATGCAGGGTTCGGTGCGGGTCGCACAGATGTGCCACGACTTCGGCCTGACCTGGGGCTCCCACTCTAATAATCACTTTGACATTTCGCTGGCGATGTTTACCCACGTTGCCGCGGCCGCACCGGGCGCGATCACCGCCATCGATACCCACTGGATCTGGCAGGAGGGGAATCAGCGTCTCACCAGAGAGCCGTTCCTGATCAAAGGCGGCATGGTGCAGGTGCCGCAGAAGCCCGGTCTCGGTATCGAGCTGGATATGGATCAGGTGATGCAGGCCCACGCGCTCTATCAGAAGCAGGGGCTGGGCGCGCGTGACGATGCCGAAGCGATGCAATTCTTAGTGCCTGGATGGACTTTTGATAACAAACGTCCGTGCCTGGTTCGTTAATCTTTCTGGCTCACGCGGAGCCGTCGTCACAGGAGTTCAACCATGAGTAATGCAGCCTGGCCCAACGGATTTCGTCGTCGCCTGTTAGCGGGTGAAACCCTGATTGGCAGCTGGTGCGCGCTGGCCAGTCCGATCTCTACCGAAATCCTGGGGCTGGCCGGTTTTGACTGGCTGGTGCTGGATGGGGAGCATGCGCCCAACGATATCACCACGTTTGTGCCACAGCTGATGGCGCTGAAAGGGAGCCACAGTGCGCCGGTCGTACGACCGCCCTGCAACGAGCCGGTGATCATCAAGCGCCTGCTGGATATCGGGTTTAACAACTTCCTCGTGCCCTTTGTTGAGACAGAAGAGGAGGCGCGGCGCGCGGTCGCCTCAACCCGCTATCCGCCCGCCGGTATTCGCGGCGTGTCGGTCTCCCATCGCAGCAACATGTACGGCACCCTGCCGGATTACAACCAGAGCATCAATGACAACATCACCGTGCTGGTGCAGATCGAAACCCGCCAGGCGGTTGACCACATCGACGCCATAGCCGCAGTCGACGGCGTGGACGGCATCTTCGTCGGGCCGGGCGATCTCTCTGCGGCGCTGGGCTACCTCGGCCAGCCCGCCCACCCGGAGGTGCTGGACGTGATTAAACACATTTTTGACCGTGCCAGAGCGGCCGGGAAGCCGGCGGGCATTCTGGCCCCGGTGGAGGCGGACGCCCGTCGTTATCTGGAGTGGGGAGCCACCTTTGTGGCGGTCGGCAGCGATCTCGGGGTATTCCGCAGCGCCACCCAGGCGTTGTGCGACAAATTTAAGCGCTAAGCAGCAAGGAGACACGCAATGAAGATTGGATTTATTGGCCTGGGCATCATGGGTAAACCCATGAGCAAAAATCTGCTGAAAGCGGGCTATTCACTGGTGGTGCGCGATCACCACGCCAGCAATGAAGCTGAACTGGCTGAACTGGGCGCGACCGTGGCAACCTCGCCGAAAGAGGTGGCTGAGCAGTGCGAGGTGGTCATTACCATGGTGCCCAACTCGCCGCAGGTGAAAGCGGTCTGTCTGGGAGAGGGCGGCATTATCGAAGGCGCGAAGCCGGGCCTGGTGGTGATCGACATGAGCTCGATTGCGCCGCTGGCGAGCCGGGAAGTGCACGATGCGCTGGCAGAGAAAGGGATCAGCATGCTGGACGCCCCGGTCAGCGGCGGGGAGCCGAAAGCGATTGAAGGCACGCTTTCCGTCATGGCCGGCGGAGAGAAAGCGGTGTTTGATCGCTGTTACGACATCATGAAGGCGATGGCGGGATCGGTAGTGCACACCGGTGACATCGGCGCAGGCAACGTCACCAAGCTGGCCAATCAGGTAATTGTGGCGCTGAACATCGCGGCGATGTCCGAAGCCCTGTCGCTGGCGACCAAAGCGGGGGTCAGTCCGGAGCTGGTGTTCCAGGCGATTCGTGGCGGCCTGGCGGGCAGCACGGTGCTGGAGGCGAAAGCGCCGATGGTGATGGATCGCAACTTCAGACCGGGCTTCCGCATCGACCTGCATATCAAGGATCTGGCGAACGCCCTGGATACCTCGCACACGCTGGGCGCGCATCTGCCGCTGACGGCGGCGGTGATGGAGATGATGCAGGCGCTGCGTAATGATGGCCAGGGAACGTCCGACCACAGTGCGCTGGCCTGCTATTATGAGAAGTTAGCGAAGGTTGAAATCGCCCGCTAAATCCCGGTGCCGGTCTCCGCGGAAACCGGCCGGGTTCAGCGCCGTTTCAATGACTCAACTGTGCTCGGATTGCCTATGAAAATCGTAATCGCACCGGATTCATATAAAGAGAGTTTATCCGCCCTGGAGGTGGCATCGGCGATTGAAGCGGGATTCCGTGACATCTTTCCCGATGCCCACTACGTGAAAATACCGGTCGCCGACGGCGGCGAAGGAACGGTAGAAGCGATGGTCGCGGCGACGAAAGGAAACATCGTCAGGCTGAAGGTGACCGGGCCACTGGGCACCCAGGTCGAGGCTTTCTATGGCCTCTCCGGCGATGCGTCCACCGCCTATATCGAAATGGCGGCGGCCAGCGGACTGGAGCGGGTGCCCGCCGCCCAGCGCGATCCGCTGATTACCACCTCGTTCGGCACCGGCGAGCTGATCCGGCATGCGCTGGATAAAGGCGTCGGCCACATCATTATTGGCATTGGCGGTAGTGCGACCAACGATGGCGGCGCCGGGATGATGCAGGCGCTGGGCGCCCGGCTGCTGGATGATCGCGGCCAGCAGATTGGTCACGGCGGCGGGGCGCTGCCTGACCTTGCCGCCATTGAGATTGATGCACTGGATGCCCGTCTTCGGCAGTGCCGCATTGAGGTGGCGTGTGACGTCACCAATCCGCTGACCGGAAAGGAGGGCGCTTCGGCTGTTTTCGGTCCGCAGAAAGGGGCGACACCGGCACTGGTGCAGCAGCTCGATCAGGCGCTGACCCACTACGCCGCGATTATTCAGCGCGACCTCGATATCGACGTACTGCATATCCCCGGCGGCGGTGCGGCAGGCGGTATGGGGGCGGCGCTGCACGCCTTTTGCCAGGCAGAACTGCGGCGCGGCATCGAAATTGTCACGGAGGCGCTGGGGCTGGCGGAGCAGGTAAAAGATGCCGACCTCGTGATCACCGGGGAAGGCCGCATCGACAGCCAGAGTATCAATGGCAAGGTGCCGGTGGGGGTCGCCAGCGTGGCAAAGCGCTTCAACAAGCCGGTGATAGGCATCGCCGGCAGCCTGACGGAGGATGTGGGGGTGGTGCATCAGCATGGTATTGATGCGGTGTTCAGCGTGCTCTACAGTATCTGCACGCTGGATGAGGCGCTCGCCACGGCCGGCAAAAATGTAACGATGACGGCGCGTAACGTCGCCGCCACGCTAAAGCTGGCCGGCTTTCACTGATCCTGCGGCCAGCCCCGGATTACCCGATGCCCAGCAGCTGCCGGGCTTCACGCGCCACGTTCTCCATCTCATCCTGTAGCTCCAGCAGTTCCGGCTCCAGGGCGGCGATATCGCTGGCCTGCAGCAGCTCTCTCTCCAGCTGGTGGCAGAGCTGCTTCATGCGCGGCACGCCGCTGTAGCTGGCACTGCCGTGCAGCTTGTGAATAATCTCCCGCAGGGCCGTGACCTCATTGGTGGCCATAAACTGCGCCATCTTCGCGTGGACTTCCGGTAAAAACTCCAGCAGCATCCGCAGCAGATCCCGTGCCAGGTCGGGTTTATTCGCTGCCTGCCGCAGTGCCAGCTGCCAGTCCAGCGTCGGCAGTATCGGCGGCAGTTCCGGCACGGCGACCACCGGCGCGGGCGTATAGCGCGCCAGCAGCTGCCTCAACTTGCTCTCATCAATTGGTTTGGCAAGATAGTCATTCATGCCCGCTTTGATGAGCTGCTCGCGTTCGCCATCAATGGCGTGAGCGGTCACCGCCACGATGGGGGTCGTGGCGTGCAGCGGCAGACCACGGATGATTTCGCTGGCGCGAATGCCATCGATGTCAGGCATCTGAATATCCATCAGAATCACATCCAGCGACTGCTGGCGCGCCTCGCGGATAGCGTGTTCGGCGCTGCTGCACAGCAGGATATTCTGCACCTGCTCCTCCAGCAGCGCACCAATCAGCTTGAGGTTGGCAGGGTTATCATCCACTGCCATCACCGTCAGCGGCAGGCGCGGGGAGAAGGGCAGCTCGCTGATCTGGCGGGTGTGCAGATCCAGCAGCATCGGCAGGAGTCGCGTCAGGGAGATTGGCTTGGCAATGCAGCCGTCAATGCCGCGCACCTTCAGTTCATCAGCCAGCAGCATCATCGGGCTGGGCAGGGCCATCAGCACATTATCTGCCCGATCCAGCAGCGCATTGATCCTCCCCTCGTTCAGCAGCTCGGGCTGGCTGATGCTGACCGGCATCGCCATCAGGAGCAGCGGATAGTGGGACGCCGGCAGGCCCTCCAGCGTTTCGCTGTAGTCGATCTGCAACGGCGTGGCGCTCAGCATCTCCAGCGCCGCGCGGGCGACGGTGGCATCCGCCTCGACATAGGCGATGCGGGACTGGGACAGCGCTTCCAGCACGCGCGGCATACCGGGCGCGTTGGGGTTGAGATCCAGCTGCACGCGAATCACAAAGGTAGAGCCCTGATCCGGCTGGCTGCTGAAGGTGATATCCCCGCCCATCTCCCGCACCAGTTTCTGGGTGATGACCAGACCCAGCCCGGTGCCGCCATGACGGCGCGAAATACTGGCGTCGGCCTGGCGGAACGCCTGAAACAGCTGCGTCTGCTGCTGCTCAGAGATACCGATGCCGCTATCCTCTACCTGAATCTCCAGCTCGACGCGCGTCTGGGTCATAACGCGCTGCGTGACGCGCAGGCCGATATGGCCCTGTTCAGTAAACTTGATGGCGTTGCCAATCAGGTTGATCAGAATCTGCTGCAGGCGCAGCGCGTCGCCGATGACGTTGTCCGGCACGCTGCTGTCGCACACCACCGTCAGCTCCAGCCCCTTGTCATGCGCCGACGGGGCCAGCAGCACCAGGGTCTCATCCAGGGTGGCACGCAGGGGGAAGGGGATCGCCTCCAGCATCAGCTTGCCCGCTTCCAGCTTCGAAAAATCGAGCACGTCATTAATGATGCTGAGCAGGTTGTTGGCCGAGCGCTCGATGGTCTGCATGTAGTCGCGCTGGGTCGTGCGCAGCTGAGTTTTCAGCATCTGGCGGGTAAAGCCCAGCACGCCATTAAGCGGCGTTCGCAGCTCGTGCGACATGTTTGCCAGGAACTCCGATTTGATGCGCGCCGCTTCCTGAGCGCGCTTCTTCGCCAGATCCAGTTCGACGTTCTGAATCTCCAGCTGCTCCAGCGTTTCCCGCAGATCGTACGTCGCCTGGTCGATGTTGTGCTGCATCTCTTCGTGATAGGCGGTCAGCGACATCGCCATGGCGTTGATGCCGTTTTTCAGCGTGCTGAGTTCGCCCAGCATGTACCCCTCAACGCGGCTGTCGAGCTGACCGCGACGGATGCGGTCAACGGTGGTCACCATGTTGCGGATCGGGCCAGTGACATCACGCATCAGACGATAGGCAAACAGCATCGCAAGGCAGAGGCAGAAGAGCAGCATCAGGGTGGCGACAAACACCTCTTTATACTGCTGCAGGCGCACCGACTGCAGATCGAGTTCAATCGCCACATAGCCCAGGGGGTTACCCGAGGGTTTGACCTTTTCATCGGGCAATTCATCCAGATCGTAGCGCTCGGCCGTGATCGGCGTGCGCAGAATCAACAGATTACCGTGACGCTCCATGGAGACATCATCGGGCAGGGCGTGGATATCCTCCTGCTGCAGCAGGCTGAGGTTCTGCCGGTTATTGGAGGTGACGTAGAGCTGGTTATGATTATCGAACACCGAGATCGCCCGGACGATGCCGGAGTGGCGGCGGTGCAGTAAACTCACCAGCTCCCGCATCGCATCGCGATCGTCCCAGGTCATGCTGTATTCGCTGGAGATCGCCAGCGGTTCGATGATATTCGCCCCGGCATCGATCACCTGGCGCTGCAGTTCATTGTAGCGATGGACCACAAAAAATGAGCTGAGCAGCAGGCCAACCATCAGCGTGGGTGCCAGAATTAAAATCATCATTCGCGCCCGCAGGCTGTATTTGGTCATAATAGTCGCCTGGCTACTCCGGCATTAACCTCCCTGCACATCCTGTCGACAGCACCGTGCAGGTCGTTTCGATAAAGAGAACTGATAACACTATGGCGCAATTTTACGTTGCAAAACAGCGCGTGGCGACACAACAGCGGATCACCGTCACCATCGATGAGCTCGATCCGTTCGGGCAGGGCGTGGCGCGTCACAAAGGCAAAACGATTTTTGTCGCCGGTGCCTTGCCGGGTGAGCAGGCGGAGATCACGCTGACAGAGGATAAACGCCAGTTTGCCCGGGGGAAAGTGAAACGGCTGCTCAGCCGCAGTCCGGCACGTGTCGCACCGCGCTGTCCCCACTTTGAGCGCTGCGGTGGCTGCCAGCAGCAGCATGCAGAGGTGGAGCTGCAGCAGCAGAGCAAAGCTCAGGCGCTGAGCCGGATGCTGAGCCAGGCCGCCGCGCAGACGATCGCGGTGGAGGAGGTGATCGCCGGTGAACCCTGGGGCTACCGGCGTCGCGCCCGTCTGGGTCTGCAGTGGCAGAATAAAGCGCAGCGGCTGCAGATGGGGTTTCGCCAGGAGGCGAGCAACGATCTGGTCGATATTCAGCACTGCCCCGTTTTAGTGCCCGAACTTGAGGCATTGCTGGTGCCGCTGCACCACTGCCTGAGTGCACTGCGCGCCGTCAGGCGTCTCGGTCATGTGGAACTGGTGCTGGCGGATAACGGCCCGCTGATGATCCTGCGCCATCTTGATGCGCTGCACCCGGACGACCGTGAAAAACTGGAACAGTTTTCGCATAAGCATCAGCTGATGCTCTTTCTGGATGCGGGTGATGAAGGGTTAACGTCGCTAACTACTCAGACACCTTTTTATCACTCTCACCAGCTTAAGCTAACCTTCAGTCCGCAGGACTTTATTCAGGTTAACGATGCGGTGAATCAGCAGATGGTGGCAAAGGCGATAGCCTGGCTCGATCTGCAACCGGAAGACCGGGTTCTGGATCTCTTTTGCGGCATGGGAAACTTCACACTTCCTATAGGAATCTTCGTACAAAATGTGGTTGGTGTGGAGGGGGTTGCAGCATTAGTGCGGCAGGCAGCGTATAATGCTGATTCGAATAATCTTAAAAACGTCAGTTTTTTTCAGCATAATCTGGAAGAGACGGTGTCGCGCCAGCCGTGGGCGGCACAGGGATTTAACAAGGTATTACTCGATCCGGCACGCGCCGGGGCTGCGGGCGTGATGGCACATGTGGTTAAACTTGCGCCAGAACGCGTGGTCTATGTGTCGTGTAATCCAACAACACTCGCCCGCGACAGTCAGGTCTTGCTGTCGGCAGGCTACCAATTGGAAAGGGTCGCGATGCTGGATATGTTCCCTCATACCCGTCATCTCGAATCCATGGTGCTGTTCAGAAAAACATAAGCGATGTATGTCGTTGTGCAGGAGAGGTTATGGTTGCGGTCAGAAGTGCGCATTTAAATACTGAGGGGGAATTTGCCCTCGACCAGTGGATCGCCAGTCTCGGTATCGCCAACCCGCAATCATGTCAACGCGTTGCCGATACCTGGCGCTACTGTGAAGCGCAGACGCAGGACCATCCCGATCAGTCGCTGCTGCTGTGGCGCGGGATCGAGATGGTGGAAATCCTCTCCATGCTCAGCATGGATATCGAAAGCCTCTGTGCGGCGCTGATCTTCCCGCTGGCTAACGATGAAGTGGTGAGTGAGGAGGAGCTGGAAACCGCCGTCGGCAAAGGCATCGTCTCGCTGGTGCACGGCGTGCGCGACATGGACGCCATCCGCCAGCTGAAAGCGATTCACAACGACTCCATGGCCTCTGAACAGGTCGATAACGTCCGCCGTATGCTGCTGGCGATGGTCGAAGATTTCCGCTGCGTGGTGCTGAAGCTGGCCGAACGCATCATGAACCTGCGCGAAATGAAAGATGCGCCGGAAGATGAGCGGGTGCTGGCGGCCAAAGAGAGCACCAACATCTATGCCCCGCTGGCCAACCGTCTCGGCATCGGTCAGCTCAAATGGGAGCTGGAAGATTACTGCTTCCGCTATCTGCATCCCGACGAATACAAGCATATCGCCCGGTTACTGCATGAGCGGCGTATCGACCGCGAGCAGTATATCGACAACTTCGTCAGCAACCTGCGCAAAGAGATGGCCAAAGAGGGCGTGCGCGCCGAGGTCTACGGTCGTCCGAAACATATCTACAGCATCTGGCGTAAGATGCAGAAAAAGTCGCTGGCCTTTGATGAGCTGTTTGATGTGCGGGCGGTGCGCATCGTGGCCGATCGCCTGCAGGATTGCTACGGCGCGCTGGGCACGGTGCATACGCTCTATCGCCATCTGCCCAGCGAGTTTGATGACTACGTCGCTAACCCGAAACCCAATGGCTATCAGTCGATTCATACCGTGGTGTTAGGCCCGCAGGGCAAAACGGTGGAGATTCAGATCCGTACCCGCCAGATGCATGAAGATGCGGAGCTGGGGGTCGCGGCGCACTGGAAATACAAAGAGGGCCCAACCTCGAGCAGCGCGCGTGGTGCTGCCGGCCACGAAGAGCGCATCGCCTGGCTGCGTAAGCTGATCAGCTGGCAGGAGGAGATGGCGGACTCGGGCGAGCTGCTTGAAGAGGTGCGCAGCCAGGTGTTTGATGACCGGGTCTACGTCTTTACCCCGAAAGGGGACGTGGTGGATCTGCCTGCCGGATCGACACCGCTCGACTTTGCCTACCATATTCACAGCGACATCGGTCACCGCTGCATCGGCGCAAAAATCGGCGGCCGCATTGTGCCGTTTACCTATCAGTTGCAGATGGGCGATCAGGTTGAGGTGATTACCCAGAAGCAGCCGAACCCGAGTCGCGACTGGCTCAACCCGAACCTGGGCTACATCACCACCAGCCGCGGACGCTCGAAGATCCACAACTGGTTCCGCAAGCAGGATCGCGACAAGAACATTGCCGCCGGACGGCAGATTCTGGATAACGAGCTGAACCAGTTCGATATCAGCCTGCGCGAGGCGGAAAAACTGCTGCTGCCGCGCTATAACGTGACCTCGCTTGAAGAGCTGCTGGCGGCGATTGGCGGCGGCGATATTCGTCTCAATCAGATGGTGAACTTCCTGCAGGCGAAGCTGAATAAGCCGAGCGCCGAAGAGGAAGATCGTGAGGCGCTGCGCCAGCTGACGCAGAAAGCCTACACTCCGCCGGCGCGCAAAGAGAGCGGGCGCGTGGTCGTGGAGGGGGTGGGCAATCTGATGCACCATATCGCCCGCTGCTGCCAGCCGATCCCGGGCGACGATATTGTCGGTTTCATCACCCAGGGGCGCGGCATCTCTATCCACCGCGCCGACTGCGACCAACTGGCCGAACTGATTTCCCACGCCCCGGAACGCATCGTCGATGCGGTGTGGGGCGAAAGCTACTCCAGCGGCTATTCGCTGGTGGTGCGGGTGACGGCCAACGATCGCAGCGGGCTGCTGCGCGACATCACCACCATTCTCGCCAATGAGAAAGTGAATGTGCTGGGCGTGTCGAGCCGCAGCGACACCAAAAAACAGCTCGCCACCATCGACATGGATATTGAGATCTACAACCATCAGGTACTGGGACGTGTCCTGGCGCGCCTGAACCAGGTCTCTGATATCATTGACGCCCGTCGCCTGCACTGATTGTCAGTCAGGCCCTGCGGCAACCGGCAGCGTGCGGTTGCGCGGGCGCAATCTGCACCCCGGGGCGCTGCCGGACGCGCGTTACTGCATCCGTCAGCGCCTGTCATGCGCCTCTCTGTTTCCTGTCATCTGACCATCAATCAAGGATCTACCCGAATGAACGCTATTGAGCGCCTGCTTGGCATTATGAAAACCCTGCGCGATCCCGAGCATGGCTGTCCGTGGGATCGTGAGCAGACCTTTGCCAGCATCGCGCCCTATACGCTGGAAGAGACCTATGAGGTGCTGGACGCCATCCAGCGCGAAGATTTCAGCGACCTGCGTGGCGAGCTGGGCGACCTGCTGTTTCAGGTGGTCTTTTATGCCCAGATGGCGAGCGAAGCGGATCGCTTCAACTTTGAGGATGTCTGCCACGCCATCAGCGACAAGCTGGAGCGCCGTCATCCGCACATCTTTGGCGAGGCCACGGCGGAAACCAGCACGGAGGTGCTGAAAAACTGGGAAGCGATTAAGAGCGCCGAACGGGCAGAGAAAGCGCAGCATTCGGCGCTGGACGACATCCCGAAAGCACTGCCTGCGCTGATGCGCGCCCATAAAATCCAGAAGCGTTGCCATAATGTCGGCTTCGACTGGACCACCCTGGGGCCGGTGGTGGCGAAAGTGCATGAAGAGATTGATGAGGTCATGCACGAGGCGCAGCAGAGCGTGGTGGACAGCGAAAAGCTGGAAGAGGAGATTGGCGATCTGCTGTTCGCCACCGTCAACCTGTCGCGCCATCTGGGCAGCAAACCAGAAACCGCGCTGCAGAAGGCCAACGACAAGTTTGAGCGCCGCTTCCGCGCGGTGGAAGCGATCATTGCCGCACAGGGACTGAGTATGCCGGGTGCGACGCTGGAACAGATGGAGGCCGCCTGGCAGCAGGTCAAAGCCGGGGAGAAGTGATGATTATTCCAGCGCTGTGCATAAAGTCGCCGTTTGCGCTTACACGATTCAGCGCGCCATCAACTTTGTGACGCACGTCAACATTTCTTCGGCGGCTATCCGCTATGTTAGCCGCAGCAATGCGTTGGAGGATGGCTGTGATTCATCAATTGTGGCTGATAGCGGTTTCCAGTATACTGTTTTCCCGTCCTGGTTATTCCACCGTCTTTAAACCTAAACTCTCAGGTTCAGCATGACAACGAATTATATTTTTGTGACCGGCGGGGTCGTTTCCTCTCTGGGTAAAGGCATTGCCGCAGCCTCCCTCGCAGCCATTCTCGAAGCCCGTGGTCTGAACGTGACCATCATGAAGCTGGACCCGTATATCAACGTGGATCCAGGCACCATGAGCCCGACGCAGCACGGCGAAGTTTTCGTCACTGACGACGGCGCCGAAACTGACCTGGATCTGGGTCACTACGAGCGCTTCATCCGCACCAAAATGACGCGTCGCAACAACTTCACCACGGGTCGTATCTACTCAGATGTCCTGCGCAAAGAGCGCCGGGGCGACTATCTGGGCGCAACCATTCAGGTTATCCCGCACATCACCAACGCCATCAAAGAGCGCATCATTGAAGGCGGTGAAGGTCATGATGTCGTGCTGGTCGAAATCGGCGGCACGGTAGGCGATATCGAATCGCTGCCGTTCCTGGAAGCGATTCGTCAGATGGCCGTCGACGTGGGCCGCGAGCACACCATGTACATGCACCTGACGCTGGTGCCTTATATGGCGGCGGCGGGTGAGGTGAAAACCAAACCGACTCAGCACTCTGTTAAAGAGCTGCTGTCGATCGGTATCCAGCCAGACGTGCTGATTTGCCGTTCTGACCGTGCCGTACCGGCTAACGAACGCGCCAAAATCGCCCTGTTCTGTAACGTCCCTGAAAAAGCGGTTATCTCGCTGAAGGACGTCGATTCCATCTACAAGATTCCTGGCATGCTGAAATCGCAGGGCCTGGATGACTATATCTGCAAGCGCTTCAACCTGAACGCACCGGAAGCCAACCTGGCCGAGTGGGAGCAGGTGATTTACGAAGAAGCCAATCCGGGTGGCGAAGTCACCATCGGTATGGTGGGCAAGTATGTTGAGCTGCCGGATGCCTACAAGTCGGTGATCGAAGCGCTGAAACATGGCGGCCTGAAAAATCGCGTGACCGTGAACATCAAACTGATCGATTCGCAGGATGTGGAATCACGCGGTGTCGAATTGCTGAAAGATCTGGATGCGATTCTGATTCCGGGTGGCTTCGGTTACCGCGGTGTGGAAGGCAAGCTGATGACCGCGCAGTATGCGCGTGAGAACAATGTGCCGTACCTGGGTATCTGCCTGGGCATGCAGGTCGCGCTGATGGAGTTTGCGCGCAATGTCGCCGGGATGCCGGGCGCCAACTCCACCGAATTTGTGCCAGACTGTAAATACCCGGTGGTGGCATTAATCACCGAATGGCGTGACGAAGAGGGCAACGTCGAAGTCCGCAGCGAGCAGAGCGATCTGGGCGGCACCATGCGTCTGGGCAGCCAGCAGTGTCAGTTAACGCCGGGCAGCCAGGTTCGCCAGCTCTACGGCTCTGACACCATCGTTGAGCGCCATCGCCACCGCTATGAAGTCAACAATATGCTGTTAAAGCAGATTGAAGCAGCCGGTCTGCGCGTGGCGGGTCGATCTGGTGATGATCAGCTGGTTGAGATCATCGAGATCCCGAACCATCCGTGGTTTGTGGCTTGCCAGTTCCACCCGGAGTTCACCTCGACACCACGCGATGGCCATCCGTTGTTTGCCGGCTTTGTGAAAGCCGCGCATGAGCATCAGAAGCGTTTAGCGAAGTAAGTTTCACAAACAGCGCGCGAACTTTTCGCGCGTTGTTTGTCTTAGGATTGACTAACTTGTACTGAGGAAAATCGTAATGTCCAAAATCGTAAAAGTCATCGGTCGCGAAATTATCGACTCACGTGGTAACCCGACTGTTGAAGCTGAAGTGCATCTGGAAGGCGGTTTCGTAGGCCTGGCCGCTGCGCCATCAGGTGCCTCTACCGGTTCACGCGAAGCGCTGGAACTGCGTGACGGTGACAAATCACGTTTCCTGGGCAAAGGCGTAACCAAAGCCGTTGCTGCAGTAAACGGTCCGATTGCTGAAGCGGTAAAAGGCAAAGACGCGAAAGATCAGGCGAACATCGACAAGATCATGATCGACCTGGACGGTACTGAGAACAAATCTAACTTCGGTGCAAACGCCATTCTGGCTGTTTCCCTGGCAGCGGCAAAAGCGGCGGCGGCGTCTAAAGGTCAGCCACTGTATGAGCACATCGCTGAACTGAACGGCACCCCAGGCAAATACTCTATGCCTCTGCCAATGATGAACATCATCAACGGTGGCGAACATGCCGACAACAACGTCGACATCCAGGAATTCATGATTCAGCCGGTTGGCGCAGCTAACGTGAAAGAAGCCATCCGTATGGGTTCTGAAGTGTTCCACAACCTGGCAAAAGTGCTGAAAAGCAAAGGCATGAGCACCGCTGTCGGTGACGAAGGCGGCTACGCACCAAACCTGGGTTCCAACGCTGAAGCACTGGCTGTTATCGCAGAAGCGGTAAAAGCAGCAGGCTACGAGCTGGGCAAAGACATCACCCTGGCGATGGACTGTGCGGCATCTGAGTTCTACAAAGATGGCAAATATGTTCTGGCCGGTGAAGGCGGTAAAGCGTTCACCTCTGAAGAGTTCACCCACTTCCTGGAAGATCTGACTAAACAGTATCCGATTGTCTCTATCGAAGATGGCCTGGACGAATCTGACTGGAACGGCTTCGCTTACCAGACCAAAGTTCTGGGCGACAAAATCCAGCTGGTGGGTGATGACCTGTTCGTAACCAACACCAAAATCCTGAAAGAAGGTATCGAAAAAGGTATCGCTAACTCCATCCTGATCAAATTCAACCAGATCGGTTCTCTGACCGAAACTCTGGCTGCGATCAAAATGGCGAAAGACGCGGGCTACACTGCGGTGATCTCTCACCGTTCAGGTGAAACCGAAGATGCGACCATCGCTGACCTGGCGGTTGGTACTGCAGCAGGCCAGATCAAAACCGGTTCAATGAGCCGCTCTGACCGTGTTGCTAAGTACAACCAGCTGATCCGTATCGAAGAAGCGCTGGGTTCTAAAGCGCCATTCAACGGTCTGAAAGAAGTTAAAGGTCAGTAATGACCCGGTGCTGATGCCACGTTGCGTGGCATCGCATAAACAGAAAGCCCCGCCCTGTGCGGGGCTTTTTGTTTATGCAGTGTACAGTCACGGATGGCAGGGCCCGATCAAGCGGCATTCCTGCCGGCCCGTGCAGTTCCCTGCGCGCGGAGAAAAGGCACAACGCGTGGTTGAGCTGCGCGACAAATCTGCCATAATCAGCGCCCCGATTTATCCAGGCGAGTAAAAAATGTTCTACCCGATTAACGAAATGTTCCAGACACTGCAGGGCGAAGGTTACTACACCGGCGTGCCTGCTCTCTTTATCCGCCTGCAGGGATGCCCGGTGGGCTGTAGCTGGTGCGATACCAAACATACCTGGGACAAACGGGCAGATCGGGAGACCTCGCTGGGCGACATTTTGATCAAAACGGTGGAGAGTGACGCCTGGGGCGATGCCGACGCGGCGACCCTGCTTCGCGCCATCGAACAGCAGGGCTGGACGGCGCGGCACGTGGTGATTACCGGCGGTGAACCGGCGATATACGATCTGCGCCCGTTAACCGCTGCGCTGGAACAGCAGGGTTTTCAGTGCCAGATTGAGACCAGTGGCACTCACGAAATCCACTGCTCTGAACGGACCTGGGTGACGGTGTCGCCGAAGGTGAACATGCGCGGCGGCTACGACGTGCTGCCGCAGGCCCTGAGCCGGGCTGATGAAATCAAACATCCGGTGGCGCGCCAGCGTGATGTCGAGGCACTGGATGAACTACTGGCGGGCATTGAGGACAGCAAACCGCGCATCATCGCGCTTCAGCCCATCAGCCGCAAAGAGGAGGCGACCCGCCTCTGCATTGAGACCTGCATCGCCCGTAACTGGCGTCTGTCGATGCAGACTCACAAATATCTCAATATCGCCTGATTTTCATCGCGGTGGTTTCTGCGCGCGGAGGGGGGCGTGCAGGGCAGGGGATAGCAGAGGCGAAAAAGGGGAGCCGCGTCGGATCGAAGGATTCGATCCGACAGGGTCAGCCGCGGTAAACGCAGCCCGCAGTGCAGGTTTCTTTGATCATGACCGCGCTTAACAGCGGCAGTTGCGGCTTCATCTGATCCCAGATCCATTTCGCCAGCACTTCGCTGGTGGGATTTTCCAGGCCGGGAATATCGTTCAGGTAGTAGTGGTCCAGCCGATCGTAGACCGGCTTAAACGCCGCTTTCAGTTCAGCAAAATCCATAACCCAGCCGGTATGCGCATCCACTTCGCCGGTAATCTCCAGACGAACCAGGAACGAATGACCGTGCAGACGGCCACATTTGTGTCCGGCCGGCACATTCGGAAGATGGTGCGCGGCCTCGAACTGGAATTCTTTAAACAGGGTGGTAGACATAGTGGTTCTCAGACATTAAAAACCGCTGGATTCTACCTGATTACCGCTTTTTTCGCACCCGCTGCGCACGAAGCGTTCTTTTTCTTCACCCGTCTTCCTCTGATGTCCAGCTAATTAACTGATATAGCGCCGCTTTGCTTACCACTTTTGCTGATTAATCCTACCTGAAAAACCATTTAGTCATTTTGGTTATTTGATATGTCGAAGGCGTATTTAATCGTTAATATACAGCCCGGTAACCTACGCACTCTTCCGCCATTTTACGGTCCGGACTTCTGATACTGGAATTTTTAACGCGATGACGACTCAGGCACCTGGTTCAATGCTTCCGCTCTCTCCGGAACAACTCGCCCGCTTACAGGCGGCGACGACAGATTATTCCCCGACTCAACTGGCGTGGCTGTCAGGCTATTTCTGGGGCAGGGTAGAACAGGCACCGGGTAGCGCCGTCGCCAGCAGCACACCGCCTGCGGCGGCCGCTGAAGCACCGGTTATCACACTGCTTTCCGCCTCACAGACCGGCAATGCCCGTCGTCTGGCCGAGCAGCTGCGTGATGACCTGCTGGCCGCCAAGCTGAATGTCAACCTGGTGAACGCCGGTGATTACAAGTTCAAACAGATTGGCCAGGAAAAGATGCTGGTCGTCGTTACCTCGACCCAGGGCGAGGGCGAACCGCCTGAAGAGGCGGTGGCGCTGCATAAGTTCCTGATGTCGAAAAAGGCACCGAAGATGGACGGGGCCGCCTTTGCCGTGTTTGGCCTGGGCGATACCTCCTATGAATTCTTCAGTCAGGCGGGCAAAGATTTTGACAGCCGTCTGGCCGAGCTGGGCGGCGAGCGCCTGCTTGAGCGCGTGGATGCGGATGTCGAGTATGCGGAACAGGCCACGGCCTGGCGCAGTGCGCTGACAGCGATCCTCAAAGCGCGGGTGCCGACTGAATCGCCGGCGCAGGCGGCCGCGACAGTGGCAGGCAGCGTCAACGAAGTGACCACCAGCCCCTACAGCAAAGAGGCGCCGCTCAGCGCCAGCCTGGCGGTGAATCAGAAAATCACCGGACGGGATTCCGACAAAGATGTGCGCCATATCGAAATCGATCTGGGCGACTCCGGTCTGCGCTATCAGCCCGGCGATGCGCTGGGCGTCTGGTATGAAAACGACGCAGCGCTGGTCAGCGAACTGCTGGAGCTGGTCTGGCTGAAAGGCGATGAACCGGTTGAGGTTCAGGGCAGCACGCTGCCGCTGGCCGAGGCGCTGCAGAAGCATTTCGAACTGACGGTGAACACGGCGCAGATTGTTGCGCAGTACGCTCAGCTGTCACGTAACGCCGAACTGCTGGCTCTGGTGGATGATAAAGCCAGACTGCAGCACTATGCGCAGCAGTATCCCATCGTCGACATGGTGCGCCTGGCTCCGTCTGAGCTCAGCGCCGAACAGCTGACCGGACTGCTGCGTCCGCTGACGCCGCGACTCTACTCTATCGCCTCCTCTCAGGCAGAGACCGATACCGAAGTGCATATCACCGTGGGTGCCGTTCGCTTTGATATCGAAGGTCGCCAGCGCGGCGGCGGCGCATCCACCTGGCTGGCCGATCGCATCGAAGAAGAGGGCGAGGTCCGGGTGTTCATCGAACATAACGACAACTTCCGCCTGCCGGCCGATCCGGATGCCCCGGTCATCATGATCGGGCCGGGCACCGGCATCGCTCCCTTCCGCGCCTTTATGCAGCAGCGCGATAACGACGGTGCGGGCGGCAAAAACTGGCTATTCTTTGGCAATCCCCACTTCACCGAGGATTTCCTCTATCAGGTCGAGTGGCAGAAATATGTGAAGGATGGTCTGCTGACCCATATCGACCTCGCCTGGTCACGCGATCAGGCTGAAAAGATTTACGTTCAGGATAAGATCCGCGCGAAAGGTGCCGAAGTGTGGCGCTGGATTCAGGAGGGCGCGCATCTTTATGTCTGTGGCGACGCCAATCGCATGGCAAAAGACGTCGAGCAGGCATTGCTGGATGTGGTGGTCGAACACGGCGGAATGGATCGTGAAACGGCCGACGAATTTTTAAGTGAGCTGCGCATTGAGCGCCGTTATCAGCGAGACGTTTACTAATGAGCGATAAACACCCTGGACCGCTGGTTGTAGAAGGCAAATTAACCGACGCCGAGCGTCTGAAGAAGCAGAGCAACTATCTGCGCGGCACCATTAAAGAAGATCTGGAAGAGGGTCTGACCGGTGGATTTACCGGCGATAACTTCCTGCTGATCCGTTTCCACGGCATGTACCAGCAGGACGATCGCGACATCCGTGCCGAGCGTGCTGAGCAGAAGCTGGAGCCGCGCCACGCCATGATGCTGCGCTGCCGTCTGCCGGGCGGGATCATTACGCCGACCCAGTGGCTGGCTATCGACAGATTTGCTACCGACAAAACCCTTTATGGCAGCATCCGTCTGACCAACCGTCAGACCTTCCAGTTTCACGGCATTCTGAAAAAGAACGTGAAGCCGACGCATCAGATGCTGCACGAAGTGGGGCTGGATGCGCTGGCGACCGCCAACGACGTCAACCGTAACGTGCTCTGCACCTCGAACCCGGTTGAGTCGGAACTGCATCAGGAAGCGTATGAGTGGGCGAAGAAGCTCTCTGAGCATCTGCTGCCGCGCACCCGTGCCTATGCCGAGATCTGGTGGGATAAGGAAAAGATCGCGACCACCGATGAAGAGCCGATCCTCGGTGAAACCTATCTGCCGCGTAAGTTCAAAACGACGGTGGTGATCCCGCCGCACAACGACGTGGATCTGCACGCCAACGACCTGAACTTCGTGGCGATCGCTGAAAATGGCAAGCTGGTGGGCTTTAACCTGCTGGTAGGCGGCGGCCTGTCGATCGAGCACGGCAACAAAGCGACCTACGCACGCACTGCCAGCGAGTTTGGCTACTTCCCGGTGGATAAGATCCTCGACGTGGCTGAAGCGGTTGTCACCACCCAGCGCGACTGGGGTAACCGTACCGACCGTAAAAACGCCAAAACCAAGTACACCCTGGAGCGCGTGGGCGTCGAGACCTTTAAGGCGGAAGTGGAAAAACGTGCCGGTGTGACCTTTGAGCCGATCCGCCCGTATGAATTCACCACCCGTGGCGATCGCATTGGCTGGATTAAAGGCATCGACAATAAATGGCACCTGACGCTGTTTATCGAGAATGGTCGCCTGCTCGACTATCCGGGTCGTCCGCTGAAGAGCGGCATTGCCGAAATTGCGAAAGTTCATCAGGGCGATTTCCGCCTGACCGCCAACCAGAACCTGATTGTGGCGGGCGTGCCGGAGAGCGAGAAAGCGAAGATTGAAGCGATCGCCCGTGAACATGGTCTGATGGATCACGTCACGCCGCAGCGCGAAAACTCGATGGCCTGCGTGGCCTTCCCGACCTGTCCGCTGGCGATGGCGGAAGCAGAACGCTTCCTGCCCGCCTTCGTGACCAAAGTCGAGGGCATCATGCATGCTCACGGCGTCGGTGATGAGCACATAGTGTTACGCGTTACCGGTTGTCCGAACGGTTGTGGTCGTGCCATGCTGGCAGAGCTGGGTCTGGTGGGTAAAGCGCCAGGCCGCTATAACCTGCATCTGGGCGGAAACCGCACCGGAACGCGTATTCCCCGCATGTACCGTGAGAACATTAACGAAAGCGAAATTCTCGCCACCATTGATGAGCTGGTGGGACGCTGGGCCACCGAGCGCCAGGCCGCAGAAGGCTTTGGTGACTTCACCATCCGCACGGGCATTGTCGCGCCGGTGCTGGACCCGGCACGCGACTTTTGGGAGGAGGCAAAATGAGTCATCCTGACCTCGCAGCACTGAATGAGATGTCCAAAGTCCAGCGTGCAATGGCGCTGGCAGCGACCAATGCGCAGCTGGAGAAGGCGTCAGCAGAAGAGCGGGTCAGCTGGGCGCTGGAGCATCTGCCGGGCGCCTATGTACTCTCCTCCAGCTTCGGTATTCAGGCCGCGGTGTCGCTGCACCTGGTGACGCGTCAGCAGCCCGATATTCCGGTGATCCTGACTGACACCGGCTATCTCTTCCCGGAGACTTATCGTTTTATTGATGAGCTGGCAGACCAGCTCAATCTCAACCTCAAAGTGTTCCGCGCCGAAACCTCCCCGGCCTGGCAGGAAGCGCGCTACGGCAAACTGTGGGAGCAGGGCGTCGAGGGGATTGAGAAGTATAACGAGATTAACAAAGTCGAACCGATGAACCGCGCGCTGGAAACCCTGGGCGCGCAGACCTGGTTTGCCGGTTTGCGCCGCGATCAGTCGGGCAGCCGGGCGAATCTGCCGGTGCTGGGCGTGCAGCGCGGCGTCTTTAAGGTGCTGCCGATTATCGACTGGGATAACCGGAAGATTCATCAGTATCTGGAACAGCACAAGCTGAAATACCATCCGCTGTGGGATGAGGGCTATCTCTCGGTGGGCGATACCCACACCACCCGCAAATGGGAGCCGGGTATGGCAGAAGAAGAGACCCGCTTCTTCGGTCTCAAGCGTGAGTGCGGCCTGCACGAAGGCTGAATCCCGCGCCTCTTCTCTCCCCCCTGACTGGCGGGAGAGAAGGGCGTCACTGCCTGGTCTCAGACGCCGGTTAAGCCACTGAAGGCTTCCGCTGCCCGCGTTACATTCACCTTTGTCACCTCATACTGCGCCACGGCGACAAAAGGATCTTCCGCTAAGATCGCCTCCAGCCGTTCACGCTCAATATCCCTCACCAGCAGCATGCCGCCGGTGCGCGGATCTTTACGTCCCGCCGCAATAAAAATGTCCGCGTCAAAATAGCGATTAAGCCAGTCGATATGGCCAGCCAGCAGGGTTTCAACTTCCTCTACCGGACGAATGTAATTCAGAAAGACGACGTACATGTCAGATCCTCACACGTTGGGATTGGTCAGTTCTCTGAGCAGCGGCAGCAGCACGCTGACACTGTCATGGGTTCGTCGGGCTATCTGACCCGGCAGCCAGCGGTCAAGGTAGTTCAGATTATCCAGGTCAGTCTGATGGCGGGTGACGCCATCGGGAAAGTGGCGGCTGCGGTGACGCTGCAGCGCGCCATCTTTATTTCCCAGCGTCCAGTTACTGGCGGTCACATCCAGCAGCGGAAAACCCGCCCTGTCAAAGGCATTCAGCCCGCTGACATCTTTTCGGGTCAGCTGATGACTGGCGGCGGGAATGCCGAGCTGGCGGGCCAGCAGCAGCGCCCGATCGCTGGTCTGCTTGCGTACCGCCCGGGGCGTATTCATGCCGCTGTTAAAATAGAGATGATCGCCGGTGATCAGGCTGTTGAGGTCGATGACCAGCAGGGTGTTCTTCTTCTCACGCGCGCTCATCCGCTCCACGTAGTCATCCATGCCGTGCAGATCGGCTTCTCCGGCGCTCAATGCCACAAAGCGGACGCCATAGTGCAGCGGTTTCTGACTCAGCTGCTGCGCCAGTTCCAGCATCACGCCCAGCCCTGAGGCGTTATCATCCACCCCCTGCAGACGCAGGCCGCCCAGATTGCGGTGAACCTGGGCGCTGTTCAGCGGCGTCCAGGTATCCAGATGGGCCACGATCAGGATCTCCTGCGGCACGCTGCCAGCGCGTGCGGCAATGACCGAGGTGGCGGTCAGCTTGTGCCAGCGCCGCGAGCCATCCTCTTCCTGCCAGTTGTAACCGGTGTTGAACTGGCGGGTATTGGTCTGATAACCCAGCGCGGTAAATTGCTGCTGCAGATAGTCAGCTGCCATCAGCTCAGCCGGGCTGCCACTCATGCGGCCCGGGAAAAAGGTGGCGATGTGCCGGACCTGCTGCTCAGCAAACTGGCCGGGCGGCGTGGCCAGTGCCAGTGCCAGCGGGGAGAGGAGTGCGCCAGACAAAAGAGTGGCAACCCTCAGACGGAGGGAACAAAACATAGTGCATCCTTTTTTTTATTTGTCCGGAGCGGGCCTGTACAGGGGCCAGGGCCGCTCATGCCGGGCGTATTATACGCTTTTTGTTCCGCAATCCTGTTAGTGGAATCGGGCGCTGTCGCCTCCGGCACAGAGAGGCAGACCTTTGCGCTGGCACTTATCTGCTTTTGCAGCGCAGCAGGTGCGGAGGAATCTGTGAGCCTGTTCACGAAAAAGCCATTACATTTCATCTGTTAAGATCAAATTGTTCTGTGCTTTGCGCCACCGTTATTCCATTCGGTAACTACTCATTCCAATTCGTAATTTCATCTGGATAAACTCAGCGACGTATAGTCCCGTTAATACAAAGTTAAAACATCAGGGTTAACGTGGACTATTTGCCTCTTTTTGCCGATCTCTCTGGCCGCCCGGTTCTGGTTGTCGGCGGTGGAGATATTGCGGCGCGAAAAATTGAACTGCTGCGTCGCGCGCGCGCGCGTGTGCAGATCGCCTCTCGTGAACTCTGCCCGGAACTGCAGGAACTGCTGGATAAGCAGGAGCTGGAGTGGGTGGCGACCGAATTTGATCCGGCTCAGCTGGATGGCGTTTTCCTGGTGATTGCTGCCACCGACGATAACCATCTCAACACCCAGGTTTTTGAAGCTGCTAACGCGCGGCATAAGCTGGTTAACGTGGTCGACGACCAGCCCAAATGCACCTTTATCTTCCCGTCGATTGTTGACCGCTCACCGCTGGTAGTAGCGATCTCCTCCAGCGGCACCGCGCCGGTACTGGCACGCATGCTGCGCGAAAAAATCGAAACGCTGCTGCCCGCCAGTCTGGGCCAGATGGCGGAGGTAGCCGGGCTGTGGCGCGATAAGGTCAAACAGCGCTTCAGCCGCATGTCCGATCGTCGGCGTTTCTGGGAGCGGGCCTTCGACGGTCTGTTCGCCAGTCAGATGTCCGCCGGTAACGTCGAAGAGGCGAAGCGCACGCTGGATCGTGAACTGCTGGAAGAGCCAACCCGTCAGGGCGAGATCTTTCTGGTCGGTGCCGGGCCGGGCGACAGCGGCCTGCTGACGCTGCGTGGCCTGCAGGTAATGCAGTTAGCCGACGTGGTGCTCTATGACCATCTGGTCAGTGAAGAGGTGCTGGACCTGGTGCGTCGTGACGCCGACCGCATCTGCGTCGGTAAACGCGCCAGCGCGCATACGTTGCCGCAGGAAGAGATTAATCAGTTGCTGGTTTCACTGGCGCTGAAAGGTAAGCGGGTGGTGCGCCTCAAGGGCGGCGATCCCTTTATCTTTGGCCGCGGCGGCGAAGAGCTGCAGGCGGCACAGCAGGCGGGCGTGCCTTTCCAGGTGGTGCCGGGCGTCACCGCGGCTGCCGGTGCGACGGCCTATGCCGGGATTCCGCTGACCCACCGCGACTATGCCCAGAGCGTGATGTTTATTACCGGTCACTGCCGTCCCGATGGGGATGATATTGACTGGCCATCGCTGGCGCGTGCGCGTCAGACGCTGGCGATCTACATGGGCACGGTTAAAGCGGCTGCTATCAGCGCGGCGCTGATTCAGCATGGTCGTGCACCATCAACGCCAGTGGCGGTGATCAGTCGCGGCACCCGTCAGGATCAGCAGGTGCTGACCGGCACCTTAGAACACCTTGAGGCGCTGGCCGCCTCGGCACCTACTCCGGCGCTGCTGGTGATCGGAGAGGTGGTTAATCTGCACGGGCAACTCGCCTGGTTTAAACATTCAGCACAGCAGGGGGCTCGCGAGTCCGCCGTTGTCAATCTGGCTTGAGGGAAAATCATGGACCAAAAACGACTCACTCATCTGCGTCAGCTGGAGGCGGAGAGCATCCATATCATTCGCGAAGTGGCTGCAGAGTTCAGCAACCCGGTGATGATGTACTCCATCGGCAAAGACTCTTCGGTCATGCTGCACCTGGCACGCAAAGCGTTCTATCCGGGCACGCTGCCGTTTCCGTTGCTGCATGTGGACACCGGCTGGAAATTCCGCGAGATGTATGAATTCCGTGACCGCACCGTGAAAGCGATGGGGGCCGAGCTGATCGTTCACCGCAACCCGGAAGGGGTGGCGATGGGCATTAACCCGTTTGTCCACGGCAGCGCCAAACACACCGATATCATGAAAACGGAAGGGCTGAAGCAGGCGCTGGACAAATATGGTTTTGACGCGGCCTTCGGCGGCGCACGTCGCGATGAAGAGAAGTCGCGCGCCAAAGAGCGTATCTACTCGTTCCGTGACCGCTTCCATCGCTGGGACCCGAAAAACCAGCGTCCTGAGCTGTGGCACAACTACAACGGTCAGATCAACAAGGGCGAAAGCATCCGCGTTTTCCCGCTGTCGAACTGGACCGAACTGGATATCTGGCAGTACATCTTCCTGGAAAACATCGAGATCGTGCCGCTTTATCTCGCCGCGCCGCGTCCGGTGCTGGAGCGTGACGGCATGCTGATGATGATTGATGACGATCGTATCAATCTGCAGCCGGGTGAAGAGATCACCCAACGGATGGTCCGTTTCCGTACCCTCGGCTGCTGGCCGCTGACCGGTGCAGTAGAGTCCGAAGCGCAGACGCTGCCGGAGATCATCGAAGAGATGCTGGTGTCCACCACCAGTGAGCGTCAGGGCCGCATGATCGACCGCGACCAGTCCGGTTCGATGGAACTGAAAAAACGCCAGGGTTATTTCTAAGGAGACGCCAGATGAATACCGTAATTGCACAACAGATTGCCGACCAGGGCGGCGTTGAAGCCTGGCTGACCGCTCAGCAACACAAGAGCCTGCTGCGTTTTCTGACCTGCGGCAGCGTGGACGATGGAAAAAGTACCCTGATTGGGCGTCTGCTGCACGACACCCGTCAGATCTATGAAGACCAGCTCTCTTCACTGCACAACGACAGCAAACGTCACGGCACCCAGGGCGAGAAGCTCGATCTGGCGCTACTGGTAGATGGTCTGCAGGCGGAGCGTGAGCAGGGCATTACCATCGACGTGGCCTACCGCTACTTCTCGACCGAAAAGCGTAAATTCATTATTGCCGACACGCCGGGCCATGAGCAGTACACCCGCAACATGGCGACCGGGGCCTCCACCTGCGACCTGGCGATCCTGCTGATCGACGCGCGAAAAGGCATGCTGGATCAGACCCGTCGTCACAGCTTTATCTCGACGCTGCTGGGCATTAAGAACCTGGTGGTGGCGATCAACAAGATGGATCTGGTGGACTACAGTCAGGATCGCTTCGAGGCGATCAAACAGGATTATCTCGATTTCGCCGCCCAGCTGCCGGACGATCTCGACATCCGCTTTGTGCCGATGTCGGCGCTGGAGGGGGACAACGTTGCGACGGCCAGCCAGACCATGCCGTGGTACACCGGCCCGACGCTGCTGGACGTGCTGGAGACCGTGGAGCTGAAGCGCGTTGTCGACCATCAGCCGATGCGCTTCCCGGTGCAGTATGTGAACCGTCCTAACCTCGATTTCCGTGGCTATGCCGGTACCCTGGCGTCAGGCAGCGTACAGGTGGGTCAGCGCGTTAAAGTGCTGCCGTCTGGCGTGGAGTCGACGATTGCCCGCATTGTGACCTTTGATGGCGATCTGCAGGACGCGGGAGCAGGGGAGGCGATTACCCTGGTGCTGCAGGATGAGATTGATATAAGCCGTGGCGATCTGCTGGTGGACGCCAGTGAAACGCTGACGGCAGTGCAGTCGGCCAGCGTTGACGTGGTGTGGATGGCGGAGCAGCCGCTGCAGGCGGGTCAGAGCTACGATCTGAAAATCGCCGGTAAGAAAACCCGTGGCCGGGTCGAAAAGGTGCTGCACCAGGTCGACATCAACTCGCTGGCGACCCATCAGGTCGATGCGCTGCCGCTGAACGGAATCGGTCGCATTGAGATCGTCTTCAATGAACCGATGGTGCTCGACAGCTATCAGCAGAACCCGGTGACCGGCGGCATGATCTTTATCGATCGCCTGAGCAACGTTACGGTCGGGGCGGGCATGATCCATCAGCCCAACCAGGATGTGCCGGCCAGTACAGGTGAGTTCAGCGCCTTTGAGCTGGAACTGAATGCGCTGGTGCGCCGTCACTTCCCACACTGGAACGCACGCGATCTGCTGGGCGGTCAATAATGGCGCAGCACGACGACAACGTGGTGTGGCATGACCATCCGGTCACCCGCGCGGCACGCGAACAGCAGCACGGCCATCAGGGCGTGGTGCTGTGGTTCACCGGGCTGTCGGGCTCGGGGAAATCCACGGTCGCCGGTGCGCTGGAGCAGGCGCTGCACCGCATCGGTGTCAGCACCTATCTGCTGGATGGGGATAATGTGCGTCACGGCCTGTGCCGTGACCTCGGTTTCAGCGATGACGACCGCAAAGAGAATATCCGTCGGGTCGGCGAAGTGGCGAAACTGATGGTGGATGCCGGATTAGTGGTGCTCACCGCCTTTATTTCACCGCATCGCGCCGAGCGGCAGATGGTGCGCGATCTGCTGGAACCGGGACAGTTTATCGAGGTGTTTGTCGATACGCCGTTAGCGGTGTGTGAGGCGCGCGATCCTAAAGGGTTATACCGCAAAGCCCGGGCCGGAGAACTGCGAAACTTCACCGGTATCGACAGCGTTTATGAAGCCCCGGAGAGCCCGGAAATTCAGCTGGATGGCGAACAATTGGTTACAAAACTGGCCGCCCAATTGTTAGACCTGCTGCGTGACCGCGATATCATCAGATCCTGAAGAGACAGCGGCAAATCGTCTCTGATTTGCCGCCCTCGCACCAACAGGATGCCTATGCAGAACATAACCCCACTGCTCGCTCGTAAAGATGACACCACCCCGGATGAGCCGCGCTCACTGCTGCCGGGCTGCGTGATCGGCTTTCTCGCTTACTGGTGTGCGCTGGCGATCCCGTTCCTGCTGTTCGGCTCCAACACGCTGTTTTTCTTTCTTTATACCTGGCCATTCTTTCTGGCGCTGCTGCCGGTTGCGGTGGTCGCCGGTATTGCCCTGAATACGCTGCTCAGCGGACAGTGGCTCTGGACCGCACTCGCCACCGTGATTCTGGTGGTCTCTCTCTTCTGGTTGATGTTCTCTTTTCTCTCCGGCTGGTAAGCGCTGATGCTGCTGCGCTGATGTGCAAACGCATCGGCCGGTTACAAATCTTTTCCCCCCGGAATCGCTGCTGATTCATATTTTGTGCAGACGCGCGGCAAAGCGCGCCATTTTCTCCGCTGGTGTGGAGTCCTGTGCAAAGTTATGGGATGATTGGGCCGTTTTTAGGGGGCGGGATGGGAAAACTGACGTTACTGTTACTGGTGCTGCTCGGCTGGCTGCAATATTCATTGTGGCTGGGGAAAAATGGCATCCACGACTATACGCGCGTCAATGATGATGTCGCGGTGCAACAGGCTAACAATGCCAAACTGAAATCGCGCAACGATCAGCTGTTTGCCGAAATTGATGACCTCAATGGCGGCTCGGAAGCGATCGAGGAGCGTGCACGCAATGAGCTGGGCATGATTAAGCCCGGTGAGACCTTCTATCGTCTGGTGCCTGACCAGAACAAACGCAACGCGCAACAATCAGCGCAAAACCAACAACGATAAAACATGAATACTCTGGCCTCCCTTGCGGATGTGATTGCCGTGGTGCCCGCGGCCGGGATCGGCAGCCGCATGCAGGCAACCTGTCCTAAGCAGTATCTGACGATTGGTCAGCACACCCTTCTGGAACACAGCATTGCACGTCTGTTTTCCCATCCTGCCATTAAACAGGTTATTGTCGCCCTCAGTCCCGACGATCAGCACTTCGCCTCACTGCCGCTGGCGCGCGATCCGCGCGTGCTCAGGGTTACCGGCGGAGAGACCCGCGCCGAATCGGTGCTGGCTGGCCTGCAGGCCGCGCAGGGTTCCGCGTGGGTTCTGGTTCACGATGCTGCCCGTCCCTGTCTGCATCCCGACGACCTGCAGCAGCTGCTCAACGTGCGCGAACAGAGCCACGTCGGCGGGATTCTGGCCGCACCGGTGCGCGACACCATGAAACGTGGCGAGCCGGGCAAAGCCGCGGTGGCCCACACGGTAGAGCGTGACGATCTCTGGCACGCCTTAACCCCCCAGTTTTTCCCGCATGCGCTGCTGACAGCCTGCCTGACGCGGGCACTGACCGAGGGCGCAACCATTACGGATGAGGCCTCGGCGCTGGAGTATTGCGGCTACCATCCGCTGCTGGTCAGCGGACGCAGTGATAACATCAAAGTCACCCGGCCAGAAGATCTGGCGCTGGCGGCTTTTTATCTGAGTCAGATTCAATTAAAGGAGAGCGCATGATGCGTATCGGTCACGGTTTTGACGTTCACGCCTTTGGCGGAGAGGGTCCGTTAGTGATTGGCGGTGTGCGGATCCCGTTTGAGCAGGGGTTTATCGCCCATTCCGATGGTGATGTGGCGCTGCATGCGCTGACGGATGCGCTGCTGGGCGCGGTCGCCATGGGCGATATTGGCAAGCTGTTTCCGGATACCGATCCCGCGTTTAAAGGCGCGGACAGCCGCGGCCTGCTGCGCGAGGCCTGGCGTCGTATCGAAGCCAAAGGCTATCGCATCGGTAACGTGGATGTCACCCTGATTGCCCAGGCGCCGAAAATGCTGCCGCATGTGCCGCAGATGCGCATCAACATCGCGGAAGATCTGGGGTGTCACATGGATGCGGTCAATGTCAAAGCCACCACGACCGAAAAGCTGGGCTTTACCGGGCGCGGTGAAGGGATCGCCTGCGAAGCGGTGGCCCTGCTGCTGAAAACCGACACCCAATGACGCTTCACTATCTGCACGGCACGCCCGTTGCCACCGGCGTCATCAAAGCCAGCCCGGAAGATTTTGTGGTGGTTGAAGATCTCGGTTATGGCCCGGATGGGGAAGGTGAGCATCTGCTGGTGCGCATCCGTAAAGTGGGCGCGAATACCCGCTTCGTGGCGGAGGCGCTGGCGAAATATCTCGGTGTGCATCAGCGTGACATGAGCTATGCCGGGATGAAGGATCGCCATGCCGTAACGGAGCAGACGCTCTGTTTCCGTCTGCCGGGGAATGCGATGCCCGATCTGCGCGGTTTTGCGCTGGAGGGGGTTGAGATCCTGCAGGCGGTACGCCACAAGCGCAAGCTGCGCACCGGCGCGCTGGCCGGAAATGCGTTCCGGCTGGTCATCCGCCAGATCAGTGACCGTGAGGCGGTTGAGACGCGCCTGACGCAGATTCGTGACGCGGGTGTGCCGAACTATTTCGGTGAGCAGCGTTTCGGGCGCGGTGGCAATAACCTGGTGATCGCAGAGAAGTGGGCGCGCAACGAGATTACCCTGCGCGATCGCAACAAGCGCAGCCTGATGCTCTCTGCCGCGCGCAGTGCGCTGTTTAATCAGGTGACCAGTGCGCGTCTGGCGCAGCAGGGTGGCCTGAGTCAGGTCCTTAACGGCGATGCCCTGCAGCTGACCGGGCGAGGCAGCTGGTTTGTTGCGCAGCCGGATGAGCTGGAAGCGTGCCAGCGCCGGGTTGAACAGCATGAACTGCGCATCACCGCGCCGCTGCCGGGGCGGGGCGAGCCGGGTCCGCAGGCGGATGCGCTGGCTTTTGAAGAGCAGGTGCTGGCTGGCGAAACCCTGCTGACCGGCCTGATTGAGCGCGAACGGGTGGATGCCGCACGCCGTGCCATGCTGGTCGTGCCGCGCGATCTGCGCTGGAGCTGGTGGGATGAGGTGACGCTGGAGCTGACGTTCTGGCTGCCCGCAGGCAGCTTCGCCACTAGCGTCGTCAGAGAACTGCTGGTTCAGGCCGACGCGTCCGATCAGATTGATGAGTAATCTTCGCCGCAACCTGACCCGCTGTGTGGGGAATGTTGCGGCAACCCCCCTCTGCTGTGTGATTTACGCCTACCACTTCCTTGCGTGCCTCGCTAGAATGCAAAAATCGCCGCCCATTCCTCACCTGTTGCCATGCCGTTCAGACAGGTTCAGTCGCGGCGACCAGTCGAATAAAAAAAGGTCAGAACGAAATGCGGATATTGCTCAGCAACGATGACGGCATTCATGCGCCAGGTATTCAGACTCTGGCGAAAGCCCTGCGGCAGATTGCTGACGTGCAGGTGGTTGCCCCCGATCGTAACCGAAGCGGTGCGTCAAACTCGCTCACCCTGGAAACGCCCCTGCGAACGTTCACCCATGAAAACGGCGATATCGCGGTGCAGATGGGTACCCCGACCGACTGTGTCTATCTGGGGGTGAATGCCCTGATGCAGCCGCGGCCCGATATTGTGGTGTCAGGCATCAATGCCGGTCCCAACCTCGGGGATGATGTGATTTACTCCGGTACGGTCGCGGCGGCGATGGAGGGGAGACACCTGGGCTTACCGGCGATCGCCGTTTCGCTCAATGGTCATCAGCACTATGAGACAGCCGCGGCGGTGACCTGTGCGCTTCTCCGGGCGCTGACGCATGAGCCGCTGCGCACCGGTCGCATTCTCAATATCAACGTGCCCGATCTGCCGCTCTCCGAACTCCGGGGCATTCGCGTGACGCGCTGTGGCAGCCGCCATCCGGCCGATCAGGTGATTGCGCAGCAGGACCCGCGCGGCAATACCCTCTACTGGATTGGCCCGCCGGGGGAAAAACTGGATGCCGGGCCGGATACGGACTTCGCCGCCGTGGATCAGGGCTATGTCTCTGTCACCGCGCTGCACGTCGATTTAACGGCGCACAGTGCACAGGAGGTGCTCAGCGACTGGCTGGCGAAAGCTGAGGTGAATCTGGCATGGTGAATCGGCGTATTGAGACGTTGCTGTCACAACTGCGTCAGCAGGGCATCCATGACGAAAACCTGCTGAAAGCCATCAGCGAGGTGCCACGCGAACGCTTTATCGATGAGGCGTTCGAGCACAAGGCCTGGGACAATGTCGCCCTGCCTATTGGCTCCGGTCAGACCATCTCACAGCCCTACATGGTGGCGCGGATGACCGCGCTGCTCGGGCTGAATCCCCATTCGCGGGTGCTGGAGATCGGCACCGGTTCGGGTTATCAGACCGCCATTCTGGCCCACCTGGTTGATCACGTCTATTCCGTGGAGCGGATTAAAGGGCTGCAGTGGCAGGCCAAGCGCCGGCTGAAACAGCTCGACCTGCACAATGTCTCCACCCGCCATGGCGACGGCTGGCAGGGCTGGCCATCCCGTGGCCCGTTCGATGCGATTATCGTCACGGCGGCCCCGCCGGAAATTCCGATTGCGCTGATAGCGCAGCTGGCAGAAGGCGGCATTATGGTGCTGCCGGTGGGGGAAGATCAGCAGGTACTGAAACGGCTGCGTCGTCAGGGAAAAGAGGTGACCGAAGAGACCATCGAGCCGGTGCGTTTTGTTCCGCTCGTGCAGGGCGACCTGGCCTGACCCTCTACGTATTTCTTCACAACTGTTTCATGGCACCACGTACCTGATGTTGTTACTATCCGGTTTACCTAACGAAAACACAGCTTTTATCGCGTCACGCAGAGCATTCTGCTGGCAGATACAGTGAAACAGATAGATCAGAGTTGCCATCACGGGGGATTAATGAGCACGGGAAGCACACTTTTTCAGTTACGCCGTCTGGCGGCGCTTTCACTGGTAGGTTTCTGGCTGGCAGGCTGCAGCTCCAGCGACAACTCGCAGGCGCCCATCAGTCGCGTGGGCGACAATGGCGGCATGAACAGCAGCCCGTCTGACACAGGCATGGTTTCGGGCGGCGTGCCTGCCACACCTGCCCAGGGACAAATGTTAAGCACAAATTCAGGATCTGCTCCCCGTAGCGGTGGAATGATTAGTACCAGCGATAATGTTGAGACACAGAATGGCCGGATTGTGTACAACCGCAGTTATCAGAATATTCCAAAGGGTAGTTACTCCGGTGAAACATATACCGTTAAGCGCGGTGACACATTGTTTTACATTGCCTGGATTACCGGCAACGACTTCCGCGATTTAGCCCAGCGCAACAACGTTCCGGCGCCCTATAGCCTGAATGTGGGGCAAACGCTGCAGATTGGAAATGGGTCAGGTCAGCCGATTACGGGCGGAAATCCCATTACCGTTGCTGATGCAACGCAGGGCGGTGTTCCGGCGTCGCCACAAATTAAAGCGCCTGTTGTTGCACAGCAACCTGTTATTACGTATTCTGATGATTCGGGTAATTCGGGTGGCAGCAAATTGTTGCCTTCGAAAGGAGCAAATGTTGCAACGACAACAGCTCCAGTCGTGACCGCCCCCCCAACGGTGAGCAGTACCACCAACAGTTCAACGCCGGTCGGAAGCTGGCGCTGGCCGACCGATGGGAAGATTATCGATAACTTCTCTGCCGCCGAAGGTGGCAATAAAGGGATCGATATCGCCGGAACGCGCGGACAATCTGTCGTTTCCACCGCATCAGGACGCGTGGTTTACGCAGGTAACGCACTCCGGGGGTACGGTAATTTAATCATCATTAAACACAACGATGATTACCTGAGTGCCTACGCCCACAACGATACAATGCTGGTTCGGGAACAACAGGAAGTTAAGGCGGGGCAGAAGATCGCTACCATGGGTAGCACCGGAACCAGTTCAGTCAGATTACATTTTGAAATTCGTTACAAGGGGAAATCCGTAAACCCGTTGCGTTATTTACCGCAGCGATAATCCGGCAGAACAGACCCTTTTTATGTTCTGCCCTGGAATCACGGGTAGGAGCCGCTTATGAGCCAGAATACGCTGAAAGTAAACGAGTTACATGAGAACGCGGAATTCGATGAGAACGGAGCTGAAATTTTTGACGAGAAAGCACTCGTTGAAAACGAAGCCAGTGATAGCGACGTAGCGGAAGAAGAGTTGCTATCACAGGGTGCGACGCAGCGTGTTTTAGATGCGACGCAGCTCTATCTTGGGGAGATTGGCTATTCTCCGTTGTTAACGGCAGAGGAAGAAGTTTTCTTCGCTCGCCGTGCATTGCGGGGTGATATTCCTTCCCGTCGCCGTATGATCGAAAGTAACTTACGCCTGGTGGTGAAAATCGCCCGTCGTTACAGCAATCGTGGTTTAGCCCTGCTGGACCTGATTGAAGAAGGTAACCTCGGCCTGATTCGCGCCGTTGAGAAATTTGACCCGGAGCGCGGGTTCCGTTTCTCAACGTACGCCACCTGGTGGATTCGTCAGACCATTGAACGGGCGATCATGAATCAAACCCGTACTATCCGTCTGCCGATTCACATTGTTAAAGAACTGAACGTTTATCTGCGTACTGCGCGTGAACTGTCCCACAAGCTCGACCATGAGCCGAGTGCGGAAGAGATCGCGGAGCAGCTTGATAAACCGGTTGATGACGTAAGCCGTATGTTGCGTCTCAACGAACGCATTACCTCGGTTGACACGCCATTAGGCGGGGATTCTGAAAAAGCGCTGCTGGATATTCTGGCCGATGAGAAAGACAACGGCCCGGAAGACACCACGCAGGACGATGACATGAAACAAAGCATCGTCAAATGGCTGTTCGAACTGAACGCCAAGCAGCGTGAAGTGCTGGCACGTCGTTTCGGCCTGTTGGGCTATGAAGCGGCAACGCTTGAGGATGTCGGTCGTGAAATCGGCTTAACCCGTGAGCGTGTCCGTCAGATTCAGGTTGAAGGTTTGCGCCGTCTGCGCGAAATCCTGCAGGCGCAGGGCCTCAACATTGAAGCACTGTTTCGTGAATAACTGATCTGAGTATCAATGCGAAAAGCGGTGGTGAAAACCACCGCTTTTTTTATGCCTGCAGAAAAGGTCAGGCAGAAACGTAGCGGGCCGGTCCGCGCTTTCACGCGGCACGGCGAACCTTCAGACCAGCGACTTAAGGCGATAGATCCAGTCGAGCGCCTGACGCGGCGTCAGCGTATCCGGGTCCAGCGCCTCCAGGGCTTCTACCGCCGGAGAGGTCTCTTCAACCAGCAGAGGCAACTGAGAACCGTCGACCGTCGATGAGGCGGAGTGACTGGAGACGGTCTCCAGCTCTTTCAGCTTGCTGCGCGCGCGCCTGATGACCTCTTTGGGCACCCCCGCCAGCGCTGCCACGGCCAGACCATAGCTCTTGCTGGCGGCCCCCTCCTGCACGCTGTGCATAAAGGCGATGGTGTCACCGTGCTCCACCGCGTCCAGGTGAACGTTGACCACGCCCTCCATTTTCTCCGGCAGGGTCGTCAGCTCGAAGTAATGGGTCGCGAACAGCGTCATCGCCTTGATGCGGTTGGCCAGGTTTTCGGCACAGGCCCAGGCCAGCGATAAGCCGTCGTAGGTGGAGGTACCGCGTCCAATCTCATCCATCAGCACCAGACTGTTTTCGGTGGCGTTGTGCAGGATGTTGGCGGTTTCGGTCATCTCCACCATAAAGGTCGAGCGTCCGGAGGCGAGATCGTCAGCGGCACCCACGCGGGTGAAGATGCGATCCAGCGGGCCAATCAGCGTCTCATCGGCGGGAACAAAACTGCCAATCCACGCCATCAGCGCAATCAGCGCCGCCTGACGCATATAGGTACTTTTACCGCCCATGTTCGGACCGGTGATGATCAGCATTCTGCGCTGGGGGGCCAGGGAGAGCGGGTTCGCAATAAACGGCTCTTTCAGCACCTGTTCGACCACCGGATGACGGCCGCCGCTGATTTTGATCCCGGCTTTATCCTGCAACACCGGCCGGCAGTAATTCAGCGTCCAGGCGCGCTCGGCCAGATTGCTCAGCACATCCAGCTCTGCCAGCGCCGCGGCACTCAGCTGCAACGCTTCAAGATGCGGCAGCAACTGATCGAACAGCGCCTCATAGAGGCTTTTTTCCAGCGAAAGCGCTTTCCCCTTCGAGGTCAGTACTTTGTCTTCGTACTCTTTCAGCTCCGGGATAATGTAGCGTTCCGCATTTTTCAGGGTCTGACGACGGACATAGTGCATCGGCACCTGATGGCTCTGCGCGCGGCTTACCTGGATGAAGTAGCCGTGTACCCCGTTAAAGCCAACCTTAAGGGTATCTAGTCCCAGCTTCTCGCGTTCGCGAATCTCCAGCCTGTCGAGATAGTCCGTTGCACCATCGGCCAGCGCACGCCACTCATCCAGCTCGGCGTTGTAACCGGGGGCAATCACGCCGCCGTCGCGGATCAGCACCGGCGGGGAGTCGATGATCGCCTGCTCCAGCAGCTCACGCAGCGCGGCGAACTCGCCCATCTGGGTGCGCAGCTTCTGCAGCTGTGGCGCTTCAACATCGGCCAGTAGCTGGTTAAGCTCCGGCAGCTGCTGAAAAGCGTGCCGCATGCGGGCCAGATCGCGCGGGCGGGCGGTACGCAGCGCCAGGCGGGCCAGGATTCGTTCCAGATCGCCGACCTGACGCAACACTGGCTGAAGCACCTCACTGAGAGGCTGCAGTTCTGCAATCGACTCCTGACGCTGGGTGATCGTGCGCACGTCGCGCAGCGGCATATGCAGCCAGCGTTTGAGCATCCGGCTTCCCATCGGGGTGACCGTTTTGTCCAGCACGGCCGCCAGGGTGTTGTCGGTGCCGCCTGCCAGGTTCTGGGTGATCTCCAGATTACGGCGGGTGGCCGCATCCATAATGATGCTGTCCTGCTGCCGCTCCATGCTCAGCGAGCGGATGTGCGGCAGGGTGGTGCGCTGGGTATCTTTGGCATACTGCAGCAGACAGCCCGCCGCACTCAGTCCAAGATGCGCATTCTCCACACCAAACCCGTTAAGGTCACGGGTGCCGAACTGCAGATTGAGCTGCTGCCGGGCGGTGTCGATCTCAAACTCCCACAGCGGACGGCGGCGCAGGCCACGACGCTGATCGATCAGTGACATCGCCTGGAAATCTTCAGGGTAGAGCAGCTCGGCCGGGTTGGTGCGCTGCAGCTCTGCCGCCATAGTTTCGGCATCGGCAGGTTCGCTGAGGCGAAAACGGCCCGAGCTGATGTCGAGCGTGGCGTAGCCAAACCCCCGCGGACTTTGCACAATCGCCGCCAGCAGGTTGTCGTGCCGCTCCTGCAACAGCGCCTCATCGCTGATGGTTCCCGGCGTAACGATACGCACCACTTTGCGCTCGACCGGACCTTTGCTCAGCGCCGGGTCACCGATCTGCTCGCAGATCGCCACGGATTCGCCCAGCTGCACCAGCTTAGCCAGATACCCTTCAACCGCATGATAGGGCACACCGGCCATCGGGATCGGTTCGCCCGCCGACGCGCCGCGTTTGGTCAGCGAAATCTCCAGCAGCTGTGAGGCACGTTTCGCGTCGTCATAAAACAGCTCGTAGAAGTCACCCATACGGTAAAACAGCAGAATGTCAGGGTGCTCGGCCTTGAGGCGCAGGTACTGCTGCATCATGGGCGTGTGAGAAGGAAAGTCCTTTTCGGTTGGCTCTTGCATAAGGTTTTAACTCATCTTTGATGCGGTAAATTTCTGGCGGTCAACGCCCATGAAACCGAAAGGGATTCCAGGCGCGCGGGATAATCAGATGATAACGAATAGGGCAGGGCATATGCCAGCCTGATGCGCAGACCGTGAACCTGACCGGCCAGGAGCCATCCTGGCAAATGGCAGGACGGCTGGCGACAGAAAAGTGTCACTTTTGCACCCTTTGATGTGCTGCTGCGAGGCGGCTCGCGATTTCTGACAGGATAGCGCACCGGGGGATTGCCGATCAGGCGGCTGCGCGCGGAGCGTGGGGATCACCGGCAGGGTCGGGCGGATTAAAGAAAAATCAGTCCGCCATGCCCGCCTGAAAAAGAGACACCGGTCAAAGAAGCGGCACGCACATCTGCGCCCGGCGGATAAAAGTGCTTGAATCAACGGGTTACATTTTCAGCGCGCAAAATTTACCCGGCGCAGTCAGGTCAGCATCACGCCGTCATAGCGGCGACCGGGAGAGTTTGCCGGGATGATGACGTCGCGCTCAGGATGGAACGGAAAGTTTGGATAACGGCTTTAATGACCTTAATTATCAGGAGGATAAATGTCACTAACCCGTCGGCATTTCTTACACTCAGGCGCGGCGCTGGCTTTCGCGGCGACGTTTCCCGCCTTCGCAAACGTGCCTTACAGTTCGGGCGAGAAAAAACCTCAGCTGATTCCGCCGCCAGGCAGCGTCGATTGCCATATGCATCTGTACGACAGCCGCTGTCCTGCCGTGCCTGGCACAAAACTGATGAACCCGGCGAACGCTTCACTCGAAGACTATCGGAAGCTTCAGCAGAGACTGGGCATCAACCGGATGGTGATTGTCACACCCTCCCGCTATGGAACCGATAACAGCGTCCTGCTGAATGGCCTGGCGGCGAGCGGGGGAAATGCGCGCGGCGTGGTGGTGCTGGATTCGTCGGTCAGCGATGATGAACTGCAGAAGCTGCATCAGGCGGGCGTCAGGGGAATCCGGTTCAATCTGCGTTACAGCGCGGTTAACCTCGATGATATGGAGAAGTTAGCAGCACGCGTAAATCCCCTGAACTGGCATATTCAGGTGGTGACCTCTGGTAAACACTTAACCGAACTGGAAAGCCGGCTGCAAAGACTCCCGACCCCGGTGGTGATCGATCATATGGGGCACGTGCCGCAGCCGGAGGGCATTACGTCGCCGGTGTTTACCACGCTGCAGCGGATGCTGGATGGCGGGAAAAGCTGGATAAAACTCTCCGGGGTTTATATCGACTCCTTAACCGGCGCGCCGGGCTATAACGATGTGACGCCGGTGGCACAAAAACTGGTGCAGATTAACCCGGAACGGCTGCTGTGGGGCAGCGACTGGCCGCATCCGACCGAACCGGACAGCCATAAGCCGGACGATGCGGTGTTACTCGATCTGATGCAGGTCTGGGCGCCGGAGAGCCGGGATCGGCAGAGAATACTGCGTGATAACCCCGTTAAGCTCTATGACTTCTGACGCAGCATTTACAGGCAGCCAGGTCAGTTCAGCCCGTGCTGCAGCGCCCAGACCGCGGCTTCCAGCCGGGATTTAAGGTTCATCTTCTTCAGCAGATATTTGACGTGGACCTTAACGGTGCTTTCGCTGATGGCCAGCTTACGGGCGATCGCTTTATTGGTCATCCCGTCGCTGATCAGCTGCAGGATTTCGCGTTCGCGTCGGGTCAGCTGCGTGATGTCACGCGGCCGGGCAGGCCGGGCGTCGCGCAGCCGGGTGACCAGCATCGGCGTTAACGCCTCGCTCAGCACGATCTGACCGGCTGCCGCCTGATGCAGGGCTTTCAGCAGCGCTTCCGGCTCCATATCTTTCAGCAGATAGCCATCGGCGCCGCGCTGCAGTGCGCTGACGACATCCTCTTCCTCATCCGACACGCTGAACACCACCACCCGCCCGGAGAGGGGGGCTTCGCGCAGTCGGGTCAGGGTATCCAGCCCATTCAGTCCCGGCATATTCAGATCCAGCAGGATCAGGTCAGGATCGTGCTGCTGCGCCAGCGCCACGCCCTGCGCACCGTTTCCCGCCTCGGCAACCACCTGCAGTCTCTCATCCAGCGCGATTAGCTGCTTCAGCCCGTTGCGCAGCATGGGGTGGTCGTCGATCAATAAAAGCGTAAATGTCTCTGCCGTCACCATGACTCCTGTTCCTGTCGCCGCTGCCCGTCCGGATCGGGTGTGGGCCTATCTTACCGGTGAGGCGGGGGCGCTATATACCCCCAAAGGACTACTCCTTTATTTCCATTTTTACCTCTTCCCGGCACGCCATTTTCAGTGCAGCCGATTAACCCTATGATTTGCAATGACTCTCTGCTGCCTCTCCGCTACTTATCCCGGCTGAGACAGGATGACCACGCCCGGATAACCTGCATTGCCGTTGATTTGTATCAAGCAAGCGGGCAGGGCGGATACGCAGGATATGCCCCATTATTCTTCTGCTGATGAGAGAGTCATGACCCAATCTGCCCCTTTGCAAACCCCGACGCGCGGCGCACCGATCCAGGAGTGGCAACCGGAAAATGCGGCCTTCTGGCAGGCGCGGGGTAAACGCATCGCCAGCCGCAACCTCTGGATCTCTGTCTTCTGTCTGCTGTTGAGCTTCTGCGTCTGGATGCTGTTCAGCACCGTCGCGGTTAACCTGAATAAGGTCGGCTTCCGCTTCAGTACCGAACAGCTCTTTCTGCTGACCGCGCTGCCGTCGGTCTCCGGCGCGCTGCTGCGTGTGCCTTACTCATTTGTGATTCCCGTCTTTGGCGGACGCCGCTGGACCGCCTTCAGCACCGGCATCCTGATCGTTCCCTGCCTGTGGCTCGGTTTTGCGGTAAGGGACAGCCAGACCTCCTTCGCCACCTTTATGGCGATCGCTCTGCTGTGCGGTTTCGGCGGTGCTAACTTCGCCTCCAGCATGGGCAATATCAGCTTCTTCTTTCCCAAAGCCCGTCAGGGCGGCGCGCTGGGCATCAATGGCGGCCTGGGGAACCTCGGCGTCAGCGTCATGCAGTTTGTTGCTCCGCTGGCGATCTCCTGCGCCATTTTTGGTTTTGCCGATGGGGGGCAAGTCACCGCGAGCGGCGATAGTCTCTGGCTGGAAAATGCGGCCTGGATCTGGGTGCCGTTTCTGGCCATCGGCACGCTGGCCGCCTGGCTGGGGATGAACGATCTGGCGGCAGCGAAATCCTCGCTGCGCGAACAGCTGCCGGTGCTGAAACGTCCGCACCTCTGGATCATGGCGCTGCTCTATCTGGCGACCTTCGGCTCCTTTATCGGCTTTTCAGCCGGTTTCGCCATGCTGACAAAGACGCAGTTTCCCGGCGTGGTGATTATGCACTACGCCTTTTTTGGCCCGCTGATTGGCGCACTGGCGCGCTCAGCAGGCGGCATGATCTCGGATCGCTTCGGCGGAACCCGTGTCACCCTGATCAACTACGTGCTGATGGCACTGTTTGCTGCACTGCTGTTTCTCACGCTGCCGGGAGCCGGACATCAGGGATCGTTCGTTGCCTTCTTCGCCCTGTTTATGGGCCTGTTCCTCACTTCCGGCCTCGGCAGCGGTTCCACCTACCAGATGATTGCCGTGATCTTCCGCCGTCTGACGCTGGAACGCATCAAGGCCGAAGGCGGTGACGAGGCGCTGGCACAGCGGGAAGCCGCCACAGAAACCTCCGCGGCGCTTGGCTTTATCTCCGCTATCGGCGCGCTGGGCGGCTTCTTTATTCCGCAGACCTTTGGCCTCTCGCTTGCCATGACCGGCTCTCCGGCCGGGGCGATGAAAATCTTTCTGGTCTTCTACCTCTGCTGTATCGCCGTCACCTGGCGGGTCTACGGACGAAAAGCGCGCGCCGGATAACGACAACGCCGGTGTGGCGCACCGGCACCCACTTTATTTTCTGCATCAGCACGCATGCAGAGTGAGCAATGTGACACCAGGCCTTCAGGAGCCTTCCGGATGAGCAAATTTCTCGATCGATTCCGCTATTTCAAACAGCTGGCTGAGCCCTTTTCCGGCCAGCATGGTCAGACGCTGAACAGCAACCGTGACTGGGAAGATGGCTACCGCAGTCGCTGGCAGCACGATAAAGTCGTGCGCTCCACCCACGGCGTTAACTGCACCGGCTCGTGCAGCTGGAAAATCTACGTCAAAAACGGCCTGGTCACCTGGGAAACACAGCAGACTGACTACCCCCGCACCCGTCCCGACCTGCCGAACCATGAACCGCGCGGCTGTCCACGCGGTGCCAGCTACTCCTGGTATCTCTACAGCGCCAACCGCCTGAAATATCCGCTGATGCGTAAGACGCTAATCCAGCTCTGGCGCGAGGCGAAGGCGCAGCATAGCGATCCGGTGGAGGCATGGGCCTCCATCATCCGCGATCCGGAAAAAGCGCGCAGCTATAAACAGGCGCGCGGACGCGGCGGGTTTGTGCGATCCAGCTGGCAGGAGGTGAATGAGCTGATTGCCGCCGCGAATATCTGCACGGCCAAAACCTACGGCCCTGATCGCGTGGTCGGCTTCTCGCCGATTCCGGCCATGTCGATGGTCTCCTATGCCGCCGGGGCGCGTTACCTGTCGTTAATTGGCGGCACCTGCCTGAGCTTCTATGACTGGTATTGTGACCTGCCACCGGCCTCACCGATGACCTGGGGCGAGCAGACCGACGTGCCGGAATCCGCCGACTGGTATAACGCTTCCTACATCATTGCCTGGGGCTCAAACGTGCCGCAGACCCGCACCCCGGATGCGCACTTCTTTACCGAAGTCCGCTACAAGGGGACGAAAACCGTGGCAATCACCCCGGACTATGCCGAAGTCGCGAAGCTGTGCGACCAGTGGCTGAGTCCGAAGCAGGGCACCGACAGCGCGATGGCGCTGGCGATGGGCCACGTGATGCTGAAAGAGTTTCACCTCGACCGTGATATCCCCTATTTCCGCGACTATGTACGCCGCTACACTGACATGCCGATGCTGGTGCTGCTGGAGCCGCGCGAAGGCGGATTTTATGCCGCGGGTCGCCAGCTGCGCGCCAGCGATCTGGTCGATGGGCTGGGTCAGAAAAACAACCCGGAATGGAAAACGGTGGCGCTGGATCAGACCACCGGCGAGCTGGTGGCCCCTCAGGGCGCGATCGGTTTCCGCTGGGGCGAAAAAGGGAAATGGAATCTGGAACAGCGCGATGGCCTGTCGCAAAAAGAGGTGGAGCTGCAGCTGAGTCTGCTCGGCAGCCACGATGAGGTGGTCGAGGTCGGTTTCCCTTACTTCGGCGGCATCACCAGCGACCATTTTAACAGCGTCGCGCTGGATGAGATCCTGCTGCATAAGCTGCCGGTCAGACGCCTGACGCTGGCAGATGGCAGCGAAGCCCGGGTCGCCAGCGTCTACGATCTGACCCTGGCGAACTACGGTCTGGATCGCGGTCTGGGTGATGCTCACTGCGCGCAAAACTATGATGAGATCAAAGCCTACAGTCCCGCCTGGGCGGAGCGGATCACCGGCGTCTCCCGGCAGAACATCATCCGCCTCGCGCGCGAGTTTGCCGGGAACGCGGAGAAAACCCACGGACGTTCAATGATCATTGTCGGTGCCGGTATGAACCACTGGTATCACATGGACATGAATTACCGGGGACTGATGAACCTGCTGATTTTCTGCGGCTGCGTCGGTCAGAGCGGCGGAGGCTGGGCGCATTACGTCGGTCAGGAGAAACTCCGCCCGCAGACCGGCTGGGCTCCGCTGGCCTTTGGCCTCGACTGGCAGCGTCCGCCACGCCAGATGAACAGCACCTCTTTCTTTTACAACCACTCCAGCCAGTGGCGCTATGAAACCCTGGCGACCGAAGAACTGCTCTCACCGCTGGCCGATAAAAGCCGCTTCAGCGGCAGCCTGATCGATCTTAACGTCCGCTCCGAACGCATGGGCTGGCTGCCTTCCGCGCCGCAGCTTAACGTCAACCCGCTGCACATCGCCGCCCGGGCCAGCGCCGCCGGGCAGTCGGTAATTGACTATACCGTGGCGAGCCTGAAGCAGGGCACCCTGCGCTTTGCCGCTGAACAGCCGGACGATCCGCAGAACTTTCCGCGTAACCTGTTTGTCTGGCGCTCTAACCTGCTTGGCTCGTCAGGGAAAGGGCATGAGTACATGCTGAAGTATCTGCTCGGCACCGAAAACGGCATTCAGGGAAAAGATTTAGGCCAGCAGGGGCGCGTGAAGCCGGAGGAGGTCGAATGGCAGGCGCAGGGCGCCGAAGGAAAACTGGATCTGGTGGTGACCCTCGATTTCCGTATGTCGAGCACCTGCCTTTACTCCGACGTGGTGCTGCCGACCGCCACCTGGTATGAAAAAGACGACATGAATACGTCGGATATGCATCCGTTTATCCATCCGCTTTCGGCGGCGGTCGACCCCGCCTGGGAGTCAAAAAGTGACTGGGAGATCTACAAAGGCATCGCCAAAGCCTTCTCCGACCTTTGCCCCGGTCATTTAGGCGTTGAAACGGATGTGGTGACGCTGCCGGTGCTGCACGACTCGCCTGCCGAACTGGCGCAGCCGTTTGAAGCCAGAGAGTGGAAAAAAGGAGAATGCGATCTGATCCCCGGCAAAACGGCACCGCACATCATGGTGGTGGAGCGTGACTATCCGGCGACCTGGGCGCGCTTTACCACGCTGGGGCCACTGCTGGAGGCGCAGGGCAACGGCGGCAAAGGGATTAGCTGGAACACCTGCAAAGAGGTCGATCTCCTGAAGCAGCTGAACTATGTCAAAGCGGATGGCCCGGCTGCGGGACGGCCCAATATCGACACGGCCATTGATGCGGCCGAGGTGATTCTGGCGCTGGCGCCGGAAACCAACGGTCAGGTGGCGGTCAAAGCCTGGCAGGCGCTGGGTGCGATAACCGGTCGCGATCACACTCACCTGGCGCTGAACAAAGAAGATGAGAAGATCCGCTTCCGCGATATCCAGGCGCAGCCGCGCAAAATTATCTCCAGCCCGACCTGGTCAGGTCTGGAAGATGAGCATGTCTCCTACAACGCCTGCTACACCAACGTTCATGAACTGATTCCGTGGCGCACCCTGAGTGGCCGTCAGCAGCTCTATCAGGACCATGAGTGGATGCGCGCCTTCGGCGAAAGCCTGATGGTCTACCGTCCGCCGATTGACACCCGGGCAGCGAAGCCGTTGCTCAACAGTAAACCCAACGGCAACCCGGAGAAGGCGCTGAATTTCCTGACGCCGCATCAGAAGTGGGGCATTCACTCCACCTACAGCGACAATCTGCTGATGCTGACCCTGTCGCGCGGCGGCCCGATTGTCTGGATGAGTGAAGAGGATGCCCGCGAACTGGGCATTGCGGATAACGACTGGATCGAGGCGTTCAACGCCAACGGTGCCCTGACCGCCCGCGCGGTGGTGAGCCAGCGCATCCCGGCCGGTATGACCATGATGTATCACGCTCAGGAACGCATCGTGAATATCCCCGGTTCGGAGATCACCCGCCAGCGCGGCGGGCTCCACAACTCCGTGACCCGGGCCTGCCCGAAACCGACCCATATGATCGGCGGCTACGCCCAGCTCTCCTGGGGCTTTAACTACTACGGCACCGTCGGGTCGAACCGCGATGAGTTCGTGGTGGTGAGAAAAATGAATAACGTTGACTGGTTAGACGGGGAAGGCCACGACGCCTGCCAGGGCGGCCAGCAGGAGGTGAAACCATGAAAATTCGCTCACAGGTCGGCATGGTGCTGAACCTCGACAAATGTATCGGCTGCCACACCTGCTCGGTGACCTGCAAAAACGTCTGGACCAGCCGCGAGGGGATGGAATACGCCTGGTTTAACAACGTCGAGAGCAAGCCCGGCGTCGGCTATCCGCACGCCTGGGAAGATCAGCAGAAGTGGAAGGGGGGCTGGATCCGGAAGATCAACGGCAGGCTGGAGCCGCGCATGGGCAGCCGCGTCGGACTGCTGTCGAAGATCTTTGCTAACCCGGACGTGCCCGCGCTGGATGATTACTACGAGCCGTTCGATTTCGACTACCAGCATCTGCACAATGCACCCGCCGGAAAACAGCAGCCGATCGCCCGCCCGCGCTCGCTGATCACCGGTCAGCGGATGAAAAAGATCGAGAATGGCCCGAACTGGGAGGAGATCCTTGGCGGCGAGTTTGCGAAGCGCTCGCAGGATAAGAACTTCAATAACATCCAGAAGGCGATCTATGGCCAGTTTGAGCACACCTTCATGATGTACCTGCCGCGCCTCTGTGAGCACTGCCTTAATCCGGCCTGCGTGGCAACCTGTCCCAGCGGCGCCATCTACAAGCGCGGCGAAGATGGCATCGTGCTGATCGATCAGGATAAATGCCGCGGCTGGCGCATGTGCCTCACCGGCTGTCCCTACAAGAAGATCTACTTCAACTGGAAAAGCGGCAAATCTGAGAAGTGCATCTTCTGTTATCCGCGCATTGAATCGGGCCAGCCGACCGTCTGTTCGGAAACCTGTGTCGGCCGGATCCGCTATCTCGGCGTGCTGCTCTATGACGCTGATCGCATTGAACAGGCGGCGTCAGCGGAAAACGAAAAAGATCTCTACCAGCGTCAGCTGGATATCTTCCTCGATCCGCACGATCCGGCAGTGATCGCCCAGGCGCTGAAAGATGGCGTGGCGCAGAGCGTGATCGACGCAGCGCAGCGTTCGCCGGTCTACAAAATGGCGATGGAGTGGAAGCTGGCGCTGCCGCTGCATCCGGAATACCGCACGCTGCCGATGGTCTGGTATGTGCCGCCACTGTCACCGATTCAGTCGGCGGTGGATGGCGGCGCACTGGCTCACACTGGCGTGCTGCCGGATGTGGAGAGTCTGCGCATCCCGGTTGAGTATCTGGCCAACCTGCTGACCGCAGGCGACACCGCGCCGGTGCTGCGGGCCCTGAAACGGATGCTGGCGATGCGCCACTACAAACGCGCTGAGAGCGTGGAGGGGCAGCGCGATAGCCGCGCGCTGGAACAGGTCGGCCTGACCGAAGCACAGGCGCAGGAGATGTACCGCTATCTGGCGATCGCCAACTACGAAGATCGTTTTGTGGTGCCTTCCAGCCATCGCGAGCTGGCGCGTGAAGCCTTCCCGGAAAGTAAAGGCTGCGGCTTTAGCTTTGGCGATGGCTGCCACGGCAGCGACAGCCGGTTCAATCTGTTTAACAGCCGTCGCATTGATGCCATCGACATCGCCAGTCAGACCCGCCGCCAGGAGGATGCCTCATGATGACGTTACGGATGCTGTCACGGCTGCTGGATTACCCGGACGAGGCGCTGTTTGCTCATTACTCTGAGCTGATCGCGGCGCTGGACGCGACAGATGAACTTGATCTGCCGCAGCGGGCAGGGCTGGAGCAGTTTATTCAGCAGCTCTGTGCGCGGCCACTGCTGGATGCGCAGGCTGACTATTGCGCCCTGTTTGATCGCGGCCGCGCCACTTCGCTGCTGCTGTTTGAGCATGTGCATGGCGAATCCCGCGATCGCGGTCAGGCGATGGTCGATCTGCTGGCGCAGTACCGGGCCGCCGGTCTGGAGCTGGACAGTAAGGAGCTGCCCGACTTTCTGCCGCTCTATCTGGAGTATCTCGCCTGTCAAAGTGACGAGGCGGCGCGTCAGGGACTGGAGGATATCGTGCCGATTCTGGCTCTGCTGGCGGCGCGTCTGGAAGCGCGCCAGAGTCCCTATGCCGACCTTTTCACGCTGTTACTGACGCTGGCGGGCAGCGCGGCTGACCCGGCCGCCCTCCGGCCGCAGGTGGCGAAGGAAGCGCGTGACGACACCCCGGCGGCGCTGGATGCGGTCTGGGAAGAGGAGCAGATTAAATTTCTCGGCGAGCAGGGCTGTGTCTCAGCGCAGCAGGCGATGCATCAGCGTCGCTTCGCCGATGCGGTCGCGCCGCACTATCTGGATATTGCCGCGGCGACGGCACGCCGCACAGGAGAATCAGCATGAATGTTCTGAACACTTTCTTCTTCGATATTTACCCCTATCTTGCCGGAACGGTTTTTCTGGTGGGGAGCTGGCTGCGCTATGACTACGGGCAGTACAGCTGGCGGGCCGGTTCCAGTCAGATGCTGGATAAAAAGGGGATGCGGCTCGCCTCTAACCTGTTCCACATCGGCATTATCGGCATCTTCTTCGGGCATTTCGTCGGGATGCTGACGCCGCACTGGATGTATGAGTCGTTTCTGCCGATCGACGTGAAGCAGAAGCTGGCGATGGTGGCGGGTGGCCTGTTCGGGGCGATGACGCTGGCCGGGGGAGCGCTGCTGCTGAAGCGTCGTCTGACCCATCCGCGGGTGCGGGCGACCAGCAGCGTGGGCGATATTCTGATCCTGACCCTGCTGGTGGTGCAGGCCACGCTGGGCCTGCTGACCATTCCCTTCTCTGCTCAGCATATGGATGGCAGTGAAATGATGAAGCTGGTGGGCTGGGCACAGGCGGTGGTGACTTTCCACGGCGGTGCTTCACAGCATCTGGCCGGGGTGGCAGTGATCTACCGCGTTCATATGGTGCTCGGGATGACCCTGTTCCTGCTGTTCCCCTTCTGCCGGCTGGTGCATATCTGGAGCGCACCGGTTGAGTACCTGACCCGGCGCTATCAGCTGGTCAGAAACCGTCGCTGAATGCTGAGCCGCCGCGGGGGCAGGGCAGCCCTGCGGCGGTTTACACCGGTGTCAGCCTTGACGTTTTTTTAAGATTTTGACCTGTATGTCGCTGCGCTGAACGTCTACTATTACCGCATCTGATTTTACCCCCTCGTTTATGGATAACCGATGCGTCTCAAGCTAGCCCTCCTTGCCCTTATTCCGCTTCTGGCCTCCTGCAGCAGCAAACCTGACGTTCCCTCCCGGCAGAAGATGCTGGCTGCGCCGCAGGGCGGTTTTTTACTGCAGCCGTCGCATAACGGATCGGGCATGTCTGGCGATTTTGCCGGCAATCCGGCCGCCGAGAAATTTATCGATAAGATGGTGAAAGAGCATGACTTTGATCGTCAGCAACTGCACGACATTATCGGTCAGGCAAAACGGCTGGATTATGTGCTGCGGCTGATGGATCGTCAGGCCCCGAGCTATACGCCCGCGCCGGGTCCTAACGGGGCCTGGATCCGCTATCGCAACAAATTCATTACGCCGGATAACGTGCAAAACGGGGTAGCGTTCTGGAACCAGTATCAGGATGCGCTGCAGCGCGCGCAGCAGGTTTACGGCGTGCCGCCGGAAATTATTGTCGGCATCATCGGCGTGGAAACCCGCTGGGGACGCGTCATGGGGAAAACGCGCATTCTGGATGCGCTGGCGACCCTGTCGTTCAACTATCCACGCCGTGCTGAGTACTTCAGCAGCGAGCTGGAAACCTTCCTGCTGATGTCGCGTAAAGAGCAGGATGACCCGCTGGCGCTGAAAGGCTCTTTCGCCGGCGCGATGGGCTATGGTCAGTTTATGCCCTCTTCTTATCAGGAGTATGCGGTTGATTTTAACGGCGACGGTCATGCCAATCTCTGGGATCCGGTGGATGCGATCGGCAGTGTGGCGCACTACTTCCAGAAACATGGCTGGCGCAGCGGTGAAAATGTTGCCGTTCCGGCCAGCGGTCAGGCACCGATGCTGGATGATGGCTTCAAAACCCGCTACAGCGTGAGCATGCTGGCGGCCTCAGGATTGTCTCCTCAGGGCTCGCTGGACGGCAACGATGAGGTGAGTCTGCTGCGGCTCGATCTCGGCACCAGTTATCAGTACTGGTATGGCTTGCCCAATTTTTATGTCATCACCCGCTATAACCACAGCACCCACTATGCGATGGCGGTGTGGCAGCTGGGTGAGGCGGTCGGCAAAGCGCGACAGGGTGGTCTGTTATAAAGGCTACCCTTGTTAACTGTAAGGTTATATGATGTCGGCCTTTTCAGGCCACACAGCCACAGTTATTTCTGGAGTCGTTATGTCTTTACCTGCCTGCCCAGCCTGTCACGCCGATTATACCTGGCAAGATGGTGACAACCTCAACTGCCCCTCCTGCGGTCATATCTGGACCGAAGGAGAGGGCGACAGCAGCAACGCACAACTGGAAGTGCGTGATGCCAACGGCAATCTGCTGGCAGATGGCGACAGCGTCACGGTGATCAAAGATCTTAAGGTGAAGGGCAGCTCCTCTTCACTGAAGATCGGCACCAAAGTGAAAAGCATTCGTTTGGTTGAAGGGGACCACAACATCGATTGCAAAATCGACGGCTTTGGCCCGATGAAATTAAAATCTGAGTTTGTGAAAAAGAACTGAGATCAGGGGCGCAAGGACGCGCCCGCGCTCACTCTGCCTTATCCGGTTCCGCCTTCCTCTCCCCCCTTTTTCCGCCACCGCTGACTGTACAGTCAGTAAAACGCCGTCACGGGTCGCACTTTTTTGCCTTTCATCCGTCTCAGTAAACGAAGAGCTGATTGCTAAATGAGAGGTCAGGATGAAAGAGTGGGATCCCGTGCTGTATCGTAAATTTGAAGCGGAACGCACACGTCCGGCGCATGAGCTGCTGGCGCGTATCCGTCCGGAGCAGGTTGAGCAGGTCACCGATCTGGGATGCGGGCCGGGCAACAGCACGGAGCTGCTCGCTGATGCCTGGCCGCTGGCGCAGATTACCGGACTGGACAGTTCCGCGGCGATGTTAACGCAGGCCCGTGAACGCCTGCCACACTGCCGCTTTGTGCAGGCGGACATCCGCAGCTGGCAGGCAGAGGTCCCGCAGCAGGTCATCTACGCCAACGCTTCCCTGCAGTGGCTGGATGATCACACTGCGCTGTTCCCCCATCTGGTCAGGCAGCTGGCCCCCGGTGGTGCACTGGCGGTTCAGATGCCGGATAACCTCAATGAACCCTCGCACCAGCTGATGCGTGAGGTCGCCGCAACCGCGCGCTGGCGTTCACAGATCCGCACCGCTGATCGTGTCGCGCTGCTCTCTGCCGGCGCCTATTACGATCTGCTCACCCAGGCGGGCTGTGAGGTGGATATCTGGCGCACCACCTATTATCACGTCATGGCTGATGCGCAGGCGATTATCAGCTGGCTGCAGGCAACAGGCTTGCGCCCGTTCCTGGCGTCACTGGATGAGGCATCCCAGGCGGCGTTTCTCGCCGATTATCATCAGCAGCTGCTCAGCGCCTATCCGGCCCGGGCCGACGGTCAGGTGTTGCTCGCTTTCCCGCGTCTTTTTATGGTGGCAGTGAAAAAAGGGGCGTGAGCTGGAAACTCAGCCGCAAAAACAGGGCAATAGTGCAGAGAGCCCTTGAAAAAGTGCGCTTTCTGCACCACCTTCAATCCACACCCTAAGGGAGAGTCGCAATGGATGATCAGCAACTGCAGGCGCTTAGCGCGCAGATAGGTGAGAAGCTGAAGCAGCGCAACGCCACCGTCACCTGTGCGGAATCCTGCACCGGCGGATGGATTGCGAAGGTCTTTACCGATATCAGTGGCAGTTCCGCCTGGTTTGAACGCGGTTTTGTGACCTACAGTAATGAGGCAAAACAGCAGCTGGTGAACGTACAGGCAGCGTCGCTGGAACAGTATGGTGCGGTCAGCGAGGCGGTGGTGCGGGAGATGGCGCAGGGTGCCCGTCAGGCCGCTCAGGCAGACTATGCCATTTCAGTCAGCGGCATCGCCGGACCGGATGGCGGCAGTGAAGAAAAACCGGTCGGCACGGTGTGGTTTGGCCTGGCCGGCCCTGAAGATAAAGTGCTGACTTTTCAGCAGCATTTCAGCGGCGATCGTGATGCCGTACGCCGCCAGTCGGTGGCATGGGCCCTGCAGACACTGTATGGCGAATTTCTGACAAATTAAACTTGATACTGTATGACTATACAGTATAATTGTCGGCAACAGAAAGAGTGCAGGCACCCTGAGTGCGTGTTTACCCGGCTTGATTAGGAGTTGAAATGGCGATTGATGAAAACAAACAGAAGGCTTTAGCTGCCGCGCTGGGCCAGATTGAGAAACAATTTGGTAAAGGCTCCATCATGCGCTTGGGTGAAGACCGCTCAATGGATGTGGAAACCATCTCTACCGGTTCGCTGTCGCTGGATATCGCGTTAGGCGCAGGCGGTCTGCCAATGGGTCGTATCGTTGAGATCTACGGACCAGAGTCTTCCGGTAAAACGACGCTGACCCTGCAGGTCATCGCCGCGGCTCAGCGTAAAGGCAAAACCTGTGCCTTTATCGATGCCGAGCATGCGCTTGACCCGGTCTATGCCAAGAAGCTGGGCGTCGATATCGACAACCTGCTCTGCTCACAGCCGGATACCGGTGAGCAGGCGCTGGAGATCTGTGATGCACTGGCCCGCTCTGGCGCGGTCGATGTCATCATCGTCGACTCCGTTGCGGCGCTGACGCCGAAAGCGGAAATCGAAGGTGAGATCGGTGACTCACACATGGGCCTCGCGGCACGTATGATGAGCCAGGCGATGCGTAAGCTGGCCGGTAACCTGAAGCAGTCAAACACCCTGCTGATCTTCATCAACCAGATCCGTATGAAGATTGGTGTGATGTTTGGTAACCCGGAAACCACCACCGGCGGTAACGCGCTGAAGTTCTACGCCTCTGTCCGTCTTGATATCCGCCGTATCGGTGCGATTAAAGAGGGCGATAACGTGGTCGGCAGTGAGACCCGCGTTAAAGTGGTGAAAAACAAAATCGCCGCGCCGTTTAAACAGGCTGAATTCCAGATCATGTACGGTGAAGGGATCAATACCTTCGGTGAGCTGGTTGACCTGGGCGTGAAGCACAAGCTGATTGAAAAAGCGGGTGCATGGTACAGCTACAATGGCGACAAGATTGGTCAGGGTAAATCGAATGCCAGCAACTTCCTGAAAGAGAATGCGGCTGTGGCAAACGAAATCGATCTGAAGTTACGTGAGTTACTGCTCAACGGCGCGGATGAATCACTCGAAGCAGACAAATCTGCTGAGAATGAGAACGCAGCCAGCGAAGCGAACGAAGACTTCTGATGACTAAGACGGGAGAGGCGAAGGCCTCTCCCGTTGTTTTTACTTCCCTCTGTACCTCTCCTGCCTTCCCTCTGTCCTGTTCTGTCGCCATAATCTTTCCCCTGTTTGTACAAGGTGCGCAGTATGACTGAATCCACTCAGCCCCAACCCCAATCCAATGTTGTCTCCTACTCCCGCCTGCTTGACCGCGCGATGCGTATTCTGGGCCAGCGCGATCACAGCCGTGCAGAGCTGGCGCGTAAGCTGCAGCAATCGGCGCAGCGTGCGGCATGGGCGCAGAAAAAAGAGCCTGAGATCATCACCGATGCGCTGCTGGAGCAGGTGCTGAACTGGTGTCAGGAGAACGGCTGGCTGAATGACACGCGTTTCACTGAACGGTTTATTCAGAGCCGCAGCCGGAAAGGCTTTGGCTCCCAGCGTGTCCGTCTTGAACTGGCCCAGAAAGGCATTGACCGTGAAGCCATTGATATTGCGATGGAAGAAACGGAGGTGGACTGGGCTGCCTGTGCGGCAGAACTGGCCGAACGAAAATTCGGGCATCCGCTGCCTGTCGAGTGGAAAGAGAAAGCGAAAGTACTACGCTACCTGCAGTCAAAAGGGTTTATGAGCGAAGATATCCAGTCTGTTTTCAGAAATTTTGATGACTAAGGGCCGATGTAATTTTACTTCCCACTGAAGAAAATTTATCTTATTCCCACTTTTTGTTCCGCTGATCCGGCACCAGGAAAATGGGGTCGCACCGATCGGTGGGAACGTTCGTTAGCGTGATTCCAGGACATATATGAGCAAGAGCACTGCTGAGATCCGTCAGGCGTTTCTCGACTTTTTTCATAGCAAGGGACATGAGGTTGTAACCAGCAGCTCCCTCGTACCGAATAACGATCCAACGTTGTTGTTTACTAACGCCGGGATGAACCAGTTTAAAGATGTGTTCCTCGGTCAGGACAAACGTGATTACACACGGGCGACCACGTCGCAGCGCTGCGTGCGCGCGGGCGGAAAACACAACGATCTTGAAAACGTCGGCTACACCGCGCGTCACCACACCTTCTTTGAAATGCTGGGTAACTTCAGCTTTGGTGACTACTTCAAGAAAGAGGCGATTGGTTTTGCCTGGGAACTGCTGACGAGCGAACAGTGGTTCGGCCTGCCAAAAGAGCGTCTGTGGGTAACGGTTTATGAAACCGATGATGAAGCCTACGCGATCTGGGAAAAAGAGATCGGTGTGCCACGCGAGCGCATTATTCGCATCGGCGACAACAAGGGCGGCGCCTACGCGTCAGATAACTTCTGGCAGATGGGTGACACCGGTCCGTGTGGTCCGTGCAGCGAGATTTTCTACGATCATGGCGATCACATCTGGGGTGGCCCGCCAGGCAGCCCGGAAGAGGATGGTGACCGTTACATCGAGATCTGGAACATCGTCTTTATGCAGTTCAACCGCCAGGCGGATGGCACCATGCTGCCGCTGCCCAAACCTTCGGTTGATACCGGGATGGGTCTGGAGCGCATTTCTGCCGTTCTGCAACACGTCAACTCTAACTACGAAATCGACCTGTTCCAGAAACTGATTCAGGCTGTGGCGCAGGTTACCGGGGCGACTGACCTCAGCAACAAATCGCTGCGCGTGATTGCCGACCACATCCGCTCCTGCGCCTTCCTGATTGCCGATGGTGTGATCCCGTCCAATGAGAGCCGGGGCTACGTGCTGCGTCGTATCATTCGTCGTGCCGTGCGTCATGGCAACATGCTGGGTGCCAAAGAGGCCTTTTTCTATAAGCTGGTTGCGCCGCTGGTTGAGGTCATGGGTGCTGCAGGCGAAGAGTTGCAGCGCCAGCAGGCTCAGGTTGAGCAGGTGCTGAAAAGCGAAGAAGAGCAGTTTGCCCGCACGCTGGAACGCGGACTGGCGCTGCTGGACGAGGAGCTGGCAAAACTGCAGGGCGACACCCTGGATGGTGAAATCGTCTTCCGTCTCTACGACACCTTTGGTTTCCCGGCGGATTTAACCGCTGACGTCTGCCGCGAACGCAATCTGAAAATCGACGAAGCGGGCTTCGAGCAGGCGATGGAGCAGCAGCGTCAGCGTGCCCGTGAAGCGAGCGGCTTCGGCGCTGACTACAGCAACGTAATCCGCATCGATGCGGCTTCCTCCTTCAAGGGCTACGACCAGCTCGATTTAGCCGCCACCGTAAAAGCACTCTATGTTGCAGGTGAGGCGGTGGATGAAGTATCCGCAGGTCAGGATGCCGTCGTTGTGCTGGATGAAACGCCATTCTATGGCGAATCGGGTGGTCAGGTTGGCGATACCGGTCTGCTGAAAGGGAAGAATGCTGAATTTAGCGTCCAGGATACACAAAAATATGGTCAGGCAATCGGTCATGTCGGTAAGCTGACCGCCGGGCAGTTGCGTATCGGCGACCGCCTTGAGGCGCAGGTTGATGCGGCACGTCGTGCACGCATCCGTCTTAACCACTCTGCCACCCACTTGTTGCACGCCGCATTACGCCAGGTTTTAGGTGAGCACGTGGGGCAGAAAGGCTCTCTGGTTAATGACAAATATCTGCGTTTCGACTTCTCGCATTTTGAAGCGATGAAACCTCAGGAGATTCGTCAGGTCGAAGATATCGTCAATGCACAGATTCGTCGCAACCTGCCGGTGGAAACCGAGGTGATGGATCTTGATGCGGCGAAGTCTAAAGGGGCGATGGCCCTGTTCGGCGAAAAGTATGATCAGCGTGTTCGCGTGCTGACCATGGGTGACTTCTCTGTCGAACTGTGTGGGGGAACCCACGCGGCACGCACTGGCGATATCGGTCTGTTCCGCATTCAGGCTGAGTCAGGCACCGCTGCCGGCATCCGTCGTATCGAAGCGATTACCGGTGAAAGTGCGCTGGCTCAGGTCAACGCGCAGAGCAGCCAGCTGCAGGATATTGCGCAGCTGGTAAAAGCGAACAGCAGCAACCTGAACGAGAAGGTACGCGGTCTGGTTGACCACGTCCGGGCTCTGGAGAAAGAGTTGCAGCAACTGCGCGATCAGCAGGCTGCGCAGGAGAGCGCGTCACTGAGCAGCAATGCCATTGATGTCAAAGGGGCGAAGCTGCTGGTGAGCGAGCTCAGCAATGTTGACCCGAAAATGCTGCGTACCATGGTTGACGATCTCAAGAATCAGCTGGGATCGGCGATTATCGTGTTAGCGACGGTGGCGGAAGGCAAGGTATCGCTCATCGCGGGTGTGACCAAAGATCTGACCGACCGTGTTAAAGCAGGCGAGTTGATTGCCGGTCTGGCGCAGCAGGTAGGCGGGAAGGGCGGTGGTCGTCCGGATATGGCTCAGGCAGGTGGTAACTATGCTGAGGCGCTGAAAGGCGCGCTGGCAGGGGTTGAGAGCTGGGTTAGCAGCCGCCTGTAATGAAATAAAACAAAGCATGGTCAGAAGCGTCAGAACCCCGGTTCCGGCGCTTTTTAATACGATGCTAAAGCAGCAAATGACAAAGTCAGGTTGATGTAGTGTATTTCGGCTAAACTAACTATCAGCAGAATGTATTGGCGCATCGATGTGCATTGGTGTATTCCTCATAGTCAATGCGCAGCGTTAAATGATGGATAATGCCGGGAGCCTGTACAAGCCCGACTCTTTTAATCTTTCAAGGAGCAAAGAATGCTTATTCTAACTCGTCGAGTTGGTGAAACCCTCATGATCGGTGATGAGGTAACGGTAACGGTGCTGGGTGTTAAGGGTAACCAGGTTCGTATAGGGGTTAACGCGCCGAAAGAAGTGTCTGTGCATCGCGAAGAGATCTATCAACGCATCCAGGCTGAAAAAACGCAACAGACCAGCGTTTAACGGATTCAGCGTCTCGCACCTGTGCGAGGCGCTACCGCTTTCTGCAAAAAATCCCACCCTTTGTTCTCTCCCGCTGTTCTCCGTTTTGTTAACGTCCTCCTCTTTCATTGTTGATAATTCACTCTTTTTGCCGCCATTTTGTTCCAATTGTGTGTGATTTGCTCAATCAAACAAAGTTTCGGAAAAATTGTTTGACTTAAAAGTCCGGGAAAGTAATATGTGCGCCACGCAGTGCCGATGAGCAGAAACAAGTTCAGAAGCACGGTTCGAAAGAAAGCGTAAGGTGAGGTGGCCGAGAGGCTGAAGGCGCTCCCCTGCTAAGGGAGTATACGGTCAAAAGCTGTATCGAGGGTTCGAATCCCTCCCTCACCGCCATTTTCGATGCATCCATAGCTCAGCTGGATAGAGTACTCGGCTACGAACCGAGCGGTCGGAGGTTCGAATCCTCCTGGATGCACCATCGAAAATAAAGAAATAAAGCGAATTAGCAATTCCTTTCATGGTGAGTAGTCAGCACCCTGCGTTGTACAAGAATCAGATTTATGCATCCATAGCTCAGCTGGATAGAGTACTCGGCTACGAACCGAGCGGTCGGAGGTTCGAATCCTCCTGGATGCACCATTCTTTGTAACATCCTCAGGTTGGTTTCTGAACGTCCATAAAAAACGCAACACCCCAATGCATCCATAGCTCAGCTGGATAGAGTACTCGGCTACGAACCGAGCGGTCGGAGGTTCGAATCCTCCTGGATGCACCATATTCTTCAATATGGTCATTGCCTCAGTGTGTCATGACGTAGTTAGCGTTCAGGCCGCACTAAGGAGGATAACGTTGCATCAGCAACGGCCCGCAGGGCGAAGCGCAAGCTGAGTAATCCTCCTGGATGCACCATTCTTTGTAATATCCTCAGGTTAGTTTCTGAACGTCCATAAAAAACGCAATACCCTCAATGCATCCATAGCTCAGCTGGATAGAGTACTCGGCTACGAACCGAGCGGTCGGAGGTTCGAATCCTCCTGGATGCACCATATTCTTCAATATGGTCAGTGCCTCAGTGTGTCATGACGTAGTTAGCGTTCAGGCCGCACTAAGGAGGATACCGTTGCATCAGCAACGGCCCGCAGGGCGAAGCGCAAGCTGAGTAATCCTCCTGGATGCACCATATTCTCAAATAGGGTCAGCGCCTCAGTGTGCCATGGCGTAGTTAGCGTCCAGCCCGCATTCACGCTCTTCTCTTTTTCTCTGGCTCCATCCACGCGGCTTTTCAGCCTCATCTGCGTAACAGATTCATCATTTCATCTTAAGCAACGCCCAGCCACACCTGTCCTGCATAACCCGCTGCAGTTTGCCCCTCATGCAGGTGCGCCGCCGCCCTGGCACCAGACGATTGTTAAAAAATCGCTGAAAATTCGTACTGTTATCGCTGGTCGCGCACGATCACCTTTATCTGAAAAGAAAAATTGTTAATGCTTTCAAAGCATTTGCTGTTCATCCCCCCTGGCGACAACCTGTCCACATTAGGCTAAAGTAATGTCTCATTTGATGAATGTCCGGAGTGACAATGTACGATCACTATGACGCCCTGATTTTCGATATGGACGGCACGATCCTGGATACAGAGCCGACACATCGAAAAGCGTGGCGTCAGGTACTGGCGCACTACGGATTAACGCTGGATGAAGCACGTATTATCGACTTCAATGGCGCACCCGCCTGGCGGCTTGCGCAGTTCATCATTGACACCAATCAGTCGTCTCTCGATCCCCATCTTCTTGCCGCAGAGAAAACCGCTGCCGTGAAAGCGATGCTGCTGGACAACGTCAGGCCGCTGCCTTTACTGGAAGTGGCTAAAGCGTACCACGGACGTCGTCCGATGGCGGTGGGCACTGGAAGCGAGCACAGCATGGCGGAGGCGTTACTGACGCAACTGGGCGTGCGTGAGCTGTTTTCGGCTGTGGTGGGCGCTGATGATGTTAAGCGACACAAACCCGAGCCAGAAACCTTTCTACGCTGCGCAGCGCTGATGGGTGTGGCGCCTGAACGGTGTGTGGTTTTTGAGGATGCCGATTTTGGCATTCAGGCCGCGAAAGCGGCAGGGATGGATGTGGTGGATGTCCGCTTACTGTGAGTGACATCCTCACCTATGCCTCCATGTTCGGCAGCAGTTTTTTGAGTGCGACGCTTCTGCCTGGAAGTTCTGAAGCACTGCTGATAGCACTATTGATAGCAAAAAAGACATCAGTTTACGGATTGCTTTTAGCCGCATCACTGGGAAACACACTGGGCGGCTTAACGAACATTCTTATTGGTCGCCTGCTGCCGTTAAAAGGTCAGGGGCGATGGCATGACACAGCAATGACGTGGTTGCACCGGCTGGGACCTGCAGCGCTGCTCTTCAGCTGGCTACCGGTGATAGGTGACCTGCTCTGCGTTCTCGCGGGCTGGTTACGGTTCGCCTGGCTGCCAGTGATGCTGTTTCTCGCTGTCGGTAAAACACTGCGTTATATCGTTATCGCGATAGCCACATTACAGGGTATGGAATGGTGGCATTGATTCGCACAGATTCGAGGCTACGGTTAAGATTATGCTGAACAAAAATAAATTATTATCACAGCGGGGGGGGAATGTGATCCCGGACGTCTCTAAAGCGCTCTCCTGGCTGGAAGCGCATCCCAATGCTCTAAAGGGCATTGGCCGTGGCATCGAGCGTGAAACACTGCGCGTACAGGCAAATGGCGACCTGGCAAAAAGCGGACATCCGGCCTCGCTGGGGTCGGCGCTGAAGCATGACTGGATCACCACCGATTTTGCCGAAACGTTGCTGGAGTTTATTACCCCAGTGGATCACAGCATCGATCACATGCTGGCTTTCCTGCGCGATATCCATCGTCACGTTGCCCGTGAGCTGGGTGACGAGCGTATGTGGCCTTTCAGTATGCCGTGCGTGATTGACGATGCGGACAATATTGAGTTGGCACAGTATGGTCAATCCAACATTGGTCAGATGAAGACCCTCTATCGTCAGGGCCTGAAAAACCGCTACGGCGCGTTGATGCAGACCATCTCCGGCATTCACTACAACTTCTCGCTGCCGCTTTCCTTCTGGCAGGAGTGGGCGGATGTGAAAGATGTGGAGAGCGGAAAAGAGACCATCTCGGCGGGCTACCTGCGGTTGATCCGCAACTACTATCGCTTCGGCTGGGTGATCCCTTATCTGTTTGGCGCATCGCCAGCGATCAGCTCCAGCTTCCTGCAGGGCCGTGAGAGTCCGCTGCCGTTTGAAACCAACGACAAAGATACAATGTGGCTGCCTTATGCAACCTCATTGCGTCTGAGCGATCTCGGCTACACCAATAAATCGCAGAGCTCGCTGGGCATTACGTTTAACTCGCTGGAAGGCTATGTCACGGCGCTGAAGAAAGCGATCAAAACGCCGTCAGAAGAGTTTGCGGGCATGGGCACGAAAGATGCTGACGGCAACTGGCTGCAGCTCAATACCAACGTGCTGCAGATTGAGAATGAACTCTACGCGCCAATCCGGCCAAAACGGGTGACCCGTTCCGGTGAAGCGCCATCTGACGCGCTGCTGCGGGGTGGCATTGAGTACATTGAAGTCCGTTCACTGGATATCAACCCGTTCTCGGCTATCGGGGTCGATGAGAACCAGGTGCGCTTCCTCGACCTGTTCCTGATCTGGTGTACGCTGGCCGATGCGCCGGAGATGAGTGCAGAAGAGCTGCAGTGTACCCGTAAAAACTGGAACCGCGTGGTGCTGGAAGGCCGTAAACCGGATCAGAAAATTGCCGTAGGTTGTGGTGAAGCGGAACATTCGCTGGTTGAAGTGGGCAAAACCCTGTTTGCCGATCTGCGTCGGGTTGCTGAAGTGTTAGACAGCAACAATCAGGCGAGCACGGAATATCAGCAGGTTTGCGATCAACTGGTAGCATCGTTCGACGATCCTGAGCTAACCTACTCGGCGCGCATTCTTCAGGCCATGAAAGATAATGGTGTGACCGGAACCGGCGTAGCGCTGGCTGAACAGTATCGTCATCTGCTCTGCGAAGAGCCGCTGGAGGTGCTGACCGAAGAGGATTTCTCGCGTCAGGCGCAGGAATCTGTCGCGGCGCAGCAGCAGCTGGAAGCGAACGATAAGCTGGATTTTGAAGCGTATCTGGCGAGCCGGGAAGGATAGAAAAGAAAAAGGCCACATCAATGTGGCCAAATTAACATCTCTGTTGTCAGGGATGATGATAACAAATGCGCGTCTTTCATATATTCAGACGTTGGGCGAACAGAAAAGTTTCATCGTTTTTAAAAAAATTCTCAGAACAGGAGGTGACGTATGCCACTACTGGATAGTTTTACCGTTGATCACACCATCATGGGCGCACCGGCGGTCCGCGTTGCGAAAACCATGAAGACTCCGCATGGCGATACGATTACCGTTTTTGACCTGCGTTTCTGCCGCCCGAACATTGATATCCTCACTGAGCGTGGCATTCATACGCTGGAGCATCTCTTTGCCGGGTTTATGCGTGATCATCTCAACGGTGACGGTGTGGAAATCGTCGATATTTCGCCAATGGGCTGCCGTACCGGCTTCTACATGAGCCTGATCGGTACGCCAGATGAGCAGCGCGTGGCGAAAGCGTGGAAAGGGGCGATGGAAGACGTTCTGAAAGTGAAAGATCAGAACCAGATCCCTGAGCTGAACGAATACCAGTGTGGCAGCTACAAACTGCACTCACTGGATGAAGCGCAGCAGATTGCCCGCAACGTGCTGGCGCATGAGATCGGCGTTAACCGTAACGAAGATCTGAAACTGCCTGCTGAAAAGCTGAAAGAACTGCACATCTAGTCAGAGCTGTCCGGCTAAAAAAAACGCCGCATCGTGTCGATTGCGGCGTTTTTTTATGGCTTCAGGAACCGACTGATTTTTTCAGCGGGGTCTTCGGCGTGATGCGCACCTGCTTAATCATGTTGTCCTGCACGTCCAGGATATCGATATTGTAGTGACCGATCTGAACGCGGGTGTTGATAGCGGGGATCTCCTCCAGCGCTTCCAGCAGCATACCGTTGATGGTGCGGGCTTCCTGCTCTGGCAGATGCCAGTTAAACGCCTTGTTGATTTCACGCACGCTGGCACTGCCTTCGATCAGCACGGAACCATCATTCTGGGGCATCACCTCTTCGGCCAGCGACGGCGACATTGAGGTGGTAAAATCTCCCACGATCTCCTCCAGAATGTCTTCTATGGTCACCAGTCCTTTGATGTCACCATATTCATCCACCACCAGGCCCGTTTTCTTTTTGTTGCGCTGGAATTTTACCAGCTGGGTGTTGAGCGGTGTCCCTTCCGGGATGTAGTAAATCTCATCCGCAGCGCGCAGCAGCATCTCTTTGGTGAACTCTTTTTTCTCGGTCATCATGCGCCAGGCTTCGCGCACCCGCAGCATGCCGACACAGTCATCCAGTGAGTCGCGGAACAGGACAATGCGGCCATGCGGTGAGTGGCTCAGCTGGCGGACGACTGATTTCCAGTCATCGCTGATGTTGATACCGACAATCTCGTTACGCGGCACCATGATGTCATCAACGCTGACCTTCTCCAGATCGAGTACCGAAAGCAGCATATCCTGATTACGGCGCGACATCAGGCTGCGTGACTCATAGACGATGGTGCGAAGCTCCTCTTTGCTCAGCGCAGAACTGATTGCGCCTTCAGCCCGGATTCCCACCATCCGCATCAGCAGACGGGTAATGGTATTCAGCAGCCAGACCAGCGGCAGCATGATGTATTGCAGCGGGACCAGCAGCAGGCTGCTGGGAAAGGCGACCCGCTCCGGATAGAGCGCGGCTACCGTTTTCGGCAGCACTTCAGCAAAGACCAGCACGACGAAGGTCAGGATACCAGTCGCGACGGCGACCCCTTCGTCACCGTGCAGGCGCATGCCGACGATAGTGGCGAGGGCGGAGGCCAGAATATTCACCAGGTTATTGCCGATTAATACCAGGCTCAGCAGCCGATCGGGACGCCGCAGTAACTTTTCCACCCGGCGCGCAGCGCGACTGCCGTTTTTAACCTGATGGCGCAGCTTATAGCGATTAAGCGTCATCATGCCGGTTTCCGACCCGGCAAACCAGGCGGAGACCAGAACCATGACGCACAGAATAATAATCAGCGTGGTGGTTGAAACATGTTCCAACGCAGAACTTCCTTTTTAATGAGAGACAGGGACAAGCAGATGCTGCAGGATGCGACTGCCGAAGTAAGCCATGGTCAACAGCACCGCACCGCTGCAGTTAAACCAGACGACGCGGCGACCACGCCAGCCTTCATGATAGTGTCCCCAGAGCAAAACGATATAAACAAACCACGCGATAATCGAAAGCACGGCTTTATCGACGTTTTCGGCGCTGAAAAGATCCTGCATGTAAAACAGACCGGTGCAGAGCACCAGCGTTAACAGAACGACCCCGACCTGCGTGATATGAAACATCTTGCGTTCGATGGTCAGCAGCGGCGGCATATCCTGCGTAAACGCCAGACGCTTGTTTTTTAACTGGTAATCGATCCATGCCAGCTGCAGCGCATAGAGGGCAGCGATAATCAGCGTTGCATAGGCGAAGAGCGACAGGCCGATATGGATCATCATCCCTGGCGTCGTTTCCAGGTGGGTGATAAAGGCATTAGGGACAAAGGTCGCAAAGGCCAGATTGATCAGCGCGAAGCTGTAGACAATCGGCAGCAGCAACCAGCCGCGGTTGCGTGACGCCACAATGGTCATAATGGCGCAGATCAACAGGCTGACCAGTGAACCGATGTTGAGCAGGCTTAAATTCTGGCCGCTATCAACCGCAAATATGCGCTGCTGCAGGGCTACCGCGTGTGTCACCAGCGCCACACAGGCAGAGAGCATCGCCATTCGCCGCCAGCCGCCATTACGCTTCAGCAGGCTCGGAATGATCAGGGCAAGACTTAAGGAGTAGGCTAACAGCGCCACTATCGGGAAAACGAACATAGATCCTTTCAGGTTCAGTCAGATAAGGAAAAAGGCAGTATAGCGCCAGCCGCAGCAGGCTCCAAACGATCTGAGGGGCAATTGCAGAGATCGCGGCGGCTTCGTGTTATAATCCGCCGCATTCTGCCGATCAGGCGCCTCGCGATCTTTTTAAGTGAGAGACCATGTTTGATAATTTAACCGATCGTTTGTCGCAAACCCTGCGAAACATCAGCGGCCGCGGAAGGCTGACTGAAGAGAACATTAAAGAGACCCTGCGTGAAGTGCGCATGGCACTGCTTGAAGCTGACGTTGCGCTGCCGGTGGTGCGTGACTTCATTAACCGCGTCAAAGAGAGCGCGGTCGGCCATGATGTGAACAAAAGCCTGACGCCGGGTCAGGAGTTCATCAAAATCGTTCGTAACGAATTGGTTGCGGCGATGGGGGCAGAGAACAATGCTCTGGACCTGGCCGCTCAGCCGCCAGCTGTGGTGCTGATGGCGGGTCTGCAGGGTGCCGGTAAAACCACCAGCGTGGGTAAGCTGGGTAAATTCCTGCGCGAGAAGCACAAAAAGAAAGTGCTGGTTGTCTCTGCCGACGTTTATCGTCCGGCGGCAATCAAACAGCTGGAAACGCTGGCGCAGCAGGTTGGCGTGGATTTCTGCCCCTCTGACCTCAGCCAGAAGCCGGTGGAGATCGTCAACAATGCGCTGCGTGAAGCGCGCCTGAAATTCTACGATGTGCTGCTGGTGGATACCGCGGGTCGTCTGCACGTTGATGAAGCGATGATGGACGAAATCAAACAGGTTCATGCCGCGATTAATCCGGTAGAAACGCTGTTTGTGGTCGATGCCATGACCGGTCAGGATGCGGCCAACACGGCCAAAGCCTTTAACGAAGCGCTGCCGCTCACCGGCGTGATCCTGACCAAAGTCGACGGTGATGCACGTGGGGGTGCGGCGCTGTCGATTCGTCATATCACTGGCAAGCCAATTAAATTTATGGGTGTCGGCGAGAAAACCGAAGCCCTGGAGCCGTTCTATCCGGACCGTATTGCATCACGCATCCTCGGCATGGGTGACGTGCTGTCACTGATCGAAGATATCGAAAGCAAGGTTGACCGCGATAAAGCGGAGAAGCTGGCGAAGAAGCTGAAAACCGGTGACGGTTTCGATCTCAACGACTTCCTTGAGCAGCTGAAGCAGATGCGCAACATGGGCGGCATGGCCAGCCTGATGGGTAAACTGCCCGGCATGGGACAGCTGCCTGACAATGTGAAGTCGCAGATGGATGACAAGGTTCTGGTGCGCATGGAAGCCATCATCAACTCGATGACACGCAAAGAGCGTGAGAAGCCAGAGATCATCAAAGGCTCGCGTAAGCGCCGCATCGCCACCGGCTCCGGCATGCAGGTGCAGGACGTTAACCGCTTATTAAAGCAGTTCGACGACATGCAGCGTATGATGAAGAAGATGAAGAAGGGCGGTATGGCGAAAATGATGCGCGGCATGAAAGGTATGATGCCGCCAGGATTCCCTGGCCGCTAAGGGTTCCACAAAAAAGCCCGAAAGGACGCGGTTTAGGTTGCTTTTTGCGCCAAAATGAGTAAAATTTTCGGGCTTTTTATACAGCACCCGGACCCCGTTCCTCGATGGGGGCCGGGTGTTTTATTAACTGAAGAGGATGTTATGGTAACAATTCGTTTGGCACGTCACGGCGCTAAAAAGCGTCCGTTCTATCAGGTCGTCGTTACTGACAGCCGCAATGCACGCAACGGTCGTTTCATCGAGCGCGTTGGTTTCTTCAACCCGATCGCTTCTGGTCAGGCTGAAGGTCTGCGTCTGGATATGGATCGTATCGAGCACTGGGTTGGCCAGGGCGCAACGCTTTCTGATCGCGTTAACGCGCTGGTCAAAGAAGCTAAGAAAGCAGCTTAATCTGTCACGGTGGTGAGCATGAGCAGACAAATTGCCGCACAGCCTCCTGTCAACCCGATTGTATTGGGCAAGATGGGAGCCGCCTACGGTATTCGCGGCTGGCTCAAAGTGTTTTCCTCCACTGAAGACGCTGAAAGCATCTTCAGCTACCAACCCTGGTTCATCCAGCGCGCCGGTAAATGGCAGCATGTCGAACTGGAAAGTTGGAAGCACCACAATCAGGACCTGATCATCAAAGTCAAAGGCATTGAAGATCGGGATGCGGCGGCTCAGTTAACCAATTGCGAAATTCAGGTTGACTCGACGCAGTTGCCATCGCTGGAAGAGGGTGACTACTACTGGAAAGACCTTATGGGCTGCCAGGTGGTTAACCTTGAAGGCTACGAGATGGGCAAAGTCATCGATATGATGGAAACCGGCTCGAACGACGTTCTCGTCGTTAAGGCAAACCTGAAGGATGCATTCGGTGTTCAGGAGCGGTTAATTCCGTTTCTTGATGAACAGGTTATCAGGAAAGTCGATCTCTCTACTCGCGTCATTGAGGTAGATTGGGATCCTGGTTTTTGAGCTCCGAATCGAGCGGTAACGTAACGGCGAATACAATGTGGATTGGTGTTATTAGCCTGTTTCCAGAAATGTTTCGCGCTATTACCGACTACGGGGTAACTGGCCGGGCTGTAAAAAACGGTCTGCTCAGCATTCAAAGCTGGAGTCCGCGTGACTTCACGCACGACCGGCACCGTACCGTGGATGATCGTCCTTACGGCGGCGGACCGGGAATGCTGATGATGGTACAACCCTTACGGGATGCCATCTCCGCAGCGAAAGCAGCGGCAGGTGATGGCGCCAGGGTGATATATCTTTCACCTCAGGGTCGCAAACTGGACCAACAGGGCGTTTGCGAACTGGCGGCACGAGACAAGTTAATTCTGGTCTGTGGCCGTTATGAAGGCATAGATGAGCGCGTAATCCACGCCGAAATTGATGAAGAATGGTCAATCGGTGATTACGTTCTCAGTGGCGGGGAACTGCCAGCCATGACGATGATTGACGCAGTCGCCCGGTTTATTCCCGGCGTACTCGGCAAGCAGGCGTCAGCCGATGAGGACTCGTTCTCTGATGGCTTGCTGGATTGTCCGCACTATACCCGACCTGAAGTGTTAGAGGGCGTGGAAGTCCCGGCAGTTTTACTGTCAGGTAACCATGCCGATATTCGCCGCTGGCGTCTGAAGCAGTCGCTAGGCCGTACCTGGCTAAGAAGACCTGAACTTCTGGAAAACCTGGCTCTGACTGAAGAGCAAGCAAGGTTGCTGAATGAGTTCCAGCGGGAACATCAGCAGCAACAAAACGATGATGTGGAAGAGTAATCTTCCCCGACTATCAGTTTACCCAGGATATGAGATTTAATTATGAGCAACATTATCAAGCAAATTGAACAAGAGCAGATGAAACAGGACGTACCTTCCTTCCGCCCGGGTGATTCCGTGGAAGTGAAAGTATGGGTCGTTGAAGGTTCTAAAAAACGTCTGCAGGCATTCGAGGGCGTGGTTATCGCTATTCGTAACCGCGGTCTGCACTCTGCATTCACTGTTCGCAAAATTTCTAACGGCGAAGGCGTTGAGCGTGTATTCCAGACTCACTCGCCGGTCATTGACAGCATCGCTGTTAAACGTCGTGGCGCTGTGCGTAAAGCCAAACTGTACTACCTGCGTGAGCGTACTGGTAAGTCTGCTCGTATTAAAGAGCGTCTTAACTAAGGTATCGCTAACGCGACATCTGAAAGTTAATAGCAAACAAGGGGTTGGCATCTGCCAGCCCCTTTTTTTGTCCTGTTGCCTGCCGTTAAGCGGTCTCTGGCCGCTGAAAATGATAAATCGCGGTATTGACCGGCCCGTCATTGAGCACGATCAGGCCATAACGACAGCCAATAAAATCGCCGCCCGACTTCTCCGCGACGGCTCTGCTGGCGAGATTATCCTCGGCCACCAGAATCTCAATCACCCGTGTTTCAGGTCGTGAAAACCCCAGCGGCAATAAAGCGGCGACGGCACGGGTCGCAATCCCCTGACGCTGAACATCACTACGCACCCAGTAGCCAATTGCACTGGCAGCGCCGGGATGGCGGGCAAAGCGCACGCCTGCGCCTCCCAGCAGCTGATCGTGCTGATCGACAATCGCAAACTCTTCAGCTTCTTCCCGCATCCGTTGCCAGTGGGTAAAGCGGATCCAGCTTTCCGCCTCATGCGGCTGATAGTCGTGATGTGCCCAGGCCATCCAGGGGATCAGGCTGTCCAGCGAGGCGTTCACCGCAGCGGTAAACGCAGGAACATCGCTTAACAGGAAAGGTCGCAGATGCGTCGTGCGTGGTGATGAAGGCATATCATTCCCGGATGCAAACCCTTAATCGTTTCATTTTGCCTGCGCCGGTAAGAAAAACAACAAAAGCGGGTGTAAAGATATAATTACATTTTAATCCTGGCGCTCTCTTTTGTCTTATATTTTATATATATGATTTTATTGCTTAATTTATAACTTCCTGCGGCGGTTATTGATCTGTGGTAATTAATGTGTACATACTATCTTGCGCTCTGTACCGGCTGTGATACAGTGACGTCAATCCTCAGCGAGGAGTCCAGAACCGCCAATACGAGATAAAGGATCGCCATCATGCAAAAAGACGCGCTGAACAATGTGCACATCGCCGGTGAACAGGTTTTAATTACACCTGAAGAGCTGAAAGCGAAGTTTCCACTGACGCTGGAACAGCAGGAGCAGGTTGCGGCTTCACGCCAGACCATCTCTGACATCATTGCCGGACGCGATCCGCGTCTGCTGGTGGTATGCGGACCCTGTTCAATTCACGATACCGAAGTCGCACTGGACTATGCGCGTCGTCTGCAAACCCTTTCTGAACAGCTGAGCGATCAGCTCTATATCGTTATGCGCGTCTACTTTGAAAAACCCCGTACCACCGTCGGCTGGAAAGGGCTGATCAACGATCCTTACATGGATAACTCGTTCGATATGGAAGCGGGTCTGCACATCGCTCGTAAGCTGCTGGTGGACCTGGTTGAAATGGGCCTGCCGCTGGCGACAGAAGCGCTCGATCCAAACAGCCCGCAATATCTGGGTGATCTGTTCAGCTGGTCCGCCATTGGCGCACGCACGACCGAATCCCAGACGCACCGCGAAATGGCTTCGGGTCTCTCCATGCCGGTAGGCTTTAAAAATGGCACCGATGGCAGCCTGGGCACGGCGATCAATGCGATGCGCGCCGCGGCAATGCCGCATCGCTTCGTCGGCATCAATCAGGCGGGTCAGGTCTGCCTGCTGCAGACGCAGGGCAACCCGGATGGGCATGTAATCCTGCGTGGTGGTAAAGCGCCGAACTACGGTCCTGACGATGTCGCACAGTGTGAAAAAGAGATGCAGAAGGCGGGACTGCGTCCTGCCTTAATGATAGATTGCAGCCATGGTAATTCGAACAAAGACTACAGCCGTCAGCCTGGCGTAGCGGAATCCGCTATCGCCCAGATCAAAGACGGGAACCGTTCAATCATTGGTCTGATGCTGGAAAGCCATATCAATGAGGGTAACCAGTCTTCTGAACTGCCACGCAGCGAAATGAAATATGGCGTTTCCGTCACCGATGCGTGCATCAGCTGGGACGTGACCGAAACGTTGCTGCGTGAGATGCATCAGGATCTGAAGGGAGTGCTGTCGGCGCGTCTGTCACAAGAGGTATAAGAGGAATGGTGGCTGAACTGACCGCGTTACGCGATCAAATTGATAGTGTTGATAAAGCGCTCCTTGATCTGCTGGCCAGACGTCTGGAGCTGGTCGCTGAGGTAGGGGAAGTTAAAAGCCGTTACGGTCTGCCTATCTATGTGCCTGAACGGGAAGCGTCAATGCTGGCTTCCCGTCGCAAAGAGGCTGAAGCGCTCGGTGTGCCGCCGGATCTGATTGAGGATGTGCTGCGTCGCGTGATGCGCGAATCCTATACCAGCGAGAATGATAAAGGCTTTAAAACCCTGTGCCCGGCACTGCGTCCGGTGGTGATCGTTGGCGGCAAGGGCCAGATGGGCCGACTCTTTGAAAAGATGCTCAGCCTGTCAGGCTATACGGTAAAAACGCTGGATAAAGAGGACTGGCCGCAGGCGGAGACCTTACTCCGTGATGCCGGTATGGTCATCATCAGCGTGCCAATTCACCTGACTGAACAGGTGATTGCACAATTACCCCCTCTGCCAGACGACTGCATTCTGGTCGACCTGGCGTCGGTCAAAAACCGCCCTCTGCAGGCGATGCTGGCCGCCCATAACGGTCCGGTGCTGGGTCTTCATCCGATGTTCGGTCCGGACAGTGGCAGCCTGGCGAAACAGGTGGTGGTCTGGTGTGATGGCCGGCAGCCGGAGGCGTATCAGTGGTTCCTGGAGCAGATTCAGGTCTGGGGTGCGCGTCTGCATCGCATCAGTGCGGTTGAGCACGATCAGAACATGGCGTTTATCCAGGCGCTGCGTCACTTTGCCACCTTTGCTTATGGCCTGCATTTAGCCGAAGAGAACGTCAATCTTGACCAGCTGCTGGCGCTTTCATCACCGATTTACCGGCTGGAGCTGGCAATGGTCGGGCGGTTATTCGCTCAGGACCCGCAGCTTTACGCCGATATCATTATGTCTTCAGAGAGTAATCTGGCGCTGATTAAACGTTACTACCAGCGGTTTGGTGAAGCGATTGCGCTGCTGGAGCAGGGTGACAAACAAGCGTTTATCGCCAGCTTTAATCGCGTAGAGCAGTGGTTTGGCGATCATGCCCGACGCTTCCTCATTGAGAGTCGCAGCCTGCTGCGATCGGCGAACGACAGCCGCCCATAAAGAAAAAGGCATCCTTCCGGATGCCTTTTTTCTATTCGGCAGGTTCAACGGGCACGACATTCTCGCTGGGATAACAGCCCAGCACCTTCAGCGAGCGGGTCATTGTCTGTAATTCCTGCAGCGCCTGCTGCATCCGCTCTGATTGCAGATTGCCCTGCACATCAATGTAGAACATCTCTTCCCACGGATTACCGTGAATCGGGCGGGACTCCAGCTTGCTCATGATCAGGTTGTGCTGACGCAGTACCAGCAGCGCATCGACCAGCGCGCCCGCCTGCTGACCGGTTGCCATGATCAGCGTGGTTTTGGCTGGCACCTGATCTGACACATCGATCGCCTTACGCGCCAGCACGATGAAGCGGGTATGGTTTTGCTGCTGATTGGCCAGATTCCGCTCCAGTACCTGCAACTGATAGAGTTCACCACCGGCTTCACTGCCCAGGGCCGCAACGGCAGGGGAGTTGAGCGCTGCGACCTTTTCCATTGCCGCGGCCGTACTCTCGGTATATTCGATTTTCCAGTGCGGGAAGCGGTTAATAAACTGGCTGCACTGCTGGAACGGCTGAGGATGGCTGTAAACCGTCTCTATCTGCTGCAGGTCGCTGCTACCCTTCACCAGGACGCAGTGGTCGATAGGCAGCGTCAGTTCACCCACAATGGAGAGGCTGGTCTGCTGCAGCAGGTCATAAACATCATTGATGGAGCCTGAACTGGTGTTCTCAATCGGCATGACGGCGTAATCGGCTGCGCCATTTTCGACCTGTTTGATGATGTCGTGAAACTTCAGGCAGCCACACTCCACCATATTATCGAAGTGGCGCGATGCATAGTTGCGTGCCGCCAGATGGGAGTAAGAGCCTTTAGGACCGAGGAAGGCGATACGCGCCGCATGGGCATGAGGGTGGTTGAGGTTCTTTTGCAGCAGCGCCTGCTGGGTCAGAACGGAATCTTCAATGACCAGCTGAAACAGACGGGTGATATAATGCGCATCCAGGTGATGGGCCTTACCCAGCACAATCAGATTTTCCAGCAGCGCGCGTTCGCGCTCGACATCCCGAATCGGGCGATGTGTAGCCAGCTTGGCCTGCGCAACTTCCACTGCCAGCAGACGACGCTCAGCCAGCAGCGTCAGAAGTTTTTTATCCACTGCGCTGATCTTATCGCGTAGCGCCAGCAATGGATTGTCGGGATTCATAGGGCTCACCTGTATGCTATCCAAAAAAAAAGCCTCCCGGCTGGGAGGCTTGGTTGTTCGTCTTCGCTTTCATTTTCTCACGACGAATGGCCTCCCGTTCAGGGGAAGGTAAAAAAGAAAGCGAAGAAAAACAGATCATGTTTCATGGAAATGTCCGCAAAAGGAGTAGGGGGAGAGTAACCGTACAGCTTAAAAGCTGTCAATAAAAAACGCGCCCGGAGGCGCGTTAAGAAAATCAGGACGCTTCGTCAGCAGGAATGATGTCTTTCACGCTGGCACTGGCGCGGCGTGCTTCAGACTTGTGCTGGACTTTGTTGAGCTGGCGCTCCAGCTTCGCAATCAGGTCGTTGATCGCGGTGTACATATCGTCATGTTTGGCACTGGCCACCAGAGTCCCGTTTGGGGTGTTAATGGTGGCATCGGCCACGAATTCTTTGGGCTCTTTCGACAGAACAATATGCGGATTAATCAGGTCGGTTTGCCATTTTTCGAGCTTGGCGAGACGGTCTTCAACATGGCTTCGGATGGCCGGGGTGATTTCCATTTGCTTACTGGTAATGTTCAGAATCATCGTTCTTACCTCGCTGTCATTTCCGTCTTGGTCTTCTCAGCATAGCGCGAAAAAGCGCTGAATGTGAGATTTCTATCACGGAAAAATGTCACTTTTTGTCAGTTTTGACAATCTGTGAGAAAGGCTCAGAAACGGGCGGAAATACCTTGAAGCGAACCGATAAACCCGGCATTCTTGATGGGTTAGCTCGCTGATTTCAGATCCAGTTATGACTGTTTTGTGAGCATAAAAAAGCAGCCTTTCCGGCTGCTTTTTTTATGGCTGAAACGCAGCCTGCTGTCAGCTATTATTAGCCGCGATGATTTTCGCCACTTTATCCGCTTCAGCGTTCAGCTGCAGGTTGCGGTAGGCATTTTCCATCAGCGGCAGTGCGTCGTGTGTCGCCTGCGTATCCGGATAATCGCGCATCATCCCTTCAACCCGGTTAACAACCGCGACATAAGCCTCACGCTTAGTATAGAATTGCGCCACTGAAAGCTCATATTTGGCCAGGCGATCTTTCAGGTAGACCAGACGTTTCTGCGCGTCAGCGGCATACTGACTGTTCGGGTAACTGCGCAGCAGCTGTGAGAAGTCACGGAAAGCATCACGTGCGTGCGTCGGGTCGCGGTCAGAACGATCGATACCGAAGAAGCCCTGCAGTGCTGAATCATCCAGCGCCATATCCGTCAGACCTTTCATATAGATGACATAGTCGATGTTCGGATGGGTCGGGTTGAGGCGCATAAAGCGCGCAATGGCAGCCTGTGCCAGAGGCAGATCGGCATTTTTATAGTACGCGTAGATTAAATCCAGCTGCACCTGCTGCGAGTAAGGACCGAACGGATAACGATTATCCAGCGCTTCCAGTTGCTTAATCGCAGCTTTAAAGTTACCGTCCTGCAGCTTTTGCTGCGCTGTGGCATAGATTTCAGAAGGCGGGCTGTCCGGTACCGCGTCATTTGAGCCGGAACAACCAACAAGTGCCAGGCTCAGTGTGGCAGCAGCCACCAGATGTTTCATACGCGTCATGACGAAGTGATTATCCTCAAATGTTATGGCGGAAGCTGTCCGTATAGCTCCCGGTAATGACCAGGTACGATAGCACATTATATTAAACGGCATCGCCGTGAAAACCCAACGTTAACGAAGAAGCTGTATATGGCACAACAAGTTCAACTCACCGCAACGGTATCCGAATCACAACTCGGACAACGCTTAGATCAGACTTTGGCGGAATTGTTCCCTGATTATTCACGTTCACGCATAAAAGAGTGGATCCTCGATCGTCGCGTGACGGTAAACGGCGTCATGGTCGATACCCCAAAAGAAAAAGTGTTGGGCGGCGAGCTGGTCGCGATTAACGCTGAGATTGAGGAGGCACAGCGCTGGGAACCGCAAAATCTGCCACTCGACATCGTTTACGAAGATGAAGACATCATTGTCATCAATAAACCCCGCGATTTTGTGGTGCATCCCGGTGCCGGTAATCCGGATGGCACGGTGCTGAATGCATTGCTTCATCATTATCCTGCGATCATGGATGTGCCTCGTGCGGGCATCGTACACCGCCTGGATAAAGACACGACCGGCCTGATGGTCGTGGCGAAAACCGTACCGGCACAGACGCATCTGGTGGAATCACTGCAGCGTCGTGAAATTACCCGCGAATATGAAGCCGTTGCGATAGGTAATATGACCGCGGGCGGCACGGTCGAAGAGCCGATCAGTCGTCACTCCACCAAACGTACGCACATGGCCGTACACCCGATGGGGAAACCGGCGGTCACGCACTACCGCATCATGGAGCATTTCCGTGCGCACACGCGTCTGCGTCTGCGTCTGGAAACCGGGCGTACTCACCAGATCCGCGTTCATATGTCGCACATCAGCCATCCGCTGGTGGGCGATCCGCTCTACGGTGGTCGCCCGCGTCCGCCAAAAGGCGCCTCAGAGGCATTTATCGCTACGCTACGGGGCTTCGACCGTCAGGCGCTGCACGCTACGATGCTGCGTCTCTACCATCCTATCAGCGGTATTGAAATGGAGTTTCATGCGGCCATCCCGCAGGACATGGTCGATCTGATTGCGGCGTTAAAAGCAGACACCGCAGAATTTAAAGACCAGATGGACTGGTAATGGATCTGATTATTCCTCAATGGCCCGCACCGGCGCGTGTCCGGGCCTGCTCAACCCGCCGCCAGGGCGGAGTCAGTCACTCCCCGTGGGATGCGCTTAACCTGGGCGGGCACGTGGGGGATAATCCCGACGCGGTTGCGCGTAACCGTCAGTTGCTGGTTGATGAGGCGGGGTTGCCTGCGATGCCACAGTGGCTGGATCAGGTGCACGGCACCGGCGTCGTGCGTCTGGCTGAAGGGGGAGAGACGACATTACGCGCTGACGCCTGTATCACCTCCGAGCCTGGCGTGGTCTGCGCCATTATGACGGCTGACTGTCTGCCGGTGCTGTTCTGTTCGCAGGACGGTGCTGAAGTGGCGGCCGCGCATGCCGGCTGGCGTGGCCTCTGTGCCGGCGTTCTGGAAAATACCCTGGCGCAGTTCCGATCGCCGCCCGACCAGATTCATGCCTGGCTGGGGCCGGCAATCGGCCCTGATGCGTTTGAGGTCGGTGCCGAAGTGCGCGACGCCTTTGTGGCTCAGGACCCCCACGCCGGACAGGCTTTTCATCCATCTGGAGAGCGATTCTACGCCAATATCTGGCTGCTGGCGCGCAGGCGACTGCAGGCTGCAGGCGTCCGTTCCATCAGCGCCGACAGTCGCTGTACCTTTACACAGCGTGACGATTTCTTCTCTTTCCGCCGCGATGGGATCACCGGGCGTATGGCAACTTTGATCTGGCTGTTATAACCTTACGCGATAAGACGGTCCAGTTAGCGTATTTTTTACTCAAATCTCAGGTCATTAACCTTGAAAATTTGAGGGATGACCTCATTTAATCTCCAGTAGCATTTTGACCTGTAATGGGAGGAATTATGCGTCTGGATCGTCTTACCAACAAATTTCAGCTGGCTCTCGCCGACGCGCAGTCCCTGGCTCTGGGACACGACAACCAATTTATTGAACCTCTGCACCTGATGAGCGCATTGCTCAAACAGGATGGCGGATCGGTTTCGCCTTTACTGACGTCGGCCGGTGTCGACGTGACACCTTTTCGCGCGCAGGTTGAGCAGGCCATTGACCGCCTGCCGCAGGTTGAAGGCAGCGAAGGGGATGTTCAACCCTCATCTGACCTCGTCCGGGTATTAAACCTGTGCGACAAACTGGCGCAGAAGCGCAACGACAACTTTATTTCATCTGAATTATTTGTTCTGGCTGCCCTGGAATCACGCGGCTCTCTGGCCGATCTGCTCAAAGCGGCAGGTGCCACTCGCGAAAAAATCACCAGTGCGATTGAACAAATGCGGGGAGGAGACAACGTGAACGATCAGGGGGCTGAAGATCAGCGCCAGGCACTGAAGAAATATACCATCGATCTGACCGAGCGCGCCGAGAAGGGCAAACTCGATCCGGTTATCGGCCGTGATGAAGAGATCCGTCGCACCATCCAGGTGTTGCAGCGCCGTACCAAAAATAACCCGGTGCTGATTGGTGAACCCGGCGTGGGTAAAACAGCGATTGTTGAAGGGCTGGCGCAGCGCATTATCAATGGCGAAGTACCTGAAGGTCTGAAAGGCCGCCGGGTTCTGGCGCTGGATATGGGTGCGCTGGTGGCCGGTGCTAAATATCGCGGTGAATTCGAAGAGCGCCTGAAAGGGGTGCTGAGCGATCTGTCGAAGCAGGAAGGTAACGTCATTCTGTTCATCGACGAGCTGCATACGATGGTCGGTGCCGGTAAAGCTGACGGCGCGATGGATGCCGGCAATATGCTTAAACCCGCGCTGGCGCGTGGCGAGCTGCACTGTGTCGGTGCCACTACGCTGGATGAGTACCGGCAGTATATTGAAAAAGATGCTGCACTGGAGCGCCGTTTCCAGAAAGTCTTTGTGGCGGAACCGAGTGTCGAAGATACCATCGCCATTCTGCGCGGCCTGAAAGAGCGTTATGAACTGCATCATCATGTGCAGATCACTGACCCGGCGATCGTCGCGGCTGCAACGCTCTCTCATCGTTACATTGCGGACCGGCAGCTGCCTGACAAGGCGATTGACCTGATCGACGAGGCGGCATCCAGCATTCGTATGCAGATGGACTCGAAGCCGGAGTCACTGGATCGTCTGGAGCGTCGCATCATTCAGCTGAAGCTGGAGCAGCAGGCACTGAAGAAAGAGGCTGATGATGCCAGCATCAAACGCCTTGAGATGCTGGAGAGCGAGCTGAATCAGAAAGAGCGGGAGTATGCCGAGCTTGAAGATGAGTGGAAAACCGAGAAAGCCTCATTATCCGGCACGCAGAACATCAAAGCTGAACTGGAGCAGGCGCGCCTCAATTTAGAGCAGGCCCGTCGTCAGGGCGATCTCGCTCAGATGTCAGAGTTGCAGTACGGTAAAATTCCGGCCCTGGAAAAACAGTTAGCTGCAGCGACCCAGGCGGAAGGCAAAACCATGAAGTTACTGCGTAACCGGGTAACAGATGTGGAGATTGCCGATGTACTGGCCCGCTGGACCGGTATTCCGGTAGCACGAATGATGGAAGGTGAGCGCGATAAGCTGTTGCGGATGGAGCAGGAGCTGCATGGCAGGGTTATCGGACAGGATGAAGCCGTTGAGGCGGTATCCAATGCGATTCGTCGCAGCCGTGCCGGTCTGTCGGATCCTAACCGTCCTATCGGTTCGTTCCTGTTCCTGGGGCCGACCGGTGTAGGTAAGACCGAGCTGTGTAAATCGCTGGCTAACTTCCTGTTCGACAGTGACGATGCCATGGTGCGTATCGACATGTCCGAATTCATGGAAAAACATTCGGTGTCACGGCTGGTGGGTGCCCCTCCGGGTTATGTTGGTTATGAAGAGGGCGGTTATCTGACTGAAGCGGTACGCCGTCGTCCTTACTCCGTCATCCTGCTGGATGAGGTCGAAAAGGCGCATCCTGATGTCTTTAACATTCTGCTGCAGGTGCTGGATGATGGACGCCTGACGGATGGACAGGGCAGAACGGTCGATTTCCGTAACAGCGTGGTGATCATGACCTCTAACCTTGGGTCAGATTTAATTCAGGAGCGGTTCGGCGATCTCGGCTATCCGGAAATGAAAGAGATTGTGATGGGTGTGGTTGGCCAGCACTTCCGTCCTGAATTCATCAACCGTATTGATGAGGTGGTGGTGTTCCATCCGCTGGCTGAGAAGCATATTGCCTCTATTGCTCAGATTCAGCTGCAGCGGCTGTATCACCGTCTGGAGGAGCGGGGCTATCAGTTGCATATCTCCGAGGAGGCTCTGCGGTTGCTGGCGGAGAATGGCTACGATCCGGTCTATGGTGCGCGTCCGCTGAAACGGGCGATACAGCAGCAGATCGAAAACCCGCTGGCACAGCAGATCCTTTCTGGTTCACTGGTGCCGGGCAAAACAATCCAGATGGATGTGGAAAACGATGTGATTACAGCTCATCAGTAATCCTGCGAGATAAAAACGGGCCGCTGGCCCGTTTTTTTATGCCCTTTTACCTGGATTTTGTTTAATAAGGCAGCGAATTGAGTGCAAAGTGAACGGTCGGTAAAAAAGTTGTCATTTGCACTTGCGCTATCTGAACCGCTCCCTATAATGCGCCTCCATCGACACGGCACACCGGCAACGGGAAACGGGTTGAAGGTTCAGGAGACTGAGCCGCCGGAGAAAAACTTCTGAAAAAGAG
>NZ_JBXGEE010000005.1:0-239898 GCF_056856975.1 Pantoea sp. PA1
ACGATTTCAACTTCGTCGCCGACTTTAACGATGCCGCGCTCAACACGACCGGTAACAACGGTACCACGGCCAGAGATTGAGAATACGTCTTCGATTGGCAGCAGGAACGGCATGTCGATCGCACGCTGTGGCTCTGGGATGTAGTTGTCCAGGTGCTCAGCCAGCTCGATGATTTTCGCTTCCCACTCAGCGTCGCCTTCCAGCGCTTTCAGAGCAGAACCACGAACGATTGGAGTGTCGTCGCCTGGGAAGTCATAGGCTGACAGCAGGTCACGCACTTCCATCTCAACCAGTTCCAGCAGCTCTTCATCATCAACCATGTCACACTTGTTCAGGAACACGATGATGTAAGGAACGCCAACCTGACGACCCAGCAGGATGTGCTCACGGGTCTGTGGCATTGGGCCATCAGTCGCAGCAACAACCAGGATCGCGCCGTCCATCTGCGCAGCACCGGTGATCATGTTTTTCACATAGTCGGCGTGGCCTGGGCAGTCAACGTGTGCATAGTGACGAGTCGGGGTTTCATACTCAACGTGTGAAGTGTTGATGGTGATACCACGTGCTTTCTCTTCTGGTGCGTTATCGATCTGATCGAATGCACGCGCCTGGCCGCCGTAAGTCTTAGACAGTACGGTGGTGATAGCTGCGGTCAGGGTGGTTTTACCGTGGTCGACGTGACCGATGGTGCCCACGTTTACGTGCAGTTTGTTACGCTGAAATTGCTCTTTCGCCATGGCGATAATTCCTTACGTTGTGCCTTCACCACGTGGGTGAAGGCATCAGTTCAAATTTAAACCGTAGCTTATTTGCTACGAGCTTCAATAACGGCCTGCGCTACGTTGTTCGGCGCATCGTCATACTTCAGGAACTCCATGGAGTAAGAAGCACGACCTTTGGTCAGAGAACGCAGCTGAGTTGCGTATCCGAACATTTCAGACAGCGGAACTTCAGCGTGAATCTGAACGCCAGTAGCGTTAGATTCCTGCCCTTTAAGCATACCACGACGACGGCTAAGGTCACCGATGACATCACCCGTGTTCTCTTCCGGAGTCTCTACTTCAACCTTCATGATAGGCTCAAGCAGAACCGGCTGCGCTTGTTTAAAGCCTTGTTTGAAGGCGATAGACGCGGCCAGTTTAAACGCCAGCTCAGAGGAGTCGACATCATGGTAAGAACCGAAGTGCAGACGCACGCCCAGATCCACAACCGGATAACCAGCCAGTGGGCCTGATTTCAGCTGCTCCTGGATACCTTTATCAACCGCAGGGATGTATTCACCAGGAATCACACCACCTTTGATGTCGTTGACAAATTCGTAGCCTTTCGGGTTCGAACCTGGCTCCAGTGGGTACATGTCGATAACAACATGACCGTACTGACCACGACCACCAGACTGCTTGGCGTGTTTACCTTCAACGTCGGTAACTTTAGTGCGGATCGCTTCACGGTAAGCAACCTGTGGTTTACCCACGTTTGCTTCCACGTTGAATTCACGCTTCATACGGTCAACGATGATGTCGAGGTGCAGCTCACCCATACCGGCGATGATGGTCTGGTTAGATTCTTCATCAGTCCATACGCGGAATGATGGGTCTTCTTTCGCCAGACGGCCCAGAGCCAGACCCATTTTTTCCTGGTCAGCTTTGGTTTTCGGCTCAACAGCGATTGAGATTACTGGCTCAGGGAACTCCATGCGCTCAAGGATGATGACGTTATCCGGGTCACACAGGGTATCACCAGTGGTCACATCTTTCAGGCCGATCGCAGCGGCGATATCACCCGCACGGACTTCTTTGATTTCTTCACGCTTGTTAGCGTGCATCTGAACGATACGGCCCAGACGCTCACGGTTTGACTTAACCGGGTTGAACACGGTGTCACCAGTGTTAACAACACCAGAGTAAACGCGGAAGAAGGTCAGGTTACCTACAAACGGGTCGGTAGCGATTTTGAACGCCAGTGCAGCAAACGGCTCGTTGTCGTCTGAGTGACGAACAGCCGGTGTGTCTTTACCGTCGTCCAGCATACCGTTGATCGCGGTAACGTCAGTCGGTGCTGGCAGATATTCAACAACGGCATCCAGCATCGCCTGAACACCTTTGTTCTTAAATGCAGAACCACAGGTTACCAGGATAATTTCGTTGTTCAGAACGCGCTTACGCAGAGCAGTTTTGATCTCTTCTTCGCTCAGCTCTTCACCGCTGAAGAATTTCTCCATCAGCTCTTCAGAGGCTTCTGCTGCTGCTTCGATCAGCTTGCCGCGCCATTCTTCAGCCAGTTCCTGCATATCAGCCGGGATATCTTCGTAAACAAAGGTTACACCCTGGTCTTCGTCGTTCCAGTTGATTGCTTTCATTTTCACCAGGTCAACAACACCGGTGAATTTCTCTTCTGCGCCGATAGCCAGCTGCAGAGGAACTGGAGTTGCACCCAGACGAACTTCCATCTGGTTAACAACTTTCAGGAAGTTTGCACCCATGCGGTCCATTTTGTTAACGAACGCAATGCGTGGAACTTTGTATTTGTTAGCCTGACGCCATACGGTCTCAGACTGTGGCTGAACGCCACCAACTGCACAGTAAACCATTACCGCGCCATCAAGAACACGCATAGAACGTTCTACTTCGATGGTGAAGTCAACGTGTCCTGGGGTGTCGATGATATTGATGTGGTGTGGTTCGAACTGCTTAGCCATACCAGACCAGTAACAGGTGGTCGCAGCGGAGGTGATAGTAATACCACGTTCCTGTTCCTGCTCCATCCAGTCCATGGTTGCTGCGCCGTCGTGTACTTCACCGATTTTGTGGTTTACACCGGTGTAGAACAGAACACGTTCGGTAGTGGTAGTTTTACCGGCGTCGATGTGCGCACTGATACCGATGTTACGGTAGCGAGCAATGGGTGTTTTACGAGCCATTTTATTCCTCGGTTTTTCGGACGTTCAAAATTAGTCAACCCCAGCGGGTTGGCCGTTTGGGCGCCCGCTGGTTTAACAATAACTACGCGACTGTTACCAGCGGTAGTGTGCGAACGCCTTGTTGGCTTCTGCCATGCGGTGAACGTCTTCACGTTTCTTAACTGCAGTACCTTTGTTCTCTGCAGCATCAGAAAGTTCGTTCGCCAGGCGAAGAGCCATTGATTTATCACCACGTTTACGAGCAGCATCTACGATCCAGCGCATTGCCAGGGCATTACGACGAACCGGACGGACTTCAACTGGTACCTGATAGGTAGAACCACCAACGCGACGTGACTTAACTTCGACAGTCGGGCGCACGTTTTCCAGTGCTACTTCAAAGGCTTCCAGGGAGTTTTTACCTGAACGCTGAGCCAGGGTCTCAAGCGCGGTATAAACGATAGATTCTGCAGTAGATTTTTTACCATCTACCATCAGGATATTTACAAATTTGGCCAGCAGCTCTGATCCGAACTTAGGATCTGGCAGAATTTTACGCTGACCAATGACGCGACGACGTGGCATGGAAATACTCCGTTGTTAATTCAGGATTGTCCAAAACTCTATGAGTTTATTTTGACATTTAATTTAAAACGTTTGGCCTTACTTAACGGAGAACCATTAAGCCTTTGGCTTCTTCACGCCGTACTTGGAGCGAGCCTGCTTACGGTCTTTAACACCTGAGCAGTCCAGCGCGCCACGAACGGTGTGGTAACGCACACCTGGCAGGTCTTTTACACGACCGCCACGGATCAGGATCACGGAGTGCTCCTGCAGGTTGTGACCTTCACCACCGATGTAGGAAGTCACTTCAAAACCGTTGGTCAGACGCACACGGCAAACTTTACGCAGTGCGGAGTTAGGTTTTTTAGGAGTGGTGGTGTACACACGAGTACAAACGCCACGTTTTTGCGGGCAAGCTTCCAGCGCCGGCACGTTGCTCTTTGCAACTTTGCGGACGCGTGGTTTGCGAACCAGCTGGTTAACTGTTGCCATTAAATAGCTCCTGGATTTGCTTTTGCTTCGTAAACACGTAATAAATCGCCTCGTAGAATTACGAGGAGGCAGAATTTTAGGGCTGCGTCAAAAGGGTGTCAAGAAATAACCAGGTTTTAGCCGATTACCAGACCATTTGTTGCGGATGCCTGATCGTTAGCGTGACAAAGCCATTATAGTCTACGGACCGCACAGTGGTCGAAATTTGTCCAGCCAGCCCGCGCGCCTGGACATCTTCGTCCAGAACCCACAGCGTCGCTTTGCAGGCTGACAGCTGAACCCATGCCCGACTGCCAGCCACGGCAGCCAGCACACCATCCTGTAGCAGCAGCAGATCATCACCGGCTTCCGCCATTAATAACAGCGTGTCGAGGTCGCTGTGCGACGGAGAGTGCATCAGAGTATGCAGCATTTGCGCCTCTTAAAAAGTCAGAATGCGATCGAAGCTGGCCAGCTGCTGGCGCAGTTCCGGCGCGTCCAGTAGCGTCACGTCCAGCAGCCGCCCGGCGTCAGCGTCCAGTCCGCGCGCAATCAGTGATGTCCGGCAGAGATAGCACTGCTCAATGTCATAGAGTGCCAGCACGCCAAACGTCGCGGCATAGTGACGGCTCTTTATGCGTTCAGGTTGCTGATGCAGATTAAGCTGCAGCACCCCATCGCCGATAAAGAACAGGCCGATATCGTCGCTGAGTGCGCCCGTTGCCAGTGCGGCATCCAGCCCCTCACGCCCTGCGCTGCTGCCATGGGGCGCACGGGTAAAGACAAAGGCAACCCGATTCATCAGAACTGCACCATGCGTTCACAGCTCAGCGCCGCTTCTGCCAGCGCACCCAGCCCGCTCAGGGTAAATCCCGGCTGCAGATTACTGGCCGCCAGGTGCAGACGAGCTGCCTCCTGCGGGTCGCTGATTCCACGCCGCAGTGCGGCCGCCACACAAATATTCAGTTCGACCCCCTGCTCCTGATGCAATGCCTGCCATGCCCGCACCAGATCAAACTCGTCGCTGGCTGGTGCCGTCAGCTGGTTAGCATTGAGCACCCCTTCACGATAGAAGAAAACGCTTTCAAGCTGATGACCCGCCGCCAGCAGTGCCCGGGCAAACAGCCAGGCACTGGTTGCCTGTTGCGTGCCGTAGGCCGGGCCGGTCACCAGCAGGGTGTAACGCATCAGCGATCCTGTCCCTGAAAATCGCCATTTTTAAACTGGCGGATGTAGAGATAGACGGTGTGCTTCGAGATGTTCAGCCGGTCAGCGACCTGGTTGATGGCATCCTTAATGTCGAAGATCCCCTTCTCATACAGGTTGAGCACAATCTGACGGTTCTTGGCGTTGTTGGAGACATTGCGGTCAGCGCTGACCTCTTCAATCGTAAACTCCAGGGTCTGCATAACCAGGTCATCGACCGAACTGGCGAAGTTAACGCTGGAGTCAACCTGCTGCATCTCGGGCGGCATAAAGGTCGACATAATCTGCGAGAACGGCACATCAAGATTCATGTTGATACAGAGCAGGCCGATAACCCGCTGCTGACGGTTACGAATCGCGATGGTCACGGACTTCATCAGCACGCCGCTTTTGGCGCGCGTGAAGTAGGCACGGGAAACATTACTGTCCGCGCCATGCATATCATGCAGCATCCGCAGGGCCAGATCGGTGATAGGCGAACCGACCTTACGGCCCGTGTGCTCTCCATTGGCGATGCGAACGGCTGAACACTTAAGATCTTCCAGTGAATGCAGGACGATTTCACAGTGCGAACCGATCAACATCGCCAGGCCATCCACGACAGCCTCGTACGATTTCAGAATATCGTAATCAGTTTGTTCGAACGGGCGCTGCTCCAGAAGATCGAAGTCGCTCAGTTCACCCGGATTGAATGGATTAGACATTGAAGAGTATCACCCTGAATGGCTGGAGCCTGTCACAGCGGCTTATGGGCAGACTCAATGTTGGGATAATTAGGCAGGCATTAGTCTGGCAAATGTCGTCGGCTTATGCCAGAGGTTTGTCGTGAAGGCGAAATGAAACCGCCGCCCGGAGGCGGCGGTCAGCAGATTACTGCGCTTTTTCTGCGGCAGCAGGCGCAGGCGCCTGTGCTTTTTCATCGGCTTTTGGGGCCGGTTTGATATCAAGCAGCTCAACATCAAACACCAGCGTGGAGTTAGCCGGAATACCCGGAACGCCATTTTTACCGTAAGCCAGCTGCGGTGGGATGACCAGCTTGATCTTGCCCCCTTTCTTCACGTGCTTCAGGCCTTCGGTCCAGCCCGGGATGACGCCATCCAGACGGAAAGAGAGGGGCTCGCCACGGGTGTAAGAGTTGTCAAACTCAGTACCATCAATCAGGGTACCTTTGTAGTTAACCACCACAGTGTCGCTATCTTTTGGTGCGTCGCCGCTGCCCTCTTTCTCAACTTTATAGAGCAGGCCGGTTTCCGTTTTCTTCACGCCGCTCTCTTTGGCGAATTTGGTCGCGTAAGCCGTGCCCTTTTCAGCATTCTCTTTCGCATCTTTTTCCATTTTCGCAGAGGCAGCGCCTTTCACGCGGCCTTCGAACGCCTGCAGTGTCTGCTCAATCTCTTCATCAGAGAGTTTGCTCTTGCCACCGAATGCATCCTGGACGCCCGCGATCAGCTGCTGCTTATCCAGTTTGATGCCCAGTTTTTCCTGCTCCTTCAGGGAGTTGTCCATGTAGCGACCCAGTGAAGCACCCAGTGCATAGGCTGACTGCTGGTCTTCATCTTTGAAAGCCGCATTTTTCGGTGCCTGAGGCGCAGACTGTGGCGCAGCAGCCGGGGCAGCCTGAGGAGCCGCAGCGGTTTCAGCCGCCATAGCCAGCGGAGCATTCAGCGCAACAGCCATGGTGGTAGCTAACAATGTGACTTTAAACAGTGATTTCATCCATTCTCCAAAACCGAAGCGTCTAACCTCGGGAAACATTGCGGACTTCAGGGTCCACACTATAACTTTACGTGGCAGTGTCGAACACTCCCACAATGTAATTACCCGGTTAACCTCCGACCTTTATAACAGCGGGAAGTTTCATCAGAGATGATGCCGCGCCACCTTTTTTCAAGCGCAACGTCTTCGGGCATGAAAAAAACAGGTGATTCCTAGCGTTCAGGTCGTAGAATCACGCCCTGAGTCGCACCTTAACAGAGGAACAGGTCATGCAACAGTCTGAGTGGGAACAGCGTCTGGAGACGTTAGAGAGCAAACTGGCCTTTCAGGAGATGACCATTGAGCAGCTGAACAGCGCCGTTGTTCAGCACGAGCTGGAGATGAGTAAAATGCGTGAGCAGATACGCCTTTTAACCGACAAGCTCAAAGCGAACGCAACCTCACTGGTGGCCTCACAGTCTGAAGAGACGCCGCCGCCACACTACTGATCGCGCGCTGTCGGCCCCTGTCCGTCCGGACCAGCGCCGGATAGCCGCCAAAAGAAAGGCCACCCGAAGGTGGCCTTAACCGATTGTCAGACTTAGTGGCTGCAGCCGCAACCGCCAGTGCCACAACCGCCTTTACCGTGATCGTGGTCGTGATCATGGCCGTGATCGTGGTCATGATGATGACCGTCTGCACCGTGAACATGGCCGTGAGCCAGTTCTTCCGGCGTCGCTTCACGAATCGCAACCACTTCAACGTTAAAGTTCAGGTTCTGACCCGCCAGCATGTGGTTACCATCAACCACGACGTGATCGTCTTCCACTTCGGTGATTTCAACCGGAACCGGACCCTGATCGGTTTCTGCCAGGAAGCGCATGCCAACCTGCAGTTCGTCGACGCCCATGAAGACATCTTTAGGAACACGCTGCACCAGGTTATCGTCATACTGACCGTAAGCGTCGTTTGCCGGGATATGCACGTCAAATTTGTCGCCGGCAACGTGGTTTTCCAGCGCATTTTCCAGACCAGAAATCAGGGAACCATGACCGTGCAGATAGTCTAACGGTGCGCTCACCGGTGACTCGTCAACTAACACGCCGTCTTCTGTACGTACCTGATAGGCCAGGCTTACCACCAGGTCTTTTGCTACTTTCATGATATCTCCTAACCGTTGAGAACTAAGATCCCGTCTCATTGGTCTATTCTTGCGTGCAATAACACCAACCAGAAAGGTTCGGGGCTGAGTGCAAGAGGGGTTTCACTTTCTCTTGCGACCACAGCGTTAATGGCGTCAATTGTAACGGAATTCAATCCCGCTGTAAGTTTAAGCGTAAAAAAAGCTGCGTCACTTCGCTACTCGGGATGGAAAATCCCGATAACCTGCTCGTTAGTGCGAACCTGATCGCGCGCCTGTTTATCCGCCTCGCGCATCTGATGTCCACACTTCACACACTCCACGACATCGACACTATTTTCACGCCACATCGCCAGCGTGTCCTTCTCCTGGCAGTGCGGGCATGTCGCACCAGCAATAAAACGTTTACGCATGAGCTTCAGCCTGTTTTAAAAGGTTATTGATCATCGTCCCAGCCATCGATCTGCCGCTTTTCGCGCTGCATTTCGCGCTGGAAGATATCTTCCAGTTCCCGCCGCGCTTCACGCACGCGCGACGCCTGCGCACTTTCAGAGAGGCTGGGCATCAGTTCACGCAGCATCCGCATGTCGAGCCGGCGGAAATGCTGCTGGGCGCGATGCGCCTGATGCGGATGCATCCCCAGAGACATCAGCGTCTTGCGTCCCAGCTCCAGCGCACTGGAGAAGGTTTCACGTGAGAACTGCGTCACGCCAGCCTGCAGCAGTTCGTGTGCCTCGACACGGCCCCGGGCGCGCGCCTGAATCTGCAGCTGCGGGAAGTGCTGCTGACATAAGTGCACGATGGTCATCACATCTTCCGGTTCATTACAGGTGATCACAATCGCCTGCGCGCTGGCTGCGCCCGCCGCGCGCAATAACTCCAGCTCGGTGGCGTCGCCGTAATAGACCTTGTAGCCATATTTGCGCATCAGGCTTACCGCACTGATGTCGCGCTCCAGCACGGTGATGCGTTTGTTGTTCGCCATCAGCAAGCGGCCAACCACCTGGCCGAAGCGACCAAAGCCCACCACAATCACCTGCGGCTGATCGTCTTCAACAAAGTGCTTCTCTGCTTCTTCATCGGGCTCATTGAAGCGATGCGCCAGCAGACGATCAATACCCTGCATCAGCAGAGGCGTGGTCATCATCGACAGGGTGACGGTCACCAGCAGCATCGGCAGCTGATCGCCGGAGAAGAGCTTCGCCGAAGAGGCTGCGGAGAAGAGCACAAAGGCGAACTCGCCCCCCTGACTCAGCACGCCGGCAAACTGCTGCCGCTCGGAACTGCGTAAGCCATAAATACGCGCCAGCAGATAGAGCACCAGCGTTTTCACCGCCACCAGCGTCACCACGCCGAGCAGGATGGTCACAATATGGGTATAGAGCACACCGAGGTTGAGCGCCATGCCAACGGAAATAAAGAATAGGCCCAGCAGCAACCCTTTGAAAGGGTCAATCGCCACCTCCAGCTCATGCTGGTATTCACTCTCTGCCAGCAGGATCCCCGCGATAAAGGTGCCCAGCGCCATCGACAGACCCAGCGCATCCATAAACAGCGCGGAGCCCAGCACCAGCAGCAGCGAGGCGGCGGTAAAGACCTCACGAACACCTGATGCGGCGATATAGCGGAAGATAGGCCGCAGCAGATAGCGCCCCCCCACCAGCATACCTGCGAAAGCCAGCACCTTCATGCCGACTTTCATCCAGTCAATATGGCCACTGTCGGTGCCCGCCAGCAGCGGAATCAGCGCCAGGGCCGGGATCACTGCGATATCCTGAAACAGCAGCACCGAAAAGCCCAGCTGCCCCGCTTCGCTGCGGTTCATGCCTTTATCCATCATCAGCTGCAGCGCCATCGCGGTTGAGGACATCGCCAGACCGATGCCGCCGATGACCGCCGCCTGCCAGCTAAAGTCGGTCAGCCACAGCAGGCCGCCCAGAATCGCCGCAGAGAAGATGACCTGCGCCGCACCGACACCAAAAATGGAGCGGCGCAGCGCCCACAGCTTTGCCGGGTTCAGCTCCAGGCCAATAATAAACATCAGGAAAACCACGCCCAGTTCCGAGAAATGGAGAATCTCATCGACGTCGCTGATAAAACCTAATCCCCACGGGCCGATAGCGATCCCCGCCACCAGATAGCCCAGTACAGCACCAATCCCGAGGCGAGCCGCCACCGGTACAATTAATACCGCCGCGACCAGATAAATCACCCCGGCGGTCAGCAGCGTTTGCCCTTCCATCTATATCCCTCCATTCGGCAGCGGAGCTGCGAGCCACTCGCCATAGGCGCGGGCATAATTTTTCATCAGTTCAGGACTCTGCCGACGCGCCCAGTAGACGATCATCGGCGGCATCCAGTGCATGCGGCACATCTGCGCGGTCAGCTCAAAGGGCCGCATGATGTCATTGAGTGAATAGCGGTTCAGCCCCTGCTGTTTAAAGGCGCTCTCCGGCTCCCCGGTCGTCACAACGCTGCGCCAGTATTTTCCTTCCAGCGCATTGCCATCCACGCCACTGGCAAAACCGCGCGACAGCACCCGGTCCAGCCACTCTTTCAGCAGGGCCGGACAGCTATAGGTATAGAGCGGATGCTGAAAAATGATGACATCATGTTCGCGCAGCAGCTGCTGTTCATGATGAATATCGATAAAAAAATCCGGATAGGTGGCGTACAGATCGTGTACGGTGACGTGTTCCAGCGCCTGCGCCGACTGCAACAAAATCCGGTTAGCGACGGAATCCTGTAATTCCGGATGAGCAAAAAGCAGTAACACGCGGGGTGGCTGCGACATCCTTTCCCTCCAAAGCGTCGTCATTGGTGCGGTTTTCGGCTACCATGCACGACGCAGCAAAATCTCATTATGTTGCCAGTAAATTAACATATTCTGACGATACGGCGCTTACATGATTGTCTTCTCTGCCTTACAAATTCGCCGCGGCATCCGCGTCCTGCTCGACAATGCCACCGCCACCATTAATCCCGGTCAGAAGGTCGGGCTGGTGGGTAAAAACGGCTGTGGAAAATCCACGCTGCTGTCGCTGTTAAAAGGTGAGATCACCAGCGATGCCGGCACCGTCACCTTTCCTGCTCACTGGGCGCTGGCCTGGGTTAACCAGGAAACCCCCGCGCTGGACAAAGCCGCGCTGGAGTATGTGATTGATGGCGACCGCGACTATCGCCAGCTTGAGGCTGAACTGGTGGAGGCGAACCGGCGGGACGACGGCAATGCGATCGCCCTGCTGCACGGCAAGCTTGATGCGGTGCAGGCGTGGAGTATCCATGCGCGCGCCGCCAGCCTGCTGCATGGTCTGGGCTTCAGTCAGGAGCAGCTGCAGCGCCCGGTCAGCGACTTCTCCGGTGGCTGGCGGATGCGCCTCAATCTGGCTCAGGCGCTGATCTGCCGCTCCGATCTGCTGTTGCTGGATGAACCGACCAACCACCTCGATCTTGATGCGGTGATCTGGCTGGAGCGCTGGCTGAAGAGTTACGAAGGTACCCTGATCCTGATCTCGCATGACCGTGACTTTCTCGATCCGGTGGTCGACAAAATCATTCATATCGAACAGGCGTCGATGTTCGAATATACCGGCAACTACACCTCCTTTGAGCGGCAGCGCGTCGCCAAACTGGCTCAGCAGCAGTCGCTGTATGAGAGTCAGCAGGAGAAGGTGGCGCATCTGCACAGCTACATTGACCGCTTCCGTGCCAAAGCCTCCAAGGCGAAACAGGCGCAGAGCCGCATCAAAATGCTGGAGCGCATGGAGATGATTGCGCCTGCCCATGTCGATAACCCATTCAGCTTCACCTTCCGTAAGCCGGAAAACCTGCCCAACCCGATTCTGAAGATGGAGAAGGTCACGGCGGGGTATGGCGATCGCATCATTCTCGACGCCATTAAGCTCAACCTGGTGCCGGGTTCGCGCATTGGTCTGCTGGGCCGCAACGGGGCGGGTAAATCGACCCTGATTAAGCTCCTGGCGGGCGAGCTGGAGGCGATGGAGGGCAGGATTGGCCTGGCGAAAGGGATCAAGCTCGGTTACTTCGCCCAGCATCAGCTCGAGTACCTGCGGGCCGACGAGTCCCCGCTGCAGCATCTGGCGCGCATTGCGCCGAACGTGCTGGAGCAGCAGCTGCGCGACTATCTGGGCGGCTTTGACTTCCGCGGCGATAAAGTCACGGAAATCACCGAACGCTTCTCCGGCGGTGAGAAAGCGCGCCTGGTGCTGGCACTGATTGTCTGGCAGCGCCCTAACCTGCTGCTGCTGGATGAACCGACTAACCACCTTGATCTGGATATGCGCCAGGCGCTGACGGAGGCGCTGATCGACTTCGAAGGCGCGCTGGTGGTGGTGTCGCACGATCGCCATCTGCTGCGCGCCACCACGGACGATCTCTATCTGGTGCACGACGGCAAAGTGGATGTCTTTGCCGGCGACCTCGAAGATTATCAGCAGTGGCTGAGCGATCTGCAGAAGCAGCAGGCGCAACAGGAGGCCGCGCCAAAGCAGGACAACGGCAACAGCGCCCAGGCGCGAAAAGATCAGAAGCGCCGCGATGCCGAACTGCGTGCGCAGACTCAGCCGCTGCGTAAAGAGATCGAAAAGCTGGAAAAGCAGATGAGCAAATGGCAGAGCCAGCTGGCCGATGCCGAAGCTCAGCTTTCGGACAGTGCCATTTATGATCCTGGCCGCAAAGCGGATCTGACCACCGCGCTGCAGCGTCAGGCAGAGAGTAAATCGGCGCTGGAAGAGGTGGAGATGGCGTGGCTGGAGGCGCAGGAGCAGCTCGAACAGATGATGGCGTCCTGACGGGCTGGCCTTCTCCCTGCGCGCAGGGAGAAGGCTGTGCGCTTAACGGGGTCTGTCGCCCAGGACGGTGGCCCGCTGCATAATCCGGCGCGCCGGATAGTAGTCGGCATTGGCGTAGTGCTGCGTGACCCGATTATCCCAGATAGCCAGATCGTTGGGCTGCCAGCGCCAGCGCACCTGAAACTCCGGTTTGGTGGCGTGAGCGAACAGAAAGCGCAATACCGCATCACTCTCCTTCTCACTTAACTCCACGATTCGCGTCGTGAACCCCTCATTCACAAACAGGGCTTTTTTGCCGCTGACCGGATGGGTGCGGATCACCGGATGCTGCACCGGCGGATGTTTATCGACCGCCTGCTGCCAGCGCTGATGCTCCTCCGGGGTTTTGCGGTACTTATACTCCTGAAAGGACTTTTTAAAATCGTGTTCCGCACTTAGGCCCGTCAGCAGTTGCTTAAAGGGTTCAGAGAGCGCCTCGTAAGCCGCTATCCCGCTGGTCCAGAGCGTATCGCCGCCCGCCGCCGGTAGCACCTTAGAAGCCAGCAGCGCAATCGCGGGCGGCGTGTCGATAAAGGTGACGTCGGTGTGCCAGTTATCATTATCCGGCGGGTTATCCTGGTGGGTATCCAGCACGATAATCTCCTCCACGCCTTCCGCATGCGGATAGACCGGATGAATATGCAGGTCACCGAAGCGCACTGCCAGCGCGCGATGCTGCTCCGGCGTAATCTGCTGATCGCGCAGAAACAGCACCTGATGACGCAGCAGGCCGTGATAGAGCTGCTCAAACTGCGCATCGCTCAGGGGGCGCGAGACATCCAGGTCAGAAACCTGTGCGCCAATATAGGGGCCAAGCGGGGTAAAACTGAGACGTTCACTCATGATTGTTCTCCACTCCAGGGCGTCAGACGGCGCTGCAATGCGCGGAGCCCGAGTTCTAAGCTAAAAGCGATAACGGCTATCACCGCGATACCTGCCAGCACCACATCGGTGGCAAGAAACTCTCCGGCCGACTGCACCATAAACCCCAGTCCTCGCGTGGCGGCAATCAGTTCAGCCGCCACCAGCGTCGACCAGCCCACGCCCAGACCGATGCGCAGTCCGGTCAGGATCTCCGGCAGCGCACCCGGCAGAATCACCCAGCGCAGCAGTTGCCAGCGGTTAGCCCCCAGCGAGCGGGCCGCCCGCAGCCGCACCGGCTGTGTGTTTCGTACCCCGGCCAGGGTGGAGAGCGTCACCGGTGCGAAGATGGCCAGATAGATCAGCAGAATTTTTGAGGTTTCGCCGATGCCGAACCAGATCACCATCAGGGGCAGATAGGCGAGAGGCGGAATCGGGCGATAAAGCTCAATCAGCGGATCGAGCAGTCCACGCGCAACCGGGCTGAGGCCCATCAGAATGCCGGTCGGAATACCGATGGCGGCAGCAGCGGTCAGCGCAATCAGCATGCGCGTCAGGCTGGCGGCCAGATGCTGCCAGAGCGTGGCATCCATAAACCCCTGTGCGCTGGCAATCAGCAGCAGCTTGCTGAACACCTGCTGCGGCGATGGCAGAAACAGCGGCGCGATCAGGCCCAGCGCGGTCACGCCCCACCAGAGCAGTAACAGCAGAGAGAGGCTCAGCAGGCTCAGCGTCAGGGCAGTTGAGAAAGGCCAGCGCAGCCGACGGCGCACCGGCAGAGATTTGTCGTTGATAAGCGCGCTCATGCAAATGCCTCCCGCTGATCAAACACCCGGCTCAGCACATACTCGCGCTGGGCGATAAACTGCGGATCGGATTTGATGCTGCGGCACGATTCACCCGCGGCAAAGCGCCGGCCAAAATCGGGGCGCAGCCGCTCGACAATGCGGCCCGGTCCGGGTGAGAGCAGAATCAGTTCGCTGGCGAGGAAAATCGCCTCTTCAATGTCGTGCGTAATCAGCAGGATCTGTTTACCGCTGTCACGCCACAGCGTCAGCAGCAGGGTCTGCATCTGTTCGCGGGTAAACGCATCCAGCGCACCGAAGGGTTCATCCAGCAGCAGCAGTTGCGGATCGGTCGCCAGCGCGCGTGCGATGCCTACCCGCTGACGCTGACCGCCAGAGAGCTGCCAGATGGCGCGCTTCTCCGCCCCTTCCAGCCCCACCTGTCTGATCAGGCGGCGCGCCACCGCCTCACGCGGCTGGCGGGGCATCCCGGCCAGCTGCAGGCCAAACGCGACATTATCCAGGACGTTGCGCCATGGCAGCAGCCCCTCATTCTGAAACACCACGCCGCGCTCCGCGCCCGGTCCGGTCACCGGCTGGTTATCCAGCGTAATGGAGCCCGACTCAACCGGCAGGAATCCGGCGACCAGATTCAGCAGCGTGGTTTTGCCGCAGCCGGAGGGGCCCAGTACCACCAGCAGTTCCTGGCTGTCCAGTTGCAGGTTGATATCCTGCAACACCGGCTGCCCGGCATACCGTGCATTAAGGTGAGCGATGCGCAGCATAGTGCCTCCTTACTGTTTAACGAGTGGCGCGACGAAGCGGGAAGTGACGTAGCTGCTGTAGTCGTTATCGGCCTGTGGCACTCGGCCCTGCGCTTTCAGAAACTGCGCGGTATCGACAATCGCTTTATTGACTGGCTTGCCCAGCTGCTCAACCTGCTGCTGCGCCGTCAGATAGGTATTCCCCTTCACCAGGTCCGGCACCTGCGCTTCCGGCACCCCGCTCAGGCGTGACAGTTTGCTGAGGTTTTCAGGCTGCTTCAGCCAGCTGTCGGGACTCTTCAGGTAGGCCTGTTGCGCCTCGATAGCGCTGCGGGCAAAGGCAGTGACGATCTCCGGATGCTGTTCGGCAAAATCTTTGCGTACGACCCAGACATCCAGCGTCGGTGATCCCCAGCTCCCCACCTGCGAAGAGTCGGTTAATACCCTGCCCTCTTTTTCCAGCTCATTCACCGCGGGTGCCCAGACATAGGCCCCGTCAATATCGCCGCGCTGCCAGGCAGCAATAATCGCGGGCGGCTGCAGATTGACCAGCTGAACCTGCGACGGCTTAATGCCCCAGTGTTTCAGCGCAGCCAGCAGGCTGTAGTGGGTGGTGGAGATGAACGGCACCGCGATGCGCTTGCCGATAAGATCTTTCGGGGAGGTGATGCTCTTTTTGACGACCAGGGCTTCCGAATTACCCAGCTGCGACGCGAGTAAAAAGGCTTCAATCGGCAGCTTCTGCGCCGCGGCCACTGCTAACGGACTGGAACCGATATTACCAATCTGGACGTCACCGGAGGCCAGCGCACGTAATACGCCCGCGCCGCTGTCAAACTTACGCCAGTCGACGCTGGCCCCGCTATCTTTGGCAAAACTGTTGTCCGCCTGCGCCACTTTTGCCGGTTCGGCGGAAGTCTGGTAGGCCACGGTGACATTCACCGCATCAGCCCGGAAAGCCAGCAGCGCCAGCGCGGCGGCTAAAAGTGTGAAACGTGTTGTTGCCATGATCGTTTTCCCCTGTTTTTTTATCGTGGGGGCAGTGTCTCTGCGCACTATAGTTTCATAAAGGAATTAAAAATTATCCCTAATAGAAATAAGTTCTTAGATCACTATCTGCAAACCTAAGTCAGAAATCGCAAATGCTGAAAATAGCTAAAGTAAGCAAAAATGTCAGGCGCTCACATTGTCCCTGTGTTATTGATATGTGTTCCCATTCATTGCCTGTTAAGGTCTCTGTAACCCGATGTCGATTGAGAAAGTCGCTCAGCTGGCTGGCGTCTCCAAAGCCACGGTATCGCGGGTACTCAACGCGCATCCTGGCGTCAAGCCCGATACGCGTGAGAAAGTTCTGGCGGCGATCTCTGCCTGCGACTATCAGCCCAACTTACTGGCACGTCAGCTGCGTACGGCGCAAAGCCACATGCTGCTGGTGCTGATCTCAGATATCACCAATCCCTTCTGCTCGCGCGTGGTGCAGGGGATAGAGGCAGAAGCTGAGCTGCATGGCTATCACATCCTGCTCTGCAACTCCGCTTCGCAGCTGCAGCGGGAAGCCGCCTATCTGAGTTTGCTGACCGGAAAAGTGGTGGATGGCGTGATTACCATGGATGCCGCGTCGGGCTTGCAGGATTTGCAGGCGCTGATCGCCGGTGCGCCGTGGGTGCAGTGCTGCGAGTTTGATCCGACGATCCCCGCCTCCTCGGTCACCATCGATCATCTTGAAGCTGCGCGTGACACCGTCCATTACCTGGCCGGTAAAGGACGTAAACGCATCGGGCTGGTGAATGGCGATATGCGCTACCTCTATTCACATCATCGTGAAAAGGGCTACCGGCAGGCACTGGAAGAGCTGGAGTATCCCTGGTCTGGCGTCGCTTATACCGATGAAATTTCCCCTGAGGCGGGCAGTCAGGCCGTGAAGGAGCTGCTGGCGCTGCCGCAACCGCCGGATGCGGTGTTTGCGGTTTCCGATGTGCTGGCGGTGGGTGTGGTGCATGCGGCACTGGAGGCAGGTCTGCGCGTGCCGGAGGATCTGGCGGTGGTCGGTTTTGATGGGATTCCGTTCACCCGCAGCCTGAATCCGCCGCTGACCACCATCGAACAGCCGATGAACCAGCTGGGCGCTCGCAGCGTGCAGCTGCTATTGCAGAAGATCCGTAATCCGAACGCGTCAGTGGTCCGCGAAGTACTGCCCTGGACGCGCGTTGAACGCGCATCCAGTTAACTCAGTGCCAGATTAACAGCACGCAGGCGGCAGTCAGCAGCCCCATGGCGAGGTTGAAGATTTTCCAGGCGCGACGGCTGCGCAGAATGCGGCCAATCATCGCGCCGAATCCCATCCAGATTGCGCCCGACAGCAGATTGACCATAAACATGCCGATGCTTATCGCGGCAATCGAATGGCGATAAGCGTCCCCTGCCAGGCTGAAGCTGGCGACCGCACCCAGCGCCATCAGCCAGGCTTTGGGGTTGATCAGCTGCAGCACGCCTCCCTGCCAGAATGGCATCGGCGCATCCGGGCCCTGGTCAGTTTCCAGCTTTTCATAGCTGGCTGTGGCGATTTTCCACGCCAGCCAGAGCAGATAGAGGCTGCCGGCGATTTTCAGCATCAGATGCAGTGACGGATAGAGCAGGATCAGGCCACCCACCCCAAAGGCCACCATCAGCAGCATCACCTGCATGCCGATCATGATGCCAATCATCAGCGGAATGGTGCGCACAAAGCCAAAATTAGCGCCCGAGGCGGTGAGTAACATATTATTAGGGCCTGGCGTAATGGCAGCGACCCAGAGAAACCCTAACATCGATAAGAAAAGACTCAGTTCCATGGCAATCGGGTACTCCTTACCCCTGCAAGAAAAAACCTTTCGAAGCTAACAGTGTGATATGGAACAGACAAGCTTTTACCCCATGAAATTTACCGGACCCGGAAATGAGCGCTTTATCCCGCCGGGCTCACTGCGTAATGCGCATCTGCAGACCGTGCTGCCGCGCCTGTTGCGGCGCCATGTCACTCTCCAGCCCCACTGGCAGCGTCTCGATCTGCCGGATGGCGATTTTGTCGACCTCGCCTGGAGCGAAGATCCGCACGCAGCGCAGCATAAGCCGCGTGTGGTGCTGTTTCACGGTCTGGAGGGGAGTTTTCACAGCCCCTATATCCATGGTCTGATGGCAATCTGCCGTGCGCGCGGCTGGCTGGCGGTGGTGATGCATTTTCGCGGCTGCAGCGGCGAGCCTAACCGACTGAACCGGATCTATCACTCCGGCGAAACGGACGATGCCCGCTTTTTCCTGCAGTGGCTGCATCGCCGCTGGGGACGCGTGCCCACCGCCGCCGTAGGCTTCTCGCTGGGCGGCAATATGCTGGGCTGCCTGCTGGGTCAGCAGGGTGCAGACGCCGGGGTTGATGCGGGCGTGATCGTCTCCGCCCCGCTGCAGCTGGAACCCTGCAGCCTGAGACTGGAGCGCGGCTTTTCTCGCGTCTATCAGTACTATCTGCTGGCGCAACTGAAGAAAAATGCCCGCCGCAAGCTACACGCCTGGCCGGATACGCTGCCGGTCAACCTGGCGCAGCTGAAAGCCCTGCGGCGACTGCGTGATTTTGATGACGCGATCACGGCCCGTGCCCACGGGTTTGCGGATGCGACCGACTACTATCAGCGTGCCAGCGCCATGCCGTGGCTGAAGCAGGTCAAAACACCGCTGCTGATCATCCATGCGAAAGACGATCCCTTTATGAGCGATGAGGTGATCCCGCACAGCAGCCAATTATCTGCCACTATTACTTATCAACTGAGCCCACACGGCGGCCACGTCGGCTTTGTCGGTGGAACGTTACGTCAGCCCGAAATGTGGCTGGAACAGCGCATCCCCCAGTGGATCGCCCCTATTCTGGATAACTGATCGCGTGATTATTCCCTGGCAACAGGTCTCCCCGGAGACCCTCGAAAACCTGATTGAAACGTTTGTGCTGCGCGAAGGCACCGACTATGGCGAACAGGAGCGCAGCCTGGTCGACAAGGTCGCGGATGTGCGTCGGCAGCTGGAGTCTGGCGAAGTGGTGCTGGTGTGGTCGGAACTGCATGAGTCGGTCAATATTATGCCGCGCAAAGAATTTCGCGGCTGATGCACCGGCGGGCATTTCATGATAACAATGCTCATTGCCCGACCACACAGGGAGCTTTTCTATGTCTGCTCGTCATCCCATTATCGCGGTGACCGGTTCCAGCGGCGCAGGAACCACCACCACCAGCCTCGCGTTTCGCAAAATCTTCCAGCAGCTAAATCTGCATGCGGCGGAGCTGGAAGGCGACAGCTTTCACCGCTTTACCCGTCCTGAAATGGATATGGCGATTCGTAAAGCGCGCGATTTAGGACGTCACGTCAGCTATTTCGGCCCGGAGGCCAACGACTTTGGCCTGCTGGAGCAGAGTTTCAAAGAGTATGGTCAAAGCGGACAGGGCCAGTCGCGTAAATATCTGCACACCTATGATGAGGCGGTGCCGTGGAATCAGGTGCCTGGCACCTTTACGCCGTGGCAGCCGCTGCCGCAGGACACCGATATTCTGTTCTATGAAGGCCTGCATGGCGGCGTGGTCACCGCGCAGCATAACGTCGCAGAACAGGTGGATCTGCTGGTGGGCGTGGTGCCGATTGTTAACCTTGAATGGATTCAGAAGCTGGTGCGGGACACCAGCGAGCGCGGCCACTCCCGCGAGGCAGTGATGGATTCGGTAGTGCGGTCGATGGAGGATTACATCAACTTCATCACGCCTCAGTTCTCCCGCACCCATATTAACTTTCAGCGCGTGCCGACCGTGGATACCTCGAACCCGTTTGCCGCCCGCGCTATCCCGTCACTGGATGAGAGCTTTGTGGTGATCCACTTTCAGGGACTGGAGGATATCGACTTTCCCTATCTGCTGGCGATGCTGCAGGGGTCGTTTATCTCGCACATCAATACGCTGGTGGTGCCCGGCGGTAAAATGGGGCTGGCGATGGAGCTGATCATGGGGCCGCTGGTGAAGCGGCTGATGGAAGGTAAACGGATAGAGTAAGAGGTCAGCAAAAAACCCTCAGAGAGCAGATGCCTTTTGCAAAAATGTAAAACCGGTTTTTCTGCGGATTAAGGCTTACTGCTGAGCAGGCTTCAGGGAGAATACGCCTTTCGTAAAGACGCAAAACCGCCATTCCTGGCCCGCTATGCTTTGCTACAGGCGTATGCTCCCTTCACTTCATGTCCGGTAGCCGCATCCGGTTTCAGTAAGGCCGCTACAAACAAAACCTGCATACAAAGAATCTGACAGCAACACGAAAGCTCATCATGCAGGGAACCGGGTCAGAAGAGGAAAGCGTCCCGCCGCCCGGATAAAAACGCCGGGAGCGTTTTTGAACAACGCAACGCGTTGGCCCGGCTACGGGCGCACCTCAGGGATGAGGTGCGTAATCGCGCGGGCCGAGCGGCCATGGATTGGCTCAAGCGACTTTCCGATCTGACCCGGTTTCCTGCGCAGGCACGGCCTGACAGCGAACCACCACAAATCGATCCGACCCGGTTTTCTGCGCAGGCACAGTCTCAAAGTGAATTCCCCCATCCAGGCACGGCCTCACACCGGACTGCCAGCAACTTTAAAAAAACCTGCGGCTATTACAGCTCAACCACCTCATAGCTGTGCGTCATCGTCACCCCTTTCCCCAGCATGATGGCCACCGAGCAATATTTTTCAGCAGAAAGATCCACCGCGCGTGAGACCGCTTTATCCTGGAGTGCTTTGCCACTCACGATAAAATGCAGGTTGATGTGCGTAAAGATTCGCGGCGCCTCTTCACGACGTTCTGAGGTCAGTTTTACTTCACAATCAGCCACATCGTTGCGGCCTTTTTGCAGAATTGATACCACATCGATCGCGCTGCATCCGCCCGCCGCCATCAGCACCATCTCCATTGGGCTGGGCGCTTTATCCCCTGAATTGCCATCCATCAGGATCTGATGGCCGGAGGATGACTCACCAAGGAATGTCATCCCTTCTACCCATTTCACTCTTGCCTGCATGATTTTTGCTCCGGAATACGCTGTTTTGTCGCCAGAGTACGCTTTCGCCTGATAAACAGCAATCCAGAGAAATCCGCCCTTAGCTGAAGCGAGACAACAGAAGACAGTCGGCAAAAGCTGTGCTACAAACAGAGCTGAAAATATTTTTCGTCACCCGATGGCGAAGCCGGGAAGAATGATGCGCACTGCGCCTGATGCGGCCCGAATAATTTCCTGAAAAGGAAACGCTTGAAGCTTTCACCGCCTGACAGGGAAAACTGCCCCCTGTATTTTGGGCACGATTACAACAGAGGATAATAGCGAATGGTTCTCGGCAAACCGCAAACAGACCCTACACTCGAATGGTTCCTGTCCCATTGCCATATTCACAAGTATCCATCCAAAAGTACGCTGATTCACCAAGGTGAAAAAGCTGAAACGCTTTACTACATCGTGAAAGGTTCCGTCGCGGTTCTGATTAAAGATGAAGAAGGCAAAGAGATGATTCTTTCCTACCTGAATCAGGGGGATTTCATCGGCGAGCTTGGCCTGTTTGAAGAAGGTCAGGAGCGCAGCGCCTGGGTTCGTGCTAAAAGCGCGTGCGAAGTGGCGGAAATCTCCTACAAGAAATTCCGCCAGCTGATTCAGGTGAACCCTGACATCCTGATGCGACTCTCATCGCAGATGGCGCGTCGCCTGCAGGTGACGTCAGAAAAAGTGGGTAACCTCGCTTTCCTCGACGTGACCGGACGCATTGCACAGACTCTGCTTAATCTGGCGAAACAGCCAGATGCCATGACGCATCCCGACGGCATGCAAATTAAAATTACCCGTCAGGAAATTGGCCAGATTGTAGGTTGTTCACGCGAAACCGTGGGCCGTATTCTGAAGATGCTGGAAGATCAGAATCTGATCTCTGCACACGGTAAAACCATCGTCGTTTACGGCACCCGCTAATTCCTGTCATCCACGGCGTGATGTTCGCATCACGCCGTTATTGTTTGTGCTGAGCCGATGTGGCGTCGAATTATTTATCACCCTGAAGTGAACTATGCCCTGCGGCAAACGCTGGTGCTCTGCCTGCCGGTCGCGCTGGGCTGGCTGGCTGGCGACCTGCAAAAAGGTCTGCTGTTCTCGTTAGTCCCCGCCTGCTGCAACATTGCCGGTCTCGATACCCCGCATAAACGCTTCTTCAAACGTCTGATTGTGGGCGGCAGCCTGTTTGCGCTTGGCAGCTTCCTGATCCAGTGGCTTACCCTGCATGCGGTTCCGCTGCCGCTAATCCTGTTTGCGATGCCCCTGTTGCTGGGTGTCACCGGGGAGATCAGCCCGCTGCATGGCCGCCTGCTCTCCGGCACCCTCATCGCCGCTATTTTTACCCTGAGCCTGACGGGCCGCATGCCCATCTATGTGCCGCCGCTGCTCTATATCGGCGGCACCCTCTGGTATGGCGTGTTTAACTGGTTCTGGTTCTGGCTGTGGAAAGAGCAGCCGATGCGCGAAAGCCTGAGTCTGATCTACCGCGAGCTGGCGAACTACTGCGACGCCAAATATACCCTGCTGACGCAGCTGACCGATCCGGAGAAGGCGCTGCCGCCGCTGCTGGCTCGCCAGCAGAAAGTGGTCGATTTGATCAACACCTGTTATCAGCAGATGCATATGCTGTCGGCGAGCCGCGACAATAGCCATAAACGGCTGACGCGCGCCTTTCAGGTGGCGCTGGATCTGCAGGAGCACATCTCGGTCAGCCTGCACCGGCCGGAAGAGGTGCAGAAACTGGTTGAGCAGAGCCATGCTGAAGCGGTGATCCGCTGGAACGCCAAAACCATCTCAGCCCGGCTGCGGGTGCTGGCCGATACCATTCTCTACCACCAGTTAGCCGATCGTTTTGCGATGGATAAACAGCTTGGCGCGCTGGAGAAGATCGCCCGTCAGCATCCCGACAATCCGGTGGGCCACTTCTGCCTTTATCACTTCAACCGCATTGCGCGGGTGCTGCGCACCCAGAAACCGCTTTACCAGCGCGACCTGATGGCTGACCGCCAGCGCCGTCTGCCGCTGCTCCCGGCGCTGCGCAGCTACCTCTCATTTCGCTCCTCAGCGCTGCGCACTGCCGGTCGCTTTGCGGTCATGCTGATGCTGGGCAGCGCGCTGGCGCTCTTCTTCAACATCCCTAAGCCCTACTGGATTCTGATGACGATCATGTTCGTCAGCCAGAACGGCTACAGCGCCACCCGCGTCCGTATCCAGCACCGTGCGCTCGGCACCTTTGCCGGTCTGGTGGTCGCGGCGGCCACACTGCGTCTGGCGGTGCCGGAACCTGTCGTCCTGCTGGTGATGCTGGCGATTACCTTTATCAGCTATCGCTTTACCCGTCAGTTTTATGGCTGGTCGATGATTGGCTTTACGGTCACCGCGGTTTACTCGCTGCAGCTCCTCTCACTGAATGGCGCGCAGTTTCTGCTGCCGCGACTGATGGATACGCTGATGGGCTGTCTGATCGCCTTTGGCGGCATGATCTGGCTCTGGCCGCAGTGGCAGAGTGGCTTACTGCGGCAAAATGCCCATGACGCGCTGGAAACCTATCAGGATGCGCTGCGCCTCCTGCTGGGAGAGGAACAGGCACCCGGCAAACTGGCTTATCAGCGTGTGCAGGTGAATCAGGCGCACAATGCGCTGTTTAACTCGCTGAATCAGGCGATGCAGGAGCCGGGTTTCAACGCCCAGTATCTGAAAGATATGCGGCTCTGGGTCACGCACAGCCAGTTTATCGTCGAGCACATCAATGCGATGACCATTCTGGCGCGTGAGCACACCATGCTGACCCCCTCGCTGGCGGAACGTTACCTGCAATCCTGTGAGATCGCGCTGCAACGCTGTCAGCAGCGGCTGGAATATGAGGGTGCCAGTTCGCAGGTTAATCTGCTGGATGAGCTGGGGAATATCAGTGAAGGACCGGTAACGGTGGTGGAGCAGCATGTGCGACGCATTCTCGATCATCTCAGCGTCATGCACACCATCTCCTCGCTGGCGTGGAGCCAGCGACCACAACATGGCCGCTGGCTGATCAGACACTTACGGAAAAAATCCGCTAGCCGTTGAGCACTTTGCCGACAGCCGTGGCAAAGCGGCTCATGCCCTCTTCGATGTCAGCAGGCTCGATGATCAGCGACGGGGCAAAACGCATCACGTCGGTGCCGGCGACCAGCACCATCACGCCTTCAGCGGCCGCGGCATTGAGGATGTCGCGCGACCGTCCGGCATGCTGCGGTTTCAGCGCCGCGCCAATCAGCAGCCCCTTGCCGCGAATATCGCTGAACAGATCGTACTTCGCATCGATAGCCTGTAAGGCGGTCACAAAGTGCTGACGACGCGCCTCAACGCCTGACAGCACCTCTGGCGTATTGATGATATCGAGTGCGGTTTCGGCAATGGCACAGGCCAGCGGGTTGCCGCCGTAGGTGGTGCCATGCACGCCTGGCGCCATCGTCGAGGCGATCTCATTAGTGGTCAGCATGGCGCTGACCGGGAAACCGCCGCCCAGCGCTTTGGCTGAGGTCAGGATATCGGGCTGAACACCATAGTGCTCATAGGCGAACAGCTTGCCGCTGCGGCCCATACCGCTCTGCACTTCGTCCAGCACCAGCAGCGCCTGATGCTTATCGCACAGCTCACGCAGTCCCTGCATAAAGGCCTGCGTCGCGGGCATCACGCCGCCTTCGCCCTGAATCGGTTCCACCACAATGGCGCAGGTGTGATCGTCGATAACCGCTTTTACCGCCTCCAGGTCGTTGAACGGCACATGCACGATGTCCGCCGGTTTCGGGCCGAAGCCGTCTGAATATTTTGGCTGACCACCAACCGTGACAGTAAACAGCGTCCGCCCGTGGAAGGCGTTATGAAAGGCGATGATCTTACTTTTGAAAGGGCTGTGTCGTTTGCAGGCGTAGTAACGCGCCAGCTTAAAGGCGGCTTCGTTCGCTTCGGCACCGGAGTTGGCAAAGAAAACGCGCTCCGCAAAGGTGGACTGGATCAGCTTACTGGCCAGGCGCAGGGCCGGTTCGTTGGTGAAAACGTTGCTGGTGTGCCACAGGGTTTCGCCCTGGCTTTTCAGCGCCTCCACCAGCGCCGGATGGCAGTGGCCCAGTGCGGTGACGGCGATCCCGCCGGAGAAATCGATATACTCTTTGCCCTGCTGATCCCATACACGACTGCCTTTGCCTTTTACCGGCACAAACTGCGCAGGTGCATAAACAGGCAAAATAACGTTATCGAACGTCTCCCGGGTAACCGCAATTTTTTCCGCCGCCATTGATGACCCCATTTGAATGATAGTTGTGCAACATTGAAATAATAATCACAAAATATGCATAAAAAATCACTCAAAGGCAACTTATTGCGTCAGGAAATTGCGCAGCAGCTGATGACCCTGCTCGCTGAGAATGCTCTCGGGATGAAACTGCACGCCTTCCAGCGCCAGCGTTTTGTGGCGGAAACCCATGATCTCGTCAGGCTCACCGTCGCGCAGACTCCAGGCGGTGACCTCGAACGCATCGGGCAGCGTCTCGCGCTGCACGATCAGCGAATGGTAACGGGTGACCGTCAGGGGATTGTTGAGATCGCGGAACACACCTTTGCCGGTGTGCTGAATGGCGGAGGTTTTGCCGTGCATCACCTGACGGGCGCGCACCACCTGCGCACCATACGCCTGCGCGATAGCCTGATGACCCAGACAAACGCCCAGCACCGGCAGCTGCCCGGCAAAGTGGCGGATGGCCGCCAGTGAGATCCCCGACTCCGAAGGCGTACAGGGGCCGGGGGAGATCACCAGATGGGTCAGCGGTAAGGCAGCCATCTGCTCCAGCGTGATGGCGTCATTGCGCACCACCTTAACCTGCGCATCCAGTTCGCAGAAATATTGATAAAGATTCCAGGTAAAGGAGTCGTAGTTGTCGATAAGCAGCAGCATGACTGATCCAGAATGATAAACCGCGCCGCTATTCTACGTGGTTAAGCCGCCTCACTCACCACTTTCGCAAAAACCGCCTCCAGCGGAGCCAGATCGCCCGCCACACCAGCCTGATTAGCCGCTTTCCAGCTCTCCGCATCGGTCTCTTCCCACGTCAGCAGATACCCGGCATGCAGCGCCAGCTGTTCGAAGAAGATGCGCTGAGCCCGCCCGTTGCCATGGCGGAACGGATGCAGCATGTTGATTTCACAATAGTAGTGGGCGATACGCGGGATAAAGGCATCACGCGGGAGGTCAGCCAGCCCCTTCTCCTCTTCCAGCGCGGCCATCAGGGCGTTGCCCTCTTTTTCGATATATTCGAAATGACAGAACGGCGTCTCATCGCGCCAGATATCGATGGTGCGCAGTTCACCGGCCCAGCTGTAGAGATCCTGGAACAGGGTGCGGTGAATCTGACGCAGCCAGGGCAAACCGGGGTTGCGGGGCCCCAGTTCCAGCGTGGCGAGACGCGCCGCACTGAAGCTCAGCTCCGCCTTACGCAACTGGGCGGCATCGTGGATTTCGGCCAGATTTTTCAGCACATTGTCGTGCTGCCACAGGTAAGGGTCCTGGCTGACGGCGCTGTTAGAGTCCATATTGCCTCCTCAGTGACGCCAGACGTGTTTCCGCATCGTCACTCTTCACGCTGATCTCATTTGGTGTGAAGCCCTCCAGCCGACAGCTGGCCTGATAGCTGGCGCTGCGCCGCTGTTGCCACAGTGTGACCTTCTGTTTTTCGGTGAGTTTGTTCGCCATGCCGCCTCCTGCTCAGGTTTTTGCCCTAAGTATAAGAGCAAATTCTGGCTTTGCCGGAGGCGGCGGGCGATCGCCATCCGCAGATGGCGACAAAAGGCGTTAAGGCAGGACTTTCGCGGAGAGGATAACGACCGGTTTAGACGGGACATTCTGGTAAGGGCCAACATCTTTGGTCGGCACCTGAGAAATTTTTTCAACCACATCCTGGCCTTTCACAATCTTACCGAAAACGGCGTAGCCAAAATCGCGCTGTCCATGGTCAAGGAAGGCGTTATCCGCCACGTTGAGGAAGAACTGGCTGGTCGCGCTGTCTTTATCCGCAGTACGCGCCATCGAGATGGTGCCACGCAGGTTGCGCAGGCCATTATCGGCTTCATTTTTGATCGGCGCGTTGGTCTGCTTCTGCTGCATATCGGTGGTGAAACCGCCGCCCTGCACCATAAAGCCCGGGATCACGCGGTGAAAAATGGTGTTGTTGTAAAAACCGCTGTTAACGTAATCAACGAAGTTTTTTACGGTAACCGGCGCTTTCTGGTTATTCAGTTCGAGTTCGATATTACCGGCGGAGGTGGTAAGCAGAACGTGCGTGTCGCCTTTTGCGGCCAGCGCCTGGGCGGAAACAGAGGAGAGCGCTAACAGGGTAATGGCCGCTGTTAAAGTACGTTTGAACATGAAAGATTCCTTACCCTGGAGAGTGGGGATCGAAAAAAGTGATTAAGTGTAAAGAGCATGGAATACAAGAGCCAGCGTTTTACCTATATTTACGCTGCCTGCGCAAAAGCGAGACGCAAACGTTAACCCTCAGCAATTACGTGATTAAAATCACACAACACATGAAATTTGGATCTGTAGTTTCACTGCTTGTTTATTAAGATCACAGTTCCGTTTACACTTTCTGACACTTTTTGGCACCCGGTCCCTAACAGGTTCAGAACATGACAAACCGAAATCGTATTGGCCTTACCTGGATAAGCTTTTTCTCCTATGCGCTGACGGGCGCACTGGTAATCGTTACCGGCATGGTAATGGGCGATATCGCAAAAGATTTCCAGATCCCTGTCTCCAGCATGAGTAACACCTTCACCTTCCTCAACAGCGGCATTCTGGCTGCGGTCTTCCTGAATGCCTGGCTGATGGTGATTGTGCCCCTGAAGCGCCAGCTGATTTTCGGCTTCGTTCTGATGGTCCTGGCGATCGTCGGATTGATGACCAGCCGCGATCTGACCATCTTCTCGCTCTGTATGTTTGTGCTGGGCGTGGTCAGCGGCATTACCATGTCGATCGGCACCTTCCTGATCACCCATCTGTATGAGGGTCGTCAGCGTGGTTCCCGCCTGCTCTTCACGGACTCCTTCTTCAGCATGGCGGGCACGCTGTTTCCGGTACTGGCCGGGATCCTGCTGGCGCGTCAGCTGCCGTGGTACTGGGTCTACGTCTGCATCGGCTTCATCTACGTCGCGATCTTCATCATGACGCTGTGTGTGGAGTTCCCGGTGCTGCGCAAGCCTGAAAACAGCCCGACGGTGGAAAAAGAGAAATGGGGTGTGGGCGTGCTGCTGCTGGCAGTGGCGGCTCTCTGCTACATTCTCGGCCAGCTTGGCTTCATCTCCTGGGTGCCGGAATATGCCACCAAAGTCATGGGCATGAACATCAATGATGCCGGACAGTTGGTGGGCAGTTTCTGGACAGCCTATATGGTCGGCATGTGGGTCTTCAGCTTCCTGCTGCGCTTCTTCGATCTGCAGCGCATTCTGATGGTGCTGGCGGGTCTGGCCACGGTGCTGATGTACTGGTTCGTCAGCAGCAACGATGCCGGCATGCTGAAATGGATCATCATGATTCTTGGCTTCAGCTCCAGTGCGATCTACACCACCATCATCACGCTGGGTTCGCTGCAGACCAAAGTCGCCTCACCGAAGCTGGTGAACTTTATCCTGACCTGTGGCACCGTCGGCACCATGCTGACCTTTGTGGTGACGGCGCCTATCGTTGAGAAAAGCGGAGTGCATACCGCACTGGCGACCGCCAACGCGCTTTACGCGGTGGTGTTTGTCATGTGTGCGCTGCTCGGCTTTGTCAGCCGTCATCGTACGCACGGTCACATCACGCATTAATGCTTCAGGGCGGCGATTTATCGCCGCCCTGCTCATTAACGCCGGAAATCTACGCGCTCCCGCTCCCGCCAGTAAATTTCACTTTCCGCTGGTTTTGTCTCCGCCACCACCACACCACGCCGCACCGAGTAGCGCACCGGAACCTGCCTTCTCACCGCATCAAAGCCACTCTCAGCCGGCAGAATGATCAGGCTCGCCTCGTTGCCGCTCTGAATGCCATAGCCTGCAAGCTGCATCGTCTTCGCGCTATTATGCGTAATCAGATCCAGCCCCGCATCTATCTGCTCGTAGCCCATCAGCTGACAGACATGTAAGCCCATGTGCAGCACCTGCAGCATGCTGGCGGTGCCCAGCGGATACCAGGGATCAAACACGTCGTCGTGACCGAAGCAGACATTAATCTCCGCCTCCAGCATCTCTTTCACCCGCGTAATGCCACGCCGCTTAGGATAGGTGTCGAAACGCCCCTGCAGGTGAATATTGACCAGCGGGTTCGCGACAAAGTTAATGCCCGACAGCTTCAGCAGGCGGAACAGCCGCGAAGTGTAGGCACCGTTATAGGAGTGCATGGCGGTGGTGTGGCTGGCGGTCACGCGTGCGCCGTTGCCGTCGCGATGGGCCAGCGCCGCCACAGTTTCCACAAAGCGCGACTGCTCATCATCGATCTCATCGCAGTGAACATCGATCAGCCGGTCGTAGCGGTTCGCCAGCGCAAAGGTCTTATGCAGCGACTCCACGCCATATTCGCGGGTAAATTCATAGTGCGGAATCGCCCCGACCACATCAGCACCCAGCCGCAGCGCCTCCTCCAGCAGCGCCTCCCCGTTGGGATAGGAGAGGATCCCCTCCTGCGGAAAGGCGACGATCTGCAGGGTTATCCAGGGGGCCACCTCCGCCTTCAGCTCCAGCATCGCTTTGAGCGCCGTCAGGGAGGGATCGGAGACGTCAACGTGGGTGCGAACAAACTGGATGCCGTTGGCGATTTGCCATTTCAGCGTCTGCATCGCCCGCTGTTTAACATCCTCGTGGCTGAGCATCGCCTTGCGTTCCGCCCAGCGCTCTATGCCTTCAAACAGGGTGCCGGACTGATTCCACGCGGGCTGACCCGCGGTCTGGGTGGTATCCAGATGAATGTGTGGCTCAATAAAGGGCGCACAGGCCAGACCGCCCTCACCGTCCAGTGACTGATCGGCCGGTGTCGCCTGCTGGGGCTGGGCCGAGAGGCGGACAATGCTGCCGTCGGCAATTTCGATCTGCCACAGACCTTCCCGCCAGGGTAAACGCACGTTGTTAATCCACTTGGGTGACCGCATTGCCAGCTCCTTATCCGGGTTTTGGTTAAAACTAGCACGAATCGTCGTCCCGGCGGCAATACCGGATTATCAGCGGGTTATCTCTTCCGGATAAAATCAATTCAAATCAACCACCTAACCCTAAATAGGTATATGGACGGGTGGTTGATGTACATCAATAAGCGCCAGAAAGGGCGCGCTATTGTAGCCGCAGAAATCGCAAATCTGAGGCAAAAATGAGCAAGCACAATGTCGTCGTTATCGGTAACGGCATGGTCGGCCACCGCTTCATAGAAGAGTTAATGGAGAAAGCGGAACCTGACCAGTTTTCGCTGACCGTCTTTTGTGAAGAACCGCGCGTCGCCTACGATCGTGTCCACCTCTCGGCTTACTTCTCCCACCACACCGCAGAAGAACTCTCGCTGGTGCGTAAAGGGTATTACGAGAAACATCAGGTCACGCTGCTGCTGGGCGAGCGCGCCATCACCCTTAACCGTGATGAGAAACTGATCCACTCCAGCACCGGTCGCACGGTCCGCTACGACACGCTGATTTTTGCCACCGGCTCTTATCCCTGGGTCCCGCCGATTAAGGGGGCGGACGGCAGCGACTGCTTTGTCTACCGCACCCTTGACGATCTTGATGCGATTGAGGCCTGCTCACGCCGCAGCACACGTGGCGCGGTGATTGGCGGGGGTCTGCTGGGCCTGGAAGCGGCGGGTGCCCTGAAAAATCTGGGCATAGAAACCCACGTCATTGAATTTGCCCCCGTGCTGATGGCAGAACAGCTGGATCAGCAAGGCGGAGAGCAGCTCCGTCGCAGGATCGAAGAGATGGGTGTACGGGTCCACACCGGCAAAAATACCCAACAGATTGTGCATCATGCGCAGGGCGGCAAAACGCTGCAGTTTGCCGATGGCAGCACGCTGGCGGTCGATTTTATCGTCTTCTCCACCGGTATCCGTCCGCAGGACGCGCTGGCGAAGCAGTGTGGCTTAACGCTGGGGCCGCGCGGCGGCATCGCGATTGATGACCAGTGTCGCACCAGCGACCCCGCTATCTACGCGATAGGTGAGTGTGCCGCCTGGCAGAACCGCGCCTATGGCCTGGTGGCACCGGGGTACAAAATGGCCCAGGTTGCCAGCGACCATCTGCTGGGCCGCGACAATGCCTTTACCGGCGCGGACATGAGCGCGAAGCTCAAGCTGCTCGGGGTCGATGTCGGCGGGATTGGCGATACGCGCGGCACCACACCAGGCGCCCGCAGCGTGGTCTGGCTGGACGAAGGCAAATCGATCTATAAACGCCTGATTCTCAGCGAGGATCAGAAAATCCTGCTGGGGGCCGTACTGGTGGGCGACACCCGCGACTATGGCAACCTGCTGCAGCTGGTGCTGAACGCGATTCCGCTGCCTGACCAGCCGGAAGCGCTGATTCTGCCCACAGGCAGCGGCGAAAAACCGGCTATCGGCGTCGACTCTCTGCCGGAGAGCGCGCAAATCTGCTCCTGCTTCGACGTCACTAAAGGCGATATTGTGCAGGCGGTCCAGGCGGGCTGCCACACCGTGGCTGCACTGAAAACCACCACCCGTGCAGGCACCGGCTGCGGCGGCTGTATTCCGCTGCTCACACAGGTGCTCAACAGTGAGCTCAGCCGCCAGGGGATTGCGGTCAGCGACCATCTTTGCGCCCATTTTGCGTATTCCCGTCAGGCGCTGTATCACCTGATTCAGGTAGAAGAGATCAAAACCTTTGATGAACTGCTGGCCCGCTATGGCCAGGGCTACGGCTGTGAAGTCTGCAAGCCCACAGTGGGTTCGCTGCTCGCCTCCTGCTGGAATGAGTATGTGCTCAAACCCCAGCACGCGCCGCTGCAGGACAGCAATGACCTTTGCCTGGGCAATATTCAGAAGGATGGCACCTACTCTGTGATCCCGCGCTCCCCCGGTGGGGAAATCACGCCGCAGGGACTGAAAGCGATAGGTGAGATCGCCGGGCGCTACCAGCTCTACACCAAAATCACCGGTTCACAGCGCATCGGCCTTTTCGGGGCGCAGAAAGACGATCTGCCCGCCATCTGGTCACAGCTGATCGACGCCGGCTTCGAAACCGGCCAGGCCTACGCTAAGGCACTGCGAATGGCGAAAACCTGCGTCGGCAGCGCCTGGTGCCGCTATGGAGTCGGCGACAGTCTCGCTCTGGGCGTGATGCTGGAGAACCGCTACAAAGGGATCCGCACCCCGCATAAGATGAAATTTGGCGTCTCCGGCTGCACCCGCGAGTGCGCGGAAGCCCAGGGGAAAGATGTCGGCATCATCGCCACCGAAAAAGGCTGGAACCTCTACGTCTGCGGCAACGGCGGCATGAAGCCGCGGCATGGCGACCTGCTGGCCGCCGATCTGGATCAGGAGACCCTGATCGCCGCGCTTGACCGCTTCATGATGTTCTATATCCGTACCGCCGATCGTCTGCAGCGCACCTCGCTGTGGCTGGAGAGCATGGAGGGCGGCATCGACTATCTGCGTTCGGTGATCATGGATGACCGGCTCGGTCTCAACAGCCAGCTGGAGCAGCAGCTGGCTGCGCTGCGCGCCACTGTCCGCTGCGAATGGAAAGTCACGCTGGAAGAGAAACCGTCCCTGTCGCGCTTCGCCCACTTTATCAACTCGGCGCAGCGCGACCCTGTCATACAGCGGGTGGCCGAACGCGACCAGCACCGTCCGGCCCGCGCCGACGAGCGTATTGCCATCACCCTGACAGAGGAGACGAAATCATGAGCCAGTGGCATCCGGTATGCGCGCTGACGCAGATCCTGCCCGCCACGGGCGTCTGTGCGCTGGTCAACGGCGAGCAGATCGCCATCTTCCGTCCACGCGATGATGAACAGCTCTATGCCATCAGCAATATCGACCCGTTCGCCGGGGCCAGTGTGCTGTCGCGCGGCATTATCGCGGAACATCAGGATGCGCTCTGGGTGGCCAGCCCGCTGAAAAAGCAGCGTTTTCGCCTCAGCGATGGTGTCTGTATGGAGGATGCCTCGCGCAACGTGGCCGCCTGGCCGGTGCGGGTCAATGCCGGACAGGTCGAAGTCTGCCTGTAACTCTCTTCACAGCCCGCTCCGGCGGGCTTTTTTAAGGATCGCTGATGGACTACTTCCCCCTCTTCTGCCGCCTGCAGGGCCGGCGCTGTCTGCTGGTGGGTGCGGGTGATGTGGCGGAGCGCAAAGCCCGCCTGCTGCTGGAAGCCGGTGCCGAACTCCGGGTGGGTGCTCCTGATTTTTCGCCCGCCTTCCGGGCGTGGGCACAGCAGCGTGCGGTTACGCTGCTGCCGGGACATTTCGATCCGCACTGGCTGAACGGCTGCTGGCTGGTGGTGGCCGCTACCAGCGACAACGCGGTCAATCAGCAGGTGGCGGAAGCGGCGGAAAGGCAGCAGATCTTCTGCAACCTGGTGGATGCACCGCAGCAGGCCAGCGCGATTGTGCCATCGATCATCGATCGTTCCCCGCTGATGGTGGCGGTGTCGTCCGGCGGACGGGCGCCGGTGCTGGCGCGCCTGCTGCGGGAGAAGCTGGAGGCGAGGCTGCCGCAACATCTCGGCCAGCTGGCGCAGCTGGCCGGTCACCTGCGCGCGCGGGTGAAAAAGCAGTATGGCGCGCCAGGTGCCCGCCGCCGCTTCTGGGAGCGCTTCTTTCACAGCGAGCGACTGGCGCAATCGCTGGCGAACGGCGACAGGCCGCGTGCAGAGCAGATCGCTGACGCGCTTTTTGACGCCAATCCGGCCCGCCAGGGGGAGGTGGCGCTGGTCGGTGCCGGGCCGGGCGATGCCGGACTACTGACCCTGAAAGGCTTACAGCTTATTCAGCAGGCGGACGTCATCGTCTATGACCGCCTGGTCTCCGATGCGGTCCTGAAGCTGGTGCGCCGCGATGCCGAGCGTATCTTCGTGGGTAAACGCGCCGGACATCACTGCGTGCCGCAGGCGTCGATTAATCAGCTGCTCTGCGAACAGGCGCAGCGCGGAAAGCGGGTGGTACGGCTGAAAGGGGGCGATCCCTTTATCTTTGGACGGGGCGGCGAAGAGCTGGAGGCGCTGGCGCAGCAGCAGATCCCCTTCAGCGTGGTGCCGGGGATCACCGCCGCGTCAGGCTGCGCGGCCTACAGCGGCATTCCCCTGACCCACCGCGATCATGCGCAGAGCGTCAGGCTGGTTACCGGCCATCTGCAGAAAACGGGCACCCTCGCCTGGCAGACGCTGGCGGCGGAACAGCAGACGCTGGTCTTTTACATGGGGCTGACGCAGGCCGGAGAAATTCAGCAGCAGCTGATAAAACATGGGATGCGCAGCGATATGCCGGTGGCGCTGGTGGAAAACGGCACCAGCACGCGTCAGCGCGTGGTGACCGGAATACTGAATGAGCTTGAAGCGTTAGCCGGTCAGGTGAGCAGCCCCAGCCTGATGATCATCGGCAGCGTGGTGAGTCTGCGCGACAGCCTGCGCTGGTTCTGAATCGACAAATAAAAATGGCGGACATCATGTCCGCCGTTTCATTGACTGCTCAGCCGTTACGGCATCGCAACGAAGCCCACCGCCTCATACACCTTTTTCAGGGTTTCCTGCGCCTGTGCGCGTGCCTTCGCCGCGCCATCACGCATCACCTGCTCCAGCAGCGCTTCGTCGTTGCGGAAGGTGTGATAACGCTCCTGCAGCTCAGAGAGCATGCCCGACACCGCATCCGCCACTGCACCTTTCAGATGGCCATACATCTTGCCCTCAAACGCCTGCTCAAGCTCGGCGATACTCTGACCGGTCACGCCCGACAGAATATCCAGCAGGTTAGAGACGCCCGCCTTCTCTTTCACGTCGTAGCGCACCACTGGTGGTTCTTCAGAGTCGGTGACGGCGCGTTTAATCTTCTTCACCACCGCTTTCGGATCTTCCAGCAGGCCGATCACGTTGTTGCGGTTGTCGTCAGACTTGGACATCTTCTTCGTCGGTTCCAGCAGCGACATTACGCGCGCGCCAGACTTCGGAATGAACGGCTCCGGCACCTTGAAGATGTCGCCATACAGCGCATTGAAACGATGCGCGATATCACGGCTCAGCTCCAGATGCTGTTTCTGATCTTCACCGACCGGCACCTGATGGGTCTGATAGAGCAGAATGTCCGCCGCCATCAGCACCGGATAGTCGAACAGACCGGCATTGATGTTCTCTTCGTAGCGTGCGGATTTATCCTTGAACTGCGTCATGCGGCTCAGCTCACCGAAATAGGCGTAGCAGTTCAGGATCCAGCTCAGCTGCGTATGCTCCGGCACATGGGACTGAACAAAGATGGTGCTTTTTTGCGGGTCGATGCCGCAGGCAAGGTAGAGCGCCAGCGTGTCCAGCGTCGCTTTACGCAGTGCGGCAGGGTCCTGACGCACGGTGATAGCATGCAGATCAACGATGCAGTAAATGCAGTGGTAATCATCCTGCATCTGCACCCACTGACGCAGCGCACCCATATAGTTGCCGATGGTCAGTTCGCCGGACGGCTGTGCGCCGCTGAAAACGATGGGTTTCATACTTAAGTCCTGATATTTACAGCCCCAGAGCGGGCAAAAGTTCGTCGAAAGAGTCGAGAGTTAAATCGGGCTGGCTGGTGGCAATCGGCTCGCCATAGTTATAGCCATAGGTCATGGCCACATTGGGCACGCCTGCCGCCTGCGCCGCCTGGATATCATTGCGGGAGTCGCCGACAAACAGCAACTGATCCTGCAGCACCCCAAAGGTGCCAAGCACCATAAAAATGGCGGCCGGATGCGGTTTTTTAACCGGCACATCATCGCCACCAATAATCAGCGAAAACGCATCGGCAATCCCCAGCGATTCCAGCAGCGGCGCCACAAACGGCGTCGGCTTGTTGGTGACAATCGCCATCGGCAGTCCGCTCGCCTTAAGGGCTGCCAGCGTCTGCTTCACGTGCGGAAACAGCGTACTGCCCGCCTCCACGGTATCGGCGTAGTGCCGGTCAAACAGCGCCCGCGCATCGCGCTGCTCTTCCGGCTGCGGTTCGCGGCCCAGCGCAAAGGTCAGCGCGCGCGCCATCATGATATCGGCACCGTTGCCAATCCACGTGGAGACCCGCGCCAGGCCCGCCCGCGGCAGACGCAGGTCGTTCAGCGTGCGGTCGATAGCCTCGGCAAGGCCGGGTGCGCTATCCACCAGGGTGCCATCCAGATCAAACGCCAGCGCGCGAATATCAGTGAAATGAGCCATTGGCCTTCTCCAGTTCGTTGCGCATGTCGTCGATGACTTTTTTATAGTCGGGATGACCGAAGATGGCGGAACCGGCAACAAACATGTCGGCACCGGCGGCGGCAATCTGGCCAATGTTATCGATCTTCACACCGCCATCCACTTCCAGACGGATGTTGTAGCCGCTCTGATCGATACGCCGGCGCGCTTCACGCAGTTTATCCAGGGTGCCCGGGATAAATGACTGACCGCCAAAGCCCGGGTTTACGGACATCAGCAGAATGATATCCAGCTTATCCATGACGTAATCGAGGTAGCTCAGCGGGGTTGCCGGGTTAAAGACCAGACCGGCTTTGCAGCCATGCTCTTTAATCAGCTGCAGGGTGCGGTCAACGTGTTCGCTGGCTTCGGGATGAAAGGTGATATAGGTGGCACCCGCTTTGGCGAATTCCGGGATCAGCGCATCGACGGGTTTCACCATCAGATGCACATCGATAGGGGCGGTGATGCCATAGTCACGCAGGGCTTTCAGCACCATCGGACCCATGGTCAGGTTTGGCACGTAGTGGTTGTCCATCACGTCGAAGTGAACCACGTCACCTCCGGCCGCCAGCGCTTTGGCTGTATCTTCGCCCAGGCGGGCAAAGTCCGCCGACAGGATTGAAGGGGCCAGCAAATATTGTTTCATCCGATTCTCCCACTGTTGTGCGCCAGCACTCAGGCTGGCGTAATGCGTTGGTCGCGGACGAAACAGACTAGCGATAAAGTGCCAGCAGTTCGTCGACCTTGGTGCGACCGGTTATGCTCCGGCTGATAGAACGCCGGGCTTTGACCACATGTAACACTGCATCCTGATACCACAGACGCGTCAGTGCAGTGTCGTGGTTAGAAATCAGTACCGGAATCCGGTGCTCCGACGCGGCCAGCTGTGCCGCCAGCATCGCCAGATTCTCCTGCTCACGCAGGCTGAAGCTGTTGGTGTGATAAGCCGTAAAGTTGGCCGTTGCCGACAGCGGCGCATAAGGGGGGTCACAATAGACCACCGAGCCTTTGCCGGCACTGGTCAGGGTAACATCGTACGATTCACAGACAAACGTCGCTTTTTGCGCTCGCTCGGCAAACCATAACAGTTCAGCTTCCGGAAAATAGGGTTTGCGATAGCGGCCAAACGGCACGTTGAACTCACCACGCAGGTTATAACGGCAGAGGCCGTTATAACAGTGGCGGTTCAGATAGAGGAACAGCAGCGCGCGCTGGTAGGCATCCGTGCTGAGGTTAAATTCGGTGCGACGCTGGTAGTAACAGGCTTCGGTGTTCCCTTCCGGCGTGAACAGCAGTTGCGCGTCACGAATGAAATCCGCGGTGCGCAGTTTGACGATGTTATAGAGATTAATCAGGTCGCTGTTGATGTCAGCGAGATGATAGCGATCAAATTCGGTGTTCAGAAACACCGAACCCGCGCCAACAAATGGCTCGACCAGGCAGTCGCCTTGCGGCAGATGGCGATGGATCTCTTCGACTAAGGGAAATTTTCCCCCTGCCCATTTCAGGAAAGCGCGATTTTTTTTCATGCTGTCGTGGTAATTACATCTTATTGTGAGGCTGTGGCTGGACCGACAGCAGATCTGCGCTTAAAACGGGGCCAGAGACTGGCCCCCTGTCCGCTATTGACTGGCTTCTTTCTTCACCTGGCTGACCGGTTTTACCCACGGATTTTTCGCGCGTACGTCTGCAGGCAACGAGGCGACAGCGCGTTTGGCATCAGCCGGTGTGGCATAGGAGCCGCTCACCAGCACATACCACGCCTGACCATTACGGGTGGTTTTGTAGACGTGATAGCCGCTCAGATTCTGCTGCTTCGCCCAGGCATTCAGGCTTTCTGCTTTGGACGCGCCGCTCAGCTGCAGGGTGTAGCTGCCGCCTGGCAGTGATTTGCTGGCCGTGCTGCTGCCTGCTGCCGATGTAGCGGGCGCAGAACTGACGGGTGACCGTGCTGGCGTCGTGTGTGTTTTGCTGTCGCGGGTTGCCGGCTTCGCAGCCGCTTTGTGCGCGGTGTCGTGCGCCGGACGGGAGGCCGCGTTTGAGCGGGCTGGCGTCTGACGCGTCACCGGTGCGGTAACGGGATTTGCCGCCGTTCCGGCATTGCCGCTGACGGTGGCAGGCGCGGTCGGCAGTGAGCTGCCGCCCTGCGAGCCCATTGCCGCACTGTCGACCTGCTGCTGCTGATTGCTCAGCGCACTGTTCAGATCGCCTGGCAAGGTGACGCGCTGCTGATTCGCTGGGGCGTCAACCGGTGCAGCCTGGGTCGGCGTAGAGGCAACAGGCGGCATTGAGACGTCACGCGCCTGGCCGGACGCCGCCTCACCGCTGGCCGCCGCGTTATTGTCGGTGGTGGCCGGCGTGTTCTGAGCGCCCGACATGGAAGAGGAGCCGGTCAGGTCGATATTCTTCTCACTGCCGGTGCTGCCACCCGCAGCAGGCGTAGTGCCCGCTGACGCGGGTTTTTTCTCATCAGGGCCGTTCAGCGCGGAACCAATCCCCAGAACCAGTAACAGCAGAACCAGAATCCCGACGCCCATCATGATGCGCTGGCGCGAAACCGGTATTCTGGCTGCGGTAGACGACTTACGAGGGCGCGAGGGACGGCGGTCGCTGGCGTCAGGTTTTAACTCATCTTCCGGTTTAAACTCATCCATTTTGCCTCCTCCGTAAAGCGGCATTCCGCACTGCGCACCCTGCGCGCCGCGTCACCACTCAACTGCTTATTCTCAGGGTTGCTGACAATCGTTAATTGCAGCCAGCACCATATCATGTGCCACGCCGCCACGCACTTCAGAGCGGCCGATCGACAACGGCAGAACCAGCCGCAGTTCGCCCGCCAGAACTTTTTTATCGCGCATCATGTGCGGCAGGTACATCTCTGCACGCATCGCCTGTGGGCCATGCACCGGTAAACCGGCACGCTGCAACAGGGCAATGAGGCGTTCTGTCTCGTGCGGCTGGAACTGCCCCAGCCGTTCCGCCGTGCGCGCCGCCATCACCATACCTGCGGCAACCGCTTCACCGTGCAGCCAGTTGCCGTAGCCCATATGCGCTTCAATCGCATGGCCAAAAGTGTGCCCCAGATTGAGCAGCGCCCGCTGACCGTTTTCACGCTCATCAGCCGCCACCACCTCTGCTTTCAGCTCACAGCAGCGACGAATGCAGTACGCCAGCGCCTGTTCATCCAGCGCCAGCAGCGCATCAATATTCTGCTCCAGCCACTGGAAAAAGGCGCCGTCGAGAATAACGCCATACTTGATCACTTCTGCCAGACCGGAGGCCAGCTCACGCGCCGGCAGCGTCTGCAGACAGGCGGTATCGATCACCACCGAGGCAGGCTGATAAAAGGCGCCGATCATGTTTTTGCCCAGCGGATGGTTCACAGCGGTTTTGCCACCCACCGACGAGTCCACCTGCGACAGTAAGGTGGTCGGAACCTGAATAAAGCGCACGCCACGCTGATAGCTGGCCGCAGCAAAACCGGCCAGATCGCCAATGACGCCGCCGCCTAAGGCAACCAGCGTCGTATCACGACCGTGCGGCTTCTGCAGCAGTGCGGTAAAAACCTGATCCATCACCGCCAGCGTCTTATATTGTTCGCCATCGGGTAAGATCACCTGATCAACTTTTACGCCTGCCGCCGTCAGCTGCGCCGTTATCCTGTCAAGATAGAGCGGTGCCAGCGTCTGGTTGGTCACCACCATGGCGTTTTCGCCCGCGGTCAGCGGCCAAAAAGAAGCCGGATCGTTAAACAGTCCGGCGGCGATAGTGATGGGGTAACTGCGTTCCCCCAGTGAGACGGTGATCTTCTCCATGATGCTCAATACCTGTCAGAGAGCCTTCGAACGTTGGATCAACTTTTTTCCAACATGTGGATAATCTGATTCGCCACGACTTTCGCACTTTGGTCGTCTGTACGAATGGTCACATCGGCGATCTCTTCGTAGAGCGGGTTACGTTCGCCAGCCAGCGCTTCAAGCACCTCACGCGGCGGGGAGTCCACCTGCAGCAACGGACGTTTTTTATCGCGCTGAGTGCGCGCCAGTTGCTTCTCGATCGTAGTTTCAAGATAAACCACAACACCACGGGCGGAGAGACGGTTACGCGTTTCCCGGGATTTGACGGAACCACCCCCTGTCGCCAGGACGATGCCTTGCTTCTCGGTCAGTTCGTTAATGATTTTTTCTTCGCGATCGCGAAAGCCAGCTTCGCCTTCGACATCAAAAACCCAGCCCACATCCGCTCCGGTGCGTCGCTCAATTTCCTGATCGGAATCGAAGAACTCCATGTTGAGTTGCTGAGCCAACTGACGGCCAATAGTGCTTTTGCCGGCACCCATCGGCCCAACCAGAAAGATATTGCGTTTCTCTGCCATTTTGTCGGTATTACTAAGAATTCGTTAATGATACCCCGCGTTCAGCTTTTGCTGGCGGGACAGGAACTGAGACCTCATGAGCGTTAGCAAGAGTCAGATGAAAAATTATCTCAACACTCAAGGCTGTTTGGCAACCGATTATATTGCCTTCAGCACATCCATTTCTGAATTGGCCTGTGTTCGCGAAACTGTAACGCGCCAGCGCTGCGTCTTTTACCACGCTGCTTACAGAGGAGTTGTCTGATCTGTTAACCGGGATTTATCCGGTTCAGACGGTTACACCGTATTGAAAATCGCTAAACCTTGTAAGCTAATTCCTCTTCTGCGTCAACGCAGATGACCCCGAGGGCCTCATTTTCCGTTTTATCCCGTCGTAAGCGCTGCTTCCCTGACCAATCGCGGCGTAATAAAGATAACCAGCTCTCTTTTTTTGCGCTGCGCCGATTGCTGGCGAAACAGTCCGCCAATCAGCGGCACCTTTCCCAGCAGCGGCACCCTGTTCTCTCCCCGGTTTCGCTGCTGCTGAAAGATGCCGCCTAAGGCCAGCGTTTGCCCGTCGCTGACCGTGACCTGGGTCTCTATTTCCTGTTTATCGATGGATAAGATGTCGCTGTCACCGGTCCGGATGCTGCGCCCCGGCATATTCTGACTGATATGGATCTTCAGCCGGATGCGGCCGTTTCCGGCGATAGTGGGCGTCACCTCCATGCCCAGCACCGCTTCTTTAAACTCAATCGAGGTGGCGCCGCTGTTGCCTGCCGACACTTCATAGGGAATTTCAGTGCCCTGCTTAATCGAGGCGGTCTGCTGGTGCGAGGTGAAGAGGCGCGGACTGGCGATGATCTCAATCTGGTTCTCCTGCTCCAGGGCGCTCAGCTCCAGATCCAGCAGGGCGCCGCCGATACGCGCCAGCGCCATCCCTGCGCTGATACCGGGTGAACTTACCGCCAGCGGAACAGCGAGCCGGGGATGATGCAGGCTCTCTGTCACCGCTGCATCTCCCGCCAGCATGCCCCACTGCACCCCCAGCTCCTGCAGGTGCTCCTCACTGATGGTGACGATATGGGCAGAGAGTTCAATCTGCTCCAGTGGCCGATCCAGCCCCTGAATCCAGCGCGCCGTCTCTTTCAGTGCCGCGGCGGTATCGCGCAGAAGCAACGCGTTGGTGCGTTTATCCACCGTCACGCTGCCACGCGGCGTCATCAGTGACTGGCGTTCACTCAGCAGGCTGGCATGAACGTCGCTGGCGCTGGCATAACGGAGTGTGACCGTGCGCTGTTGCAAAGGCGTCTGCTGTAACTGCGCCTGCCGCTCTGCCTCCCGGGCCGCGTCCTGCGCCTGCTGCCAGCGCAGCGGATAGACCAGCAGAACATTATCCTGCTCAATAACCGCCAGTTTTGCCATCCGCGCCACCAGCGCCAGCGCCTGACGCCACGGCAGGTTATCCAGCCGCAGCGATAGCGTCCCCTCAACCTCAGGCGCGATCAGCAGGTTGACCTGCTGATAGTCAGCCAGCGCCTGCAGAATCTGCTCTACCGGTGCGTGGTCAAAAGCGAGGCTGAGCGGCGCCTCGTCAGCGGCGTAAACCGGCCGCAGGCTGCTGATGAGGAGCAGGGTCGCTATCCTTAACATGCGCATATCCTTTTAAATAAAATGTGGTTCGCTGAGCGTGACAGCTCGCTGGCACGGCAAGCGTGAGGCTGCGGGAGGTGATCGCCACCAGTTGCCAGGGCGTCAGCGGAAAAGGCGTGTCGCTGCCCACCGTGACGCGCTCTCCCTGCGGGGTAAGCAGCCAGGCCTGATAGCGGGTTTCCCGCCCGGCAATCCCCTGCAGACGCCAGCCGGTGAGCGGGGCTACCGCCGCCTGACACAGGGAACCGGCAACAGGCCGGAAGGGATCGCGTGCCAGCACATCCCCCCAGCACAGCAGCAGAATCAGCAGGCTATGGCGCATCGGCTGGCTCCAGCCAGAGTTGCGCCTCCAGGTCGTGCGGCTGCGCCAGCAGCAGGAAATGCACAGGCAATGGCGCAGAGGCCTGGGCAAACTCAGCAAAGAGTGTCCGGAACGCCTGCCAGGGCAGATGCAGCGTCAGCAGGCGGGCGGGGCCATCCGGCTGCCACGCCTCCAGCTGGTGAGGGCGGCCCGCCAGAATATCGTCGATAGCCCCCTCCGATGCGGCTGCGCGAGTCAGAGCGCGCTGCATCGTCTCCCGCTGCGCCTGCAGCTGCGCGATGGCGGGATGCTGACGCCACTGCTGCTGGCGCTGCTGCAGAGTTCGGGTTAACTGTGACAGCGCCGCCCGTTCAGCGGCCAGTGCCTGCTGCTGAGGCCGTAAGCCCGGCAGCCAGATAAGCAAAAGCAGACCCAACGCGAGAAGGAACAGCAGGCCGTAGCGCGGAACAGCCGCCATCTGACACCAGCGATCAATCATCGCGTCCCCCGGCTATCTGCGCCCGTAGCGAAAAATGGTAGCGGCCATCCGCCTGACGCCGGACCCCACCCTGCTGCACCTGACCCAACAGGGCGGCGGTAGCGAGCTGCTGGCGAAACTGCCTGATTGCTGCCATATCCTGCGCCTGCCCCTCCAGGATCAGGCGGTTATCGCGCTTCTCCAGCCGGGTCAGCCAGGCGGTATCGGGCAGCATGCCAGGCAGATCGCGCCAGAACTGTTGCCACCCGGCCAGCTGCGCAGCCTTGTCACGCTGTTTCGCCTGCTGTTTTTGCAGAAGCGCGAGCTGTTCCAGCAGCTGCTTCTGCTGCGCTAAACGCGCAGCCAGTTTCTCCAGCGCCTGCTGCTGCATCCTGCTCTCCTGCGCTATCCGCTGGCGCGCCTCATGGACCCGGTACGCCTGCTGCATCACCAGCAGCAGCAGACCGCCCATCACCAGTGCCAGCACCAGCAGGCTCTGCCGTCGCTGCCGTTGCCGCCGTTGCTGCCGCCACGGCAGCAGATTTACCGCCACGCCGGCTCATCTCCGCTGGTCAGCGCCAGCCCGGTCGCCAGTGCAAAGGCTCCCGGATTCGCGGGCAACGGGGGCTGCTGATAACGAAGCAGATCAAAAGGGGAAAACGCGACAGCGTCAGCGGGCAGCGCGGCTGGCGTGGCGGCACACCAGGCGATGGCCGTTGCCTGGGGAAAGGCCTGCTGTTTCAGTGTGTCCAGTGTGACGGCGTCGTCACACTCCGCTGCGGTCTGCGCATCGCTCCAGAGCCAGCGCTCCTCCTGCTGCAGCACCAGCACCGTGCCGACCGGCAGCCGCGCCTGCCGGGCCAGCCGCTTCAGCGCATCGGTGGTCAGTTCCAGCACCTGCGGCCTGAATCCCGCCTGTAACAGGGGCATCATCCACTGGTCAACACTCTCCCGCCGGGCCGCCGTGACGCAGAGCTGACGGTTTCCGGCCTCCTCGTGATAGTCCAGCGCCAGCGTGTCAGGCTCCAGCGGAAAGAGACGACGCGCGGCCACCTGCACGTAGTGGCCCAGCGCTGGCTCCCTGAGTGACTGTGCGGGCAGCGGAAGCGGCCGCTGCAGCACCAGCCGGGCGGGGAACCCGACCCTCAGCGAGTAACGGCGCGGCAACTGCTGACGCCAGGCTGTCAGGACCGCCTGTAATTCAGGCGAAGATTGCAGCACGCCGTTTCTTAACGTATCTTGCGGCAGCCGTTGCAGCCACCAGTGGCGTAGCTGCCAGCCATCACGACGACGCTGGAGGGCCAGGCCACACATCTGCCTGTTCTGAATATCCAGCCCGATTTGCCAGGTATGAAAAGCCATGCGCGCGATCTCCTTATCGTCCGGGAAAATGGACATATCAAAGCGTCTGGCTTGCCTTTATACTACCGCGCGGTTGTTTATAAACTGCTCAAACGACAATAGATGGGAAACTCCAGGTGAAGTTCGTAAAGTATTTATTGATCCTTACAGTGTGTTGCATCCTGTTGGGAGCTGGCTCGATTTATGGCTTGTACAAGTACATCGAGCCACAGCTGCCTGACGTCAACACGCTGAAAGATGTGCGTCTGCAAACCCCTATGCAGGTTTACAGCGCCGACGGCGATCTGATCGCCCAGTATGGCGAAATGCGCCGTATTCCTTTGACCCTGCAGCAAGTGCCACCTGTGATGGTGAAAGCGTTTATTGCAACCGAAGACAGCCGTTTTTATGAGCACCACGGTGTGGACCCGGTGGGGATTTTCCGGGCGGCCAGCATCGCGCTGGTCTCCGGTCACGCCTCCCAGGGGGCAAGTACCATCACTCAGCAGCTGGCCCGTAACTTCTTCCTGAGTCCGGAACGCACCCTGATGCGTAAAATAAAGGAAGCGTTTCTGGCAATCCGCATTGAGCAGTTACTCAATAAGGATGAAATTCTTGAGCTCTACCTGAATAAGATCTACCTCGGCTACCGGGCTTATGGCATCGGTGCTGCTTCGCAGGTCTATTTTGGTAAGCCGGTTGACCAGCTGTCGCTGAGTGAAATGGCGATGATTGCCGGTCTGCCGAAAGCGCCGTCCACCTTTAACCCGCTCTATTCGCCGAGCCGCGCCCTGTCGCGTCGCAACGTGGTGCTGGCGCGTATGCTGGATCAGCACTACATCACGCAGCAGCAGTATGATGAGGCACGCAATACGCCGCTGGTGGCGAAGTATCATGGCCCGGAAATCGCCTTCTCTGCCCCTTATCTCAGCGAGATGGTGCGCCAGGAGATGGTGAAGCGCTACGGCGACAACGCCTACACCGACGGCTATAAGGTTTACACCACCGTGACCCGTCGCCTGCAGGAAGCGGCTCAGACTTCGGTGCGTAACAACGTCATCGCCTACGATATGCGTCATGGCTATCGCGGCCCGACCAGCGTGCTGTGGCGGGTGGGCGAGCCCGCCTGGGATCAGACTAAGATCGAGAAAGCGCTGAGTGCGCTGCCGGTCTATGGCCCGCTCTATCCGGCGGTGGTCACGGAAGCGCGCAGTGATGAAGCAACCGTGATGATGAAAGATGGCAGCAATGTGTCGCTGGCCTTAGCGGGTGTGCGCTGGGCGCGTCCTTATAAGTCTGACACCGTGCAGGGCCCGACGCCGAAAAGCGTGACGCAGGTGCTGCAGCCAGGCCAGCAGATCTGGGTGCGCAAAGTGGGTGATGCGTGGTGGCTGGGCCAGGTACCGGATGTGAACTCGGCGCTGGTCTCACTCGATCCGAATGATGGTGCGGTGCGGGCGCTGGTAGGCGGCTTCGCCTTTAACCAGAGCATGTTTAACCGTGCAACCCAGGCACTGCGCCAGGTCGGCTCTAACATCAAGCCGTTCCTCTACACCGCCGCGATGGATCGCGGACTGACGCTGGCGTCGATCCTGAACGACGTGCCGATTTCACGCTGGGATGCCGGTGCGGGTGCCGACTGGCGTCCGAAAAACTCACCGCCAACCTACGATGGACCGATTCGCCTGCGTCAGGGACTTGGCCAGTCGAAAAACGTGGTGATGGTGCGTGCGATGCGCGCCATGGGCGTGGATTATGCCGCAGAGTATCTGCAGCGCTTTGGATTCCCGGCGCAGAACATTATTCATACCGAGTCGCTGGCCCTGGGGGCGGCCTCGTTCACCCCGTTACAGGTGGTGCGCGGCTACTCCGTGATGGCGAATGGCGGCTTTCTGATTGACCCGTACTTCATCACCCGGATTGAGAATGAACAGGGCGGCATTGTCTTTGAAGAGAAACCGAAGATCGCCTGTCCGCAGTGCAATCTGCCGGTGATCTACGGCGAAACGAAGAAAGCGCTGGCGCTGAACGAAGAGAGCGTTGAGAACGTGGCCGCGTCAGACAGCAATCAGAACCAGGCGGTGCCACAGCCTGCACTGGAGCAGGTTCCGGCCCAGGCACAGCAGGGCGAACAGCAATATGCCCCGCATGTCATCAACACCCCGCTCAGCTTCCTCATCAGGAGCGCCCTGAACAGCAACATCTTCGGTGAACCGGGCTGGATGGGAACCGGCTGGCGTGCCGGTCGTGACCTGAAGCGTAATGACATAGGCGGAAAAACCGGTACCACGAACAGCTCGAAAGATGCCTGGTTCTCGGGTTATGGCCCTGGTGTCGTGACCTCCGTCTGGATCGGTTTTGATGATGCGCGCCGCAATTTAGGCCGCAGCACCCTTTCCGGCGCGATTCCCGATCAGATTTCAGGCTATGAGGGCGGCGCTAAGAGTGCGCAACCGGCATGGGATGAATATATGAAGAGTGCGCTGGAGGGGGTACCGGTGCAGCCGTTAACGCCGCCGGATGGCGTGGTCACGGTCACGATTGACCGCAGCACCGGCAAGCTGGCAAATGGCGGAGGCAATACGCGTCAGGAGTACTTCATCAACGGCACCCAGCCGACCGAATATTCCGTTCATGATGTGGGCACCACCATTATGGACAACGGCGAGAGTCACGAGCTGTTCTGATGTGACCCGCACACTTAACCTGTTAAAAGGCCGACATCAGTCGGCCTTTTTTATTCAGTAGCGCAGACGCCCCTGCTTCACCAGCCATTCGCGCGCCATAAAGAGCGCACTGACGTTGCGTGCCTCGCGAAAATCGGGCTCCTCCAGCAGCGACAGCATATCGCTCAGCGGCCAGCGGTGAACAATCAGCGGCTCCGGCTCGTCACCTTCCAGCTTATCGGGATAGAGGCCTTCTGCCACCACGATATTCATTTTGCTGGAAAAGTAGGAGGGGGCCATCGTGAGCTTGCCCAGCGGCGTGAGGTGCTCAGCCCCAAAACCGACCTCTTCTTTCAGTTCCCGCACCGCCGCCTCACTCACGGTTTCGCCTGCATCAATCAGCCCTTTGGGAAACCCGAGTTCATAAGTTTCCAGTCCGACGGCATACTCCTGAATCAGGATCAGATGGTTATCAATAATGGGCACAATCATGACCGCTTCACGTTCTGACGGCTTCATCCGCTCATAGACGCGACGCGCCCCATTACTGAAGGCGAGATCGACCGATTCGACGGTAAACAGCCGCGAACGCGCCACGGCGGTGATATTGAGGATGTCAGGTTTTTTTGGAATTTTCATATCAGCCTCAAAAGTTTCTGCGCCGGCTATCAGGAACGAATTAGCATACCTAACCCCAGGCAATTGTGCGACAGTCTCACCATAACGATATCGTTACATAGATTCCGGCAATTGAATAACAGCCTTTGGTTATCAGTTAAGACTGAATTTGCATTAGTCAATATGCTGCGATAAGTTTCAGATAATACCGATATTTAATCCAGTCTGAGCCGGTTACCATTCGGACAAGGCAGGGTTTAATAAATGCTAATCAGATATTCCCTGGCACTATTTAATCGGGTGTCTGACTCCTCAGGATTATATAATCTTCCGGAATGCCTCTTCAGAAGTGAGCATCCCCCGGAGCGTACGTTTAAAGTGAAGGCAGCATTTTGGCTGAATTGAGCAGAGCATGAGCACAATCTTTATGATCCTGGCCATAGTGCTGACCTGTTCAATCCTGGCAGGTATTGGGTTCTGGTACGCTATGCGGCATCGTCCGCCGTTGGCGAAACCGCTGCCATTTATCAGTCCGCCCTGCCGTAAGCTTTCCCCTCAGGAGCGCGAGGCGGTAGACAAATATGTCACCGCACTGGCAAAACAGCCCCGCACCGCCGTGACGACCGACAAGCGCAGCGCGTCTGAACGCCTGACGCTGACCGCGCAGAGCAACAACGTCTATCCGGTGACCCGCGCCATTACCCGCTACGGCCTCTCAACGGACGATCCCCATAAATGGCGTTACTATCTGGATGAAGTCGAAGTTCATCTGCCGCCGCTGTGGGAGCAGTACATCACCGACGAAAACTACGTCGAGTTAATCCGCACCCAATCCATTCCGCTGGTGATTTCGCTCAACGGCCATTCGCTGGTGGATTACGCGGTGGATCAGCAGTCCCTGCCGACGCTGATGCGTCCGGTGTCGACCAACGCCTCGATCCGCAAAGCAGAAACGGAAAACGTTGAACTGCTGCAGGTGCGTAAAGAGACCCCGGAAGAGTATCGCCTGTCGCGGCCAGACGGCACGCGTGAAGGGGTGATCATCTCGCTTGCCTTCTTACTGTTCTTCTTCAGTCTGCTGGTGCCCACGACTCTGATGATCTGGCTGGTGCTGGCCGGTGCGGGAATGATCGCAGCCAGCCTGTGGCTGCTCTATCGCATTCCGGGTGAGCGCGGCCTGCGTGACATCCACTGCCTGCGCGGCGCGCCGAAGCGCTGGGGTCTGTTCAGCGAATCGAACCAGGAGCAGAGCAACATCACGCTGGGAATTATCGATCTCGCCTATCCGGCGCACTGGCAGCCCTATGTCGCGCACGACCTCGGTCAGGTGACCGACGTGGAGATCTACCTTAACCGTCAGGTGGTGCGTCAGGGCCGCTTTTTATCCCTGCAGGATGAGGTCAAAAATTTCCCGATTCAGCGCTGGCGGAAAAATGTGGTGCTGGCCTGCGGCTCGCTGCTGGTGCTGACCCTGCTGGTCACCTGGATCCCGCTCGGGATGCCGATCAAGCTCAGTCTCGCCTGGGCCAGAGGCACCGACAGCCTGGAGGTCAACAGCGTCGATAAACTCAGCAGCGTGGCCCTGAATATTGGCGACAGCCTGAAGGTGAGCGGTACCGGCATGTGTTCAGTGCCGGATAACTACCAGAGCAACCGGAGTTACGCCTTTATGCCGTTCGACTGCTCAGCCATCTACTGGAATAACGCGAAGCCGTTGCCGCAGCCGCAATCTGACATTATTGATAAAGCCGCTGCCCTGCTGGATACCACGACCCGGCAGCTACACCCGGAAACCAATACCGATCCCAAACTGAACCCGCAGCTGGCGTCAGCGATCCAGAAGTCCGGCATGATTCTGCTGGATGACTTCTCCGATCTGGTCATGAAGACCCAGGATCTCTGTAATCAGCCGCAGGATTGCGTGCGCCTGAAAAACGCGCTGGTAAACCTGGGCAACGCCAAAGACTGGGAGGCGCTGATGCGCCGCGCCGACTCCGGCCAGCTAAACGGCATGAACGTGCTGCTGCGACCGGTCAGTGCGGAAGCGCTGGAGAACCTGGTGAATACCGCCACCTCGACCTTCTTTTTCCGTGAAACCCGCCGTGCGGCTGAAAACCTCAATAGCCCGCCGCCGGGAGGATTCCTGATCGTCAGTGACGAGGGTCGCCAGCTGGTCAGTCAGCCTCAGCCTGCCGTGTCACTGTTCGATCTCGATCCGCCCGCTCAGTGGCATGAGCTGCAGCGCATCTCCGCCATGCTGCTGCATACGCCTTTCAGCGCCAGCGGCATCATCACCAGCATCACCACCGATGCCAACGGCACGCGTCACATCGCGCTGCACAATGAACCGGATGCCATGGCGCAGTGGCGCTATCTCGGCACCGTACTGCTGCTGATGGTGCTGCTGGCCTGCGGCGTGATCAACGGACTGCTGGCCCTGCGCCGCATGCACCGTAATCGCCAGCGCATGATCGATATCCAGCTCTACTACGACAAGTGTTTCAACCATAATCTCAGCACTTTGCAGAGCGTGCGCTCGATATTCTGAGCCCTGCCCTTCTGTGCTACCCTGTCGCCCGGTTTTTTTACAGGGTGAGAGCCACGATGCTCAACTGGTCTGAAATTGACACCGTGCTGCTCGACATGGATGGCACGCTGCTGGATCTGGCGTTTGATCGTCATTTCTGGCTGGAGCATGTGCCCGCGGTGCTCAGCCAGCAGCGCGGTATCACCCTGGCTGACGCTGACCGGATCATCACGGAAAAGTATCAGGCCGTCGCCCATACGCTAAACTGGTATTGTCTGGATTACTGGGCAGAGGCGCTGGCGCTGGACATCCGTGCCATGACCTGGGCGATGCGCAGCCGGGTCGCACTGCGTGACGACACCCTGCCCTTTTTGCAGGCGCTGCGTCGCGCCGGCAAGCGCACCATCCTGCTGACCAACGCGCATCCCTATAATCTCGACGTCAAACTGGCGCAGACAGGTTTAGCGCCACACCTTGATTTATTACTTTCCACCCATACCTTTGGGTATCCGAAAGAAGACCCGCGTCTGTGGCAGGCGGTACAACAGCACACCGGCTTTTCTGCGCCGCGCACGCTGTTTATCGACGACAGCGAAGTGATTCTGGATGCTGCGGCGTCATGGGGCATCGGCTGGTGCTTAGGCGTAAAAAATCCCGATTCGGGTCGTCCTGAGCAAATCTTTCAGCGTCACCGCGCCACCGGCGACTACCGGACGCTGATCTGAGTCAGGAGCAGCAATGAAAGAGAAAAGCAGCGAAGAGGTTCGCCTCGACAAATGGCTGTGGGCGGCGCGCTTTTACAAAACCCGGGCGATTGCGCGGGAGATGATTGAAGGCGGCAAAGTGCACTACAACGGTCAGCGCAGTAAACCCGGCAAGATCGTCGAGCTGAATGCGGAACTGACCGTGCGTCAGGGCAACGATGAACGCACCGTGGTGGTGGCGAATATCAGCGCTCAACGCCGCCCCGCCAGCGAGGCACAGCAGCTCTACCGCGAAACCGATGCCAGTATCGAGAAACGCGAAAAAATGGCGCAGGCACGCAAACTGAATGCGCTGACTATGCCCCATCCCGATCGGCGACCTGACAAAAAAGAGCGTCGCGATTTGATGAAGTTTAAATTATCGGGCGATGAGTAATGCCGTCTTCGCGGACGCGCCATCGCCCCGTTCCAGTGAGAGAAAAAATATGTCAGTCCAGGATCAACTGCACCGTTATCTGTTTGAAAATGCCGCTGTGCGCGGCGAGCTGGTGAACGTCTCCGACACCTGGCGTGAAACCGTGAAGAACCACGACTATCCGGCTCCGGTTAAGACGCTGCTGGGTGAGATGCTGGTCGCCACCAGCCTGCTGACCGCCACGCTGAAGTTTGACGGTGAAATTACCGTGCAGCTGCAGGGTGACGGTCCGCTCTCTCTGGCGGTGATCAACGGCAACAACAATCAGGAGCTGCGTGGCGTGGCGCGCATTAAAGGCGACATCCCGGCCGACAGCACCCTGAAAAGCATGGTGGGCAACGGCTACCTGGTGATCACCATCTCCCCTGAAAAAGGTGAACGCTATCAGGGCGTGGTGGGACTGGAAGGTGAAACGCTGGCGGAATGCCTGGAAGATTACTTCATGCGTTCTGAGCAGCTGCCTACGCGGCTGTTTATCCGCACCAGCGACCAGGGTGCCGCCGGTATCCTGCTGCAGGTTCTGCCGGCACAGGAGACAGAGAAAGAGGCGTTCGACCACCTGGCGACCCTGACGGAAACCATCAAAACCGACGAGCTGATCACCCTGCCGGCCAATGAGGTGCTGTGGCGTCTCTACCATCAGGAAGAGGTCACCCTCTATGATCCGCAGCCAGTCATCTACAAATGCACCTGTTCGCGTGAACGCTGTGGTGAAGTGCTGACCACGCTGCCGAAGGAAGAGGTGGATGAGATCATCGCGGAAGATGGCAAAATTGACATGCACTGCGATTACTGCGGTTCAGACTACGTGTTTGACGCGGTCGATATCGCGGCGATTCGCAGCCATTCTCACGGGAATGACGAGCGTCTGCACTGATTCACCGGGCGGCGTCTGCCGCCCCGTTTTCCTCTCCCCCTCCTATCCCCATAATTTCTCAGACAAATTATCTTTTTTTACTTTCATAACATCTTTAAAACGTTCGAAACATAGCCTTAACGCGCCCTGAGTCGCATTTTTAGATCGCTGCCCTTTTTCCCTCAACGCAGAAGAGTAAACTGCGCGCGATCGTGCAGCCGCCCGGAAGGCAGAGGCAGAAGCCCTGATAAGCCTGGTTGTGCCTGCAGGCTGAGGTGACGACGCGCTGTGACTTTTCAGTGCGTCGTCGCATCAGTGCAACAGCCGGCCGTACGATCCCAACCTATCTCTGCTTTGCAGAACAGACACCGATTTAAGGAGCAGTAAAATGCGCGTTAACGGCCTGACCTCGCAAGACCTTGCCGCTTTGGGCATCGTGGATACCACGGAAGTGGTTTACAACCCTGATTACGACACGCTCTTTCAGGAAGAGACGCGCCCGGACCTCGAAGGTTTTGCACGTGGCACCCTGACGCAGAGCGGTGCGATTGCAGTAGACACCGGGATTTTCACCGGGCGATCGCCAAAGGATAAGTACATTGTGCGTGACGACACCACGCGCGATACCCTGTGGTGGAACGACCAGGGCACCGGCAAAAATGACAACCAGCCCCTGTCGCAGGAGACCTGGAACGCGCTGAAAAGCTGCGTCACCCGGCAGCTCTCCGGCAAGCGCCTGTTTGTCGTGGATGCCTTCTGCGGTGCCAATGCTGACTCCCGTCTGAGCGTGCGTTTCGTCACCGAAGTGGCCTGGCAGGCCCACTTCGTCAAAAATATGTTCATCCAGCCGACCGACGCTGAGCTGGCCGACTTCACGCCCGATTTTGTGGTGATGAACGGCGCGAAATGCACCAACCCGGACTGGCAGGCGCAGGGTCTGCACTCTGAGAACTTTGTCGCCTTCAACCTGACGGAGCGCATGCAGCTGATTGGTGGCACCTGGTACGGCGGCGAGATGAAGAAAGGTCTGTTCGCCATCATGAACTACCTGCTGCCGCTGAAAGGCATCGCTTCGATGCACTGCTCTGCCAACGTTGGCAAAGCGGGCGACGTGGCGGTCTTCTTTGGCCTGTCGGGCACCGGGAAAACCACTCTTTCGACCGATCCTGATCGCCAGCTGATTGGCGATGATGAACATGGCTGGGACGATGACGGCGTGTTTAACTTCGAGGGCGGCTGCTACGCCAAAACCATCAACCTCTCAGAGCAGGCTGAGCCGGAGATCTACCGCGCCATTCGCCGTAATGCGCTGCTGGAGAATGTGGTGGTGCGCGAAGATGGCAGCGTGGATTACGCCGACGGCAGCAAAACCGAAAACACCCGCGTCTCTTACCCGATCAATCACATCGACAACATCGTGCAGCCGGTCTCAAAAGCGGGCCATGCGAAGAAGGTGATTTTCCTGACCGCCGATGCGTTTGGGGTGCTGCCACCGGTTTCCCGTCTGACGCCGGAGCAGACACAGTATCATTTCCTGTCCGGTTTTACCGCCAAACTGGCCGGGACCGAGCGTGGCGTGACTGAGCCAACACCGACCTTCTCTGCCTGTTTTGGCGCCGCATTCCTGACCCTGCACCCGACGCAGTATGCTGAAGTGCTGGTGAAGCGGATGGAGGCGTCCGGGGCGCAGGCGTATCTGGTCAATACCGGCTGGAACGGCAGCGGCAAGCGCATCTCGCTGAAAAATACCCGTGCCATCATCAACGCGATCCTGGCGGGTGAACTGGATGATGCCCCGGTAGAAACCCTGCCGATCTTCAATCTGCAGATGCCGGTGACACTGGGTGAGCTGGACAGTGAGACGCTCGATCCGCGTCGCAGCTGGGAGAGTGAAGAGAAGTGGACCGCCGCCGCCGAAGGTCTGGCGCAGCGCTTTATTGATAACTTCGATAAGTACACCGATAACGCAGCCGGTGCGGCGCTGGTAAAAGCGGGCCCGCAACGCTGACGGAACGGGCGCGGCAGTCCTCCTGCCGCGCCGGTTTTATCCGCCTGAGACGCTGTTGCTGCCGTTGTTATGGCTCAGCGCCATATTTTCCGTCAACGGCAACCAGGCGCGAATACGCAATCCCCCGCGCTCGCTCTCGCCAATCTCCAGCGACCCCTGATGCGCATCAATAATACGCTGTACAATCGCCAGGCCGAGACCGGTTCCGCTGGTGCTGCGGGCACTGTCGCCGCGCACAAACGGCTGGAAGAGATGCGCCAGCTGATCGGGCTTAATACCCGGCCCGTCATCTTCCACCTGAAACCAGGCGCGATGCAGTTCCCGTCCGCTGCTGACTTTAATCCAGCCATTGCCGTATCGCGCGGCGTTGACCACCAGGTTAGCCAGTGCGCGTTTGATCGACAGCGGGTTGATATCCAGCATTAACTCTTCCGGCATCACCGCATTTTCGATCTCACGTTCGTAGCCACTCTCTGCGGCTACCACCTCGCCCAGCACGCTGTTCAGATCGGCGCGCTCGGTCTGCATCTCCTGACCGGTACGCAGGTAGTCGATGAACTGTTCGATGATGGCGTTGCACTCTTCGATATCTTTGTTAATCGATTCGGCCAGATAGCCATCCTGCTCGCTCATCATCTCGGTGGCGAGACGAATACGGGTCAGCGGCGTGCGCAGGTCGTGACTGACCCCCGCCATGAGCAGCGTGCGGTCATCCGCCAGCTGTTTTACCCCGGCCGCCATCTGGTTAAAGGCCCGGGTCACCGATCGGACCTCGGACGCGCCATACTCGCGCAGCGGCGGCGGAATAATCCCGCGCCCGACCTGCAGAGCGGCGTGCTCCAGATCCACCAGCGGCCGGTTCTGGATGCGGATAAACAGCCAGGCGCCGCCAATCGCCAGCAGCATTATCGCCAGGGTATAGCGGAACAGCGGCGAGAAGTCGCCCTGATGGATTTCCGTCAGGGGTACCCGCACCCAGATATCAGGCGACAGCCAGGTTTTCAGCCAGACCACAGGCGAGTTTTTGTTGACCTCGACCCGCACATCGGTGGGCCCGCCCAGCTGCTGCCCCATCTGTTCACTCAGGAATTCATAGTGCTGCGCCCAACGCAATCCGCTCTCCTCTGCTGCTGCATTGGTGTAGAGCGAGATCCCCAGTTCGCGGTAGATTTCCCGGCGAAACGCCGGAGGCACTTCCAGCTGCGTGCCATCCTCCAGCTGCAGCCGGTCGGTCATCAGCATACGTACTTCGTATGCCAGCACCTTATTGAACTGCTGCAGGCTGGGAAGGATGGCAAAGTTCAGCACCACCAGATAGGTCGTGACCAGGCTGACAAACAGCAGGGTCACGATCAGCAGCAGGGTGCGCGCAAACGAACTGCGTGGCGAGAAGCGCAGTCGCCTCATGCTTTACTGCCGTCCGGCACGAAGACGTAGCCCAGACCCCAGACGGTCTGGATGTAGCGTGGATGTGCCGGGTCCTCCTCCACCATGCGACGCAGGCGGGAGATCTGAACGTCAATCGAACGTTCCATGGCACTGTATTCACGGCCACGCGCCAGGTTCATCAGCTTGTCGCGCGACAGCGGCTCACGCGGGTGGCTCACCAGGGCTTTCAGCACGGCGAACTCACCGCTGGTCAGCGGCATCGGCTCATCTTCACGGAACATCTCGCGGGTTCCGAGGTTAAGTTTGAATTTACCAAAGGCGATAATCGCCTCTTCCTGCGACGGTGCGCCTGGCAGTTCATTGGCCTGACGACGCAGCACCGCGCGGATACGCGCCAGCAGTTCGCGCGGGTTAAAGGGTTTAGGAATGTAGTCGTCCGCGCCGATCTCCAGCCCGACGATACGATCGACCTCTTCACCCTTGGCCGTCACCATAATGATAGGCATCGGGTTGCTCTGACTGCGCAGACGACGGCAGATAGAGAGGCCATCTTCACCTGGCAGCATCAGGTCGAGCACCATCAGATGAAAGGATTCACGGGTTAACAGACGATCCATCTGCTCGGCATTAGCGACACTGCGCACCTGAAAGCCCTGCTCGGTGAGATAGCGTTCAAGCAGAGCACGCAGACGCATATCATCATCGACGACCAGAATTTTGTAGTTCTCTTGCATTTTCAACTCCCAAAGGCGCTATTGCCTGAGCCAACATTGTTAAAAAAAGATGCCTTATAGTGACAGTCATTAATGGTTTATATTCTAGCCAAAATTGTTACAAAGCATATTAAACAGGAGCTTATATTTAATTTCGGGCCAGTTTCGGGGCCAGGCTCACCCTTTTTACCGGCGACAGGGCAGGATACGGCAAATCTGAAAAAACGGCCCTGTTTCTCAGAATCGCTGGCGTCAGAAGCGGACCGGCATTTATTCGATTAAGAAATTCAGCGGCTTAGCAGTTAATTTGGCTTAAAACCGAGTCATCATTATGGATAAGCTCCAGATAATCTACCCTGCCCGCATTCAGACAGCATAATATTCCAGCAAAAGCGTCCGGGACGCCATCCTCATCTCGGATTAATTTCAGTGCTTCTCACAGCAAGGCCAGTTGAAATTAAAGTCCGATAAATCAATCAGTAAAGCCAACTTTTCGCCTTCTCCGTTTTCAACCAGACTGCTCAGGCACCATTCGACGTCTCAACGGGGATTACACTATGAAAAAAACGATTTTACTGCTGAGCGCGCTGGCATTAGGCAGCGTCAGCCCAGGTTATGCTGCCACAGCGACCGGTGAAGCGGCCGGTGCAGCGGCAACCTCAACCGCTAAAGGTAACTCTGACGCCATTGGCGTTGGCGCAGTCGCAGCCCTGCTGGGCGTTGCGCTGGCGACCATGGGCGGCGGCGGCGGTGACGGACATGGCACCGGCACCTCGACCACCACGGCGACTCACGCCGGAAAATAAGTCTGTTTTATTGGCCAGCGTCCTGTGACTGGCTCCAGATTACGCTTCAGCAGCACCCCTTTCGCCGCCGGGGAAGTCAACGCGGGTTTTTAGCTTTAAAAACCCCTTCCCCGACTCTTTTTTGCCGCGCCCTGTTTGCCTTACACTGTTTCTCTTTTGATTTGGCTGGCCGGATTAGCATGAAAACCCGACTGATTACCCGCGAAGGCTTCGATAAGCTGAAAGCGGAACTCGACTACCTCTGGCGTGAAGAGCGACCGGAAGTGACCAAAAAGGTGACCTGGGCTGCCAGCCTTGGCGATCGCAGTGAAAATGCCGACTATCAGTACAACAAGAAACGGCTGCGGGAAATTGACCGTCGCGTTCGCTATCTGACCAAAAGTCTTGAGCAGCTGCGCATCGTTGACTACTCGCCTCAGCAGGATGGCAAAGTCTTCTTCGGTGCCTGGGTGGAAATTGAAAACGATGCGGGTGACCTCAAACGCTTCCGCATCGTGGGCTACGATGAGATTTTTGGCCGCAAGGATTACATCTCCATCGACTCACCGATGGCGCGGGCGCTGCTGAAAAAAGAGGTGGGCGATGCCGCCACCGTCGAGACGCCAGTGGGTCCGGCGCTCTGGTATGTCAACGCGATTGATTACCCGCAATAACGTTTCAGATTATGGCTGAAAGCCGCCCGCGTCTCTGGCAATTTTGACCATCAATCCGTATAACTGTCCGCTATTTCTCAACCCGGAAAGCAAGACAGTCCTGATGATGAACGTTCTGAGCCAGATAATAGCCAGTGAGCTGCAGGCGCGTCCCGAACAGGTTGACGCCGCCGTTCGCCTGCTGGATGAAGGGAATACCGTGCCGTTTATCGCACGCTATCGTAAAGAGGTCACCGGCGGGCTGGATGATACCCAACTGCGCCAGCTGGAAACCCGCCTCAGCTATCTGCGTGAACTTGAAGAGCGACGCCAGTCGATTCTGAAGTCGATTGACGAGCAGGGAAAACTCACCGACGACCTCGCCCGCGCGATCAACACCACCCTCAGCAAAACCGAGCTGGAAGACCTCTACCTGCCCTACAAACAGAAGCGCCGTACGCGTGGACAGATCGCGATTGAAGCGGGTCTTGAGCCGCTGGCGGACACCCTGTGGCAGGATCCGTCTCACACCCCTGAGCAGCTGGCTGCACAATATGTCGATGCCGACAAAGGGGTGGCTGACGTGCGTGCCGCGCTGGATGGCGCCCGCTACATTCTGATGGAGCGTTTCGCTGAAGATGCGGCGCTGCTGGCGAAAGTGCGTAACTATCTGTGGAAAAATGCCCACCTGGTGTCGCGCGTGGTGGAAGGGAAAGAGGAAGCGGGCGCGAAGTTCCGTGACTACTTTGACCACCATGAAGCGCTGAGCAGCGTGCCGTCACACCGTGCACTGGCGATGCTGCGCGGCCGTAACGAAGGCGTTCTGCAACTCTCGCTGAATGCCGACCCGCAGTTTGATGAAGCGCCGCGTGAAAGCCACGGCGAAACGCTGATTGCGGAACACCTGAACCTGCGCCTGAACAACGCCCCGGCAGACAGCTGGCGTAAAGCGGTCGTGAGCTGGACATGGCGCATCAAAGTGATGCTGCATCTGGAAACCGAGCTGATGGGCACGGTGCGCGAACGCGCAGAAGATGAAGCGATCAACGTGTTTGCCCGTAACCTGCACGACCTGCTGATGGCCGCGCCTGCGGGCATGCGGGCCACCATGGGACTGGACCCGGGCCTGCGCACCGGCGTTAAGGTCGCCGTCGTTGATGCCACCGGCAAGGTGGTCGCGACCGATACCGTCTATCCGCACACCGGTCAGGCTGCGAAAGCCGCCGCCGCCGTTGCGGCCCTCTGCGTTGAGCATCAGGTGGAGCTGGTGGCGATTGGTAACGGCACCGCATCCCGCGAAACCGAGCGCTTTTTCCTCGATCTGCAGAAGCAGTTCCCGCAGGTCACGGCGCAGAAAGTGATTGTCAGTGAGGCGGGCGCGTCCGTCTACTCCGCCTCTGAACTGGCGGCGCAGGAGTTCCCGGATCTGGATGTCTCTCTGCGCGGCGCGGTGTCGATTGCCCGACGTCTGCAGGACCCGCTGGCTGAGCTGGTGAAAATCGATCCGAAATCGATCGGTGTCGGTCAGTATCAGCATGATGTCAGCCAGAGCCAGCTGGCGAAGAAACTCGACGCGGTGGTGGAAGACTGTGTGAACGCCGTCGGCGTGGATCTGAATACCGCCTCGGTGCCGCTGCTGACCCGCGTCGCGGGCCTGACGCGCATGATGGCGCAGAACATTGTCGGCTGGCGGGATGAAAATGGCCGCTTCCGCAACCGCCAGCAGCTGCTGAAAGTGAGCCGTCTGGGACCAAAAGCCTTTGAACAGTGCGCGGGCTTCCTGCGTATCAATCACGGCGATAACCCGCTCGACGCCTCCACGGTCCACCCGGAAGCCTATCCGGTGGTCGAGCGCATTCTGGCCGCTACCGAACAGGCGCTGAGCGACCTGATGGGTAATGCGGGCAGCCTGCGCAATCTCAGCCCGCGCGATTTCATTGATGACCGCTTTGGTCTGCCGACCGTAACCGACATCATGAAAGAGCTGGAGAAGCCGGGCCGCGATCCGCGTCCTGAGTTTAAGACGGCGCAGTTTGCCGAAGGCGTCGAGACGCTGAGTGACCTGACGCCGGGCCTGATTCTGGAAGGCAGCGTTACCAACGTCACTAACTTCGGGGCGTTTGTGGACATCGGCGTGCATCAGGATGGCCTGGTGCATATCTCCTCGCTCTCTGACCGCTTCGTGGAAGATCCTCATCAGGTGGTAAAAGCGGGCGATATCGTCAAAGTCAAAGTGATGGAAGTCGATCTGCAGCGCAAACGTATTGCCCTGACCATGCGTCTCGATGAGCAGCCAGGCGAAGGCAATGCGCGTGGCGGCGCGAAAAATGGCGCGCCGCGTGACGAGAAACGTCCGGCTGCCGCGAAAGGCCGTCCGCGTCCGGTCAGCGCCTCTGCGGGTAACAGCGCAATGGGTGATGCCCTGGCCGCCGCGTTCGGTAAAAAACGCTAAGCTTATCAGGGGGCCGCACGCTGGCCCCCTGTTCCCGCCGCTTTCCCCGGTTGAAAATCCCCGCCATAACGCTACGCTAAAAAGACGCCTGTCATAAAAACAACATCTGCTGTGGCATCCAACTCACGATGGAAACGATCACCGATCTGATTGATAAGATTTATGCCGGCACCTTTCCCCAGGCTACCCTGACGCGCCTGCTGAGTGAGATCGCCACCGCCCGCGACGCCATCAAGCTGCCGCGCAAGGCGCACTGGGACGAGCAGGATGTGGTGCTCATCACCTATGCCGATCAGTTTCGGGAAACCGGCAAGCCCACGCTCACGACCTTTTCCCGCTTCTATCAGCAGCATCTGCAATCCCTCTTTCCGCTGGTTCACCTGCTGCCTTTCTTTCCCTGGTCGTCTGACGACGGCTTTTCTGTCATTGATTACCATCAGGTTGATCCGCTGTGCGGTGACTGGCAGGATGTTGCCCGCCTGCATCAGGAAACCCGCCTGATGTTCGATTTTGTCTGCAACCATATGTCGTCACGGAGCGCCTGGTTCCGCCACTTTCTGGCGCAGGACCCCGGCTGGGACGATTTCTTTATCAGCATGCCGCCCGCCACTGACCTCAGCGCCGTCACCCGTCCGCGAACCTCGCCGCTGCTGACCCCTTTTCAGATGGCCGATGGCGACACCCGCTTTATCTGGACCACCTTCAGCGCCGATCAGATCGACCTGAACTTTGCCAATCCTGAGGTGCTGCTGCGCATGGTCGGGGTCCTGCTCGACTACCTGATACGCGGCGCGGATTACGTGCGGCTTGATGCGGTCGGCTACATGTGGAAAACGCCCGGCACGCGCTGTATTCACCTGGAAAAAACCCATCAGCTGGTGAAGCTGTTTCGCGCGATTGCTGACCAGGTCGCCCCTGGCACGGTGATTATCACGGAGACTAACGTGCCACATCGGGACAACATCAGTTACCTGGGCAACGGCCACGATGAGGCGCAGATGGTTTATCAGTTTTCGCTGCCGCCGCTGGTGCTGCATGCGATTCACACCGGCTCGGCGCGCGCGCTGCGGCAGTGGGCCAGCTCGCTGGATCTCAGCAGCAATGACACCACCTTTTTTAACTTTCTGGCGTCCCACGATGGTATCGGCCTGAATCCGGCGCGCGGAATTTTGTCGGAGGTGGAGATTGTGGCGCTGGTGCGCGACCTGGCGCTGGAGGGTGCGCTGGTCTCCTACAAAAATAATCCGGACGGCACCACCAGCCCGTATGAAATCAACGTCACCTATCTGGATGCGTTAAACCGTGAGGCGGACGACGACGCCACGCGGCTGAAACGTTTTTTACTGGCCCATGCCATTCTGCTGGTGTTCCCTGGCGTGCCGGCCATCTATATCCAGAGCATTGTGGGCGGGCGAAATGATTACGATGGGGTACGTGCCGCCGGACACAACCGGGCGATTAATCGCCAGAAGTATGATCTGCAGACGATAGAAGCGGCGCTGGCGGGGGAAGAGTGGCTGCGTCAGCAGATCTATACCCGGCTCGGTCAGCTGATCCAGCTGCGCCGTCGCCAGCCTGCTTTTCATCCCGATAATCCGATGACGATCTCAGAGAGCGAAAATGCCCTGCTGGTGCTCAGACGTTATTCGCCGGACAGCAATGAAGGGTTGCTCTGCGTGTTTAATCTCAGTGGACGGCCGGTGGAGACACCGTTACCTGAGGCACGTATGTGGCAGGATCTGATAAGCGGAGAGAAGATGGATGGCACCCAGCCGGTTAAGCTGGATGCCTGGCAGTTCATGTGGCTACGCTGATTACTTGTAGACTTCAGCGGTGGCGCTGAATTTACCGTGTTCGCGACCCGCGATCACCAGGTAGTATTTACCGCCTTTCTCGTCAGCAAGCTGAGACAGCACTTTTTTAGCATCCATTGGCGAGGTGGTTTCCGCTGTGGTGTTAACAGTGCCAATCTTCTGCAGGTTCATTGATTTAACTTCTTCTTTGGTGACTTCCTTCGCTGCCATCGCAGAAAATGAAATCGCGCCCATCATCATTGAAGCCACAACCCATTTAAAAACCTTCATTATGTTTACCCTCATTCATGATCCATTGTGAGATGTAAGCAGCCGCTAAACGCGTAAGGCAGTATGGAACGGCATAGTCATTTCCGTGACTAATCACATAAATTTGCAGCGGCCTTGCTCACAGAGAGAAGTATTGCTGCTGCCAGCGATTTTGCCAACTTAAAGCCTCATTATCCCGGCAAATCACTGATAAAGTTAATAATATGCTGACAAAAGATGTCTGGATGGGAAATAAAAGGTGCATGTGCTGCCTTATCGATAACGACTGAAGGCGAGGCTGGCAACATTTCATCAATCTCTGCAGCAATCCGGCGCGGCACCAGCCCATCGAGTGCGCCATAGAGACGCAGGAACGGCAGCCCGATCTGCGGTAACGCGCTGCGCAGATCGACCTGGCGCAGAATCTCCAGTCCGGCATCCAGCACCGCCACTTCCGGCATCGGTTGCGACAGCACCACCTCTTTCAGCTGCCGTGCATCGGCGCGCGCCGTTTCGGTGCCCAGCGTCTGCAGCGCCAGAAAGCGTTCCACCGTGCGCTGAAAATCGTTGCTGAGCATCTGCTGAAAGTTCTGCAGCGTCTCGGGTTTAATGCCGGGCCAGTGCTCTGTGGCGGTGAAACAGGGTGACGATGCAACGGTAATCAGTGCAGCCAGCTTTTCTGGCGCGGTCAGCGCCAGCTGTGTCGCCACCAGTCCGCCCAGAGACCACCCCATGACGATCGCCTGTGCGGGCAGCGCAGGCAGCAGCGCCTCTGCCATCTGTGTCAGCGTCAGGGCACCCGCATCCTGACTGCGGCCATAACCCGGCAGATCGACCAGATGCAGGCGGTAATGCGGGCTGAGTCGCGGAATAATGCTTTGCCAGACTTCGGCATTCAGCCCCCATCCGTGCAGCAGCACAAGATCGCGTTTTCCTTCTCCGCAGGTGTGCCAGTAGAGCGACGTCATCAGTTACTATCCCGAAAATGATAAGGAGGTCGCTATGCTAGCAATGCCTGCCCTGTGTTGGCTATGCCAGATGCCGTTACAGATCGCCCGTCACGGTCTGTGCAGCTTATGTCTGCGTGGATTACCGCCGCTGCCCCTGCTCTGTCCACGCTGCGGATTGCCCGCCGGGACGACGCGGGTCGCCTGTGGCCGCTGCCAGCGCAAACCGCCCGCCTGGCAGACGCTGGTCTGCGTCAATGACTATCGCCCGCCGTTCAGTGAGTGGGTTAATCAGCTTAAGTTTTCTCACATAACCGCACTCAGGGTGATGCTGGCGCGGCTGCTTTTGCTAAGCTGGCTGGATGTCTGGCGGCACGGTCGTGTGGTGCGTCCCGACCTGCTGCTGCCGGTGCCGCTGCACTGGCGGCGACGCTGGCGGCGTGGTTACAACCAGAGCGCCCTGCTGGCCGCCCCGCTGGCGCACTGGCTGCGGTGCGAATGGCGTGACGGCCTCTCCCGCCAGCGAAGGGGAGCGTTGCAGCATCAGCTCACTGCCCGCCAGCGCCGCACCAACTTACGGGATGCCTTCCGCCTTGAAATGGCGGTGCAGGGTCGCCATATCGCCCTGCTGGATGACGTCATCACCACCGGCAGTACGGTCGACGAAATCAGTCGTCTGTTACTGGCGCAGGGCGCGGCCAGCGTGCAGGTCTGGTGCCTGTGCCGTACCTTGTAGAGCGTCATTGATGGGCGTATTATAACCAACTAAATTAGTCAACTATTGAGCAATCGACATGATCCGAATTACTGATTCTGCCCAGGAACATTTTTCTAAACTGCTATCCAAACAAGAAGATGGCACCCAGATTCGCGTATTCGTGATTAACCCGGGTACGCCAACAGCGGAGTGCGGCGTCTCTTACTGTCCGCCTGATGCCGTTGAAGCGACTGACACCGAGCTGAAGTTCGAAAAGCTCTCTGCGTATGTTGATGAACTGAGCAAGCCTTATCTGGAAGATGCGGAAATCGACTTCGTGACCGACAATCTCGGCTCACAGCTGACGCTGAAAGCGCCGAACGCCAAAATGCGGAAAGTGTCTGACGATGCGCCGATGGTGGAGCGCGTGGAGTATCTGCTGCAGGCGCAGATCAACCCACAGCTGGCCGGTCACGGCGGACGCGTGTCACTGATGGAGATCACCGATGACGGTTACGCCATTCTGCAGTTTGGCGGCGGCTGTAACGGCTGTTCGATGATCGACGTCACCCTGAAAGATGGTATCGAGAAAGAGCTGCTGGCTGCCTTCCCGGAACTGAAAGGCGTGCGGGATATTACCGAGCATCAGCGCGGCGAACACTCCTTCTACTGATGTTAACGCACAGGATAAGAGCGCGGCAGTCAGACTGCCGCGCTCTTGTTACTTCTCTTTCCTGCCTGACTGACGCTGCTGGCTGACCACCTTCAGCAGTGCATTCACTTCCCTGTCGGCAAAGATCGCCTCCAGCGTTTTGCTCAGCTTACGTCGCCAGTTGGGATATTGATCTACCGTGCCCGGCACGTTGACCGGCGTGGTCATGCCGAGCCAGTCCTCCGGTTGCAGCCCCAGCAGCGCACTGTCGGTGTCGGCCAGAAAACGGTGGATTGCCCGGTTCAGTGCAGGCGTCATCGCCAGCTTCTCCGCCTTTTTCTGACTGCGAGCCGGCAGGGCCCCCGCCTGATGCAGGGCATCCAGCAGCGCCTGCTTCTGCGTCGCCCGCTGCTCATGCAGTGCCTTCACCGCGTCGCCCGGATAGAGGCCCAGTTTCTCGCCCAGCGCCAGGTCGCCCTGCTCCCAGAAACCGGTGAGGGTGGGCAGATCGTGCGTGCTGGCACTGGCAATCGACTGACGCGGATAGTCCTGCGGCGCGCGATAGCGCTGATCTTTCTCCTGCTCGAACCAGAGCACCTTCCATGAAAAGACGCCGCTTTTGCGCAGCAGGCTGACTATCGCCTCCGGCACGGTGCCCAGGTCCTCGCCAATCACCATGCAGCGCAGCCGGTGGCTCTCCAGCGCCAGAATCCCCAGCAGATCGTCGACCGGATAAGCGACATAAGCGCCTTTATCCGCCGTCTCTCCGGCGGGCACCCACCACAGACGCAGCAGCGACATCACATGATCGATGCGCAATGCACCGCAGTCACGCATGTTGGCTCGCAGCATGTCGATGAAGGGCTGATAGCCGCGCGCCTGCATCACATGCGGGTCCATTGGTGGCAGGCCCCAGTTCTGCCCCAGCGGACCGAGGCGGTCGGGTGGTGCGCCGACAGAGGCTTTAAGGCGGTAGAGCTCCGGGTCGTGCCAGGTTTCGGCGCTGCCTTCCGCCACGCCAACCGCCAGGTCACGGTAGAGACCCACGCTCATGCCCAGCGCCTGGCTGTGCGCCCAGCAGCCTGAGAACTGCTGCTGCGCCAGCCATTGCAGCCACTGCCAGAAGGCGATCTCCTCTTCGTGCTCCTTACACCACTGCTGCACCTCCGGCTGCTGACTGTTGCGCCACCCTTCCGGCCACGCGGGCCAGCCCCACTGTTTTGCATTCTCAGCCCATCGGGCCTGCTGTATGCCGTCGTAGGCCGCCTGATAACGCAGGCTGTCACCGCCTTCACGCACAAACTCAGCCCAGGATTGCTGCTCGTCGCTGGCGCGGTCACGGGCCTGAAAGTGTGCCCAGGCGTGGCGCAGTGCGGCGAGCTTCAGCGCCATCACCGCTGCGTAATCGACATGCTCCGCCTCGCGGGCTTTAGCCAGCGCCTTCTGCGTTCTGGCACTTTTCCACCACTTCTGTGCCGCCGCGCTTTGCTGAAAATCGGCCACCTGGCTGACATCGATATAGATGATGTTCAGCCAGCGGCGTGATGACGGACTGTAAGGACTGGCGAAATCGGCGCTGGCGGGATAGAGCGCATGCAGCGGATTCAGCCCGACGAAATCGCCTCCGCGTGCGGCCAGCTGCACCAGCAGCTGGTCGAGATCGCCGAAGTCACCGATGCCCCAGTTCTGTTCAGACCGTACGGTATAGAGCTGCACCAGTGCGCCCCAGCGTTTCTCTCCCGCCTCCAGCGCCGGCGGCAGATAGCAGCGGCGCGGGGCAACAATGACCCGCGTCTGCCAGCTTTTCTTCCCTTTGCTGAGCGTCAGCTGGTGATACCCCTGAGCCAGCGGCGTGGGCAACGTAAAGGGTTCGCCCGCGGTTAACTCGCCGCTGAGCAGTCTGCCCTTCTCTGTCTGCAGCTGCCAGCGATAGACGCCACGGCCCTGCGGCGTCAGCTGACGCCTGCCTCTGCCGCTGAAGACGGCGACCGGCGGCAGCGGCGATTTACCCGCCTCCTGCGGATCGCCCATCACCGCCAGCAGCGCACGTTTGGTTTCGTCGCTGATCGCCTCTTTCTCGCCGTTAACGTTGATGTAATCCAGTGAAATACCCGCAGCACGGGCGGCCTGATCAAGTGAATCCTGTTTCATTGCTGCTCCTTAGCGGGGTGCCTGCCAGATACGTTGCTGATAGTCACGAATGGACCGGTCCGAACTGAACATGCCGGTCCGGGCCGTGTTGAGGATGGCGGCGCGGGTCCAGCCTTCCGGGTCGCGCCACAGGGCTTCCACCCGTTGCTGCGCCTCGATGTAAGGCTGGAAATCGGCCAGCACCAGCCAGGGATCGCCGTGTTTCGTCAGGCTCTCCAGCATCAGGTCAAACGCGTGCTTGTCCCCGTCGCTGAATTTGCCCTTCTCCAGCGCTTTCAGTAAATCATCCAGCGCCTTGTTCTGCCTGCGCACCTTTTTCGGGTTGTAGCCTTTGGCCTTCAGCGCTTTCACCTCCTCCACGGTGTGACCGAAGATAAAGATATTCTCCTCGCCCACCTGCTCAGCGATTTCGACATTGGCCCCGTCCAGCGTGCCGATGGTCAGCGCGCCGTTCAGCGCCAGCTTCATGTTGCCGGTGCCCGAGGCTTCATAACCGGCGGTAGAGATCTGCTCAGAGAGGTCGGCCGCCGGGATCATCATTTCGGCGACGGTGATGCGGTAGTCGGGGAGAAAAACCACTTTCAGCCGGTCGCCGATGCGGGGATCGTTGTTCACCACCTCCGCCACCCGGTTTATCGCGTAGATAATGTTTTTCGCCAGGTAGTAACCCGGTGCGGCTTTTGCCCCGAACAGGAAGACCCGCGGCGTGAAGGTGACATCCTCCGGGTTATTACAGAGCTGCTGATAGCAGTAGAGGATATGCAGCAGGCTGAGGTGCTGGCGTTTGTACTCATGCAGTCGCTTGATCTGCACATCGAACAGGGCCGCCGGGTTGACGATAATCCCGGTGTGCCGGGCGATATAGTCGGTCAGCTGCACTTTGTTCTGCTGCTTGATGCTGCGATAGCGCTGACGAAACGCCGGGTCATCGGCGTAAGGTTCCAGGCCGATCAGCGCGTCGAGATTGCTGGCCCATTCGGTTTTCAGCGTCTCATCAATCAGCCCGGCCAGCGCCGGATTGCACTGCTTCAGCCAGCGGCGCGGGGTAATGCCGTTGGTGACGTTATGGAATTTTTGCGGCCACAGCTGGTGATATTCCGGGAAGAGATCGCTGACCACCAGCCGGGAGTGCAGCGCCGCGACGCCGTTGACCGCAAACCCGCTGACGACGCAGAGATTCGCCATCCGCACCTGACCGTCCGCAATCACCGCCAGCTTATGCCACATCGCTTTGTCATCCGGCCAGCGCTGCTTCACCACCTTTTTCAGCCGCTGATTGATCGTTTTGATGATCAGCAGATGACGCGGCAGCAGCGAGCGCATCAGCTTCTCATCCCAGCGCTCCAGCGCCTCCGGCATCAGGGTGTGGTTGGTGTAAGCAAACAACCGGCTGGTGATCTGCCACGCCTCATCCCAGCCGAGCTGGTGCTCATCCAGCAGCACGCGCAGCATCTCCGGGATGGCGATGGTGGGATGGGTATCGTTGAGCTGAATCACTTCGAAGTCGGGCAGGCTGTGAATGCTGCGTCCCGCCTGATGGTGGCGGCGCAGAATATCGGCCACCGCACAGGCGCACTGAAAATATTGCTGCATCAGGCGCAGCCGCTTGCCCGCCTGATGATTGTCGTTGGGATAGAGCACTTTGGTCAGCTTTGCCGCCTCGATGCCGGGCTGCTCCGCCTGCAGGAAGTGACCGTCGTTAAACGCCGTCAGGTCAAAAGGGTGCGCACTCACCGCCTGCCACAGACGCAGCGGCAGTGTGACGCCATTGCGGTAGCCGGTGACCGGCAAATCCCAGGCTTCACCGCGCAGCGTAAACCCGGGCTGCCAGCGCACCTCGCCGTTCTCCTGCTTTTCGACCCGACCGCCCATCGCCACCTCCACATCCAGCGCCGCGTTGTGGCGGAACCAGGGATAGTGCTCGCGCTGCCAGTCGTCGGGCGCCTCCTTCTGCTGGCCCGCCTGAAAAGACTGGCGGAACAGGCCGTACTGGTAGTTAAGTCCGTGACCGGTTGCAGACTGACCGACCGTGGCCATCGAATCCATGTAGCAGGCAGCCAGTCGCCCCAGTCCGCCATTGCCGAGTGCCGGATCGACCTCCTGCTCCAGCAGCGCCGTTAAATCGAACTGCTGCTCTGCCAGCGCCGCCTGCACCTCGTCATACCAGCCGAGATTAAGCAGATTGTTGCCGGTCAGCCGGCCAATCAGAAACTCCATCGAGAGATAGTTAACGTGACGCTGCTGCTGCGCCGGACGCGGGGCCGGTTGCGCGGCCAGCAGTTCCGCCAGGGCCGCACTGACCGCCTGCCACGCCTGGTGCGGGGTCATCTGCTGAGCGGAAGAGAGGCCGAGATGTTGCCACTGGCGGGTAAAGGCGGCGTTAAAACGGGCTTTATTGAATTTCTGCTGTGGCATATCACTCCCTTCTGTTACGCAATGAGGTGAAGCAAAAATGGCAAGCGCACGGGCTGGCAGGCGGGGCCAGCAATCGTTAAGTAAAGACGGGAGTGGGGAAAAAAGCGACAGCAATCAAATAAAAACGCCAGCCCGGAGGCTGGCGTGGCAGGAATCAGCAGAGTTCGAGGTGCACCTCATGCTGCTCAATCACCTTCATGACGCTGGCGGGCGGCATCTTGTCGGTGTAGATGTAATCCAGCAGACTCATATTGCCGAGGTTAACCATGGCGTTGCGGCCAAACTTCGAGTGGTCCACGACCAGCAGCGCACAGCGGGAGTTTTCGATAATCGCGCGCTTGGTCCGCACTTCGTGATAGTCAAACTCCAGCAGCGAGCCATCCATATCGATGCCGCTGATGCCGAGAATGCCGTAATCCAGCCGGAACTGCGAAATGAAGTCGAGCGTCGCCTCTCCCATTACCGCCCCATCGCGGGTGCGCACTTCGCCCCCGGCAATAATCACCCGAAAATCGGGTTTGCCCATCAGCAGCATCGCCACGTTGAGATTGTTCGTCACCACACGCAGATCGCTGTGGTTGAGCAGCGCATGCGCCACCGCTTCCGGCGTGGTGCCGATGTCGATAAACAGCGTGGCCCCATCCGGGATCTGGCTGGCGACCCGCTGAGCAATGCGCGCTTTCTCCGCCGACCACATCATTTTACGATCGTGCCAGGCGGTGTTCTCAGAGCTGGAGGGGAGCGCCGCGCCGCCGTGGTGGCGCTGAATTTTGTTCTGATCGGCCAGATCGTTGAGATCGCGACGGATGGTCTGCGGGCTGACCTCAAAATGATCCACCAGCTCCTCAGTACTGACATATCCCTGACGACGGACCAAATCGATAATCGCGTCATGACGTTGCGTCTGCTTCACATTCCTCTCCTGTTAACCCGCAAAATCTCTTTACCGACGCGTAACGTTACGCGTATCCACCAGCGCCATCGCCAGCCCGACCAGCAGACCGGCGACGTGCGCTGCGTTGGCAATGGCCAGGCCAAAGACGCCGAACCAGCCAATCACCAGCCAGACCAGCGCAAAACCGATCAGGCCACGTTCAAGATAGACGCCGCTGTCGGGATCGCGCTCGCCGCGCAGCCAGCAGTAGCCCATCAGGGCATACACTACGCCCGACAGGCCGCCAAACCAGATGCCGCTGAATTTCGCCTGCAGCCAGCCGCTGAGCAGCGCGGAAATCAGCATAATGACAAAGAGTTTGCCGCTGCCGAGCCGCTTCTCAACCGCCCCGCCCAGATACCACCACCACATCAGGTTAAACAGAATGTGCAGCAGCGAGAAGTGCAGCAGCGCATGGCTGAACCAGCGCCAGACCTGAAAATGCTGGTCATCGTCCGGCCAGGCGAGCCAGGCCATCACGGTCTGATCGCCCATCACCTGCATCAGGATAAAGACGGCGATACAGAGCACCATCACTGTCATCGTCAGCGGCCCAGCACGCTCACGAATGTTTGCCCAGATGTTACTGCGCTCATAGCGCAGCCCGCTGTCGGTTTTGCCGCTGTGCCAGCTGGCCGCCTGATAGCGTGGGTGATTAGGGTCATGCAGAAACTGCTGAAGTTCGTTTTCGACCACGGAAAACTGGCTCTCATCATCCAGCATGATGACATAGTGCTGGTCATGCTCAATACGCAGCGTCACGCCGCGCGTTGCCATGTAGTCCACAAACGCCTGCGCCATGCGCGGCTGATTAAATTGGGTAATGCGCATCAGTAACTCTCCGTGTGACAGGCGGCCACTTACTCACTGCCCAGGGCAACCTGCTGCGGAAAGGCCGCGCGCCAGGCATCGAAACCGCCATCAATACTGTAGGCCGCACTGAAGCCCTGCCCCAGCAGATATTGTGCTGCACTTTTACTGCTGTTGCCGTGATAGCACATTACCAGCACCGGCAGGCTGTGGTCTGCACGACTGATAAAGTCGCTGAGGTTGGTGTTGGTCAGATGCAGCGCACCCGCCGCATGGCCCATCGCAAAGCTTTGCGGATCGCGGATGTCGACCAGCAATGCCCCCTGCGCCAGACGCGCCTGCGCCTGCTGCACATCAATACATTCGAACGTTTCCATGGGATCTCTCAAAGTCGTCACAATAGCGCGTAGTGTAACCCGAGAAGCCACGCCGATAACCTGACAATCGTTACGGGTATCTGTTTTTTTGGTGGACATAATGTTAGCTATATCACGCAAAAATGTTTTTAGCGGGTTAAAAGCTGGCGCTAATGTTGGTTTGCGACTATGATAATGCTCGAAAACGAACATTAGTGAACTATTCCGAACATCGGAGGAGATGACGTGGAAACCAAAGACCTGATCGTGATCGGCGGCGGCATCAACGGTGCCGGCATTGCAGCAGACGCTGCAGGACGCGGACTGTCGGTGTTAATGCTGGAGGCGCGGGATCTGGCTTGCGCGACCTCCTCTGCCAGCTCGAAACTGATTCACGGCGGCCTGCGCTACCTTGAACATTATGAATTCCGTCTGGTCAGCGAAGCGCTGGCTGAGCGCGAAGTCCTGCTGAAGATGGCGCCGCACCTGGCCTTCCCGATGCGCTTCCGTCTGCCGCACCGTCCGCACCTGCGTCCGGCGTGGATGATCCGCACCGGCCTGTTTATGTATGACCATCTGGGCAAACGCACCAGCCTGCCAGGCAGTAAAAGCCTGCGCTTTGGCGCGGATTCTGCCCTGAAGCCGGAGATTACGCGCGGATTCGAATATTCTGACTGCTGGGTCGATGACGCCCGTATGGTCGTGCTCAACGCGCAGGAAGTGGTGAAGCGCGGCGGCGAAGTGCGGACCCGCACCCGCGTGACCCGCGCCTGGCGTGAAGGCGGTCTGTGGAAGGTGGAAGCGGAAGATGTCGACAGCGGCAAAACCTACACCTGGCAGGCGAAAGGCCTGGTCAACGCTGCAGGCCCGTGGGTTAAGCAGCTGTTTGACGACAGCCTGAAGCTCAAATCCCCTTACGGTATCCGCCTGATCAAAGGCAGCCACATCGTGGTGCCGCGCGTGCACACCGAAAAGCAGGCTTACATCCTGCAGAACGAAGATAATCGCATCGTGTTTGTGATTCCGTGGATGGATGAGTTCTCCATCATCGGCACCACCGACGTGGAGTACAAAGGCGATCCGAAAAACGTCAACATCGATGACAGCGAAACTGACTACCTGCTGAAGGTGTTCAACGCCCACTTCAAAAAGCAGCTGACCGCTGACGACATCGTCTGGTCTTACTCCGGTGTGCGTCCTCTGTGTGATGATGAATCGGACTCACCGCAGGCGATCACCCGCGATTACACGCTGGATGTCCGTGATGACAACGGCCAGGCGCCGCTGCTGTCGGTGTTTGGCGGCAAGCTGACCACCTATCGCAAGCTGGCCGAGCACGCGCTGGAAAAACTGGCGAAGTACTATCCGAACGCCGGTCCGGCCTGGACGAAGAACTGCGTGTTACCGGGCGGGAACATCTCCGGCACACGTGAAGATTATGCGGCCAGCCTGCGTCGTCGCTATCCGTTCATCAGTGAAAACATGGCGCGTCACTTCTCACGCACCTACGGCAGCAGCACCGAAACCCTGTTAGCCGGAGCGAAAAGCCTGAACGATCTGGGTGAGAACTTCGGTCATGAGTTTTACGAGGCGGAGCTGCGCTACCTGGTGCAGCATGAGTGGGTTCGCGAGCTGGATGATGCTATCTGGCGTCGTACCAAACAGGGTATGTGGCTGACGAAAGAGCAGCAGGCCCGCGTGGCAGAGTGGCTGGCCGCGAAAGCAAAACCGGCACTCTCGCTGGCCTCTTAAGCAGGCCGCAGTAAGCAGAAAGCAGGCTCCGGCCTGCTTTTTTTATGGGTGGCTGACCGCGAACTGAACCGGTTAAACCGTGCCGCAGCCCTTCCCCTCGCACGCTCTCCCCCAGTCACCCTGCCGTTTCTCCCTCCCCGCCTGCCTGCGGCGCCTCGGGTTTCGCCTGCCGCCAGGCCGCTCACCATCGTTACCTTAAATCTAACGTTTCGCTTTTTTGCTTAATTGAACGCCCTATGCAGAACGCGCAGACTTTCTTCAGCAAAAACGTCAGTACAGCGATTCTAATCAGGAGGTTGAAATGAACACAGGCCAAACGCCTGCCCGGGAGTGGAACACACGCCGCAGTGAAAAAGCGCGTCGTATGGCCGCCTTCCCCCTTGATGGCAAAGTCATTCCTGTTGAACGAGCCACAGAAGCCCTCGAACACTTAATTGCCCCAGGCGATCGTGTGGTGCTGGAGGGGAATAACCAGAAACAGGCTGACTTCTTATCCCGCACCCTGGCGCAGGTAAATCCGGCAAAGATTCACGACCTGCACATGATTATGCCCAGCGTCGGCCGCAGTGAACATCTCGATATTTTTGAAAAAGGCATTGCCCGCAAACTCGACTTCTCTTTTTCCGGTCCGCAGAGTCTGCGCATGTCGCAGCTGCTGCAGGATGGCCAGCTGGAAATCGGCGCTATCCACACCTATATCGAACTCTACTCCCGCCTTTATGTTGACCTCTGCCCGAATGTGGCGCTGATTGCCGGTTACAAAGCTGACCGCAAAGGCAACCTCTACACCGGTCCGGGCACCGAAGATACCCCGGCGCTGGTGGAAGCCGCCGCGTTCCGTGACGGTATCGTGATAGCCCAGGTCAATGAACTGGTCGATGACGAAACCGACCTGCCGCGCGTCGATATTCCCGGCTCCTGGATCGACTACATCGTGGTGGCTGACAAACCGTTCTTTATCGAACCGCTGTTTACCCGCGATCCGCGCCTGATTAAGCAGGAACATATCCTGATGGCGATGATGGCGATTAAAGGCATCTACGCCGAACACCAGGTGCAGTCACTCAACCACGGCATCGGATTTAACACCGCCGCGATTGAGCTGCTGCTGCCCACCTACGGCGAACAGCTCGGCCTGAAAGGCAAAATCTGTAAACACTGGGCGCTGAACCCGCATCCGACGCTGATCCCGGCAATTGAGAGTGGCTGGGTGGAGAGCGTGCACTGCTTCGGCGGCGAGCTGGGGATGGAAGAGTATATCCGCGCCCGTCCCGACATCTTCTTTACCGGCAGCGACGGCTCGATGCGCTCTAACCGCGCCTTCTGTCAGCTGGCCGGCCAGTACGCAGTCGACATGTTTATCGGGGCCACCCTGCAGGTGGACGGGCTGGCCAACTCCTCGACCGTGACCCGTGGCCGCCTCTCCGGCTTTGGTGGCGCCCCGAATATGGGCCACGATCCGCACGGCCGCCGCCACGCAACCCCCGCCTGGCTGAACATGATCACCGAGCCAGACCCGATGCAGCGCGGGAAAAAACTGGTGGTGCAGATGGTCGAAACCTTCCAGGCCGGCGCAAAACCCACCTTCGTTGAAACCCTTGATGCGGTTGATGTCGCCAAATCCGCCGGGATGCCGCTGGCTCCGGTGATGATCTACGGCGATGACGTCACCCACGTGCTGACCGAGGAGGGCATCGCCTATCTCTATCGCGCAGAGAGCCTGGAAGAGCGTCGCGCTATGGTCGCCGCCGTGGCGGGCATTACCGACATCGGTCTGGGTGTGGATGCGGCGCGCGTCGCGGCCCTGCGTAAAAGCGGCAAAGTGGTCTACCCGGAAGATATGGGCATCCGCCGTTCCGACGCCACCCGTTCACTGCTGGCCGCGGGCAGCGTGGCTGACCTGGTCGAATGGTCAGGTGGTCTGTACAACCCGCCTGCTAAATTCCGGAGCTGGTAAATGAAACTCCTGTCCCAGACGCAGAGTGAGGCGCAGGCCAGCCAGCTGGCGACGATGGCGCGCGATTGCCTGATCGATGAAGCACGTCTGAGCCCCAAGCCGGGTCTGGTCGACAGTCGCGGAAACGGCGCGCATCACGATTTAACCCTGGCGCTGATGGAGCGCTCCGCTCACAGCCTGGCACCGACCTTTCTGGCGCTGGCCCGTCACAGCTGGCTGCGTCCCGCTGATATCGCCCTGCGCGAAACGGTCGGGCGCCTGGGCCGTGACGGCGAGCAGCAGATGATGGCGGCCACCGGTGGCGTGAATACCCATCGGGGAGCGATCTGGGCGCTGGGCTTACTGGTGAGTGCTGCGGCCATGCATGGCGGTGCTGCCAGTGCCGATCAGCTGACCCGCACCGCCGCCGCCCTGGCCAGCCTGCCCGACCGGGTAGCGCCGAAACTGTTCAGCAAAGGGTTAAAAGCGACGCACCGCTATCGGGTGCCCGGCGCACGCGAAGAGGCGCAACAGGCGTTTCCTCACGTGATGAAGCTGGCGCTGCCGCAGCTGCTGATCAGCCGGGCGGTGGGGGCCAGCGAAAGCGAAGCCCGCCTGGATGCGCTGATGGCGATCATGACCTCACTCAGCGATACCTGCGTGCTGTCACGGGCAGGGATGGCGGGGCTGACGGCGATGCAGCACGGGGCACAGGCCGTACTGCTGGCGGGCGGCTGCCGCACCGCAGGCGGAAAGCTGGCGCTGGCGCAGCTTGATCGCCGGATGCTGGCGCTCAACGCCTCGCCGGGCGGGGCCGCCGATTTGCTCGCGGCGACGCTGTTTATCGATCGGGTCTGTTCGCCTGAACACACATATTTTTAGAGGCCATTATGGAACACATCACATTATCTTTACCCGCTAACCGCCTGCTCAGTGGCAGAGCGCTGGCCGGGGTCGTGGGTTCCGGTGATATGGAAGTACTGTACACCGCAACCCAGGGCGACACGCTGAACGTTGATATCACCACCTCACTGGATAACAGCGACGCCCGCTGGAAGGCGCTGTTTGACCGTCTGAATTTGATCAACGGCCTGCCGGCCGGCGAACTGATTATCCACGATTTCGGTGCCACACCGGGTGTGGCTCGTATCCGTCTTGAACAGGTTTTTGAAGAGGTGAGCCATGCGTAACGACGCCAGTTTTATTGAATTACGGGCGCGTGAACGCGCCCGTACGCTGCTGGATGCCGGCAGCTATCGCGAACTGCTGGATCCCTTTGAGGGCATCATGTCGCCATGGCTGGCCCCGCAGGGCGTGGTGCCGCAGTCCGATGACGGCATGGTCGTGGCACGCGGCACACTGAACGGTCAGCCTGCGGTGGTTATCGCCATCGAAGGCACCTTCCAGGGCGGCAGCATGGGCGAAGTCTCCGGGGCGAAAATGGCGGCGGCGCTGGAGCTGGCGGCGGAAGACAACCGCAACGGCATTCCGACGCAGGCGGTGCTCTGCCTGGAAACCGGTGGCGTGCGCTTACAGGAAGCGAATCTTGGCCTGGCGGCGATTGCGGATATTCATGCCGCGATTGTCGATCTGCGTCGCTACACCCCGGTAATCGGCATCATCAGCGGCACCGTTGGCTGCTTCGGCGGAATGTCGATTGCCGCCGCGCTGTGCAGCTACCTGATCGTGACACGGGAAGCGCGCCTGGGCCTGAACGGCCCGCAGGTCATTGAGCAGGAAGCGGGCATTGAAGAGTATGACTCGCGCGATCGGCCCTTTATCTGGAGCATGACCGGCGGCGAAATCCGCTACGCCAGCGGACTGGTGGATGCGCTGGTGAATGACGGCATCAACGCGGTAAAAACCGCCATGAATGACTTCATTGCCAGAGGCGTACCGGCGCAGCACCGCAGCGACAACTATGCCGACTTCCTGTCACGTCTGACGCAGTTCGACACCCGCCAGCAGGCGGACACCGCCCAGATCAAACAGCTTTTCGCCCGGGAGGAGAAATAATGACCCAGACAAGCAGCCGCGGTGCAACCTGGCTGGAAAAACTCGCACCCAATGCACAGCGTCTCAGTGGCCTGTGCGCCTCTGTTCAGGTGGCTGATGGCCAGCTGAATGGCGAAAACGTCCGTTTCATTGCCGTGGTGCCCGATGCTCAGAACCACTATCCGCGCGCCGCGCAGGGGGAAGTGGGTCTGCTGGAGGGCTGGACGCTGGCGAAAGTGGTGAATGAAACGCGGGAAGAGGATAAAAACAGCGCCGTGAAACGCCCGATTGTGGCGGTCATCGATGTGCCGAGTCAGGCCTATGGTCGCCGTGAAGAAGCATTTGGTATTCATCAGGCGCTGGCGGGCGCAGCGGGAGCCTATGCTAACGCGCGCCTGGCCGGCCATCCGGTCATCGGGCTGATTGTCGGCAAGGCGATGTCCGGTGCGTTCCTGGCACACGGCTATCAGGCTAACCGCCTGATTGCGCTTAACGATCAGGGCGTACTGGTTCACGCCATGGGCAAAGCATCGGCGGCGCGTATCACGCTGCGTTCGGTGGAGTCGCTGGAGAAACTGGCCGCCACCATCCCCCCCATGGCCTATGACGTGAGCAACTTCGCCACGCTGGGTCTGCTCTCCGATCTGCTGAACGTGGGCAATCCCGATGCCCCTTCTGATGCCGACGTGGCGATGGTTGAGATAGCGCTGCACAAGGCGATCGGCGATGCCCGTCAGGACCCGAGCCTGAAAAATCGTCTGGGTGCCTCCAACCGTCACAGCTCTTCCCTGGTGCGCGAGCGTATGCGCGCGACCTGGTAAACCGATAAAAAAAATAAACCTGCCGAATCCGGTCTGACGGGGCGTGTCACAGCGCCCCGGCGCAGTGGCCGTGTTCAGAATTATAAACATCGCTGTTTTTTGGAAAATTCTTTCTTAATAACAGGTGATTTATGATTTATATAATTGTGCATGCCCTTGCGCCTATCTTTGTCATTATGCTGCTGGGTTTCTGGGCCGGTAAGTGCGGAATGGTCAATAACAAAGACGTTTCGCTGCTGAATATTTTCGTGATGGATTTTGCGCTGCCCGCCGCGCTGTTCAGCGCCACGGTGCAGACACCCTGGTCGGGAATTGTGGCGCAGTCGCCGCTGATTGTGGTCCTGACCGGGGCGATGTGGATCACCTATGCGGCGATCTATTTCCTGGCCACCGGCGTATTTAAAAAGTCGCCACAGGATGCGGCGGTGCTGACGCTGACCGTCGCCTTACCCAATTACGCGGCGCTGGGCCTGCCGATTCTGGGCAGCGTGCTGGGCGAAGGCTCATCCACCTCGCTCTCGGTCGCTGTCTCTATCGCCTGCGGTTCGGTGCTGATGACGCCCTTCTGCCTGCTGATTCTGGAGCGGGAAAAAGCGCGCAGTGCAGGTGAGAATGTGGGGTCGACGCTGACCATGCTGCCGGTGCTTATGTGGCGCTCCGTTAAAAAACCGATCGTCTGGGGTCCGCTGCTGGGCGTGGTGCTTTCTGCGCTGGGCGTCAGAATGCCGGAGCTGGTGCTTTCGGCTATTAAGCCGCTGGGCCTGGCCGCCACCGCGGCGGCGCTGTTCCTGACCGGTGTGATCCTTTCTGCCCGTCAGCTGAAACTCAACGCCGTCGTGGGCGTGGGCACGGTGGCGAAACTGCTGATTCAGCCCGTGATTGCCTGGGGTCTGGTGCTGGCGCTGGGGCTGAACGGCTCAGTGGCGATCACCGCGATCCTGATGATTGCGCTGTCGGCCGGTTTCTTTGGTGTGGTGTTCGGCAACCGCTTTGGCGTTCAGTCGCCCGATGCTGAAGCCGTGCTGCTGTTAAGTTCGGTGCTCTCTATTCTGTCGTTGCCCCTGTTCATTACGCTGACATCAGGAATGTAATATGACCGCGCCCTGCCCCCACGATCTGCTCTGGCTGCGTGACCGCAGCGCATTAGCCACGATCTCAGCGTGCTGGGTCGGGACGTTCTGGCATCCCGGCCTGCCGGTGGTGGTGCGGCGCGATCATCGCGAATCCGGCCTGATCCCGATTGGGGTGCGCGGTGAACGGCGGGAGCAGCGTGCCGCCGGATGGATTCATCCGGACGATATTGTCCGGTTGATAACGCCGGAGAGGCTGGCCGATCGCACCCTGCTGCAGGCTTCCCCTTTCAGTGCCTTTGCCCCGGTTCGCGCGGCGATCGTGCTGAGTGAGGCGGAGTGGCCGTGGCGCTGGGGGATCACCGGCAGCACCGGTTATGCGCTGGCGACGCAGCAGCCCACGCTGCACGCCGCCAGCGATCTCGATCTGGTGATCCGCGCCCCGCAGCCTCTGGATCGGGCTGCGCTGCAACGGTGGCAGAACCAGACCGACGCGCTGGCGTGCCGGGCGGATACCCAGGTGGAAACGCCTGCCGGTGCGTTTGCCCTCAACGAGTGGCTGCGCGAGGGACAGGTGCTGCTGAAAACCGACACCGGCCCCCTGCTGACCGCTTCACCCTGGAGCAGAGAAACCTCATGAAAATACTCTTTACCTTTCCCGGCCAGGGCACCCAGCGAGCCGGCATGCTGCAGCATCTGCCTGACGGCGAGGCGCTGTTAGCCCGCGTGCGGGCGGTACTGGGCGACGAAACTGACAGGCTCGACAGCGACGACGCGCTGCAGCACACCCGCGCCGTCCAGCTCAGCCTGCTGATCAGTGGGGTCGCGTGGGCGCACGAGCTGATACGTCGCGGGGTGAAGCCGGATATCGTCAGCGGTCTGTCGATTGGCGCATTTCCGGCGGCAGTGGTGTCAGGTGCGCTCGATTTCAGCGACGCCCTGCGGCTGGTGGCATTGCGCGGCGACCTGATGGAGCAGGCTTATCCGCAGGGATATGGCCTGACGGCGATCACCGGTCTGACGCTGACGCATCTGGAAACGCTGCTGCCTGGCAGCCACACTTACATTGCCAATCTGAATGCCGAAACGCAGATAGTGATTGCCGGTCGTGATGAGGATATGGCACGGGTGGCGCAGAAGGCGCTGGAGGCAGGCGCCAGTAAGGCGATCAGACTGGCGGTGAGCGTGCCGTCGCACTGCGCGCTGCTGGACAAACCGGCGGCAGAACTGGCGCGTGCGTTTGAATCCGTGCGCCTCTCCCGTCCCGATTGTGCTTACCTCAGCGGCTCAACCGCACGGGTGATCCACGACCCGGAGAAGATCGCCGAGGATCTGGCGTTCAATATGGCGCGGACCGTGCAGTGGTATGACACCATGGTCTCGGCTAACCAGCGCGATGCCCGTCTGGCGATTGAGATGCCGCCAGGCAATGTGCTGACCGGCCTGACCCTGCAGGCGGGCTGGCAGGGCGATGCAATCAGCCTGGAACGCAACGGCGTCGATGTGGCAGGTCATCTGGCTAAACGGCTGGAACGGTAAGGTTACGGGCGTACATGCGCCCTTCTGCCGCCAGGGCCAGCAGGTCATTGTCGCGTTCGCGGCGATGCGAATAGACAATCGCAACCTGCTGCCGCATCTGGTAAGGCGCTGCGAGCGTCAGCAGCTGGATATTGTTTTCATAGACTTTCCGCATCCTTCCCGGAATCAGCGCCAGGCCGACGCCCGCCTGCACCAGACTGATCATGGAGAAGATGTCATTTACCTTCGTCACCATGCGTGGTTCAAATCCCGCGATCTGAAACGCCTCCTGCGAACCGGCATAGGTGGCAAACCCCTCGGCCAGTGAGACAAAATCGCGGTCGGCATAGTCACGCAGATCGACCGGCGCGTCGCCGCTGCCCGTTTCGCCAGCCGGTGCCGCCAGACAGATCGTGTCCTCGAACAGCGGGATCACATCAAACCTGGCCTCGCTGAGTTCGCCCTCATGGGTGGCAATCAGGATCGCGTCCAGCGCATCATCTTCCAGCATATTCAGCAGCATCTGGTTAGAGCCCATGGTCAGATCCAGCTCCAGCGTGGGCCGGCGCAGTTTCATGCCCATAATCAGCCGGGGAATGGTCTCCAGGGTCAGCGAGTAGAGTGTGCCAAGCCGCAGCCGTCCTCCACCGATACCCGCCACTTTGCGGGCCTCCTCAATGCCTTTGCCCATCAGGGCCGTGACGTCGCGACAATAGTCCAGCAGCGTCCAGGCGGCGGGCAGCGGCACCAGATTGCGCCCTTTGTGGATAAACAGCGGGCAGTCGATGCCCTCTTCCAGCGTGTGCAGCGCGCGGTGCACGCTGACGCTGCTCAGCTCCAGCGCTTCCGCCGTGCGGGCGATATTGCCTTTCGTCATAAACATCATGAAGACGCTGAGCTTCCGGAAGGTAATTTCCTGATTGATATTGTCACTCATGGGCTGCTGTTGCCTGTAAGGTCATTTTGCTTTTCCGCATAGTAGCGATTCTCCGCCAGCCTGTAATGATCTGGCTCGCAGCCGGATGATTTACTGCGGCTGAAGGCGGAATCTGCGGATGTCAGGGAGGAGCGGAACGGGCAGAAAAAAGTGCGGCCGGTTTCCCGGCCGCAGAGCAGATGAATTGACGGCGCGCGCCTTACAGCCTTATCGGTGAAATGTTCCAGATCTCATCGGCATACTCCTGAATCGTCCGGTCAGACGAGAAGTAACCCATGCCGGCGATATTTTTCGCCGCACGGCGCTGCCACTCTTCCGGCTTACGGTAGAGCGCATCCACCTTGTCCTGGGTATCCACATAGCTGCGATAATCGGCCAGTAACTGGTAGTGGTCGCCGAAGTTCACCAGCGAATCGAACAGGTTGCGGTAGCGACCCGGATCCTGCGGGCTGAAGACGCCCGACGCGATCTGCGTCAGCACCTGATGCAGCTCTTCATCGCCTTCGTAATAGTCACGCGGGTTGTAGCCGCCCTGACGCAGGGCTTCTACCTGCGGCGTGGTATTGCCGAAGATGAAGATGTTCTCTTCGCCGACGTGATCCAGCATCTCCACGTTGGCACCATCCAGCGTACCGATCGTCAGCGCGCCATTCAGGGCAAACTTCATGTTACTGGTGCCGGACGCTTCCGTTCCGGCGGTCGAGATCTGCTCAGAGAGATCGGCGGCCGGAATGATGATCTGTGCCAGACTCACGCTGTAGTTCGGGATGAAGACCACTTTCAGTTTGTTCTTCACCTGCGGGTCGTTGTTGATGATGTTGGCGACATCGTTGATCAGATGGATAATGTGTTTGGCAACGTAGTAGGCGGAGGCCGCTTTACCGGCAAAAATATTGACGCGCGGCACCCAGTCCGCCTGTGGATCGGCCTTGATACGGTTGTATCGGGTGATCACATGCAGCACGTTAAGCAGCTGACGCTTGTACTCGTGAATACGCTTGATCTGCACATCAAACAGCGCATTCGGGTCGAGCACCACATCCAGGTTTTTTGCCACCCACTCGGCCAGCCGGCGCTTGTTCTGATGCTTGGCAATCGCCACTTTCTCGATAAACGCCGGGTAGTCGATCTGCGCTTTCAGCTCATCCAGCTGGCTGAGGTCGGTGCGCCAGTTGCGGCCAATCTCCTCATCCAGCACCTCTGACAGCGCCGGGTTAGCCAGCGCCAGCCAGCGACGCGGAGTGACGCCGTTGGTTTTGTTGCAGAAGCGGCCCGGGAACAGGCGAGAGAAGTCTGCAAATAGCGACTGCACCATCAGGTTGGAGTGCAGCTCTGAAACGCCATTCACTTTATGGCTGACCACCACCGCCAGCCAGGCCATGCGTACCCGGCGACCGTCGTTCTCGTCGATGATCGAAATGCGCGACAGCAGATCCAGATCGTCAGGATAGTGATCCTGAATCGTCTTGAGGAAGAAGTCGTTAATTTCAAAAATAATGCTGAGATGACGCGGCAGGATCTTGCCGATCATATCCACCGGCCAGGTCTCCAGCGCTTCGGTCATCAGCGTATGGTTGGTATAGGAGAAGACCTGACAGCAGACGTCAAAGGCGCTGTCCCAGCTGAATTTATGCTCGTCGATCAGCAGGCGCATCAGTTCGGGGATCGCCAGCACCGGGTGCGTGTCATTCAGGTGGATGGCGATCTTATCCGCCAGGTTGTCCCAGGTCTGATGCATGCGCCAGTGACGATTCAGAATGTCCTGCACCGTGGCGGATACCAGGAAGTACTCCTGACGCAGACGCAACTCGCGCCCGGAATAGGTGGAGTCATCGGGATAGAGGACGCGTGAAACGTTTTCGGAGTGGTTTTTATCTTCCACCGCCGCAAAGTAGTCGCCCTGGTTGAACTTACCGAGGTTGATTTCGTTACTGGCCTGCGCGCCCCAGAGGCGCAGTGTATTGGTGGCGTCGGTGTCGAAGCCCGGGATGATCTGGTCATAGGCCATCGCCAGGATCTCTTCGGTCTCCAGCCAGCGCACTTTGGCCCCTTCGTGCTGGACGCGGCCGCCGAAACGCACCTTGTAGCGGGTGTTGAATCGCTGAAATTCCCACGGATTGCCATACTCGAGCCAGTAATCGGGCGACTCTTTCTGCTCACCTTCCACAATGTTCTGTTTGAACATGCCGTAATCGTAACGGATGCCATAGCCGCGGCCCGGCATACCCAGCGTCGCCAGCGAATCGAGGAAACAGGCCGCCAGACGGCCCAGACCGCCGTTGCCCAGGCCCGGATCGTTCTCCTCCTCCATCAGCTCGGCCAGATCCAGCCCCATTTCGTCGAGGGCCTGGTTGAGATCGTCATAGATCCCCATCGCCAGCAGCGCATTCCCCAGAGTGCGCCCCATCAGGAACTCCATCGACAGGTAGTAAACCTGCCGCACATCCTGCGACAGCTGAGCGCGGCTGGAACGCAGCCAGCGCTCGACCATCCGATCGCGAACCGCCAGCAGTGCAGCGTTCAGCCACTCATGCTTGTTGGCAATAGAGGGGTCTTTGCCGATGGTAAACATCAGTTTGTACGCAATCGAATGCTTTAAAGCATCAACCGTCAGCGTGGGTGAAGCGTAAGTGAAAGGTGCATTCATATCCGGTTTTCCCCATCCGTTACATCAGACGCTGGTAGAGATCGCGGTAGGCCTGTGCGGCCACCTGCCAGCTGAAATCCATGCCCATCGCCTGTCGCTGAACATAACGCCACAGTGAAGGGCGAGACCACAACACAAACGCGCGGCGAATCGCCCGCAACAGCGACCAGGCGTTAGCATCTTCAAAGCTGAAGCCACTGGCAATCCCATCCGCCAGGTTTTCCAGCGAGCTGTCGTTAACCGTATCCGCCAGTCCGCCGGTGCGGCGCACCAGCGGCAGCGTGCCATATTTCAGGCCATACAGCTGCGTCAGGCCGCAGGGCTCAAAGCGGCTCGGCACCACGATCACATCGGCACCACCGACGATGCGGTGTGAAAACGCCTCGTGATAGCCAATCTGCACACCCACGCTGCCCGGATGCTCTGCTGCCGCGGCCAGGAAGCCCTGCTGCAGTTCGGCATCGCCCTGTCCCAGCAGCACCAGCTGACCGCCCTGCGCCAGCAGGCCAGGGAGCGCCTCCAGCACCAGGTCCAGGCCTTTCTGTTTGGTCAGGCGGCTGATCACGCAGAACACCGGCGCTTTGTCATCAACCTTCAGCCCCATCGCCACCTGCAGCTGCCGTTTGTTTTCCGCTTTGGCTTCCAGCGTGTCGCGGTTGTAGCGCGCGCTGAGCAGCAGGTCGTGGGCCGGGTCCCAGATGGTCGGGTCGACACCGTTGAGGATCCCGCTCAGCCGCCCTTCCCGCATCCGCTGCGCCAGCAGCGTTTCCATGCCGTAACCAAACTCCGCAGAGGTAATCTCATGGGCGTAGGTCGGGCTGACCGCCGTCACGTGATCGGCGTAGAAGAGTCCCGCCTTCAGGAAGGAGATCTGCCCGTAAAACTCCAGCCCATGCATGTTAAAGAACGACCACGGCAGGCCAATCTGATCCATGTGGTGCGCCGAGAACAGTCCCTGATAGGCCAGGTTGTGCACGGTAAACACCGATTTGGCCGGCCGGCCGCGCGCTTCCAGATAGGCGCAGGTAAGGCCTGCGTGCCAGTCATGGGCATGGACGATATCGGGACGCCACATCGAATCCATACCGCACGCCAGTTCGCAACCGACCCAGCCCAGCAGCGCGAAGCGCAGGTAGTTATCGACATAGGCAAACTGCGACTCGTCATGATAAGGGCTACCGGGACGGTCGTAGAGGTCAGGGGCATCGATCAGATAGATGCCCACACCGTTAAATTCACCATATAACAGACGTATATGACCGGCAAATGTCTCTCGCTCTGTCACCATCTGGAGATCAGGTATGCCTTTGCGCAATGCAGGAAACGCTGGCAGCAGCACCCGCGTGTCTGTGCCGCCCGCAATCTGCGCCTGAGGTAATGCCCCGACTACATCAGCCAGTCCGCCCGTTTTAAGCAGCGGGAAAAGTTCTGAACAGACATGTAAAACCTGCATCCTCGACCTCATTAAGTTATCCGGCACGCTCCGCGTGCCGATTGCGTAAGTTCCGCTTATCGCTTACAGCCCCGCTTTGGCCAGCCTGGCCAGCATGGCGCGGGTGACCAGTACGATCCCTTCATCCGAACGGTGAAACCGGCGACTGTCTTCATCCGGATTTTCACCAATCACCATGCCTTCCGGTAACTCACAGGCGCGATCAATCACGCAGCGGCGCAGACGACACGAGCGACCCACCACCACATCCGGCAGCAGAACGGTTGAATCAATATTGCAAAACGAGTTAACCCGAACCCGGGGGAACAGCACCGAGTTGACCACGACCGAACCGGAGATAATGCAGCCGCCCGACACCAGCGAGTTCATCGTCATCCCGTGACTGCCGGAACGATCCTGAACAAATTTCGCGGGGGGCAGCGGCTCCATGTGGGTACGGATAGGCCAGGTGACGTCATACATATCCAGCTCAGGCATCACCGAGGCCAGATCGAGATTGGCGCGCCAGTAAGCTTCCAGCGTCCCGACGTCGCGCCAGTAAGGCGGCGCGTTGTCATCGTTCTGGACGCAGGAGAGCGCAAAGGAGTGCGCATAACCTTCGCCGCTTGCCACCACTTTCGGCAGGATATCTTTGCCGAAGTCGTGGTTAGAGCCTGGCGTCTGCAGATCCGCTTCCAGCAGTTCATAGAGATAATCCGCGTTGAAGACGTAGATCCCCATGCTGGCGAGCGACTGCGTGTCATCACCTGGCATGGTGGGCGGTTTCGCGGGTTTCTCCACGAAGTCGATCACCATGTTCTCCTCATTCACCGCCATCACGCCAAATGCCGTGGCTTCATGCACCGGTACCGGTAAACAGGCGATGGTACATTTCGCCTCGTTCACCACGTGGTCCAGCAGCATGCGTGAATAATCCATCTTATAAATGTGGTCCCCGGCAAGGATCACGATGTACTGCGCCTGATAGCGGCGAATCACATCAAGGTTCTGCGTCACGGCATCGGCCGTGCCGCGATACCACTGTTCGGTCGAAAAGCGCTGCTGCGCTGGCAGCAAATCGACAAACTCATTCATCTCTTCATTGAAGATCGACCAGCCACGCTGGATATGCTGAGTCAGGGTATGGGACTGATACTGCGTAATGACGCCAATCCGCCGGATACCGGAGTTGACGCAGTTGGAGAGGGCAAAGTCGATAATGCGGAACTTGCCGCCGAAATGCACCGCCGGTTTGGCACGTTTGGCCGTTAAATCGACCAGCCGCGTGCCGCGTCCGCCGGCGAGGATCAGAGCAACCGTCTGTGTAGGGAGCTGGCGGGCCAGCATCAGGTGTTCTGTTCTATCTAACTTAACCATGTCTGACTCCTTATGATTGCTTTTGGAACACGCACACACCGTGTGCGGGACCATGCCAGACAGTTAGCAGGATGGGGTTGTCGTCCCCGGCGAAAGGAGGAAGGGCACGCCATTCTCCGTCTGGTAACACGATGTCATTCACCGTATCCGTGGCGTTTATTGTTATTAACCAGCGGCCAGACAGCAGGATCTGCAATCTGTGCAGCCCCTGTGCCCATTCATCGTGCTGCAGTGGCTGGCCACCGGCATTGAGCCACTGCACATTGCCATCACCCTCCTGCCACCAGCGATCCGCGGTCAGCGCCGGAATGCGCTGGCGCAGACGAATCAGTGCGGCGGTGAATCCGACCAATCCCTTCTCATCCGCCTGCCAGTCAAGCCAGCTGAGGGCGTTGTCCTGACAGTAAGCATTATTATTGCCGCGCTGCGTGTGGCCACGCTCATCGCCCGCCAGCAGCATCGGCGTGCCCTGTGACAGCAGCAGCGTGGTGAGCAGTGCCCGCACGCTACGGCGGCGACGTTCCGTGACGTCAAAACTGACGTTCAGCCCCTCTTTGCCGTGATTGTGGCTGTAGTTATCGCCGTGACCGTCGCGGTTATCTTCCCCGTTGGCTTCGTTGTGTTTGCGTTCGAAGCTCACCACGTCCCACAGCGTAAAGCCGTCATGCGCGGTGATCAGGTTAACCGTGGCGTGGGGCGGCCGGTCGTCGTGCTGGTAGAGATCGCTGGAGGCGGCAAAGCGACGGACAAACTCGCCGTTGCTGAGTGCGCCATGCAGCCAGTAGCGACGCGCGGTGTCGCGAAACTGATCGTTCCATTCGGCAAAGGGTGGCGGAAAACGGCCAACCTGATAGCCGTCAGGGCCGATATCCCAGGGTTCAGCAATCAGCTTGACCTGAGAGAGCAGCGGACAGGCGCGTATTGCATCGAAAAAAGGGGCATCACGCCGGTAATCGGGCGTGCGGCCCAGCACCGGCGCAAGGTCAAAGCGGAAGCCATCAACGTGACAGACCCGCACCCAGTAGCGCAGCGCCTCCAGGGTCCACGCCATCACCTGCGGATGGTGGATATTCAGCGTATTGCCGCAGCCGGTCCAGTTCTGATAGCCGCCCTGCTCATCCAGCCAGTAGTAGCTGGCGTTGTCGATGCCGCGCATCGAGATCGTCGGGCCAATCTCATCCAGTTCGGCGGTGTGGTTGAACACCACATCCAGCAGCACTTCGATACCGGCGGCGTGCAGGTTTTTTACCGCCTGCTGAAATTCCTGCAGCGGCGTGACGCCTGGCTGACCAGAGGCGTAACGCGGATCGACCGCCCAGAGCGCAAAGGGGTTGTAGCCCCAGTAGTTACTCAGGCCGAGCTGGAGCAGGCGCGGCTCGCTGGCAAAGTGGGCCACCGGCAGCAGTTCCAGCGCCGTGATGCCGAGATCGCGCAGGTAGTTCACCATAACAGGATGACCCAGCGCCGCGTAAGTCCCGCGCAGCGTTTCCGGAATTTCCGGATGCTGCTTCGTCAGCCCGCGAACGTGCGCTTCGTAAATCACCGTGTTACCCCACGGCGTGCGCGGGGCGACATCGTCCTGCCAGTCGAAATCTTCCGCCACCACCCGTGACTTCGGCGCGATGGCTGCGTTGTCATGCGGATCGGGCTGCGCCTCGCCGCCCTGAAACAGCGGGTCATCCGGGACGTCGCCCTCAACCGCGCGGGCGCAGGGATCGACCAGCAGCTTCGCCGGATTAAAGCGGTGTCCCTGCTGCGGCGCCCAGGGGCCATGCACCCGGTAGCCGTAACGCTGCCCCGGCTTCAGCGCCGGAACATAACCATGCCAGATATCCCCGCTGCGGCCAGGCAGATCAAGACGCTGTTCACGCCCCTCGTCATCAAACAGGCAGAGCTCGACGCGCCCGGCATGCTGAGAAAACAGGGTGAAATTGACGCCTTTGCCATCGTAACTGGCACCCAGCGGTTCGGGATCCCCGGCAGTAATGGTCATTCCCCCTCCCGCACCAGCCATACCGTTGCCAGCGGTGGCAGATTGAGGCTCAGCGACTGTGGTCGTCCGTGACTCTCCTGCTCATCGGTATGTACCCTGTGATTGCGCACATCACTGCCGTGATACTCATGCTGGTCGGTGTTCAGCACTTCGCGCCAGGTGCCAGGCTGATTGACCCCAAAGCGGTAGCCCGGACGCGGCACCGGCGTAAAGTTACTGACGACGATGATTTCGTTACCTTCGCGATCACGACGTACAAAGGCGAAGACCGAATGTTCCGCATCGTTGACCACCAGCCACTCAAAACCTGCCGGATCGAAGTCGAGCTGATGCAGCGGCGTGTAGTACTGATAGGTGTGGTTGAGATCGCGCACCAGACGCTGCACGCCGTGATGCCAGTTATCGCCGCCTTCCAGCAGATGCCAGTCCAGGCTGACATCGTGGTTCCACTCGCGGCCCTGAGCAAACTCGTTGCCCATAAACAGCAGTTTCTTGCCGGGGAAGCCCCACATCCAGCCGTAATAGGCGCGCAGATTGGCGAACTTCTGCCAGGCATCGCCCGGCATGCGGTCGAGGATGGAGCGCTTGCCGTGCACCACTTCGTCGTGCGACAGCGGCAGCACAAAGTTTTCGGTGTAGTTGTACATCATGCCGAAGCTCATCAGGTTGTGATGATGCTTGCGGTAGATAGGATCGACCTGCATGTAGTCGAGCGTGTCGTGCATCCAGCCCAGGTTCCATTTGAACCAGAAGCCCAGCCCGCCGCCCTCTGTCGGACGCGTTACACCAGGGTAGTCCGTCGACTCTTCCGCCATCGTGACCGCGCCGGACGCCACGGTACCGAGCGTGCGGTTGGTGTGTTGCAGGAACTCAATCGCCTCAAGGTTCTCGCGGCCACCATACTGATTCGGCACCCACTGCCCTTCGACGCGGCTGTAGTCGCGGTAGATCATGGAGGCGACGGCATCCACGCGCAGGCCATCGATGCCAAAGCGTTCTGTCCAGTAGAGCGCATTGCCCGACAGGTAGTTACTCACTTCCCGGCGGCCAAAGTTGTAGATCAGGGTGTTCCAGTCCTGATGGTAGCCTTCTCGCGGATCGCTGTGCTCATAGAGCTCGGTGCCGTCAAAGCGCGCCAGCCCGAAGTCATCGTTGGGGAAGTGACCCGGTACCCAGTCGAGCAGGACGTTGAGGCCGGCAGCATGGGCGCTGTCGATAAAGGCGCGGAAGTCGTCACGGGTTCCGAAACGGCGGGTCGGTGCATACATGCCCAGCGGCTGATAGCCCCAGCTGCCGTCAAACGGATGTTCGTTAATCGGCAGCAGTTCGATATGGGTAAAGCCCATCTCTTTGACGTAGGGCACCAGCTGTTCAGCCAGCTCTTTGTAGCTCAGCCAGAAATTGTTGTCGGTATGACGACGCCAGGAGCCCAGATGCACTTCATAGATGGAGATCGGCGCATCGAAACCGTTGGCAGCCTTGCGCTCCGCTTTCATCTCAACGGGCGCAGGCAGGCCGCAGATCATCGAGGCGCTTTCCGGGCGCATCTGCGCTTCGAAGGCGTAAGGGTCCGCTTTGATACGCAGATCGCCATTGGCGTCGATGATTTCATATTTGTAGAGCTGACCGTTGACCGCACCCGGCACAAACAGCTCCCAGATGCCCAGCTCCTGGCGCAGACGCATCGGGTGACGGCGGCCATCCCAGAAATTGAAATCGCCGACGACGGAAACACGACGGGCGTTGGGCGCCCAGACACAGAAGCGGGTGCCGGTCACGCCATCAATCACGTCACCATGCGCGCCCAGGGTTTCATACGGACGCAGGTGGGTGCCTTCCGCCAGCAGCCACAGATCCATCTCCTGCAGCAGCGGGCCAAAGCGATAGGCATCGTCGACCAGGTTTTGCTGGCCGTGCCAGTTCACCGCCAGCTGATAGCGGAACGGATTTTTGCGGCGGGGGATCACGCCGCTGAAGAAGCCGCGTGCGTCTTCACACGCCAGTTGAGCCAGCTTGCGCCCGGTAGAGGTCTCAATGACCCACACCTCAAGCGCTTCGGGGAGCAACGCCCTGACTTCAAGGCCTTGTGGCGTTCGGTGCATCCCTAGTAACGAAAAAGGATCGGCATAATTACCCGCAAACAGGGCATTGATCGCCTCGCGATCGGGAAGCTCTGACATGACTTTCTTCCTGTGATAACTGGCAGCCGAGATGCTCGCGACACGGCCTGTCGCGCGTCATCTGCGCTGCTCTTCATTGAGCCATACGTACGACGGCAAAAAATTGTCAGGCCATTCCATGGAAAAAGTGTTTTGCCGTGTACCACAACCATTTAATCCGGAAAGCAAAAGCGAAACCTGTGGCACATCATGGTTAAATCATAGCTTGGTCGCAGCAGTTGCCATGGCTGAAAGCAAAATATTCTTTGCCGGCCGCTAAAAAGGGGAAGCTGATCACTGAGTAAGCGAAACGGCAGGTTGTTTCACGTACTGCAAAGCAAAAAAAAGGCCGGATAAATCCGGCCTTTGGCGATATTTTTCTTAGTCGATTAACAACCGCAGCATGCGACGCAGCGGTTCGGCTGCGCCCCATAACAGCTGGTCGCCTACCGTGAAGGCGGAGAGATACTCCGGCCCCATATTCAGTTTGCGCAGACGGCCAACCGGCGTGGTCAGCGTACCGGTCACGGCCGCAGGGGTCAGTTCCCGCATCGTCAGCTCGCGGTCATTCGGCACCACTTTGACCCACTCGTTATGAGAGGCCAGCAGCTGTTCAATTTCAGACAGCGGCAGATCGCGCTTCAGCTTCAGGGTAAACGCCTGGCTGTGGCAGCGCAGTGCACCCACACGCACGCACAAGCCATCAACCGGAATGACGTTGCGGGTCGCGAGGATCTTGTTGGTCTCCGCCTGGCCTTTCCACTCTTCGCGGCTCTGGCCATTCTCCAGCTGTTTGTCGATCCACGGAATCAGACTGCCTGCCAGCGGCACGCCGAAGTTATCGGTCGGCAGAGTGCCGGAACGGGTGAAGTCGGTCACGCTGCGCTCGATGTCGAGAATTGCTGAGGCCGGATTCTGCAGCGCAGGCGCAACGTGGTCGTGCAGCATGCCCATCTGGGTCAGCAGTTCACGCATGTGGCGCGCGCCGCCGCCTGACGCCGCCTGATAGGTGGCGACAGAGGCCCACTCCACCAGGTCCTGCGCGAACAGGCCGCCCAGCGACATCAGCATCAGGCTGACGGTGCAGTTACCGCCGACGAAGGTTTTGATGCCCTGGTCGATGCCCTGACGGATCACCGCGTGGTTGACCGGATCGAGGATGATGATGGCATCGTCCTGCATGCGCAGCGTCGAGGCCGCATCGATCCAGTAGCCCTGCCAGCCGCTGGCGCGCAGCTTAGGATAGACATCGCTGGTGTAGTCGCCGCCCTGACAGGTGATAATGATGTCCAGCGCACGCAGCGCCTCAAGATCAAAGGCATCCTGCAGTGCGCCCTGCTGCTTGCCCGCAAACGACGGAGCCGCCTGACCATGCTGCGACGTCGAGAAGAAGACCGGATTGATTGCATCAAAATCGCGCTCTTCGCTCATGCGGGACATCAGCACGGAGCCGACCATACCGCGCCAACCAACAAAACCTACATTCTTCATGTCGTGTCCGTCTCAGGCAGATTTCACCTGCTTTCATTTCAGTGGAGAGAGCGGCGTGCTATGTTCACGCCGCTCTGCGTAATAATAGGATTTACCTCTGTCTGCTCACTCTACAAAATGCAGGCCTGGTGGCAAGTGAATTAATTCGATTACGCTAACTTTTTCAGCAGCGTAACTAATAACTCCGCTTTCTGGCGGACGGGATGGCGTTAAACCAATGACTGAAATGATTTCGGCGACAATATTATTGTTGTTAATTATGGATCCGCTGGGCAATCTGCCGATTTTTATGTCGGTTTTAAAGCATCTGGAGCCGAAACGGCGGCGGGTGGTGCTGATCCGCGAAATGCTGATCGCCCTGATTATCATGCTGCTGTTTCTGTTTACCGGCGAGCGCATTCTGGCCTTTTTAAATCTGCGCACCGAAACGGTGTCGATTTCCGGCGGCGTCATCCTGTTTCTTATCGCCATCAAGATGATTTTCCCGTCGGCCGAGAGCAGCAGCTCTGGTTTACCGGCAGGGGAAGAGCCGTTCCTGGTGCCGCTGGCGATTCCGCTGGTCGCCGGGCCGTCGCTGCTGGCGACGCTGATGCTGCTCTCGCATCAGTATCCACATCAGATGTCCCACCTGGTGGGCGCACTGTTGATCGCCTGGGGCGTGACGGTCGGCATTCTGCTGATGTCAGGTCTGTTCCTGCGTCTGCTGGGTGATAAAGGGGTCAACGCGCTGGAGCGTCTGATGGGGTTGATACTGATTATGCTGGCGACCCAGATGTTCCTGGACGGCATCCGCGCGTATCTGAAGTTATAAGCGCACCGTTATCCTTTACCCCCACAGGCCGACCATGCAACCTGTTCAGGCAGCGATTCCGGTCGGTCGTTATGGCCATTCAGATGCCCGTTTTGTAGTGTCTGAGGGCGATAAAGGTGACGCGATGGCCACCAGAAAGTACGATGCAAAAAGTAAACAGGGGTGAGGGTGCCCGGAAAAAAGCTGCCGCAGCGGATGCAGCATCTGAAAACCCGGAGGGAAATATCATGAGGTTGTTATTACAGTTTTTTTTCGGCGCGCTCTATCTGATAACGGGTTACGTCTCTTTTCAGGCTGTCCTGCACTATGCCAGCAGCGGCCATTCAGGGGTGATCACAGAGATGCGCAGTTATCTGGTTGCCCCGCTACTCTGCGCGCTGTTCTGGCTGCTGTTTTATCTGGTCGCCTGGTGGAGCTTCAGGAAAATTGCCTTGCTGTCCGTGGCTAAAGAAACCGCCTTTCAGTCGCTATTCTTTCTGGCAAATAGCGTTTGCTTAGCTGGCCTGACCTTATTCTCTGTCCCGGGCCGGAAAGCGGCGTTAAATACTGTGCAGTTGATGAAGATTGACGTCACTGATTTTGCCTGGATTTACCTGGCTTCCGCCGCCATCACGCTGGTTATTTTTGCTCTGATAAGAAGAAGGTGGGCATGAACCCGGTTTAATCCCGCTGCTGCTGTTTATTTTGCCGGTTTTTTCCTGCGCGGTGAGGAGAATAAATGACGCTGGCTATTCACGCGGCGTCATTCTCCTTCTGATGGTGGCGCCTTATCTGCTGTTCCCGTTTTTACTCTTCCCCTGCTCGCGCGAAAAAACCTGACGGGCAGAGAGCCCGTCAGGCTGGTCAGGAAAGCAGTGCGAAAGCAATCATACCGACGATAGCCCCGGTCGTGCCGAGAATCGTCTCCATCAGCGTCCATGTCTTCAGCGTTTCCGCTTCGCTGGCCCCGGTAAAGCGGCCAAACAGCCAGAAACCGGCATCGTTCACATGACTGATGATGATGGAGCCGCCGCCGATACAGATCGACAGCGCCGCCAGCTGCGCGCCGCTGTAGTGCAGCGGTTCAATCACCGGCATGATCAGCCCGACCGTGGTCAGACAGGCGACCGTTGCCGACCCCTGAATGACCCGTACCGCACCTGACAGGATAAAGCAGGCCAGCGCAATCGGCAGGCCCGCGCCGGTCAGCGCGTTACCCAGCACCGGACCCACACCGGAGTCCACCAGCACCTGCTTGAACACGCCGCCCGCGCCAATCACCAGCAGGATAATCCCCGCCGGTTGCAGCGCGCTGCCGCACACCTGCATCACCCGCTCTTTATCCATGCCCTGACGATAAGCCAGACCATAAATCGCCACCAGCAGCGCCAGCAGGATCGCGGTGAAAGGATGGCCGATAAATTCCAGCCACGCATACAGCGAGGTCCCTTCGGTGGTGAAGCGGGCGCCAATGGTTTTCAGGCCGACCAGCACCAGCGGAAACAGGATCAGAGAGAGGCTGAAGCCAAATGAGGGCAGCTGGTTCTCATCGACATCCGGCTGATGATCTTCCGGCGGGGCGCTGAAGGAGACGTGCTTCGCAATGAAATTGCCAAACAGCGGCCCGGCAATCAGCATCCCGGGGATCGCCGCACACAGCCCCAGCAGGATCATCCAGCCAAAGTCAGCGTGCATCTGTGAAGCCAGCAGCATCGGAGCCGGCCCCGGCAGCAGAAACGCGGCGGCGGCGGCCACCCCGGCAAAGAGCGGGATAACCAGCTTCACCAGATTGCCCCCGGTTCGCCGCGCCACGGCAAAAGCGATGCTGATCAACAGCACGACAGCCACCTCAAAGAAGAGCGGCAGCGCGCAGATCAGACCGGCAATCCCCATGGCGTAGTGGGCACGGCTCTGACCAAAGGTTTTCAGCATCCGGATAGCAATCTGATCCACGGCCCCGGTTTCATGCAGGATTTTGCCGAACATCGCGCCCAGCGCCACCACGATAGCGAGGAAGCCGAGCGTGCCGCCCATCCCCTTCTGCATGGTGTCCGCAATCTTATCCAGAGGCATGCCGGAGAACAGTCCGGCACCGATTGACACTAACATGAGTGCGACAAAGGCGTGCATACGCGCCTTCATCACCAGAAAAAGCAGCAGCAGGACGGAGCCTGCTGCGGTCAAAACGAGTGTTGCGGTATTCATCTCTAACCCTGACTGATAGCGTCCCGGATAGTCGCAACCGTAGCCGCCACAACCTCATCCAGTGAATGCGTGATATCCACTTCCAGTACATCCGGCTCGTCGCTGCCTGGCGCTTCCAGCGTTGCGAACTGCGTCACCAGCATCTGCGGCTTGAAGAAGTGCCCTTTGCGCGCTTTCAGGCGGGCTTCAATGGTGTCGAAGTCCCCTTTCAGGTAGATGAAACGCAGGTTGTCATTTCCCTGACGCAGAATGTCGCGATAACGTTTCTTCAGGGCCGAGCAGACAATGATGGAGATCGCCTGGGTGCGCTGCATGGCAAAAGCGGCATCGTTCAGGGCCTGTAACCACGGCTGACGATCGTTGTCATCCAGCGGGTGACCATCGGCCATCTTCAGAATGTTGGCACGGGGGTGGAGAAAATCGCCGTCAAGAAAGGCTGTATTCAGCTGGTGAGAGACCTGATTGGCGACGGCAGACTTTCCGCTGCCTGAAACGCCCATCAGGATAAAAACGTGATGCGACGGGGATTGCGTAGTCATTTTTCTGCTCCGGCAGGTGAGAATTTGCCAATGTTACCGATAACAATGTCGTTTCTTATTCTCCTGGCCGCTTAACAGCGTGGCAACCTTTTTACCCGGAAAAGCCTCAAAGTGTGAGCTGACTCATAAAAACGCCACAATCAGATGCTGCCGCCTTCACTGATCGCAAAACCGGTGTCGAGCATGCGCGTTTCGCGGCTTTCACCGGCGATGCGCGCCAGCAGCAGCGCTGCGGCTTCGCGCCCGATGCGATCACGCGGCGTCAGCACCGTAGCCAGCTGAGGCGTCACCACCTGACTGATATCGTGACCATGGAAACCGGCAATCGCCATCTGATCGGGCACCCGCAATCCCTGGCGCTGGCACTCAAACATCGCGCCGACCGCCAGGTCGTCGTTGGTACAGAAGAGGCTGTCGGTTTCAGGATAAAGACGCTGCGCCTCACGCAGCAGATCGCCACCGGCACTGAATGAAGAGGCATCTTCCATCATGACGCTGCGCGGCGTCAGCCCGGCTTCGCGCATCGCGATTTCGTAACCACGCTGCTTCTGCAGGGTACGCTCATCCAGGCGTGCGCCAAGATAAACGGTGTGGCGATGTCCTTTGCCGAGGATCGCCTGGGTCATCTGCCGGGCCGCTTCGACGTTATCAAAGCCGACCGCCATGTCCAGGCAGGGCGTAACGCTGTCCATCATCTCGATGACCGGGATGCCCGCCACTTCCAGCATGCGCAGCGTGCCCGGGGTATGGGTGCGTTCGGTAAGGATCACCCCATCAATGTTCCAGCCCAGCAGTGAGCGCAGTTGCAGCTCCTCTTTCTGTGGGTTGTAACCAAAGTGGGCGACGAGCGTCTGGTAGTTCGCTTCATCCGTGACGGCTTCAATGCCGCGCAGAACGTCAGCAAAGACCTGGTTGGTCAGTGACGGCAGCAGCACGCCAATCGCACGGCTGGTGGCGTTCGAAAGCATATCGGGGGCGCGATTAGGGATATAACCCAGCTCATCCAGTGCCACCGCGATCTTATCCCGCAGGGCAACAGAAACCTGCTCAGGATTGCGCAGGTAGCGGCTGACGGTCATCTTGGTAATGCCGACGCGATCGGCAACGTCCTGTAATACCGGTCTTTTCTTCTTCATCGTAGCGCCTGGGATCGCCCTGAAAGCTAAAGTACGATGAGTCTATCACTTTTCTGTCACAAAATTGCCAGCGGGGCGCACCGGGGTGCGCCCGTCAGTTTTCTCAGACCGGTGGCAGATCAAACAGCAGAACTTCTGCGGCCGTGCTGGCTTCCAGCGTAAGCGCGCTTTCATCCCAGATGGCGAGGGCATCGCTGGTGGTCACCGCGTTACCGTTTACGCTCACGTTGCCTTTGACGACCTGGATCCAGATGCGACGACCGGGCTCAATCGCCACGTTATCCTGTTCACCGGCACCCAGTACCCAGCGCGACAGAGTCATGTCCTGATAGACTTTCAGCGACCCTTCACGGGCATCCGGGCTGAGCACCAGCTGACGTCCCTGCACATCCGGGAAGCGGCGCTGATCGTAGCGCGGCTCAATGCCGGTACGCTCAGGAATGATCCAGATCTGATAGAGGTGCAACGGTTCGCTTTCGCTGGCGTTGTACTCCGAGTGACGCACGCCAGTACCGGCGCTCATGATCTGGAACTCCCCTGCCGGGATCTGCTCTTTGTTGCCCATGCTGTCCTGATGCTCAACCGTACCGGAGAGCACGTAGGTCAGGATTTCCATATCTTTATGCGGGTGGGTACCAAACCCCTGACCGCCGTCGATCACGTCTTCATTAATCACCCGCAGCGCGGAGAAGCCCATGAAGTTCGCGTCGTAATAGTTGGCGAATGAGAAGGTGTGCCAGCTATCGAGCCAGCCGTGGTTTGCGTGACCGCGTTCTTCAGCTTTGCGTACATAAATCATTTTCAGATCTCCTCAATGTTTTTTCATAGTCTGTGCCTGAGACGGTCTGATTGATAGCTGAAAAACTTCACTCCTCTGTTCAAAATAGTTGAACAAGGGTTGCGCAGTGGCTGAAAAAGGCTGAAGGAGAGCGGGCAAAAAAAAAGCCAGCGCCCTGGCTGGCTAAATAATACTGGAAGCAATGTGAGCAATGTCGTGCTTTCTCAGGCTGTCGGGCGACCTCCCGGGAACGCATGACAATAATAATCATTATCATTCGCGTCTGTAAAGCGGTTTTCGCACTTTTTCACTTGATTAACGGATTGAATACCTTGATGTTTAAAAGGTTTTTAACGGCGAAAGGAGCGACCATGAGTGAAATCGTTGTCCGGCACGTTATACCTGAAGATGCTGCTGCACTGCACCGGATTTACAGCCAGCCCGATACCCAGGCTGGCACCCTCCACCTGCCCCATTCATCCCTGCAGGGGTGGCATACCCGCCTCGCCACGCCTCAGCCCCATTCATACCTGCTGGCTGCCTGCATTGATGATGAGGTTGTCGGGCAAAGCGCGTTAAAAGTAGAAGAGCGCCCCAGACGCCGTCACGCCGCTTCACTGGGAATGGGGGTGGATGCGCGTTACCGGCAGCGGAGCGTCGGCAGCGCACTGATGCGTGAAATGGTCGCCATGTGTGATAACTGGCTTCAGGTGAACCGAATGGAGCTGACGGTGTTCGTCGACAATGCGCCGGCCATCGCCCTTTATCAGCGATTTGGTTTTGAGATTGAGGGAACGGCGCGCGAGTTCGCTATACGGCACGGTGAACTCATCGATGCGTACTACATGGCGCGGATTAAACCCTGACCTGTGATGATGAAAAAGGGCACCTGCTGGTGCCCTTTGTGCTGAAAACCCTGGCACGTTTCGCTGTCAGTCAGCGCCTGCACAGGAAACGGGGTCAGATCGGAAAGACGCAAAAGCCGTCATCCATGACACGCTCGGCCCGCGCCGTCCTGGCGCGGGACGCTTTCCTCTTCTGACCCCGCTCCCTGCGCGTTAAGCTTATTTATTGCTGTCAGATTCACCTGGGTCAGGTTTGTATCAGTAACCCGCACTTAAATCATCGATGCTGCGCGGGTCAGACGCGCCATACAGCATGCCATCCGGCCCAATCATGATGCTCTGGGTACTGCCCATCGCAGGCAGCACCTTCACATGCTGACCTCTGGCTTCCAGCAGACGCAGCGTGTCCGGACTGAAGCCCTTCTCTACCCGCAACTGGTCCGGCAGCCACTGATGGTGGAACCGCGGTGCGTTAGTCGCTTCCGCCACGTTCATGCCAAAATCGATGCTGTTAACCACCATCTGCAGCACGGTGGTGATAATGCGGCTGCCGCCCGGGCTGCCGGTCACCAGCCAGGTTTTGCCCCCTTTGGCCACGATAGTCGGCGACATCGACGACAGCGGGCGTTTCGCTGGCTGCACCGCATTCGCTTCACCGCCCACCAGCCCATAGACATTAGGCGTTCCGGGTTTAGCAGAGAAATCATCCATCTCGTTGTTCATCAGAATGCCGCTCTTGCCTGCCACAATGCCGCTGCCGAAATAGGTGTTCAGCGTATAGGTCACCGCAACCGCATTCCCCTGCTTATCCACCACCGAGAAGTGGGTGGTCTGGTTGCTTTCGTAGGGGTCGAGTTTACCCGGCTTGATCTCGCTTGAGGGGCGCGCTTTCGCCACATCGATCTGCTGCGCCAGCGTCTTAGCGTAGGCTTTACTGGTCAGCGCCTGCCACGGCACCTTCACGAAATCGGGATCGCCGAGATACTCTGAGCGGTCGGCGTAGGCATATTTTTCCGCTTCCGCCATCACCTGCATGGCATCCGCACTGCCAAAGCCCATCTTCGCCAGATCGAAATTCTCCAGAATATTGAGGATCTGCACGATGTGAATGCCCCCGGACGACGGCGGTGGCATGGAGAAGACCTCATAGCCACGGTAGGTGCCGCTAATCGGCTTGCGCTCGACGGCACGATAGGCCGCCAGATCCGCTTTGGTGATCAGCCCGCCGTGCTGAGCCATCTCTCCGGCGATCTCATCCGCAATTTCGCCTTTATAAAAGGCATCCGGCCCCTGACGGGCGATCAGTTGCAGGCTGTGAGCGAGATTCTTCTGCACCAGCCGATCGCCCTTCTGCCACGGTGTGCCGTCTGGCTTGTAGAAGATCGCCTTGCTGTTGGGATGGGTGATCAGCACCTCTTTGCCGTAGGTTTTCAGGTCATCGGCCAGCGCATCGTTAACCGGAATGCCATCCCGCGCCAGCCGGATAGCCGGTGCCAGCAGGGTGCTCAGCGGCAGAGTGCCATATTTGTGTGCGGCCAGCGCCAGACCCGCTACGGTGCCGGGGGTACCGGACGCGAGATGTGAGGTCAGCGACAGCTTGCTGTCGGCATTGCCCTGCTTATCCAGAAACATATCGCGCGATGCCCGACCCGGTGCCATTTCACGGAAATCGATGGCGGTGGCACGGCCCGAGGCGGTACGCAGCAGCATAAAGCCGCCTCCGCCAAGGTTGCCCGCCTGCGGGTGGGTGACCGCCAGCGCAAAACCCACGGCGACGGCGGCGTCAACGGCATTACCGCCCTGACGCAGAATCTCTACGCCGACCTGGGTCGCCATCGCGTCTACCGACGCCACCATGCCGTGCTGCGCTTTGACCGGGTGAAACGTGTCGCTGTCCACGCCATAGGAGACGGGCGGCGCCTGCGTCGGCGCGGCATTAGCGCCCGCCACGACGGTAAAACTCATCACCAGCGAGCAGCTAAGCTGACGCACCGTTTGCTGCATTTTCATCCTGTCACCATCCCGTGTTGTTATTTACATTTTTTTATCATTTCTGCAAGTGCTTACAAATACAGCAAAAGTGTCAGGGTTAAGTCAAATCAGGAATACATCTGAAGGTCAGGTCTGTGATATCGGGTAAACTTATGGTTGCGACCCAGAAGCCGGTGTGCGCCGTTGTGCACCCATAACCCTGTGGCGTTCAGAAAGGAGGAGTGATGAAAAAGTGGATGATTGTTTTAGCCGCCCTGCTGCCTTTCGCCAGCCAGGCGAATACGCTGAACAGCACTAATGACCCGAACCGGCCGGGCTATAATCCCAGCCAGCAGCGGATGCAGTCACAGATGCAGACCCAGCAGCAGCAGCAACAGCTGAAGCTGCGCCAGGATCAGCAGCGTCAGACTCAGGATATGCAGCGTAAAATGCAGGAACAGCGCGACAGCGCCCGGCAGCGGGTAATCACCACGCAGCCGGGGCAGCAGAATCAGAATTCAAATCAGAACTAACCGAAGTCGGGGCCGATGATGTCGATTGCGTCGGTACAGATGGCATCGACGCCCCATTTCAGTAACTCCCGCGCCCGATCCGGACTGTTCACGGTGTAGACCAGAATCTTCAGGTCCGCGCTTTTCAGCTCGGCAACCCGCTCCGCGGTCAGCACTTTATGGTTGAGGTGGATGGAGACGCACGCCAGCGCCGTGGTCTTTTCCCGCCACTGCGGGTCCCAGCTGTGCGACAGCAGCCCTCGCGGCAGCTGCGGCTCTGCCTGCATGGCGGCTTCCAGCGCCTCAAAAGAGAACGACGAGAGCAGCGGCGCGGTCTGATCCTGCCACAGCATTGCCGCGGCCTGCGCCACGGCACGGCCGGTTTCGGTCTCGCTGCCGGTGGTGGGTTTGATTTCGATGTTGGCCATCATCTGATGCTGACGGCAGCGCGCCGCCACCTGATCCAGCCGCGCCAGCTTTTCGCCCGAGAAGGCGTTGCCAAACCAGCCGCCCGCATCAAGCTGCGATAACTTTTCCCACGGCAGCTGACCCGCCACGCCCCAGCCGTTACTGGTGCGATCCAGCGTATCGTCGTGCAGCAGAAAAATCTGCGCATCGGCCGAGAGTTTGACATCAAATTCAATCATCTGATGTCCAAACTTCGCGCCGGTGTCGATGGCTGCCAGAGTATTTTCCGGTGCCAGTTTACCGCCGCCGCGGTGAGCGACGATGCGGGGATAGGGCCAGTGTTGTGTGCTCATTCCAGACGCTTTCCATGGGTTGAATCGAAGAAGTGTAACGCATCTGACGGCAGATGCAGCCACAGCGTCGTGCCGGGTTCCGGCCGTTCACTGTGGGCTAAGCGTACCACCAGCGGCGTGTCGCCGATGCGGCCATGGGCCAGATTATCGGCACCCAGCATCTCCAGTGTGTCCACCCGCAGCGGGATGCCGCCCTGCTCGCGGCTGCTTTGCCGGATATGCTCTGGCCGGATACCCAGCACCACCGGCCGGCCAGCCCATTTCGCCCTGCTCTCGCTCAGCGGCAGCGCGTGCGAGGCGTCGAGATTAAAGCGCGACCCGTCGCTGCTGAACTGCCCTTTCAGCAGGTTCATGGCAGGAGCGCCGATAAACGCGGCGACGAACTGGCTGGCGGGACGCTCATAGATCTCCACCGGGGTGCCAAGCTGCTCGACCACCCCTTTATTCATCACCATCACCCGCTGCGCCAGCGTCATCGCCTCAACCTGGTCGTGCGTCACATAGAGGCTGGTGGTCTGCAGGCGGCGATGCAGCTGCTGCAACTCCAGCCGCATCTGCACCCGCAGACGGGCGTCGAGATTCGACAGCGGCTCATCAAACAGAAAGACCGCCGGTTCGCGCACGATAGCGCGGCCCATCGCCACGCGCTGACGCTGTCCGCCGGAGAGCTCCCGCGGCCGCCGCGTCAGCAGATGATCCAGCTCCAGACTGCGCGCCGCGTCGAGCACCCGCTGACGAATCTGCTCTTTGCCCATGCCGCGAATTTTGAGGCCATACGCCATGTTCTCCTCTACCGACATGTGGGGATAGAGTGCATAGTTCTGGAACACCATCGCGATGCCACGATCTTTCGGCTCCTCCTGGGTGACGCGCCGGTTATCGATGTAGATATCGCCGGAGCTGACCCGCTCCAGACCGGCCACCATGCGCAGCAGGGTCGATTTTCCGCAGCCGGAAGGGCCGACCATCACCATAAATTCGCCGTCGTGGATGGTGACGTTCAGCGGCTGAATGATCTGATTTTTACCGTCATAGGATTTGGTCACTGCCTGAAGGGTTACGCCTGCCATCTTATTTCTCACTCTCAACCAGACCGCGCACAAAGGCACGCTGCATGACCAATACCACCACCAGCGGTGGGATCAGGGTTAATAACATTGCTGCCATCACTTCGTTCCACTGGGTCGGCGAACCGCTGCTGGAGATCATGCTTTTAATCCCCGCCACCGCCGTGCCGAGGCTGGCGTCATTGATAATCAGCAGCGGCCAGAGATACTGGTTCCAGCCGTAGATAAAGGTGATCACGAATAACGCCGCCAGATTGGTTCTGGAGAGCGGCAGCACGATGTCGATAAAGAAGCGCATCGCGCTGGCCCCATCAATGCGCGCCGCTTCGACCAGCTCATCCGGCAGCGACATAAAAAACTGACGAAACAGGAAGGTGGCGGTTGCTGAAGCCATCAGTGGCAGCGTCAGCCCGCTGTAGCTGTCGAGCAGATTGAGATCGGCAATCACCTGCACCGTCGGGAAAATACGCACCTCCACCGGCAGCATCAGGGTGATAAAGATCAGCCAGAAGAAGAGCGTGCGCAGCGGAAAGCGAAACCAGACCAGCGCAAACGCCGACAGCATCGACACGGTGATTTTGCCGAAGGTAATGCCGAGCGCCATGATCATGCTGTTAAGCAGCATCAGACCAAATGCCGGGCCGCTGCCGTTGACGCCGTGAGTCCAGATGCGTGAGACGTTCTCCCAGAGATGGGTGCCGGGCACCAGCGTCATCGGCACCTGATAGACCGCCTCGTTATCCAGCGTTGCGGCGACAAAGGCGACGTAGAGCGGAAACAGGATGGTGAGCACGCCCAGTACCAGCACGAGGTGGCTGAAGAGATCCAGCCCGCGTCGATTCTCAATCATTGGTATTGCACCTTACGTTCAACAAAGCGGAACTGGATGACCGTCAGCCCGATGACCAGCAGCATCAGCACCACCGACTGCGCCGCCGACGAGGAGAGGTCCAGACCGGTGAAGCCTTCGCGGTAGATTTTGTAGATCAGCGTGGTGGTCGCCTGCACCGGCCCGCCGCCGGTAGCCGCGTCGATCACCGGGAAGGTGTCGAAGAAGGCATAGATCAGATTCACCACCAGCAGAAAGAAGCTCACCGGCGCAATCAGCGGCAGGGAGAGGTTGAAGAAGCGTCGCACCGGCCCGGCACCGTCAATCGCGGCGGCTTCCACCAGCGATTTCGGGATCGACTGCAGAGCAGCGAAAAAGAACAGGAAGTTGTAGCTCATCTGCTGCCAGATCGACGCCAGAACAATCAGGAACATCGCCTGACCGCTGTTCTGCGCATAGTTCCACTCATAGCCGATGTGGTGCAGCAGGTAGCTGAAGAGGCCCAGACCGGGATTGAACAGAAACATCCACAGCACCGCGGCCACTACCGGCGCAACGGCGTAGGGCAGCAGCAGCAGGGTCTGATAGAGGCGGCGCAGCCGCACGACATAATCGACCAGCGCCGCCAGCAGCAGCGAAAACAGCATGCCGAACCCCGTGACCATGCCGCTGAATGTCAGGGTGGTCCAGAACGAATCGAGATAGTAGGGATCGGCAAACAGGCGTCTGAAGTTTTCCAGCCCGACAAAGCGGCTGGAGAGGCCAAAGGGATCGAGGCTTTGCAGCGAGTACCACAGCGCTTCACCGGCAGGCCAGAGAAAGAAGACCGCAGTGATCAGTAACTGCGGCAGTACCAGCAGATAAGGCAGCAGGCTGGTGCGAAAAACCGGGCGAGAAGAAGACATAGCGCACTCTGATTCAGAAAGAGAGAGGGCCAGCCTGCACTGGCCCTGTCGGGCAGATTACTTCACCTGCTGCTGGAAGCGACGCAGCAGTTCGTTGCCGCGTTTGACCGCGTTATCCAGCGCGCTTTGCGGCGACTGTTTACCGGTCCAGACGCTCTCCAGCTCTTCGTCAATCACGGCACGGATCTGCGGCATATTGCCCAGACGTATGCCTTTGGTGAACGGCAGCGGCGGTTTGTTCATCATCTGACGGGTGGCGATATCTGCACCCGGATTTTTGTCGTAGAAGCCCTGCTGTTTCGTCAGCTCATAGGCGGCAGTGGTAATCGGCAGGTAGCCAGTTTTCTGGTGCCATTCCGCCGCGATTTCCGGTTTCGCGAGGAACTGCATGAACTCCGCGACGCCTTTATACGTTGCTGCATCTTTGCCTTTCATCACCCACAGACTGGCTCCGCCAATCAGGGCGTTCTGCGGCGCACCTTTTACGGTGTCGTCATACGGCATCATGCCGACGCCGAAGTTGAATTTTGCGTAGTGACGGATATCGGCCAGCGAACCGGAGGAGGCGGTAGTGATGCCGCAGTCGCCGTTGTAGAACTTCGCCGTCGGCTCATCTTTGCGGCCAAAGTAGGTGAAGTCCCCTTTTTTGTTCATCGCTTCCAGCATTTCGATGTGACGCACCTGCACCGGTTTGTTGAACTCCAGCACCGCATCCAGGCCGTCAAAGCCGTTATTTTCCGTGGCGACGGGCAGCGCATGCCAGGCGCTGAAGTTTTCGATCTGAATCCAGCCCTGCCAGCCGCTGGCGTAGCCGCAGCTCATGCCCGACTTACGCAGCGCGGCGGCATCCGTGGCCAGCTCCTGCCAGGTTTTCGGGGGCTGATCGGGATTCAGACCCGCTTTCTTAAAGGCATCTTTGTTGTAGTAGAGCACCGGGGTGGAGCTGTTGAACGGCTGAGAGATCAGCTGGCCTTTGCTGTTGCTGTAGTAGCCCGCGACCGTTGGCACGAACTGCTTTTCATCAAAGGGGATACCGGCATCTTTGAAGACCTGATGCACCGGCACAATCGCCTGTGAAGCCATCATGGTGGCCGTGCCCACTTCATAAACCTGCAGCACCGCAGGCGCTTTGCCGCTGCGCACTGCCGCGATCCCGGCCGCCAGGCTCTGCTCGTAGTTACCTTTGTAGGTCGGAACGATTTTGTAATCGGGATGGGTCTGGTTAAAGCGCTGAGCCAGCGAATCGACTTCTTTGCCTAACTCGCCTTCCATGGAGTGCCAGAAAGGGATCTCGGTGGCGGCGATGGCATGGCCGCTGAGGGTCAGACCGAGCAGCGCGCTCATCAGGCTACGGCGAAAGGTAACGACGGACATAGAATTTTCCTGTGCAGGTAAATACGCGTGAAATCACGGATTTCTGGTTCGCGGAGTAACATGACACGGGAAAATGACGGATTAATAACAGGCAGATGACAGGCGGGTGACAGGCTTTATTGAGGAAAAGAGGACGCTGGCAGCGCGGCGGCAAAACGCCCATGCTGCCAGTTTTTAGTTACATAAATCCAGAGCGATTAGACGCTGAAAAGGCCTGACTGCGACTTTCACTTCACTGAAGCTGAAGGCCGTAGTCGGCACATTCCGCATCACTTTCAAAGGCCGTCGGCGGCGCAGGCAGGTTGCGGGCGGACAGCGCGCAGCCACCGGAGCGTACACGTAGTACGTGAGGATGGCGAGCACTGCCCAACCGGAACCTGGCAAGCCAGCCAGGCCGTGCCCCATCAGGCACCCAGGTACGCGCTGCGGACGGCTTCGTTGGAGAGTAATGCTGCACCAGTGTCTTCCAGCACCACATGCCCGTTCTCCAGCACATAGCCCCGGTCCGCCAGCTTCAGCGCCTGATTGGCATTCTGCTCCACCAGGAAGATGGTCATCCCCTCGCTGCGCAGCTGCTCAATGGTGTCGAAAATCTGCTGAATAATGATCGGTGCCAGTCCCAGCGACGGCTCATCCAGCAGCAGCAGGCGCGGCTGGCTCATCAGCGCACGGCCAATGGCCAGCATCTGCTGCTCACCGCCGGACATGGTGCCGGCGCGCTGGATTTTACGCTCCGCCAGACGCGGGAAGAGTTCATACACGCGCTTGATCCGCGACAGGTAGTCCGGACGGCTGGCAAAAAAGCCGCCCATCGCCAGATTCTCCTCCACCGTCATGCGCGAAAAGACCCGCCGCCCCTCTGGCACGATGGCAATCGCTTCACGCATGATGCGCGCCGTCTGCCAGTCGGTGATGGTTTTGCCATCAAAGGTAATGGTGCCCTGGGTCGCGCGCGGTTCGCCGCACAGCGTGCCGAGCAGCGTGGTTTTCCCGGCGCCGTTGGCACCAATCAGGGTGACGATTTCGCCCTGATTGATGTAAAGACTGACGTTGTGCAGCGCCTGAATTTTGCCGTAATGCGCACTGACGTTCTCAATGGTTAACATCGCATTTGCCATCTCAGGCCTCTCCTAAATAGGCGCGAATGACATCCGGGTTATTACGAATCTCTTCCGGCGTTCCGTTAGCCAGCGGCGTTCCCTGATTGACCACGTAAATGCGGTCAGAGATGCCCATTACCAGCTTCATATCATGTTCAATCAGCAGCACCGAAACCTTGTGTTCGCCACGCAGTTCCGCAATCAGCGCATCCAGCTCGTGGGTCTCTTTGGGGTTGAGGCCCGCAGCCGGCTCATCCAGCATCAGGATCTCCGGGCGCGTCACCATGCAGCGCGCGATCTCCAGCCGGCGCTGCTGACCATAGGCCAGATTGCCCGCCTGACGGTTAGCCAGGTCGAGTAAGCCGACCCGCTCCAGCCAGGTCGCCGCGCGATCCAGCGCTTCGCTCTCACTGCGGCGAAACGCGGGCGTTTTCAGCAGGCCGGAAAACAGGCCGCTCTTCAGGTGCTGATGCTGTGCCACCAGCAGGTTCTCAATCACCGTCATCTCACGGAACAGGCGTACGTGCTGGAAGGTTCGCACAATGCCCATGCGCGCAATCTTCTGACCCGGCAGGCCTTCCAGATGCTGGTCACGCAATGTGATGCTGCCGCCGGTTGGCTTGTAAAAGCCGGTCAGGCAGTTGAACACCGTGGTTTTCCCGGCACCGTTAGGGCCAATCAGCGAAACGATCTCCTGCGGACGCAGCTCCAGCGCCACATTGTTTACGGCTAACAGACCGCCGAAGCGCATCATCAGGCCTTCAACGGCTAATAAAGGCTGACTCATGCCTCTTCTCCTTGTTTACCGGTTCTGAGCTTCAGATGCGGACGCTTCATCGGCAGCAGGCCCTGCGGACGCCAGATCATCATCAGCACCATCAGGCCACCCAGCACCAGCATGCTGTACTCATTGAGATCGCGCATCAGCTCGCGGGAAACCACCAGCAGAATGGCAGCCAGAATCACCGCGAACTGCGATCCCATGCCACCCAGTACCACAATCGCCAGCACAAAGGCGGACTCGACAAAGGTAAAGGATTCCGGGCTGACAAAGCCCTGGCGCGCCGCGAACAGGCTGCCGGCGAATCCGGCAAAGGCGGCACTGATAGTAAAGGCGGTCAGCTTGATGCGGGTCGGGCTGAGTCCCAGAGAGCGACAGGCGATCTCATCTTCACGCAGGGCTTCCCAGGCGCGGCCCAGCGGCATCCGCAGCAGCCGGTTGATCACGAACAGCGTCACCACCACCAGCAGCAGCGCCACCAGATAGAGGAAGATGATACGGTCGCTGGGGTCGTACTTCAGGCCAAAGAAGTTGTGGAAGGTATCCCAGCCGCCTTCGCGCGGGGTACGCCCGAACTCCAGGCCAAACAGAGTCGGTTTAGGGATCTGGCTGATGCCGTTAGGTCCGCCGGTCAGCGCAGTATTGTTCAGCAGCAGGATACGCACAATCTCACCGAAGCCCAGCGTCACAATGGCCAGATAATCGCCGCGCAGTCGCAGCACCGGGAAGCCCAGCAGCAGACCAAACAGCGCAGCCACGATGCCGGAGAGCGGCAGACACTGCCAGAAGCCAAGGCCGTAGTAGTGGTTCAGCAGCGCAAAGGTGTAGGCACCGATGGCGTAGAAGCCACCGTAGCCCAGCACCAGCAGGCCCGACAGGCCCACCACCACATTCAAGCCCAGGCCGAGCATCACGTAGATCAGCGTCATCGTGGCGATATCCACGGTGCCGCGTGACACCAGGAAAGGCCAGGCGACTGCGGCGATAATCAGCACCGCCATCACCAGCTTCTGCTTCGGCGTTGAGCCATCAAAGCCCGGCAACACCAGCGACGGACCGGAGACTTTCTTCAGGCTGCTCTGCCAGACCGGACGCAGCAGCTGGAACAGAAACACCACCGCACAGCCTGCGGCGATCCAGTTCCAGCGCACGCTGCCCGCGTTCTGCACCACCAGATTTGTGCCATCCAGCGTCAGGCGCAGTCCCATAAAGAAGGTGGCCAGCACCAGCAGCATTACCGAGGCGATCAGGGCGTTGATAAACGAGGTCTTCATACTTTCTCAACCTCCGGACGACCCAGAATCCCGGTCGGCATCACCAGCAGCACCACAATCAGCAGGGCAAACGAAACCACATCTTTATATTCCGTGCTGAGATAGGCTGACGTCAGCGCTTCAGCGATACCCAGCACCAGTCCGCCAATCATCGCGCCCGGAATACTGCCGATCCCGCCCAGCACGGCGGCGGTAAACGCTTTCATCCCTGCCATAAAGCCGATGAAGGGGTTGATCGAGCCGTAGAACTGGCCCAGCAGCACGCCTGCTACCGCGGCCATCGCGGCCCCGATCACGAAGGTCAGCGAGATCACGCGGTCGGTGTTAATGCCCAGCAGGCTGGCCATTTTCAGATCTTCAGCGCAGGCGCGACAGGCGCGGCCCATGCGGGAGTAGCGGATAAAGGTGGTCAGCGCCAGCATCGCCAGGAAGGTCACCACCCAGATAACAATCTGCATGGTTGAGATGGTGGCGGCAAACCCGTTGCTCTCCCCCACCGTCCACTGTCCGGTGATCAGGCTCGGCAGCGCCAGGTCGCGTGAGCCCTGAGTCAGGCTGACGTAGTTTTGCAGGAAGATCGACATCCCGATGGCGGAGATGAGCGCAATCAGGCGCTTAGAGGAACGTACGGGCCGGTAGGCCACGCGTTCAATGCTCCAGCCGTAAGCGCTGGAGATAATGACTGCCATCACAAAGCCAGCCGCAATCATCAGCCAGGTGGTGTCGATGCCCATCATCATCAGGGCGGCAATCACGATAAAGGAGACATAGCTACCGATCATGTACACCTCGCCGTGGGCGAAGTTGATCATGCCGATAATGCCGTAAACCATGGTGTAACCGATGGCGATCAGCGCGTAGGTGCTCCCGAGGGTGACACCGTTAAACATCTGCTGAATGAAATAGAGGAACTGCTCGGACATACCTTAACCCTTACTTATCCGATCGCAGGCGATCGGGGTACAAAAAACGCCTGGCAGCGGTGTGCCAGGCGTTCGTGTCGCCGGTCAGTGGAGACCGCTTAGCTGGCCTCCGGCTCACCAGAAAACCGCCTGGTTTACTTCACTGCGGTCGAGGTACCATCGGCATGCCATTTGAAGATGCCGAATTCAAAGCCCTTGAGATCGCCCTTTTCATCCCAGTTCAGGTTGCCCATGACGGTTGGCACCGCAGCCCCTTCTTTGAGGTTCTTCACGATAGCGTCCGGCTCTTCGCTCTTGCTACGTTCCATGCCGGTGGTCAGCGATTGCAGCGCGGCATAGGTGGTCCAGACGAACGGACCGGTCGGATCAAGTTTCTTCGCCTTCAGCGCGTCAACGATCGGTTTGTTGGTTTCAACCTGATCGTAGCGTTTCGGCAGCGTGACCAGCATGCCCTCAGACGCCGCACCGGCAATGTTCGACAGGGAGGCGTTGCCCACCCCTTCTGGTCCCATAAACTGCGTTTTCAGACCGGCCGCCCGCGCCTGACGCAGGATCTGGCCCATCTCCGGGTAGTAGCCGCCGAAATAGACGAAATCGACGTTCTCTTTCTTAAAGCGCGCCACCAGCGTAGAGAAATCTTTGTCGCCTGCGGTGATCCCTTCAAACATGACGATGTTCGCGCCCTGCTTTTTCAGGCTCTCCTGTACGGAACGCGCCAGGCCTTCACCATATTGCTGTTTGTCGTGCACCACGGCGATACGCTGCGGCTTCAGCTCGCTCATAATGTATTTGGCTGCGGTCGGCCCCTGGTCAGAGTCCAGACCGGTGGTGCGCATGATCAGTTTATAGCCGCGGGAAGTCAGGTCAGGTGCGGTCGCCGCCGGGGTAATCATCAGCACGCCTTCATCTTCATAGATGTCAGACGCAGGCTGGGTCGAAGAGGAGCAGAGATGGCCGATAACATAACGGATACCGTCGTTAATCACCTTGTTCGCGACCGCAACGGCCTGTTTCGGGTCACAGGCGTCATCATATTTCACCGCAACCAGTTTGTTGCCGTTAACGCCGCCTTTGGCGTTGATATCTTCAATCGCCTGAGTAGCGCCCGCGAACTGCATGTCGCCGTACTGCGCCACCGGACCTGACATTGCGCCAACAATCGCCACTTTAATATCTTCAGCCAGCGCCGCATGGCTCATCGCCAGTGCTACACATCCCGCCAGTAATGCGCGACCTTTCATTTTCATCCTGACTACCCCATCTGTTTTGTCGTGTATGTTGTGAGTGCGTGCATTGCCAGATAAAGTCGAAAACTGATTGATCATGAAGGAGTTAGCGTACTTTTCTGGCATTTTTTAGTAATAAGGCTTTATTTTTCAGGTTATTAAACAGGATGTTTCTTCTGTAAATCAACTGACATATTCAGAATTGACTGAGTGAAACAGCATAATACACTGGAGGCAATGGCCGGTTTTTCACCACTTTGCCAGCGCATTATGCTGGGTTGATCGCAGGCTTAACCTGTTTACACCTATTATCCTGGCACCCAGGCCATCTTTTGACCTGTTTTATTGATGAAAATGTGGTGGCGCTCTGGTTGTATACTTTCGCTGCACTTTCCCCTTTTTTAGAGGTTTTTGTTATGAAGCTGACTATCCAGCGTTTAACCACGCTGACGCCGCAGGACCACATCGATCTGGGCAAGGTCTGGCCCGATCTGAACATTCAGGAACTGGAACAGCGGCTGGATGAGCGCCATCGTCTCTATGCGGCGCGCTTTAACGATCGGCTGCTGGCGGGGTTACAGCTGGAAATCTCCGGTACGCACGGCAAGATCCACCGGCTGGCGGTGCGTGACGTGACGCGGCGACGCGGTGTGGGCCACTACCTGCTGGAAGAGACGATTGCGCAGAACGGATCGATAGCGGACTGGTGGATTGCCGATGATGGCAGTGACGATCAGCAGGTGCGGGCGGCGTTTATGCAGGCGTGCGGCTTCCGGGCGCAGAGTGACGGCTGGATACGGGCAACAGATGACGCAGAGGGGATGGCGGAAGAGGTGTGACAGTCCGGGGTGACAGAAAGCAACAGGGGCGACATGCTGTCGCCCCTGTGGGTATTACGCTTCGATCGCCATACGCAGTTTTTTCATGGCGTTCTTCTCCAGCTGCCGGACTCGTTCGGCTGAAACGCCATACTGATCGGCCAGCTCCTGCAGCGTGGTTTTGTTGTCTTCGTCCAGCCAGCGGGCGCGGATGATGTGCTGACTGCGCTCATCCAGGCCTTCCATCGCATAGCTCAGCTTGTCAGCGGCGTGTGCGTCCCAGTTATCCTCTTCAATGCCATCAGCAAAGTCAGAGGTCTTATCCTGGAGATAGAGCACCGGGGCCATGGAGCGGCCTTCACTGCTCTCATCGTCGGCAGACATATCAAAGGTCATATCCTGGGCAGCCATACGCGATTCCATTTCACGTACGTCTTTGCTGCTTACGCCCAGCTCACGCGCAACCATCTCAACTTCGTCCTGATTGAACCAGCCCAGACGCTGCTTGGTTTTACGCAGGTTAAAGAACAGCTTACGCTGTGCTTTGGTGGTCGCGACTTTCACGATACGCCAGTTACGCAGCACGTACTCGTGAATCTCGGCTTTAATCCAGTGCACGGCGAATGAAACCAGGCGCACGCCAACTTCCGGGTTGAAGCGGCGCACCGCTTTCATCAGGCCGATATTACCTTCCTGAACCAGGTCAGCCTGTGGCAAGCCGTAACCGGAGTAATTACGAGCGATATGAACTACAAAGCGTAGGTGTGACAGGATCAGCGTCTTAGCTGCATCCAGATCGCCCTGGTAATGCAGCCGTTCAGCTAACGCTTTTTCCTCTTCTGCCGACAGCATCGGCCAGGTGTTGGCAGCCCGGACGTAAGAATCCAGGGTACCCGGAGAAGCAATAGCTAAAGTTTGCATTTCTTTGGTCATTCAAACCCTCACAAATTCAATGGAATTGCCGCACATTTCCCTGCGCAGACGATACATTAAGTCAACGTCGCGCGAAATCCGAAAGCAATCTGTGCTACTTAGAGTGTGAAAGTTATCCACAAGTTCAATTATAGCAGTGAATATTTTACACACAGATGACAGGAAGGGAAGAGGGGGAAAGGTCCTCTGCATACACTGTCGGTAGCAGAGGACCATTATAACAAAAAAATGTTGCAGGCGTTTACTGCGGCGTAAATCGGCGTAAATGTTGTACCGTGGCCAGCCAGGCCGCCACCCAGCCGATGATCGCCGCAATCAGCAGCAGCAGCAGCGCTTCATCCCAGGAGAAGCCTTCCAGCGAGAAGGTGGTGCCGAAGACGGTCGCCACGCTGGCAACCACCGACTGCAGGCGCAGCACCAGCACTTCCGACAGCAGCAGCGACAGCACCGCTCCGCTGAAGCCCAGCAGCGCCCCGCCATAGAGGAAAGGCCGCAGGATGAAGCCATCCGTCGCGCCGATCAGCTTCTGAACGTTAATGGTGTCACGCCGGGCGAAGATGCTGAGCCGGACGCTGTTGCCGATCACCAGGAACACCGCCACGATCATCAGTACGCCAATCATTGACGCGATCTGCCCCACCAGCCCGGTCAGCGCGGCCAGTCGTGCAAACCAGCTGTCATCCATCCGGACTTCATCCACGCCCTGCACTTTCGTCACGCGGTCGCGCAGGCTTTGCATGGTGTCGGAGTTCTGGAAATTGAGCTTCGGCGTAATGATCGCGACGGCGGGCAGCGGATTCTGCTCCAGCATATCCATCGCGCCGCCAAAGCCTGACCAGTTACGGAACTCGTTCAGCGCCTCTTCGCGCGTCAGGTAGTTGACGTTATCCACCCCTTCCACCTGCTTGAGCTGCGCCACCACATTTTCGGCCGCGCTGTCATCCAGGGTCTTGGAGAGATAGACGGTTAACTGCGGTGCCGGATACCACTGGGTCGCCGCCTGGCTGACGTTTTTCCACACCATGTAGCAGACGCTGGGCAGGGTCAGGGAGATGGCGATCACCATCACCGTCAGCAGCGTAGCCAGCGGCTGACGCCACATATCAGAGAGGGTGCCGCGCAGCGCATAGCGCCACTGCTCCTGCCAGCCACCTTTCAGCGCTTTACTCTTCGACGGCTGCTTTGCTTTCGGTGCCGCCGGACGTTTAATGCGTTTATTGACCATCGTGGCCTCCGTGCAGGCGTCCCTGATTCAGCGTCATCATCCGGTAGTTGCGTCGGGCGATCAGGCCGCTGTCATGCGTTGCCATCAGGACGGTGACGCCAACGCGGTTAAACTCTTCGAACAGGCGCAGAATATCTTCTGACAGCGCGTCGTCGAGGTTACCGGTCGGTTCATCCGCCAGCAGCACCGACGGTTTGTTCACTACCGCACGGGCGATGCCGACACGCTGCTGTTCACCACCAGAAAGCTGAATCGGATAACTTTTCGCTTTGTCGAGCAGACCCACTTTATCCAGCGCGGCCGACACGCGACGACGGATATCTTCGCCACTGGCGCCCGAGATAATCAGCGGGATCGCCACGTTGTCATAGACCGAGCGATCCATCAGCAGGTGGTGGTCCTGGAAGATCATGCCGATCTGACGACGCAGAAACGGCACTTCACTGTTCCGCAGACGGGAAATGTCATGGCCACTGAACCAGATTTTTCCGGCACTCGGGCGCTCAATGCCACAAATCAGCTTCAGCAGGGTACTCTTACCGGCACCGGAGTGGCCGGTGAGAAACGCCATTTCGCCGGGGCGCAGATGGAAATCTACCCCCTGCAGCGCCTGACGTCCGCCGAGATATGCCTTACTGACCTCTTCAAAGCGAATCATCCTAATTAGTCCTCTCGGGCAAACAGTGCCTCAATAAAATCGTCCGCCTTAAACGGTCGTAAATCTTCAATGCCTTCACCGACACCAATGTAGCGAATCGGAATACCGAACTGATCGGCCACCGAGAAGATCACGCCGCCTTTAGCGGTGCCATCCAGTTTGGTGAGCGCAATACCGGTCAGGCCGACCGCTTCGTTAAACAGCCGGGCCTGGCTGACTGCATTCTGTCCGGTGCTGGCGTCCAGCGTCAGCATCACTTCGTGAGGCGCGGACTCATCCAGCTTTTTCATCACGCGGGTGATTTTTTTCAGCTCTTCCATCAGGTGCGATTTGTTCTGCAGACGCCCGGCGGTGTCGGCAATCAGCACATCCACGCCACGCGATTTCGCCGCCTGAATCGCATCGAAGATCACCGAGGCGGAATCTGCGCCGGTGTGCTGGGCAATCACCGGAATGTTGTTGCGCTGGCCCCACACCTGCAGCTGCTCAACCGCTGCCGCACGGAAGGTATCGCCCGCCGCTAACATCACGGATTTGCCTTCGGCCTGATACTGGCGCGCCAGCTTACCGATGGTGGTGGTTTTCCCCACGCCATTGACGCCCACCATCAGGATCACAAACGGTGTTTTGCCTGAAACGTCCAGCGGCGCGTCGACTTTGGCGAGAATCGACGCCATCTCCGCCTTCAGCAGGCCATAGAGCGCTTCCGCGTCGCGCAGCTGCTTGCGGTTTGCCTGCTGGGTCAGATGCGTAATGATGCGGCGCGTGGTATCCACACCCACATCCGCAATCAGCAGCTGCTCTTCCAGCTCATCAAACAGATCGTCATCAATCTTTTTGCCCCGGAACAGGCTGATAAAACCGGAACCGAGGTTCTGACGGGTTTTCACCAGGCTGCGTTTCAGGCGGGCAAAGAAGCCCTCTTTGGCGGGACGCTCCTGCTCCTGGGCGATGAATGGCGCAGCAGCCAGCGGCAGATCGCTGACGGTATCAGAGGCGCTCTCGTCCGCCGGTTCCTCAGCGATCACCTCCGCGTCGGCCAGCGCCAGCGCGGTCAGCTCATCCTCGCTCAGCGGCGCGTCGGCCTCGCCGGGCAGGGTTTCCGTATCCGCATCGTCCTCTGCCCGTGCGGCAGAATCCTGCTTGCTGTACAGGGCATCCGCGTCGCTGTGCGGCGTGTCGATAATCTCTGCGTCACCCAGCGCCAGCGCGGTCAGCTCCGCTTCGCTCAGCGGAGCCACGGCGTCATCCGGTGTCGTTTCAACGACGGCGGCATCGCCCAGTGCCAGCGCCGTCAGCTCCTCGTCACTTAACGGTGCGTCTGAGGAGACGGCATCCTCAACCGGCATGACCACGGCGTCGGCGTCAATGACCGGCGCGTCGTCATGTTCAGGTGCAGCAGATTCAGTGATAGCGTCAGATTCGGTAACGACAGATCCAGCGTCATCCAGCGCCGCCGGTGCCGCTTCAGATGGCGCGGCCGCGGTTACGTCCGCCTCATGCTGCTCGCTGGCTACCGTTTCGGTAATGGCAACCGTCTCTTCCGCCTGTGCTTCTGCCTGACTTAAAGCCGGGGCTTCCTGTTCTGGCTGCTGCTGAGCGGGTTCTGCGACCTGTTGTGTCTGCTCTTCCGCTGCAGGTTGTTTCTCTTCCTCTTTGCCAAATCCCAGCCAGGAAAAAAAGCCACGTTTTTTCTCTTTTGCCATTGTGTGACTACACTCCTCGATGGCTTTGTCCCGGTCGCGCAGGGTTTCCAGGGGTAAATCAATGAAAGTTGGTCATCGCCAGACCGGCGTAAACCGCAGAATAATGCATGACTTCAGCAACTCAGTAGTCTAACACTTTCCAGCCAGCTCACCACAGCACCCTTTTTTAACGTTTCTTCTCACCGATTCGCCCGTTAAACTACGCAACAAATTATGACGAGTTGTGAGCAAGATGAATAAAAACCCCCGCAGTACAGGCGGAACCGGGCAGATCCGCATCATTGGCGGCCAGTGGCGCGGACGTAAATTGCCGGTGCCGGACAGTGCCGGACTGCGCCCCACCACCGACCGGGTGCGAGAGACGCTGTTTAACTGGCTGGCCCCGGTGCTGCCCGAGGCGCGCTGCCTCGACTGCTTTGCCGGAAGCGGCGCATTAGGCCTGGAAGCGCTGTCACGCTATGCTGGATCGGCGACCCTGCTGGAGCTGGAACGTCCGGTGGCGCAGCAGCTGACAAAAAATCTGCAGACCCTGCGCGCCAGCAACGGCACCGTCATCCAGACCAATACGCTAAACTGGCTGGCGCAGCCGGGCGAACCCTTCGATGTGGTGTTTATCGACCCGCCGTTTCGTCAGGGATTGCTGGCCCAGACGCTGCAGTTGCTGGAGCAGAATCACTGGCTGGCCGATCAGGCGCTGATTTATGTCGAGAGCGAAGTGGAAAATGGCGCACCGCCGGTGCCGCCAGCGTGGGATCTTTATCGCGAGAAAATAGCCGGACAGGTGGCTTATCGTTTGTATCAACGTCAACAGGAGACGCAGGATGTTACTTAATTTGGGGCGTCTGTTGATGCTTTGCGTGTGGGGATTTTTACTGGCTAACGTGGTGCATCCCTACCCGAAACCGCTGACTTACTTTATCAACGTGGCGCTGTTCTTCATGATCATGATGCACGGTCTGCAGCTGGTATTGCTGCGCGCCACGCAGACTAAAGACGCGCCGCCTATCGATCGCGTCACCCAGATCAAAGTCTTTCTGTTCGGGGTTTTCGAGCTGGTCGCCTGGCAGAAGAAACATTTCCCGCGCAAAAAATAGTGCCGGGCGGGCGTCACGCCCGCCAGTTACTGCACGGGCGTGAAGCTGATAAAGCGCGTGCCCTGCATCTTCAGTTCGCCCTTCGCCCCTTTATCCAGCTGATGGTACTCCGCCTCTTTAATCTGCACCTTAATATCGCTGGCCCCGTTCAGCGGATGAAACAGGGCTTCATACCGCATCTCTTCGCCGGCGATCACTTCCCGCTGCCGTGAACGGCGATTGGGTGCCGGAAATTCCCGTTTGGTTCTGACTTCAGCCTGCAACGCCCGCACCGGTGACGCGTCATTGACCGCGCCTTCACGGCGTTGCTTGATGAACTGACGCGTGGCCAGCACGGCGATAACCGCCAGGACGATAATAAAAATCAGCGGGGGTTTACTCATGGTGAATCTGTGCCTGAGGAGAAGATGAAACAGGGAGCAAAGGATACAACCAGAGTTGCCTGATTGTCACATCTCTGAGGCGTAACCTAAACTGGAAGGGATATTTTGGGATCTTTCATCATTCTGAATAAAAAAGGGAGAAACAATGCTCTGGTCTTTCCTCGCTGTCCTTTTCTCCGGCTGGCTCTATGTCGATGCCACCTATCGCGGCCCGCAGTGGCAACGCTGGCTGTTTAAACCGGTCACCCTGCTGCTGCTGGTGGGTCTGGCCTGGCAGGCACCGGTGCTGCAGACCACGGACTACCTGATTCTGGCGGGGCTGATCGCAACCCTGATCGGTGATGCGTTAACGCTGCTGCCGCGTCAGCAGATGCTCTACGCCGTAGGGGCCTTTTTCCTGTCGCATCTGCTCTATACGCTCTGCTTCGCCGCCAGCATGACCATGACCTTCTTCTGGCCGATCCCGCTGACGCTGCTGATCATCGGTGTCGCCCTGATTGGCGTGCTGTGGAGCCGACTGGAGGATCTGCGCTGGCCCGTCTGCACCTTCATCGGCATGACCCTGGTCATGACCTGGATCGCCACCGAGCAGTACTTCTTCCGTCCGACGGATTACAGCTTCTCCATCATGGTGGGTTCAGCGCTGCTGCTGCTGGCAAACATCATCTGGTTTGTCTCTCACTACCGTCGTCGCTTCACCGCCGACAGCGCCATCGTCGCCGCCTGCTATTTTGCCGGTCACTTTATGATCGTGCGCTCCTTGTGGGTGGTGTGATAAAAGCGGCTTGACTCTGGAGTCCACTCCAGAGTGTAGGATAAGGGATGAGCTGCATGGCTCATCCCGCTCTTCTTACGCTCCGGAGGTCATATGCACCAACATCACGCCTGTGGCTGCGGCAAACCCCGTGCCAGTCACGCTGCAGCAAAACCGCTGTGCCAGGTTCGCCAGGCCCGTCCCCTCTCCCTTTCTGTTCATGCTGCGACACCCGTAACGGCTGATACGGCAGGCTGCTGCTGTGAAAGCAACAGCAGCCCTGGCACGGAGGCCGACGCCGCAGAGGAAAGCGACCGGCGAGACGCCGGTTACCCCTTTAGCTGGCAGGTCAGCGGGATGGATTGCCCCGGCTGCGCCCGCACCATTGAGACGGCCGTGCGCCAGATAAGCGGCGTCACCGACGCCCGCGTCCTGTTCAGCAGTGAGAAGCTTGTCGTCAGCGCCAGCCAGGATGTCCGGAACGCTGTCGAACAGGCGGTCAGAAAAGCCGGATTTGAGCTGACGGCCTCATCAGCCTCCTCAGTCACTCCCGCCGCCCGTCCGGGCTGGCAGCAAAACCGGATGCTGCTTTTACTGGCGCTGCTGGTGCTGCTCAGCAGCGTTCTCGGCCAGTTCGCGCCCGCCTGGGGGGATCGGCTGTTTGTGCTGACCACGCTCATCGGGCTGGCCCCGGTAGCCCGCGGCGCCTGGCAGCGCCTGCGCAGCGGTTCGCCGTTTACCATCGAAACATTAATGACGCTGGCGTCGGCGGGCGCGCTGATCATTGGCGCCCACGCCGAAGCGGCGATGGTGCTGCTGCTGTTTCAGCTGGGTGAACAGCTGGAAGGCTATGCCGCCGCCAGAGCGCGCAGTGGGGTGACCCGCCTGATGGCGTTACGGCCTGAATCGGCGATCCGCCTGCAACAGGGTCAGCGCACGGAAGTTCCCCTCGCGGCGCTGCGCCCCGGCGATCGGATTGAAGTGGCGGCGGGCAGCCGACTGCCGGTCGACGGCCGGTTAATCAGCCCGCTCGCCAGCTTCGATGAGAGCGCGCTGACCGGTGAGTCACTGCCGGTCACGCGAGCCAGCGGCGAAACGATTCCCGCCGGTGCCACCAGCGTGGATCGTCAGGTGGAGCTGGAAGTGGTGTCGGAACCGGGTGAAAGCGCTATTGACCGTATCCTGCAGCTGATTGAAGAGGCGGAGACACACCGTGCCCCGGTCGAGCGCTTTATCGACCAGTTCAGTCGTCTCTACACGCCGCTGGTGATGCTGCTGTCGCTGCTGGTGATGGTGGGGCCGCCCCTGCTCGGCGCAGGCGACTGGCAGCCGTGGATCTACAAGGGCCTGACCCTGCTGCTGATCGGCTGTCCCTGTGCGCTGGTGATCTCCACCCCCGCGGCCATTACCTCCGGGCTGGCGGCGGCGGCACGGCAGGGTGCACTGATCAAAGGCGGCGCGGCGCTGGAGCGGCTGAGTTCGCTGCGCAAAGTCGCGTTTGATAAAACCGGCACCCTGACGCCGGGCAAACCGCAGCTGACACAGATCCTGCGGTTTGGCGCGGCCAGTGAAGCGGAGATGCTGGCGCTGAGCGCCGCAGCCGAACAGGGGGCGACCCATCCGCTGGCCAGCGCCATTGTGGCGGCCGCCCAGGCGCGTCATCTGCCGATGCCGGATGCACGGGATCAGCAGGTTCTGGCCGGACGCGGCATCCGGGCCCGTGTAGCAGAGCAGCAGATTGAACTGCTGACGCCCGCTCATGCGCCAGGGCTGACCGCACAGCAGCGCAGGCAGATTGCGCAGCAGGAGGAGGAAGGTAACACCCTGGTGGTGCTGATGCGCGACGGTGAGGCGCTGGGTGCGCTGGCATTGCGCGATCGGCTGCGCAGCGATGCAGTGGCGGCCATTCAGGGGCTGAACCGGCTCGGCATTGAGAGTCTGATGCTGACCGGCGATAACCCGCGCGCCGCCGCGACGCTCGCCCGCGAGCTGGGGATCGATTATCGCGCCAGCCTGCTGCCCGCCGATAAAGTGGCCGCTATCCGTGAGCTGAGTCAGCAGCAGCCGCTGGCGATGGTCGGGGATGGCATCAATGATGCACCGGCAATGAAAGCAGCAACGCTGGGCATTGCCATGGGCAGCGGCACCGATGTGGCACTGGAAGCGGCCGATGCAGCGCTGACGCGGAATCAGCTCACGCAGCTGGCCCCGATGATTGCGCTGGCGCGCCGGACACGCCGCATTATCCGTCAGAATATCGGCATTGCGCTGGGGCTGAAGGCGATTTTTCTGGTCACGACCCTGCTGGGGCTGACCGGACTCTGGCTGGCGGTGCTGGCGGATTCCGGTGCGACCGCGCTGGTAACGGCCAACGCGCTGCGCCTGCTGCGCCACCGCGACTGAGCGCGCGGCGCCGGCCAGGGGCGGGGGATAACAGCGGCCGGTGCGGCTGGGGTTATCCCGCCATCCCTTTGCGGATCAGAAACTGATAGGGCAGCGTCTCCGTCTGCTGCGCCAGCAGACCATGTTCCATAAAGCGGCAAAAGCCGGGAATATCGCGGGTTGTGGCGGGATCGTCGGCAATGATCAGTAAGGTCTCACCCTCCTGCAGGCCACGTACGGTTTTGCGCACCATCATCACCGGCTCCGGGCAACGCAGGCCGCGGGCATCCAGCTGATGGTCGGCAGAGGAAAAAAGATCGCTCATATTCAACTCGCTTCAGGTCAGGGGCGCTCATTCTAGCGCGTGCTGACCGTGACGCAAGGCGATAACGATTGCGCTAAAATTAACCATTGCATAAAAAGCACAACGCGGTAATATGCCGCCGCTTTTTGCTCATAAAACTGCCTGGCACCGCCCGAACGGTGTCCCGCAATGGGTTCCCTCACCCCAACATTAAAAAGGTTGACTATGCTCGCATTTTCTTCGCGTCAGCGCATGCATGCGCTTTTCTGGTTGTCGCTTTTTCACCTGCTGGTGATCACATCGAGCAACTACCTGGTTCAGCTGCCTGTTTCTGTCTTTGGCTTCCACACCACGTGGGGCGCGTTCAGCTTCCCGTTTATCTTCCTGGCGACCGATCTCACCGTGCGTATTTTTGGCGCACCGCTGGCCCGTCGTATTATCCTGGCGGTGATGATCCCGGCGCTGTTTATCTCTTACGGCGTTTCGTCGCTGTTTTATCAGGGAGAGTGGCAGGGCTGGCAGGCACTGAAAGAGATCAACCTGTTCGTGGCCCGCATCGCCTGCGCCAGCTTTATGGCCTATGCGCTGGGTCAGATCCTCGACGTTCACGTCTTCAACCGGCTGCGCCGCCTGCCGCAGTGGTGGGTCGCACCGGGCTGCGCCATGTTCCTGGGGAATATCAGCGATACGCTGGCCTTCTTCTTTATCGCCTTCTATAAAAGTCCCGATGCGTTTATGGCGCAGCACTGGGTGGAGATTGCGCTGGTGGATTACAGCTTCAAGGTGCTGATCTGCATGGTCTTCTTCCTGCCCGCTTACGGCGTGCTGCTTAACGCCGCGCTGAAACGTCTGGCTGAACGCCAGACTGCCCGCCAGGTAAATTTCGGCTAATCCGCCATACATTTTTCCGCCATTACCCGCTAAGATCTTCTGACAATCATCAGGTTGCGTTTGCAGCCTGATTCCTGTTGTACTGATGCCTGACCGGAAATTTAAAAAGGGATTCTGATGCGTAACCTGGTGAAATATGTAGGAATGGGCTTACTGGTTCTGGGCTTAGCAGCCTGCGATCAGAAGAAAGATGACGCGGCGAATGACAACGGCGTCAGCGCCAGTCAGTCGGCGCAAACCGTGACGCTGATGGATGGCAAACTGAGCTTCTCACTGCCGCCAGGCATGTCAGACAAAAGCGGCAAACTGGGTTCGCAGACAACCAATATGCATGTCTATGCGGATGAAACCGGAGCCCGCGCCATCATCGTGATTGCCGGTGAGCCGACCAGCGAAGCGCTGGATGTGCTGTCGCAGCGTATGGAGCAGCAGCAGCGCAACCGCGACCCGCAGCTGCAGGTGGTGTCGAACAAAGCGGTAACGCTGAAAGATCAGCCTGCTCAGCAGCTGGATACGGTGATCTCTGCCAACAACCAGACCTCCTGGTCTTCGGTGGTGCTGGCGAAGGTCGACGGCAAGCTGGTGACGCTGCAGATTACGCTGCCAGGCGATAATCAGCAGCAGGCGCAGAGCGATGCTGACAACATCGTGAAGAGCATCTCGCTGAAATAAGCCGATCGCTGGCCTCTCTGCATTGCAGGGAGGCCAGCATTCTCAGAGCTGTTTATAACCCCGCATTCTCACGAATATATTTTCGCGCTTTGACCGCATATTCAAACGGATTGGCCAGTGCCGGGTCCTGCTCCGCTTCCACGACCATCCAGCCCTGATAGCCATACTCATCCAGAATTTTAAACACCGGCTTAAAGTCGATGACGCCATCGCCCGGAACGGTGAAGGTGCCCTTTTTCACCCCCTCCAGGAAGGAGAGATGATTCTCGCGAACCGCCGCGACCACCTCATCACGTACATCCTTGAGATGAACATGGAAGATGCGCGGCAGATAGTTCTCCAGCACCGCCAGCATCTGCTGCTGTGACCCCTCGGAGTAGTAGATGTGGCCGGTGTCATAGAGCAATCCGACCCGATCGTCAGTCATGGCCATAAAGCGGTCAATCTCTTCGGTGGTCTGAATGCCGGTGCCCATATGGTGATGCAGCGTGACGCGCATCCCCTTCTCTGCCGCGAGGCGTGCCAGTTCGTTGTAGCCGTCGGCCGTTAACTGCCACTCCTCATCACTGAAAATGGGTTTCTGCTCAAACACCGCCAGCGGGGTGCCCTGAATACTTTTGCTCTGCTCAGAGCAGCCAATCACCCGCGCGCCCATTGCATGGAGAAAGTTCATGTGATTGATGAACTCATCGATGGTTTTTGCTTTATCGCCGTTGGCGAAGAAGGTACTGAACCAGGCGTTGCAGATTTCGATGCCGCGGATATCGAGCATCGGTTTCAGGATCGCCGGATCGCGCGGGTATTTGCTGCCCACTTCGCTGCCGGTAAAGCCCGCCAGCGCCATCTCACTGACGGTCTGCTGAAAGGTGTTTTCATGGCCGAGATCCGGCATGTCATCGTTGGTCCAGCCAATCGGCGCGATCGCCAGTTTTACATTTTCTTTGTTCATCATCTTATTCCCGGACGGAGCGCGGCGAGGCCGCATACAGGGCTGAATCAGCGATAGAAATCAGGACGTGGCGGCATCTCTACCGGCTCAATCGCCCCGCTGTTCTGCGCTTTGATGCAGGCATCGGCGGCTACCGAGGCGGCAAAACCATCCCAGGCCGAAGGACCGGTCAGCTGGCCCGCTCTGATGTCATTAATAAACGCCTGCAGCTCCACGTCATACGCCTCGATAAAACGATCTTTCCAGTCGACCAGGATCGTGTTCGACAGGCGCGCCTCTTTGCGCAGCTGCACAGAGGAGGGTTCGGGCAGACGCGCAATGCCCTCCTCCCCCACCACTTCACACTGGATGTCATAGCCGTAGGCGCAGTTCACAAAAATCTCGACGTCGATGCGCACCCCTTTCCGGGTTTCGAACAGAACAATCTGTGGATCTTTCAGCTGCCCATGCGTCTTCGATGTGACGCGCGGGAAGACCACCTGCACCGTTTTGTAGTCATCATTTGTCAGCCAGCGCAGCACATCCAGCTCATGGATCAGGGTGTTGGTGATCGCCATCGGCGTGGTGTAGTTCTCCGGCACCGTCGGGTTGCGGTGCGCGCAGTGCAGCATCAGCGGCTCACCAATATCGCCATCGGTGATCACTTTTTTCAGCGCGCGGTAGCCTGCATCGTAAGGCCGCATAAAGCCGACCTGCACCAGCCGTTTTCCCGCCTTCATCTCCGCCTCCACCACCCGGCGGCAGCCTTCGGCACTCATCGCCAGTGGTTTCTCGCAGAACACCGGCTTTCCGGCGGCAATCGCCGCCAGGGTGAACTCTTCATGGGTGGGGTCCCATGAGGTGACCAGCACCGCCTCGACATCCGGTGACTGAATCACGTCGTGACCGTTCTGGAAAACCTCCGCTTCAATGTTCAGGCGCTGCAGGGCGGCACGCGCACCCTCGACATTAATGTCAGAGACCGCCACCACCTGTGCCCCCTGCAGCACATGGCTGCAGCGACGAATATGTTCCTGACCGATTGCACCTGTACCGATGACGCCAAGTTTCAAAGTCATAATTACACCTGTGTAGGGTTCGTACGGAGAAGAGGAAAACGGGCCGCGATACGGCCCTGAAATTAATATTTTCGCGCCTGGCCGAGATGCGTATTGAGCTTGTCCGCTACCGCCTGGGCGCGTTCGGTCTGCGAAGCCTGCGCCACCCCGACATGCCACCAGCTGAAATATTTGTGGATCATGGTTTTTGGCAGCACTTTGATGTCGATAAGGGTAGAAATCGTCTGGGTGCGGGCATCTTCCAGCGCCGCCCTGAGCTCTTCAAGCGTGGTAACCCGGTAGGTTTTACAGCCATAGCCTGCGGCAATCGCGGCGAAATCGACCGGGATAAAGCCGCCATCGAGCCTGCCCCCTTCCGGGTTGCGGAAGCGGAACTCGGTGGTGAAGCTGTCCATGCCATGTTCCATCTGCAGGTTATTGATGCAGCCGTTGGTCATGTTATCCAGCAGCACCACGTTGATCTTCGCCCCCTCCTGAATGGAGGTAACCAGTTCGGAGTGCAGCATCATGAAGGAGCCATCCCCGACCAGCGCATAGACCTCACGCTGCGGCTGAGCGAGCTTCACGCCCAGCGCGGCATTGACCTCATAGCCCATGCAGGAGTAGCCATATTCGACGTGGTAGGCGTTGTAATCTTTGGTGCGCCAGACGCGCTGCAGGTCACCCGGCAGGCTGCCCGCCGCCGCCACCACCACTGCCTCTTTGGGCAGCTGTTCATTCAGGGTGCCAAGCACGCTGCTCTGCGTCAGCCAGGAGTGGGTCAGCTGGTTAAACTCAGCAAACACCGCGTCGCGGTCGAGATGATCCGCAATCTCCGGCACAAAGTCGCCATCATGCCAGGCCACCTGATAGACGCGCTGCGTCTCTTTCAGCAGCTGGCTCTGCGCCTCTTCAATCTGGCTGCCCCAGTCGTTACTGTAGTGCTGTGATGCCAGCCCGGCGGTGAGCGCCGTCAGCCCCTCACGGGCATCGGCCAGCAGCTGCACGCCATCCAGCTTGTAGCTGTCGAAGTTGCTGACGTTGATGTTCAGGAAGCTGACATCAGGATGGCGGAAAATCCATTTGGAGGCGGTAGTGAAGTCGGTATAGCGGGTGCCGATGCCGATCACTAGATCGGCCTCTTTCGCCAGCAGGTTAGCGGCCAGCGAGCCGGTTTCACCGACGCCGCCGACATTCAGCGGATGGTCAGAAACCAGCGTGCCCTTGCCCGCCTGGGTTTCCGCAAAGGGGATCTGATAGCGCTCGGCAAACTGGCGCAGCGCCTCACCCGCCTCAGAATATTTCACCCCGCCGCCGCAGATAATGAGCGGTTTACGCTTGCGGGAAATCAGGGTCAGCGCATCCGCCAGCTGCGCGGCGACGGGCAGGCGGCGATCGAGCCGGTGCACCCGTTTGTGGAAGAAGTAGTCGGGGTAATCCCAGGCTTCGCCCTGCACATCCTGCGGCAGCGACAGGGTAACCGCACCGGTTTCAGCGGGATCGGTCAGCACCCGCATGGCGTTGATACAGGCGGACATCAGCTGCTCCGGGCGGCTGACGCGGTCCCAGTATTTGCTGACTGCGCGGAACGCATCGTTGGTGCTGATGCTGAGGTCGTAGCTCTGTTCAATCTGTTGCAGCACCGGATCGGGCTGGCGCGTGGCGAAGACGTCGCCGGGCAGCAGCAGCAGAGGAATGCGGTTGGCCGTCGCGGTGCCCGCGGCGGTGATCATGTTGGCTGCACCCGGTCCCACTGACGAACTGCAGGCAATAATCTGCCGGCGCAGTGACTGACGGGCAAAGCCCGTAGCGGCATGGGCCATCCCCTGCTCATTACGCCCCTGCCAGACCACCAGATCGCCGCTATCCTGTTCCAGCGCCTGGCCCAGCCCCAGCACGTTGCCATGACCGAAGATGGCGAAGATGCCTTTGACGAATTTCGTCTCAGTGCCATCAACATCGATGAACTGGTTATCCAGAAATTTAACCAGCGCCTGTGCCGTGGTCAGTCTGATTGTGCCCATATGCTTTTCCTTTACATGCTGGCGGACCCCGACTCCCGTAACACCGCGCCAGGCGCTGTCATCGGCGGAAAAGGCGACCGGAATAACTGAAACGTGAGGCGATTATAAACAAATATATTTTTCATAAAACACGCTTACAGAAGAAACATTTCATTTTGCGAGTGAGATCAAATTTAGCCGCTGCGTCAGCCCTGGCGGGCTGTCGCGAGGGTGAAAAGCGGAACGTTTAGCCATAAGCAGGGTACGATAAAAAAATTCATTCCGTTGCCGCCGCCTGACCGAACGGCACGCCAGCAGGTGCGTTCGCCTTCATACCCCTGCTGCAGCGGGCATCATCCTCTCAACACGCAGGCGGAGAGAGGAGATTCAGGATTTTTACCTGGTTCACAAATTTGCGATGGATATTTCATTTCGCATTGAATGTGGAATTTTTATTCCTCATACTGCCCTCATCGCCAGTCAGGCTCTTACAGACCCGAACGCAACGCGCATCTGACGTCGCGCGTTTTGCCCGCCGGCTCTGCCAGTCACAGAAGGAAACCACAGGTATGAATGCACAACAGAAGCCGCTTGATGTGATTTGTATCGGGCGTATTGCCGTTGATTTTTATGGTCAGCAGATTGGAGCACGGCTGGAAGATGTCACCTCCTTTGCGAAGTATCTGGGCGGATCGTCAGGCAACGTCGCCTATGGCACCGCGATTCAGGGGCTGAAATCGGCCATGCTGGCGCGGGTCGGGGATGAGCACAATGGTCGCTTTCTGCGTGAAGAACTGCAGCGCGTCGGCTGTAACACGGATGCGCTGATTACCGATCCGCGGCGCCTGACCGCGCTGGTGATCCTCGGCATCAAAGATGAAGAGACTTTTCCGCTGATTTTCTACCGCGATAACTGCGCGGATATGGGCCTGGTGCCGGATGACGTGGATGAGGCTTTCATTACCTCAGCCCGCGCCGTGGCGGTGACCGGCACCCACCTCTCCCATCCGCAGACCCGTGAAGCGGTGCTGAAAGCGCTGCAGATTGCCCGCCAGAACGGCCTTCGTACCGCGCTGGATATCGATTACCGCCCGGTATTGTGGGGGCTGACCTCGCCGGGTGACGGTGAAACGCGTTTCATTGAATCCTCCCAGGTGACGCAGCAGTTGCAGGAAGTGGTGCACTATTTCGATCTGATCGTGGGCACCGAAGAGGAGTTTCATATCGCCGGCGGCAGCACGGAGACCCTGACCGCGCTGAAAAATGTGCGTCAGGCGAGTCAGGCGACGCTGGTCTGCAAACGCGGTCCGCTGGGTTGCGTGGTGTTTGAGGGAGCGATCCCGGATAGCTGGGAAGAGACCCGCCTGCACACTGGCGTGCGCGTCGACGTGCTCAACGTGCTGGGTGCAGGTGACGCCTTTATGTCGGGACTGCTGCGCGGCTGGCTGAATGATGAAGGCTGGGAGCAGGCGTGCCGTTACGCCAATGCCTGTGGGGCGCTGGTAGTCTCACGCCACGGTTGTGCACCCGCCATGCCGACCAAAGCCGAACTGGATGATTTCCTGAGCCGCGACGATGCAGTGAAGCGCCCCGATCTCGACAGCCGTCTGAATCATCTGCACCGGGTCACCACCCGCAAACAGCAGTGGCCGGAGCTGAATGTTTTTGCCTTTGACCACCGCAAACAGCTGGCGGAGATGGCACAGGAGGCGGGCGTGGAGGCCAGCCGGATCCCGCCGCTGAAGCTGCTGCTGCTGAAAGCCGCTCAGCAGGCTGCCGAAGAGGCGGGGTTAGAGAATAAAAGCGGGATTCTGGCGGATACCACCTACGGGCAGAAAGCGCTGAATGCGATTACCGGTAAGCAGTGGTGGATTGGCCGTCCGATTGAGCAGCCCGGCTCACGTCCGCTGCGCCTGGAGCATGGCAATATCGGTTCGCAGCTGATCGACTGGCCCGCCGAGCATGTGGTGAAGTGTCTGGTGTTTTACCATCCTCACGACAGTGCAGAACTGCGCAAAGAGCAGGATGATCTGATACTCGACGTCTGGCAGGGCTGTAACAAAAGCGGCCATGAGCTGCTGCTGGAAGTGATCCTGCCTGAGAGCAACCCGGACAGGAATGAAGCCTATTACGTGGACATTCTGCGCCATTTTTACTCTCTGGGCATCCAGCCTGACTGGTGGAAACTGCCGCCGCTGTCCGCAGCGTGCTGGGAGGCGATCGGCACGCTGATTGAGCAGCAGGACCCTTACTGTCGCGGCATTCTGCTACTGGGTCTGGATGCGCCCGAAGAGACGCTGAAAGCGGGTTTTGCCGCGGCGGCCAGCGCGCCCTGGGTAAAAGGCTTTGCGGTGGGCCGGACTATTTTTGGTCAGCCTTCACGCGAGTGGCTGCAGGGGGAACTGGACGATCAGGCGCTGATTGCGCGCGTCAAAGGTAACTATCTGCGGCTGATTGAATACTGGCGCGCGGCGCGCGCCTGATGCTGTTCTGCTAAAAGCCGCTTTGAGAAAGTGCAGGCGCCGGGAACACGGTCAGATCGGAAAGACGCGACACCCGCCATCCATGGCATGCTCGGCCCGCGTCATCCCTGACGCGGGACGCTTTCCTCTTCTGACCGTGTTCCCTGCTCATCTGGCTGATGCGTTGTTGCCAGAGAGATCCTGACCGCATTTCTCACCCGCCACAGATATTTAACGCCGGTTTTCACCCGCTTATCGCCTGTGAAGAGGCGCGTTCCGGGCTCTCAAGCCAATCTGTGAACCATTTCATAAAGCCATGAAATAAACCGCGCGATTGACGCAAACAAATGAAATTTTCCATCCATCTGATACTATAGCGCTCATTATACAGCCATTATTCTAATTATTCGGGCAGAAGTGATGAACAATAATCCCACCCAACTTTCTCTGTTGCAGGACGATATTCGTCGCCGCTACGAAACGCTGAGCAAACGTCTTAAACAGGTTGCGCGCTACATTCTTGATAACAGTAACAGTATTGCGTTTGATACCGTCGCCTCGATTGCCCAGCAGGCCGATGTGCCCCCCTCTACCCTGATTCGCTTTGCTAATGCTTTTGGCTTCAGCGGTTTCAACGAAATGAAACAGGTTTTTCGTCAGCACCTGATGGAAGAGACGGTCAACTACACCGAGCGTGCGCGTCTGTTCCGTCAGACATCCACCGATGACAACGCCAGCGCCCCTGAGAGTCCGTCAGAGATCCTCAACGTTTTTACGATGGTAAACAGCCAGGCGCTGCAGCAGCTGGCGATGCAGGTGAATCCTGAACAGCTGAACAAGGCGGTAAAACTGCTGAGCGAGGCAGAGAACATCTATGTGATTGGCCTGCGCCGCTCCTTCAGCGTCGCCTCCTATCTGGTCTACGCGCTGCGTCATCTGGAGCGGCGCGCGTTTTTGATTGATGGCCTGGGCGGGATGTTTACCGAGCAGCTCAGCCTCGTTAACCCTAAAGATGTGGTGATTGCCATCAGCTATTCACCCTATGCGCGTGAAGCGGTCGAAGTGGTGGAGATGGGCGCCCGACGCGGCGCACATCAGATTGCGATTACCGACAGCCAGGTCAGTCCGCTGGCCGCCTTCAGCGACGTCTGCTTTGTGGTGCGTGAAGCCCAGGTGGATGGCTTCCGTTCACAGGTTGCCTCTCTCTGCCTGGCGCAGACGCTGGCGGTGTCGCTGGCGCTCAACAACGCCGGCACCAGCTGATTTCAGGGCGCGAAAAAGGGCAGCGTGACCCGCTGCCCTTATAGCTGAGAGAATGCTTTTCTGACGCCGCCGTGGGCTAGGTGTTACGCGGATAATTCTCGCTGTTCACCCAGGCGTGATCTTTCTCCCAGGTAAACTTCCACAGCCGCACAGGCCCCGCCATCACGTTCAGATAGTAGTTGTTGTATCCCGCCAGCGTCGCAACCGGGTGATAGCCGCGCGGCACCATCACCACATCGCGATTGTAAGGTGCCATACAGGCATCCAGCGAGCGATCGTCAGTATAAACGCGCTGCATGGCGAAGCCGGGTTCCGGATCGAAACGGTGATAGTAGGTCTCTTCCAGAAGGGTTTCGTTTTCACTCTCTTCATCATGCTTGTGGCTGGGGTAAGAGCTGGTATCGCCCTCATTGGTATAAACCTCGACCACCAGCAGGCTGTCAGCCGGTTTGTCATCGGGCAGAATATTGTGCACCAGACGCTGATTGCGCCCTTTGCCGCGATGCTCAACGCCCACGTCTGCGGGCGTAATCAGTCGTGCAGGCAGATGCCCGTGACCGGGCGCGCTGCAGACCGCCAGCTCCAGATCGCTGTCCGCGTAAACCACCACCTCATCATCGTGCGGCACATAAACGGAGTAAGGCGGCACGCGCTCAAAAGGAGACATGCGCTGACCAATCCCGGGAAACGCCGCGTGACGGGTTTTCACCGAGGCGAGTCCGGCCACCAGCACCAGACAGAGCTCTTTATCCCCGCTGGTAAGCTGCAGGGTTTCCCCTTTTTTCAGCAGATAAGCATCAAACCCGACATAGCGCCAGCCGGCGCGTTCAGGCGTCACATGCTGAATACGACCCTGCGCATCAGGGGCCTGGGCTTTCGACAGTAAAGACATCCTGATCCTCCTCTCTGTCACGGTTATCGCTGCAGTTGCCGCGCGGGCGTGACGTGCAGCCCGCCTGCGAACAGAAAGACCGGCAGAGTGATCTGCCGGTCGCGCATCCTGCCAGCGTGGAAATAAATCAGCCTAAGGTCGGCATACTGAATTCAGACACGGTCTGCTGACCGGATGGCCAGCGCACGGTGGCGGTTTTCATGCGGGTGTAGAAACGCACGCCATCCGGCCCGTGCACGTTGAGCGCGCCAAACACCGAGCGCTTCCAGCCGCCAAAGCTGTGGAATGCCATCGGCACCGGAACCGGCACGTTGACGCCCACCATGCCCGCTTCAACGTTCTGCACAAAGTCACGCGCGGTGTGACCGTTGCTGGTGAAAATGGCGCTGCCATTGCCAAACTCATGGCTGTTAACCAGCTGCAGCGCACTGTCGTAATCCGCCGCGCGCATGATGCTCAGCACCGGACCAAAAATCTCTTCACGCCAGATCACCATGTCAGAGGTGACGTTATCAAACAGCGTGCCGCCGACGTAGTATCCCTCAGCATGCCCTTCGACCTGGACATGACGCCCATCGACCACCAGCTTCGCGCCTTCCTGTTCGCCTTTGTCGATGTAGCCCAGCACCTTCTTCTGGTGCGCCGCTGAAACCACCGGCCCCATCTCATTCTCCATAGCCCCCTGATTCATACCGGGGCCGATGCGCAGTGCCTGCACCAGCGGGGTCAGGCGGGCAATCAGCTTGTCGGCGGTATCATCGCCCACGGCGACCACGACCGGCAGCGCCATGCAGCGCTCACCGGCAGAACCAAAGGCACCGCCCATGATGGCGTTGACGGTGGCATCCAGATCGGCATCCGGCATCACGATGGCGTGGTTTTTCGCCGCGCCAAACGCCTGCACCCGTTTACCATGCGCGCTGGCGGTTTTGTAGATGTGCTCAGCCACGCCGGAGGAACCGACAAAGCTGACGGCGGCGATACGCGGATCTTTGTAGAGCTGCTCCGCGTCTTCATTTGAGCTGTGCACCACGTTGAAGACCCCATCAGGCAGGCCCGCCTCGGTCAGCAGTTCAGCCATCCGCACAGACGCCGAGGGATCCAGCGCCGGTGGCTTCAGGACAAAGGTGTTGCCGCAGGCCAGTGCGATCGGGAACATCCAGAGCGGCACCATCGCCGGGAAGTTAAACGGCGTAATGCCCGCCACGACGCCGACCGGCTGCATCAGCGAATAGCTGTCAACGCCGCCGCCGACGTTAGGGGAGTATTCGCCTTTCAGCAGGTGCGGGATGCCGCAGGCAAACTCGATCACTTCAATGCCACGCGTTAGTTCACCCAGCGCATCAGACCAGACTTTGCCATGCTCAGACACAATCAGCGCCGCCAGCTCGTCACGATGCTGCTCCATCAGGGCCTTAAAATTGAACAGGACCCGGGCACGGCGCAGGGGCGAGGTTTTTGACCATTCGGCAAAGGCCGCATGCGCGACGCCAATCGCCTGAGCCACTTCATCGGCGGTACTCTGCGTCAGTTCACGTACCACTTTGCCGGTTGCCGGGTCGTAAACAGGAATGGTTTCGTTGCTGGCGCTGAACGTAATTTTGCCGCCAATAAAGTTACCTGTGATTGTCATGATGTTGCCTCTTTAGATGGTTAAGTTCCCTGCAGACGAACCATGCGACCTGCCGCGCTGCCTGACCAGGCAAAGCTGAAAGCGTGCTATGAAGCTATTGCATTGGAATAAATTTTTCAAATAATTCTTTTTGGAAGATTTGCTTTTAGCGGCACAGATCGCATTTTCTCCGTCGGCTTGCGCCTGGCGCGCTCCTGACCTACGGAGAGCGCCCGTGGCAACAATCCCTAGCCCGGCAGGCGTGGTTTAAGACGATCACGACGCGGTTCTCTGCGGGAGAGCCTCCGCAAGGCAGCACCCGGCTGAAACGAAATATGAAATTAATGCGAGACAGATCCAATAATCTCCATTTCATAATTCACTATTAATGAAATAAATGTTTTCTTTAGTCGCAATCTTCTTCTGTTTTGGGGTAATCACATGGCTATCGATCCAACCCGTTTCTGTATCAACCGCAAAATTGCTCCCCGGCTCTCGCTGGAGGCCTTTTTTCAGCTGGTTCATCGCCTGGGGCTGAGCAAGGTTGAGTTGCGTAATGACATGCCGGGTGGCAGCGTGACAGACGATCTGACGCCCGACCAGCTGCGCGCCCTGACCGACAGATATCAGATTGATATCGTCACCATTAATGCGCTCTATCCGTTTAACCGTATCGATGACGATCTGCTGACCCGCGCAGAGCTGTTGCTGCAGACCGCACAGCAGACGGGTGCGAAGGCGCTGGTGATGTGTCCACTGAATGAGGGGATTGCCCTGTCGCCTCAGGAGACGCAGGCGGCGATGCAGAAGCTGGCGCCGCGCTTTGAACACTATGGCATTCAGGGGCTGGTGGAGCCGCTGGGATTCCCGGTCAGCTCACTGCGCTCGGCCGCAGAGGCGCAGCGACTCATCGCCGCCGCGGGCGTACCCTTTAAGCTGGTGCTGGATACCTTCCATCACCATCTCTATGAAAAGGCGGAAGAGGAGTTCCTCACGGGTGTCGACGTGCAGCAGATTGGGCTGGTTCACCTGTCGGGCGTGGAAGATCGGCGGCCCACCGCTGAGCTGACCGATGAGGAGCGCATTATGCTGAGTGACAGCGATGTGCTGAACAGCGTCGTGCAGGTTAAACGGCTGGAGATGCTGGGCTATAAGGGGATCTACGCCTTTGAGCCCTTCTCAAGCCAGCTCAACAGCTGGACACCGGATGAAACGGAACGGCAGATCCGCCACAGTATCGAACTGCTGCAGGCCTGAAGCCGGTGTTGGCAGGCGCTGAAAACATGGCCCGCCCGGGCGCGTTTTACGGCGCAGTCTCGTCGGCTGCCGGTGACAGCGCCTGACGCCGTTGCAGGCGCAGCGTGCAGACAAACGCAACGCAGACCAGCAGCGCCGTGAGCAGATACACCTGCGACACGCCTGCATAGTTCATGATAAATCCGGCGATCGGCCCGGTAATGCCCAGCGACAGATCCATAAACGCGGTGTAAGTCGCCAGCGCACTGCCCTGATTCTGCTGCGGCACCACCTTCACCGCGACGACTCCCAGCGCCGGGAAGACCAGCGAAAAACCGGCGCCGGTCAGAAACGCGCCCGCTTTTGCCATCCAGGGGTCGCCCGCCGCCGCGACCAGAAAGAGTCCGGCAGCTTCCGCCGCCAGACAGAGGCTGGCAACGCGCAGGCCGCCGTGGCGGTTAATGGCATTCGGGAACAGCAGGCGCGTGCCAACAAAGGCGGCACTGAACAGGGAGAGGGCAAAGGCGGCACCCTCCCAGCCTTTATCCTGATAGAACAGCGTAATAAAGGTGGCGATGACCCCGAACCCCGCCGAGCCCATCGCCAGTATCGCGCCAAAGCCGGCAATTTTTCCCAGCACCGCACGAAACGGCAGCGGCCTGGCCCGGCTGGCTTTGACGGCCGGACGTGGTACGGCGCAGACAATGCCCGCCACACAGATAGCGACAATGACCAGCGACAGCCAGAGCAGGCCACCCGCCCGGAAGATCACCACGCCGAGCGGCGCGCCAATCGCCATCGCGCCATAGGTGACGATGCCATTCCAGGAGATGACCCGGCCAATATGCAGTGAACCGACCCGCGCAACGCCCCACAACGAGGTGCCGGTGCCGGTAAAGCTCTGGCCCAGACCCAGAATCACCCGCCCCACACAGAGCAGCGTCAGGCTTGTCATCGGCGAGTCGCTCAGCGCCGCCAGCAGAATACAGAGACCGCTGATCAGGCAGCCCACCAGCCCGATCACCACGACCTTCTTTGGTCCCCAGAGGTCGGCATAACGCCCGGCGTGGGGGCGGCTCAGCAGCGTCGCCACATACTGCAGGCTGATCACCACCCCCGCCCAGAAGGCGCTGAATCCCAGCTGGTCATGTACCCATCCCGGCAGCACCGCCAGCGGCAGACCGATAGTGAGATAGCTGGCAAAGTTATAGGCCACAATAGAGAGGATCAGCAGCGTGAGACGGAAGTTGCCGGTTGGGGTGGCCGGTTCCACTTTAGGCTGTTCAGGCATGAGAGATCCCGCTCGTATCAGGCTGAATGATAAGGTTTATCCGTCGACTATACCCGCTTTCACCGCTGACGTATCGGCGCTGCACCGTCAACCGGATGCAGCGTGCCGGACAAAAACCCTGCCGCGAAAGTGGAGTGTGGTGGCGCTGATTAAGGCCCCCTTCTGCCGCCGCGCTTTACCGTTTCTCTGATAAATCAGATTGTTAATTTTCTTTCAGCTACACTGTCAACAGCCAATTTACGTCACGGGAGAGGGAATGAGCGAGCTGCAACGGGAAAAGATCGGACAAAATATTCTGATCAAACTGGCAATGCTGGTCATTATCCTCGCCGGGGTGCGGGCAGCGTCCGACATTCTGGTCCCGCTGCTGCTGGCGGCTTTCTTTGCCATTGTACTCAACCCGCTGGTGACGATGCTGATGAGGCGTGGCTTCCGCCGCGGGCTGGCGATCGGGCTGGTGATCACGGTGATCTTCTGCGTCATGGTGCTGCTGGGCGCCATCATCGCCAGCTCAATGAGTGAGTTTTCCGATCTCTACCCGCAGCTGCGCGCCACCATGGAGCAGAAAATGACGGTGCTGCAGCATCTGGCCGCAGGCTTTCATCTCAACATCTCAACCGACGTCCTAATCAAACATTTCGACCCCAACACCATGATGAATCTGGCCACGGTGGCGCTGAGCGGCTTTTCCGGCGCGATGACTAACACCGTGCTGCTGGTGCTGACCGTCGTCTTTATGCTGTTTGAGGTCCATCACCTGCCCTACAAAATGCGTAACGCGCTGGTGAATCCCAAGATTCGCATCGCCGGGCTGCACAAAGCGCTGAAAGGGGTGACCCACTATCTGGCGCTGAAAACCCTGGTGAGCCTGATCACCGGCGTGGCGGTCTGGCTGACGCTCTTTCTGCTGGATGTGAAGTTCGCGCTGCTGTGGGGGGTGGTGGCGTTTATCCTCAATTTCATCCCCAACATCGGCCCGATCATTGCCGGTATCCCACCCTTTCTGCAGGCGCTGCTGCTGAACAGCCTGTTTGATGCTGCGATGGTGGCCGCCCTGTTTACGGCCATTCATATGGTGTTTGGCAATATGCTGGAACCGCGCCTGATGGGCCGGGGTCTGGGCCTGTCGACGCTGGTGGTGTTCCTCTCCCTGGTCTTCTGGGGCTGGCTGCTGGGCCCGGTTGGCATGCTGCTGTCGGTGCCGCTTACCAGCATCACGAAAATCCTGATGGAAACCACGCCCGGCGGCAGCCGTCTGGCCATTCTGCTGGGCACCGGACGACCTAAACGGGTGCGGGGCTTAACCAAGTAAGCGCTGCTGGACGTGCCGCAGATGGTTCTCCATGGCCTGACGGGCGGCCGCCTCATCCCCCGCCACGATCGCGCTGGCAATCTGCTGATGGTCAGCGTTCATCTCCAGCGCAAAGCTGTTATCAGCAAAATGGCGCTCCAGCCGCTCGACATGGGGGCTGTGGCGCTTGTTCCAGAGCTGTTCCAGCAGGTCGCGCAGCACATCATTGCCACTCATCTCGCTGATCAGCAGGTGGAAGCGTTTGTCCTTAGCCAGAAAGGCGGCATCGTTTTCCTGATGCTGCTGCAGCTCAGCGGCCAGCGCCAGCAGGGCCGCCCGCTGTGCAGGCGTACCGTTTCGGGCGGCAAAGCCCGCCAGCATCCCCTCAAAGGCTTCACGGGCCTGCAACAGATCCTGCAGACTGCAGGCCTCACTCTCCTGCGTGTCCCCGGCCTGCGGCAGCGGCTGGGCGACAAACACCCCGGTGCCGGTGCGGATATCGACCCAGCCGGTCATCTCCAGCGCAATCAGCGCTTCACGCACGGATGATCGGCTGACGCCCAGCTGTTTTGCCAGCTCGCGCTCCGGCGGCAGCAGCCCGCCAGCGACAAAGTCACCGCGCGTGATACCGGCCATGATGGCGTTGGCTATCTGACGGTAGAGCCGCTCCGTTTTAATGGCTGCCAGGGTCATTGTCCTCTCCTCCTGTCCTGCTCAATCGGCCCGCTGGCCGATGCAGTTTATGATGCTGCGATCCGGATCACGGCCTTGTTTTGCACACTATCATACTCTTGGTCCAGCGGCCTGACCACTGGGCCACATCACAGTTAAGGAGCAAACATGGAACATACCTGGCGATGGTACGGCCCGAACGATCCGGTTTCACTGGATGATGCGCGTCAGGCAGGCGCGACCGGCATCGTTACCGCACTGCATCACATTCCCAACGGCGAGATCTGGCCGGTTGAGGAGATCAAAGCCCGGCAGGCCCTGCTGGCGGAAAAAGGGCTGGTCTGGTCAGTCGTGGAGAGCATTCCGGTTCATGAAGCGATTAAAACCCAGCGCGGCGACTACCTGCGCTATATCGCCAATTATCAGCAGTCGATCCGCAATCTGGCCGCCTGCGGCATTGATACCGTCTGCTACAACTTCATGCCGGTGCTGGACTGGACGCGGACCGACCTCGCCTGGACGCTGCCCGATGGCGCTAAGGCGCTGCGCTTCGATGCCGACGCGTTCGCCGCGTTTGAACTCTGCCTGTTAAAACGTCCGGGTGCAGAGCAGGACTACAGCGCGACCGAGCAGCAGGCGGCCAGAGCGCGCTTTGCCGCGATGAGCGAGGAAGAGAAAAACACGCTGGTGCGCAATATCATCGCGGGCCTGCCCGGCGCCGAAGAGGGGTACACGCTGGAGCAGTTTCAGGCGCAGCTGGCGCAGTATGACGGCATCGACAAAGCAAAACTGCGTGAACATATGGCGACCTTCCTGCGCGCCATCGTGCCAGTGGCGGAAGAGGCTGGCGTAAAACTGGCGGTGCACCCGGACGATCCACCGCGTCCTATCCTGGGCCTGCCGCGCATTATCTCCACGCAGGAAGATATGCAGTGGCTGAAGGAAACCGTCGACAGCCTGCACAACGGATTCTGTTTCTGCACCGGCTCCTACGGCGTGCGGGCCGACAATGCGCTGGTTGAGATGGCGGAAACCTACGCCGACCGCATCAACTTTGTCCATCTGCGCGCCACGAAGCGTGAAGAGAATCCCGCCAGTTTCCATGAGGCGGCGCATCTGGCGGGGGATGTCGATATGGTGGGGGTGATCAGGGTCATTCTGGCCGAAGAGCAGCGCCGTCGTCGGGCGGGCAACCTGCGGGCCATTCCTATGCGCCCCGACCACGGCCATCAGATGCTGGATGACCTGCATAAACGCACCAACCCCGGCTATTCCGCCATTGGCCGCCTGAAAGGACTGGCTGAACTGCGCGGGGTGGAAGTGGCGCTGAAGCAGATCTTTTTTACTGATTAATTCTTCATTCACGCGCCCGCCCTGCGACCGTCCCGTGACGGCGCAGGGCCTTTCGCCCACCGCTGCGCATCGCCCGTTATCCCCCGCGTCCTGCCTGCTGAATTTGTGTCGCTGAATCGCAATAAAGACAAAACAAACGTCACATAAATGACACGCACTGTTCGATAATTGACCTGAGTCAGTCTGATTGATTGCAAAAACGCTAATCTGCTCCGCCCGGAGAGATGTTATTCTGCGCAGCGGATTAGCGCCTCCTGATAACACCAATAATATTCAGAGGATTTTGCGGTGCCGCTACTGAAACGAAAACGCGACTACGCCAGGCTGGTGATTATTATCTCCGGCCTGCTGCCTCTGGTTATTGGCCTGTTTTTTACCGCACTGGATGCGCGCCACACCGTTCATCAGCAGCAGATGAGCGCGGCAGAAACCCTGCTATCCCAGGCGGAGAGAATGAGCGACAGCGCCTGGGATATGATTACCGAGCTGCGCCAGTTTGATCAGGTGCCCTGCAGCCAGATTGAAAACCAGCTGCAGCGCATCGGCTCACTTAATCCCTACTTTCGCGCTATCGGTAAAATGGAGCAGGGAAAAATTGCCTGTTCATCGGTGTATGGTTCACGTCCTGCCCCGCTGAAAGCGATGATCCTGCGTGATGCCCCCGTCACCGGTAAAGCCTGGTGGAGCCTGTCGATTGCCGGTACCGCCGGTGTGCCGACGCGTCCCGCCGTGATTTTTGTGCGCGACCTGCCCGACGGCGAAAGTTTCTGGGCGGTGATCGATGGACAGTATCTGATCGATTTTATGCGCGCCATCAGCAGCACCCATCGCTACCATTTCAGCATGGATTTCAGTGATGGTGCGCCCATCTCCTATGGCGATCCGCAAATCGCCGCCGACAGCTGGTTCAAACCATCGATTTATCAGGCATCCTCCCAGCGCTATCCGCTGACGGTCACGCTGATAGCCTCGCCCACGGAGCTGATTTCGGCCTGGCGTCAGGTGATGTTTATCATTATGCCGATGGCGGCAATCTTCTCTATTCTGCTGATGATGATAATGGCGAACTGGCTGCAGCGACGTATTTCCTGGCGCGATGAGATCCGGCGCGCTATCGCCAGCGGCCAGTTCAGGGCGCACTATCAGCCGGTCTATGACAACCGGCTGCAGCGCTGCGTCGGTGTTGAGGCGCTGCTGCGCTGGACAACCCCGGACGGCAACGGCGTGCGGCCGGATATTTTTATCGGTGCCGCAGAAGCGGAAGGCATGATTGTGCCGCTGACCCGCCACCTGCTGGCATTGGTCGCCGAGGATGTCCGGAGCTGGCAGGTAGAGCCCCATTTCCACCTGGGAATTAACGTGGCGGCGGAGCACCTGCAGCATCCTGACTTTGTCGACGATATGCTGCACTTTGCTGAACAGGTCAGGGATAAGCAGTTCCTGATTACGCTGGAGCTGACCGAGCGCAGCCTGATCAAAGAGGGCGCGGCGGTGGCACGCAAACTGGAACACCTGCGTCACTGCGGCATGAAAGTCGCGATTGACGATTTTGGCACGGGTCACTGTTCGCTGAGCTATTTACAGACCTTCACGCTGGATTATCTCAAGATTGATCGGGGCTTTATCAACACCATCGAGTCGCTTGAGGGCAGAACACCCGTTCTGGATGCCATTATCCAGCTCAGTCATGAGCTGGAGCTGGAAGTCCTGGGCGAAGGGGTCGAAACCGCCTTGCAGTTCCGTTATCTGCAACAGCGCGGCGTGGTCTTTATTCAGGGCTACTATTACGCGCGTCCGCTGGACAATGCGGGGCTGATCGCCTGGCTGGCCGAACAGGGCGACCAGCCCGTCGAGCCGGACCTGGCCCTTACGACCTGACCGGCTACCGGCGTCTGACGACAGAACGCCGGCTGCCGATCGGCCCGTCGCGGTTCGCCATTTTGTCAGGGTCATCTCCTTCGCGCTCCCTCCCTCCTCCAGCCCGTCATTTCTCCCGTCCGGAAAAGCGTGAGGACCGCCGCTCAAGTGCTGAAAAAAGCGGCGATTGTCACGCAGAGTGATAATTTTTTTGCGGAGAGAAATAGCCTTATCAGTGGCAAAAAGAGGCTACATGTAGCCCAAACATGACAGATATCACACAAAAACGGTATACTCTGTCGCTGTTCGCAATAATCACAACAGTAATTATTGTGTTAACGGGCGCTAAAACAGCGCGTATTTACGGCTATGCTTAAATTTCTCAACGTGGCGGTCTGTACGATTCATCCGGCTCGCGCCGTTGAGAACTTTCGTGTTCCATTACAGGGTAATTCTATGAAATTGCGTAGGAAGCGTGTAAAACCAATTGGGATCAATGATGTCACCATCATTGATGATGCCCGTTTACGTAAAGCCATCACGGCGGCCTCTCTGGGTAACGCGATGGAGTGGTTTGACTTTGGCGTTTACGGCTTTGTGGCCTATGCGCTGGGTAAAGTCTTCTTCCCGGATGCGTCGCCAGGCGTTCAGATGATCGCGGCGCTGGGTACCTTCTCTGTGCCCTTCCTGATCCGACCGCTGGGTGGTCTGTTCTTCGGTATGCTGGGCGACAAATATGGTCGTCAGAAAATTCTTTCCATCACCATTATCATCATGTCGGTCAGTACCTTCTGTATCGGCCTGATCCCCTCCTATGCCTCCATCGGCATCTGGGCGCCGATTCTGCTGCTGTTAGCGAAGATGGCACAGGGCTTCTCTGTGGGCGGTGAATATACCGGTGCCTCGATCTTCGTGGCCGAATATTCGCCTGACCGCAAACGCGGCTTCATGGGAAGCTGGCTCGACTTTGGCTCCATTGCCGGCTTCGTGCTGGGTGCGGGTCTGGTCGTGCTGATCTCTTCCATTATCGGGGAAGCGAACTTCCTTGAGTGGGGCTGGCGTCTGCCGTTCTTCGTTGCGCTGCCGCTGGGCATCATCGGTCTTTACCTGCGTCATGCGCTGGAAGAAACCCCGGCATTCCAGCAGCACGTGGACAAGCTGGAACAGGGTGACCGCGAAGGTCTGCAGGATGGCCCGAAAGTCTCCTTCAAAGAGATTGCGACCAAACACTGGCGCAGCCTGCTCTCCTGTATCGGTCTGGTCATCGCCACAAACGTCACCTACTACATGTTGCTGACGTATATGCCGAGCTACCTGTCGCATAACCTGCACTACAGCGAAGATCACGGTGTGATGATCATCATCGCCATCATGATCGGGATGCTGTTTGTTCAGCCGATGATCGGCATGATGAGTGACCGTTTTGGCCGCCGTCCGTTTGTTATCATCGGCAGTCTCGCCCTGATGGTCTTCTCGATCCCTGCCTTCATGATGATCAACAGTGGCGTGCTGGGGATGATTTTTGGTGGTCTGCTGCTGATGGCGGTGATCCTGAACTCCTTCACCGGTGTGATGGCTTCGTCACTGCCTGCCATGTTCCCGACCCACATCCGCTACAGTGCGCTGGCCAGTGCCTTTAACATCTCGGTACTGGTTGCCGGTCTGACCCCTACGCTGGCCGCCTGGCTGGTCGAGTCAACTGACAACCTCTACATGCCTGCCTACTATCTGATGGTCGTGGCCGTGATTGGTCTGATTACCGGTCTGTTCATGAAAGAGACCGCGAACAAGCCACTGAAAGGGGCCACACCGGCCGCGTCAGATATGGAAGAAGCGCGCGAGATTCTGCAGGAGCATCACGATAACATCGAGAATAAAATCGAAGATATCGACGCAGAGATCGCCCGTCTGGAAGCGAAACGTAAAAATCTGGTGCAGCAGCATCCGGATATCAACGAGTAATCGTTCTGCTCTCCCGCCGCCCGGCGGGAGAGCATTTTTCCCCCTCCCTACCGCACACAATCCTTCATGCCCTGCGGGCAAAGGGAGTAAACTGTTGTCACTTTTTTCACCTGCGTAAGAATGAAAATGTCTGATTATTCCCTTATCCAGCGCCCAAGAAGATTGCGCGCCAGCGCGTCAATGCGTGAAATGTTCCAGGAGTCATCCCTGAGCCTGAACGATCTGGCTCTGCCCATTTTTGTTGAAGAAGAGGTCGACGACTACAAACCGATTCAGGCGATGCCTGGCGTGATGCGTATTCCGGAAAAGCGTCTCGCTTATGAGATTGAGCGTATCGCCAAAGCCGGTATCCGCTCGGTCATGACCTTTGGTATTTCGCACCACACCGATGCCACCGGCAGCGATGCGTGGAACGAAAACGGTCTGGTGGCCCGCATGTCGCGCATCTGCAAAGAGACCGTGCCGGAGATGATCGTCATGTCTGACACCTGCTTCTGCGAATACACCAGCCACGGTCACTGTGGCGTGCTCTGCGATCACGGTGTCGACAACGATGCCACCCTGGAAAACCTGGGTAAGCAGGCGGTCGTTGCTGCCGCAGCCGGAGCCGATTTTATCGCCCCGTCGGCGGCGATGGATGGGCAGGTTGAGGCGATTCGTCGCGCGCTGGACGCGGCGGGCTTCACCCAGACCGCAATCATGTCCTACTCCACCAAGTTTGCCTCCTCCTTCTACGGCCCGTTCCGTGAAGCCGCGGGCACGGCGCTGAAAGGCGACCGTAAAACGTATCAGATGAACCCGATGAACCGCCGTGAAGCGATTCGTGAATCACTGCTCGACGCGGCTCAGGGCGCAGATTCACTGATGGTGAAACCGGCAGGTGCCTATCTGGATATCCTGCGTGACATCCGTGAGCGCACCGAACTGCCTCTGGCGGCTTATCAGGTGAGTGGCGAATACGCGATGATCAAGTTTGCCGCAGCGGCCGGTGCCATTGACGAGCGTAATGTGGTGCTGGAAAGCCTCGGGGCGATCAAACGTGCCGGTGCAGACCTGATTTTCAGCTATTTCGCTCTTGATCTCGCCGAACAAAAGGTGCTCTGATCCCCTCCTCATAAAGAGCGTGATCGCGATGTCACGCTCTTCTTCTCCGCCAAAAGGCAAACACCAGAACCTGGCTTCGGCTAAACCAACAAAGGTCTCTGTGATGAAAGCACCTGACATTCCTGCCGACGAGGCACAACGTTTATCGCAGCTGCGTGCGCTGAACATCATGAACACCACCGCGGAGGAACGTTTTGATCGTTTAACCCGTCTGGCCCGCCGCCTGTTTGACGTGCCTATCGCGTTAGTCAGCCTGCTGGAAGCTGACCATCAATGGTTTAAATCGGCTCAGGGCTTTGCACCGCCGGGATCGCCGCGCAATATCTCCTTCTGCGGACACGCTATCCTGCAGGATGAGATCATGATTGTTGAAGATGCGCACAAAGATGAGCGTTTTCACGACAACCCGCTCGTCACCGGCGATCCACACATCCGTTTTTATGCCGGCTGTCCGCTGCGTGCACCAGGCGGCGCTAAACTGGGTACGCTCTGCATCATCGGACGCGAGCCGCGCCAGTTTGATGAAGAGGATCAGGCTACCATGCGTGACCTGGCCGCGATGGCTGAAGCGGAGCTGGTCGCCTTTCAGACCGCCACCTGCGACGAACTGACGCAGATAACCAATCGCCGCGGCTTTATGACCCTGGGACAGATGGTGCTGAACGAATGCCGGATGAAAAACCGGCCAGCCTCACTGACGTTTCTCGACCTCGACAAGTTCAAGCAGATCAACGACTCGCTGGGCCATCGCGAAGGCGACCGGGCGCTGATGGACTTTGCCGACGCGATGAAAGTGGTGTTTAAACACTCCGATCTCTTTGCACGACTGGGCGGCGACGAGTTTGTGGTGCTGCTCAATGGCATGTCGCAGCAGCAGAGCGAAGCGCTGTTACAGCAGTTTGCCTGCTATCTGCGCCAGCAGTCGATCAGCCTGAATCGTCGTTACCACCTGCAGTTCTCTTCCGGCATCGTTGAGTTTGATCCGGCGCAGCCGCAGTCGCTGGAACAGCTGCTGCACGACAGCGATGAGCGGATGTACCAGCGTAAAAAGCAGAAGCGTGTCGCGGTGTAACCTCAGCCGCCGCCGCGGCTGAAGGGTCAGGGACGCGCCAGATCGTCGAGCAGGGTCTGATTAAACTTTGCAGGCTCTTCCATTTGCGGCGCGTGCCCCAGGCCCGGAAACTCAATCAGCCGCGCCCCCGGAATGCGTTTTGCGACCGCTTTACCGAGCACCCTGTAATCGCCCAGCCGCGCTTTCACCGCCGGCGGGGCGATATCGCTGCCGATAGCCGTGGTGTCAGACATGCCGATCATCAGCGTGGTCGGCACCTTCAGATCGCCGAACTCATAAAACACCGGCTGCGTGAAAATCATGTCGTAGATTAAGGCGGAGTTCCACGCCACCTTCTCATGCCCCGGCCCGCTGTTGAGTCCGGCCAGCATATCGACCCATTTGTCATATTCAGGTTTCCAGCGGCCCGCGTAGTAGGTCTGCTGCTCATACTTCTTAATGCCCTCTGCGCTGAGCCTGAGTTCCCGCTGATACCACTGATCGACGGAACGCCACGGCGCCCCTTTCGCTTTCCAGTCTTCCAGCCCTATCGGATTAACCAGCACCAGCTTCTGCGTCTGCTGCGGGTACATCAGCGCATAGCGCGTCGCCAGCATCCCGCCGGTGGAGTGACCCACAATTACCGCCTTCTCCACACCCAAACGGGCGAGCAGCTGATGCGTATTGTCGGCCAGCTGCTGAAAGCTGTACTGATAGCGGGCGGGTTTGGTGGCGCTGCAGAAGCCAATCTGATCGGGCGCGATAACGCGGTATCCCTGCTGACTGAGGGCACGGATGGTCTCTTCCCAGGTGGCACCACAGAAGTTTTTACCGTGCATCAGCACCACGGTTTTCCCGTTGGCACGCGCGACGGGTTTCACATCCATATAGCCCATGCTGAGCGACTGCTGCTGCGATAAAAAATCAAAATGGTGCAGAGGATAAGGGTAGTGAAAGCCTTCCAGCTGTTCGCCATAGGTTGTGGCGGCACGGGTGGGGAGAGAGGTCAGCAAGGCCAGCGAGGTCAGCGAGGTCAGCAGCACAGCAAGCGGTTTCTTCAGCAGAAATGTCGGGCCCATCCGGGATTCTCCAGGTTAAAGGTGAGTCGTAAGCCTGGCAGGTCGCGGAAAAAAATCTATTGATGCGCTGTGCGGTGGCGAAGTGCTCATCCGGGCTGGCGCTGCATCCGCGCCGGTTGCCGCCTTATTCCGCCAAAAAAACCAACAGATTAATTACATCTCATCTTATTTATTAATAAGCACCGTTTAAATGAACCTCATGAGAGGTTGCGATTCAAATCCTGAAGAATCTTTACGCAAAGAATAAGCACATTAAGATAAATAATTCAGAATGCCCGCACGTTAAACGGGGGGTGCCTATGAAAGACAATAAATATAATGAAAGCGTAATTGTCTCCATCACTGAGTGGATTAATCACAATCTCGATCAGCGTTTAAGTATTGATGATATTTCGGAAAAGGCGGGTTATTCCAAATGGTATCTGCAGAAACTCTTTGCCCGCTATCATAATGAAACACTGGCGCGCTATATCCGCAGAAAAAAGCTTAACGCCTGTATTCATGATTTAAAAAACAGCCGTACGCCCATTATCAGCCTGGCGCTGAAATACCATTTTGAAAGCCAGCAATCCTTTACCCGCTCATTCAAACAGATGATGGGCTGCACGCCGAGCGCCTGCCGCAAGCGTCCGCTGAGTAATGGGAGCAGCGCAGCGCTGGCAGAGGCGCAGAATCCCTGTGCCCTGTGCGGCTACGCGCGGCCCGACGCGGAGATTCAGCCGCGCTGTGCCGTCACGGTGCGCCCTGTTACGCGCCCGGCACGCGGTTATGCGCAGGCCGACACTTTCCGCGATGCCGGTTAATCACTCATCCGGCTGATAATACTGCACACCAATCTGAATCCGCTCACGTCCCTGAGCAACGCGATGACGATTGGTGTCGCGCAGTGAATAGACACAGCCGCAATATTCCTGCTGATAGAAACTTTCGCGCTTGCTGATTTCGATCATGCGCGCCGACCCGCCACCTTTACGCCAGTTAAATTCCCAGTAGAGCAGATCGGGATAAGCGGCCGCTGCACGGACACCGCAGCTGTTAATCTGCTTCATGTCTTTCCAGCGTGAAATCCCCAGACAGCTGGTCATAACGGGAAAGCCGTTTTCATGCGCATAGAGCGCGGTTCGTTCAAAGCGCATATCAAAGCACATGGTGCAGCGTTCACCGCGCTCCGGAGACCACTCCAGACCGCGCGCCCGCTCAAACCAGTTGTCCCGGTCGTAGTCAGCATCAACAAACGGCACGCCAAATTTTTCAGCAAAACGAATATTCTCCTCTTTGCGCAGCTCATACTCTTTGAGCGGATGAATATTCGGGTTGTAGAAATAGATCGTGTAATCAATGCCGGATGCCAGCATCGCTTCCATCACTTCACCCGAACAGGGGGCGCAGCAGGAGTGCAGCAGGACTTTATTGTGACCGCCCGGCAGAGGCAGCGGCTGACGCTGGAAAGGTTCAGACATAAACACCTTCAATCAATAGCAGGAAAGCGGCAGTGTAATGCCGCCGGTGACGAGTTGCAAAATCTGCGCGGCTTTGTGTAATCGTGCCCCTACCCCTGTTTTGCCTCCGTCGCCACCCCATTGATATCTCATGCTTTATTTTGCGGCTCTGTCTGACTGAGCGGTAACAGTGGTCGGAAGTGTGATCGGCAACACACTGGCGTCGACTATGTTTACATAACATTAACAATGTTGACACTGGACTACCGCAAGGAGACTCGCATGGGCGCGGCAAAAAAATCGGGAAGTACGCAGAACCGCTTTACCTGGTTCGTCTGTTTTATGGCTGCGCTGTCCGGCCTGCTGTTTGGCCTGGATATTGGCGTCATCGCCGGTGCCCTGCCGTTTCTGGCGAAGGATTTGCAGATCACCAACCATCAGCAGGAGTGGGTGGTCAGTTCGATGATGTTTGGCGCGGCGCTGGGTGCGCTGGCGGCGGGCTGGATGTCATCAAAGCTGGGACGCAAGAAAAGTATGCTGGCAGGCGCGACGCTGTTTGTGATTGGCTCGCTCTGGTCAGCCTTCTCACCGGATGTGACCTCGCTGGTCTGCGCGCGCGTGATTCTGGGCCTGGCGGTAGGCATCGCCTCCTACACCGCGCCGCTCTATCTGGCCGAGATTGCGCCTGAGCGTATTCGCGGCTCAATGATCTCCATGTATCAGCTGATGCTGACCACCGGCATCGTGGTGGCCTATCTCTCCGACACAGCTTTCAGCTACAGCGGTAACTGGCGCGGCATGCTCGGGGTCATCGCGATTCCGGCGGTGATCCTGTTTATCGGCGTGCTTTTTCTGCCCAACAGCCCGCGCTGGCTGGCGGCACACGGTCGGTTTAATGAGGCGCAGCGGGTTCTGGACCGGCTGCGTAACAGCAGCGAGCAGGCCCGTGAGGAGCTGGAGGAGATCCGGGAAAGCCTGCAGGTGAAGCAGCGCGGCTGGTCACTGTTCCGCTCGAATGGCAATTTCCGCCGCGCGGTGTGGCTCGGCATGCTGTTGCAGGTGATGCAGCAGTTTACCGGCATGAACGTCGTGATGTATTACGCCCCTAAAATCTTCAACATCGCCGGGTTCTCCAGCACCAGTGAGCAGATGTGGGGCACGGTGATTGTCGGGCTGGTCAACATGCTGGCGACGCTGATTGCCATCTTCTTTGTGGATCGCTGGGGCCGCAAACCCATGCTTACCACCAGCTTTCTGGTGATGGCCGTGGGGATGGGGGTGCTGGGCACGCTGCTGCACATCGGCGTTGAGACCGACTTCCGCAAATATTTTGCGGTGGCGATGCTGCTGATGTTTATCGTGGGCTTTGCGATGGCAGCCGGTCCGGTTGTCTGGCTGCTCTGTTCCGAGATCCAGCCGCTGAAAGGGCGTGACTTCGGGATTACCGCCTCCACGACCACCAACTGGGTCGGCAATATGATTGTAGGGGCAACCTTCCTCACCCTGCTCGATCAGCTGGGGAATGCCAACACCTTCTGGTTCTACGGTGCGCTGAATCTGGTGTTTATCGTGCTGACGATGATGCTGGTGCCGGAGACCAAACATGTGACGCTGGAGCACATCGAACGCAATCTGATGAAGGGCAAAGCGCTGCGTGATATCGGGGCGTAACCGCCCCGACGCGGCTTACCACTGCAATGACTGGCCGGCGTAATCGACGTAGTGATGTCCTCCACGACCGCGCCAGTGGGTCAGCTGCCGGACGATACCTTCTGCGCTCTCTTCTGCCGTCAGGGGCGCGCTTTCGCCACCCATGTCGGTTTTTACCCAGCCGGGGTGCAGCGTCAGCAGCGTTCCGCCCTGCGCGTCCACAGCAGCGGTCAGGGTGCGGCTTAACATGTTCAGTGCCGCTTTGCTGGCAGCATAAATCGGCATCTGCGCATCCGGGTTTTCATTCAGGCTGCCGAGCTGGGAGGAGGTCAGTGCCAGCACACCACTCGGCTTCAGCAGTGGCAGCAATCTCTCTGCGCTGCGTACCGGCGCGATGGCATTGGTCAGGAAGAGCTGCGCCAGTTCCTGATCGTCACTCTGCGACAGGGTCTGGTGCGACGGCCCGGAAATGCCGGCATTAATCAGAATGGCATCGAACCCCTCACCGGTGAGCTGGCCAGCCAGCTCTTCCACCGCTGACGCCTGGGTCATATCCAGCGCGTGCCAGCGGATTTCGGGCCGGTTGCCCTGCGCCGGGATGCCGCTGCGATGGGTGGCCGTAACCTGCCAGCCCTGTCCGGCGAACGCCTGCGCCACCGCCAGGCCGATACCGCGTGAGGCGCCGATAATCAGTACCTTATTTTGCTGAGCCATATTCACTCCTCGTTAGTGGTCTCATCACAAGCTTAACGGCAAATCGGCGCAGAGCGCGGCCCGCCGTGCTTTTTCGCCGGGCCACCGCACGTCAGGTAACTTTTCACTGCTGGCAGAGGAGGTTGCCTCTGTCAAAAAAGTATTGCTACGCATATTGCAATGCGCATCAAGCCGCCATCGGGTAGCGGCTGAGTGTATGTTTTAGTGGGGACTGAATGAAGGCCTGGCACTTATACTGGATCAATCCGGCAAATCCTCCATTCATCTCAACAACTCTTGCGAAAAAACCTCGTTTCGATGATCACTAAATAGCCAACTTCATTTTTTTCTGATAATTTTTTCTTACTTTATTCTGAAGTTAAGGAAAGGCTCGACATAACCTAACTTTATCAACAACCTGATTAATATAAGAAAAAACAAACCCAATCCTTTTACATCCCGGCAACTTCATTACACAAGCTAATGAAGTCCAAACACACGGCTCAGGTCGAACAGAAACAGGGTGAGCAATGGATATTTTCAATAACCTCAATGGTCTATCAGCTAAGATTCAGCAACAGGCAGCAATTATTCAGACAGAAGAAGCTACTAAAAGCGCTTTTGTCATGCCCTTCATCAGCCAGATACTGGGATATGATGTTTTTGATCCCACAGAAGTTATACCTGAGTTCATTTGTGATGTCGGAACAAAAAAAGGTGAGAAGATTGATTACGCCATTTCTAAGGGCGGTGAAATTCAAATCCTGATTGAATGTAAAAAAATTGGCGAGCCTTTGAATGTTAAACATGCTTCGCAGCTGTTCCGTTACTTTCATGTGACTAATGCCCGGATTTCTATCTTAACAAATGGCCAGCTTTATAAATTCTTTACCGATCTCGATGCACCAAACAAAATGGACGAGAAGCCTTTTTTAGAACTGGATTTGTTGGATATTGACGAACACGTAGTGCCAGAACTGGTTAAACTAACTAAAACGGCTTTTGATGTTGATTCGATTGTCAGTGCAGCCGGTGAGCTTAAATTCATCAGCCAGATAAAAAAGATGATTTCCAGTCAATTCAGCGAACCCGATGAGGACTTCGTTAAGCTTTTTGCCTCACGTGTTTATGACGGCATACTCACACAAAAAGTCAGAGAACAATTTTCTGTTCTGACTAAAAAGGCTGCTACACAGTGGCTCAATGATCAGGTGAACGAACGACTCAAGTCGGCAATTAGTGGCGGAACCATGGTATCAACTCAATCCAGTGCCGATATTTCCAAAAGCAGTACTGACGAAAAAAGTGAGGCAGACAGTAGTAACATCGTTACTACTGAAATGGAAATTGAGGGATTTCATATCGTAAAATCGATAATCAGAAAAGTTATTGAACCTCAACGTATCACTTTTCGCGATACCCAAAGCTATTTTGGCATTTTGATTGACGACAATAATCGTAAGCCGATTTGCCGCCTTCATTTCAATCGGAGCCAGCTTTATATCGGGTTGTTTGATGGCGAGAAGAAAGAGACCCGCCATCCGATAACATTGCTAAACGATATCTACAACTTTACCGATCTGTTAAGAGAGACCGCACAGCAATACAGTTAAAGTCAGGAAGCCAGGATGTTTTCCTGGCTTTACTTATCCCTGTGTGTCCCGGCTTTTATCATCCGGACTGTCGCCGTTCTCGTTCCCCTGGCTCTTCTCCACTTCCTGGGGATGGCCCATTGAGAGCGCCGTGGCGCTGGCCGGATCGAACAGTGACAGGCTTTCAATCTGGTCAACCATGATCACCTTACGAAACGACATCGCATCTTTCGGTGTCGAGTCGAGCGTAATGCCATGCTCGGCATACCATTTGCTGTAGTTGTGCTCCACCGCCAGCTTCAGCGTCTTGCTGTCGCGATAGCCGCTCAGCATCGGAATCAGCACAATGTTTTTGGTGCTCTCATATTCGAACGTGGAGGCGTGAACCATGCCGATGTAGATGCGGCGGGACTTCAGCGTGATCCACGCCAGTTCACCCTCTTCCATGCACTGAAACAGCAGTTGCTCCACGCCGTTAGATCGGGAGAGCCGCTGATAGAGATCTTTACGGCCTGAAACGTTCAGCCGTGCGCTGCCCGCCCAGTTAGAGCGGTAAAGACAGAGCAGGATCGCGAAGGCCAGCATAATGACGACCGGAGCCTGGATGCCAAGAAAGCTCCAGTTCATGAACTCCACCTGCCACTTCAGATGGGCGCCCGGTATAACCTGAACAGCATTTGCCAGCGCGGAGATGCCCAGCAGCAGCAGCCAGACAAGGCCGGTGGCAAAGACCCCCTGCAGGACAAAAATACAGCCATACAGCGCGACCAGGAAATAGACGTCCCAGCCTGATGAGCGGCGGATTTTAAAACGGCTGTTGAGATCGCGGCTGGTGTACCAGTAACCACTCACCATCAGGACCATGAATATTGCGGTACCCACCTCAGACTCCCTTTAACGCGTTCACATGGCGGGAAAAATCTTCGTGGACTTCCTCGCTCAGCGTGTTGACCGAGATATTGCCGTTCTCATCAATGATGATGCGTTCACCTTCGGCAATCGAGTCGTTGATATCCTGGCGGGTCATGATCTGCAGAAATTTCTCGGGACTGGCAAAGACCGACTTAATAAACCTGAACATAGCGATCCACTTGTGAGTCAAAAAAAGAAGTATGTGACTGAATCCACACTCTCGCCCAATTAATTTCAGGGGAAATTTCTTAAAATCAGCTAATTAGCGAAGCGGTAAGGCGTTGTTTCCGGCGATTTTTTCCTGAAAACCTCAACGTTACCAGCGGCCTGGCGTCGCAGACGCCTCCTGCTCTGTTGGATTGAGCTGCGGGGACGCGGCGCGCTCTCCCGGCCAGGAAAGACTAAGCTCAAGGGTCATCCGCGTACTCTTACCCTGTCTGAAACGCATCGAGGAAAGTTTGCATGAAACTACGAACACTGGGCCGTACCGATCAGCGCGTCTCTGAAATTGGCTTTGGCGCCTGGGCTATCGGCGGAACCTGGGGAGAGGTCAGCCTGGAGGATGCCAGAGCCGCACTGCATGCCGCGCTGGATGCGGGCGTCACCTTTATCGATACCGCCGACGTCTATGGCGATGGCCGCTCTGAAAAAATCATTGCCGAGGTGCTGAAACAGCGCGGCGGCGAACGCCCTTTCGTGGCTACCAAACTGGGGCGGCGCCTCTCTCCCCATGTGGCTGAAGGCTACAATGCGAAAAACCTCAACGATTTCATTGACCGCTCGCGGGATAATCTGCAAACCGACACGCTGGATCTGGTCCAGCTGCACTGCCCGCCCACCGAGGTCTATTACAGCCCGGAGGTGTTTGCGGTGATGGATGAGATGGTGGCCGCCGGAAAAATCCGTCACTACGGCGTATCCGTTGAGAAAGTCGAAGAGGGTCTGAAGGCGCTGGAGTTTCCCAACGTCGCGTCCATTCAGCTGATTTACAACATTTTCCGCCAGCGTCCGGCTGAACGGCTTTTGCATGAGGCGAAAAGCCGAGATGTGGCTATCATCGCCCGTGTGCCGCTGGCATCAGGCGTGCTGACCGGCAAAATGCATGCCGACAGCGTGTTTGCCGCTGACGATCACCGCACCTTTAACCGTCATGGCGAAGCGTTTGATAAAGGAGAGACCTTTTCCGGCGTGCCTTATGAGGTGGCGCTGGAGGCGGTTGAGGAGATTCGCCGCTTTGTTCCGGGCGACATCACGATGGCCCTGTTCGCGCTGCGCTGGATCCTGATGAACGACGATGTCAGCGTGGTCATTCCCGGTGCGAAAAACCGCCAGCAGGCGGAAGCGAATGCGCGTGCCAGCGGCGTTGACGCGCTCTCTGCGGAAACGATGGCGGCGCTGAAGCAGCTCTATCAGGAGAAGATCGCGCCCCACGTGCATCAGCGCTGGTAAACGGGCGTTACAACGCCTGGGCGCAGGCCCAGGCGGAACTCCAGGCCCACTGGAAGTTATATCCCCCCAGCCAGCCGGTCACGTCCGCCACTTCACCAATAAAGTAGAGTCCCGGCACCGCGCGCGCCTCCATGGTTTTTGAGGAGAGCTGGGTGGTGTCCACGCCGCCCAGCGTCACTTCGGCGGTGCGATACCCCTCGGTGCCGTTTGGCTGGATGCGCCAGGCGTGCAGGGTCTGCGCCAGTTCCGTTTGCTGTCGGCTGTTGAGCTGCTTCAGCGTGACATCCGGCACCACGTTCAGCGCCTGCAGCACTTCCACCAGCCGTTTCGGCAGGATTTTTGCCAGACTGTTTTTCAGGCTGAGGTTAGGATGGGCGTCGCGCTGCGCCGTCAGAAACGGTGCCAGCGGGGTGGCGGGCGACAGATCGACCGTCACGAACTCACCCGGCTGCCAGTAGCTGGAGATCTGCAACACCGCCGGGCCGGATAGCCCGCGATGGGTGAAGAGCATCGCCTCTTTAAAGCGGGTACCATCCTCTGCATCGATGGTGGTGTCCAGCGCGACGCCAGAGAGCGTCTGCAACTGCTCCAGCAACGGTTTATGCAGGGTAAAGGGCACCAGAGCGGCCCGCATCGGGAAGACGCTCAGCCCGAACTGCTCCGCAATTTTGTAGCCAAACGGCGAGGCACCCAGACCCGGCATCGACAGGCCGCCGCTGGCGATCACCAGCTTTTCAGCCTGCACCGTGCTGCCGTTGAGTTGCAGCGTATAACCGCGCTCATCGCGCGTGACGCTGAGCACTTCACTGCGCAGCCGCAGAGTGACATTGCCCCTGTCACACTCGGCCAGCAGCAGATCGACAATCTGCTGCGCAGAGTCGTCGCAGAAGAGCTGGCCCAGGGTTTTCTCGTGCCAGGCGATGCCGTGGCGATTAACCAGATCGATGAAATCCCACTGGGTATATCTGGCCAGCGCCGACTTGCAGAAGTGGGGATTGTGCGACAGATAAGCCGCCGGTTCTGTGTAGAGATTGGTAAAGTTGCAGCGCCCGCCGCCAGACATCAGAATTTTGCGGCCCGGCTTCTTGCCATTATCCAGCAGTAATACGCGGCGTCCCCGCTGTCCGGCCTGGGCGGCACAGAACAGGCCTGCGGCCCCGGCACCAATGATGATAACGTCAAACTGTTCCACTGCAGCTCACTCATATAACAGGAAAGGCGCAGATTGTAGTGATCTGCTCACTGAGACGCCAGCGTCAAAAAATTGCCGTAAATGTGTCATAATGTATCTGCTTAATATCTAACCCTTTTTCGCTGACTTACGCGTCAGGCTTACAACGAAAGGTCAAATTAGGGCTATATTTTCCTTTCCCATACAGCACGTTGTCGCGGATAATGCGCCGCGTTCATGTCCTCCAAAAATGGCGTAACGTTTATGCTACATCTGTTTGCTGGTCTAGACCTCAGTACGAGTCTGTTATTGGTTCTTGCCCTGCTGTTTGTATTGTTTTACGAAGCGATCAACGGTTTCCACGACACGGCCAACGCGGTTGCGACGGTCATCTATACCCGTGCCATGCGTGCCCAGCTTGCTGTGGTCATGGCAGGCGTATTCAACTTCCTTGGCGTGCTGCTCGGTGGATTGAGTGTCGCTTACGCTATTGTTCATATGCTTCCCACCGACCTGCTGTTAAATGTGGGATCGGCACACGGTCTCGCCATGGTGTTTTCTATGCTGCTGGCGGCGATTATCTGGAACCTCGGCACCTGGTATCTCGGTCTGCCGGCCTCCAGCTCCCATACGCTGATCGGCGCCATTATCGGTATCGGTCTGACCAACGCCCTGATGAGCGGCACCTCGGTCGTTGATGCCCTCAACATCCCGAAAGTGCTGAATATCTTCCTTTCTCTGATCCTGTCGCCGATCATCGGCCTGGTGATTGCGGGTGGCTTAATCTTTATTCTGCGCCGCTACTGGAGCAGCACCAAAAAGCGTGCGCGTATTCATATGACGCCTGCTGACCGTGAGAAGATCGACGGCAAGAAGAAGCCGCCGTTCTGGACCCGTATTGCTCTGATTGTATCGGCAATCGGTGTCAGCTACTCGCACGGGGCAAACGACGGCCAGAAAGGCATTGGTCTGATCATGCTGGTCCTGATTGGTGTGGCTCCGGCGGGGTTCGTGGTCAACATGAATGCCTCCGGTTACGACATCACGCGCACCCGCGATGCGGTCAATCACCTGGAGCAATATTATCAGCAGCATAGCGCCTCGCTGACGCATATCATCCAGATGGCACCGCCAAAACTGCCGACACCGGAAGAAGTGCCGGCCACCAGCCCGCAGGAGTTCCACTGTGACAGCGCCCGCGCACTGCAGGCGGTTCAGCGTGCTCAGGGACTGCTGAATAACCTGCAGAGCTACGATCAGCTGACGGTTGAACAGCGCGGTCAGATGCGTCGTCTGCTGCTCTGCATCTCCGACACCGCCGACAAGGCGGCGAAACTGCCGGAGACCACGCCCGATGACAAACGCTTCCTCGGTAAGCTGAAAAGCGACCTGCTCGGCACCATCGAGTATGCGCCGGTCTGGATCATTATGGCTGTGGCGCTGGCGCTGGGCACCGGCACCATGATTGGCTGGCGTCGTGTCGCCACCACCATTGGTGAAAAAATCGGTAAAAAAGGCATGACCTATGCGCAGGGCATGTCAGCTCAGGTGACGGCCGCGCTGTCGATTGGCGTCGCCAGCTACACCGGTATGCCGGTTTCGACCACGCACATCCTCTCCTCATCCGTTGCCGGTACCATGCTGGTTGACGGTGGCGGATTGCAGAGCCGGACCATCAAGAACATCGCGATGGCGTGGGTCTTCACCCTGCCGGTCTGTATTGTGCTGTCAGGTTCGCTCTACTGGATTGCGCTAAAACTGGTGTAATGCAACTGGTGTAATACCAGCTAAAAAGGGCGACTCCGGTCGCCCTTTTTTAATGCCAGATCGCCAGCGCCACCAGGCTGATAATGACCAGTCCGCACAGCGCGCTGGTCAGAATAAACTGCCCCCGCACCCGCTCGCAGCGCCGGATAAACTCATCGTCATGATGGTCGAGATAGCGCTTAGCCCAGATATAGGTCACCAGCCTCACCTGCTTGCTCGGCTGACCGTGAGAGGTAAAAAAGCCCGCGCCGTCGACATACTGATAGAGCAGTGGATCGCACCCCCGTAATACCGCCAGCAGTGCGCGCAGAGATGAAAAATAGCGCGCCATATTCACGATACATACCACACAAAGCGCCCAGAAAAGCGCAACCGTGCTGATCATATTCTCCCCCCTCCCGACTGGCGGCGCAGTCGCTGACCCAGCGATAAATCCCTGAGCAAACCTGCCGTCATCACCAGCCACTGAATCACCGGACTGCGAAAGTTTTCGACCCCCTGAGCGGCTGCGAATCGGACCGCCTTTTTTCAGTGTAGGAGAAATCTTTACGTTTTTTCCAACGATGATTTTCGTTCGGCGCGAGTAAATCCGGCACAGCCTTGATCTTATTCACAAGCCAGACGGCAACCACAGCATTTACGGTGAGAGAAGACTATACTCAGGGCATAACTACATCACCTGCAACGCAGGCAGACACTTTGGTGGCGCTCATCGCCCGCTCGCGCAAGGGATTTTGCTCAGCTGTGACGCGGCAGGAACACCGGATGCCATCCTTAATCTCGCGAAAGGAGTTTTATCATGGCTTATAAACATATCCTGATTGCAGTAGACCTTTCCCCCGAAAGTCAGTTACTGGTGGATAAGGCCGTTTCGCTGGCTCGCCCGTACGATGCCCGCATTTCCCTGATTCACGTCGACGTGAACTACTCCGACCTTTACACCGGTCTGATCGACGTTAACCTGGGGGATATGCAGAAGCGTATCTCGGAAGAGACGCACACTGCCCTGAAAGGGTTATCAGAGGCGGCCGGTTATCCGATCAGTGAAACCCTGAGCGGCAGCGGCGACCTGGGTCAGGTTCTGGTCGATGCCATTAAGAAGTATGACGTTGACCTGGTGGTCTGCGGTCATCATCAGGATTTCTGGAGCAAGCTGATGTCTTCGGCCCGTCAGTTGATTAACACGGTGCATATCGATATGCTGATTGTGCCGCTGCGCGATGCCGACGACGAATAAATCCTTTTCTGAAAGCCGGCGTCAGCCGGCTTTTCTCTGTCGTCTCTTTCAGGTTCGGCCCGGCCCCCGCATTTATCCGCTTCATTTCGCTTATCTGAACATCATATTAAAACCGGCGTTACATTAATGAATCGTTGATTCGCTAATGCGAATCGTTTTATTACATGCAGCGCGCTGTTTATCACAATTTTACTATGGGCAACCTTTTTCCCATTCGCTATCTTTCGCCTGCTCTCTGACCTGTTTACATCAGAGAGAGCAGGAAAAAGATAAGCTGATCTATTTAATCAATAAGGACATTAACAATGAGAGAAATTAACGAGAAAGAAATTGCGGCGGTAAGCGGTGCTGGCCTGCCTGAATTTCTGGGTGACGTGAACAGCGCACTGACGGACGTTTCGGGCTTACTGGATAGCACCCTGACGTCGCTGAAGGAAAGCACCACATTCGGAGAGCGACTGAGTCTGACCTTCAGAGCCCTCGGCCTGAATGTGGCCAAAAGCTTTCTGACCGCCTTTTCCGGCTTCCTGACGACAATATCGGCCTGATTTATTTACCCTGTTTGTACGATTGCGCAAACAGGAGAGGCTGAAGCATGCCTGAAACGTTATCAGGCATGCTCTTTAAGCAAAAACAGAAAACGAAATTGCCACTCGCGCTGACATGCGTTATTCGCTGAGCGGGGGATAAATATCAAAGCGATGACTTTTAGTCACTACGGCGGCCTGCGTAACCACACCCGCCAGCGGCGGCGCATAGTCTGGCCGTTTTACCACAATGCGTTTTCTGGCCAGCCGGCGGGCAGGCTCCAGTAACGCATCCGCATCCTCATCCGGCCCCACCAGCGACTGAAAGACCCGCATCTCCTTTTTCACCAGCGCACTTTTCTGGCGATGGGGATACATCGGATCGAGATAAACGACGTCAGGCGGTGGCGTGATATCACCCAGTGCCTGGGCACTGGCCGCATGAATCAGCGTCAGCCGCTCGCGCAGCCAGGGACCGATTTCTGCATCCTGATAGCCACGCTGCAGACCATCTTCCAGCAGTGCTGCCACCACCGGATGGCGCTCCAGCATCCGTACCCGGCAGCCCAGCGCCGCCAGCACAAACGCATCGCGTCCCAGACCGGCGGTCGCATCGACCACATCCGGCAGATAACTGCCTTTGATGCCGACCGCTTTGGCGACGGCTTCACCGCGTCCTCCGCCGAAACGGCGACGATGGGCCATGGCGCCGGTGACGAAATCAACAAAAATACCGCCCAGCTTTGGCTCATCCCGCTTACGCAGTTCAAGGTGGGTCGCAGTCTGCACCAGCGCCAGCAGTGCGGTATCATCCTGCTCCAGCTGCCAGCGCTGCGCTAAACGTGACAAGGCGCCGTCTCCGGCGCCTGATTCATCGAGCAAACAGATTTTCACGAACCGACTTATCCCTGAATGCCGTAATGTTCCAGCATCGCATCGAGCTGCGGCTCACGGCCACGGAAGCGCTTAAACAGCTCCATTGGCTCTTCCGAACCGCCGCGCGTCAGGATGTTATCCAGGAAAGACTGGCCGGTTTCGCGGTTGAAGATCCCCTCCTCTTCAAAACGGGAATAGGCATCCGCCGCCAGCACGTCCGCCCACAGATAGCTGTAGTAACCTGCCGCATAGCCGCCCGCAAAGATGTGGCTGAAGGCGTGCGGGAAACGGCCCCATTCCGGCCCCGGCACCACCGCCACGCGGCTTTTCACTTCGCGCAGGGTTTCCAGAATCTGCGCGCCTTTTTCCGGGTTGAATTCGGTATGCAGACGGAAATCGAACAGGCCGAACTCCAGCTGACGCAGGATAAACAGCGCGGCCTGATAGTTCTTCGCCGCCAGCATTTTATCCAGCAGGGCTTTCGGCAGCGGTTCGCCGGTCTCATAGTGTCCGGAGATAAATGCCAGCGCATCCGGCTCCCAGCACCAGTTTTCCATAAACTGGCTTGGCAGTTCGACCGCATCCCATGGCACACCGCTGATACCGGACACGCCAGGCGCTTCGATGCGGGTCAGCATGTGGTGCAGACCGTGACCGAACTCATGGAACAGGGTAATCACTTCGTCATGGGTGAAGAGCGCAGGTTTCCCCTTCACCGGACGGTTAAAGTTACAGGTCAGATAGGCGACCGGCTTCTGCAGGGTGCCATCGGCTTTACGCATCTGACCCACGCAGTCATCCATCCAGGCGCCGCCACGTTTGTGTTCGCGGGCATAGAGGTCGAGATAGAAGCTGCCGCGCAGTTCGCCGGTTTCATCGAACAGATCGTAGAACTTCACGTCAGGATGATAGACCTCAACGTCGTTACGCTGCTTCGCACTGATGCCGTAGATGCGTTTAACCACTTCAAACAGGCCAGCGACCGCACGCGCTTCCGGGAAGTATGGGCGCAGCTGCTCATCGCTGATGGTATAGAGATGCTGCTTCTGCTTTTCCCCGTAATAGGTGAGATCCCACGGGTTCAGCTCTTCAACGCCATGCTCTTTTTTCGCGAAGGCGCGCAGCTGCTCCAGCTCTTTTTCCCCCTGCGGACGGGCGCGTTCGGCCAGGTCATTCAGGAAGTCGATCACCTGAGACGGGCTCTGGGCCATTTTGGTCGCCAGCGATTTGTCGGCGTAAGAGTCAAAGCCCAGCAGCTGTGCCAGCTCGTGACGCAGCGCCAGCTCTTCCGCCATGATCGGGCCGTTATCCCATTTACCGGCGTTTGGCCCCTGATCGGAGGCGCGTGTCGCATAGGCGCGATACATCTCTTCACGCAGCGCCGCGTTGTCGCAGTAAGTCATCACCGGCAGATAGCTTGGGATATCCAGCGTCAGCAGCCAGCCCTCCTGCTCTTTGGCTTCGGCCTGCGCTTTCGCCGCCGCCAGCGCACTTTCTGGCATACCGGCCAGCTCACTTTCGTCGGTGATCAGTTTGCTCCAGCCCATGGTGGCATCCAGCACGTTGTTGCTGTACGCCGAGCCCAGCTCGGAGAGGCGCGCGGCGATTTCGCCATAGCGCTGCTGCTTCTCTTTCGGCAGACCGATACCGGAAAGCTCAAAATCGCGCAGGGCGTTATCTACCGCTTTCTTCTGCGCCAGATCCAGGGTCGCGTATTGATCGCCCTCTTTCAGATCGCGATACGCCTGATACAGTCCCTCATGCTGACCCACCCAGGTGCTGTACTCCGACAGCAGCGGCAGCGTCTGCTCATAGGCTTCGCGCAGCTCCGGGCTGTTCTTCACGGCATTGAGATGGCTGACCGGCGAGAAGATACGGCTCAGGCGGTCATCCGTTTCAGCCAGCGGCTGAACCAGGTTATCCCAGGTGTAAGGCGCGCCGTGCGCCACGACTTTTTCAACTTCTGCGCGACACTGACTGAGCACTTCAGTCACGGCAGGCACCACATGTTCAGGCTGGATGGCAGAAAAAGGGGGAAGCGTAAAAGATGTCAGTAGCGGATTGGTCATAGCGCAGTCCTTTATGGATGTATGGGGCGCAGCGGGTCGCGCAACGCAATCTCAATAACATGCGGCTTAGTGTAGCGAAAATCAATGGCAGGCAGGATGAGGTGAGGAAGAAACCGCCGGATGGCGCGCCCGATTTGTTGTCACGCTTCTGGCACATCGCCCGTCCATCCCTGATATAATCGCGGATTCTCATGCTTTTCCTGCGTCGGGTGCTGTGCGTCGTTCTGTGGGTAATACGTGAGGTAATAATTGGTACAAATTGATTTCCCATCGATTAAAACCTTATACATTCAACAGGATAAACAATGCTGAGTTATCGCCATAGCTTCCATGCTGGCAACCACGCCGACGTACTGAAGCACACCGTGCTGAGTCTGATCATTACGGCGCTGAAAGAGAAAGAGAAACCGTTCTTCTACCTGGATACTCACGCAGGCGCGGGCCGCTATCAGCTCAGCGGTGAACACGCCGAGCGCACCGGCGAATATCTGGAAGGCATCTCCCGCATCTGGCAGCAGCCCGATGCGCCTGAACTGCTGCAACCCTACTTTGATGCGATTGCTGCGCTGAACCGCAGTGGCACGCTGCGCTACTATCCCGGCTCGCCGCTGATTGCCCGTCACCTGCTGCGTGAAGATGACAAACTGCAGCTTACGGAACTGCACTCCAGCGACTACCCGCTGCTGCGTAACGAGTTCAGCAAAGATAAGCGCGCGCGCGTCGATCGTGCCGACGGCTATCAGCAGCTGAAAGCGAAGCTGCCCCCGCTGTCGCGTCGTGGTCTGGTGCTGATCGACCCGCCGTACGAGATGAAAAGCGATTATCAGGCGGTGGTGAAAGGCATTCAGGAAGGCCATAAGCGTTTCAGCACCGGTGTTTTTGCGCTGTGGTATCCGGTGGTGTTACGTCAGCAGATCAAACACATGCTGCGCGATCTGGAAGCCACCGGTATCCGCAATATCCTGCAGATTGAACTGGCGACCCGTCCTGACAGCGATCAGCGCGGCATGACCGCTTCCGGCATGATCGTGATTAACCCGCCGTGGAAGCTGGCGCAACAGATGGAAACCCTGCTGCCGTGGCTGCATCAGAAGCTGGTGCCCGCCGGAACCGGCCACGCGGTCGTGAACCAGATCGTACCTGAATAAGTGCGTCCGGCCTGATGTGGCTCCTGCTGGCCGGTGCGCTGGCCGCGCTGCAACCCGCCCGACGGCTGGCTCTCCTGCTGTTAGCGTTCGCCGTCGGAGTGGGGTTCTATCAGCATGTTCTGACGTGGCCGGTGCTGCCGTTGCTGGCTGGCACCGGGGTGCTGGCCGCGCTGCGTCTCTGGCATCCGGCCCCTTCCCGACGGCACCGCCTCAGCGAAGCCCTGCTGGTTGTGATTGCCGTGGGGTTATTTCTCCATCTGTTCCCCGGCTTTGCTAATCCCCGCCAGGTGGATGAGGTGCGTGCTGGCGCGCAGAGCGTGCCTTTCAGTTTTTCCTTTAACTTCGATAAAGCCCTGGTTCCCTTTGTGCTGCTGGCCGCGCTGCCCACCCTCTTCCGCGCCCCTGCCCACCCGCCGCGCTTTCGCTGGCTCAGTGCGCTGGCGTTAATCGCCGCGGTTCCGCTGCTGCTCGGTAGCGCCGTGCTGCCGGGCGGCCTGGCGATTGAGCCCCACTTTCCACCGTGGCTGGGGGCGTTTGTGCTGGCGAATCTCTTCTTCGTTTCGCTGGCGGAAGAGGCGCTGTTCCGGGGTTATCTGCAACAGCGGCTGAGAGAGGCGCTGGGGGGGATGCCCGCGCTGCTGCTAAGCGCGCTGCTGTTCGGGCTGGTGCACGCCCCCGGCGGCGTGCTGCTGGTGATTTTTGCCACCCTGGCGGGAGGATTGTACGGCCTGGCGTGGCACTGGAGCGGCCGCTTATGGCTGGCGACCCTCCTGCACTTTGCCCTGAACCTTACCCATCTGCTGCTGTTTACCTATCCCGCGCTGCAACATTAAACGGTGAAGACCGCCAGGTCGCTCGCCAGCTCGGTGCGAGGGAAAATCGTCTGGCACTCGGCCAGCAGGCGGCTCATATCCTTTGCCAGATAGCGGGAGCTGAAGTGAGTGGCGATCAGCCGTTTGGCTCCGGCGCGCTTTGCCACGTCGGCCGCCTGCAGGGTAGTGGAGTGTCCGCGTCCGTTGGCTTTCTCCTCCATCGCCGCCTCCAGCGTAGTTTCATGCACCATCAGGTCAACATCCGCCGCCAGCTGCAACGCGACATCGGTCGGCGCCGTATCGCCAAAGATGGCCAGCTTTTTGCCCGGCGTCGACGGGCCGAGATAATCCGCGCCATTGACCACCCGCCCATCTTCCAGCGTCACGCATTCCCCCTGTTTCAGCTGCTGAAACCATGGCCCGCGCGGAACCCCTTCCGCTTTCAGCCGCGCGGCATCCAGCAGGCCGGGTTTGTCGTGCTGCTCAATGCGATAACCAAAACACGCAACCGGATGGTTCAGCGGCCAGGCACTGATCCGGAACTCGCCATCATCCAGCGTCCAGCCCGCCTCAATCTCAACAATGTTCAGCGGATAGTCGGTGTAGGAGCCGCTGATCGCCAGCGCCGTTTCAACAAAGGTCTTTAAGCCTTTCGGGCCATAGACCGTCATCGGGGTGGTTAGCCCGGCCATTGAGCGGCTGGTGAGCAGCCCCGGCAGACCAAAAATATGGTCGCCATGCAGATGGGTGATAAAAATTTTATCCAGCTTGCCCGGTTTCAGGCTGGAGCGCATAAACTGTAACTGCGTTCCCTCGCCGCAGTCGAACAGCCAGGTTTCCCCGCTCAGTGCGCGGGTGAAGGCGATGGCGGTGACGTTGCGTTGCAGGCTGGGCGCACCGCCGCCGGTGCCGAGAAAAGTAAGGTGCATGGTATGCTTCCCTGAAAGCGATGAAAAAACAGAACCCTATTACAATCATAGGCGCAATCTTTGCGTCATTTCGACCGACAGCGTTACACTCAACCCCAAATTTTTATGCAACCGGATGGATACTTCAATGACCCGACATTTCGACTATCTCGCCATTGGCGGCGGCAGCGGCGGCATCGCTTCAATTAACCGTGCGGCCATGTATGGCCAGAAATGTGCCCTGATTGAAGCCAAAGAGCTGGGCGGCACCTGCGTGAACGTAGGTTGTGTGCCGAAGAAAATCATGTGGCACGCCGCGCAAATCGCCGAAGCTATCCATCTGTACGGGCCGGATTATGGCTTCGACACCACCGTGAATCGTTTCGACTGGGCCACGCTGGTCAAAAACCGCAGCGCCTATATCGATCGTATCCACAACTCCTATGACAACGTGCTGGGTAAAAACAAAGTCGAAGTGATTAAAGGCTTTGCCCGGTTTGTCGATGCACACAGCGTGGAAGTCAATGGCGAGATTATCACAGCCAGCCATATTCTGATCGCCACGGGCGGCCGCCCGGTTCATCCTTCGATTCCGGGTGCGGAGTACGGTATTGATTCTGACGGCTTCTTCGAGCTGGACGCCCTGCCAAAGCGCACCGCGGTGATCGGTGCGGGCTACATCGCGGTGGAGCTGGCCGGTGTGGTGAACGCGCTGGGATCGGAAACCCATCTGTTCGTGCGTAAACACGCGCCGCTGCGCAGCTTTGATCCCCTGCTCAGCGAGACGCTGGTAGAAGTGATGAACAGCGAAGGGCCGATGCTGCATACCGAAGCCGTTCCGAAAGCCGTGATTAAAAACGAAGATGGCAGCCTGACGCTGCAGCTGGAAAACGGCAGCGACTACACCGTGGACTGCCTGGTCTGGGCGATTGGCCGTGAGCCTGAAACGGACAATCTCAATATTCAGGCCGCGGGCGTGGCGCTGGATGAGAAAGGCTACATCCGCGTCGATAAGTTCCAGAACACCAATGTGTCAGGCGTTTACGCCGTGGGCGATAACACCGGTGCGGTTGAACTGACCCCGGTGGCGGTGGCCGCGGGCCGTCGCCTCTCTGAGCGCCTGTTTAACAACAAGCCGGACGAGCATCTCGACTACAGCAATGTCCCGACCGTGGTGTTCAGCCATCCGCCGATTGGCACCGTCGGTCTGACAGAGCCGCAGGCGCGCGAACAGTATGGTGACGATCAAGTGAAGGTCTACAAATCGTCGTTTACGGCGATGTACACCGCCGTGACGCAGCATCGTCAGCCGTGCCGCATGAAGCTGGTCTGTGTGGGTGCCGATGAGAAGATTGTCGGGATTCACGGTATCGGATTCGGCATGGATGAGATGCTGCAGGGCTTCGCCGTGGCGCTGAAAATGGGTGCGACGAAGAAAGACTTCGACAACACCGTGGCGATCCACCCGACCGCAGCGGAAGAGTTTGTGACCATGCGCTAGCCACCTCTCCCCTGCGCATGACTGACCGTTACCCGCTGAGACGTTGCTCTGCGGGTAGCGGCTTTAATTAAAATAGGTTTCCCGCAACGGCGTTAATGCCGCACCCAGTGCCGAGCTGTCCCCCTCAATGGCGCTGAGCAGAATATCCGGATATTCCGCAGAAATGCCCCAGCGTTCACCCGAGCTCGTGCGCGGCATAGCTAAAAACATCTCCCCCAGCTGACGGGGAATTTCACCCCCTAATATGATGGCGCCGGGATCAATCACCGCATTCATGGCATCCATTGCCCGATGCAGATTTGGCGTTACGTCTTCTACCCACTGTTGCGCAATCGGCCAGGCCGGATCGAATTTATGATTGAGATCGCGTATATCTCTGATTTCAATACCGCCATCACGTAACCGATCGATCAGGATCCCGAGGGCCGGGCGTAGCTTGCCCTCTTCCGGCGTAAAAATACGGCTGATCTCCCCCGCATTCCCGAATGCCCCCTGGAACGGTTTGCCGTTAATCACGATGCCACCGCCAAAACCATAATTAAAAGAGAGATAGCCAAACGTATCATATTTCAGCCCGGCGCCTAAAAAGGCTTCAGCGTGCGCCGCCGTTGTGGCGTTATTTTCAATCCATACCGGTCGATCAAATAACATGGTAATTTCACGATGCAGATCGATGCCCATCCACGCTTTTAAAGGTTCAGGCGGATTGAAATACTTTCGTGATTCATAAAGAAAGCCCGCCATGCTGTATCCCACCCCACAGACTTTTTCTGGCGAAATACCATATTGTTTTAAGGTATCCAGATAGTGATGTCTGATATTCAGTAAGGTCCGGGCAGGATCGCGCGGGTGCGTATCCAGTACGCAGTATTCTGTAATGCCGCCCCGGAAATTAATCAGGCTGGCGGCCACGCTGTCTGAGTTAATCGAGATGCCGTAACCATAACGCGCGTTCGCATTGAGGGATAACGACGGGCTGGGCTTGCCTCTTCCCTGGGATGGCGATTCCCCCAGGCTGAGAAAGCCGTTTTCGGTCAGCGTATCAACAATGCGGTGAACAGATGACTGATTCAGAATGGTTTGCGAAACCAGCGAGGAGCGGGAAATGCCATCGTTGCGGCGGACAAGCTCAAGAATGAGTTTTTCACTGCGATTAAGTTCGACTTCATGACCAGCGGAATATCCATAAACCACAGCGTTCTCCTCAACCTGTTTAATAATGCCTTCTGTTAACAACCTAGCATGCTTTTATGCATAGCGAATAGTTAAAGACCCTGCCCTGGCGTTTTCGTTAAATGTGCCGATATTCAGCCTCTCCTGCCCTGCCTTACACGATCATAAAAGCGTCATAATGGTGAAACATTAAGAGGGGAGACTCCAATATCATGCAATGAGCATGATATTAAAACGTGCCTTATGTACGGACTGGCACTTTCACCGTGCACAGGGCTCTGCCTTCATTTACACACTTTTTTTGTGCATCAGGTGAACAATGCAAACGCGCTTAAAGGTTGCTGAACGCATCGCGCAGGAGGCCTCGCTTTTGGCTCTGGACTATTTCAGACGGCTAAGTGAGTCAGAGATCGGCGAAAAAAGGCCGCAGGATCTCTTCAGTGAAGCCAATCGGGAAGTGGAAAATCTGATTCGGCAGCGCCTGGAACATCACTTCCCACAGGATGCCATTATCGGGGAAGAGCATGGTGGTGAGCCCAGCGCCAGCTACTGGTCTGTTGATCCGATTGATGGCACGAGTCACTTCCTGCGCGGCTCATCCCTGTGGGGGATTTCTGTTGGCTATGTGATCGATGGCGAGCCGGTGATGGGCGTGATCGTCCATCCGGTTTTAAACCTCATGCTGAGCGGCGGCAAAGAGACAGGGCTTTATCTGAATGGCGAACCCTTTGAACGTCCCGTGGTCGCCGAAGCGCTGAAAACCGTGGCGATTGGCGACAGTCCATCATGGGATTTCACCCATCAGCTCTGTATTGAAAAGGCGTATCGGGACGACGGCTGGAATGTGGTGCGCTATCGCTGTACTACCGTAGGTTTAACCTTTAGCGTGATGGGTTACGTCGACGGTTATCAGGAATGTTTTAGCAGCATGTGGGACGTTTCTGCGGGCTATGCGCTCTGTAAAGCAGCGGGACTGGATGCGCATCTTGCCGGTTCACAGGAAAAGAGCAGAACACATGTTAGTGTCGGGACGGCCGAAATGAATCGCCTCTCCGCCCGGTTTATCCCTTACCCGCGTTTTACGCCCGCCTGACCACGCATTGCCTCCGGCTTACCTCATCACGGCATTTCAGGACAGCGTGCCCCCGCTGTCCTGCCCACTATGCATGTTCACCCGGCCCTCTGCCCGAATATTAATTACAACGCATGAAAATGGTTAGCGTGTTAAACGTACGATTCTAAAGTAAACACCTACGCAACTGTTATATCTAGGTTTTAAAAAGTTAATAAATTCTTAACCTGCCTGAAATTGCTTAACTCCGATATGCCAAATTATTATGCGCCTCGCATTAATTAAAAAGTCCCTGGCACTCTATGACGGAGCCGCTCAACGTGAACACGCTAGAAATTCACAATGCCATGCTGACGTTTGACGATTTTGTCGCGCTGAACGGCATTTCACTGCAGGCCAGAAAAGGGCAATTTGTTTCCCTGCTTGGCCCCTCTGGCTGTGGCAAAACCACGCTGCTTAAAGTTATTGCCGGCTTCTACACGCTTGATAGTGGCAACGTCCTGATCCACCAGCAGGACATGCAGCATGTCAAACCTGAACATCGCGATACGGCGATGTGCTTCCAGTCCTATGCGCTGTTTCCTCACCTCTCCGTTGCTGAAAATATCGGGTTCGGCCTCAGGCAACGGAAGATGGAAAAAACAGACATTCACGTTCGCGTCGCGCAGACCGCCGCGCAGGTTTCGCTGAATGCCCATTTGTCTAAACTGCCAGCGCAGTTATCCGGCGGTCAGCAGCAGCGTGTCGCGCTGGCCAGAGCGCTGGCCGTGCGTCCGGAAATCGTCTTGTTTGATGAGCCACTGTCAAATCTGGATGCCAGATTACGAGACAAGGTACGACTGGAGATCAGACAGCTTCAGCGCGTCCACGGGTTTACAGCCATTTATGTTACCCACGACCGTGCAGAAGCCCTGTCGATGTCTGACATTGTGGTGGTCATGAATGCCGGAAAGATTGAGCAAACCGGAACGCCGGATGAGATCTACTATTCCCCGGTAAACCGCTTTGTCGCCGGTTTCGTCGGTCAGGCTAACGTCATGAAAGCCCGCTTACTGGAGAGCGACAGCAGCACCGGTATTTATCGCATTGCGTGCGTACTGGGCGAAATGGAAGTCCATAGCCCTGTACCGCCCGTATCGGACGAGGTCTATACCTTCTGGCGCCCTGAGGATGCCGTACTCAGCGAACAGCGTGCCGGAAAAAATACGCGGGCCTTTGAAATCGGTGCGGTGAGTTTTCTGGGCAACCTTTCTGAACTCCAGGTTCATCCGCTGGGCCATGAAGAAACGGAATATCAGTGGTGCATCCAGCTGGTCGGTAAAAGCGCCATCCGCGAAGGGGACACCGTTAATTTCTCTCTTCCGCCAGACAAGATCCGCTTCTTACGGGAAAGCTATTCATGAAAACGCGCACCCGGAACAGGCTCTGCTGGTTGCTGGTTCTGCCTGCGGTCGCGCCGGTCGTTATCACGCTGATGCTGATTGTGATCATGGCACTGGCGCAATCCGTTGGCCTGTTCAATTTTGGCGCCCCGGCGCGCTTTACGCTTCACTACTGGCAAACCATTCTGAATGACAGCCAGCTGTGGCGCGCGACAGGCTACTCGCTCAGAATCGGCGTGATCAGTGCGGTGCTGTCCGTTGCCCTGGCGCTTCCGCTGGCACTCTGGCTGAGAAAACCTTTCCCCGGCTCAATACTGATGAGCGGCTTACTCAAAGCCCCGCTGATGGTACACGGGCTGGTGGCTGCGCTGCTGTTTATCAACCTGATTTCCTGGCAGGGCTTTATTAACCTGGGCCTGGTCCGGCTGGGGATCCTCTCTCATCCCATCAGAATGCAGAATGACCGCTGGGGCATTGGCGTGATTATTTTGCAGGTCTGGAAACAGCTTCCCTATGCGCTGCTGATCATGACCGGCAGCCTGCGCGCGATTGGCGATGAAATTTTCAATGCCGCGCGGGATTTAGGTGCCGGCAAGCGTGCCCGGTTGTTACAGATCATCCTGCCCTTATCTGTCAGATCCGTTCAGGTATCGCTGGTGCTGATCTTCATCGGCGCCCTGGGTGACTTTTCCTTCCAGGTCGTTGCGGGGCCAACCAGCGTATTCTCTCTTTCGCAATACATGCTGCGCTTCCCTGAAATCAGCGCACAGGGCTGGAATCTTGCGGCCGTTGTCGCGGTGATTTTAATGCTGGCGGCTTTTGTCGGTGCAGTCGTGCTTGCCGCCCTGGCGAAGTGGCTGCAACAAGCCGGAGAACAGAGATAATGAGAGCCAGAGAGACCTTATCCCCGCTGCGTATCGTCATGATGACCCTTATCGCCGCCCTGTTTATGCTGTGGCTGGTTATTCCCTTTATGCTGACCGTGCTGTGGTCACTGGTCGATAAAACCCATCCGTGGGCATGGCCAGATGCCCTGCCGCCGGTTCTCTCACTGGGACGCTGGGTGGAGGTCTGGACCACGACCGCGTTACCGCAGGCGCTCAGGAACAGCTATTTACTGGCGGCAGCCGTCTCCGTCTGCACGCTGATGTTGTCTCTGCCTGCCGCGTGGGCGTTTGGCAGAATGTCGTTTACGGGCAAACACCTTTTACAGAATGCGATCTTATTGCCGCTTATCGTTCCGGGCTTTGTCGTCGCGCTGTTTTTTTCCATGTTGCTCAACGTAGTGGGCATTCACAGCCGGTTTGGCGGCATTTTGCTGGGGCATATGATTATCCTGATGCCTTATGCCGTGCGCATTCTGACCCTGTCGTTTTCGCAGATACGCCAGGACACGCTCGATGCGGCACGAGATATGGGTGCTTCGGCGATGAACCGGTTTTTAGTGGCCTGCCTGCCCACCCTCAGACCGGGAATATTTGCCGCATTAATTATTGTCTTTACGTTATCCATAGAGGAGTTCGCCATAAGTTTTATTGTGGGCTCACCCGATTTTATTACCGTCCCTGCCATTCTCTATTCTTATCTGGGTTATAACTTTATCCGACCCAATGCGGCGGTCATTTCTTTAATGCTGGTTGTACCGAATGTCATTTTAATGTTGATTGCAGAAAAATTACTGACAAAAAATCCTGTCGCCTCCTTTGCGGGAAAAGGCTGACACTCTTTAATACGCGTTATTGGGGAAACATATGTTCAGACTCGCTGCTGCAATATTATTGCTGGCCGGGGCTTTCTGTAGCCAGGCTCAGGATTTAAACACGATGAACTGGGAGCAGATTGTCGGACAGGCGAAAAAGGAGGGGAAACTGACCTGGTATCAATGGTATTACCAGGATCGGTTAAAAGAGCAGGTCAGCCTGTTTGAAAAACAGTACGGTATTAACGTTACCCTGTCTGAAGGCACACTTCAGGGCAACATTAATAAACTTATGGCTGACCGCGGACGGGAAACGGGCGATATTGATCTGTTTTCGATTGGCGGGGGCGCATTCGGAACCGTCTCGCCTCAGCAGACGTTTTTTGGCCCGATTAACAGACTGTTGCCGGAAGGCAACACCCTGAACTACACCATTGAGGGAACGGACAGTAAAGGCTATGGCGTGGCATTCTGGGGCAACCAGACCGGTCTGGCCTACGATTCGCGCCGCCTGAAAGAAAGTGAATTGCCGCGAACCCTGCCGCAGCTCACGGCCTTCCTGCAGGCTCATCCTCAGGAATTTGGCTTTAACGTTGAAAACGGCGGTTCCGGCCCGGCCTTTATTGAATCGGTGACGCGCACGCAGGTGCCGAGTTTTGATTTCACCAAAGGCGACGCGGATGTAAAAAGCCTGACGGCTCTCCAGCCCGCCTGGAACTGGTTCAGACAGCAGCGTCCTAACTACATCATTACGGCCTCCAACGCCGACAGCGTCACCCGACTGGTCAGCGGTGAATTCCTGCTGGTTCCCGCCTGGGAAGATTACCTGGTGGGATTAGAAAACCACGGTGAAGTCCCGAAAACCATCCGGCTCTATGTCCCCGATTTCGGCATGCCCGGCGGCGGAAATATGGTGGCGATACCACAAAATGCCCCCCATAAAGCGGCAGCGTTGCTGTTTATCCACTGGCTGACGCTGCCCACCACCCAGCGGCTGTTCCAGCAGGTTTATGGCATTACGCCGCAAAACAGAGAAGTGAATCGTGATGCCGGGCTGATCGACAGCAAAGAGCGCGTTCATGGCACCCAGTTCATGCCTAAACCGCTGGGTGATGAAGTCAGAACCGAATTCTCTAACCAGGTTTTGCTCAGGTAGACCTGCGATAAAACCCTAACAGAAGGTAAAGCCAGTAATGTCGACAAAAAAAACCCCTGCACGCGTAGTGAATGCCCGCCTGATTGCCCATCGGGGAGCACCGCTGCTGGCACCGGAAAACACGCTGCCTTCGTTTCAGGCGGCTGTTGAACATGGAGCGACGTGGATAGAGGTGGATGTCAAACTCACCAAAGACAGACACCCGGTCATTATTCATGACGATTCCGTGGACCGGACAACAAATGGCAAAGGCTATGTGGCGAACTTAACCCTGGATGAGATCCGATCGCTGGAGGCGGGCGTGTGTTATGGCCACCTTTTCAGAGGCGTAAAAGTGCCGACGCTGGCTGAAACAGTGGCGTTTGTTCTGGATAAAGGCGTCGGGCTGCAACTGGAGATCAAACCCACCTCCGGACAGGAAGTGGAAACGGCGGAGATTGCTATCGCTCAGCTGAAGTCACTGTGGCCAGCAGGTGAGAAGAAGCTCTTTATCAGCAGCTTCTCGGAGATTTCGCTGCAGGTTGCCGCACAGCTTATGCCTGACGTCCCGCGCGGCCTGGCAGTTTGCGTCCCGCCCAAAGACCCCGAGGCGCTCCTCGCCAGAACGGGTTGCCAGATCCTGCATTTCCTGGGTGACTTCGCGACGGACGAAGACCTGACGCGACTGGCTCGTTCAGGTATTGAATTTGCGATTGCCACAATCAATGACCCGGTTCTTGCCAGGAAATATATTGATGCGGGTGCGCAAACGGTATTAAGCGATATCCCCGACTTAGCATTCTGAATAAAAAATTGTTCAGGACGTTCTCAGCCATAAATCCGTAACACCAGGGAAATTCATTATAAAAATGGCCATAACCTTTATGGCCGCTATAACGCCTTTATTATTTAGCCATTCTGGAAGACGAAAGTCATAGTGAAATAAATGCCGCTCTGCGCGGTTACCTCCTCATGCTTAAGTTAACGGATAAGGGTAGATGATATGCACAATAAAATAAAAGCCGCCGCGCCGTATGCAATCTGTTTTCTGGCCTCATTTTCTGCATACTCCGCTGAGATTTATAATAAAGATGGAAATAAACTCGACCTGTACGGTAAAGTCGATGCGCGTCATGTTTTCTCAGATAATATTGCAGAAGATGGCGACAACTCTTACGCACGCCTGGGTTTTAAAGGTGAGACGCAAATTAACGATCGGCTTAGCGGTTATGGTCAATGGGAATATAACTTCCCGCTGAATCACAGTGAAGGCGGTAGCGACGCGCAAACGGGTAATGCCACACGCTTAGGGTTTGCCGGTCTGAAACTGGCCGACTTCGGCTCATTCGATTATGGCCGTAGCTTTGGGGTGCTGTACGTTGCCTCTGCCTATACGGATATGGCACCGGTCTACGGTTCCGGCACCATGACTACCAACGATAACTTTCTGTCAAAACGCTCAACCGGCCTCGCGACCTGGCACTTTCCGGCGTGGGGTGGGTTAAAGCTGACCCTGCAGTATCAGGGAAAAAATGATCGCGCCACCGCAAAAGTGGCTAACGGGGATGGCTACGGTGCTGGCGTGACTTACAGCATTACCGATGGGCTGAGCATTGCGGCGGCAGGGATGAAAGCAAAACGGACGCTGATCCAGCAAGCTGACGGTCAGGGAGACGATGCCACCGCCTGGGTCACCTCTGCAAAATATGATGCCAGCCAGCTCTATCTGGCCGCCATGTATGGCGAAGCCAGTGACGTTACGCCTTATGGACAGCTGGCACAGGTCGCCGACAAAACCCATAACGTTGAGGCGATTGCGCAGTACCAGTTCCTGAACGGTTTGCGCCCTTCTGTCGGTTTTGTCATGCAGCGTGGCGAAAACCTGCAGGGCGCAGGGAATTTTGCCGGAGGCAGCCAGACGATGCAGAAATATATTGCGGTGGGCACCTATTACTATTTCAACAAGAACATGCTGACCTACGTGGACTACCGCATTAACCTGCTGAAGGACAACGACTTTACGCGTGCCACCGGCATTACGACGAAAAACAGTATCGGTATGGGCCTGACCTATCAGTTCTGACCCGGCTGCTCCTGTTTTGTGCAGCATGGCTTCATACCTGACAACGCGCACTTAGCGAGGCTGGCTCATGCCAGCTTTTTTTACGTCAGCCGCAGGGGGAATCATTACAGGGCCGGGGACGCAGCCTGATGAGGGGTTTCCAGCCACTTAACATAGGCCTGATCCCACAACGCCGCGGGCGTTCCCGCTTTGCCCAGACCAAACCCATGCCCGCCTTTGCTGATCTGAATCAGCTCAACCGGCACGCGATTACGCCGACAGGTGTCGCGCATCAGCTCGGTGTTAAACGGGTTGGAGGTGTGATCGTCTTCCGCCTGCGCCAGGAAGGTGGGCGGATAGCGCCGGGTCACAAAGTTCTGCACTGACCAGTTTGCCTCATCCTGTGGGGTGGCATTTTTGCCGACCATCATCAGATGCGTGCTGGTGTGCTGATAGGGCGCTTCCAGGGTAATGACCGGATAGATCAGGCCCACGCTGTCGACAGCGGGCACCACTTCATCCAGCGGGTCGATGGCCGGATAGGATTCAAAGTCCGGGCGCGCCGCCGCCAGCCCCAGCAGATGGCCACCGGCCGAGAAGCCCAGCACATGCACCCTGCGCTCAAACGATCGCACCAGCCGGATAGCACGCTGCGCATCCTGCAGCGGAGCCAGCCGCCCCGCCTGCCACTTCTCATGCGGCAGCCGATAGCTGAGCACGTAGGCGGTGTAGCCATTGGCGTTCAGCCAGCGCGCCACCGGCCAGGCTTCGCGCCCCATGCCGATCCAGCGATAGCCGCCGCCTGCAGCGATCAGCACCGCTTCGCCGTTGGGATTTTCCGGTTTGAAACGCTGGATCGCCGGGCTGACGATATTGGACCACGAACCGGTGCTGTTAATGTGCAGCTGGCCCGACGGGCCACCGCCGCCGGGCGGGTCGTCCGGCCAGAGGGGAATAATGTCATCGCGGGCAAATAATTTGCCGGTGGTCATGGAGAGCCCAAGCGCTCCCGTGCCGAGAATAAAGCGTCGACGCGTAATCATAGTGCCTGTTAAGTGATGCCAGTAAGAGAGCAGACCGTTGCGGTGTGCTGCAAAAGAATCAACAGATGCAAGTCTGGTGCCAGACGCTGGCGATTATGTACGCAATGCCGGGTGAAAAGCCATAAAAAAACGCGCCCCGCAGGCGCGTTTTATACCGTGCGGCCCGGTTAATCTTCCTGCTGGAACTGCGCCATCACAGCCTGCTCACACTGCTGTTCGTTGACGCGCAGTTTGGCGCGTTCATCGTCACCCAGCTGCAGCCAGGCACTGGCGACTTCCCGCGCCGATTCTTCATCAAATTCGGGCTGATTCATCGCCGATGAGGATTTACTGCGCGCCACGTCAGATTTCATCTGCTCCACATACTGATCCGCGCTGGCGACCTTTTTTTCACTGCTGACGATGTGACACAGCTGACTGGCGTAGACATTCTGTTCGGTGTCAGCGTCGTCCGCCGCCAGCGCGCTGCCGGAGGCGAGCAGGCTCAGCAGGATAATCTGGGTTACTTTCATTCTTCACTCCTGTTTGTTCGGATTAAACTTTGCGCTGAAGGGCTTCGATGCGCTTCTGACGCCAGTTCAGCAGCGGCGACACGGTGGTGCCGTGGACAACCACGCTACAGACCACCAGCGTTAACGCCATATTCGTCATGATTTCCATCTGCGGGCCTTCCATGCCGTGCGTCCAGGCATAGGCAATATAGTTCAGGCTGCCGATTCCGCGGATGCCCAGCCAGCCAATCAGCAGACGCTGACCCAGCGGCAGCCCGGCGCGCAGCGTGACCAGCCAGACGGCCAGCGGGCGCACCACCACAAACAGCACCAGGCCCAGCAGCACGCCGTAGATATTCCAGTGCTGTGCCAGCGTCACGCCCAGCACCACCATCATGCCAGCCGCCAGCAGACGTTCAATAGTATCGCCAAAAGAGAGGGCGTCGCCTACTACAAACCCAATCGACTTCACCATATTGTTATTGCCCTGGTGCGCCAGCCGCTTATTGGGATTGACCAGCGCCTCAGAGGGGAGAACACGTTCATCATCAGAGAGATCCTCCGGCTGATGACGACGAAACACCCCCAGCTCGGCGCGGCGTAGCCCCAGTCCGGCGGCAAAGGCGGCCAGGAAGCCGGAGGCCCCCAGCCACTCCACCAGCGAATAACTCAGCGCGATCAGCGCCAGCGCGAGGAAATCGTTGGGGGCCACATCGCCGTTGGCATTGCGCAACCGGGTCGTCAACACACCGATCATCTGCCCCATGACAAAGCCGATAAGCAGCCCGGCGCCAATCGCCCAGATCACCTCGACCGCGCCCCAGTGAGCCAGCATCCCCCCGCTCAGGCTCTCGCCATTGAACAGCAGCAGCGCCAGCACCAGCAGCGGCAGCGCGGAGCCGTCGTTCATGCCCGCTTCGCTGGAGATTGCCACCCGCAGCGAGTCATCATCCTGCGCATCGTTTACCGAGATGAGGCTGGCCAGCACCGGATCTGTCGGCGCGACAATGGCACCAAACGCCAGCGCAACCGGCCAGTCTAATCCCACCAGGAAATGGGCCAGCAGGGTCATTGCCGCCACGGTCAGCAGCATGGCGGGAAAGGCGAGTTTCAGCCCGGTGTGCCAGCAGTTATTCTGTAACGGCAGACGCAGCTTAAGTCCAGTGATAAACAGCGAGGCGGCCATGGTGATTTCGGTAATGTGGGCCACGGCTTCGGAATGGGTGACGATATCGATGTGGACCACATCAAACGCCCACGGGCCGCACAGTATGCCCGCGATAAGAAACAGACCAAATGAGGTGACTGGCCCCCGGTGAATCCAACCGGAAGCCAGCGACATCAGCAGCAGAAGGCCGCCCGTCGCTGCTGTCCAGGCTAAAAAGTTCATAATGCTCCAGCTTATTTCGGGTTTATCAATAAGCCTGGCACATTTTTTGAAGGGCGAGACGATCAGTTTTTCAGGTGGCGACTGGCGAAGCGCACCGCCAGCGCGGCCGCCCCGGCTAAGGTAGAGAGCGCAACCACCCCATTCCAGCCCCAGTGCGCCAGCGCCAGGCTGCCCAGTGCCGCCCCGCTGGCCATACCGATAAACACCACGGTGAACAGCAGCGCATTGAGGCGACTGCGTGCTTCAGGTGCCAGGCCATAGACCAGCGTCTGGTGCGCGACCAGCGTGGCCTGCACGCCCAGATCAAAGCCAATGGTACAGATCACAATCAGCGCCAGCTGCGCCGGGACAGGCAGCACGGGCAGCAGAAACATCAGCGCAAAAGAGAGCGTCACCAGGGCGGCACCGGCCTGGGTGACCCGCGCCGGGCCGATGCGATCGGCAAAACTGCCCGCCAGCGGGGCCGCCATCGCCCCCGCCGCCCCGGCTAAGCCAAAGGCCCCGGCCACGGCGCTGTCCAGATGAAAGCGATCGCTGAGCATTAACGCCAGCGTCGACCAGAAGGCGCTGAAGCCTACCGACAGCAGTCCCTGAGCCAGGGCGGCGCGGCGCAGCGTCTGGTGGTGACGCCACAGATGCACCAGCGACAGCAACAGGCGCGGATAGCTTACGGTGGTGCCCGGCGTAAAGCGTGGCAGCACCCGCCTGAGCGTCAGCGTAATCAGCAGCACCGACAGCGCCGCAATCAGATACATGGTGCGCCAGCCGAAATACTCCGCCACCACGCCACTGACGACCCGCGACAGCAGAATCCCCACCAGCAGGCCGGTCATCACCGTGCCGACCGTTTTACCCCGGCTGCGTTCCGGAGCCAGCGCCGCCGACGCCGGGACAATATCCTGCGCCACGGTGGCGGTCAGGCCGGTCACAAAGCTGGCGATCAGCAGCGCGCTGAGCCCCGCGGAAAAGCCACACAGCAGCAGTGCGGCGACCAGCAGCAGGCCCTTGATAAAGATAATCGTGCGCCGGTCATGGCGATCGCCCAGCGGGGCCAGCAGCAGGATGCCCAGCGCATAGCCCGCCTGCGTCAGCATCGGCACCATGCCCACCGCGCCGATCCCCGCACTGAACTGTTTACTGATGATATCCAGCATCGGCTGACTGTAGTAAATCGACGCCACGCTGAGCCCGGCCCCGGCGGCCAGGGTGAAGACCAGCGGAGCGGAGAGCGGTTCGTTTCGGGTTGGGTTTTCTATTGCTGACATGGTGTCATCCTCATCATTTCGTGCCGCTATTTAAGCGCATTGCGGTTATACGCGGTAGACTGACGTCAGGCAAAACCGTTATGCGTGGAGCGTATGAATCATTCCAGTGGCAGCGACCGCATCGAACTGATGCAGACTTTTATCCGTATTGTTGAGAGCGGCAGCCTCTCCGCCGCTGCAGCACAGCTCGGCACCACCCAGCCTACCGTCAGCCGGCGGCTGCAAATCCTGGAGCAGCGGCTCGGCCTGAAGCTCATTCTGCGCACGACCCATGCGCTGAAGCTCACCGATGATGGCGAACGCTGCTACGCCCAGGCGCGGCAGCTGCTGGCCACGTGGCATGCGCTGGAAGATGAGCTGACCGGGGCCAGTGACGAACCCATCGGCACGCTGCGGGTTCGCGCCCCGCACGCCTTTGGTCAGGATCAGCTGATCGATCCCCTGGTGGACTATCTGCACCGCTATCCCCGACTCAATATAGAGTGGATGCTGAATGACCGCACACCCGACTTCATCGCGGAGAATGTGGACTGTGCCATTCAGGTCGGCGCGCCCAGCGATCCGTCGGTCGTGGCGGTTCTGCTGGCAGAAGTGCCGCGTTTCGTGGTGGCGGCGCCGCGCCTGCTGGACCAGTTTCCGCCGATTGAGCGGGTGGAACAGCTGGGCGATCTGCCGTGGCTGGCGCTCACCAGCTTTTACCGTAATGAAGTGGCGTTGCAGAAAATAGATGACGGCCAGCCGCTGAACCTGCCGATTATGCCGCGGCTGAGCAGCGACAGCCTTTACGCCGTGCGTAAAGCGGCACTGGCCGGCATGGGGGCGGCGATTGTCTCATCGTGGGCGGTGCAGGAGGATCTGGCGGAGGGCAAACTGATTCAGCTGATGCCCGCGTGGCAGGCCCCGCCGCTGCCGGTGTGGCTGACCTATCCGTGGGCGAGTTACTACCCGGCCAGGCTGCAACACTTCTTTGCCATGATCAAAGAGGTGATGCCGCAGCTGACCGGCACCCGTCCGGCCTCACAACCGGCTCACTCAGACAGGGCGGAGTAACAACGGAGACAGCTAGCGGATTTGGGTAGAGAGACGCGGGAGGAGGAGGCAGAGCAGGCGCCCGCATTAGCGGCGCGCCGGAAAGGGAATGCGTTACTTTTTATCGTAGCGTGACAGCTTATCGAGCCAGCCCATGACAAAGGCGGAGAGCACGAAGGTCAGGTGGATAATCACGTACCACATCAGCTTATCATTATCGACGTTGCGCGCTTCCATAAACACCCGCAGCAGGTGAATCGAAGAGATGGCGACAATAGAGGCGGCCACTTTGTTCTTCAGTGAGCCGGAGTCCATCTTGCCCAGCCAGCTCAGCTTCTCTTTGTCTTCGTCGATATCGAGCTTCGAGATAAAGTTCTCATAGCCTGACAGCATCACCATCACCAGCAGACCGCCAACCAGCGTCATATCGACCAGCGACAGCAGCAGCAGGATCAGATCGTTTTCCGCAATGCTGAAAATGTTGGGCAGCAGGTGGACTATTTCCTGGAAAAATTTAATCGTCAGCGCCAGCAATCCCAGCGAAAGTCCAATGTAAACCGGGGCCAGCAACCAGCGCGATGCATACATCAGGTTTTCGGTAAAACGTTCCATACAATCCCACACGTAATCAGACAGGTCCGGGAGTATAACCGATTCACTGTGAAGTTATTTCAGCTCGTCGTCAGAAATTTCCGGAACCGGCGGCAGGGGAAGCGAGAGACGAAAGGCCGCGCCGCCTTCGGTCCGATTCTCCGCCCAGATCTGGCCGCCGTGGCTCTCAATGATGGTTTTACAGATCGCCAGCCCCAGCCCGACGCCCGGTACGGCAGACTCCTTATCACCGCGCGAAAACTTATCGAATATCCGGCTTAAGTCCCCTTCAGCGATGCCCGGCCCGCCATCCCAGACGGAGATCTCCAGCCGGTTTGCGGCACGCCACGCCCGGATGCCGCGCGGCGCACAGTTACCGGCATACTTCAGGCTGTTTTCAATCAGGTTAGTGAAGACCCGCTCCAGCAGTGTGCTGTCGCCTTTGATCAGCACGATATCGTCCGGCAGGTCGAGCTGCACCTCATGCCCTTTCAGCGACGGTGCCATGCTGCTCAGCGCCCCGCCAATCACCTCCTCCAGCGCCAGCCACTCTTCACGCAGATTGAGGCCGCCCGACTGAATGCGCGCCATATCCAGCATATTGCTGACCAGCCGGATGGTACTCAGCGTCTGCTCGCGGATCTGGCTGGCCTGCGGCACATATTTTGAGTTGTCGCTGGCCAGGTCGAGCATCAGCATTTCCGCCTGACCAAACAGCACGGTCAGCGGGGTGCGCAGATCGTGTGACAGGGCGGAGAGCAGCGCATTGCGCAGCTGTTCCCGCTCCGCCGAGAGCCGCGATGCCGCCTCGCTGTGCGACAGCGCCATCCGCTCCAGCGCGTTAGCAATCAGCACCGTGAAGGTTTCCACCAGCCGCTGCTGTTCGGGGATCATCAGCTGACGCAGATTCTGCGGCTCCACCACCAGCAGGCCCCGGCAGTGCGCGCCGCTTTTCAGCGGCAGGATCTGATAAGGCACCGCCGGTAACGTATCGGTGCCCGCCCCCGCCGGCTGGCCTTTGCTGTAGCTCCACTTCGCGATAGCGCGGTCCGGTTCGCTGGCCGGTAACGCCTCGCCGACCGGCTGCAGTTCGCCCTGCTCATCCGGCAACAGCAGCAGGCAGCGCGCCTGCAGGGTGGCATCCAGCACCCGCTGGCTGGTCGTCGCGATATCCTGCGGCGTTAAGGCGCTGCCCAGCGATTTCGCCATCTCATAGAGCTGTCGCGCACGCTGTTCGCGGTAGCGTGCCACCCGCGCCTGATAGCGGACGCCCGCCGTGAGGTTGCCGACGATGACTCCTACCGCCAGCATCACACCAAAGGTGACCAGATATTGCAGGTCGGAGACCGCCACCGTGCCGGTGGGGGCCACAAAGAAGAGGTCGAAGGCGACGATATTCATCACCGTAGCGATCACCGACGGCCAGCGCCCGTAGCGCAGCGCCACGATCACCACCGCCAGCAGGTAGATCATCACGCAGTTGGCGGGATCGAAGTTGATCAGCACCGACTGCCCGGCGGCGGTAACGGCGATGCAGAGCACCAGCGCCATCATCACGCCACGCAGCTGAATCCGCCATTTATCGCTGGTCGGGCGGCCATCCGGCAGCGGATGCGGCGCATCCTTCAGCGGTTCATCCAGCGCCACCACCAGCAGGTCGAGATCCGGCCCCAGCTGGCCGAGCCGCTCGGCAAAACTGTCACGCCGCCAGCGCCGCAGCGGACGGCGGCCGGTGACGATTTTGCCCAGATTATGTTCGCGCGCGTAGCCCAGCACCGCTTCGGCTTCATCCGGCTCGGAGAGGGTGGCGGTTTCCGCCCCCAGCTCCTGCGCCAGCTGCAGCGTGCGCAGAATCGCCCGCCGCCGTCCTTCCGGCAGCCGGTGAAGACGGGGCGTTTCAACATAGACCGCATGCCATTCACTGCCGAGCCGCGCCGCCAGCCGGGCGGCCGTGCGCACCAGCTTCTCACTGCCGCTGTCGTCGCCGATGCAGAGCAGAATGGCGTCGCGGGTGTGCCAGACGCGATCCCGCCCCTGCTGATCGCGCCAGGCGCGCATCTGGTCATCCACCCGATCGGCGGTGCGGCGCAGGGCCAGCTCACGCAGCGCGAACAGGTTACCTTTGCGGAAAAAGTTTTCGATAGCGCGCTCTGCCCGGTCACCGATGTAGACCTTGCCCTCTTTCAGCCGCTGACGCAGATCGTCGGGCGGCAGATCGACCAGCACCACCTCATCGGCGCTGTCGAAAAAGGGATCGGGCACGGTTTCACGCACCTGAATGCCGGTGACACCCCCGACCACATCGTTGAGGCTCTCAAGATGCTGCACGTTGACGGTGGTCAGCACGTCGATGCCCGCTTCAAGCAGCTCTTCGATGTCCTGCCAGCGCTTGGGATGTCGCGAGCCCTGCACATTGGTGTGCGCCAGCTCATCCATCAGGATCACCGCCGGATGGCGAGCCAGTGCCGCATCGAGATCGAACTCCGCATGACGCGAGCGACCGGTCGCACGACGCGGCAACAGGGGCAATCCTGTCAGCAGCTGCGCGGTTTCCGGCCGTTCATGGGTCTCCACCACGCCGATCAGCACATCCAGACCCTGCGCGCGCAGCCGCTGCGCCTCCTGCAGCATGGCGTAGGTTTTGCCCACACCGGCACAGGCACCAAAGTAGATTTTCAGCTGCCCGCGGTGGGTTTCGCGGTTAGCCTGCAGCAGCGCGTCGGGATCGGGACGCTGGGGTTCGTGATTCATAGCTTCCTTAATGGCATAACAGAAACACCCTTACAGATCGTTGAGCGCCATATTGAGCTGCAGCACATTGACCGTCGGCGAGCCGAGGAATGGCATCAGCGGACGGTGCGTCTGCTGGTCGATCAGCGCCTCGACCTGCGCCAGCGGCAGCTTACGGCTGGCGGCGATGCGCGGTGCCTGCCATAACGCGGCGTCAGTCGAGATATCCGGGTCCAGCCCGCTGGCTGAGGTGGTGACCAGCTCAACCGGCACCGCGGCGGGCGCCTGCGGATTGGCGGCCCGCAGCGCCGCGACGCGCTCCGCGACGGCTTTGTCCAGCGCCGGGTTACTGGCTGCCAGATTGCTGCCCCCTGAGGCCAGCGGATTATCGGGTTTGTCGCTGGTGGCTGAAGGGCGGCCCCAGAAATAACCGGGCTGCGTGAAGTTCTGACCAATCAGCGCGGATCCACGCACCACGCCATCCTCCTCCAGCAGCGATCCATTCGCCTGCGCCGGAAACAGCCACTGCGCCAGGCTGGTCGTGAGGAAAGGATAAACCACGCCGGTGACCAGGGTAAGCAGTAGCAACAGTAAAATTGCCGGACGTAACTGACTCATTTTTTGCTCCTCAGGCCATGCCTGATAACACTAACAGCAGATCGATAGCTTTGATGCCGGCAAACGGCACCAGCAGGCCGCCCAGCCCATAAATCAGCAGGTTGCGGCGCAGCAGCGCAGCGGCACTCAGTGGCCGGTAGCTGACGCCTTTCAGGGCCAGCGGGATCAGAAAGACAATCACCAGAGCGTTGAAGATCACCGCTGAGAGGATCGCGCTGGCGGGCGAGTGCAGCTGCATGACGTTGAGCATGTTGAGCTGCGGATAGGTCGCCGCAAACGCCGCCGGGATGATCGCAAAATATTTCGCCACGTCGTTAGCGATACTGAAGGTGGTCAGCGAACCGCGCGTCATCAGCATCTGTTTACCGATGTGCACCACTTCCAGCAGCTTGGTCGGGTTCGAGTCGAGGTCGACCATGTTGCCCGCCTCTTTCGCCGCCTGCGTACCGGAGTTCATCGCCACCGCCACATCGGCCTGTGCCAGCGCAGGCGCATCGTTGGTGCCGTCGCCGGTCATCGCGACCAGACGCCCTTCCGCCTGATACTGGCGGATCAGCGCCAGCTTCGCTTCCGGCGTCGCCTCAGAGAGAAAATCATCCACGCCCGCTTCCGCCGCAATCGCTGCCGCCGTCAGCGGGTTATCGCCGGTGATCATCACGGTTTTGATGCCCATCTTGCGCAGCTCGGCAAAGCGCTCTTTGATGCCGCCTTTTACGATATCCTTCAGCGCCACCACACCCAGCACGTTTGCGCCCTCGGCGACGACCAGCGGGGTGCCCCCGGTGCGCGCCACCTCTTCGACCTGCGCATTCACCTCGGCCGGGAAACGGCCATGACTGGCTTCGATGTGGCGACGCACCGCATCCACCGCCCCTTTACGGATCAGCCGGTCCTGCACGTTGACGCCGCTCATGCGGGTCTGCGCCGAGAAGGGAATAAAGGTGGCCCCCATACTGCTGAGATCGCGTTCACGCAGGTTAAACTGCTGTTTAGCCAGCACCACGATGCTGCGGCCCTCCGGCGTCTCATCGGCCAGCGACGCCAGCTGCGCCGCGTCGGCCAGCTGCTCCTCGCTGACGCCCGGCGCGGGCAGGAACTGCGTCGCCTGACGGTTACCCAGGGTGATGGTGCCGGTTTTATCCAGCATCAGCACATCCACATCGCCTGCGGCCTCGACGGCACGGCCGCTGGTGGCGATGACGTTAGCGCCCAGCATCCGGCTCATCCCCGCCACCCCAATCGCTGACAGCAGGCCACCAATCGTGGTCGGGATCAGACAGACCAGCAGGGCCACCAGCACCGTAACGCTGACCGGCGTTCCGCCCCAGGCCGAGAAAGGCCAGAGCGTCACGGTCGCCAGCAGGAAGACGATAGTCAGCGAAACCAGCAGGATGGTCAGGGCAATCTCGTTTGGCGTTTTGCGACGCTTCGCGCCTTCCACCATGGCGATCATCCGGTCGAGGAAGGTTTCACCCGGGTTGGCGCTGCAGGTGATCACCAGCCAGTCAGAGAGAATGCGTGTCCCGCCGGTCACGGAGGCAAAGTCCCCGCCCGACTCGCGGATCACCGGGGCGGACTCGCCGGTAATGGCGCTCTCATCCACCGAGGCCCCACCCTCCAGCACTTCACCGTCGCAGGGAATGATGTCGCCTGCTTCCACCAGCACCGCGTCGCCTTTGCGCAGCTGATCGGCGGCCACCTGCTGCCACTCTGCGCCATAGCGCGCCGCTGACAGTTTTTTGGCAAAGCTGGTCTTTTTCACCCCTTTCAGGCTGCTCGCCTGGGCCTTACTGCGCCCCTCTGCCAGCGCCTCCGCCAGATTGGCGAACAGCACGGTAAACCAGAGCCAGAGCGCAATCGCTCCGGTAAAACTGGCGCTGCCGTCGATCCGGCCCGCCAGCATCGCCAGCGCCAGCAGCGAGGTCAGGATGCTGCCGAGGTAGACCACAAACATCACCGGGTTACGGAACTGCACCCGGGGATCGAGCTTTTTCACCGCATCCCAGGCTGAGGTGCGCAGCAGCGCTGCGTCAAATAACGCCTGTTGTTGACGACTCATGAGGATTGTCCCTGAACAAGTTGCAGATGCTCAGCCACCGGGCCCAGCGCCAGAGCAGGAATAAAGGTCAGTGCGCCGACCAGCAGCACCGTACCGATCAGCAGTGCAATAAACAGCGGGCCGTGGGTAGGCAGCGTGCCATTGCCCACCGGCTGCACTTTTTTCGCCGCCATCGCCCCGGCAATCGCCATTACCGGAATGATGATGCCGAAGCGGCCCAGCAGCATGCAGACGGCCAGTAACAGGTTCCAGAACGGCGTGTTGGCGCTGAGTCCGGCAAAGGCACTGCCGTTGTTGTTGGCCGCGGATGAGACGGCGTAAAGCACTTCGCTGAAGCCGTGAATGCCCGGGTTTGCCATAGCGCTGCGTCCGGCGTCGGTCATCATCGCCAGAGCGGTGCCGATCAGCACCAGCGCCGGGGTGACCAGAATCGCCAGGGCGGTCATTTTCATCTCCCAGACATCGACTTTTTTACCCAGAAACTCCGGCGTGCGGCCAATCATCAGCCCGGCGATAAACACCGCCAGCAGCACGAACAGCAGCATGCCATAGAGGCCGGCTCCGACACCGCCGAACACCACTTCGCCCAGCTGCATCAGCCACATCGGCACCATCCCGCCCAGCGCGGTAAAGGAGTCGTGCATGGCATTGACCGCACCGCACGAGGCTGCCGTCGTGATCACGGCGAACAGGCTGCTGTTAAGAATGCCAAAGCGCGTCTCTTTGCCTTCCATATTGACGGCGCTGTCAGCCCCCAGCTGGAGGAAGTGCGGGTTGCCCTGCAGTTCGGCCCACATCACCACCGCCACCGCCGCCACAAACATCAGCGTCATCGCCCACAGCAGCATGTGGCCCTGACGACGGTCACGCACGCTTTCGCCAAACGCGAAGCAGAGCGCCGCCGGGATCAGGAAGATGCTCAGCATCTGCACGAAGTTGGTGAGCACATTCGGGTTTTCAAACGGATGGGCGGAGTTGGCGTTAAAGAAGCCGCCACCGTTGGTGCCCAGCATTTTGATCGCCTCCTGCGACGCCACCGGCCCCATCGACAGCGTCTGCTGCGCGCCTTCCAGCGTGGAGAGGCTGTGATAAGGCAGGACGTTCTGAATGCTGCCCTGACTGACAAAGAACAGCGCCATCAACAGGCTGATGGGCAGTAAGACATAGAGCGTGATGCGCGTCAGGTCGCGCCAGGCGTTGCCCAGCGTGGCGATGCTGCGATTCGCGAAGCCACGGATCAGGGCAAATGCCACCGCAATGCCGGTCGCGGCAGAGAGAAAGTTCTGCACCGTCAGGCCCACCATCTGACTGAAATAGCTCAGGGTGCTCTCACCGCTGTAGGACTGCCAGTTAGTGTTGGTAACAAAGCTGATGGCGGTGTTGAGCGCCAGATGCCAGCTCAGGCCAGGCAGCTGCTGTGGATTGAGCGGCAGCGCCCCCTGCATCAGCAGAATCGCCAGCAGCACCACAAAACCCAGCGCATTAAACAGCAGAATCGCCAGCAGATAGTGCGGCCAGCGCATGTCAGATTGCTGCGCCCCTAGCAGTCGCCATAGCGGCCCTTCAAGGCGGGCAAACACCGGTTTATCCGCCACTAACGACGCCAGACCCCGGCCGAGCGGCTGCGCCAGCACCATCAGCAGCAGCAGATAAACGGCGATAAGTAAGAAAGCATTGGCCGCCATCAGAAGGCCTCCGCATTTAACAGGGCATAGATCAGATAGCCCAGTAACAACACCACCAGCAGAATGCCGGTTATTACGCCCACGCTCACAGGAACCTCCAGAGGTTTGGATTTAGGGCATAGCTTGCGCGGAGGCGTATAAAGAAGGGGTTAAAATGCAGCGGGCGGGCGTAAAAATAGTGTAAAAATGGCGAAATATCAGGCGACTTCCAGCGCCCAGATACGATTAAGATCGACATTACCCCACAGCGTGCTGTCCTCTGCGCCGACAATGCTGTCAGTGCAGAAACTGTCGCCAAGGTCGAGCTCCTCCGGTTTGACTTCGCGCTGGGCGTGCAGCGACCAGAACACATGCACACAGGGACGCATCAGCGACTTTTCACCCGCTCTGACCACCAGTGCCACCCGGCCGGAGGCGAGACGCACCAGCGATCCCACCGGATAGATGCCGATGGTGCGCACAAAGGTGTGCAGCAGGCCGGGGTCAAAATGGCCGCGCCAGCTCAGCATCTGATGCATCGCCTCAGCAGGGGTCCAGCCGTTGCGATAGGCACGGGTTGAGGTCACAGCATCATAGACGTCACACACCGCCGCCATGCGGGCATAGAGCGAAATCGCCTCCCCTTTCAGGCCGTGCGGGTAGCCGCTGCCATCATATTTCTCATGATGATGCAGGGCGATATCCAGCAGATCGTCATCGGCGTCAGCTTCTATCAGCATCTGCGTGCCAACCACCGGATGCTCGCGCATCACCCTGAACTCTTCGTCAGTCAGCTTGCCGGCTTTGTTGAGGATCGCCAGCGGCACGGCCGCTTTACCGACATCATGCAGTAAACCGCCCATGCCCACCCGCCGCAGCTGCTGGTCGTTCAGCCCGAGTGTTTTACCCAGCGCAATCATCAGCCCGCAGACCGCCATGGAGTGCAGGTAGGTATAGTCATCATGATTCTTCAGCCGCGCCACGCTCAGCATGGCGGAAGGTTCACGCGTGATCGATCCGGCGATTTCATCCACCAGATTCATCATATAGTCGAGCTTCAGGCCGTTACCCAGCCGCGCTTCGTTGAACATCGCCAGGACTTTCGGTTTGCCCTGCTGGAAGATCTGCTGGGCCTGATCGAGCTCCTGAAAAAAGGGGGTGCGACCAATGGTTTTTTTCGCGACCACGGTGGCGATCGGGGCCTGCACTGAACGATCGAGATCGATCCAGAGCTGGCGGATCCCTTCACTGCGTAACAGGGCGATTTGTCGTGGATCGGCGATCAGCATCTCATTACGAATGCGCTGGTCTTTGATCCACCAGACTTCCAGCTTGTGGATAAACATCCCCGGGCGCAGTTCATCAATGGTAATCAGCTTTATCACGCTATCACTCCTTAAGCTCAGCGAGGGAGATAAGGTGATATCGGCAGCTGGACAAATTTTCTTCAGGCTGTTTTGTGCGGCGGCGGTGTTCAGGAGAGTGGTCAGAGGAGAGGCGATTGCGCTTACTTACGCAAGCAGCAGGTTTTTTGCCTGGCCCGGCAGAATTATTTATATTTGCTCCGGGACGTTGACTTAACGGTGACATGGAAAGGGTCATAAACATGATGAAAACCGGCATATTACTGGCTGATACAGCGTTATTTTTTGGTGGGCTGGGCTGCTGCCTTCTGGTGCTGTCGCTTATTCTTTTTTTGATCAAAAGACAGGATTATTATGGTCTTGTTTCCTCTTATCGGGAAAAATATACCTTGCCTGGCTCCTGCGCCTTTTATTACACGACGGGCTTTTTCGGCGTGTTTCCGCTTTTACGATTTTTCATAAAATTAAGCCAAAGAAAGAAAATACGATTTATTTCTCTTAACGACCCCGGTTATGCCTTTTTTGATGACAAAAAACATCAGATTCATTCCTGGATGAAACTTTATTCGCTGCTGTGGTTTGCCGCTACGGCATGTTATATGCTGTTCGCTGTTTTTGGTCTGCTTTTGCCTTAAAGCCCGTGCTGGCGTCAGCGTAACTCCCTGCGCAGCGCCTGCCGGGGAAGGCACAGCAGACAGAGGCTCCGAAAAGTGGTTAATCATTTTATAATGACAAATAAAATAATAGCGGAAATGGGACTCTTTTTTGCATTATCAGGCAGTGCAATGATATTGCTTTCTTTAATTGTTTATCTCTTAAAAAGAGAAGAATATTATTATCTGATAGCACGGTATAAAGAAAAATATCTTTTTCCTGCTCCGGCCTCGTTTCATCATATGACGGGATTTTTTGGTGCCATTATAGTGATACGCTTTTTTATCAGGCTATCGCATAAAAAAAGAATCTTATTTATGCGCCATGATGATCCTGCCTGCTCTTTCTTCGATGAACCTGATGTATACATCCATGCCTGGATGATCTTTTTCTATTACCTGTGGGTTACCGCGACGGCGTTTTTTGTTGCTGCCGGAATGTTGAGTCTGCTGCTGCCTTAATTCAGACAGGGCGCTGCACAAAAGCGCGAAAACCCTGTCTCTCTGCCGCAGTGCGCGCAGCAATAACGCCACGCTTTTCCGGCAAAGTGTGGCGGCGCCAGCAAGAGTGAAAAGAGGCGGTTGTCAAACCTGGCTCTCCTTCATAAGCTGCAAATGATCTTATTTGTCCATTCTCAGAATAAATGAAAAATCCATTCCATCCGGTTAACCTCGGGAGTCCGCAATGAAAAAATGTGCATGGGCAATTCTCTGTCTGCTCGCTCTTTCCACGTCGGCGCTGGCAGAGAAAATTGGCGTGTCGATGGCCTATTTCGACCAGAACTTTCTCACCCTTATCCGCCAGGCGATCGATAAAGAGGCAAAAGCGCAAAAGCTGGATGCGCAGTTTGAAGATGCGCGCGGCGATGTGGGTCGTCAGACCGATCAGGTGCAGAGCTTTATCAGCGCCGGAGTGGATGCGATTATCGTCGATCCGGTCGACTCCGCCAGCACCCCTGCCCTGACCCGCCTGGCGCAGCAGGCTCACATTCCGCTGGTTTACGTTAACCGCACGCCGGGCGATAAAACCCTGCCTCCGGGCGTGGTGTTTGTCGGCTCAGATGAGCGCGAATCGGGCACGCTGCAGATGGAGGCGCTGGCAAAACAGGCCGGCTATCGTGGCCGGGTCGCCATTATGATCGGTAATCTTAGCGATGCGGGTGCGTTGCAGCGCACCCGGGATGTGGAGCAGGTGGTCGCAAAGTATCCCGGGATGAAAGTGGTGCTGAAACAGACCGCCAACTATGCGCGCAACGAGGGAATGGATTTAATGCTCAGTTGGCTGTCGAACGGCGAAGATATCGATATTGTCGCCGCCAACAACGATGAAATGGCGATTGGTGCCACTATGGCGATCGCGCAGGCGAAGCCGAAGAAAACCATTCTGGTGGGCGGTATTGATGCCACGCCGGATGGCCTGAAAGCGCTGGCGAGCGGCAAACTGGCGGTCACGGTTTTCCAGGATGCCGTGGGTCAGGGCAGAAAATCGGTTGAGGTGGCGCAGCAGATGATTAAAGGCCAGAAGGTAGCGTCCCATCAGTGGATCCCGTTTGAGCTGGTCACGCAGCAGAATATGCAGCAATACAGCACGAAGAACCCGTGACGCAGACTGGCGCGGCCGCGTGACCGCGCCGTTTATTACGCGTCGTTCAGCAGCTTCGCCATCATCACGACATCGCGCAGCTGCCCGTCACGCAGGGCGGCCTGGCGCTTCATCCCTTCCCGTTCAAAGCCCAGCCGCTGGTAGAGCCGCAGCGCCCTTTCGTTGTCGTGAAACACCTCCAGCTCCATCCGGGTGATCCCCAGCCAGTTACGGGCATAGTTCATCGCGGTGCGGATCAGACGCTCACCAACGCCGCGTCCGGCAAAGTCAGGATGTACACCCAGCCCAAAGCTGATGCAGTGGCGGGTACGCGGCTTACTGTCGACGAACAGCGTCAGCTCACCGGCCAGCACGCCGTCGATTTCGGCGACAAACGCAACAAAACCCTCTGCATCCATCCTGGCGAATTTTTTCTCCCAGAGGGCGACGCTGGGAAACGGCAGTTGCAGTGTCCAGGGGTAAACATCGGGGTGACTGTAAAGCCGCTGATAGGCGGCAGCATCCTGCGGTTCCCGTGCCCGTATGACAATTTCCATATTTTCTCCTGTTAGCCGGATGGGGTTCATGCACTAAGCTGTAGCTCTTTACCGGATGAAAAGAGCCTCGCTATGTTGTATCGCCGTTTTGAGCGTTTTATCAATATTTTTCATGACGCGCCGACCGATTCACCGCCCTCCACGGTCTGGCCCTTTTACCTCTACTATCTGCGCCAGGTCTGGCCCAGTTTTGCGGCACTGCTGCTGGTAGGCCTGGTCTCCGCGCTGATCGAGGTGTCGCTGTTTGGCTATCTGAGCCGCCTCATTGATATGGTCAATCACGCCACGCCCGCCACGCTGTTCCGGGATAACTGGCCGCTGCTGCTCTGGATGGGGGCGGTGGCGCTGATTCTGCGGCCGATCTTTATCGGCCTGCACGACATGCTGGTGCACCAGAGTATCAGCCCGAGCATGACCAGTATGATCCGCTGGCAGCATCACAACTACGTGCTGCGTCAGAGTCTCAATTTCTTTCAGAATGATTTCGCCGGTCGTATCGCCCAGCGCATCATGCAGACCGGCAATTCACTGCGCGACTCGGCGGTGCAGCTGGTGGATGCCATCTGGCATGTCCTGATCTACGCCGTGACCTCGCTGATTTTGTTTGCCGATGCCGACTGGCGGCTGATGATCCCGCTGATCCTCTGGATGGTGGCCTACAGCGCCTCACTGCGTTTCTTTGTGCCGCGCGTCAAGGCGCGTTCGGTGGTCTCCTCAGAAGCACGCTCTAAGCTGATGGGCACCATCGTTGACGGCTATACCAATATCGCCACCATCAAGCTGTTCGCCCACAGCGATCTGGAACGTCAGTATGCGCGCGAGGCCATTCAGGAGCAGACCGATAAAACCCAGCACGCCAGCCGCATGGTCACCAGCATGGATCTGACGCTGTCAGCGCTGAACGGCCTGCTGATTGTCTCCACCTCCGGACTGGCGCTCTGGCTATGGAGCCAGTCGCTGATCAGCGTCGGGGCGATTGCCCTGGCGACCGGACTGGTGATCCGCCTGGTGAACATGTCCGGCTGGATCATGTGGGTCGTCAACGGCATCTTTGAAAATATCGGCATGGTGCAGGATGGCCTGAACACCATCGCCCAGCCGCTGAGCGTGCAGGATGCGCCGCAGGCGAAGCAGCTGAAGGTGACGCGCGGCCAGATTCGCTATGAAGATGTGCGCTTCGACTATGGTGGCGGTCGTCAGGTCATCAACCACCTTAACCTCACCATTCAGCCCGGCGAGAAGATTGGTCTGATTGGTCCCTCGGGTGCCGGCAAGTCGACGCTGGTCAACCTGCTGCTGCGGCTCTATGACCTGAACGGTGGCCGGATTGTGATCGACGATCAGGATATCGCCAGCGTGACGCAGGAGAGCCTGCGCAGCCAGATTGGCATGATCACCCAGGACACCTCGCTGCTGCACCGCTCAATCCGCGAAAACCTGCTTTATGGCCGTCCCGACGCCAGTGAAGAGGCGCTCCAGCTTGCGATCCGCCGCGCCCGCGCCGACGAGTTTATTCCCCTGCTCTCCGACCCGCAGGGCCGCACCGGCCTGGACGCCCACGTGGGCGAACGCGGGGTGAAGCTGTCGGGCGGTCAGCGTCAGCGTGTGGCGATCGCCCGCGTGCTGCTGAAAGATGCCCCGATTCTGATCATGGATGAGGCTACCTCGGCGCTCGACTCAGAAGTGGAAGCCGCGATTCAGGAGAGTCTGGAGTCGCTGATGCAGGGTAAAACCGTCATCGCCATCGCGCACCGCCTGTCGACTATCGCGAAGATGGACCGGCTGGTGGTGCTGGATAAGGGCGGCATCGCCGAGATGGGCAGCCATCAGGAACTGCTGGCGCAAAACGGCCTCTATGCCCGGCTGTGGCAGCATCAGACCGGGGGGTTTGTCGGCGTCGATTAATCGCCACGCCGATAGGGTAAGGCGTCGCGCGCTTCTTCCGCCCAGCCGCGCACGCCTTCCCGCTCCTGCTGCAGAAAATCGGCGACGGCATCGCGAAGGCCGGGATGCAGCAGATAGTGCCAGGAGTGGGTGATCTGCGGCTCAAAGCCGCGCACCAGCTTGTGCTCACCCTGCGCACCCGCATCAAACCGCGCCAGCCCTTCATCCAGAGCCAGATCCATTCCCTGATAGAAACAGGTTTCGAAGTGCAGCCGGTCAAACTCCGCCAGACAGCCCCAGTAGCGGCCATAAAGCGTGTTGCTGTCGCGCAGATAAAAGGCCATCGCCGCCGGCTGCTGCTGTAAGCGGGCGATCACCACCACAATATTCTGCGGCATCCGCTCCGCCAGCAGGCTGAAGAAATCCCGCGTCAGGTAGGGGCGCTGGCCGCGCACCGCATAGGTGTTGGCGTAACAGGTATAGACAAAATCCCACTGATCTTCCCGCAGCTGATGGCCCGGATAGCGGTCAAATTCGAAGCCGCTCTGCGCCACCTGTTCACGCTCTTTGCGCAGCTGTTTGCGCTTGCGCGACATCAGCGTATCGAGGAAATCCTGAAAATCACGGTAGCCCCGGTTGTGCCAGTGATACTGACAGCCGAGCCGCGACAGCCAGTCGGGCTGCTCAGCCAGCAGGGTATTGGCCTGCGCGTCGGTAAAGTTGATGTGCGCGCCGCTTAAGCCCTGCTGCAACAGGTGCTCAGGCAGGGCCGCCAGCAGGTGTGCGGCGGCAGAAGGATCACCCAGCAGACGGGCACCGCTGACGGGGCTGAAGGGAATCGCCCCCAGCCATTTCGGGTAGTAGCGAATCCCGGCGCGCTGGCTGGCATCCGCCCAGGCGTGATCAAAGACATACTCGCCCTGGGAATGGCGTTTGCGGTAGCCCGGCAGCGCGGCGCGGGTCACGCCATTTTCCTGCCACAGCAGATGATCAGGCTGCCAGCCCGATGCAGGCCGCACGCTGCCGCTCTCTACTAACGTGAGCAGAAAGGCGTGGCGCAGAAACGGCTGGTCATCCGGCAACAGGGCATCCCACTCAGCGGCGGGAATCGCCGTCAGCGAGTTCAGTTGAATCAGCGACATGAATTACTCCAGACAACGGCGGGCAGAGATGCAGTCAAGCAGGTTTTGCGCGTCAGCGAAAGGGCTAAGGCACGCAAAGTGAAGGCTGCATCCGCTGAGCACAGCCTCTATACTGCGACTTTATCCCACAGGACATCGCCATGGATCGACTCGATTGTGACCGGATGTTTGTCACAGTGCTGGAAACCGGCAGCTTTTCTGCGGCGGCGTTACGTCTCGGCACCAGCAGCAGTCAGGCGTCAAAGCTGGTATCGAAGCTGGAGCAGCAGCTCGGTGTGCAGCTGTTTAAGCGCAGCACCCGCGCCCTGTCGCCGACCGATGTCGGGCGTGCCTATTACGAACGGGTCAAACACCTGCTCGACGCGTTTGAGACGCTGGATGCCAGCGTGCGCGAAAGCGCCATGACGCCGACCGGCCGGCTGAAAATCAGCGCGCCCGGCTCCTTTGGCACGGCGGTGCTCTCTCAGGTGCTGGTCGCCTTTGCCCGCCGCTATCCGCTGATTGAGCTGGACGTCAGCTTTTCAGATCGGGCCGTGAACATCGTCGATGAAGGATTTGATATGGCGATCCGCATCGGCAACCTGAGCGACAGCAGCCTGGTGGCGCGCAGGCTGGGCGAGGTTCACGTGCGCTTCGCCGCCTCACCGGCCTATCTTGAACAGTTCGGCACCCCGCAGCACTGGCAGGAGATCGCTCTGCATCAGTGCATTATCGACACCAATTTTCGCGATCCCCGGCACTGGCCGTTTGCCGGTTCCGACGGTGAGGTCGTGACCGTGCCTGTGCAGGGCCGTCTGCGCTTCGCCAACACCGAAGCCTGTCTGCAGGCGGCTATCGCGGGCCTGGGCATCGCGCGCCTGCCCGGATTTATCGCGGCCCCTGCGCTGCAACGCGGTGATATCGTCCGGCTGCTGGAGAACTTCGAGACGCCGCCACTGGGTCTGTTTGCGGTTTATCCGCCCGCCCGCCATCTGCCCCACCGGGCGCGCCTGCTTATCGACTTCCTGGTCACCCATTTCATTCATTTCCCACCCGTCTGATTTCTTCCAATATGGAAGAAATGATTGTCTTCAGGGCCGGATTATCAGCCTTTTAGTCATCAGTTATGCTGCTTCTCATCTCAACAGAGGAGTCGCACAATGTTAGTAGAAGGCAAGTGGAGTAGTGACTGGCATCCGGTGCAGGCTACCGATAAACAGGGCGGTTTCGTCCGCCAGACATCCGGCTTCCGCGACTTCATCAGCAGCGATGGCTCAACACCATTCCCGGCAGAGCCCGACCGCTACCATCTCTATGTGGCGCTGATCTGCCCGTGGGCATCACGTGCGCTGATCGCCCGCAGGCTCAAAGGGCTGGAGTCGCTCGTCGGCGTCACGGTGGTGGAGCCGCAGCTCGGTGCTCAGGGCTGGCGCTTCGGTGATTTTCCCGGCGCGCAGCAGGACCCGCTGAACAACGCGCAGTACCTGCATGAGATCTATACCCGCGTGGCACCCGATTACACGGGCCGGGCCACCGTGCCGGTGCTGTGGGACAAGAAAACCGGCACCATTGTCAGCAACGAGTCGGCAGATATCGTGCGCATGTTCAACAGCGGCTTTGGCGATCTGGCCGATAACCGCATCGACCTCTATCCCGCCGCGCTGCGCGCTGAGATTGATGCGCTCAATGAGAGCCTCTATCCGCGCCTGAATAACGGGGTTTACCGCGCCGGATTTGCCACGACCGCCATCAGCTATCAGCAGGCGTTTAACGACGTCTTCAGCCAGCTGGATGAGCTGGAGGCGCTATTGAGCGATGGCCGCACGTTTCTGCTGGGGGAACGGCTGACCGAAACCGACATTCGCCTGTTTGTGACCCTGATCCGCTTTGACGTGGCCTATCACGGCCTGTTCAAATGCAACCTGCGCCGCTTACGCGACTATACGCTGCTCAACCGCTATCTTAAGAGCATGCTGTCGGTCTCCGGCGTGCGTGAGACGGTCAACATCGATCACATCAAACAGGGTTACTACTCGATCAAAGCGCTCAACCCGAACGGCATCGTGCCGGCGGGCCCGGATATGAGCGAATACGGTTTTTAAAGGAGCAATGATGGCAAAGGCACTGGTGATTTTTCTGCATGGCGTGGGGAGTAACGGCGATGACCTGGCCCCGCTGGGCCACCACTGGGCGACGCTGTTGCCGGATGTGATTTTTGCCGCGCCCAATGCGCCTGAACGTTTTACCGCAGGGTTTGGCTGGCAGTGGTTCAGCCTGACCGACGTGACGCCAGAAAATCGGCCAGGCCGGGTGCGGGCAGCGCGCGCCGCGTTTGACGCAACCCTGAACGCTATCGTTGCGCAGCATGGCTTCGCCGACCGCTGGCAGGATGTGGTGCTGGTCGGCTTTTCACAGGGGTCGATTATGGCGCTGGACGCGCTCGCCTCGGGCCGTTATCCGCTGGCAGGCGTGGTCGCCTTTTCCGGTCGTCTGGCCGTTGAGGGTCAATTAACTCCGCAGGCTCATGTGCCCGCGCTGCTGATCCACGGCCAGGCCGATGAGGTAATCCCGTGGCAGGAGAGCGAATCGGCCGCGACACGACTCAGAGCCGCCGGGGTGCCGGTCGACGCGCGCTTTGAACCGGCCACCGGCCACACCATTTCAGGTCCGGGCGCGATGCACGCCGCCGCCTTTATCGGACAGTGCCTGCAGGATTAACGCCGGTAGCGGTCTAACGCCTGCCAGGCCTGCGCCGCCGCCACCTCAGGCGGCAGGCGTTTCAGCCGGTCGTTGAAGACTTCAATGCCCAGCGGTCCCTGATAGCCTGCGCTTTTGAGCTTATCGACAAAGCGATCCACGTCGATAATGCCGTCGCCAGGCAGCAGGCGCTGATGCTTCGCCATCGCCATCAGGCTTTGTTTGTCCTGCGCCGGAACGGCGGCCATATCACACAGCTGCACCTCATAAATGCGGTCGGCCGGAATGCCATCCAGATGGGCGGCGTCGCCCCCGCGCGCGCAGATATGGAACAGGTCGACCACCAGACCGATATTCGGCTGGTCGAGCCGCTGCAACCGCTGCCACGCCAGCGGCAGCGTGTTATCCACACTGCACCAGGCCATCGGCTCATACATAATGCGCATGTTGTAGCGCGCGGCTTCAGAGGCCATCCAGCGTAGGTCATCATCGATCAGTTCGGCACAGCAATCTTCCCGGGTGCTGGCCGGAGCCTGAAGGGTATCGCAGCCCAGCGCCTGGGCGATCTGAATAAACTGACGCAGCTCTTCGCGCTTCTGTGCGCGCAGTGCCATGGGTGCGCCGGTGAAATCGCGCAGCACCTGGAGGTTGGTAAAGCCGGGTCCCTGCCGGGCCGCGATCTCAGCCAGCGCCGCCGCACCGCCCTCGCACGCCTCAACATCCTCGCGCCAGATCTCCACCTGATCGAAACCGGCGTCACGCGCCGCCTGGAGTTTCTGGCCGGGTTCACCGTTTAACAACACCAGGTTAAGGAAGGTGGGGTTGGTTCGCATTGCTCGGCTCCTTAATCGTCCGGAATAATCGGTGATGTTCAGGTCATACCCTCGGTGAGTGACGGGCGTGACCTGAACCCCTCTGTTTCTCTGGCGCACAGGGGCCGGTTAACCGGCTCAGCCCAGCAGCGTCACCAGCGCAAAACCGGCAAACGCCATCAGCAGTGAACCGATCACATGCACCAGCGCGCTGGCCATCGCCCAGAGATACTTCCCTGATTGTAGCAACACCATTAATTCTGCCGTGAAGGAGGAGAAGGTGGTCAGTCCGCCGCACAGGCCGGTGACGATCAGCAGTTTCCAGATCGGGTCGATGTCGGGGTGGCGAACAAACCAGGCCATCGCACCGCCAATCACCAGCCCGCCGATCAGATTCACCAGCAGCGTGCCGGGTGGCAGATTGGGAAAGAGCGCATTAAAGCGCATCGCGAACAGCCAGCGCAGCACACAGCCGGCCGAGCCGCCGATCATCACCGCCAGTAACGGTTTCAACATAACTTGCTCCTGATTGCAGATTAACGCCGGGCTGAGAGGAGAGGCAGAGATAAACTGCGCCTGACGCCTCAGCTCCCGCGAAAGGATTGAGTGTCAGGCGTCATCAGCCGGTGTTAAGCCCACCGGCGGTTGGGAAAGGTGGCACGCCATCACCTTGAGCCGGTGATAATACGACGCCCGTTTCAGGCTGGCAACCTTGCGCCGGGAAACCGGCCCGGCTGGCGTAAATGCTTGACGCCCACGCTGCGGGCGGGGTAATGCTGAGGGATGAGAGTCGGTGACGGAGAGGCGATGCGAACCCTGATTTTTGATACTGATATCGGCGTGGATGATGCTTTTGCGCTGGCTTATGCGGCGCGCACCCAGCATCTGCTGGGCATTACCACCGTTTTCGGCAACGTGGCGGTGGGTCAGGCGGTGAAAAATGCCCGGCTGTTCTGCCAGAAGATGGCGATCGACGCAGAGGTTTATCGCGGCTGCGCGCGACCGCTGGCGATGGCCCCGTCGGCTCCCGCCACCCTGCACGGCCAGGATGGGCTGGGTGATGCGTTTGAAAACAGCTGTAGCGATCAGGCCCCCGGCGCAGTGCAGTTTATTATCGACAGCGTGCGGGCACAGCCGCATCAGATCACCCTGGTGGCGATCGGTCCGCTGACCAACATCGCCTCGGCCATTAATCAGGCACCCGACATCATTCCGCTGGTGAAAGAGCTGGTGATCATGGGCGGTGCGTTCGGCAGCGGGGGACACAGTGGCAACGTGACGCCCTTCAGCGAATTTAATATCTGGAAAGATCCCCATGCTGCCGATCAGGTGCTCACCTCGGCGCTGAACGTGGTGGTGATCCCGCTGGATGTTACCCACAAGGTCCTGATCACCGGCGAAGAGGTTCAGCGGCTGAATCAGCCGGTGCTGAGCGCCATCTGTCGCCCTTACCTGGCTTACAGTCTGGCGAAAGAGGGATTTAACGGCATGGCGCTGCACGACACCCTGGCGGTGGCATGGCTCAGTCTGCCAGAGGCGTTTACCCTGGCCGAAAGCCCCCTGCGGGTGATCACCGAAGGGATCGCCTGCGGTCAGACGGTGCGCAGGCTGAGCGCACTGGCCTCCCGACAGGACCCGTTTGCCGGTCTGCCCGCCCAGCGCATCGCGCTCGGCGTGGATGCTGACGCGGTGCGGGCGCACTTCTTTAACACCCTCACCGCGCCCTGACGCGCTGGCTGGCCGCGTTACCGATCGAAATGAATCACGCCTTTGATCAGTTCACGATTGTTGATGACCTGCGGTTCAAAGGTTTCATCCAGCGTGGAGAACGCCAGAGAGTGATTCAGCATCATGCTGGCGCGCAGCTGACCGCTGGCCATCAGGGAGCAGACCCGATCAAAATCTTCGCGAGTGGCGTTCCGGCTCCCGAGCAGGGTGGCCTCTTTTTTGTGAAACTCACTGTCCGGGATCACCAGATCGCCTTTGTGCAGGCCGACATAGACGACCGTGCCGCCGTGCCGTATCAGGCTGACCGCGTTGTTCATGGCCGCCGGGTTGCCGGTGGCGTCGATCACTTTCAGCGGCAGCCGCCCGCCCGATTGCTCGCGCAGCGCCGCATCGAATGCCGCGTCTGCCGGGTTCAGCGCCACCAGGCCAAGCTGGTCAGCGACATGCTGACGACGAAATGCGCTGGTGTCCGCCACAATCACCTGCGCACCGCTGGCAGCGGCAATGGCAGCCACACCCAGGCCAATCGGCCCCGCCCCCACCACCAGCACCTGCTCATCAGCGGTCACGCCAGCCCGACGCACCGCATGCGCGCTGATGGCAAACGGCTCAATCAGCGCAGCCGCCTCCGGTGTCACTTCATCCACCGCCAGCAGCGTGCTGACCGGCACGCTTAAGTAGTCACTGAATCCCCCATCCTGATGGACGCCAATCACGGAGATCTGCTCACAGCAGTTGGTTTTACCGCTCTGGCAGGCGTCGCAGTGCAGGCAGGCGATGTAGGGCATAAGCGCCACCCGCTGGCCCGGCTGAACACCTTCAGCGCCACGGCCCAGCGTGACCACCTCCGCACAGATTTCATGGCCCAGCACCCGGGGATAGCTGAAAAAGGGCTGATTGCCGGACCAGGCGTGAATATCTGTTCCGCAGATCCCGGCGGTGAGAATTTTGATCAGCGCCTCGCCCGCGGCGGGCGCTGGCCTGTCGCGGGTGGCCCAGACCATTCTGCGTGGTTCAGCGATGACCAGTGCTTTCATTGTTGTCATGGTGAGTCTCCGGTTGTCCTGCAGGCAGTTATGCCGAATCCGGCAGCGGACGCGGGTCTCGCTTGCCGGAAGTGTGAAGCACCACGGTTTTTTTGGGCTCTGAATGGTTTTTAATGCATAAAAAACCGGAGAGTGCGATGAGCCGCAGCCAGAATTTGCGACAGAACGTGGTTAACCAGATGCTGGAAAGCATTGCTCAGCGCCATATTCGCTCCCCGCTGCCGCCACAGGCGGCGCTGGCGGAGATGTTCAATATCAGCCGGACCACGGTGCGCCATACCCTGCACTACCTGCACAAGTGCGGCGTACTGGATAAGGTTGAACAGACCTGGGTTATCGTGCGCGAGCCGCGCGAAGAGGACAGTTTCAGCGCCGTCACGCCGCCGATTGAGCAGCAGGCCAGCCACGTAGAGCAGATGTTTTTTAATCTGATTAACCAGCGGCAGCTGGTGCCGGGTGACACGTTCAGCGAACTGCAGCTGGCGCAGCAGGTGAAGGTCAGTCCGGTCGTGGTGCGTGAATTTCTGCTGCGCTTTATGCGCTATGACCTGCTGGAGCCGGTTAAACGCGGTCAGTGGCGGATGAAGAAATTCACTCAGGACTACGCGGAGAAGCTGTTTGAACTGCGCGAGATGCTGGAAACCCACGCCCTGAGCCGCTTCCTGAATCTGCCCGCCAGTGATGAGCGCTGGGTTCAGGCGCGGGATCTGCTGGATCGCCATCGATCGATGCGCGACACCATCGCCAGCAACTATCGCCACTTTGCCGCGCTGGATCGGCAGATGCATTCCCTGATCTTATCCGCCGCCAGCAATCCATTCTTTAATCAGTCGCTGGAAATCATCTCGGTGATCTTTCATTCGCACTATCAGTGGGATGAGAGCGATCTTAAGCAGCGCAATATCGTGGCGCTGGAGGAGCATATGGCGATTCTGACCGCCCTGATTGGCCGTCAGGATGTCGACGCGCTCTGCGCCCTGCACAACCATCTGGCCACCGCAAAAACCTCCATGGTGCGATCAATCAGCCAGTACAATTAAAAACCGATTAAAAACCACAAAGCATTAGCTCCCGCACGCTTCAGAAACATCTTTGCAACATCCTTTTCCCTTTGCTCTTAGTCTCGACGGTAACGTCACGGCGGCCTTTTGCCGCTGCGCGCAGACCCTTCTCACCATAACGATAACCAGCCAGTTTCGGGAGAGTGCAATGGAAAAGACCTCAGTATCCGGCCGTGATCGCGCGTCCGGTGAGATGACACCAGACCAGGATTTCGTGCCCATGCGCAGCGACGTGGTGCGCTCACCGCGCATCCGTAAGATTCAGGTCACCGCGATGCTGCTGTTGCTGTTTGCGGCCGTCATCAACTATCTGGATCGCAGCTCGCTGTCGGTGGCCAATATGACTATCCGTGAGGAGATGGGACTGAGCGCCACCGAAATCGGCGTTCTGCTCTCCGCTTTTTCGCTGGCTTATGGTCTGGCGCAGCTGCCGTGCGGTGCGCTGCTGGATCGCAAAGGGCCGCGCATCATGCTCGGCATCGGCATGTTCATCTGGTCACTGTTTCAGGCGGCCTCCGGCCTGGTGCACAACTTCACCCAGTTTGTGCTGGTGCGTATCGGCCTCGGCATTGGCGAAGCGCCGATGAACCCGTGCGGCGTCAAAGTGATCAACGACTGGTTCAATATCAAAGATCGCGGCATGCCGATGGGGATGTTTAACGCCGCCTCGATGATCGGGCTGTCGGTTGCACCGCCGATTCTGGCGGCGATGATGCTGGTGATGGGCTGGCGGGGGATGTTTGTCACCATCGGCATCCTCGGCATCTTCCTCGCCATTGGCTGGTACATGGTCTATCGCGACCGCGATAACCGCACCCTGAGCGCCGAAGAGATCCACTATCTGCAGGCGGGCAGCGTGGCGTCACGCAAAGAGCCGATCAGCTTCAGGGAGTGGCGCGGCCTGTTTAAGCAGCGCACCATGTGGGGCATGATGATTGGCTTCAGCGGCATCAACTACACCGCCTGGCTCTATATCGCCTGGCTGCCGGGCTATCTGCAGTCGACTTATCACCTCGATCTCAAAAGCACGGGCCTGCTGGCGGCGATTCCGTTCCTGTTCGGCGCGGCGGGCATGCTGCTGAATGGCTATGTGGTCGATATGCTGGTGCGCCGCGGGTTTAACGCGGTGAAAACCCGCAAAGTCTGCATCGTCAGCGGCATGCTGCTGTCAGCCGGATTTACCGCCGTTGTCACCCGTGCGACTGACACTACCAGCGCCGTGACGCTGATCGGCATGGCGCTGTTCTGTATCCACTTTGCCGGTACGTCGTGCTGGGGGCTGATCCACGCCAACGTTACCGCGCGCATGACCGCCTCGGTCGGCAGCATTCAGAACTTCGCCAGCTTTATCTTTGCCTCGTTTGCGCCGGTCATTACCGGCTGGGTGCTCGACACTACCAAATCGTTCAGCCTGGCGCTGATGATTTGCGCCTGTGTCACGCTCATCGGCGCCCTCGCCTATCTGCTGCTGGTGCGTAAGCCGATCACCGACGGCGAATAACCCCCGCTGACGGCGCGGCGGTCAGCTCAGCGTCGTCAGCGTAACCCCATGTTTCGCCCCGTAACGCTGAATACCGGCGATCACCTTCTCCGTGCTGAGCGGCGGTGGCGGTGGCAGCAGCGGTGCTCTTTCACGCAGCGCCGAGTCGAAGCGGGCAAAGGTAGCAAAATCGCGCGGGAACCGCTCTTCATCCACGCCGATGAAGACCCCCTCATCACGGGCATAGGCCAGCAGCGCCCGCCAGCGATCAATCTCCGCCAGCCCGATGCTGTCGGTGCCGTGAGAAAAGAGCATCATGTCGATATTGCGGAACGGCGGCTGTTTTTCCAGGAAGCGTTGCAGGGCCGCCGCTGACGGCTCGGTGCAGAACACCAGCCAGAACGGGATAGCCTGCTGCCGGATGCTGCTCCACGGGTCCATCAGCAGGAAACTGTCCACCGTCAGACGGGTCGGTAAAATACCGGCAGCCAGATACCAGTCGCGATAGATCTCTGCCACCACATAACTCATCGCTTCCGGGTCTTCATAGCGAATCTCCATCAGCCGCCAGTTCTGGGCTTCCGCCAGCTTTTTCAGCGGCGAGATAAGATAGCCATCCAGCCCCCACTCCGCTTCCGGCACCCGATCGGTGATGGCGGGCGGCGTCCAGCGCTCGCGGTCAACGCCATAACGAGCCAGATACTCCGCAACCCGCGGACCACCCTGTAAATACTCCTGCTCGGTTGCCCCGCCGAGCGCGCCAAACTGAAAGAAGGAGCGATCGCTGGTGCGCGTGACCGGCCACTGGCGGGTACAGTGATTAATGAACAGGGTGGATCCGGCAGGCAGGCTGCCCATCAGGAACTCGTTAAAGGCCAGCGGCAGATCGCGCAGTTTCAGCCGGAAATAGCGCATCTGGTCCAGCATCAGCCGATCCTGATTGGGGTCCTGCATATGGTGAACCGCCAGCCGCGGCCAGGCGGAGAGCAGCGCAGCGGCAATCTCTTTACCCTCCTCAAAACCTGCCTGCGCATCATCGGGATCGCTGCTGGTTGCCCGCACCGGGCAGAGAAAGGTCTGTGGCAGCCAGGGCACGCCCATCGCCGCCGCCAGATGCATCAGCGCACCGTTCGACGAGCCGATAAAGGCGGCGGGATAATCCTGCTGGGGATACTCACTGACCATCCATTCGGCGATGCCCTCCACATCCAGCTCCCCCGCCTGGCGCAGGCTGATGCCCTCTGCCATCCCGCCCAGCGCGTAGCCCCACTCCCGCAGTCCGGTCGGCAGCCGGTTCAGCGACGGCAGCAGCCGATCCAGCGTCGGAGACTGGCTGGGACTGGCAAAGGGGCGATCGTGCAGCGCATTCGCCAGCGCCAGCAGCATCGCTGCGGCGGAGTCAAAACGGGCAATACCTTTCGGGGGTTTACTCATGCTGATTCTCCTGCTGAATGCGCGCCAGGAACGGGCGAATGGCGTGACAGAAACTCCACGGATAGACGTAATGCAGGGTGTGCGTGCCGTCGCGCAGTGTAATCCGTTCGCTGTGCGGCATCAGCGCGGCAAGCTCATCCAGCCAGCGTGCCGGACAGACCGGATCGCGCGAGCCGCGCAGCAGCAGCGTGGGCGCATTGATGTAGGTAAGGCGATGCTCGATGTGGTCGCGCATCATCTCACGCATCGTGCCAAAGGCACGGCGCAGACCCGCTTTAGCGTAATCGATGCGGGCCAGCGGCCCCGGCGGTCGCCGGGTTTCCAGCCGGCCATTGCGCCAGTCGCGCCATAGCTGACGCGGCAGGCTGCGGGCATGGCGGTCCACCGTCGGCCCCTGCAGCACCAGCCCCGCCACCGCCTGCGGATGCTTCACCGCCAGCGCGGCCAGAATCTGACAGCCAAACGAGTTACCGACCCAGATTGCGCGCTGAAAACCGTTGTGCTGCAGCCATAACCAGAGCGCCTCCGCCTGCTGGTCGACTGACATCACCGGCGCAGAAGCGGGCAGCGTACTGGCTCCGAAACCAGGCAGGTCGGGCACCAGCACGTGATAATCGCGGCTCAGCGCCAGCGCCAGCGGCTCCATCGCCCGGCCTGACATCACCAGTCCGTGGATCAGCACCACCGGCAGTCCCTTATCCTCATTGGGCGTGACCCGGGTGAACATCCGCCAGTCGCCCACCTGCTGAAAGTAACCGGCCATGCCGGCATGGTGGCTGCGCGGTGACACCGGCGGTGTCTGTTTCAGCTGCTGCCAGCGTTTCATGCCCCACAGGGTGGCCGCCACACCTAATCCCACGCCTGCCACCATCGCTGCCTGTTTTCGTCGCTGCTTCTGGCTCATCCACTGCTCCTGTTTCGGGGAGAATAATTCAGTGTAGGCCGGGATCGGATGGGAGGCGGTTTATCGGTGTCATGGCGAGGAAAAGTTCAGCGTGTCTCTAGCGGGGAGGCGGGACGCCGGAAAGCGTGTCTTCAGCCCCTGGATTCGCGGAGAGGCGAAAAGGCGCCAGCGCGCCTTTTCCCACTTTTTACTGTGCTTTGCGATAGGGATCTTTGATTAATGCCACGGAGAACGCCCCAATCAGCAGCACGGCGGAGACCGCCAGCAGTGCCCAGGTAAATCCCCCGCTGCTCTGGCGGATATAGCCAATCAGGGAGGGGCCGACAAAGCCGCCCAGATTCCCGACAGAGACGATCATGGCTAATCCGCCTGCGGCTGCGCTGCCGGTAAGAAAGCCCGAAGGGAGAGCCCAGAATGAGGCCTGAAAAGCGAGAATGCCGCTGACGGTAAAGCAGAGTGCCAGCATCTTCAGAACGGGCTCATTCACGACGGCGCTGCAGGCCAGCGCAAAGGCGGCGATAACGAGTGCACCACTGATCCAGCGAATACGATGCCCGGAGGCATTGGCCCGCCGTGCCCAGAACAGCATGCTGAACGCGGCACAAATGTAGGGTAATGCGGTCAGGAAACCGGTGGTGGTGTGGCTGACGCCAAGCTGGCGGATGATCTGCGGCATCCACAGGCCCACCCCGATCGAACCGACAATCCCGCAGAAGTTAATAAATGCCAGCAGATAAAGCAGCGGATTCCGCAGCGCATCGCGCAGGCTGGAACCGTGTGCTTTTTCAATCTGCTGTTGCTCGTTCTTCAGTCGTCTGCTCAGCAGGGACTTTTCCGTGTCGCTCAGCCAGTTTGCCTTCTCCGGGCGGTCGTTAAGGAAGAAGAGGCACAGCACGCCGAGGATCACCGCCGGGAACCCTTCCAGCAGCAGCAGCCACTGCCAGTTACGGATATGTTCATGCCCGGTGATTTGCATCAGCATCCCCGATAGGGGAGCGCCGATGATATTGGCCACGGGGATCCCGACTAAAAAGGCGGCCGTAATTTTTGCGCGCCAGCTTCCGGGGAACCAGTATGTGAAGAACAGGTAAATACCAGGCGTGAATCCGGCTTCGGCCACCCCCAGACAAAAACGGGCAAAGGCAAAGCTCAGGGGGCCGGACACGAAGGCGGTCGCCATGGAGATGAGTCCCCATGAGATCATGATGCGGGCGATCCAGATACGGGCACCCACTTTTTGCATGATCAGGTTGCTGGGCACTTCAAACAGAAAATAGCCGATAAAAAACATCCCGGCGCCGAATCCGAACTGCTCAGCCGTGATGCCCAGATCGGCATTCATGCCCAGCGCCGCGAAGCTGACGTTGGTGCGATCCAGATAACTGACGACATAACAGATGAAAATAAAAGGCAGGATGCGGCGAAACGCTTTACCGGCTGCCTGCTCACTTTGTTCAAAATCCTTTTGATTCATCTCTTCACGATCGCCGGACACGGTTTCCGGCTCCGCAGGTGAGCCAGTGCTTACAGTATGCAGATTCATGAGTGCCTCCGCTGCGTTCAGAGAACGCAGAGTTGTTCTTAGAGAAAAGCAGTGGACATAAAGGACAGTGGATGGCCGGGCGTCTTCATTGAACAGGTAAGAATGCTGCCGCTGACCGATTCGGTAATAAACAGCTGCTGTAAATTTTCGCCACCAAAGCAGAGGTTGGTGGTGGAGCGTCCGGCGGGGCTGGTGAGGATTTCTGCAGGCTCAGCCAGATCGTTTAGCAGCCAGACGCGGCCCAGCCCCGGATTGGCAATCAGTAGCTCACCCTGCGCGTTGATGGCCAGTCCATCGGGACCGCTGGGCCCGTGCGAGGTAAAATATTGACTCACTTTGCTGACCGACCCATCACGCTGAAGCGGCACGCGCCAGATGGCATTGCCGCGCGTCATCGCGACATAAAGCACTTTTTCATCTGGCGACAGAACCAGCCCGTTTGGGCTTGGACAGTTATCCAGCAGGATATCCAGTCGTCCGTCCTGGCTGAGACGATAAACACGGCCAGTCGGATCGTGAAGTCCCGTCTGACCCTGATCGGTGAAATAGAGGTTTCCCCGGCTGTCGGGCGTTAAATCGTTCACACCGCGAAAGCTCTCACTGTGGCGGCGAGGCAGCCACGGCGTGACGTCCTGCGTTTTAAGCGAGAGCTTCATTAACCCGTGATGATAATCCGTAATCAGAAGGGTATCCGGATCGACGAGTTTCATGCCGTTCGGTTCGCCATCATATTGCACGACGAGATCCCAGTTGCCGGCCATATCGACCCGGAATATCCGGCCATACGGGATATCGGTCAGGTACAGACAACCGGAAGGGTGCCAGACCGGCCCTTCCAGGAATGAGTCGGTAAGCTGTCCTCCGCGATTGGCGGCAGCCCAGACATTGTTGCGATCAGGGGAACGAAAGTGGTCGGGCAGCCGGGTAAAAATTGATGTCTCCCTGACATCCGCCTGCGTCAGATAAGTCATAGAATAGTGTCCTTTTCAGTGAATCCCTTAACCCGGCTGACACAATCCGTGCGCACGTGTGCGTCTCTGCGGTGAATCAGCGGTGTCTCATCAGCGAACATAGCCTGCCTCACAGTCTGTTTTACTGAGTAAAACTCAGGTGTACATGATGAAATCACTATATCGACGACACTGGCGCTGATGCCAGTGTTATGAGCTTGTTTATTATGTAAACAAGATATCACTCACAATTCGCGCAAACGTGTCCGGGCAGGATCAGAAACCGCAGACCGGGAAGCGGAGGCATCAGTCGGAGAGAGAAAGGCGGGTATGCCTGGAGGGTTTAAAGCCGGGTGAGGATAATTGCCTGCTGGCGGTGCTGGCTGCATGTGTGGGTAAGCGCAAAACAGGTTTTTGTGGTCTGACAGATGTGCTGGAACTTAGGGCCGGTTGAGTGCGAAAGGATGATTTGTCCTTTAGTTATATAACTGACGTATACAGATGCAAAGTCGCCGATGAGCTGTGCATTTCTGGTCATCATCATTCACAGTAAAGGTATATGGTTAAATAACGCCCTACTAGAATCACCCCCACTGAGGAGGATCGCACATGTTTGAAGGGTTTATGCATACGCAAATCAGCCTTTCAGAAGCAGTGCTCAATGTACGCTATGGGGGGAATGGGCCACCTGTTCTCTTATTGCATGGTCATCCAAGGACCCATGTAACATGGTCAAAAGTGGCTCCGGAGCTAGCCAGATTATTTACGGTCATATGTCCTGATTTGCGGGGATTCGGCAAATCATCAAAACCCGCTGATCAACCCAACCATGCAGGTTCTTCTAAAAGAGCTAAAGCAAAAGATTGTATCGAGTTGATGAGTCAGCTTGGTTTTGAACAATTTGCAATTGTCGGACATGACAGAGGAAGTTATACAGCTTACAGAGCTGCTCTTGACTATCCAGAGCGAATCACACGGCTTGCCGTACTTGATTGCATTCCGATACTTGAAGCGCTCAACCGATGTAATGAAAAGTTTGCCCGACAGTGGTATCACTGGTTTTTCTTTGCTCAGCCTGAAAAACCGGAGCGGGCAATACTGGCCGATCCTGACAAATGGTATGGAGGCCAGCCCGAAACAATGGGTGATGATGAATATCTTGAGTTCAGACAAGCTATTCATGATCCGGAGGTCATACATGGGATGCTCGAAGACTATCGTGCGGGCCTTAGCATTGATAAAGAACATGAGCTTCAGGATCGTCAGAGAGGAAGGCTGATCAAATGTCCGACGCTCTGTTTATGGTCTCAATATGATGATCTTGAGGATTTGTATGGCGACGTCGTAGGTATATGGAAAACGTGGGCGCAAGACGTTCATGGTAAATCGATAGCTTGTGGTCACCACATGGCAGAGGAAGCACCAGAAGAAGTCACAGCTGAACTGCAGCGTTTTCTGCTACAACCTGAAAACACCTCAGGCGCAGAAAAAGGGAATTAAATCAGCGGAAGCAAAACAGAGAGGTGATAATCACCGGTCGATCCCTGACCGCGATTATCGAGGGTTTCCTGCGGGGTGCTCAGGACATGGCACCCGGCGGTACGTGTTTGAACGTCTCAACGTAAGCACGGAACACGTATTTGAAAATGCGTTTCATGGAGCACCTGATTCAAATTAAGTTGAAGATATACTGAAAAAGTATAACTTCTGTGCGTTTTAACAGCAAATAAATTTGAACCGGATCACAAAACTACGGCTTCAGGCGCCATAAAACCTACGCGGTGTAGCCGAGATGCTGCAGCAGAATGGTGGAACCAACGGCAATTAAGACGAGGCCACCGAGCACTTCCGCCCATTTACCCAGCACCGGACCAATAAAGCGCCCGACCAGGACACCGGTCGTCGCCATTACCGTGGTCGCGGCACCAATCGTCAGCGCGGTGGTGATGATGTTCACCTGTAAAAAAGCCAGGCCAACGCCGACCGCCAGCGCATCAAGGCTGGTGGCTACCGCAGTGGTCGCCAGTACCACAAAGCCGTGGCTTTTTGGCGCTTCACAGGGTTCGGCGACCGCGGTCTGACGGAAGCCTTCCATCATCATACGGCCACCCAGGAACGCCAGCAGTATAAACGCGACCCAGTGGTCCCACGCCATGATGTAACGGCTGGCTGCCAGGCCGAGTGCCCAGCCAATCAGCGGGGTCAGTGCTTCAATAGAGCCGAAAATCAGACCGGTGCGCAGCGCTTCTTTAAAACCAGGACGATGCAGCGTCGCACCTTTGCCCAGCGCAGCAGCAAATGCGTCCATCGACATACCCAGCGCAAGAATTAACGTAGCAATAAAGGTCATGATTTATTCACCTGGGGCGAAAAAGCGGCTAATCACGCTGAATTCACCACACAAAGCGTTCAGTTATGAAAAAGTGCGCGCAGTCTACCATGCAAACCCGCAGATAAAAAGACAGCAAAATCAGGGATTTAAGTATAGCAAAGGCTATAACTCTTATCTTCCGCTATGAATGGACCTAAGTCGATGGTGGCAAAGCGTTTTCTGGCCACTCTGAGTGCCTGAATCCCCGCTCCATTCGCCTTTGCGCCTGATGCCGCCATTGAACCGCGCGGCCAATTACCGGAAAATGCCGGGCTGATAATGATGGGATACCGGTAATGAATAACCCTTTTGAAACGTTGATCGTGCCTGGTGGCATTCTGCTGCTGGGTTTTCTCTCGGCGCTGCTGCTGCCCGCCCCCGCCTTCAGCCTGACCGTGGCGCAGCATCTGCTGCAGTTGTTCCATCTGCAGGATCTTAATCAGCTTTACACGGTCGTGTTCTGCATCTGGTTTTTACTGCTGGGCGCGCTGGAGTTTTTCGTTATCCGCTTTGTCTGGCGTCGCTGGTTCAGGGCCTGACAGCACAATGGGCGTCCACCAGCGCTTTTAGTTGTCCGGCGCTGCGGGCATAGCCTTCGCGCGGCAGATGTGCCGCGCCCAGCAACAGGCCTGCGCAGCGCTGATCCGCATCCTGATACCAGAGTGACAGCGGCGAGGGTGCCATCCCCCACTCTGCCGCCTGCTGAGCAATAAGCTGGTCCGGGGAACCGGCGGGCAGGCGAACGATTACCGCCAGCCCGGCGCGTTGCAGGTCCGGAAAATGGGGGTGCAGCGCGGCAACCATCTGCTCCAGCCGCTCGTGATACACACGCTTCATCCGCCGCAGATGCCGCATGAAGTGACCTTCCCGCAGAAACTCCGCGACTGCATTGTGCAGCAATCCTGCCGATGCCGGTGCCAGTAACGCGCACACCTCACCGAACCGGGCAGCCAGTGCGGGCGGCACCACCATAAAACCGAGCCGCAGCTGTGGCGTCAGCGTCTTGCTGAACGTGCCGATATGCAGGACCCGTCCCTCGCTGTCGAGGGCGGCCAGCGCTGGCGCGGCGCGATAACCAGGCTGGAGCTCACCCAGGTAGTCATCTTCAATAATCCAGCGCTGTTCGCGGCTGGCCCACTCAAGCAGGGCATGGCGGCGCGCCAGGCTCATCGTCATGCCAAGCGGTGCCTGCTGGCCCGGCGTCACCAGCGCGAAAGCGGCGTCCGGCGCACGCGTCACCCCGGCAGCGACCTGCATCCCCTCCTCGTCGACCGGCACCGCAACCGGCCTGACCCGCAACGCTTCCACCGCGCCGCGCGCCAGCCAGAATCCGGGATCTTCCAGCCAGGCGGTTTTGCCCTGAAAATCCATCGCCAGGCCAATCAGACCCATCGCGCCTGCATAGCCACTGGTAATGATGATCTGCTCCGCCTGACAGCGCAGACCGCGCGCCACCGCCAGATAGGCCACCAGCGCCTGACGCAGTGCCAGACTGCCACGCGGATCGGGATAGCTGGCTGGCCGGCTGACCTGCATTCGCGCCTGCCGCTGCAGGATGCGCAGCCAGACTTTGGCCGGGAACGTATCGCTGGCGGGCGTCCCCATCTGGAAGGTCAGCGGCGGGGCATCAAACGCCTCGATCCCTTCAGAGTGCGGCGGAAGGCACCCGGCATCGGAGTGGACCGGTTTTAATGGCGGTAAAGTACTGACGAAGGTGCCCGCCGCGCCCCGGGTCTCCAGAAACTGACCATCGGCCAGCATGTCATAACTGGCACGGACGGTGCCGCGGGCAACACCGAGCTGCGCGGCCAGATCGCGACAGGAAGGCAGACGCGCCCCCGGCTGTAAACGGCCTTCACCAATCGCCTGCTCAATCAGCTGGCGCAGCTGTTCGCTCAGCCCACGCGACGTACCGCGCTGCAGCGTCAGCGAGAAAAGGGGCGATGGACCAGTCAGACTCTCATTTTTTGGCACTTTATCTGCTCCATTCAAAGGCCGAAAATCGCCTCATCAATCCCAGGAGGCAATAAGATGAGCGAACGTATCGATTTTCACCAGGCAGCACCGGCAGGCATGAAAGCACTGAGCGGCGTATACGGTTATCTGTCACAAACCGATTTGCCGCTCACTTTACTGGAACTGCTGTTCCTGCGCATATCGCAGATTAACGGCTGCGCTTACTGCATTGATATGCATACAAAAGCGCTGAACAAGGCGGGGATCGGCTGGGATAAAATTGTACTGACGTCGGTCTGGCACGAATCCGGCACTCTGTTCAGTGAAAAAGAGAAAGCGGCCCTGCAGTGGGCGGAGTGCCTTACGCTGATTGCACAGCATGGCGCGCCGGAAACAAGTTATACCGCGCTGAGGGAGCACTTCAGTGACAAAGCGATTGTCGATCTGAATATCGCCATTGGCCTGATGAACACCTACAACCGCATGGCGATAAGTCTGAAAAAGCTGCCTGCCAGTGCGAATGCGTCATAAGTGAAACCGATGCGTGCGCCGCTGCGCGCGCATTTTCAGACTCACAAAAATGTAACATTATTTTTACACAAGAGCCTATCTGGCTGCTTTATCAACAATTCAAACTATTCCGCATTGCATAATAAATCGCTAAAATTCAGATAATTAAATAATTCCGCACCGTTCATATCGATTCTGCCGTTGCACCATCATGGCGCTTTTCCGCAACATCCTTTCCGGGTTAACCCTCTGACTTAACAATAAAAAATCCCTAATCGCGCAGCCATGCTGATGATTAATTCTTATGCTGAATCATTTCTGCATTTAAAAAATAAACAAATGTTTAATTCAGGGGTGAGAATGTTATATTCGGATGACAAAGCATAACGTGCAGTTAACCCGTTATCACCGCTTTAACCTATACCTGAGACTTAACCTTTGAGAAATAGCGCAACGCGCTCGCAAGAAGCGTGACTATTTCGCCTGCAAAACTGTTGGGCTTCAGGTCAACAGAAGAGGAGATGTCGCCTCATGTGCAATTCAGCTGTAAACCTTGCGCTCGCGATGAGTGCCATGGCAAAGGACACCACTACCGCGCAGGAGCGCAAAGACGTTGACGTGCTGCTGATTGGCGCAGGTGTGATGAGCGCTACCCTCGGTGCATGGCTGCAGGATTTAGCGCCGGACTGGTCCATCGAAATGGTGGAGCGGCTGGACAGCGTGGCCGAGGAGTCGTCCAACGGCTGGAATAACGCCGGCACCGGTCATGCCGCCCTGGCCGAGCTGAACTATACGCCGCAGCAGGCGGATGGCAGCATCGACATCTCTAAAGCGGTGACGATCAACGAATCGTTCCAGATTTCCCGCCAGTTCTGGGCCTATCAGGTCCAGAAAGGCAACCTGCGCAATCCCAGAAGCTTTATTCACAGCACGCCACACATGAGTTTTGTCTGGGGAGACGACAACGTCGAATTCCTGCGCAAACGCTATCAGGCGTTGCAGAAAAGCACCCTGTTCCGGGGCATGGCCTACTCCGAAGATCCGCAGCAGATTGCGCGCTGGATCCCGCTGGTCATGAATGGCCGCGATCGCCGTCAGAAAGTGGCCGCGACCTGGACGGAGATGGGCACCGATGTGAACTTCGGTGAAGTAACGCGTCAGCTGATCGCCTCCTTAGAGAAGAAGGCGAACTTCCGCCTGCGTCTGCGTCAGGAAGTGCGTGACCTGAAACAGCTTGCCGACGGGCGCTGGCAGGTGACGCTGCAGTGTCTGAACAGCGGCAACCGCCGCACGCTGACAGCGGGCAAAATCTTTATCGGCGCTGGCGGCGCGGCATTGCCGCTGCTGCAGAAGGCCGGTATCCCGGAAGCGAACGGCTACGCCGGATTCCCGGTAGGGGGTTCGTTCCTGGTGACGGAAAATCCGCAGGTGGTGGCGCAGCATATGGCCAAGGTCTACGGCAAAGCCAGCGTCGGCGCACCGCCGATGTCCGTGCCGCACGTTGACACCCGCGTACTGGATGGCAAGCAGGTGCTGCTGTTTGGCCCGTTCGCCACCTTCTCCACCAAGTTCCTGAAGCAGGGTTCGCTGATGGATATGTTCACCTCTCTGAACAGCAGCAACATGCTGCCGATGGTGAAAGTGGGGCTGAAAAGTTTCGATCTGGTGAAATACCTGATGGATCAGGTGCTGCAAAGCGATCGCGACCGTATGGACGCCCTGCGCGCCTATGTGCCGCAGGCGAAGCAGGAGGACTGGCGGTTAGTGACGGCCGGTCAGCGTGTGCAGATCATCAAGAAGGATGAGAAAGAGGGTGCTGTATTGCGCCTCGGCACCGAAGTAGTCGCCTCACAGGATGGGACGATTTCAGCACTGCTGGGCGCCTCACCAGGCGCCTCAACAGCGGCACCGATCATGCTGGAACTGTTGCATAAGGTCTGTCCTGAGCAGATGGCCACGCCAGAATGGCAGAATAAAATCCGCGCCGTCATCCCTTCCTGGGGCCGTAAGCTGAACGGTGACGTGGCCCTGACAGAGAAAGTGTTGGCCGAAACCAGCCGTATTCTGCAGCTCGACTACTCGCCGGTGACACCGATGGCGGCAAACGATGAAGGACGTGAAACCGCGTTCGTTGTCGGCAAGTAATTCCGCACCGCTGATAAAAAGGCTCCGCACAGCGGGGCCTTTTTTATTGGCCGGTTGCCTGGTCGTCCTGGGGTTTCTCTATTAGGGTTAAGAGATCTTTTAGCTGAACACTCAGGAGGAAAAGGCATGTCTTACTCCCCTGCTTCACCGGAATTCACGCTGCTTGACCGCTACTGGCGGGCGGCGAACTACCTCTCCGTCGGGCAGATCTACCTGATGGATAACCCGCTGTTGCGCGAGCCACTCAGGCCGGAACATATCAAACCGCGCCTGCTGGGCCACTGGGGCACCACGCCAGGGCTGAATTTTATCTATGCCCACCTCAACCGGATTATCCGGCAGCAAAATCTGAATATGATCTACATCTGCGGACCCGGGCACGGCGGCCCCGGCATGGTGGCTAACACCTGGCTGGAGGGCAGCTACAGCGAAATTTATCCGCACATCAGCCAGGATGCGGCGGGCATGCAGCGCCTGTTTAAACAGTTCTCCTTCCCGGGCGGCATTCCCAGCCACGCGGCCCCGGAGACGCCCGGCTCAATTCATGAAGGGGGGGAGCTGGGCTATTCGCTCTCTCATGCATTTGGCGCGGCTTTCGATAATCCCGACCTGGTGGTGCCCTGCGTCATCGGCGACGGCGAAGCGGAAACCGGACCGCTGGCGTCCAGCTGGCACGGCATCAAATTTCTCAATCCGCAACGTGATGGCGCGGTGTTACCTATTCTGCATCTCAACGGCTACAAGATTGCTAACCCGACGCTGCTGGGTCGCAGCAGCGATGAAGATCTGCGTCAGCTGTTCAGCGGTTACGGCTATGAACCGCTGTTTGTCAGCGGGCATGAGCCGGAGAAAATGCATCCGCTGATGGCGGAAGCGCTGGACAATGCTCTGGCAAAAATCACCGCCTTCCAGCGTGAGGCGCGCCAGGGCAGCGCCACAACCGATGTGCCGCGCTGGCCGATGATTATCCTGCGCAGCCCCAAAGGCTGGACCGGCCCCAAAACGGTCGACGGCAAAAAAGTAGAGGATTTCTGGCGGGCGCATCAGGTGCCGGTCGCCGCCTGTCGTGAAGATGAAGGTCATCGTCAGATTCTGGAAACGTGGATGCGAAGCTATCAGCCGGATGATCTGTTCGATGAACAGGGTCGCCTGAAGCCGGAGCTGCAGGCGCTGGCGCCGGAGGGCGACAAGCGCATGGGGGCTTCGCCTTATGCTAATGGCGGCCTGCTGCGCCGTGAGCTGGAGACGCCCGAGCTCGCCGCGTTTGCCTGCGAGGTCGGCGAACCGGGTTCACAGATGGCGCAGGCCACCGAGCATCTGGGACGCTACCTCAGCGTGCTGTTTCAGCGAAACCGCGACAACTTCCGGCTGTTTGGCCCGGATGAGACCGCCTCAAACCGCCTGACGCCGGTCTTCGACGTGACCAGCCGCACCTGGCTGGAAAGAACAGAGCCCTATGACGAGCAGCTGGCGCGCGATGGCCGCGTCATGGAAATTCTCAGTGAGCATCAGTGTCAGGGCTGGCTGGAGGGCTATCTCCTGACCGGCCGTCACGGGCTGTTCAACTGCTATGAAGCCTTTATCCACATTATCGATTCCATGTTTAACCAGCATGCCAAGTGGCTGAAAGTCACGCGTAAGCTGGGCTGGCGTAAGCCCATCTCCTCACTCAACTATCTGCTCTCTTCGCACGTCTGGCGACAGGACCACAATGGCTACAGCCATCAGGACCCCGGCTTTATCGATCACGTTGCCAATAAGAAAGCGGACATCGTGCGTATCTATCTGCCGCCCGATGCCAATACGCTGCTCTGGGTAGGCGACCACTGCCTGCGCACCTGGGACCGCATTAATGTCATTGTGGCGGGCAAACAGCCTGCGCCGCAGTGGCTCGACATGGCCAGTGCCATAACCCACTGCGAAGCGGGCATGGGCGAATGGCGCTGGGCGGGCACCACGCCCGATAATGCACAGCCGGATGTGGTGATGGCCTGTGCCGGTGATGTGCCCACCATGGAAACCCTGGCGGCCGTTGATCTGCTGCGCGAGATGCTGCCTGAACTGCGGATCCGGGTGGTAAACGTGGTCGATTTAATGGCGCTGCAGACGCAGGATCAGCACCCGCATGGCAAATCCGATGCGGAATTTGATGCGCTGTTTACGCAGGATAAACCGGTGATTTTTGCCTTCCACGGCTATCCGACGCTGGTGCATCGCCTGACCTATCAGCGCACCAATCATCGCAACTTCCACGTGCGTGGCTTCAATGAAGAGGGCACCACCACCACGCCATTTGATATGACGGTGCTCAACGAACTGGACCGCTATCATCTGGCGCAGGAGGCGATTCTGCGCGTGCCCGGGCTGGCGGATGCTCATCCCGCGCTGCTGGAGGATTTGCAGCAGCGTCTGGCCGCGCATCACCAGTATGTCCGCGAACATGGCGAGGATCTGCCGGAGGTGCAGAACTGGAAATGGCCATCCGCCACTGCACCAGGCGCGCCTGACTAAGCGGCCTGCAGCGCGTCGGTCACCATCCAGACGGTGGTCGCCACCAGCGACAGCGCCATCAGGCTGTTAAACAGCTGGCGCTTCCAGGCAATCTGCAGATGGCTGCGCAGGCGGTCGCCCAGCGCAGCCCAGATCAGGATGCAGGGCAGATTGAGCAGCATGAAGCAGATCATTACCGTTACAACGCCGCTGCTGGCGCTGTAGAGGAGTGCCACGTTGCTGGCCATCAGCCAGGCTTTGGGGTTAATCGCCTGGAAACAGGCGCCACCCAGCAGCGTCATCGGCTGCGGCCGGGTGCGCGTTTCGGGGGCGGCAGCACGAAAGATCTTCCAGGAGAGCCACAACAGATAGGTGCAGCCTGCCAGCGTCAGCGGCAGGCGAATCGCCGACATCCAGTGCAGCAGCACCTCCAGCGCCATTCCGGCAATCACCGTTTGCACCGCACAGCCCAGTAAAATGCCGAACATCATCGGCAGGGTGCGCCGCATGCCAAAATTGACCCCGGAGGTCGCCAGCAACAGATTGTTCGGGCCTGGCGTAATCGACATGACGGTGACGTAACTGAAGAAAGAGGGATCAAGCATAGTGGCGCTCCTGAAAGTGGACAGAGCTCTATGCTACGGCGCGGAAAAGAATGGTAACAGTGACACAAAATCACTATTGTGATGGTTACAGTTTGCGTTTGCAGCAATTGTACCCATCCAATCCGGAGGTTACTGTGTCCCTTGCTCCCTCTTCCGATCAGCGTCTTTATCAGCAGCTGGCGGACAGCTTCGCTGAGGCCATCCACCAGGGCACGCTGAAACCGGGCAAACGCCTGCCAGCGATCCGGCGTGTCGCTCAGTCCCATCAGGTCAGTGTGAATACGGTGCTGAATGCCTGGCAGCTGCTGGAAGATCGCGGTCTGATTGAGGCCCGGCCGCAGTCGGGCTACTACGTGCGCGGCGTGCTGCCCGCCGTGACCCGTCACGGTGAGCATAAGACCCGGGTACGCGACCCCGGCAGCGGTAAACTCGACCTGATTGATAAGGTGTTTGCCGCACAGAATCATCCCGACTACGTCAATATCTCGCTGGCCTGCCCGCAGGACAGTGAACTTTTCCCTGCGACCCGCATCGCCCGGATCACGGCTTCACTGCTGCGCCGTCATCCCAATCTAATCGGGCGCTATGCGCTTCCGCCCGGTAGTGAGCGCTTACGGGAGGAGATTGCGCGCCGGGCGCTGCACGCCGGACAGCGGCTGACCGCCGATGAGATCACCCTGACCCACGGCTGCATGGAAGCCCTGCAGCTGGCATTACGTGCGGTCACGCAGCCCGGCGACTGTGTCGGGCTGGAGTCGCCGACCTACTTCTTTTTGTTTCCACTGCTGGCGTCGCTGGGCCTTAAAGCGCTGGAAATCCCCACCGATCCGCAGCATGGCCTGTCGCTGGATGCGCTGGAGATGCTGCTGCAGGAGCAGCGCATCAAGGCACTGATTGCCATGCCCGGTGTGCAGAACCCGCTGGGCTGCGGCATGTCGCTGGCAAACAAGAAGCGGCTGGCAAAGTTAGTGAATACTTACCACGTTCCGCTGATCGAAGATGGACTGTATGACGAGTTGCAGTTCGACTGGCCCCTCTCACCCGCCGTGAAAGCGTTTGATCGCGATGGCTGGGTGATCTACTGCACCAGCTTCACCAAAACCGTGGCACCCGACTTCCGGATTGGCTGGACCGCTGCTGGTCGTTTTCACGACGCGATTGCCCGGCTCAAAGCGGTTTCGTCGATGGCTGAATCGGCCCTGCTGTCAGAAACACTGGCGGAGTTTCTTGCGTCCGGCGGTTACGATCACCACCTGCGCACTCTGCGCCGTCGCTACGCAGCCAATCTGGATGAGGCGCGGGGACTGATCGCCCGCTACTTCCCGCAGGGCACCCGCGCCACGCTGCCGCGCGGAGGATTCGTCTTCTGGGTCGAGTTACCCGGCAACGTGAAGACCACGGAGATGTTTGACCGGCTGCTGCAGGAGCAGATCTGCGTCACGCCTGGCGCGCTCTATTCCCTGAGCGAGCGTTACAACCATGCGCTGCGTCTCTCCTGCTGTTATCCGTTTGATGCGCGCTATAGCCGGGCGATTCAGCGCGCCGGAGAGATTGCCTGTGAACTGTCAGGACTCCCGGCTGGCGAGGCTCAGGGCGTCCCGTTGCGGCCCCAGACGGTGTAACCACGCCGTTCGGTCAGGCGCTCGTAATAGGTGCGAACCGCCGGATAATCGGGATGCTCAAGCGGCGTCTCAAACCAGCGGTTTACCGCCAGACCAATCGGTATATCGGCCAGGGTGAAATTGCGTCCGGCAACGTAGCGACCGGTTTTTTCCAGCTGCTGATTAAGGATGCTCATGGTGTGCGCCCAGCCTTTGCAGGCCGCTGCCAGCAGGCGCGGATCCTGATGAGCCGGAGAGTTTCTTACCAGCGACATGAAAGCGTAGCGCCAGGAGGTATTCAGTTCTGTGGCCTGCCAGTCCATCCACTGATCGACCGGTGCACGCGCCTGTGGATTAGGCGGATAAAGCCACTCGCCGCCATAGGCATTCGCCAGATAGCGCAGGATGGCGTTAGATTCCCAGATGACCAGGTCATCATCTTTCAGCACCGGCACCATCGCATTCGGATTGAGTGCCATGAACTCCGGCAGATGCGTGGAGCGGAAACCGTCGCCCCACTCTTCGCGCTGGTAATCCAGATCCAGCTCGTCACACAGCCATAATACTTTGCGCACGTTGATTGAGGAGGCGCGTCCCAGGATCGTTAGCATGCAGAGTCTCCGGTAGAATCTTTAACTTATTGATAACGCTGTTAGCTGTTATAAGCAATCATCTGGCAGAGAAAAGGCCACCCTGAACACCCTCAGCAAGGAGTCACCATGCAGGTCGCGTTTAAGCAAGTCGATGTGTTTACCTCATCAGCCTTTAACGGCAATCCGCTGGCGGTCATTATGGATGCGCAGGGGTTAAGCGACAGCCAGCTGGCCGCCATTGCCCGCTGGACTAACCTGTCGGAGACCACCTTTGTGCTGCCGCCTGAGCATGCGGAAGCCGACTATCGGGTGCGCATTTTCACCGTTGAAGGCGAGCTGCCGTTTGCCGGTCATCCCACGCTGGGTACGGCGTACGCCCTGCTGGAGGCCGGCTGGCCAACCCGCACACCCGGTGAGATTGTGCAGGAGTGCGGCGTCGGTAACGTCACGGTGAAGATTAATGAGACGGGTGAACTGGCGTTTGCCGCCCCGGCTGCCACGCTGACACCCTGGCAGGATGCGCTGATGGCGAAAGCGTTAAACAGCGAGGCTTTCGATCTGACGCAAAGCCCGACGGTGGTTGATATGGGTATCCGCTGGCTGCTGGTGCCGATGACCAGCGGCGACGCGGTGCTGGCGCTGCAGCCCAGCGTCAGCGAACTCGAGCGTCTGCTTAAACAGGCGGACGTATCGGGGATAATGGTATTTGGTCGCCTGCCGCAGGGAGAAGAGGAGCAGTATGAAGTACGCGCCCTGCTGGTCGAGAATGGCAGCCTGACCGAAGATCCGGTGACGGGCAGTGCCAACGCCTGTCTGGCACGTTATTTTGCCATGGCGGGACAGACCACGGGCTATCGTGTGCGTCAGGGCACGGCGCTGCAGCGTGCCGGTCGGGTAAACGTGACCTTCGATAGTGGCACGATCTGGATTGGCGGCCATACCGTCACCGTCATCGACGGCACGATCGCGCTGTAAGGCTGGCGGCATCGGCGGGCCGGTCTGCCGCGATGCCACCGGGGGGTTAAATGCCCTGCCCGCCTGAGGCTTCGATGCGCTGCGCGGTGATCCAGCCGGTTTCATCACTGAGAATCGCGCTGATGGCATCGCCGATGTCGTCCGGTAATCCCACCCGGCCCAGCGCCGTCAGTGCAGCAATCTGATCGTTAATCTCCCGGGTGTCACGCACCCGGCCTCCGCCGAAGTCCGTTTCTATCGCCCCGGGTGCCAGAATATTGACCCGAATCCGTCTCGCCCCCAGCTCCTTCGCCTGATAGCGGGTCAGCACCTCCATCGCCCCTTTCATCGATGCATAGGTCGCAGAGCCCGGATAGACCAGCCGGGTCAGACCGCTGGAGATGTTCAGGATGCGGCCTCCGTCGTTGATCAGCGGCAGCAGCTTCTGGGTCAGAAAGTAGGGCCCCTTGAAATGGACATTCACCAGGGCGTCAAATTCCGCCTCCGTGGTATCGGTAAACGGCTTATAGTGACCGTGCCCGGCGTTGTTCACTAAATAGTCAAAGCGATCCCGCTGCCACTGCTGCTGCAGGGCCTCTTTCACCTGCCCGACAAAGCGATCGAACTGACCGGTTTCGCCGACATCCAGCGCCAGCGCCACTGCACGCCGTCCCATCGCCTCAATCTCTTTGACAACCGCCTGCGCCTCATCGGCATGAGTGCGGTAGGTCAGGATGATATCGGTGCCTCTGGCAGCCAGTTTTAACGCGCCGTTACGGCCTAAACCGCGATTTGCACCGGTAATTAACGCAACTTTCTGATTCATCTCTCACACCTGTTGAAAAGTTGAACACGTGTTAAGGATATTCGCGAATTATTGATCTATAAACAGTGTAAAAAGCGCATCACTGTTTCAATAAAAACAACAATCGGTGAACAACATGGACAAAATTCACGCAATGCAGGTTTTTGTGCGGGTGGCCGAAATGGGCAGTTTTACCCGCGCGGCAGAGAGTTTAGGCGTGCCTAAAGGCAGCGTATCGCGGCAGATACAGGCGCTGGAGAATCAAATGGCAACCCGTTTGCTGCATCGCACCACGCGCCGGGTGCAACTGACTCAGGATGGACTGGTCTATTACGATCGCTGTCTGGACCTGCTGTCGATGATTGACGATATGGACAGTCTGTTCCAGCACGATCCCGCCACGCTCAGCGGCAAGCTGCGGGTCGATATGTCCGTCGCAATGGCGACCGGTTTTATCCTTCCCCGCCTGCCGGAATTTTTGCAGCACTACCCTGGCGTAGAGATTGAACTGAGCAGCAGTGACCGTCAGGTGGATGTGATCCGGGAAGGCTTTGACTGTGTTATCCGGGTCGGCGAGCTGAAGGATTCGGGACTGATCGCGCGAAAAATTGGCACCCACACCTTGATCAACTGCGCCAGCCCTGGCTACCTTTCGCGTTTCGGGATGCCGGTCCGGCTGGAGGAGCTGTCGCAGCATGCGATGGTCCACTACAGCCAGCAGCTGGGCCAGGCCGCACCGGGTTTTGAATATTTTGATGGCAGGCAGTGCCACTATGTTCACACCGGCGGCGCGGTAACCGTGAACAGCACCGAAACCTACCGCGCCGCCTGTCTGGCAGGATTAGGCATTATTCAGGTGCCGGCGGCCGGCATTCAGCCCCTGCTGGAAAACGGCGAGCTGGTCGAGGTGCTGCATCGCTTCCCCGCCAGGCCCATGCCGATCCACCTGCTCTATCCGCACCGGCGCAATGTGGCGCGTCGCGTGCGGGTTTTTATGGAGTGGCTGAGTCAGGTGCTGCAGGAGTACGTCACCTGAGCGACTATACTCTGATTTTAATGACAAACAGGACAGTGAAGGTCTATGACAGACAAGCAGGAACATTCGCAGGATACACAGCCAGAGAAACCGCTTATCGACATTAAAACCGGCAATCAGACCGTGGACCAGTCGATTGTCCGCGTGTCGCGTTTTGCCGCCTGGTTTCAGGCCATTCCGGCGGTGGCGCATTTTATCCGTGCCCTTGAGCGCTTTAACGACCGGCTCGGCAGCCAGTTTGGTGCGGCCATTACCTATTTCTCATTTTTATCGCTGATCCCGATTCTGATGGTGTCGTTTGCCGCCGTGGGTTTTGTACTCGCCTCCAATCCGGATCTGCTGACCGATATCATCAATAAAATCGTCAGCAGCATCAGCGACCCGACGCTGGCGACCACGCTGAAGAATACGGTGAATACCGCCATTCAGCAGCGCGCCACGGTGGGGATCTCCGGTTTACTGCTGGCGCTCTATTCCGGTCTGAACTGGATGGGGAATCTGCGGGAAGCCATTCGCGCCCAGTCGCGCGACGTCTGGGAACGCAATCCTGATGACCAGGAGAAGATCTGGAAACGCTACATCCGCGATTTCCTGTCGCTGACCGGCCTGATGCTGGCCCTGATCATTACGCTTTCGCTGACCTCAGTGGCGGGGTCTGCCCAGGCGACCATCGTGAGCGCCCTGGGGCTGGATGGCATCGACTGGCTGCGGCCTGCGATGACCATTATCGCCACCTCGATTTCTGTGCTGGCTAACTACCTGCTGTTTCTCTGGATTTTCTGGATCCTGCCACGACATAAGCCACGCAAGAAGGCGCTGTTCCGCGGGACGCTGCTGGCGGCCATCGGTTTTGAGGTGATCAAGTTTGTCATGACGCTGACCCTGCCAAAGCTGGCAACCTCCCCTTCAGGAGCGGCCTTTGGTTCCGTGCTCGGCCTGATGGCGTTCTTCTACTTCTTCGCCCGTCTGACGCTGTTCTGTGCGGCATGGATCGCCACAGCTAAATATAAAGACGATCCGCAGATGCCTGAAGCGGGCAGCGCAGCACGACGCAAAACCTCCTGATCTGTTAACAACAGCGGAAAACACCTCCCCTCGGCTATTTTTTATTCAGATAACAGGATGAATAGCTGAGGGGTCACTTTTATTTAGCCCTTTCACAGAGTATCCCGCCAGATATCGTCCGGTTTACCCCGGTATCACCCGGCATTCGCCGCACCACAGAAATTATCCTCTTTTTGCCCGCTGAAGCCAGGCGCGGCGCGGGTTTTCGCCATTGAATGCGGTCAGTCAGGTGCGTAAGATTCTTTGTCTGTATTTACAAATAAGAAACAGTTATGCAAGCCTCCCTCTCAGACACACTCGACAAACAGCAGGACCCCGCACCGGTTAACTCACGCAGTAAAGTGGTGATAGCCTCACTGGTCGGCACGGCCATCGAATTCTTCGACTTTTATATTTATGCCACGGCTGCGGTGATTGTTTTTCCCCATATTTTCTTCCCGCAGGGTGATGCCACCGTCGCCACGCTACAGTCGCTCGCCACCTTCGCTATCGCCTTTATTGCGCGTCCGATTGGCTCTGCCCTGTTTGGTCACTTTGGCGACCGCGTAGGACGTAAGGCTACCCTGGTTGCCTCGCTGCTGACCATGGGGATCTCCACCGTGGTGATTGGCCTGCTGCCGGGCTATGAAACCATTGGTGTGATGGCGCCGCTGCTGCTGGCGCTGGCGCGTTTTGGTCAGGGGCTGGGCCTGGGCGGCGAATGGGGTGGCGCAGCGCTGCTGGCAACGGAAAATGCTCCGGCGAAGAAGCGTGCGCTCTATGGCTCCTTCCCGCAGCTGGGCGCGCCGATCGGCTTTTTCTTTGCTAACGGCACCTTTCTGCTGCTCTCATGGCTGCTGACTGACGAGCAGTTTATGCAGTGGGGCTGGCGCGTTCCCTTCATTCTCTCTGCCGTACTGGTGCTGATTGGCCTCTATGTGCGCGTTTCGCTGCATGAAAGTCCGGTGTTTGCCAAAGTGCAGAAAGAGCAGAAGCAGGTTCGGGTACCGATTGCGGCGCTGCTGAGCAGGCACCTGACTGCCACCATTCTCGGCACCTTTATCATGCTGGCGACCTATACGCTGTTCTATATCATGACGGTCTATTCAATGAGTTACGGCACCACGCCAGCGCCAGCGGGTCTGGGCATTCCGCGTAACAGTATGCTGTGGATGCTGATGCTGGCGGTCATTGGCTTTGGCGTGATGGTGCCGATTGCGGGCGTGCTGGCGGATCGCTTTGGTCGTCGCAAGACCATGATTACCATCACGCTGATGATTATCGCGTTTTCGTTCCTGTTCCCGGCGATGCTCGGTTCGGGTTCACAGGCGCTGGTGATGGCGTTCCTGCTGCTGGGTCTGAGCATTATGGGGCTGACGTTTGGCCCGATGGGCGCACTGCTGCCGGAGCTGTTTCCGACCGAAGTGCGTTATACCGGTGCCTCGTTCTCCTACAATCTCTCCTCAATTCTGGGTGCCTCGGTTGCGCCTTACATCGCGACCTGGCTGAATGCCAGTTATGGCCTACAGGCGGTAGGGTTCTATCTGGCGTCGATGGCGGTGCTGACACTGATTGCGTTGCTCGCCTGTAAAGAGACGCGTCACCAGACGCTGTATGACGTGTAGTCCGGTGGGATGAAGGTCAGTAAAACCCGGCAGATGCCGGGTTTTTTTATGGGCTGGGTTTAGTCAATCTAAGCCAGCTTAGGGAACATACTTTGACCCTGGGGAGTTTAAAAACATCGCCTTATGGTCAGGCTACCGGCTCAGGGAGCATACGCCTTTCGCAAAGACGCAAAAGACGCCATCCCTGGCGGGCTCAGCGCGGGCCATCCCTGGCCCGCTATGCTTTGCTACAGGCGTATGCTCCCATCGCTTTAAGTTGATTGGCTGTCTGTTTGAAGATCCTGCATCGTGCTAATGGGCAGGGTTATTCTGGCAGCAATGCAGAAGCTTAAGGGCACAGGGAACACGGTCAGAAGAGGAAAGCGTCCCGCCGCCCGGATAAAAACGCCGGGAGCGTTTTTGAACAACGCAACGCGTTGGCCCGTTTACGGGCGCACCTCAGGGATGAGGTGCGTAATGGCGCGGGCCGAGCGGCCAGGGATTGGCTTAAGCGCCTTTCCGCTCTGACCGTATTGCCTGTGCAGGCTCGGTCTCATAGCGAAGCAGGCAGTGCAGGCACCGTTCCACCAGCGAACTTCTCAGGCAGTGTTCACAAACAAAAAACCCCGGCAAGCCGGGGTTTGTTTTGCTGAAAACGGGGGTGCCGCTTATCAGCCTGCGACAGCGATACGCTTCATGTCGGTCATGTAGCCACGCAGTTTGCGGCCCACGATTTCAATCGGATGCTGGCGAACCGCTTCGTTGACGTCACGCAGCTGCGCGTTGTCTACCTGCGTTCCCTCAGTGGCTTTACCCAGGTCGCCTGGCTGCAGCGTGGTCATGAACTCTTTCAGCAGCGGTACAGCGGCGAAGGAGAACAGGTAGTTACCATATTCGGCGGTATCCGAGATAACCACGTTCATTTCGTACAGACGCTTACGGGCAATGGTGTTAGCAATCAGCGGCAGCTCGTGCAGGGATTCATAATAAGCAGACTCTTCGATGATGCCCGCATCAACCATGGTTTCAAACGCCAGCTCCACGCCCGCTTTGACCATGGCGACCATAACGACACCTTTGTCGTAGTACTCCTGCTCGTCGATCTTACCTTCAAACTGCGGCGCATTTTCGAACGCAGTTTTACCGGTCTCTTCACGCCAGGTGAGCAGGTTTTTGTCGTCGTTCGCCCAGTCGGCCATCATACCGGAAGAGAATTCACCTGAGATGATGTCATCCATGTGCTTCTGGAACAGCGGAGCCATGATGGTTTTCAGCTGCTCAGACAGCGCGTATGCACGGATTTTTGCCGGATTTGAGAGGCGATCCATCATCAGGGTGATGCCGCCGAACTTCAGCGATTCGGTGATGGTTTCCCAGCCGAACTGAATCAGTTTTTCGGTGTACGCCGCGTCATGACCTTCCGCCACCAGCTTGTCGAAGCAGAGCAGTGAACCAGCCTGCAGCATGCCACACAGAATGGTCTGCTCACCCATCAGGTCAGATTTGACTTCTGCCACGAAAGAGGATTCCAGCACGCCAGCACGATCGCCACCGGTTGCGGCTGCCCAGGCTTTAGCAATCGCCATGCCTTCGCCTTTTGGATCATTTTCCGGGTGAACAGCGATCAGGGTCGGAACACCGAAGCCACGCTTATACTCTTCACGCACTTCTGTACCCGGACACTTCGGTGCCACCATGACGACGGTGATATCTTTACGAATGCTCTCGCCCACTTCAACGATGTTGAAGCCGTGTGAGTAGCCCAGCGCAGCGCCATCTTTCATCAGCGGCTGAACAGCCTGAACCACCGCGGAGTGCTGTTTGTCTGGCGTCAGGTTCACCACCAGGTCCGCCTGCGGGATCAGCTCTTCGTAGGTACCCACTTTGAAACCGTTATCGGTCGCTTTGCGCCATGAAGGGCGTTTCTCAGCAATCGCTTCAGCACGCAGTGCATAGGCGACATCCAGACCGGAATCACGCATGTTCAGACCCTGGTTCAGGCCCTGTGCGCCACAGCCAACGATAACGACTTTTTTGCCCTTCAGGAAACTCGCACCATCTGCGAACTCATCGCGCGCCATGAAACGACATTTGCCTAATTGCGCCAGCTGATTGCGCAGATTCAGTGTGTTGAAATAGTTAGCCATGGGTACTCCGGTAAGTTGTGTTTGCTTTTTTTGTTCAGGAACGGCGTGTCATGCAGCGCCGCGAATGACCCCATCATATGACAGGAATTCTGTTGCTTAAATTGATATATTAACAACGTCACATTGCAATAAATGCAACACCACCCAGAGGCGACGCGCACATGGATTTACGGGATCTGAAACTGTTTCTTCATCTGGCAGAAAGCTGCCACTTCGGGCGCAGCGCGCGTGCTATGCACGTCAGCCCTTCCACGCTGTCACGCCAGATCCAGCGGCTTGAAGAGGATGTCGGCCATGCGCTGTTTCTGCGTGATAACCGTACCGTCACGCTGACGGAGGCGGGCGAACGCCTGCGTCAGTTTGCCCAGCAGACGCTGCTGCAGTATCAGCAACTGCGTCATGTCATGGATCTTAATGGTCCGTCACTCAGCGGCGAGCTGCGGCTGTTCTGCTCGGTAACGGCGGCCTACAGCCATCTGCCGCCTATCCTCGACCGCTTTCGCGCCGAACATCCGCAGGTGGAAATTAAACTGAATACCGGCGATGCCGCCGATGCGCTGGAAAAAGTTCACTCCGGTGATGCCGATCTGGCGATTGCCGGACGCCCTGAAACGCTGCCAGCCAGCATTGATTTTATGCCACTGGGGCTGATCCCGCTGGTCCTGATTGCGCCCGCCTTACCCTGTGCCGTTCGCACGCAGGCTACACAGCCACAGCCAGACTGGGCACAGATTCCGTTTATTCTGCCGGACCAGGGCCCGGCACGGCGGCGTATCGATCTCTGGTTCCGCCGCCATCGCATTCCTAACCCGCTGATTTACGCCACGGTGTCGGGGCATGAAGCGATTGTCTCAATGGTGGCGCTGGGATGCGGCATCGCGTTGCTGCCGCATGTGGTGCTGGAAAACAGCCCGGAACCGGTGCGTAACCGCGTGATGATGCTGGAAAATGTTGAATCGGTCGCGCCGTTTGAACTCGGCATCTGCGTACAAAAAAAGCGGCTCGGTGAGCCGCTGATCAGTGCCTTCTGGAGCCAGTTGTAATCAGCTGCCTGACAGGAAGAAGCGGAACGCCGGGTTCTGGCTTTCATCATGAAAGTCATAGCCCAGATCGGTGAGATGCTCTTCGAAACGCGGCTCATCGCTGCCCAGTTCAAAGGCCGCCAGCACGCGGCCATAATCAGTGCCGTGGCTGCGGTAGTGAAACAGCGAGATATTCCAGTGCGTGCCAAGCGTCTGCAGAAACTTCAGCAACGCGCCGGGTGCCTCCGGAAATTCAAAGCTGAAAAGCCGTTCACGCAGCGGTTTGGAAGGTCGTCCGCCCACCATGTAACGCACGTGCAGCTTTGCCATCTCATCATCAGAGAGATCGACCACCTGATAGCCGCCGTGGGTCAGTTCGCTGATAATCTCGCTGCGCTCCTCGACGCCACGGGTCAGCCTGACACCAACAAAGATGCAGGCTTTATCCGCGTCAGCGTAGCGGTAATTGAACTCCGTGATGGCACGCCCGCCCAGCGTCTGGCAGAAGCGTAAAAAGCTCCCCTGCTGTTCCGGGATGGTCACAGCCAGCAGCGCCTCTCGCTGTTCGCCCAGCTCGCAGCGCTCAGAGACATATCGCAGGCCGTGAAAATTGACGTTGGCCCCGGATAAGACATGCGCCAGCCGTTCGCCTTTGATCTCATGCTGCTGGATATACTTCTTCATGCCCGCCAGCGCCAGCGCCCCGGAAGGCTCCGCCACGGCACGGACATCTTCGAACAGATCCTTCATTGCTGCGCAGATGGCATCGCTGTCGACGGTGATGATGTCGTCAAGATACGCTTTGCAGAGGCGGAAGGTCTCGCTGCCGATACGCTTCACCGCCACGCCTTCGGCAAACAGCCCGACGCGGGGCAGATCGACGGGATGACCTGCCTCAAGCGCCGCCTTCAGACAGGCTGAATCTTCTGACTCCACCGCAATCACTTTGATTTGCGGCATCAGCTGTTTAATCAGCACCGCCACACCGGCTGCCAGACCGCCCCCGCCAACCGGAACAAAGACCCGATCCAGATGCGCATCCTGCTGCAGCAGCTCCATCGCCAGCGTGCCCTGTCCGGCAATCACTGCCGGATGGTCAAACGGTGGCACGAAGGTGTAGCCGCGCTGTTCCGACAGTTCGATCGCTTTGGCTTTCGCCTCATCAAAGTTGGCACCAAACAGGTAAGCCTCACCGCCAAACGCGCGCACCGCATCTACCTTGATATCGGCTGTCGCCAGCGGCATCACGATCAGTGACTTAATGCCCAGCTTGCTGGCGGAGAGCGCCACGCCCTGTGCATGGTTACCGGCGGAGGCCGTTACCACGCCGCGCGCTTTCTGCTCTTCGTTCAGGCCGGCAATCATCGCGTAAGCACCGCGCAGCTTGAAGCTGTGCACCGGCTGGCGATCTTCCCGCTTCACCAGAATGGTGTTGCCAAGACGCGATGAGATTTTTTCCATCTTCTGCAGCGGCGTTACCTGTGCGACTTCGTACACCGGTGAACGCAACACCGCGCGCAAATACTCGGCGCCGCAGGGTGCGTCGGGTAGCGGTTGAGACTCGGCCATGGTCAGCCTCCCAGCTTGCTCTTATCGCGGACAGCGCCTTTATCAGCACTGGTCGCAAGTGAGGCGTAAGCACGCAGCGCGAACGAGACTTCACGCTGACGATTGATCGGCGTATAGGCCGCATCGCCACGTGCCTGCTGCTCTTCACGGCGGGCGTGCAGTTCGTTATCCGGCACGGCAAGTCTGATGCCGCGGTTCGGGATGTCGATCTCAATGGTGTCGCCATCTTTCACCAGCGCAATGGTGCCGCCGTTTGCCGCTTCAGGTGAGGCGTGACCGATAGAGAGACCGGAGGTGCCGCCAGAGAAACGACCGTCGGTGATCAGGGCGCAGCTTTTGCCCAGTCCCATCGATTTCAGATAGGTGGTCGGATAGAGCATCTCCTGCATGCCCGGTCCGCCTTTTGGCCCTTCGTAGCGGATCACGACCACGTCGCCCGCCACCACTTTGCCGCCCAGGATCGCTTCAACAGCATCATCCTGACTTTCGTAGACTTTAGCCGGGCCGGTGAAGGTCAGGATCTCTTTGTCTACGCCTGCGGTTTTAACGATACAGCCATCTTCTGCGATGTTGCCGTAGAGTACGGCCAGACCACCATCCTGCGAATAGGCGTTTTCGCGGGTACGGATACAGCCTTCAGCACGGTCATCATCCAGCGTGTCCCAGCGGCAGCTCTGCGAGAATGCCTGGGTGGTACGGATGCCCGCCGGACCGGCACGGAACATCTCTTTTACCGCCTGATCGCTGGTCAGCATGATGTCGTACTGATCCAGCGTTTCACGCATCGTCTGCTGCAGGATATTTCGGGCGCTGCTGTCGAACAGACCTGCGCGATCCAGCTCGCCGAGAATCGCGTAAACACCACCCGCGCGATGCACATCTTCCATGTGGTATTTCGGGGTACTTGGCGCCACTTTACAGAGCTGAGGGACTTTGCGTGACAGGCGATCGATGTCAGAGATATTGAAGTCGATATCGCCTTCCTGCGCGGCTGCCAGCAGGTGCAGTACGGTGTTAGTGGAACCGCCCATGGCGATATCCAGCGTCATGGCGTTTTCGAAAGCGGCCTTGTTGGCGATGCTCCGCGGCAGCACGTTGACGTCATCCTGTTCATAGTAACGTTTGGTCAGGCTGACAATGCGCTTACCGGCGTTGATGAACAGCTCTTTACGATCGGCATGGGTGGCCAGCAGGGAGCCGTTGCCTGGCTGCGACAGGCCGAGTGCTTCGGTCAGGCAGTTCATTGAGTTCGCGGTAAACATGCCGGAGCAGGAGCCGCAGGTCGGACAGGCAGAGCGTTCGATCTGCTCACTGTCGGCGTCGCTAACGTTCGGGTTGGCACCCTGAATCATCGCATCCACCAGATCCAGTTTGATGATCTGGTCAGAAAGCTTGGTTTTACCGGCTTCCATCGGTCCGCCTGAAACGAAGATCACCGGGATATTGAGGCGCAGTGACGCCATCAGCATCCCCGGCGTGATTTTGTCGCAGTTGGAGATACAGACCATGGCGTCGGCGCAGTGTGCGTTCACCATGTACTCGACCGAGTCAGCAATCAGTTCACGCGAAGGCAGTGAATACAGCATGCCGCCATGACCCATGGCAATACCGTCATCCACCGCGATCGTGTTGAACTCTTTAGCCACACCGCCTGATGCTTCGATCTGTTCGGCGACCAGTTTACCAAGGTCACGCAGGTGAACGTGGCCCGGGACAAATTGGGTGAATGAGTTAACCACAGCGATAATCGGCTTACCGAAATCGTCATCGGTCATTCCTGTCGCGCGCCATAAGGCACGGGCACCCGCCATATTACGGCCGTGGGTGGTGGTGGCGGAACGGTACTTAGGCATGCTCTATTTACTCCAGTAAGAAAAAGCTCGCGGACGTCAGATGACGTCCGCGCTGTATCTGATTATGGATTAACCGGATCTAACCAGCCCCATTTGTCTTCGGTTTCGCCGGTGAACAGACCAAAGAAGGCCTGCTGGATGCGTTTGGTCACCGGGCCACATTTGCCTTCGCCCACCTGAATACGGTCAACGCTGCGCACCGGGGTAATTTCTGCAGCGGTACCAGACATAAACACTTCATCAGCCAGATAGAGGGATTCACGCGACAGGGTCTGCTCGCGCACTTCAATGCCCATATCACGCGCCAGGGTGATGATGGCATCGCGGGTGATGCCCGGCAGAGCTGAAGAGGTGAATGGCGGGGTAAAGAGCACGCCATCTTTAACTTCAAACAGGTTTTCGCCCGCACCTTCTGAGATCAGGCCATTGGTATCCAGCGCGATACCTTCCTGATAGCCGTGACGACGGGCTTCGCTGCCCACCAGCAGTGAGGAGAGGTAGTTACCGCCCGCTTTTGCGGCAGTTGGCAGGGTATTCGGTGCCACACGGCTCCAGGAGGAGACCATCGCATCAATGCCGTTTTCCAGAGCTTCCGCACCCAGGTACGCGCCCCATGGGAAGGCTGCAATGATCACGTCGGTGGTAAAGCCATCTGGCGGGTTCACGCCCAGGCCCACATCGCCCACGAAGGCCAGCGGACGGATATAAGCACTTTTCAGTTTGTTCACGCGGATGACTTCGCGGCACGCTTCCATCAGCTCATCAACGCTGCTTTTAATCGGGAAACGGTAGATTTTGGCGGAGTCGTGCAGACGTTGCATGTGTTCACGGTGGCGGAACACAACCGGTCCTTTGTGAGAGTCGTAGCAGCGGACGCCTTCAAACACCGACGTGCCATAGTGCAACGCGTGGGACATGACGCTGACCTTCGCCTCTTCCCACTTAACCATCTCGCCATTGAACCAAATAAAGTCTGCTTTCTTCGTGCTCATTGTTATTCCCTCTCGCGGCTAGGCGCGGATTTGTTGTGTTGTCTGTTGTTGAATCTGAACGCATGCAACGTCAATCAATTTACTTAACTGCGAAGACAGTAAATCGACGGAGCGCTGGCTGGCAACGGTCATTTCAATATTAATGTTTTCCGCGTTGGCGACTGAGGCCATGTTCATAGAACAGACCTGAAAACCGCGGTGGCGCACGACGCGTAAAATGCGCTCCAATATTTCAGGGCGGAAGCGGGCTTCGATAGACAATTGATGCTGGTTCATACGGTTTTCTCCATCATGTTTGCATTGCTGGCACCCGGCGGTACCAGTGGCCAGACGTTTTCATGCTCATCAATTGCAACATGCAGGAAGTAAGGACCTTCGCTGTTCAGCAGAGCATCAAGTGCGGCGTCGACCTGATCTTTACGGGTAATGCGCTGGCCGGGAATATTGAAAGCGCTGGCCAGCGTGAGGAAGTCGGGATTGTCAGAGAGATTGGTTTCGCTGTAGCGACCGTCGAAAAAGAGCTGCTGCCACTGACGCACCATGCCCAGACGCTGGTTATCCAGCAGCACGATTTTGACCGGCAGCTTTCCGCGCTTAATGGTGCCCAGCTCCTGAATATTCATCATGATTGAGCCGTCGCCCGAGACGCAGATCACCGTATCTTCCGGACGGGCGACCTGTGCACCGATGGCGGCAGGCAAACCAAAGCCCATCGTGCCTAAGCCGCTGGAGGTGATGAAGTTCTCCGGCGCGCTGAAGGCCATATGCTGGGCCGTCCACATCTGGTGCTGTCCGACATCGGTGGTGACCACCGCGCTGTCCGGTTTGCGCTCGGAGAGCTGCTTCAGCAGCAGCGGTGCATAGATTGCCTCGCCTGGATGATCGTAGCGCCAGGCGTGACTGGCCTTGAGTGCCCTCACCTCGTCGCGCCAGGCGTCGATGTGCAAAGGCTGACTCAGCGCGGGCAGCAGCGCGTTGAGATCGCCCTGCAGTGAGACGTGCGCGCGACGTAACTTATTTAACTCTGCGGGGTCGATGTCGAGATGAATCACGCTGGCGTGCGGCGCAAAGGTATCCAGCTTGCCGGTCACCCGATCGTCAAAACGGGCACCGACCGCAATCAGCAGGTCACACGCCTGAACAGCATAGTTAGCGGCTTTGGTGCCGTGCATCCCCAGCATGCCCAGATAAACCTCGCTCTGCGCATCGACGCTGCCCAGACCTTTCAGGGTCGCAACGGCAGGGATGCCGGTTTCTTCTGCGAATGCACGCAGTGCCGGAACCGCCTGCGCCATGCCCACGCCTCCGCCAACATAGAGCATCGGTTTTCTGGCCTGGGTCATTATTGCCCGCGCCTCGCGGATAGCATGATGCGGCAGTGAGTCATCCTCCTCTACCGAAACCAGATGCGGCGCGGGTTCACCCTGCGCAATCTGAATATCTTTGGGAATATCAACCAGTACCGGACCCGGACGCCCTGACTGCGCCATGGCAAAAGCCTCAGCCATGATAGCGGGCAGCTCATCCAGCGACTCAACCAGGAAGCTATGTTTGGTGCAGGCCAGGGACAGCCCCAGCACGTCGATCTCCTGGAAAGCGTCAGTACCGATAAACGCAGACGAGACCTGACCGGTTACCGCAACGATCGGCACGGAGTCCATCATGGCATCAGCCAGACCGGTGATCAGGTTGGTAGCGCCAGGGCCGGAGGTGGCAATACAGACACCGGTTTTGCCGGTGGAGCGCGCATAGCCAATCGCGGCCATAACCGCACCCTGCTCATGACGGCACAGTAGGTGTTCCACGCCGCCATCGTATAGCGCGTCGTAAACCGGCATGATGGCGCCGCCAGGGTAACCAAATACGGTATCAACACCCTGCGCGCGTAAAGCCTGAACTACCCACTGAGCACCTGTCATCGCTATTCTCCTGTGTCCTGACGGGAACAACAGAATTTTATGCTACTGTTCATTGTTTGTTCCTTGCAGATTTACTGATATTTCCCCGGGTCGAAAAAAAACCCCCGGACCTTTCGGTGCGGGGGTTTTTTCGGATTCGAGGCTTGATTTTTAAGCCTTTCTTTCTCCAAGCGTTGCCCCGCACGGTAGGTTAATAACCACCACCACGCTAATCACGACCAGGCTAATCACTTGTAGAAGGGCTTTCATGTGTTGTTCAATTCTTTTACGTGTTCGAAGTAATGCCTACAGAGTTATCATAGTCAGGGGCCATAACACAACTTTTTTTGCAGGTTTTTTTTAGCGCGGGAGATTAAATCCCGTCCTATCAATTTGTAATACAAGTAATAATTACAAGATGATAAATATTCATCACTTTACTGACGTAATGATGTTCTGCTGAATTTACGTGCAGTTTCGCAGCACGATGAGAGCCAGTGAAAGTGACCTCAATTTCTTGTGCAGTGCGTCGGAATCGTCAGAAGGCGTACTCGCTTTCCTTTTGGGTGCTGATCAGACTGATGGCAACAAGGAGTGAGTATGTCATTGTCTAAAGTTCTGACCCGCGCAGCATTAGGCGTGGAAGCGCCGCTGGTGACCATTGAGGCTCACATCAGTAATGGCCTGCCTGCACTGACGCTGGTGGGTCTGCCTGAAACCACGGTCAAAGAGGCGCGTGAACGGGTTCGCAGCGCCATTATCAACAGCGGTTTTACCTTCCCGGCCAGACGGGTCACCATCAATCTGGCACCAGCGGATTTACCCAAAGAGGGCGGGCGCTATGACCTGCCCATGGCAATTGCCATTCTGGTCGCCTCAGAGCAGCTTCCTGCGGATAAGCTGATGCACTTTGAGTTTCTGGGTGAACTGGCGCTGGATGGCGCGCTATGTGCCGTTCAGGGGGCAATTCCTGCGGCCATGATGGCCCTTCAGGCTGGACGACAGCTGGTTCTCTCCGCGGAAAATCAGCGTGACGCCGGGCTGATTCGTGAGGGAGCGTCACTGGTCGCCGCTCACCTCAGTGAGGTCTGCGCTTTTCTCCGTAATGCGCTGACATTATCACCGGCTCCCTACCCTGAGCATCAGCATGCCACGCCTGGTGACGATCTCGCGGATATCATCGGTCAGCAGCAGGGGCGCAGAGCACTGGAGATCACCGCGGCGGGCGGGCATAACCTGTTGCTGATTGGGCCGCCTGGTACCGGCAAAACGATGCTCGCAACCCGTCTGCCTGGCATCATGCCCGCCTTAAGCGACCAGGAAGCACTGGAGTGTGCGGCGATAGCCAGCCTGATAAACAGCACTGCCCTGCACCGACAGTGGCGCAGCCGGCCTTTCAGGTCGCCTCATCACAGCGCGTCTCTCTATGCTCTGGTTGGCGGAGGGTCACTGCCGCGGCCCGGAGAGATCTCCCTGGCGCATAATGGCGTGCTGTTTCTGGATGAATTACCGGAATTTGATCGCAGAGTGCTGGATTCACTGCGTGAGCCACTGGAGTCAGGCATCATCGCCATTTCGCGAGCCCGGGCAAAGGTCACGTTCCCGGCACGGTTTCAGCTGATTGCTGCCATGAATCCCGGGCCAACCGGGCATTATCAGGGACAGCATAATCGCTGCTCGCCTCAGCAGATCCTGCGTTATCTCAGTAAGTTATCAGGGCCGTTTCTGGATCGCTTTGATCTTTCACTGGAGGTGCCGCTGTTGCCCGGTGGCATGCTCAGTGGCCAGCGACCGGCCGCAGAAAGCTCTGAGCAGGTTCGTCAGCGGGTCGTTGCGGCGCGAGCGATCCAGCTCGCCCGCGCAGGTAAAATTAACGCGCATCTGAATAATGCGGAAATCCTGCGCTGGTGCCAGCCTGAAAAAGAGGATGCCGAATGGCTGGAGTCTGTGCTGGAGAAACTGGGGTTATCTGTGCGAGCCTGGCAGCGAATTTTAAAGGTGGCGCGCACCGTGGCCGATCTGGCCGGAGAGAAAGAGATTACCCGCCTCCATCTGCAGGAGGCGGTCAGCTATCGCGCGATTGATCGATTAATGATCCATCTGCATAACAGCCTGCAATAAAAAAGGGGCTCTCGCCCCTTTCTGTTAATCGTCGCTGTCGCTGTAATCTTCAACGGTGTCCATCTGTGGCTTACCGCCAGACAGCGTGTGAAAACGCTTAGGACGCTTGATGCGGGTCATATACTTTGACCATACACGCTCAGCTTCCGTCTGCGGCTCACGCACGCCACGACACACTTCGATAAACAAACGTTCTTCTTCTGTTGCAGGCTCACGCTTCGATAAATCCAGCTCATTAAAGGCGAAACCGTGGCGTTCCAGAAGCTGGGCTTCTTTAATAGTAAAGTCACCGTGGCGTGAGAAACCACGCGGGTAATGTTTGTTATCAAAGAAACGATTCTCTGTTAAGAAGCTTTCCGCCATGTTACACGCTCCTGATTCTCTAATGCCGTGCTGTTAATGGCGCGGAGTATTAGATAGGCTTGACAGAGTGTAAAACAAAACATTTAAATCTATACGACAAACGATTTTTGGGAGCGCGTTGTGGATACGGAATTACTGAAAACTTTCCTTGAAGTGAGCAGAACACGTCATTTCGGGCGTGCTGCTGAAGCCCTTTACCTTACGCAATCTGCTGTCAGTTTTCGCATCCGTCAGCTGGAGAATCAGCTCGGCGTTAACCTTTTTACCCGGCATCGCAACAACATACGTCTGACTGCCGCCGGGGAGCGACTGCTTCCTTATGCGGAAAGCCTGATGAGCACCTGGATAATGGCGAAGAAGGAGGTTTCTCATACTGAGCAGCACCATGAGCTCTCAATAGGTGCCAGCGCATCGCTCTGGGAGGCCTATCTGACGCCCTGGCTTCAGACGCTGTATGAGAATCGTGAGAGCCTGCATTTAGAAGCACGCGTGGCGCAGCGGCATCTGCTGGTTAAGCAGCTTCATGAGCGTCAGCTGGATCTGTTGATTACCACTGAAGCGCCTAAGATGGATGAATTAACCAGCCAGCAGATTGGCCATATTTCGCTGGCACTGTTCTGTGCCCGCCAGAGCGAAAAGCGCGAAAAGTATGACTACATCAAGCTGGAGTGGGGAGCCGATTTCCATCAGCATCAGAGCTACCTCTCTGGCGCTGATGATGTGCCGGTGCTGACCACAACATCGGCACATGTCACCCGTGAACTGCTCTACACTACGGGTGCATGCGCGTTTCTGCCAGACTTCTGGCAAAGCGTATACAGTGAACTGATGGTAATGCCGGACGCACCGGTCGCCGTTCGTCCGCTTTATGCGGTCTGGTTGCAGAACAGCGATCAGCAGGCGCATATCCGTCAGCTGCTTAAATTCCCGATTCTGGTCAGGCAAAACAGCTGAATTAGCAGGCAGGCGTGCAGAAAGAAGAGATCAGAGACCAGTTAGATTTAGCTGGTTTTTCTTTTTTGTTTTTTATAAGCAAAAAAAAATCCTTTGCCGAAGCAAAGGATCGTTTTCTGGCAGGGGCGGAGGGACTCGAACCCCCAACACCCGGTTTTGGAGACCGGTGCTCTACCAATTGAACTACGCCCCTAAATAGGGTGGCGGAACGGACGGGGCTCGAACCCGCGACCCCCTGCGTGACAGGCAGGTATTCTAACCAACTGAACTACCGCTCCACCGATTCTGTACTGAGGTCCGCTTGCGCTGACTTCAGGTATTTCGCCCGCTCCGCGTCACCGGAGTGGTCACGACCAGCGTACTGGTCTTAAATTGATGCCTGGCAGTTCCCTACTCTCGCATGGGGAGGCCCCACACTACCATCGGCGCTACGGCGTTTCACTTCTGAGTTCGGCATGGGGTCAGGTGGGACCACCGCGCTAAAGCCGCCAGGCAAA
>NZ_JBXGEE010000006.1:0-236892 GCF_056856975.1 Pantoea sp. PA1
GTTAAAGAGCAGTGCGAACAGTGCGTTAGCGTCCTGTCGCGAGGTGGCGTATATTACGCTTTCCTCCTTCAGAGTCAACCTCTTTTTTCAGAAGTTTTTCTCCGGCGGCTCAGTCTCCTGAACCTCTCAACACCGCATTCCGTAAGCCGTTGTGCCGTGTCGATGGAGGCGCATTATAGGGAGTTTCCGCGGGCTGACAAGTGTTTCTTTGAATTAATTTGCTGAGCGCATCTTTTTTAAACGAACGGGTTAAAAACAGACGTTTCGCGCCTGAATAACGCACAAAAACCGCCATTAAACGTTGTAAAGAGACCTGCCGTGGCGGATTGCGGGTGCTATTATTTTGCTTCTTGTCGCAGGATAACCCCAGAAGGACACTCAATGATAAGATCCGCGCGCAGCATGGCCGGTTTGCCATGGATAGCTGCCATGGCCTTTTTCATGCAGTCACTCGACGCCACCATACTGAATACTGCACTGCCCGCCATCGCCTCCAGCCTCGATCGTTCTCCCCTGGCCATGCAATCCGCCGTTATCAGCTACACCCTGACTGTTGCTATGTTGATTCCGGTCAGCGGCTGGCTTGCCGATCGTTTCGGCACGCGTAAGGTGTTTATCGTTGCCGTGTCACTGTTTACCCTTGGCTCACTGGCCTGTGCGCTTTCGCCTACGCTGTCGGTGCTGGTTATGTCACGCATCGTGCAGGGCGTCGGCGGCGCCATGATGATGCCGGTTGCCCGGCTGGCGCTGTTGCGTGCCTATCCGCGCAGTGAGCTGCTGCCGGTGCTCAACTTTGTCACCATGCCGGGATTAGTGGGTCCGATACTGGGACCGATGCTGGGCGGCGTTCTGGTCACCTACGCCACCTGGCACTGGATTTTCCTGATCAACATCCCGATAGGCATTCTCGGTATTGTCTTTGCACGCAAATATATGCCGGACTTCACCACCCCCAAGCGCCGCTTCGACTTTGCAGGCTTCTTATTATTCGGGGCCGGACTGGTGATGATCTCAATCGGTATTGAGCTGTTTGGCGAGCGGATTGTCTCAGCCTGGCTGGCTGGCGGGATATTACTGGGCGGGATTGTGCTGTTGCTTCTCTATATAGTGCATGCCCGGCGTCACCCTTCACCGCTGATCAGCCTGCCGATGTTTAAAACCCGCACCTTCTCAGTCGGCATCGGTGGCAACATCGCGTCACGTCTCGGCACGGGCTGCGTGCCCTTTTTAATGCCACTGATGTTGCAGGTCGGTTTTGGCTATTCAGCGATTATCGCAGGCTGCATGATGGCTCCCACCGCGATTGGCTCTATCCTGGCGAAATCCACGGTGACCCAGCTGCTGCGCTGGCTGGGATACCGCCGCCTGCTGGTCGGCATTACCGCCATCATTGGCATTCTGATCGCCAGCTTCTCCCTGCAGTCGCCTGCTGAGAGCATTATTGTGCTGTTACTGCCGCTGTTTATTCTCGGCATGGCCATGTCGACACAGTTCACGGCCATGAACACGATCACGCTGGCCGATCTGGATGATGACAACGCCAGCGGCGGCAACAGCGTGCTGGCCGTGACCCAGCAGTTAGCGATCAGTTTTGGTGTGGCCGTCAGCGCCGCGGTACTGCGCTTCTATCAGGAGTTTGAAACCAGCACCATTTCACAGTTTCACGCCACGTTTCTGACCATGGGCGTGATAACCGTCTTCTCCGGGCTGACCTTTATGCTGCTGAAAAACGGGGATGGACGTAACCTGATCACCAATCGCGACAGGAAGAAAAAGGCTTAAGCCGACCCACGCACCACGAGTTCCGGCGTCAGCACCAGCGTCTGCTGGCTGGCGTCGGGATCGCTGAGACGATGGATCAAGGTGTCTATCGCCAGTTCGCCCAGGGCATCTTTTGGCTGATGAACGGTACTCAGTGGCGGAGAAAGATAGCGCGCCAGTTCGATATCGTCATAGCCCATGACCGCCATCTGCTGCGGAACCTGCAGTCCCGCCTGATAGAGCGCATGGTAAACGCCGACCGCCATGGCGTCGTTGCTGGTGAACACCGCATCCGGTGGCGTGTCCAGTGCCAGCAGCTCTACCATCCCGTTGTAACCGCCCTGAAATTCAAAGTCACCGCTCACCACGTAGCCTGGCAGGATCTCAAGGCCGCTTTTTGTCATGGCGTTGCGATACCCCTGCAGACGCATGCGGGCTGGAGTCTTATCCTGCGGGCCGGCGATACAGGCGATGCGGGTATAGCCGCTGTCGATAAGATGCTGAGTTGCCAGTTCGCCTCCCAGCAGGGCGTTATCCTGAATAATGTCACCACGCCCTTCAAATGGCGCCCAGTCCATCATGACGGCCGGGATAGAGGGATAGCGATTCAGAATGTCTGCGGAAGGGAGGTGACTTTCGGTGCACATAATCAGTAAGCCATCGACGCGCTTTTGCATCAGCGTCTCAAGGCTGCGGTTCATCCGCTCCTCATCCCCGGCGGTGTTACAGAGGATCAGGCTGTAGCCACGCTGATAGCAGCTCTCTTCGACGCCCCGCACCACCTCCGCATAAAACGGGTTACTACTGGTGGTCAGCAACATGCCTATCGTGTGGGTCTGGTTGATCTTCAGACTGCGCGCCAGTGCCGAGGGGGCGTAATTCAGATGACGTATCGCCTGCTCGACTTTTTCCCGCACGCCTTCACTGACAAAGCGATTGTTGTTGATGACGTGCGAGACGGTGGAGGTAGAGACGCCCGCCAGGCGAGCGACATCTTTCATGGTACTCAAGCGCTTAGCCCTGCTGCTGCAAAAATTCATCGATCTCCGCGCGCCATGGCACGGAGGGCTGTGCACCCGAGCGGGTCACGGCAATCGCGGCGGCGGCGTGGGCAAATCTTACGGCCTCACCGATCGGCTTCTGCTCCAGTCGTGCGGTAATAAACGCACCATTAAAGGTATCGCCCGCCGCGATAGTATCGATCGCCTTCACGCTGAAGCCTGCAATGCGCTGGCCCTCACCCTGTTCGCTCAGCCAGACGCCGCGGCGCCCCAGCGTAATCAACACCGTGCCGATGCCCTTTGCATGTAACACTGCCGCGGCGCGGGCAGCATCTTCATCGCTGTTGACGGCGATGCCGGTCAGGCTCTCCGCTTCGGTCTCATTCGGCGTAATAATGTCGACCAGCGCCAGCAGGTCGTCAGAGAGCGGGGTGGCCGGGGCCGGATTGAGAATCACCTGGGTCTGATGCTGTCGGGCAAACGTAGCCGCGGCCAGTACACTCTCCAGCGGTGACTCCAGCTGCATAAGAAGCGCATCGGCTGTAGCGATGACCGGCTGATGACGCGCCACACAGGCAGGCGTTAACGCCGCGTTGGCACCGGCGTAGATACCGATACTGTTTTCGCCGTCACCGTTAACGAAAATCATCGCCACGCCGGTGGACTCACCCGCAACTACTTCAACCGGGGTGGTATCAATATTGTCCTGCGCCAGTTGCTGACGAATCCGTTCACCCATGTCGTCAGCGCCCACACAGGCGATAAAGGCGATATCGGCGCCTGCGCGACCGGCGGCAACCGCCTGATTCGCACCTTTACCGCCAAACGCAATCTGATAATTCTGCCCGATCACCGTTTCACCGGGACGAGGAAAGTGCGCCAGATTAAGGATGTGGTCAGCGTTAATGCTGCCAAGAACGGCCAGTTTTGCGTTTTTGCTCATTAGGGGAGTCCGGAATAAGTGCGCCACCGGAAGGGTGGCGCGGTGCCCTGCTTTTCTTTGAGTTATTGAGTGACCAGCTTCAGGTCGACCGGATTGATCGCCTGCACTTTTTCACCCTTCAGCACTTTATCAGCGGTATCCACGCCGATCATGCCAATTTTGTCCGGCATCTGTGCCACGGTCGCGGACAGTTTGCCACTTTCTACCGCTTTCACGCCATCCGCCGTGCCGTCAAAACCGACCACGATCACACCGGTTTTACCGGCGGTCTGCAGCGCGCGCAGAGCACCCAGAGCCATTTCATCGTTCTGCGCGAAGACGGCCTGCACATCCGGGTGGGCCTGCAGCAGGTTCTGCATAACGTTCAGCCCTTTGGTGCGGTCAAAGTCAGCGGGCTGGCTGGCGAGGATCTGGAACTTATGCGCATCGGCAGCCTGTTTGAAACCTTCGCCACGTTCACGGGCCGCGGAGGTCCCGGCAATGCCCTGCAGCTCAATAATTTTCGCGTTTTCACCGACTTTCTTGGCGATGAAGTCACCGGCCATTTTACCGCCGAACCGGTTATCGGAGGCGACATGGCTGACAACTTTGCCCTGTGACGCGACGCGATCCAGTGTGATGACCGGGATGTTCGCCTGATTAGCCATCTTCACGGCATTGCCTACAGCATCCGAGTCGGTAGGGTTGATCAGCAGCAGTTTAGTGCCGCGCACCGTCAGATCCTGCACGTTTGCCAGCTCTTTCGCCGGATTGTTTTGTGAATCCAGCACCACCAGGTTGTAGCCCAGCTTATCGGCTTCTTTCTGCGCACCCTCTTTCAGCGAAACAAAGAAGGGGTTATTGAGGGTCGAAACCACCAGAGCGATGGTCTCTTTTGCCATGGCGCTGGTACTGAGAGTTGCGCCAAGGATGATGGCCAGTGCGGTTAACTTTTTCATCTTATTATCCTGTGTAAGGTCAGAGTTATTTACTGCTTTTATTATCCACCAGCACCGCCAGCAGGATGACTACCGCTTTAACGATCATCTGGTAGTAAGAAGAGACGCCCATCAGGTTCAGGCCGTTGTTCAGGAAGCCGAGGATCAGCGCACCGATCAGCGTGCCGAAAATACGCCCTTTACCGCCCGCCAGACTGGTGCCACCCAGCACCACCGCGGCAATCGCATCCAGCTCATAGCCGGTGCCCGCAGTAGGCTGTGCCGAAGAGAGACGGGCCACTTCAATCGTGCCCGCCAGCGCCGCCAGCATGCCACTCAGTGAATAGACGATGATTTTGACGCGATTTACATTGATGCCGGAGAGACGGGTAGCCGCTTCGTTACCGCCCAGCGCATAGATATAACGGCCCAGGCGGGTATGCTGCAGCATGTACCAGGCGGCGATAAAGACCAGCGCCATCAGCCAGACCGGTGCAGGCACACCCAGCGGGCGACCAATACCAAACCAGCCCAGCAAATCGGCATTGGCGCTGAATCCGGTGTTAATCGGGCTGCCGTCGGTATAGACCATGGTAACGCCGCGTAACAGCAGCATCATGACCAGCGTGGCAATAAACGCCTGTACCCTGCCGCGCGCCACGATGGTGCCGGTCAGGGCACCGATTGCCGCCCCCAGCGCCAGCGAGGCCGCCACCGCCACCAGGGCATTGACCTCCATACCCACCAGCGACGCGCCTACCGCACCGGTCAGTGCCAGCAGCGATCCCACAGAGAGGTCGATACCGGAAGTCAGGATCACCAGCGTCATCCCGACCGCCATAATGGCATTCACCGAGGTCTGCTGCAGGATGTTGAACAGGTTCGCGACGGTAAAGAAGTTCGGACTCTGACTGGCGACCACGGCGATCAGCACCATCAGCGCAATCAGCGACTTCTGCTCCAGTAACCAGCTTTTGCTAAACCAGCGGCGGCTGGCAGGTAACGTTTGGGTTGTCATACCACTAAATCCTCGCTGTGTTGCTTGCCTACGGCGGCGGCCATCAGACGTTCCTGAGTGGCGTCTTCCCGGGTAAATTCGCCGCTGATACGGCCTTCATGCATCACCAGAATCCGGTCGCTCATGCCCAGCACTTCCGGCATTTCCGAGGAAACGAGGATGATGCTCAGCCCTTCGGCCTTGAACTGGTTAATCAGTTGATAGATCTCTTTCTTCGCGCCGACATCCACACCGCGGGTCGGTTCGTCCAGAATCAGTACGTTGGGCCGGGTCATCAGTCCGCGGGCAATCGCCACTTTCTGCTGGTTACCCCCGGAAAGCAGGCCAATCGGCTGCTCCATTGAGGGCGTTTTCACATTGAACAGCCGGATAAAATCGCCGACCGCCAGCTGCTCTGCCGCGTGCTTCAGTGACCCGCTGCCGCGACTGAAATAACGTAACGCCGTCAGCGACATGTTCTCTTTTACCGACATGCCCAGCACTAGGCCGTCGCGCTTACGATCCTCGGAGATATAGACGATGCCGTTAGCCAGCCCATCCTGTGGCGAACGCGTTACCACTTCGCGGCCGCTGAGCCACAGTTTGCCTTCGTGGCGCGGCAGCGCGCCATAAAGCACCTTCATCAGTTCGGTACGGCCCGCGCCCATCAGGCCGGAGATACCCAGAATTTCGCCTTTGCGCAGGCTGAAGCTGACCTTATCCACGCCCGGTCCGCTGACGTTTTCCACTTTCAGCCGCACGTCGCCGGGCGCCTGATCCAGACGGGGATATTGATCTTCCAGTTTGCGCCCGACCATCATCTCGATCAGGCTCTCTTCGGTCAGCGCGCTGACCGGACGCTCCGCAATAAACTGCCCGTCGCGGAACACCGTGACGTCATCGCAGATCTCAAAGATCTCTTTCATGCGATGCGAGATGTAGACGATGCCGCAGCCCTGCGCTTTCAGCTCATTGATCACCCGGAACAGCGACAGCGTTTCGGTATCGGTCAGCGCGTCGGTCGGCTCATCCATGATGATCACCTGCGATTCAAAGCTCAGCACTTTGGCGATTTCGACCATTTGCTGATCGCCAATCGACAGCTCGCCCACCAGCTTGTGGCTGCTGAAGCGCAGATTGAGGCGTTTGAGCAGCGCGTCGGCTTCGGCATACATGCGTTGCCACTGAATACGGCCAAACCGGCTGACATATTCGCGACCAAGAAAAATGTTTTCCGCCACGGTTAACTGCGGGATCAGGTTCAGTTCCTGATGGATGATGCCAATGCCCGCTTCCTGCGACGCTTTCGGCCCACTGAAGCGGGTCTCTTTGCCGAGCCAGCGCAGCGTACCGGCATCATACTGGTAGATCCCGGTCAGGACTTTCATCATGGTGGACTTGCCTGCGCCGTTCTCTCCGACCAGCGCCATCACGCGACCTGCGCGGACATTCAGCGAGGCACCCTTAAGGGCTTTCACCCCCGGAAAGGATTTTTCAATGCCGTCGAGTTGCAGTAAAGGTTGCATAGCGGCCTCAGAAGGTCACACCGGCGCTGAGGATGACATTGGCAAACGGAGAGCACTCCCCGCTGCGAATGACCGCCTGGCTACGCTGCGTGTGTTGTTTGAACTGTTCATGCGAGAGGTAGCGGATGGTGATGACGTTCCCCTGCTGCTGCTGCAGGGCTTCGAGTGCGGCAATCAGCGCACGGTGAAGAGGGGGATTGTGCTGCTGAATCTCCTCCGCCATCAGGGCGCTTTCTACCTGCATCTCCAGGACAACCGCATTCACCACCTGCATAAAATCGGGCGTACCCGGCGTGAGCGCCAGATCAATACGCTGCGGACCGGCCGGAATCGGCAGGCCAGCATCCGCAATCGTCAGCGTATCCGTGTGTCCCAGGCGGGCAATCACATGAGAGAGTTCAGCGTTTAACAGGCGACCTTTTTTCATCTTTTCACTCCACAGCGAAACGTTTCGCTGACAGGAGTGTATGAAATGCCGCCATCAACTCAACCAGCAAAGAAGAAATCTGTGATCGCTATCGAAACGTTTCGCTTACGCGGGCGAGAATTTGAATTAGGGCAGGAGAGGGGCTGAAAAAAGGATCGTGAAGGCAGTCTCAGGCGGCTGGCAAACTTAACGCCGGAAAAAACGGGCAGCAAGGGTTCAGCACAAAACAGAGAGGAGATGGACAGAGGAGGAAAGCGTCCCGCGCCGGGAGAGGCGCGGGCCTGAAAAAAAGATTAAGGCAGTTTCTTAACCTGTTTGACGTCCATCTCAATGCTGTTGAAATCTTTATCCAGCTCACCCGTCAGCTCAACATTGTCTTTCGGTGAGATGGTCTGGCCGTTCCAGTGCTTGTGGTCGATTTCAACTTTCATCGTGCCGGTCTGGTCGCGGAACAGATAATCTTCATCGCCGATCTGTTTCTCCAGCTTGCCGCGCACGGTGATCCAGCTGTCATCTTTCATCTCTTCCGCCTGCTTCACCGTCACCACACTGGTCTGGTCGGCACGAAAACCGCCCTGGCCAGCGGCAGCCTTCGTCTGTGCGGCGGGCGCACTGGGATCAACAAATCCGCCCTGCTGTGCAGCAAAAACCGGCGCGGAAGCCAGCATAACGACGGTCAGAATAGCAGCGTGCTTTTTCATGGTGTACCCCTTTTTTAGTGGTCGGTCCGGGTGGAACAGGCTCAGTTGACCACAGAGTTCTTAACAGCTTCTTAAGCATTAAAAATAGACGATATTTGCCGGAATCAGCTGTACAAGCAGAAGGGGGCTTCGTATAAAACGCTATCGGAACAGGGAGACATCATGCGTATTTTACTGATTGAAGACGATCGCTTAATTGGTGACGGTATTAAGGCAGGGCTGAGCAGGCTGGGCTTCAGCGTTGACTGGTTTACCTCCGGTGAGGCGGGCTTTAACGCGCTGGACGCGGCCCCCTGGGATGCGGTGATTCTGGATCTCTCTCTGCCCGAACGCGACGGGCTCGATATTCTGCGACAGTGGCGGCAGCAGGGCAAAGATGTTCCGGTGTTAATCCTGACCGCGCGCGATGCACTCGACCAGCGGGTCGAAGGGCTGCAGCAGGGCGCCGATGACTATCTGTGTAAACCTTTTGCCCTGACCGAGGTGGCCGCGCGCCTGCAGGCGTTGATTCGCCGCCGGCACGGCCAGCTTCAGCCTGAACTTCGTCACGGCAATGTGGTGCTGATCCCCGGCGGTCACAGCGTGATGCGCGAGGGGGAAACCATTGCGCTGAAAAGCCGGGAGCTGGCGCTGCTGGAGCTGTTTATGCGAAACCCCGGCCGGGTGCTGACGCGCAGCCAGCTGGAGGAGAAGCTCTACAGCTGGGATGCCGATGTCTCCAGCAATGCGGTGGAGGTGCATATCCATCATCTGCGTAAAAAACTGGGCAGTCAGTTTATCCGCACGCTGCACGGCGTCGGCTATACCCTGGGAGCCGCCGAATGCGATCAATGAGCCTGTTTCTGCGGCTTGGCATCGGTTTTGTGCTGCTGGTCGCTCTCTGCTGGGTCAGCGCCAGCCTCAGTGCCTGGCATCAGACGCGTGAAACCCTGGATGAACTCTTCGATACCCAGCAGATGCTGCTGGCAAAGCGTCTGCTGACACTGGATTTTTCGACGCTGGAGAACACCACGCTGCCAAAAACCAAAGCGATCCTGCGCCACCATCGCGGCGAACAGGATGACGACGCCCTGGCGTTTGCCGTCTTCACGCATGACGGCAGGCAGGTGATGAACGATGGAGATAATGGTCGCTATCTGCCGTTCGACGCAGCATCTCAGGGATTCCATGAAGGTCAGCTCACGAATGATGATGACCGCTGGCGATTTGTCTGGCTCACCACTCCCGACAAGCAGTTTCGCGTGGTGGTCGGCCAGGAGCTGGAGTACCGGGATGACATGACGCAGGACGTAATGAAAGCGAGCGTGCTGCCCTGGTTGATCGCGCTGCCGTTTATGTTGCTGCTGCTGATGGGGCTGGTCTGGTCTGAACTGCGCCCGCTGAAGAGGCTGGCGAAGCAGCTGGCGCAGCGCGCGCCCGATGATGATACGCCGCTGCAGGCCGGGCGGGTGCCGAATGAGGTCCAGCCGCTGATGGTGGCGCTGAATGGCCTCTTCCGCCGCATCAGCGCCATGATGCAGCGCGAACGGCGCTTTACCGCCGACGCGGCGCACGAGCTGCGCAGTCCGCTGGCTGCACTGCAGGTGCAAAGCGAAGTCATTCAGCTGACGGCGGATGATGAGGTGATGCGCACCCATGCGCTGCAGCAGCTGGATGCGGGGATCCTGCGCGCCACGCGGCTGGTGGATCAGCTACTGACGCTCTCGCGGGTGGAAGCCGACGATGCGCGCAGTGCCTTCGGGCCGGTGGCGCTGAAGCGCACGGTTCAGGAGACGCTGGCCGCCCAGCTGCCGCTGGCGGATAAAGCGGGCGTGACGCTGCGGCTGCATGCCGACGCCGATCCGCAGATTCAGGGGCATGCGCTGCTGCTGTCACTGCTGGTGCGTAATCTGCTGGATAACGCCATTCGTTATACGCCAGCAGGCAGTGAAGTTGATGTGCGGTTACAGGCGAACAGCCTGGCGGTGGAGGATAACGGCGAGGGATTGAGTGAAGCCGACCGGCAACGTCTTGGTGAGCGTTTCTGGCGACCGCCCGGTCAGGAGAAGAGTGGCAGCGGACTGGGACTCTCGATTGTGCGTAATATTGCCCAGCTGCACGGGATGCAGGTGAGCTTCAGCCAGCGTCCCGGCAGCGGCCTGTGCGTCACGCTGCGCTGGTCCGCGCCCACCCCGTAAGGCGGGCGCGACCCGTCAAATCTCGACCTGGGTGCCCAGCTCGATAACCCGGTTTGGCGGGATCTCGAACTGGTCGGGTGCGCGCAGTGCGTTGCGCTGCAGCGCCAGGAAGAGTTTGCCGCGCAGGCGCAGATACCAGGGGCGTTTGCCGATGATCAGCGACTCGTGCGACATAAAGAACGACGTCTCCATCATGCGGCAGTTCAGCCCTTCCAGCCCGCAGCGATGGAAAATCTCCTCAACGTTAGGCGTTTCACGCCAGCCGTAACTGGCGACCACCCGCCAGAAGGTCGGTGAGAGCTGCTCAATCGTCACACGCCGCACGTTGTGAACGTAGGGCGCATCTTCCGTTCTCAGCGTCAGCAGCACCACGCGCTCATGCAATACCTTGTTGTGCTTGAGGTTATGCAGCATGGCAAACGGAATCACATTCAGCGCACGCGACATATAGACCGCGGTGCCCGGCACGCGAACCGGCGGCGATTTCTCCAGCGAGGCGATCATCGCCTCCAGGGAATTACCGTGCTCATGCATGCGACGCAGCAGGCGGAAACGCTCGCTTTTCCACGTCGTCATAATGATAAACATCACCAGACCGAGGCAGAGTGGCAGCCAGCCACCGGAGAAGATTTTCACCAGGTTGGCGGTAAACAGCGGCACGTCGATAAAGAGCAGCAGCACCAGGATGAGGCCGACGGCCAGCTTTTGCCAGTGCCAGTTTTTAATGGCCACGGTGCAGACGAGGATCGAGGTCAGGACCATGGTGCCGGTCACGGCGATACCGTAGGCCGCCGCCAGGTTACTCGAATGCTCAAAGCTGATAATCACAATCAGCACGGCGAAATAGAGCACCCAGTTGATGGCCGGAATATAGATCTGACCCGACTCGCGCTCAGAGGTGTGGATGATACGCATCCCAGGCAGATAGCCCAGTCGCACCGCCTGACGCGTCAGCGAGAAGACGCCAGAGATAACCGCCTGTGAGGCGATAACGGTGGCCAGCGTCGCCAGAATCAGCATCGGGATCAGCGCCCAGTCCGGGGCCAGCAGGAAGAAGGGGTTTTTAATCGCTTTCGGATCGCTGAGCAGCAGCGCGCCCTGACCAAAATAGTTCAGCACCAGCGACGGCAGCACCACCGAGAACCAGGCCAGCCGGATCGGCACTTTGCCGAAGTGGCCCATATCCGCATAGAGTGCCTCCACGCCGGTAATCGCCAGCACGACGGCGCCCAGCGCGAAGAACGAGACCGACTTGTAGTGCAGGAAGAACTCAATGGCATAGGCAGGATTGAGTGCGTGCAGCACTTCCGGGTTTTTCATGATGCCGCAGGCCCCCAGAACCGCCAGCACCAGGAACCAGATCAGCATCACGGGCGCGAACAGTTTGCCCACCATACCGGTGCCATGTTTCTGAATCACAAACAGCAGCGTCAGCACCGCAATCGACATCGGCACAATAAAAGGATCCAGTGACGGCGCGGCAATCTCCAGGCCCTCAATCGCGGACATCACCGAAATGGCCGGAGTGATCACCACCTCCCCATAGAAGAAGCTGCCGCCAATCAGTCCCATGATCACCAGCACCGCCGTGGCGCGCGCACCGGTGTGGCGGCCCGCCAGCGACATCAGGGTCAGAATACCGCCCTCTCCGGCGTTGTCGGCGCGCATCACATAACTGATATATTTGAGTGAGACCACCAGCACCAGCAGCCAGAAAATCAGCGACAGAAAGCCAAACACTGCTTCCCGTTCAACGCCGAAACCAAACTGTCCGGAGAGACATTCACGCAGGGTATAGAGCGGACTGGTGCCGATATCCCCGTAAACAACACCAATCGCGGCCAGCGTTAATCCGGGAAGGGACTGCTTATTATCTGAGCTCATAGAGTTATCTTTTGTTGGAGTCTGAGAGGCGCAAACACCCCTCGCTCAGGCCATCAAAAAGCGCACAGTATGCACGTATTGGTGAAAATTCCTATACCCGCTTCGCCTTGCTCGCCGGATAACGGGAGCGCTTCAGGCGGTAAAATGTCAGTGGATACCGCGTGATAGCAGGCAAACCTTCTGATACAAAAAAGCTGACAGCTATCAACGCTTTCACGCATGATGATCTATAGAGTAAGGCGCTTGCTTAAGCGCGGCGGCCCGTCGATCGTAAGGACATTGAAGTGATTATGGCTCAACCCCATCTTTTGGCAGAAAGAATTTCTCGCCTGAGCAATGCGTTAGAAAAAGGATTGTATGAGCGGCATCATGCCATTCGCCTTTGCCTGCTGGCGGCGCTGAGCGGTGAAAGCGTGTTCCTGCTGGGCCCGCCCGGCATCGCCAAGAGCCTGATAGCACGCCGCCTCAAATACGCCTTTCAGCACGCCCGCGCCTTTGAATATCTGATGACCCGTTTCTCGACGCCGGAAGAGGTGTTTGGCCCGCTCTCCATTCAGGCGCTGAAGGATGAAGGGCGCTATCAGCGCCTCACTAAAGGGTATCTGCCCGACGCAGAGATTGTTTTTCTGGATGAGATCTGGAAAGCCGGCCCGGCGATTCTGAATACCCTGCTGACCGCCATCAACGAACGCCGCTTCCGCAATGGTGACAGCGAAGAGACCATCCCGATGCGTCTGCTGGTCACCGCCTCCAATGAACTCCCGGAAGCGGACAGCGGTCTCGAGGCGCTCTATGACCGGATGCTGATCCGCCTGTGGCTGGATAACGTGCATGAGAAGCAGAACTTCCGCAGCATGCTGACTCACCAGCAGGATGAACACGCCAATCCGGTGGCGGAATCTCTGCGCATCAGTGATGAGGAGTATGCGCAGTGGCAGCTCAGCATCAGCCAAGTGGGGCTGCCGGATGCCGTTTTCGAGCTGATCTATCAGCTGCGTCAGCAGCTGGAGAGCCAGCCTGCCGCCCCCTACATTTCCGATCGTCGCTGGAAAAAAGCCATTCACCTGTTACAGGCCAGCGCCTTTTACAGCGGACGCAGCGCGATTGCGCCGATAGACCTGATCCTGCTGAAAGATTGCCTCTGGCACGACGTGGCGTCCATGCAGCTGCTGGAACGCGAAATCGACCAGCTGATGACACAACACGCCTGGCAGCAGCAGCCGATGCTGCTGAAACTGCATCAGATCAAAGCCCGTCGTCTGGCGCTGCAGCAACAGCAGAGCGTGGCGCAGGCCATCACGCTGGAGAAGCACAGCGGCATGTTCAGCCGCAAGCCGCACTACGATATGCCCGAAAGCCTCACCGATGAGCAGCTGACGCTGATGCTGCAAAAGCCGCTGATGCTGCACGATATGCAGGTTACCCATCTGGTGATCGCGCGTGATGCGCTGAACCAGTGGCTGCAGAAAGGGGGCGAGGTGCGCGGCAAGCTCAACGGCATCGGCTTTGCTCAGAGCCTGGATCTTCAGGTGGATGCGCAGCACTGCCTGGCGATCCGCGATGTCAGCCTGCAGGCATCGCGGCTGACCCTGCCCGGCGTCAGCAACAGCGAGCCGCTGCCCGGTGAGATTACCGAGGCGCTGGATGCACTGGAGAGTGAACTGCGCACCCAGCGGCATCTCTTCAGTCAGCATCAGCGCTGCCTGTTTATCAGCGACGACTGGCTGGCGCGGGTCGAAACCAGCCTGCAGGATGTGGCAGAGCAGCTGAAACAGGCGCGTAAATGATCTCCGTGGAGACGCTCAGCACCCTGCTCTCGGTGGGGGAGACCGAACTGATTGAAGAGCTGATCGTCGCCCTGCTGGCCTCCCCACAGCTTGCGCTGTTTTTTGAAAAGTTTCCCGGGCTGAAAAAAGCGCTGCTACGCGATGTGCCGCGCTGGCGGGCCGAGATCAACGCGGAACTCAAAGCCACCCCGGTTCCGGCCACGCTGGCAGAGGAGTTTCAGCTCTTTCAGCGGGTTCAGCTCCTCAGCGATCGTGAATTCATCCACCAGCTGGATGCGACGCTTCAGGCGCTGCAAAGCCTGCCTTCGCCCTTCCTGGATGAAGCGAACCGGCTGTTGCAGCACACCGATATCCACCATCTCAGCAGCGCCCAGCACCAGCTTTTTCTGCAGCGCTGGCGGCTGAGTCTGACCTTACAGACTCTTACACTGAATCAGCAGCTGCTGGAGCAGCAGCGCGAACGCCTGCTGGCGGAACTGCAGCAGCGCATGGCGCTGAGCGGTCAGCTGGCCCCAATCCTGGGCGACGATGATGAAGCGGCGGCAGGCCGGTTATGGGACATGAGCAAAGCGTCACTGCAGCCCGGCGACTATCAGCTGATGCTGCAATATGGTGATTTTCTCGCGCAGCAACCGGAGCTGCTGAAGCTGGCACAGCAGCTGGGCCGCAGTCGGGAGGCTAAATCGGTGCCGTCACAGGATGCCCCGATGGAGGCCTTTCACCATCTGGTGCAGGAGCCCGCGTCCGTGCCGGAAGAGGTGAGCGGCATTCATCAGAGCGATGACGTACTGCGTCTGCTGCCGCCGGAGTTAGCCGCGCTGAGCATCAGCGAACTGGAGCTGGAGTTTTACCGGCGCCTGGTTGAGAAACGGCTGCTGACCTATCGTCTGCAGGGCGAGGCCTGGCACGAAAAAGTGACGATGCGGCCGGCCAGCCATCAGCAGCATGAGGAGCAGCCCCGCGGGCCGTTCATCGTCTGCGTGGATACCTCCGGCTCCATGGGGGGCTTCAACGAGCGCTGCGCAAAAGCGTTTTGTCTGGCGCTGCTGAAAGTCGCGCTGGCTGACCGGCGTCGCTGCTACATCATGCTGTTTGCCCATGAAGTCATCGGCTACGAGCTGACCGGGGAAGATGGGCTGGAACAGGCGATTCGCTTTCTCAGCCAGCGCTTTCGTGGCGGCACCGATCTGGCCGCCTGCCTCTCCTCGGTGGTGAACCGGATGGAGGGCGCACTGTGGCAGGAAGCGGATGCGGTCATCGTCTCCGATTTCATCGCCCAGCGTCTGCCGGAAGAGGTGATCGGGGCGATAAAACAGCGCCAGCGACACAATCAGCAACGTTTTCACGCTGTGGCCATGTCGGCCCACGGGAAACCCGGTATTCTGCGCATCTTCGACCATATCTGGCGTTTCGATACCGGCATGAAAAGCCGCCTTCTGCGTCACTGGCGCCGTTAAGAGCCTGTCCCGACAGGCGTAATTGTTGCAGGCAGTCTGGACACGGACAGCGCGGAACAACCGGAGCGTACACGGAGTACGTGAGGATTGTGAGCACTGCCCAGGTTCAGAGTGGCAAATAAAATAGCCTGACGGGCAGGCTCTAAGTCATCTGGCAGAAAAGCTTCTTTGCTATAGTGAATTACCGTTTCACTTACTCAGCAATCTGGAGCTTCCTGTGACGCTTGCTCAACCCCACCGCGATCTGCCTGCACCTACGCGGACGTTATTGCTCTCCGGCCAGAATAGCGAACAAAAACGTGCCGATTTGCTGGCCTATTTCCATCAGACCTGGGACCAGTATGAGAGTCTGTTTACCTGTCTGGCGGATCCGCAGGCCTGGTTCACCAAAGCCATTCCGCTGCGCCACCCCCTGATTTTCTATTTCGGTCACACGGCGACCTTCTACATTAATAAGCTGATGGCCGGACGTCTCATCGACGCGCGTCTGAACGATCGCATCGAAGCGATGATGGCGATTGGGGTGGATGAAATGAGCTGGGACGATCTCAACGACAGTCACTACGACTGGCCCACCGTCGATGAAGTGCGTGAATACCGGGGACGCGTGAAAGCCCTGGTCAGCGATCTCATCCAGACCATGCCGCTGACTCTGCCGATCGACTGGGAAAGTCCGGCCTGGGTGATCCTGATGGGCATCGAGCATGAGCGCATCCATCTGGAAACCTCCAGCGTGCTGATCCGCCAGCTTCCGATTGAGTGGGTTAAGCCGCAGTCCGCATGGCCCATCTGTCCGCTGGCGCGCCACCAGCGTCAGGCTGTTCCGGCCAACGCCCTGCTGCCGATGCCCGGCGGCACGGTCACGCTGGGTAAAACTGACGACACCTACGGCTGGGATAATGAGTATGGCCGCCAGCAGATTACGCTGCAGCCGTTCCAGGCGAGCAAAATGCTGGTCAGCAACGCAGAATTTCTGGCCTTCGTCGAGGCGGGGGGATATCAGGATCGTCGCTGGTGGGATGATGAAGGCTGGGGCTGGTGTCAGTTTGCCAAAGCAGAGATGCCCACCTTCTGGGTTGGCACACCTGCGATGCCCGATCAGCTGAAACTGCGTCTGATGTGTGAAGAGGTGGCGATGCCCTGGGACTGGCCTGCCGAGGTCAATCAGCTGGAAGCCGCCGCCTTCTGCCGCTGGAAAGCAGAGCAGACGGGGCTGGCGATACAGCTTCCCTGCGAAGCGGAGTGGACTCAGCTGCGCGAACAGGTTGCCGGCGACCAGCCGCACTGGGAGCAGGCACCGGGCAACATTAACCTGGCTTACTGGGCCTCCTCGTCACCGGTCGATCTGTTCGCCCAGGGCGACTTCTTCGATATCGTCGGCAACGTCTGGCAGTGGACCACCACGCCAATTAACGGCTTCGAAGGCTTCCGGGTCCATCCGCTTTACGACGATTTCTCGACGCCGACGTTTGATGGCAAACACTCGCTGATCAAAGGGGGCAGCTGGATATCCACCGGCAACGAAGCCCTGAAATCGGCACGCTATGCGTTTCGCCGCCACTTCTTCCAGCATGCCGGTTTCCGCTATGTGGTGTCCGGGCACAGGGAGAGCATGGCGCTGAATCCGTATGAGTCTGACGCCATGGTGTCGCAGTATCTCGACTTCCAGTATGGCCCGCGCTATTTCGGCGTGGAAAACTATGCCGAAAGCCTGGTGAAGCTGGCGCTGAATTACACCCGAGCCCGGGGCGACGCCCTGGATATCGGCTGCGCGACCGGACGCGCCAGTTTTGAACTGGCCCGCCACTTTGAACGCGTCACCGGCATGGACTACTCGGCGCGCTTCATCGATGTGGCGCTGCAGCTGACCAGCGGTGAAGATTTCCGCTATCTCCTGCCTCAGGAGGGCGATCTGGTCGAGTATCGTCAGGTTCGCCTGAAAGATTTCGATCTGGAGAGCGATCTGGCGCAGCGAATCCGCTTTGTGCAGGGGGACGCCTGCAACCTGAAGCCGCAACCGGCCGGTTACGATCTGGTGCTTGCCTCCAATCTGATCGATCGTCTGCGTCAGCCCGCGCGCTTCCTGCAGGATGTGACGCCGATGCTGCGTCCGGGCGGCATTCTGCTGCTCTCATCGCCTTACACCTGGCTGGAAGATTTCACGCCGAAAGAGAACTGGCTGGGCGGCGTGCGGGAAAACGGAGAGGCCCTGACGACCCTGCAGGCGCTGCAACGGCTGCTGGCTGCCGACTTCGAGCTGATCGATGAACCGCAGGATGTGCCGTTCGTGATCCGCGAAACGGCCCGCAAGTTCCAGCATACGCTGGCGCAGGTCACCGTCTGGCGCAAACGCTAAGCAACCCGGCAGCGGCGCCCGTCGCTGCCGGGAGTTGCCTGAACCACTATTTTGCTGCACATTCACCCTTGTTCACTTAAGCAGACCCACAACGAGGATGGCCATGGCCGAACATCTGCAGCTCGACAATCTGGATCGCGGCATTCTGAATGCCCTGCTTGAGAATGCGCGCACCGCTTACGCCGAGCTGGCAAAGCAGTTTAATGTCAGTCCCGGCACCATTCATGTGCGCGTGGAGAAGATGAAGCAGGCGGGTATTATCCTCGGCACGCGGGTGGATATCGATCCGCGCCAGCTGGGGTTTGATGTCTGCTGCTTTATCGGCATTATCCTGAAGAGCGCGCGTGACTATCCGGCGGCGCTGAGCAAACTGGATGCGCTGGATGAGGTGGTTGAAGCCTGGTACACCACCGGTCACTACAGCATCTTTATTAAGGTGATGTGCCGGTCAATCGATGCCCTGCAGCAGGTGCTGATCAACAAGATCCAGACCATTGATGAAATTCAGTCAACCGAAACCCTGATCTCGCTGCAAAACCCGATCATGCGTACCATCAAGCCCTGATCGTTCCTTCCCCTGTGCATAATCTTATCCCTGACGAATGTGGCGGCTGGCAACGGCTGCGTTCGCCTTTCCCGATCCATTAACCCTGTTGTCCACAGGTGGATCACCGCTTGATCACAGCGTACAATGCTCGCCTTACTGTCCGGGAGAGCAAGATGGCCGATATTACCTTAATCAGTGGCAGTACTCTGGGAAGCGCCGAGTATGTGGCTGAACATCTGGAAGAAAAATTACAGGAAGCAGGCTTCTCCACGCAGCTGCTGCATGGCCCGGAGCTGGATGAGGTACCGCAGACCGGTATCTGGCTGGTGGTCTGCTCAACGCATGGTGCCGGCGATATTCCTGACAATCTGCTGCCACTCGCTGAAGCCATCCGCGACAGCCAGCCCGATCTTTCTCAGCTTCGCTTTGGCGCTGTCGGACTCGGCAACCATGAGTACGATCTCTTTTGCGGCGCGATCCGCCAGATTGATGCGCTGCTGACCGCACAGGGGGCGCAGCGGATAGGCGATCGTCTGGAGATTGACGTGCTGGAGCATGAGATCCCTGAAGATCCGGCAGAGGCCTGGCTGGAAACGTGGAAAAACGCGATCTGAATCGTGGACGGGGATCGCGAAATAGTGACGATCCCCAGTGGAAGATGCTGATTTTATCCTTTTCCGCTCGTTTATTTTGTGGATAACTACCCTCTTTTACTGCGTATAACCGGTAGTTATCCAAAGAACAACCGATGCATGTTTTTTGAGCTGTGTATAACCTAAAGTTTTGATCCCAGCTTATACGGATCAGGATCACCGATCACTCACAGCTAGTGATCCTGCCCATCCTGTTGTTTTTGCAATGCTTCTGGCACATATCCACAGGAGGCCGGGATCCTAATAAGAGATCTAACAGAAAGATCATATACAGATCTAAGATCCTTTCTTTTAAAACCGGACGATCCCGCGGCTTTCACCCCAGACGGAATTTGAGTAGAATCCACGCCCCAGGACGACGATCCTGCACGTTCATCAACCGAGGTACCACTTCATGTTTTATCAGGATCCTTTTGACGTCATCGTAATTGGTGGTGGTCATGCGGGCACCGAAGCCGCAATGGCGGCAGCCCGAATGGGTCAGCAAACCCTGTTACTCACCCATAACATTGATACGCTTGGACAAATGTCCTGCAACCCGGCGATCGGTGGCATTGGCAAAGGACATTTGGTGAAGGAAGTGGATGCCCTGGGGGGTCTGATGGCCCATGCGATCGACCAGGCCGGTATCCAGTTTAGGATACTAAACGCCAGCAAAGGGCCGGCGGTGCGGGCTACCCGTGCTCAGGCCGATCGCGTGCTCTATCGCCAGGCGGTGCGCACTGCCCTGGAGAACCAGCCTAACCTGATGGTCTTCCAGCAGGCGGTCGACGATCTCATCGTTGAAAACGATCGTGTGGTGGGTGCCGTGACTCAGATGGGACTGAAGTTCCGCGCGAAAACCGTGGTACTGACCGTCGGAACCTTCCTGGACGGCAAAATTCATATCGGTCTGGACAACTACAGTGGCGGTCGCGCAGGTGATCCCCCGTCCATTCCGCTGGCAAAACGACTTCGCGCGCTGCCGCTGCGGGTAAACCGCCTCAAAACCGGCACGCCGCCGCGCATTGACGCTCGCACCATCGATTTTTCAGTGCTGAGCCCGCAGCATGGGGATAACCCGATGCCGGTCTTCTCGTTTATGGGCAGTGCCGCTCAGCATCCGCAGCAGGTGCCGTGCTGGATCACTCATACCAATGAGAAAACCCACAACGTGATCCGCGAAAACCTGGATCGCAGCCCGATGTACGCCGGGATCATCGAAGGGATCGGCCCGCGCTACTGTCCGTCGATCGAAGACAAAGTCATGCGCTTTGCCGATCGTAACTCGCATCAGATCTTCCTGGAGCCGGAAGGGCTGACCAGTAATGAGATCTACCCGAACGGTATCTCTACCAGCCTGCCGTTTGACGTGCAGATGCAGATCGTCCGCTCAATGAAGGGGATGGAGAATGCGAAGATCGTGCGTCCGGGTTATGCCATTGAGTATGACTTCTTCGATCCGCGCGATCTCAAACCGACGCTGGAGAGTAAGTTTATCGACGGCCTCTTCTTTGCCGGACAGATCAACGGCACAACCGGTTATGAAGAAGCCGCTGCGCAGGGGATGCTGGCCGGTCTGAACGCCGCCCGTCAGTCTGCTGACAAAGAGGGCTGGGCACCGCGTCGCGATCAGGCTTATCTGGGCGTGCTGGTTGATGACCTCTGTACGCTCGGCACCAAAGAGCCGTACCGCATGTTTACCTCCCGTGCCGAATACCGTCTGATGCTGCGCGAAGACAATGCCGATCTGCGTCTGACCGAAACCGGCCGTGAACTGGGTCTGGTCGATGATGCACGCTGGGCGCGCTTCAATCAGAAGCTGGAAGCGATTGAGCAGGAGCGTCAGCGTCTGCGCGATATCTGGGTTCATCCAAAATCCGAACACGTTTCCGACGTCAATACGGTGCTCAGCGCGCCGCTGACCAAAGAAGCGAGTGGTGAAGATCTGCTGCGTCGTCCAGAGATGACCTATCTGAAGCTGATGGCGCTGGAGGCCTTCGGCCCGGCACTGGCTGATGAGCAGGCCGCTGAGCAGGTTGAGATTCAGGTGAAGTATGAAGGCTACATCGCGCGTCAGCAGGAAGAGATCGATCGTCAGTTGCGTAATGAGAACACGCTGCTGCCGGTTGAGCTCGACTATCGCCAGGTGAATGGACTCTCCAATGAGGTGATTGCCAAGCTGAACGATCACAAGCCGACGTCGATCGGGCAGGCGACGCGCATTTCCGGTATTACCCCGGCGGCCATCTCGATTCTGCTTATTTACCTGAAAAAACAGGGTCTGCTGCGCAAAAGCGCCTGATCTTAAACGGGGCGAGGAGACTCGCCCCCGCTGAATGGACTTATGCTGTGATTAACACACTCACGTCGCTGCTCAATGCAGCCGGTATTTCCCTCTCCGATCAACAAAAACAGCAGCTGGTTGCCTATGTCGGCCTGCTGGATAAGTGGAACAAAGCCTACAACCTGACCTCCGTCCGCGATCCGCAGCAGATGCTGGTACGTCATATCCTCGACAGTATCGTGGTGGCGCCGCATCTTCAGGGCACACGCTTTATTGATGTTGGCACCGGACCGGGTCTGCCAGGCATTCCGCTGGCTATCGTCATGCCGGATGCGCACTTTACGCTGCTCGACAGTCTGGGCAAGCGGGTCCGGTTCCTGCGTCAGGTTCAGCATGAGTTAGGACTTACTAACATCACGCCGGTCCAGAGCCGGGTAGAGACCTTCCCGGCGGAACCGCCGTTCGACGGGGTGATCAGCCGTGCTTTTGCCTCCCTGACCGATATGGTGACCTGGTGTCATCATCTGCCGGGAAGGGAAGGGCGCTTCTTTGCGCTGAAAGGGGTGCGACCAGACGATGAAATTGCCGCTTTACCGGCGGGCTTTGGGGTAGATTCCGTCATCAGACTGCAGGTGCCTCAGCTGGACGGTGACCGCCACCTGGTCATTCTGCGTCACCAGTAGCCTTATTGTCAGCAGGGTCTTAGCGCGTTTCCGCCTCAGGCCCTCTCAGGCGGCTGATTAAAAAAAACGCAGACGAGATCGGTGTGATAAAAGTTTTTGATTAAACGCGCGCGGTAAGAAGGTTAAAAAGGCCGATGGAAATTATCCGAAAAGCTCTGTTACATTTAACCTTTAATTCACATTTGGTTATCAGAAATATCACTTGTATAGCCGGGTAGCGGAATAAAAATAGTCACGTCAGAAAATATATCGCGGTAATAACCTGCCGTGCGTAATATCAGTTTCACGATTCTCAGGCACAGTTCGATGTCAATAGCCTGTTTTCCGGGAAATTACGCTTTCCGCTACAGCGATCTAATTTTAAGTGGCTGATTCACATAGGCTTAACCGATGCAGGCCGGGCGCTGAAATAGCACCCCGATAAAACTCATTCTGGCGCAGGTGCTTATTATGTGATCTAAAGCACGCTTTAAAAGCAAGACGCCAGTGAATTTTCAGTCCGATTCAGATGAATTCCGGCAGGGTAATCTTTGAAAAAATAGCCCTCCGGAAAGAAATTTAAATAATTGTTCACCTTTTCGCTACTTACCGATTGAAATCGCAGGTGCGGCCCGTATAATTTGCACGGCTTTTGCTGCTTGACTCAACTGCGCAAAGGCAGTCTTATACGACACGCGACATACCCCTGATGGGGCAGGAGAGTATCAGCGTCATGTCAGTGTCTCTTTACAGTGTGAAATTCGCCCGAACGGTGCTGATGATTCAGCTGGTGACGATAGTTATCATCGGCGCACTCTTTGCTGTTAAAGATGTCACGTGGGGTGTCTCTGCTCTTGCTGGCGGAGCGGCAGCCTGGCTGCCAAACGTATTGTTTTTGTTTTTAGCCTGGCGCCTGCAGGGGCAATCCCCCGCTTCGGGGCGAGTCGCGTGGAGCTTCGCTTTAGGTGAAATAGCCAAAGTGTTTGCGACCATCATTTTGCTCATTGTGGCGTTGGGTCTATTCGGCGCGGTCTTCTGGCCGGTCGGAATAACCTGGTTATCGGTGCTGGTGGTACACATGCTGGCACCGGCGGTAATTAACAACAAAGGGTAAGAGGCATCATGGCTGCAGGAGAAATCTCTACTCCGCAAGAGTACATTGGTCACCACCTGACTCATCTTCAGTTGGACCTGCGTACCTTCGAGTTAGTGAATCCGCACGACGCTCCCGCGACGTTCTGGGTATTAAATATCGATTCCATGTTTTTCTCTCTGGTGCTGGGAGTTATCTTCCTGGTGTTGTTCCGTAGCGTGGCGAAGTCTGTCACCAGCGGTGTGCCAGGGAAAATGCAGGCGGCTATCGAACTGGTTGTCGGCTTCGTTGATAGTAACGTGCGCGACATGTATCACGGTAAGAGTAAACTTATCGCCCCGCTGGCTCTGACAATCTTTGTCTGGGTCTTCCTGATGAACTTCATGGATCTGCTGCCAATCGACCTGCTGCCTTATATCGGCGAGCACGTATTGGGGTTACCGGCGCTGCGCGTCGTACCGTCTGCAGACGTGAACATCACGCTCTCTATGGCGTTGGGCGTATTTATTTTGATTCTGTTCTACAGCGTCAAAATGAAAGGCATTGGCGGCTTCACGAAAGAGCTGACGCTGCAGCCTTTTAACCACCCGATCTTCATCCCGATCAACCTGATTCTGGAAGGTGTAAGCCTGCTGTCTAAGCCTGTTTCACTGGGTTTACGACTGTTCGGTAACATGTATGCGGGTGAACTGATCTTTATCCTTATTGCCGGTCTGTTGCCGTGGTGGTCACAGTGGGTGCTGAATGTGCCGTGGGCCATTTTCCACATCCTGATCATTTCGCTACAGGCTTTCATTTTCATGGTCCTCACGATCGTCTATCTGTCGATGGCATCTGAAGAGCATTGATTTTTTTCTCAACACTACTTTCCCTCCTGATTCCGGGTGGCAGCGCACGCCGCTGAAGCCCGGAAGATGAAGGGAGCATTTAACTGAAACAAACTGGAGACTGTCATGGAAAACCTGAATATGGATCTGCTGTACATGGCTGCCGCTGTGATGATGGGCCTGGCGGCAATCGGTGCTGCGATCGGTATCGGCATCCTCGGAGGAAAATTCCTGGAAGGCGCTGCTCGTCAGCCTGACCTGATTCCTCTGCTGCGTACGCAGTTCTTTGTTGTAATGGGTCTGGTGGATGCAATCCCGATGATCGCTGTTGGTCTGGGTCTGTACGTGATGTTTGCTGTCGCCTAAAGCCCTGTGTTCACTCAGCGCACAATGTGCAGGGGTGAACGGATTCTGCCGCTTATCGCTGATAACGGCAGAAAAGTTAAATACTCAATCTAGAGGCATTGTGCTGTGAACATTAATGCAACAATCCTCGGCCAGGCTATCGCGTTCATCCTGTTTGTCGCGTTCTGCATGAAGTACGTATGGCCGCCGATTATGGCTGCCATCGAAAAGCGCCAGAAAGAAATTGCTGAAGGCCTTGCTTCTGCTGAACGTGCGAAGAAAGATTTGGATCTCGCGCAGGCTAATGCGACCGACCAGCTGAAAAAAGCCAAAGAAGACGCTCAGGTCATTATCGAGCAGGCGAACAAGCGTCGCACGCAGATTCTGGACGAAGCCAAAACCGAAGCTGAAAACGAACGTAATCGTATCGTGGCACAAGCGCAGGCGGAAATTGACGCCGAACGTAAACGTGCACGTGAAGAACTGCGTAAGCAAGTCGCGTTGCTGGCTATGGCTGGCGCCGAGAAGATCATCGAACGCTCCGTGGATGAAGCTGCTAACAGCGACATCGTTGATAAACTGGTCGCTGAACTGTAAGGAGGGAGGGGCTGATGTCTGATCTGATTACTGTAGCTCGCCCCTACGCCAAAGCAGCTTTTGACTTTGCTGTTGAGCATCAAAGTATTGAACGCTGGCAACAGATGCTGGCGTTCGCCGCAGAAGTGGCTCGCAATGAACAGATGGCTGATCTTCTCTCTGGTGCGTTAGCACCGGAAGCGCTGGCAGCGTCGTTTAACGCAGTCTGTGGTGATCAACTGGATGAACCCGCGCAGAACCTGATTAAGGTGATGGCGGAAAACGGACGTTTGACAGCGCTTCCGGCTGTACTGGCCCAATACATCGAACTGCGTGACGCTCATGAAGCCACCGCTGAAGTTGATGTTATCTCCGCCAGTACGCTGAGTGACGACCAGCTGAATAAAATCAGCGCCGCGATGGAAAAACGTCTGTCACGCAAAGTTAAGCTGAATTGCAAAATTGATAAGTCTGTGATGGCAGGCGTGATCATCCGTGCGGGTGATCTGGTTATTGATGGCAGCGTACGCGGCCGTCTTGACCGTCTGGCTGACGTCTTGCAGTCTTAAGGGGACTGGAGCATATGCAACTGAATTCCACCGAAATCAGCGAACTGATCAAGCAGCGCATTGCTCAGTTCAATGTCGTGAGCGAAGCTCACAACGAAGGTACGATTGTTTCTGTAAGTGACGGTATCATCCGCGTACACGGCCTGGCCGATGTCATGCAGGGTGAGATGATTGCCCTGCCGGGTAACCGTTACGCTATCGCCCTGAACCTCGAGCGTGACTCGGTTGGTGCAGTGGTGATGGGTCCTTACGCTGACCTCGCCGAAGGCATGAAGGTTAAGTGTACTGGCCGTATTCTTGAAGTACCGGTAGGCCGTGGCCTGCTGGGCCGCGTCGTGAACACCCTGGGTGCTCCTATCGACGGTAAAGGCGCAATCGACAACGACGGTTTCTCACCGGTTGAAGTGATTGCTCCTGGCGTTATCGACCGTCAGTCAGTCGACCAGCCGGTTCAGACCGGTTATAAGTCGGTCGATGCGATGATTCCAATCGGCCGTGGCCAGCGTGAGCTGATCATCGGTGACCGTCAGACCGGTAAAACCGCGATGGCGATCGATGCGATCATCAACCAGCGCGACTCAGGCATCAAGTGTGTCTACGTTGCGATTGGTCAGAAAGCCTCAACCATCTCTAACGTGGTTCGTAAGCTGGAAGAGCATGGCGCACTGCAGAACACCATCGTTGTTGTGGCGTCTGCGTCTGAATCTGCTGCACTGCAGTATCTCTCTCCGTACGCAGGTTGTGCGATGGGCGAATACTTCCGTGACCGCGGTGAAGATGCGCTGATCGTTTATGATGACCTCTCCAAGCAGGCTATCGCATACCGTCAGATCTCTCTGCTGCTGCGTCGTCCACCGGGTCGTGAAGCATTCCCTGGCGACGTGTTCTATCTCCACTCTCGTCTGCTGGAACGTGCATCACGCGTAAGCGCTGAATATGTTGAGCGTTTCACTAATGGCGCGGTGACAGGTAAAACCGGTTCACTGACTGCACTGCCGATCATCGAAACTCAGGCGGGCGACGTTTCTGCGTTCGTTCCGACCAACGTAATCTCGATTACTGACGGTCAGATCTTCCTGGAATCGAACCTGTTCAACTCCGGTATTCGTCCGGCGGTTAACCCAGGTATTTCGGTATCCCGTGTTGGTGGTGCTGCACAGACCAAGATCATCAAGAAACTGTCCGGTGGTATCCGTACCGCGCTGGCACAGTATCGTGAACTGGCGGCGTTCTCGCAGTTCGCTTCTGATCTGGATGATGCAACCCGTAAACAGCTGAGCCACGGTCAGAAAGTGACCGAGCTGCTGAAGCAGAAACAGTATGCGCCGATGTCTGTCGCGCAGCAGGGTCTGGTTCTGTTCGCTGCCGAGCGTGGCTACCTGAACGACGTTGAACTGGCAAAAATTGGTAGCTTTGAAGCTGCACTGCTGGCCTTCGCCGATCGCGACCACGCTGAGCTGATGGCTGAAATCAACCAGTCGGGCAACTTTAACAACGATATCGAAGCGAAGCTGAAAGGCCTGATCGATACGTTTAAAGCAACCCAGTCCTGGTAATGTCTGGCGGCTTGTCTGAAAAGGCAGGCCGCAAGGCTTTGAGGAGAAGCTAATGGCCGGCGCAAAAGAGATACGAAGCAAGATTGGAAGCGTGAAAAACACGCAGAAAATCACCAAAGCGATGGAAATGGTCGCCGCCTCCAAGATGCGTAAAACGCAGGAACGCATGGCGGCCAGCCGTCCGTATGCAGACACCATGCGCAAAGTGATTGGTCACCTTGCGTTGGGTAATCTGGAATACAAGCACCCTTACCTGGAACAGCGCGACGTCAAGCGCGTCGGCTACCTGGTCGTTTCAACAGACCGCGGGCTTTGTGGTGGTTTGAACATTAACCTGTTCAAAAAATTACTGGCGGATATGAAGTCCTGGTCCGATAAAGGCGTGCAGAGCGATCTGTCGATTATCGGTTCAAAAGGGGCGTCATTCTTCAGTGCTGTGGGTGGCAACATCGTGGCGCAAGTCAGCGGCATGGGCGATAAACCTGCCCTGTCTGACCTGATTGGCCCGGTAAAAGTGATGTTGCAGGCTTATGATGAAGGCCGCATCGACAAGCTGATGATCGTCAGTAACAAGTTCAATAACACCATGTCTCAGACTCCGACCATCACCCAACTGCTGCCGTTAGCGCCAGCGGAAGGTGAAGAAGAGATGAAGGCGAAGACCTGGGATTACCTGTACGAACCCGATCCGAAAGCGCTGCTGGATACCCTGCTGCGTCGTTATGTCGAATCGCAGGTTTATCAGGGTGTGGTGGAAAATCTGGCCAGTGAGCAGGCCGCACGTATGGTGGCGATGAAAGCCGCAACCGATAACGGCGGAAATCTGATCAAAGAGCTGCAGTTGGTGTACAACAAAGCTCGTCAGGCCAGCATCACCCAGGAACTTACCGAGATCGTCTCGGGGGCCTCCGCGGTTTAACCAGGTTTGGAATTAGGTAGAGGATTCAAGATGGCAACTGGAAAGATTGTCCAGATTATCGGCGCCGTTGTTGACGTCGAATTCCCTCAGGACGCGGTACCGCAAGTGTACAGCGCCCTCGAGGTGATGAATGGTGATGCACGTCTGGTGCTGGAAGTTCAGCAGCAGCTGGGCGGCGGCGTTGTGCGTACCATCGCAATGGGTACGTCTGACGGCCTGAAGCGTGGTCTGAACGTCAACGACCTGCAGAAACCGATTCAGGTTCCAGTCGGTAAAGCGACCCTGGGCCGTATCATGAACGTTCTCGGCGAGCCAATCGATATGAAAGGCGAGCTGAAAGAAGAAGATGGCAGCGCAGTAGAGATCGCCTCTATTCACCGCGCGGCACCTTCTTATGAAGATCAGTCTAACTCGCAGGAACTGCTGGAAACCGGCATCAAGGTTATCGACCTGATGTGTCCGTTTGCGAAAGGCGGTAAAGTCGGTCTGTTCGGTGGTGCGGGTGTGGGTAAAACCGTCAACATGATGGAACTGATCCGTAACATCGCGGCTGAGCACTCAGGTTACTCTGTGTTTGCCGGTGTGGGTGAGCGTACTCGTGAGGGTAACGACTTCTACCACGAAATGACCGACTCTAACGTTATCGATAAAGTTGCGCTGGTCTATGGCCAGATGAACGAGCCGCCGGGTAACCGTCTGCGCGTCGCACTGACCGGTCTGACCATGGCGGAAAAATTCCGTGATGAAGGCCGCGACGTTCTGCTGTTCATCGATAACATCTACCGTTATACCCTGGCCGGTACAGAAGTTTCTGCACTGCTGGGTCGTATGCCATCTGCGGTAGGTTACCAGCCAACGCTGGCAGAAGAGATGGGTGTGTTGCAGGAGCGTATTACCTCCACCAAGACCGGTTCAATCACCTCCGTACAGGCCGTTTACGTTCCTGCGGATGACCTGACTGACCCGTCACCAGCGACCACCTTCGCGCACCTGGACTCAACCGTTACGCTGAGCCGTCAGATTGCCTCTCTGGGTATCTACCCGGCCGTTGACCCGCTGGATTCTACCAGCCGTCAGCTGGATCCGCTGGTTGTGGGTCAGGAGCACTATGATGTTGCACGTGGCGTTCAGTCACTGCTGCAGCGTTATCAGGAGCTGAAAGACATCATCGCCATCCTCGGTATGGATGAGCTGTCTGAAGAAGATAAACTGCTGGTGGCACGTGCGCGTAAGATTCAGCGCTTCCTGTCTCAGCCGTTCTTCGTTGCGGAAGTATTCACCGGTTCACCGGGTAAATACGTTTCCCTGAAAGACACTATCCGTGGCTTTAAAGGCATCATGGAAGGTGAGTTTGACCACCTGCCAGAGCAGGCCTTCTACATGGTTGGTGCCATCGAAGAAGCCGTGGAAAAAGCGAAGAAACTGTAATAACGGTTTCCCGGGAGGAAGATTATGGCTATGACTTATCACCTGGATGTGGTCAGCGCAGAGGAGCAGTTGTTCTCTGGTCTGGTACAGAAAATTCAGGTGTCAGGTAGCGAAGGTGAACTGGGGATTTTCCCTGGCCATGCGCCGCTGCTGACTGCCATTAAGCCTGGAATGATCCGTATCGTGAAACAGCACGGCGAAGAGGAGTATATCTACCTCTCTGGCGGCGTGCTGGAAGTGCAACCGGGCAGCAGCACCGTTCTGGCCGATACCGCGATTCGCGGTACCGATCTGGATGAAGCGCGTGCTCTGGAAGCAAAACGCAAAGCAGAAGAGCACATGAACAGCAGCCACGGCGACGTGGACTATGCTCAGGCCTCTGCCGAGCTGGCGAAAGCCATTGCTAAACTGCGCGTGATCGAACTGACCAAAAAAGCGATGTAATCCAGCTTTATGCGTCACGAAATGCCAGCCCGAGGGCTGGCATTTTTTTTGTCTGCTGTGGCAAATCGGCCTCTTCGCCTAATTTCGGCCTGAGAAAAATGTAGTAATCTCCCCCCTAAACCGTTTTACTTTCACCCGTAAAAATTCACCCAGGATAGTTATGTCTAACAGTGCGATGAGTGTGGTGATCCTTGCTGCTGGCAAGGGCACCCGTATGTATTCCGATCTGCCGAAAGTTCTGCATACGCTGGCAGGCAAACCGATGGTTCAGCATGTCATTGACGCCGCCAAAGGGCTGGGCGCACAGCACATCCATCTGGTTTATGGTCACGGCGGCGACCGCCTGAAAGCAACCCTCACTGATAGTGCACTCAACTGGGTGTTGCAGGCTGAACAGCTTGGCACCGGCCACGCGATGCAGCAGGCCGCGCCTGCGTTTGCCGATGATGAAGAGATCATGATGCTGTATGGTGACGTGCCGCTGATCTCTCTGGAGACCCTGAAGCGGCTGCGCGAAGCCAGACCGCAGGGCGGTATCGGGTTACTCACCGTAGTGCTGGACGACCCCACCGGATACGGGCGCATTGTGCGTGAGAACGGCACCATCACCGGCATCATCGAACAGAAAGATGCCAGCCCTTCACAGCTTGCCATTACCGAAATCAACACCGGTATTCTTATCGCCAACGGCGGCGATTTAAAACGCTGGCTGGCGCAGCTCACCAACAATAATGCGCAGGGCGAATATTACATCACCGACATTATTGCGCTGGCGCATCAGGAAGGGCGGACGATCAATGCCGTTCATCCGGCGCGTATCAGTGAAACCGACGGAGTGAACAACCGGCTGCAGCTGGCGACCTTAGAACGCACTTATCAGGCGGAACAGGCGGAAAAACTGCTGCTGGCGGGCGTGATGCTCCGCGATCCGGCCCGTTTTGACCTGCGCGGAACGCTGACGCATGGGCGGGATGTGGAGATCGACACCAACGTCATTATTGAAGGTCAGGTGACGCTGGGCGCACGCGTGAAAATCGGTGCGGGCTGCATCATCAGAAACAGCGTAATCGGCGACGATTGCGAAATCAGCCCCTATAGCGTGATCGAGGATGCCACCCTCGCGACCGCCGTCACCGTCGGGCCGTTTGCCCGTCTGCGTCCCGGCAGCGATCTGGCGCACGCCGCCCACGTGGGTAACTTCGTCGAAATGAAAAAAGCGCGTCTGGGCAAAGGATCGAAAGCGGGTCACCTCTCCTATCTCGGCGATGCGGAGATCGGCGACAACGTGAATATCGGTGCAGGCACCATCACCTGTAACTATGACGGCGCGAACAAATTCAAAACCGTGATTGGCGATGACGTCTTTGTGGGCTCAGATACCCAGCTGGTGGCCCCGGTCAGCGTGGCGGCAGGCGCTACCATTGCGGCAGGCACCACCATCATGAAGGATGTGACCGAAGCCGGTCTGGTCTACAACCGCAAAGAGCAGAATCACAAAGCGGACTGGCAGCGTCCGGTGAAGAAAAAATAAATTTTTAACGGCCCGCTTTATGCGGGCCGGTACAGTGCAGTGCCAAAACTATAATCCCCACTCTCTACAAGGCTCGGGGAACCGGCAAAGCCGGATATCAGGTCGCATGACAACGAAAGTGGCGAAAAGCCATGTAGTCAGGAAAACATCATTATGTGTGGAATTGTTGGTGCAGTAGCACAGCGCGATATCGCAGAGATTCTGCTGGAAGGTCTGCGTCGTCTTGAATATCGCGGATATGATTCGGCCGGTCTGGCCGTGGTCGATCGTCAGGGGCACGTTACGCGCCTGCGGCGTTTAGGGAAGGTGCAGAAACTGGCGGAAGCTGCTGAACAGCAGCCGCTGATTGGGGGCACCGGCATCGCGCACACGCGCTGGGCAACCCATGGCGAGCCGTCGGAAGCGAATGCGCATCCGCACGTCTCAGAACATATCATCATCGTGCACAACGGCATTATCGAAAACCATGAGCCGCTGCGCGCGGAGCTGATCGAACGCGGCTACGTTTTTGTTTCTGAAACCGACACGGAAGTGGTGGCGCATCTGGTTCACTGGGAGCAGAAGCAGGGTGGATCGCTGCGTGACGTGGTGCTGCGCGTGATCCCGCAGCTGCGCGGTGCCTATGGCATGGTCATCATGGACAGCCGCGATCCTTCACGGCTGGTGGCGGCCCGTTCCGGCAGCCCGCTGGTCATCGGTCGCGGCGTGGGTGAAAACTTTATCGCCTCCGATCAGCTGGCGCTGCTGCCGGTTACCCGTCGCTTCATCTATCTGGAAGAGGGCGATATCGCCGAGATCAGCCGCCGCGACGTGACGGTAATCGATCGGGAAGGCAACAGCGTGACGCGCGCCGAGATTGAGTCGAACCTGCAATATGATGCCGGTGACAAAGGCATTTACCGTCACTACATGCAGAAAGAGATCTATGAACAGCCGATGGCGCTGAAAAGTACCCTGAGCGGTCGCTTCAGCCAGGGGCAGGTGGATCTCAGCGAGCTGGGTGCGGGTGCCGAGGCGCTGCTGAGCCAGGTCGAGCATATCCAGATTATCGCCTGCGGTACCTCCTATAACTCTGGCATGGTGTCACGCTACTGGTTTGAGTCGCTGGCCAACATCCCCTGTGATGTTGAGATCGCCTCGGAGTTCCGCTACCGCAAGTCAGCGGTGCGCAAAAACAGCCTGCTGATCACCCTGTCGCAGTCGGGCGAGACCGCCGACACCCTGGCGGCGCTGCGCCTCTCGAAAGAGCTGGGCTACCTGGGATCGCTGGCGGTCTGCAACGTGGCCGGTTCGTCACTGGTGCGCGAGTCGGACCTGGCGCTGATGACCAAAGCGGGCACTGAAATCGGCGTCGCGTCGACCAAGGCGTTCACCACGCAGCTCGCCGTCCTGTTGATGCTGGTGGCGAAACTGGGCCGTCTGAAAGGGATGTCCGCCGACACCGAGCATGAGATCGTGCACGCGCTGCAGGCGCTGCCCAGCCGGATTGAGCAGATGCTGGCGCAGGATAAGCTGATTGAGAATCTGGCCGAAGGCTTCTCTGACAAGCATCACGCGCTGTTCCTGGGACGTGGCGATCAGTATCCGATCGCTATGGAAGGGGCGCTGAAGCTCAAAGAGATCTCCTACATCCATGCGGAAGCTTACGCCGCTGGCGAACTGAAGCATGGCCCGCTGGCGCTGATTGATGCCGATATGCCGGTCATCGTTGTGGCACCCAACAACGAACTGCTGGAGAAGCTCAAATCCAACATCGAAGAAGTGCGCGCCCGTGGCGGCCTGCTCTATGTCTTTGCCGACCAGGATGCCGGCTTCAGCGACAGTGACGGGATGAAGATTATCCCGCTGCCGCATGTCGAAGAGGTGATTGCGCCGATCTTCTACACCGTGCCGTTGCAGTTACTCTCCTATCACGTCGCCCTGATCAAAGGCACCGACGTCGACCAGCCCCGTAACCTGGCCAAATCGGTTACCGTGGAATAATCAGGTGGGCCCCAGAGTGGGCCCACTTCATTTTTGCGCACTGTCATATAACTGTCATATTTCGTACATTTCACTGTCATCAAACTGTCCTATTTTCCCTCCTGCAGCAATCACTGACTCTTACTAAAACGGCCCCGAGCCTGACTTTTCTCCCCTGGAGGGAACATGACACTGATGCGTAGCACCGTAGCCCGAATTCTTGCCACCACCTTCGCCGTCAGCGCGGTATCTGCTTTTGCGGCCACCGATCTCACGGGCGCTGGCGGGACATTCCCGGCACCGGTTTATGCCAAGTGGGCAGCAGAATATCAGCAAGCCACCGGTAGCAAAATTAACTACCAGGGCATCGGTTCATCCGGTGGTGTCAAACAGATCATCGCCAAAACCGTGGATTTCGGTGCGTCCGATGCGCCTATGAAAGAGGAAGATCTGCAGAAAAATGGCCTGTTCCAGTTCCCGACCGTCATCGGTGGCGTGGTACTGGCGGTTAACCTGCCAGGCATCAAGTCAGGCCAGCTGACGCTGGATGGCAAAACCGTCGGTGATATCTACCTTGGCACCATCAAAAAATGGAACGACCCGGCGATTGCCAGACTTAACCCGGGCGTAAAACTGCCAGAGACCAACATCAACGTGGTACGCCGCGCGGATGGTTCAGGCACCTCGTTCGTCTTCACCAGCTATCTGGCGAAGGTGAACCCGGAGTGGAACAGCAAAATCGGTAAAGGGAACACCGTTAACTGGCCGGTCGGTCTGGGCGGGAAAGGCAACGACGGTGTCGCCGCCTTTGTTCAGCGTCTGCCGGGTTCAATCGGCTACGTGGAATATGCCTACGCCAAACAGAATAACCTGACCTACACCAAACTGATGGATGCCGATGGCAAAGCGGTCGCGCCAAGCGAAACCAGCTTCAGCAATGCTGCGAAAGGCGCTGACTGGAGCAAATCATTTGCCCAGGACCTGACCTTCCAGAAGGGCGCAGATGCCTGGCCTATCTCCTCCACCACCTTCATTCTGATCTACAAAGATCAGGCGAATGCGGCCAAAGGCGCTGAAGTGCTGAAGTTCTTCGACTGGGCTTACAAAAGCGGCGGCAAAACCGCTACCGCGCTGGATTATGCTGCGCTGCCTGCGAGCGTAACCGAACAGATCCGTGCCGCCTGGAAAGCCAATATCAAAGACAGTTCTGGTAAAGCGCTTTATCAGTAATTGACCGACCCTGACCGGACTACCGTCCGGTCAGACCCAACGGGCGGCGTCATGCCGCCCCGATAACCTCTGAAGACTGAGACTTCTATGGCTGCAACGAAGCCGGCTTTCAAAGCCCCAGGCAAACAGGGTGACAAAATTTTCGGTGCACTGGTCCGGCTGGCTGCGCTGATTGTCCTGTTACTGATGGGCGGCATTATCGTCTCCCTGATCATCTCCTCGTGGCCCAGCATCCAGAAGTTTGGTTTCGCCTTTTTGTGGACCAAAACCTGGGATGCGCCCAATGAAGAATTTGGTGCTCTGGTGCCGATCTACGGCACGCTGGTGACCTCCCTTATCGCGCTGATTATCGCCGTGCCGGTCAGTTTTGGTATCGCGCTGTTCCTGACTGAACTCGCACCCGGCTGGCTGCGTCGTCCGCTGGGCACCGCTATTGAGCTGCTGGCGGCGATTCCGAGCATCGTTTATGGCATGTGGGGCCTGTTTGTTTTCGCCCCGCTGTTTGCCGAATATTTTCAGACGCCGGTCAACGACGTCATGTCAGGCATTCCGATTGTCGGCGCGCTCTTCTCCGGCCCCGCTTTCGGTATCGGTATTCTCGCGGCGGGGGTGATTCTGGCCATCATGATCATCCCTTACATCGCCTCCGTGATGCGCGACGTCTTTGAGCAGACGCCGGTCATGATGAAAGAGTCCGCCTACGGCATCGGCTGCACCACCTGGGAAGTGATCTGGCGCATCGTCCTGCCGTTTACCAAAAATGGCGTGATTGGCGGCATCATGCTGGGACTGGGTCGTGCACTGGGTGAGACCATGGCGGTCACCTTTATTATCGGCAACACCTACCAGCTCGACAGTCCGTCGCTGTTTATGCCGGGTAACAGCATTACCTCGGCGCTGGCCAACGAGTTTGCGGAGGCGGAGTCGGGTGTGCATGTTGCCGCGCTGATGGAGCTGGGGCTGATCCTGTTTGTGATTACCTTTATCGTTCTGGCGATTTCCAAGCTGATGATTATGCGTCTGGCGAAAAGTGAAGGAGCGCGCTCATGACCACGATTGAAATTCAGGCGCGTGCCGAACTGGACGCTTCACGCCGTAAAATGCAGTCCTGGCGCAGCACCAAAAATAAGATCGCGCTGACGCTGTCGCTGCTGACCATGGCGTTTGGCCTGTTCTGGCTGGTGTGGATCCTCTTTACCACGGTTTCCCGCGGCGTGGATGGCCTCTCCTGGTCCCTGTTTACCGAATCGACCCCGCCACCGAACACCGCGGGCGGCGGGCTGGCGAATGCCCTGGCCGGGAGTGGATTACTGATTTTCTGGTCAACCTTCTTTGGCACGCCGCTGGGGATTCTGGCCGGTATCTATCTGGCGGAATATGGGCGCAAGTCGGCCCTGTCAGAGGTGATCCGCTTCATTAACGACATTCTGCTGTCGGCACCGTCGATTGTGGTCGGCCTGTTCGTCTACACCCTTGTGGTGTCGCAGATGCAGCACTTCTCCGGCTGGGCCGGGGTGATAGCGCTGGCGCTGCTGCAGGTGCCGATTGTGATCCGTACCACCGAAAACATGCTGCGTCTGGTGCCAGACAGCATGCGTGAAGCGGCTTACGCCCTGGGCACGCCGAAGTGGAAGATGATCTCGGCCATCACCCTGAAGGCGTCCGTCTCCGGCATCATCACTGGCGTGCTGCTGGCCATCGCCCGCATCGCCGGGGAAACGGCACCGCTGCTGTTTACCGCGCTCTCGAATCAGTTCTGGAGCACGGACATGATGCAGCCGCTGGCCAACCTGCCGGTCACCATCTTTAAGTTCGCCATGAGCCCGTTCGCCGAATGGCAGAGCCTGGCCTGGGCGGGCGTGCTGATTATTACCCTGTGCGTGCTGCTGCTGAACATTGTCGCGCGGGTGATTTTCGCCAAAGGCAAACACGGTTAACTTCCGGCGCGGCCCGCTGCGGCGCCGTATAAGAGAGATGAATGATGAGTATCGCGACGGCATCAGCCGATAAAATTCAGGTCCGTAATCTGAACTTCTATTACGGTAAGTTTCATGCGCTGAAGAACATCAACCTGGATATCGCTAAGAATCAGGTGACGGCATTTATCGGGCCATCGGGCTGCGGTAAATCGACCCTGCTGCGTACCTTTAACAAAATGTACTCCCTCTATCCTGAGCAGCGGGCCGAAGGGGACATTCTGCTGGATGGCGAAAATATTCTGACGGCCCAGCAGGATATTGCGCTGCTGCGCGCCCGCGTCGGCATGGTCTTTCAGAAGCCGACCCCGTTCCCGATGTCGATCTATGACAACATCGCCTTTGGCGTGCGCCTGTTTGAAAAGCTGTCACGTGCCGATATGGATGAGCGCGTGCAGTGGGCGCTGACCAAAGCGGCACTGTGGAATGAAACCAAAGACAAGCTGCATCAGAGCGGTTACAGTCTCTCCGGCGGTCAGCAGCAGCGTCTCTGCATTGCGCGCGGCATCGCGATTCGCCCGGAAGTGTTACTGCTCGATGAGCCCTGCTCGGCGCTGGACCCGATCTCGACGGGGCGTATCGAGGAGCTGATCACCGAGCTGAAACAGGACTACACCGTGGTGATCGTGACGCACAACATGCAGCAGGCGGCACGTTGCTCTGACCATACGGCCTTTATGTATCTGGGCGAGCTGATTGAGTTCAGCGACACCGACACGCTGTTTACCAAACCGGCGCAGAAGCAGACTGAAGACTACATTACCGGCCGCTACGGCTGATCTGACAGGAGATCGACATGGATAATCTGAATCTGAACAAACACATCTCCGGTCAGTTCAATGCCGAGCTGGAGCATATCCGCACTCAGGTGATGATCATGGGCGGGATGGTCGAGCAGCAGCTGACCGACGCGATTACCGCGATGCACAACCTGGACGGCGAGCTGGCGCAGCGGGTGATCGACGGTGACCAGAAGGTCAACATGATGGAGGTGGAGATTGATGAAGCCTGCGTGCGCATCATCGCCAAACGTCAGCCAACCGCAATCGATCTGCGGCTGGTGATGGCGATCATCAAAACCATCTCTGAGCTGGAGCGCATTGGTGACGTGGCAGAGAAGATCAGCCGCACGGCGCTGGAGAAGTTTGGTCAGCAGCATCTGCCGCTGCTGGTCAGCCTGGAGTCGCTGGGCCGCCACACCGTACAGATGCTGCATGATGTGCTGGACGCCTTTGCCCGCATGGATCTCAATGAGGCGATCACTATCTACCGTGAAGATAAAAAGGTGGATAAAGAGTATGAGGGCATTGTGCGTCAGCTGATGACCTACATGATGGAAGATCCCCGCACCATTCCCAGCGTGCTGACGGCGCTGTTCTGCGCCCGTGCGATTGAGCGCATCGGCGATCGCTGCCAGAACATCTGCGAAATCATCTTCTATTTCGTCAAAGGTCAGGATTTCCGCCACGTTGGCGGTGACCGACTCGACGAACTGCTGTCGGGTGACGACGGCAGCAACCGCCCTTCCTGATCCCGCTTACCCTGTGCCTGCCCGGCGCAGGGATAAGCCTTTTCAATTGGTCACACCCTGAACACTCTTTATAATTGCGGCACTTTTCTCTCTGAGGTGCGCAAAGATGTCCCCTTCTCCCCAATCTAAGCCAGGCGTCACGCCCGGCAAAGCGATGCTGGCTGCGGTCAGTGGTTATGCCATGGATGGATTCGACCTGCTGATACTCGGCTTTATGCTGCCGGCTATCTCCGTTTCGCTGGCGCTCAACCCCTCACAGGCGGGATCGCTGGTGACCTGGACGCTGATTGGCGCGGTAATCGGTGGCATCGTGTTTGGTCATCTCAGCGACCGTTTTGGCCGCATCCGTATGCTCACCGTCACGATTCTGGTCTTTTCTGTCTTCACCGGTCTGTGCGCGGTGGCGCAGGGCTACTGGGATCTGCTCGCCTGGCGCACGCTGGCGGGCGTCGGACTGGGCGGCGAGTTTGGTATCGGCATGGCGCTGATTGCCGAAGCCTGGCCGGTGGAGAAGCGCAATCGCGCGTCAGCGTGGGTCGGCATTGGCTGGCAGCTCGGCGTGCTGATGGCGGCCTTTATCACGCCGCCGCTGCTGACGCTTATCGGCTGGCGCGGCATGTTCCTGGTCGGGCTGCTGCCGGCGCTGGTCTCGTTTACTATCCGCCGCGGCATGGGCGAGCCGGAAGCGTATCAGCGTCAGGTCAAGCAGGTGCCATCGCTCTCTTTCCCGGCGCGCCTGAAGCTGCTGGTGCGCGATCGCACCACCGCCAAAGCCAGCCTCGGCATTTTTATTCTCTGTTCCGTACAGAACTTTGGCTACTACGGGCTGATGATCTGGATGCCGAGCTACCTCTCCTCCAGCTTTGGCTTCAGCCTGACCAAATCGGGTCTCTGGACGGCGGTCACCGTCGTCGGCATGACCTTTGGCATCTGGCTGTTTGGCGTGCTGGCCGACCGCTTTGCGCGCTGGAAAATCTTCCTGCTCTACCAGTTTGGTGCCGTGGTGATGGTGGTGGTCTACGCCCAGCTGCGCGATCCCACCATTATGCTGGTGACCGGCGCGATCATGGGGATGTTCGTTAACGGCATGATCGGCGGCTACGGTGCGCTGATTTCCGATACCTTCCCGCCGCAGGTGCGGGCCACCGCGCAGAATGTCCTGTTCAACCTGGGTCGTGGCGTGGGCGGCTTTGGGCCGGTGGTGATAGGGCTGCTGGCCAGTCAGTTTTCGTTCACGGCGGCGATTACCCTGCTGGCGCTGATTTATCTGCTGGATATTGTGGCGACGCTGTTCCTGCTGCCGAAGAAGCAGGGTCAGGAAGATACGCTGGGCGCGATTGGCTGACAGACGGTGGCCGGGGGATCGCTCTCCCGGCCATCAGGGCTTTCTGATGCTGCTCAGCGTGCGCCGGGCAGGCACGATCAGTTCATCAGCGGCAGGAGCTGCCGATAGAGGATTGCAAAGGTTTCCCGGCGTGAGCGGTACTCCGCCATTCTGCCGGGATCCGGCTGATGCCGCTGCACCCGCACCGGTGTCGGGACGGTGACGCCGGCATCCAGCGCCTGCTGGGCCAGCCTGGCCGCGCCCAGTGCCGGGCCAACCTCGCCGCCATGACAGTAATCCAGCGTCTGGCCGCTGATATCCGCCAGCATCTGACGCCACAGCGCACTGCGCGCCCCGCCGCCGATCAGCATAATGCTCTCCGGCTGAACGCCACACTCATGCAGCACATCCATGCCCTGCGCCAGCGCAAAGCCGACCCCCTCCAGCACCGACCGCGCCAGCTCGGGACGACCATGCTGGTGGGTAAAACCAAAGAAGGCGCCGAGGGCGTTGGGATTGTTGTGCGGCGTGCGTTCACCGGAAAGATAGGGCAGAAACCAGAGTGGCGGCACGTCATCACGCGCCCGCGCGGCTTCATCCAGCAGCTCAGGCACATCCCGGCAGCCGGTCAGCGTCGCGGCCCAGTCCAGACAGGAGGCTGCACTCAGCATCACCGACATCAGATGCCAGCGCTGCGGCAGCGCGTGACAGAAGCTGTGAACAGCCTGCTGCGGATTGCTGAGATAGCCGTCGCTCACCACAAAATAGACGCCGGAGGTGCCCAGCGACAGCATCCCCTGGCCGGGTTCGGTCATGCCGACGCCCACGGCACCGGCGGCATTGTCGCCCCCGCCAGCGGCCAGCGGCACCGCGTTCATCTTCCAGCGTATCGCCAGGTCAGCATGTAAGGTGCCGGTCAGGGCATTGCCCTCATAGAGTTGCGGCATCTGGTCACGACTGAGATCGCAGGCGTGCAGCATCACATCGCTCCAGTCACGCTGCGCCACATCCAGCCACATCGTGCCTGCGGCATCTGACATATCCGTAGCGAAGTCGCCACTCATCCGCCAGCGCAGGTAATCCTTGGGCAGCAGCACGTGCGCGATCTGACGGAAGATGGCCGGTTCATGCTGCTGCACCCACAGCATTTTGGGGGCCGTGAAGCCGGGCATCATCAGGTTACCGGTGATCGCCCGTGAATCCGGCACCTTCTGCTCCAGCTCACGGCACTGCGCCTTACTGCGTCCATCATTCCAGAGCATGGCCGGGCGTAAGACCTGGTTTGCGCTGTCGAGCAGCGTCGCTCCATGCATCTGTCCGCTCAGCCCTATGGCCTGCACGGCATCCAGATCCTGCTGTGCGCTCAGCGCCTGCATCGCCTGATCCAGCGCCTGCCACCAGCTTTCGGGATCCTGCTCGCTCCACAGGGGGTGTGGACGCGAAACCTGCAGCGGCGAGGTTTCTGTCGCCACCACGTTGCCCTGTGCATCCATCAGCACCACTTTGACGCCAGAGGTGCCTAAATCGATCCCGATATACATGCTCCGCTCCTGAAGGTTCAGAAATCAAACAGATAGTGATTCACCAGATTTTCCAGCTGCTCCTGACGCCCGCTCTGATGCTGCGGATTGAGCTGCTGCTGCTGAGCGTGCGCCGCCAGCGCGTCGAGGGAAAACTCGCCTTTCAGAATTTGCTGGCCGAACTCACTATTCCAGCCGCTGTAGCGCTGCGCCACACGCTTATCCAGCTCGCCGTCGCTGATCATGCGCGCCGCCACCTTCAGCGCCAGCGCCATTGTATCCATTGCCCCGATATGACCGTAGAAGAGATCATATTTGTCGGTGCTCTGACGACGCACTTTGGCATCAAAGTTTAAACCGCCGGTGGTAAAGCCGCCCGCTTTAAGGATTTCATACATCACCAGCGCGTTCTCTTCCACGCTGACCGGGAACTGATCGGTGTCCCAGCCACACTGCGGATCGCCACGGTTCGCATCCACCGAACCGAAAATGCCCAGCGCAATGGCGGTGGCAATTTCGTGATGGAAGGAGTGACCGGCCAGCGTGGCGTGGTTCGCCTCCACGTTCACCTTGATCTCTTTCTCCAGCCCGAACTGTTTCAGGAAGCCATAAACCGTGGCGACATCGTAGTCATACTGATGTTTGGTCGGCTCCTGCGGTTTCGGTTCGATCAGCAGCGTGCCCTGGAAGCCGATTTTATGTTTATGCTCGACGACCATCTGCATAAAGCGGCCAATCTGCTCGCGCTCCTGACGCAGATCGGTATTCAGCAGCGTTTCATACCCTTCACGTCCCCCCCACAGCACATAGTTTTCGCCACCCAGCGTTTTCGTCGCCTGCATGGCGCTGCAGACCTGCGTCGCTGCCCAGGCAAAGACAGCCGGATCGGGGTTGGTCGCCGCGCCTGCGCCATAGCGCGGATGGGTAAAGCAGTTAGCGGTGCCCCACAACAGTTTCACGCCGGTCTCCTGCTGTTTCTCCAGCAGCTTATCGGTCATGGCAGCAAAGTTTTCTTTGTAGCTTTGCAGCGAATCTCCTTCCGGTGAGACGTCCACGTCGTGGAAGCAGTACCAGGGCACATTCAGCTTGTGGAAGAACTCAAAGGCCACATCCGCCTTCTGCTTTGCCAGCTGCAATGCATCGCCGCTTTTCTGCCAGGGACGATCAAAGGCGCCGACACCAAACATATCCGCGCCGTTCCAGCAGAAGGTGTGCCAGTAGCAGGCGGCAAAGCGCAGATGTTCCGCCATGGTCTTGCCGAGGATCACCTCATCAGGATTGTAATGGCGGAAAGCGAGAGGATGCGTCGACTGGGGACCTTCATAACGAACCCGATCGATCTGATCGAAATAAGCGTGCATGGTTTGCTCCTTAGCATCAGTACCCGAATGGTCTGCGTTGAAGCCATATTTGATATGGGTGACTGACTCAGCTCAATTACGATATTTCACTCCGGGTTTCAGATAATTATTATTTGTGCGCTGGCTCGCAAAATAAGGCTATTCCACGCGGAGCGTCGCGCGCGGCATGGTTTCTCCGAAAAGGATGAAAATCCGATCGCGCTCATAAAAAAACAAATAAACCAAAAAACGTAATAGCCGGATAAAAATCAGTAATTGCTGTCATTCAGAAATAAGGGCAACAATTCATCCGCCTGGTTTATCGGCCTGAAACGAAAATAGCCTCAACCTACAGGATGATCACAATGAAGATGAAACATGCACTGTTTGCTGCCTGTGCGGCGCTGGCGCTGTTCAGCCAGACCAGCCTGGCGAAAGAAGTGAAGATCGGCATGGCAATTGATGATTTGCGCCTGGAGCGCTGGCAGAAAGATCGCGATATCTTTGTAAAACAGGCCGAGTCGCAGGGCGCTCAGGTGTTTGTTCAGTCTGCGAACGGCAATGAAGAAACCCAGATGTCGCAGATTGAAAATATGATCAATCGCGGTGTCGATGTGCTGGTGATTATTCCTTACAACGGTCAGGTGCTGAGTAACGTCGTCGCAGAAGCGAAGCGGGAAGGCATTAAAGTGCTGGCCTATGATCGCATGATAAATAATGCCGATATCGATTTTTATATCTCTTTCGATAATGAAAAAGTGGGTGAGCTGCAGGCCGAAAGCATTGTGAAACAGGTGCCTAAGGGCAACTATTTTTTAATGGGCGGATCGCCGGTGGATAATAACGCCCGCCTGTTCCGCGCCGGACAGATGAAAGTGTTAAAACCCTATATCGATAACGGCAGCATCAAAATTGTTGGCGATCAGTGGGTCGATGCCTGGCTGCCGGAAAATGCGCTGAAGATTATGGAAAATGCCCTGACCGCCAATGGTAACCATATCGATGCGGTGGTCGCCTCCAACGATGCCACCGCCGGGGGAGCGATTCAGGCGCTGAGCGCGCAGGGACTGGCCGGGAAAGTGGCCATCTCCGGCCAGGATGCCGATCTGGCGGCGATTAAGCGCATCAAAGCGGGCACCCAGACCATGACCGTTTACAAGCCGATCACCGAGCTGGCGACCGAAGCGGCGAAAATCGCGGTCGAGCTGGGCGATGGCAAAACACCCGCCAGCAACAGCACGCTGAACAACGGCCTGAAAGATGTGCCGTCGCGGCTGCTGAAGCCGATTCCGGTTAACAAAGACAATATCGAAAGCACCGTGGTGAAAGACGGTTTCCACAAACAGAGCGAACTCTGACCGCGCAAAGCGTGAGGGAGAACAGTCGATGCTGCTGGAAATGAAAAACATCACCAAGCGTTTCGGTGCCGTGAAAGCGCTGAATGATGTCAGCCTGCACCTGGAGGCGGGCGAAGTGATGTCGCTGTGCGGTGAGAACGGTTCAGGCAAATCGACCCTGATGAAAATCCTGTGCGGACTCTATCCGCACGGCGATTTCGAGGGGCAGATCCACTTCTCTGGCGACGAAATTCAGGCACAGACGATTCGCGATACCGAGCGTAAAGGCATCGTGATCATTCATCAGGAGCTGGCGCTGGTGCGGCAACTGACGGTGATGGAGAACATCTTCCTCGGTGCCGAACTGAGCCGGTTCGGCATGGTGGATGATGAAACCATGACCCTGCGCTGCCAGCAGCTGCTGGCGCGGGTCGGGCTCAACGTCTCTCCTGCCACCCGCGTGGGGGAGTTAGGTCTGGGCCAGCAGCAGCTGGTGGAGATTGCCCGCGCCCTTAACAAACAGGTCCGGCTGCTGATTCTGGATGAGCCGACCTCCTCCCTGACCGAGCAGGAGACGGAGGTGCTGCTCGGTATCATCCGCAATCTGCGTGAACACGGCATCGCCTGCATCTACATTTCGCACAAGCTGAATGAGGTGAAGGCGATCTCCGACACCATCTGCGTTATCCGCGACGGTCAGCACATTGCCACCCGTCCGGCGGCGGGCATGAGCGAAGATGACATCATCACCATGATGGTCGGCCGCGAGCTGACCGCGCTCTATCCGCATGCGCCGCATGAGATCGGCGACCCGGTGCTGAAGGTGGAAAACCTCACCGCCTGGCATCCCGTCAACCGCCATATCCGCCGCGTCAACAACGTCTCTTTTACGCTGCGACGCGGTGAAATCCTCGGCATCGCCGGGCTGGTGGGCGCGGGCCGAACCGAAACGGTGCAGTGTCTGTTTGGTGTCTGGCCGGGCCGCTGGCAGGGCGATATCTGGATCAATGGTCAACAGGTCAGCATCACCGACTGCCGCGCCGCGATTGCGCACGGCATCGCGATGGTGCCGGAAGATCGCAAAAAGGATGGCATCGTGCCGCTGATGGCGGTGGGCAAAAATATTACCCTGGCGGCGCTGGATCAGTTCAGTCACCGGCTCTCGACCCTGGATGAAGCGCAGGAGCAGCAGGCCATCAACGACGCGATCGGCCGGCTGCGGGTCAAAACCTCCTCGTCAGAACTGCCGATTGGCCGGTTAAGCGGCGGCAATCAGCAGAAAGCCATTCTGGCGAAATGCCTGCTGCTGAACCCGAAAATCCTGATTCTGGATGAGCCGACGCGCGGCATCGATGTGGGCGCGCGTCAGGAGATCTATCTGCTGATCAATGCGCTGGTTCAGCAGGGGATCGCCGTCATTGTGATTTCGTCTGAGCTGCCGGAAGTGCTGGGCCTGAGCGATCGGGTGCTGGTGATGCATGAAGGGCAGATCAAAGCCGATTTAGTTAACGATAACCTGACTCAGGAGCAGGTGATGGAAGCTGCCCTGCGGAGTGAACATTATGCTTAAAAGTGAAAGTACCCAAAGCCGCCTCTCCGGCACGCCGGGCAAACCGTCACCGGGCAGGTTCACGCTGCCTGACCTGCAGGTGCTGGTAATGCTGGGCGCGATTGTCGTGATTGCGCTGTTCTTTACCTGGACCACCGATGGCGCATGGCTCAGTGCGCGTAACGTCTCTAACCTGCTGCGTCAGACCGCCATCACCGGCATTCTGGCCGTCGGCATGGTGTTCGTGATTATCTCGGCGGAGATCGACCTGTCGGTGGGTTCGATGATGGGCCTGCTCGGCGGGGCCGCGGCGATATTCGACGTCTGGCTTGGCTGGCCGCTGCCGCTGACGATTGTGGTGACGCTGGTGATGGGGCTGCTGCTCGGCACCTGGAATGGCTGGTGGGTGGCCTACCGCAAAGTGCCGTCGTTTATCGTCACGCTGGCGGGGATGCTGGCGTTCCGCGGCATCCTGGTCGGGATTACCGACGGCACCACGGTGGCGCCGATTACGCCGGGAATGTCGCAGATTGGTCAGAGCTATCTGCCGGACGGCGTCGGTTTCGGCTTTGGTTTTGTCGGTCTGGCGCTGTTTATGCTGTGGCAGTGGCGTCTGCGGCTGCGCCGTCAGCAGCTCGGGCTGCCGCAGGGCGCGGCCAGCGGCACGGTAGGCCGTCAGGCGATCACCGCGATTCTGGTGCTGGGGGCCATCTGGTTACTCAATGACTATCGCGGCGTGCCGACGCCGGTATTGCTGCTGGTCATGCTGTTGCTGGCGGGCATGTTTATGGCTACCCGCACCGCCTTTGGCCGTCGTATCTACGCCATCGGCGGCAATATCGATGCTGCGCGCCTTTCGGGCATTAACGTGGCGCGCACCAAGCTGGCGGTGTTTGCCATCAACGGCGTGATGGTGGCGATTGCCGGGCTGATCCTCAGTTCGCGGCTGGGCGCAGGCTCGCCGTCGGCGGGTAACATCGCGGAACTCGACGCGATCGCCGCCTGTGTCATCGGCGGCACCAGTCTGGCCGGGGGCGTCGGTTCCGTGGCGGGGGCGGTGATGGGCGCCTTTATCATGGCATCGCTGGATAACGGCATGAGCATGATGGATGTGCCGACCTTCTGGCAGTACATCGTCAAAGGGGCGATTCTGCTGCTGGCGGTGTGGATGGATACGGCCACGCGGCGTCGGGTGTAATCGCGCGGACGATCACATTGTGGCGCAAACAATTTTTTTGCCCCTGTCAGCCGTGCTATGCAATGCGCTGAGCATTTAAGGGAACGCGCCACCATGCATGACAAACGCTATCGCATTACCCTGCTGTTTAACGCCAACAAAGTGTATGACCGTCAGGTTGTGGAGGGGGTCGGGGAGTATCTGCAGGCATCGCAGACTGACTGGGATATCTTCATCGAAGAAGATTTCCGCTGCCGCATCGACAACATCCGCGAATGGCTGGGAGATGGGGTGATCGCCGATTACGACGATCGCTCCATCGAAACCCTGCTGTCGAATGTCTCCGTGCCGATAGTGGGCGTCGGAGGCTCCTACCACCGGCCGCAAGATTATCCGCCGGTGCACTACATCGCCACTGACAACGCCGCGCTGGTAGAGAAAGCCTTTCTGCACCTGAAAGAGAAGGGGATCAATCGCTTTGCCTTTTATGGATTACCGGCCTCCAGCGGCAAGCGCTGGGCGCTGGAGCGGGAACAGGCGTTTCGCCAGCTGGTGGGGCGCGAACGCTATCAGGGCGTGGTCTATCAGGGAATGGAAACCGCGCCTGCCAACTGGCAGCACGCCCAGAACCGGCTCGCCGACTGGCTGCAGACGCTGCCGCCGCAAACCGGGATTATCGCCGTCACCGATTCACGGGCGCGGCACCTGCTGCAGGCGTGCGAACACCTGAAAATTCCGGTGCCGGAGAAGCTTACGGTGATCGGGATTGATAATGAGGAGCTGACCCGCTATCTGTCGCGCGTGGCGCTCTCTTCCGTGGCGCAGGGCTCGCGGCAGATGGGTTATCAGGCGGCCAAGCTGCTGCACCGGCTGCTGGATAAGCAGCCTCTGCCGCTTCAGCGTATTCTGGTGCCGCCGGTAAAAGTGATCGCCCGCCGCTCGACCGACTTCCGCTCGCTGCGCGACCCGGCGGTGATTCAGGCAATGCACTACATCCGCTTTAATGCCTGCAAGGGGATCAAGGTGGAGCAGGTGCTGGATGCGGTCGGGCTGTCACGCTCCAATCTGGAAAAACGCTTCCGGGATGAAACCGGCGACACCATTCATGCGATGATCCACCGCGAAAAGCTGGAAAAAGCGCGCGAACTGCTCGCGTCTTCCTCGCTTAACATCAATGAGATCTCACAGATGTGCGGCTATCCCTCGTTGCAGTATTTCTACTCGGTCTTCCGCAAAAGCTACGACACCACCCCGAAAGAGTACCGGCAGCATCACGGGGAGAATGTGTTGTAGGTAAGAGTCTCTGCGGCCTCACACCCGCTGCTCACTCTGCTCCAGTACCGCCAGCGCCAGCCCGTTCGCCGGATCAATCCGGGTCGCGGGGAAGTGCAGCTGGGTGTGCGTGGCGGTAAAGGCGAAGGCGTTGCCATGCGCCGTGTCACGCACCGCTTTGCAGAAAAGCTCGCTGGCGCTCCACGGGCAATCAATGATGATGGTGGCGGGGTTCAGCAGCAGCATGATCTGACTCAGCGCCGCACCGAGATAGCCCCCCGCCTGGGTCATCACCGTATCCACCACGCGTGGCGCGCTGTCGCGGTTCTGCCAGCTCAGGCCAGGCTGATGCTGCGCCAGCAGCTGATTCACGGCAGGTTTGCTGACCAGCGCCTCCAGACAGCCGCGCCGGCCACAGCTGCAGCGTGGCCCGCCAGGCTGAACGATCAGATGTCCCGCCTCACCCGCGGTCCAGCTGTGCCCGGTAAACACGTCGCCATGCTGGATCAGTGCGCCGCCGATGCCCTCGGCAATCCGCAGATAAAAATGCCCGCTCTCCACGGAGAGTCCATGCTGCTCGACGGCCAGCAGCGCCGCCGCTTTGACATTGTTCATGATGCGGATGGGCAGGCGAACGTGTCTGCGCAGCGTGCTCAGCAGGTCAACATCCTGCCATTCAAGCGGCAGGGAGAGATGCATCCAGCCACGGCGGGGATCGACGATGCCGGGAAAGCCAAGGCCGAAGCCAAGCATATCGGGATAGCGCTCTGTCAGTTCCCGGCAGAGCATCGCCAGCTCCGCCAGCAGGCGGGTCGGGTTACTGGTATCGGTGCGCAGCGTCTGTTCCGCCAGCACCTGCGAAAAGTAGTCGCAGACCCGCCAGTGGATGACGTTGCGTTCCACCATAATGCCCGCGCTCTTGAGCTTTTCCGGCCGCAGGGCGATGCCGATTTTAGGCCGTCCGGCGGCCGCCACGCTGACCGGTCCCAGCTCCTCAATCAGCCCCTGATCCAGCAGGTCATCGATGATGAGCGAGACGGTGTTCTTACTGAGTTCCAGTGCCTCCGCCAGATCCTGACGCGACGTGACGCGCAGTTTACGTAACCGGGCCATTACCCGTTTCTGATTGTTCAGTCGCAGGAGTGCAGGGCCTTTGCCGTTTGTTTTCATCACGGATCCACCCAACAGAGGAGACAGATTTCAGTGTATCAGCCCGTGAGAAACGTTGATCTGACACTTTTGTGTGCTGTTTCACACAACCTCGCTATCAGGAATAACCCTCGGCAGCAGGCGGGCGGGTAAGCGAAACGGTGCGCGTTTCGGATAAGAGGGAGGGAACGAGAGGGCAGCGGTGCGGCCCCGGGAGGAGAGCCGCACCTGCGGAGAGAGGCATCAGCGCGGTGGAATTAATATTCGTCGCCGCGCACCCGGCTGCGGTAACTTTCCCAGTCAAACCGCACCCACAGGCTGTTGCCAAGCCGCATACGATCCATCACGCGCTCGCCCAGCAGGGCATTCATACCGGCATGGTCGAGGTTCGATAACATGCCGGTCGGGCGTTTGGAGGAGGAGCGGCGATCGACGATCTGGTTGATGATCACTTTTTCATAGCGCGATTCGCTCTGCATACCGATCTCATCAATCACCAGCAGGTCAACACTGCTCAGATCCTGAATCAGCCGTTCTTCGGTAATGCCGCTGCTGCCGCTGAAGGTGCCCTTCATGCTCGACATCAGGTCGGCGACCGTCACGATCAGCACGCTTTTGCCGCGCAGGATCAGGTCATTGCCGATCGCCGCGGCCAGATGGTTCTTACCGGTGCCGGGACGTCCTGAAAAGACAAAGCTGGCGATGCTGCCGTCAAATTCTGCGGCATACTGCCGTGCCAGCTCCAGCGCCTTACGCTGGCCCTCATTCTCAACCCGGTAATTATCAAACGAGCAGTTGATATGCAGTTCGCGAATGCCGGAACGGCCCATCACGCGCTGCATTTTCATGGCGCGGTTCTCGCGTACTATCGCCTCTGAGCGCAGGCGACCCTGCTCCTGATTCCACGCCAGCAGCTCCTGGCCATTGGCAAATTTGGGGCGGGTGCCTTCAGGCATCATTTTTTTCAGACGGCTAAAGAGATCGTTTGGCGTTTTCATCATTCACCTCGGAAACCATCGGGAATGGTACGGTCAGGATCGGGCAACTGGGTGATATCACGCTTCGGTTGCCCGCCATTTGCGGCGCGGTTCATCTGGATGCTGCGCGCCAGTTTCTGCTGCCACTGGACATGATGGAACATCCGGCCTTCCGCCTGCCAGTAGGCGACAAAGGCCGCCAGCTCGCCCGGCGTGACGGCTTCAGCCAGCGCCACGCCCCAGATCGCGGCCTGGCGCGTAAAGTCGGCATCCGGCTGCCAGCCCGGATACATGGCGAACTTCCCGGCCGGTGTGTGGATCGCGGCGGGCGCATCGTCATACAGGCTGTCATCCAGCGCCACATCATTCGGTTGCCGGGCGGCAGCTTCCAGCGCCAGCAGCTCGGCCAGACGCGCCGGGGTGATGGCATACATCACCGGCGCATAGTTATCTAACACCGCCAGCGTGCCCTTTTCCGCCTGCTGCAGGGCAGTCAGCGGATCCTGTCGGAAGGCATCCAGGCCAATGAGCGTTGAAGTTAAGATTTTAGCTGACATGAAAAGACCTGAGGTTAACGAACACCTTGCGCCGGGAACCTGTCGCCGGCGCAGAAGGGGTTATTGTACCTTTTTTAACGGAGGGGATCGCTTAAAAAGCAGGAGTGCGGGTCAGTGCGAGGTCACCGGCGACGTGGCATGGCGGGCCGGTACAGATTCCGGTGCGCGCACGGTAAGGGCAGCTGCGGCGGGGCGGGTCTGCCATACATAGCGAACCGAGGCGAGCCAGCACAGGCTGTATCCCAGCAGCTCAGTCCCCTCTTCGGCCATGTTTTTCACCACCCGGTTGTAATCCCCCAGCATCAGATGCTGCCACAGCACATGCACACCAAACAGTCGGGAGAAGACCAGCACCACTAAAAAGCCGGAGGCCATTACAGGCCAGCTGCGGTGCTGCACCAGGGCAGCCAGCGCATGCACGCTTTTTTTCGGCGTGCGCAGCGCAACGGCCAGTGAGCCCGCGGTGACGGCCAGCGCAAACCAGACCCAGCTGCCATGCTGAATGGCATCAAACACGAAGTCGAGTTCACGGATCAGCATACAGGCGTAAAAACCGGCGACCAGGGTCAGCGCCCCGCGCTGATCGGGACGGCGTCGGGCCGCGATAAAAAAGAGTGCGGCGATGGTCGCCAGCATCACTTCCTGAGTGGTTTCGGTCAATGAGGTCTCATGCAGTGCGTCGTTCATCCAGGCGACGTCGATGTAGACAGGAACGATGGTGAGGGCAAGAAACAGCGCTGCCAGCAGAAAAACCGCGATTTCGCGGCCAATAAGAGTGAGATCGTTGCGCATAGTGTTACCAGTATAATGATTAGCAGGCTCATTATATTTTAAACGCCCGACCGCCTTTCTCTTTTTATGCCCCGCTCAGAAGCTGGCGCTGAAGCCGAAGCTGTAAAGTTGCTGTTCCTGATTATTCAGCGCTTCGTTTTGTGAAAATGAGGCGAAAGCCGCCAGATTGTCGTTCAGCGGCAGCTGCGCCCCGATACTCAGGTCGATGCCCTCGCTCTGATCCGGGCCGTTCGTCGCCTCGCGGCGGGGAGTCTGGGGCGTCTCCGCCAGCAGATAGCGATAGCTGAGCTGCGCCCAGGGCGATATCCATCCCTGCTGCGAATCGATGCGCCAGCCGACGCTGGCACTCTGCTCGCGACTCTGCTGATCGCTGTAGTCACATTGCAGACAGTTTATGGGTTGCGGATCGACGGCATACTGCGCCACCGGCCCGGTGGTGAGCGACGGCGCAACAGGCATATCCACGCCAGCCCGGTAGCGTTTTCCCAGCGGGGTGGTGCCTGCGCTGCCGGTTTCACTGTGCAGCGCGATGGGTGAGGCGGTGGGAGAGTTAATGGCGGCTTCAAACAGGGCGCGGTTTTCGTCACTGAAGGTGAGGGGCGTCAGCGCGATCTTCTCTGCCAGTATCGTGTCGTAGTCCGGCAGAAAGTCGGCGTGCGGCGGCGCAGAGAGGCCGCTCCGGGCAAAAGCCGGTGCCATTAAGATTAACAGCCATGCAGCACAGCAGGTTCTCAGACCTTTCCAACCGCTTTTCGGCGACATCTCTTCTCCAGGCAAGGCTGAAGTTATTATCCGGCGTCGTAATTAAAATTCGCGCTGTCTCTGTTATTTAACCGCTGATCGTTTAACTATCAACCGATTAATTTTAAGATCAAGCGGACCGCTAAAATATTCTCGTTAAAAGGAACAAAGCGATGCAACGATGTGGTTGGGTAACACAGGATCCCCTCTATCTGGCTTATCACGACAGGGAATGGGGGGTGGCGCAGAGAGACAAGCGTGCGCTGTTTGAGATGCTCTGTCTGGAAGGACAGCAGGCGGGACTCTCCTGGATCACCGTGCTGAAAAAGCGGGAAAATTATCGCGCGGCGTTTCACCAGTTCGATCCGCAGGCGATTGCGCAGATGGACGCGCCAGCGATCGACCAGTTGCTGCTGAACAGCGGCATTATCCGCCATCCCGGCAAAATCGCCGCCATTATCGCGAATGCCCGCGCTTACCTGGAAATGGAGGCGAAAGGTGAGGATTTCAGCCAGTTCGTCTGGCAATTTGTCGATAACGTGCAAATCGTTCACCATTATCCCAACTACAGCCTGGCCCCCACCACGTCAGAGCAGGCCATTGCGCTCTCAAAGGCGTTAAAGCAGCGTGGTTTTAAATTCATCGGCCCGACAATCTGCTATTCCTTTATGCAGGCCTGCGGGCTGATAAACGATCATCAGAGCAACTGTTTCTGCCATCCTGATGCCATTACCCGCTGATTCTCCATAAATCAGGATTTTTCCTCATACATCCCTGTTCCACAGGCGGCATAATCGTGCCACTTATGGGGAAGGTTTTCCCCTGTGTCTCGACTGTAAGGGAACAAAAATGCAGAAGAAATTAATCGCGATCACCCTGTTACTGAGCGGCAGCCTGGCCCTGCCTGGCTGCACCACCAATCCTTACACCGGTGAATCACAGGCGGGTAAGTCAGGCGTAGGCGCGGGCCTGGGCGCATTAGTGGGTGCCGGTGTCGGCGTGCTTTCATCGTCGAAGAAAGATCGCCGTAAAGGTGCCCTGATTGGTGCCGCAAGCGGCGCGGCACTGGGCGGTGGCGTGGGCTACTACATGGACGTGCAGGAAGCGAAACTGCGTGACAAGATGCGCGGCACCGGCGTCAGCGTGACCCGTAATGGCGATAACATCGTCCTGAACATGCCTAACAATGTCACCTTCGACTCCAGCAGCAGCAATCTGAAACCCGCAGGCGCGAACACCCTGACCGGTGTTGCAATGGTGCTGAAAGAGTATCCAAAAACGGCGGTAAACGTCGTGGGTTACACCGACAGCACCGGCACCCGTGCGCTGAATATGCGTCTCTCTCGGCAGCGTGCTGAAAGTGTCGCCAGCGCGCTGATCGTGCAGGGCGTGGCCAGCGATCGCCTGCGTACGCAGGGTGCAGGCCCGGATAACCCGGTTGCCACCAACAGCACCGAAGCCGGCAAAGCGCAAAACCGTCGCGTTGAGATCACACTCACCCCGCTGGGCTAACCGTGGTCGCCCCCTCTCGGGGGCGCCCTTTTTTCTGGAAAGTCTCACGTTAAAAGCACCAGAAAGCGTTCTGTGGATAGAGCCAGCAGAGGCTTTATGGTAGCCTGATCAAAAATTGATCAGTGGAAATTCCCCTATGTCTCTTAAAGCCATCGCGGCGGTTTTAGGTCTCTCTGTCACCACCGTCAGCCGCGCCCTCAATGGTTACCAGGATGTCGCTCAGGAGACGCGTAAACGCATCGAAGCGGAGGCGCAACGGCGCAACTACCGGCCTAATGCGGCAGCCAGACGGCTGAAAACCGGTCGCGCTAACGCGGTGGGCCTGGTCTGTCCGCCGGGGGCTTCCTCTCTGAGTGGCAGCGATTTCAGCGATATGTTACTGGCACTGGAGCATCACCTGGCCGGTTATGATATTAATCTGCTGCTGCTGACAGATAAGCAGCAGAATCCTCCGGCGCTCACCCGCCTGTTGCGCAGCGGGGCTGTCGATGCCCTGATTATCGGCCACACCCGGCCAGATGACTGTCGGCTTCATGCGCTGCTGCAGACCGATTTTCGCTTTCTGACGCTGGGTCGCAGCGATCTGCCCGCCACCTATGCCTGGTTTGATGTTGACCACCTTGCCGGTTCGCAGCTGGCGGTGGAGTGGTCGCTGGCACAGGGACGGCGGCGGATCGCCTGGCTTGGCAGTGAGGAGAACAGCAGCCGCGCGCGCGACCGGCGTCAGGGCTATCTGACGGCGCTGGGTGATCTCGCGCCTTATGCGATGGCGGCAGTGGCACCGACGCGCCGTGCCGGTTATCAGCAGACCCGGCAGTGGCTGGCAGAGGGGCCGATGCCGGAGGTGATCATCACCGACTGTGGTGCGCTGGCGGAAGGCGCGGCTGTGGCGCTGCATCAGGCCGGACGCGCAGCGGGTGAGGATGCCATCCTGCTGGCAGGCTGGGAGGGATTACCGGGGGATGCGATTCTCGATCATCCCATTGTCGCGATTCGTCAGGCAACGCCACATCAGGCCGGAGAGCAGGTGGCGGAGATGATTGTCCGGCTGATCGAGGGTGCGCCGCCGGAGACGTTACAGACCCTGTGGCAGCCCTGGCTGCAATTACCGGCGTAGCGCTTTTTGCTCCGGGCTGCGCTTGTGCTAGTCTCTGCCGAATTTATAATTTTGCAGGATATCTCATGAAAACCAGGCCGCCTCGCGCCACCATCAGCGATGTTGCTCACGCGGCTCGGACCGGTAAAACCAGCGTTTCACGTTATCTGAACGGTGAACTGCATCTGCTCTCCGCCGATCTGAAAGCGCGGATTGAACAGGCGATAGCGGACCTCAGCTATCGTCCGAGCCAGATGGCACGCGGTCTGAAACGTGGGCGTACGCGCCTGATTGGGCTGATTATCGCCGATATCACCAACCCCTATTCCGTCGATGTCATGAGTGGCATTGAAGCCGCCTGTCGTGAGCAGGGCTTTACGCTGCTGATGTGTAATACCAACAACGAAGTGGATCTGGAGCAGCACTACCTCCAGCTTCTGAGCAGTTATCAGGTTGAAGGCATCGTGGTTAATGCGGTCGGGATGCGCGAAGAGGTGCTGAATCATCTGCAGCAGTCCCTGCTGCCGATGGTGCTGATTGACCGCAAAATCCCCGATTTTCCCTGCGATGTGGTGGGCCTGAACAACGCCGAAGCCGCCGAAACCGCTACGCGCCATCTGGTCGACAATGGCTATGAGGTATTGATGTTTCTCAGTGAGCCGCTGGGCAGTGTCAATACGCGCCGCGAGCGTCTGCAGGCGTTTCGCCATCTGCTGGTGGCGCATCCGCAGGTTGAGCATCAGAATGTGGAAGTGGTGCTGCATCAGCCCGATGCGCTTGACGCGGCGCTGCTGGCATTCCATCAGCAGCATGCGGGCAAACGCTGTGCGGTAATGGTCGCCAACGGGGCGCTGACGCTGCAGGTGGCGCGATCGCTGCAGCGACTCAACCTGCAGTGGGGCCGCGATATCGGCCTGCTCGGTTTCGATGAGCTGGAGTGGGCGGCGCTGGCCGGTGTCGGGATTACCACGCTGAAACAGCCGACCTGGCAGATTGGCTTCAGTGCGCTGGAGCGACTGATTGCCCGTATTGATGGCAGTGACCTGCCGGTTGCCGAACAGGTGTTCTCCGGCGAACTGATCGTTCGCGGCTCCAGCCAGCCGCTTCCCTGAGGTGCAGGTTTGTTCTTACTTCGGGCTGTGCGGGCAAATCAGAGAGTGTGCCGTTAAGGTATTGTCGAAAGGGACGAAAGAAGCCTGCTCAGGACAGGCTTCTTACTGGCTTACAAAGGCAGGCCGGAGAGAGTTAAATTAACAGCACACACGCTGAGAGGGCCTGGGCCTGGTGTCGAGAAAACTTTTATATTATCAAACCATTCATCCGGGCTTCCCCCGAAGATAATAAAGTTTTTTTCTGGCTCGCCTGAATCACTCATATTCACGGCGCCAGCAACGCGTTCGGCTTCTGACTTATCTATGTTTCTCATTTCGATCTCCTTAATTTGCATCCGTGTAGTCGTATATTTTCGATAATCTTTTCTAAGGATTCCTGCCTGAGGATGTCGCCCGTTAATAGCGTTACAGGCAGATTATTATATTCTTTTCTTACTTTTATTTTGTCTATCTCTTTTTTCTGCCAAAGACCGCATGCCGCCCAGGCTTTACCTTCAGGCGTGGCGGTTGCAGATTCCATCACACTTTCAAATATCTTTACGGAGTTGTTATCTTTTAAAGTTTTTTCGTATGTCAGTTGTTGCGGCATTTCCTTCGTAATAAATCCATTGAAGCCCATCGAAAATAGAGTGGCAGTGGAGAGTTCCTTTTCTATGTCCTGATCGGATTGGGCTGAAACCGTTGTTAATCCTGAAGCAAGTAATCGTGTTATTAAAATCCATTTCATTTGCAAAACCTCCGTTTGCTATCTTATTACCGACTATAAATGACGCTGAGCAATAATAGGATGGAAATAAGGGAATTAAATTTAACAGCATCATAAAATGACGGTTTTGGTTTTTTCCGATCCGTTTTTGCATTAATCCCGCTAACGCTTTTCAGTAACGATGACTTCATAGCTATCCGCATCCCTCTTAAAATGATAAAAATCCTCACTTTTTTCCTTCATCGGAGCTCTCTGATATGCACTTAGCGTACAATCCTGCGTTTGTAAGCCTCAGACCTCTCTTCGTGCTCGCTTCGTGAGCACGATCATAGTTTCACAGTTTGCTGCTTTGCTTTGGAACCGGTTCCATTTAGGGTTTTTGTATCCGCTACGCGCAAAAACCTGCCATGGAGCAGAACATGAAACCTGACATCATTGTGGTGACCGCCGCTTATGGCCATGCGCAGATCGCCGCACTCGGCGGCCAGACTGCGCTGCTGCCGATCATTCAGCAGGCTGGTGCTGATGGCGTCGAAATCCGCCGCGAACTGCTTGATGACGCGGCGCTGGCCGATCTGCCCGCACTGGCGCAGGCGGTGGCACAGCATCAGCTTCAGGCCAGCTATTCGGTGCCCGATACGCTGTTTTGTGACGGCGGCGAAATCAATCCGCGCATAACCCACTACGTTGAAGAAGCACGCCAGTTAAATGCACAGCGGCTGAAAGTTGCGCTGGGACATTTCACCGGCGCACTTCACCTTGAAACGCTGCAGGCGCATCTGGCAGCACTGCCGTGTGAACTGACGGTGGAAAACGATCAGACCGAACAGGGCAAACTCGCCCCCTCCGTCGCGTTTTTCACGGCGATCAGGGAAGCCGGGCTACCGATCACGATGACCTTCGACATGGGGAACTGGTGCTGGACCGGCGAAAACGCCTTCCAGGCCGCGCAGCAGCTGGCCGCGCAGGTCGGCTATGTGCATGTCAAAGCTGCCGTTCCGCATCAGGAGAGTTTCCGGGCAATTGCGCTGGATGAGGCGGACGCTGGCTGGCGTGACCTGCTGCAACAGCTGCCCGGCTCGGTGCCGCGCGGTATTGAATTTCCGCTGGAAGGCGACGATCTGATTGCGGTGACGCGCCACTATGTGTCGCTGCTGCGCAATGTGTAAGGAGTAAAAATGAGTCATCACACCCAATATCACACCGGTCCGCTTGATGTGGTCACCATCGGGGAAGCGATGGCGATGTTTGTCGCCCGTGAAACCGGCGATCTCGCCGCCGCAGAGACCTTTGTTAAACGCGCAGCAGGCGCAGAACTCAATGTCGCGACCGGCCTGGCGCGTCTTGGCCTGAAAGTGGGCTGGGTCAGCCGGGTTGGCGATGACGCCTTTGGTCGTTTTATCTGCCAGCAGCTGAAAAAAGAGGGCATTGACCACGCCCGGGTCACGGTCGATAACCGTTATCCCACCGGTTTCCAGCTGAAATCCAAAGTCGATGATGGCTCTGACCCGCTGGTGGAGTATTTCCGTAAAGGCTCGGCGGCCAGCCATCTGTCGGTTGACGATTTTGACGCGGACTACTTTGGCTCGGCACGCCATCTGCACCTCAGCGGGGTGGCGGCAGCGCTCTCGGAGAGTTCACTGGAACTGCTGAAGCACACGGCCAAAGAGATGCGTGCGCGTGGGAAAACCATTTCGTTTGATCCCAATCTGCGGCCGGTGCTGTGGCGCAGTGAAGAGGAGATGCGTAAGCAGCTCAATCTGCTGGCGGAGTATGCCGACTGGGTACTGCCAGGCGAAAAAGAGGGGCTGATCCTGACCGGTTACCGTCAGCCGGAAGCGATTGCAGATTTCTATCTCGATAAGGGTGTGAAAGCGGTCGTGATTAAAACCGGTTGTGACGGCGCCTGGTACAAAACCGCACAGGGTGAACAGGGACAGGTGGCGGCGATAAAAGTCGACAACGTGGTCGACACCGTAGGGGCCGGTGACGGTTTTGCCGTCGGCGTGATCAGCGCCCTGCTGGAAGGTCAGACGCTGCCGCAGGCGATTCGCCGCGGCAACAAAATTGGTTCGATGGCGATTCAGGTCATTGGTGACAGCGAAGGTCTGCCGACGCGTCAGCAACTGGGCGACGAGTAGTTCACGCGCCCCTCTACAGACACAGGAGTTCCCGATGAAAAAGCAGACAATCGCGCCAAAACGCTGGTGGTTCATCATGCCCATCGTGTTTATCACCTACAGCCTGGCGTATCTCGATCGTGCAAACTTTAGCTTCGCCTCTGCCGCCGGGATTAATGACGATCTCGGCATCACCAAAGGCATGTCCTCGCTGCTGGGCGCGCTGTTCTTCCTGGGATACTTCTTTTTCCAGATCCCGGGCGCAATCTATGCCGAACGCCGCAGCGTGAAGAAACTGATTTTCGGCTGCCTGATCCTGTGGGGTGGCTGTGCATCGCTGACCGGTGTGGTCAGCAACATTCCGATGCTGGCAGCGATTCGCTTTGTGCTGGGCGTGGTGGAAGCGGCGGTGATGCCGGCCATGCTGATTTACATCAGCAACTGGTTTACCAAATCGGAACGTTCGCGCGCCAATACCTTTCTGATCCTGGGGAACCCGGTCACGGTGCTCTGGATGTCGGTGGTGTCGGGCTATCTGATCGAATCCTTCGGCTGGCGTGAGATGTTTATCATTGAAGGGATTCCGGCGGTCATCTGGGCGATTGCCTGGTGGTTCCTGGTGCAGGATAAGCCGTCTCAGGCGCGCTGGATGAGCGATGCAGAGAAAGCGGCCCTGCAGGCTGAGCTGCAAAAAGAGCAGGAAAACATCAAGGCGGTGCGTAACTACGGTGAAGCGTTCCGCAACCGCAATGTGATCATCCTCTGCCTGCAATATTTTGCCTGGAGCATCGGTGTATATGGCTTTGTGCTGTGGCTGCCGTCGATTCTGCGTAACGGCACGCAGATGGGCATGGTTGAAGCGGGCTGGCTGTCAGCGGTGCCTTATCTGGCGGCAACCATTGCGATGGTCGTGGTCTCCTGGGCGTCGGACAAAACCCAGAATCGTAAGCTGTTTGTCTGGCCGCTGCTGCTGGTGGGGGCGCTGGCGTTCCTTGGCTCTTACCTGGTCGGCTCAAGCAACTTCTGGGCCTCCTACACCCTGCTGGTGATTGCCGGTGCCGCGATGTATGCGCCTTACGGACCGTTCTTCGCCATTATTCCTGAGATGCTGCCACGCAACGTCGCGGGCGGGGCAATGGCACTGATCAACAGTATGGGTGCACTGGGGTCATTTATCGGTTCATGGATCGTCGGCTATCTTAATGGGGCGACCGGCAGCCCGGCAGCCTCCTACATCTTTATGGGTTCGGCTCTGCTGGTGTCGGTGTGGCTGACGCTGATTGTGAAACCGGCGCAGAACAAAGCGCCGCCGCTGCGGGGCGCAAAACCGGCCTGAAAGCGTAAACGCTGAAGCGGGATGGCCCGGTGCAGCTCCACAACGCCTGCACCGTTCGCACAGGCCTTGCCGGGCCTGTACGGAGGCCGCCCGGGCGTAAACGTCAGCCTCTGTTTTCTCCGGGCGGCCCGCAAGCCGCCCGCTACTTATTTGTTTGATCGGGAGCCACTGAATGAAACCCGCTGTAATTCTCTATAAAAAACTGCCTGACGACCTCTATGCGCGCCTGGCTGAACAGTGTGACGTGACGGAAGTGAGCAATCTTTCGCCAGAGAGCCAGCAGCAGCACGCTGCGGCGTTCCGCCAGGCCGAGGGCCTGCTGGGATCGGGCGGAAAAGTGAATGGCGAGCTGCTGGCGAACATGCCTAATCTGCGCGTCTGCTCCAGTGTCTCGGTGGGCTATGACAATTTTGACGTGGCGGCGCTGAATGCGCGTCATGTGGTGCTGATGCACACCCCGACCGTGCTGACGGAAACCGTGGCTGACACCATGATGGCGCTGGTGCTGAGCACCGCGCGTCGGGTGCCGGAGCTGGATGCCTGGGTCAAAGCGGGCCACTGGCAGAAGAGCATTGGACCTGCGCAGTTCGGCATCGACGTACACCATAAAACGCTGGGCATTCTCGGCATGGGACGGATCGGGATGGCGCTGGCGCAGCGCGCCCACTTTGGCTTCGGCATGAAAATCCTCTACAACGCGCGCCGTGAGCATGAGGAGGCGCAGTCGCGCTTTGGCGCGCAGCGCTGCGAACTGAAAGAGCTGCTGCAGCAGAGTGATTTTGTCTGCATCAGCCTGCCGCTGACTGACGAAACCCACCATCTGATTGGGGCTGCCGAGCTGGAACTGATGAAGCCGGATGCGGTACTGATCAACGCCGGTCGCGGGCCGGTGGTGGATGAGAAGGCGCTGATCGCCGCGCTGCAAGCGGGCAAACTGCACGCCGCCGGGCTGGATGTGTTTGAGCAGGAGCCGGTTCCTGCCGACTCTCCGCTACTGTCGTTGCCGAACGTGGTGACGCTGCCGCACATCGGTTCTGCCACCCACGAAACCCGCTACGGCATGATGCAGGATGCGGTAGAGAATCTTATCGCCGCGCTCGGCGGAAACGTCGATAAAAACTGCGTTAACCCTCAGGCGCTGAAATAATCGCCACGCCTTTCCATTGCGCCCGCCGATGGCGGGCGTTATGGTGAACCCCCGATTCGCAATCACAAATTTTTAACCGCTATGTCCTTTTCTCAGTTCGGCGACAAATTTACCCAACATTCCGGCATTTCACGTCTGATGGAAGATATGGGCGCAGGCCTGCGTACGCCCGGCACCATCATGCTTGGCGGCGGTAATCCGGCGCAGATCCCGGCCATGAACGACTACTTTCAGCAGCTGCTGCTGCAGATGCATGAGGAGGGCAAACTCAGCGAAGCACTGTGCAATTACGACGGCCCGCGCGGCAAAGCGACGCTGCTGGAGTCACTGGCCGGGCTGCTGCGCGACCAGCTTGGCTGGCCGATTACCGCGCAGAATATCGCGCTGACTAACGGCAGCCAGAGCGCCTTCTTCTATCTGTTTAACCTGTTTGCCGGTCGCCGCGCCGACGGCAGCAAAAAGCGGGTGCTGTTTCCGCTGGCGCCTGAGTACCTCGGCTATGCGGATGCCGGTCTGGAAGAGGAGCTGTTTGTGTCGGCGAAGCCGAACATTGAGCTGCTGCCGGAGGGACAGTTTAAATATCATGTCGATTTCGAGCATCTGCCGATGAATGATGAGGTCGGGCTGATCTGCGTCTCGCGTCCGACCAACCCCACCGGCAACGTGATCACCGATGAGGAGCTGATCCAGCTGGATGCGCTGGCGCAGCAGCATGATGTGCCGCTGCTGATCGACAATGCCTACGGCGTGCCGTTCCCCGGCATCATCTTCAGCGAAGTGCGTCCGCTGTGGAATCCCAACATTATTCTCTGCATGAGCCTGTCGAAACTTGGCCTGCCGGGCGCGCGCTGCGGCATCATTATCGCAGACGAGAAGACCATCTCTGCGCTGAGCAACATGAACGGCATCATCAGCCTGGCCCCCGGCAGTATTGGCCCGGCCATCGCCAATGAGATGATTCGTCGCGGCGATCTGCTGCGGCTCTCCGAAGAGGTGATTAAGCCGTTTTATCAGCAGAAGGTTGCGCAGACGATTGCGATCCTGCGCCGCCATCTGTCAGAAGAGCGCTGCCTGATCCACAAGCCGGAAGGGGCGATTTTCCTCTGGCTCTGGTTCCGCGATCTGCCGATCACCACGGAAACGCTCTATCAGCGGCTGAAAGCGCGCGGGGTGCTGATGGTGCCGGGCCACTTCTTCTTTCCGGGGCTGGAGCAGGCGTGGCCGCACACCCACCAGTGTATGCGGATGAACTACGTGCCGGATGCGGAGAACATCGAGCGGGCGGTGCAGATTCTGGCGGAAGAGGTAGAGAACGCCTGGCGCGACAGCTAAGCCTGCGCGTCGGTTAACGACAGCTGGCACCACTGCGCCAGCTGTCGGATCGCCTGTTCCACTTCCGCATTCCAGCCAAAACCGGCATTCAGCCGGAAACAGTGATCGTAGCGCTGATCGGTGGCAAAAATATGGCCCGGCGCAATCCCGATGCCCGCGTTGCGCGCCTTCAGAAACAGTTCGCGCACGTTCAGCGCCTGCGGCGGCATGGCGACCCACAGCACATATCCCCCTTCCGGGTCGGAGACCGTTGTCCCGGCCGGAAACTCCCGCAGCACCGACTGACGCATTTCGCTGATTTGCCGCGCCAGTTCGCGCCGCAGCTTGCGCAGGTGAGCATCATAGCCGCCGCTGCGCAGCAGTTCCGCCACCGCCGCCTGCGACAGCACCGAGGTGCCCATGGTGGAGGTATATTTCAGCGAGGCGATCTTACGCATGTAGTTGACGCTGTGGACCCAGCCGATGCGGATGCCGGGTGCCACGGTTTTCGAGAAGCCGCTGCAGAGAATAGCATTGGGGCTGAAGGCGCGCATTGGGAAAGGGCGACGCTCACCAAAGGCGGTATCGCCAAAAATATCATCCTCAATGATCACCACATCGTTTTCATCGGCCTGGCGCGCAATATAGGCTTTCTGCTCGTTGGGAATGCTTTTTCCCAGCGGATTGTTGACGTTGCACAGCGTCAGAAAGACCCGCACCGCTTTGCGCTGAAACAGACGGGTGAGGGTTGCCACATTCACATAGCCTTCCGGCCCGGCTTCCACTTCAATCACCCGTAAATTGAGGTTATGCAGCATCTGCAGCAGGACGAAATAGCAGGGGGACTCCACCGCCACCACATCGCCTGGCTGCGTGGTGGCGCGCAGTGACAGCGAGATCGCCTCAATGCAGCCGTTGGTGATCAGAATATCGTCGGCGCTGATATTGCAGCCGTAATCGACCGCGCGCCGGGCAATCTCCGTTTTCAGCGGCGCATAGCCGGTGCCCTTCACCGTGTTACCGAGCAGGGCGGGTTTGCTGTAACCCATCTGGCGCATCAGCAGGCCAATCCGCCTGATCGGATAGAGGGCACTGTCGCCGTTCGCCAGATCGAGGCGCACCCGGCAGTCTGATCCGAGCATCGCCAGATGCAGTTCGGTCTGCTCATCCAGCGGGGCGATGGCGCGCGGCTGTTCGCTGACGGCGGGTAACGCACGCGAAGCGGGCCGCTGTGGGGCAACAAAAAAGCCCGACTTCGGGCGGGCGACGGCGTAGCGCTCATCTTCCAGCGTACGCAGGGTTTTCAGGGCAGTGGTGAGGCTGACATTGTACTGTGTCGCCAGGGTGCGCACCGAGGGCAGGCGGCTGTCGGGTGCCAGTGAACCGGCATGGATTGCCTGTTTAATCTGTTCTGCTATCTGGCGATAACGGCTGCTCTGACTCTCCTGTTCCCCGATAACCCCGGTCATCTGTTCCACCCCATATCGCGCTGATCTGTGCATATTCAACAGAGTACATTCAAAGTACTTTAGGCTGCATCTCTTAATTATTCATGACGCTAAACGGCGCACAGCGCCCGGCTGCCGTCGGGCCTGTGGCCATAACGGCAGGCCGTTCACCTAAGGAAAATGTGAAAGATGAATAATCTGCCCGCCATGATGAAAGCAATGGAAGCGTATCTCTCACCGGCCATCATCGCGTCGGCTCAGCGCTGTTCGGCCCGTCTGCTGGCGGCGTTACCCGATAAGCAGCCTGAGAACAACCGCGTCCTGCTCGCCTATGGCGGCGGCAAAGACAGCAGCTACATGGTGGCTTACGTGCGCTACATTCAGGGGCTGATTTGGCAGCAGCAGGGCACCACCTTTCATCTGCGGGTCAGCACCAACCGTCACGCGGCGATGAACCAGAGCGTCATGGATAATATTCACCGCGTTTATCAGTCGCTGGCGATGCATGACGATGAACGGGTGACCTGTCTGGTGGTGGATGGTCTGCTGATCCGCCCTTTCGCCCGCGATCTGCCGATGCCGGACAGCGTGCGTGAGCAGAACCGCAACGATGTGCTGATGAATGGCCACCGCTTTCGCGCCGATGCGCGCTCCACCTTCTGCAACGCCTGCAACCTCAGCATGGTCAACTCCTTTGGCCTTGCGGCGGACTACAACGGCGGTGTGGATATGATTATCACCGGCGATTCGCCGCAGGAGCAGGCCGCCTATGTTGCCTGGGCGCGGCACCTCTCACGACTGTTTGATGCGCCGGTCGCGGAAAAAAGCCGTGGCTTCAGCGGGTTCCTGCAGACGCTGGATGGCGTCGCAGAGCGCTACTTCAGCGACATCTACGGGGCCGGCCAGCTCACTCCCGCGCACCGCATCACCCATCAGCTGGCGCGCGATCCGCTCTTCTTCAATATCTATCAGGACACGGCCTATGAAGCAGGTGCGCACTGGGCGCTGCTCAGCGACTTTATGGGCTTCCGGTTTGATGAACTGATGTTCAGCTTTTCTGAGTCCGACTGCGGTAACCCGACGCTGATGGCGCATCTGCGCGGACTGCGGGCCGAAACGCTCCTGCAGCGCAGCTACGCCGAGGGGATCCGTGAATATGTGCGTTTTGCGCTGGGGCTGATGGTGAAGAAAGATTTTCCCCCGCAGCTGATCGACGAGATGGCGGCGCGCTATCAGGATGACGCCGCGATCCGGCAGCAGCGGCAGCGCGCAGCCGCGTTCGCCGTGCAGACGTTTGACCTCAGCGAAGCGCAGCTGATCTGCATGATCTACTCGCCCTTTCTGGGACAGGGCCAGCAGCTCGGTCACTGGCTGACCGGGCAGCAGATCGCGCTGGAAGAGGCCGCTATCCGCGACCTGCTTGAGCAACGCAGTCAGGATGTCGCGCTGGCCAGGGCGTTAACGCACCTCTCCGGCATGACGCTGACACAGATGCGCCACTGCTGGCAGAGCAAGCCGGTCAGTTCGCTGCTGGAGGGCAAAAGCCCCGATCCCCTGTCGCGCGTGCTGCGCTTCGATCCCCACAAAGCGGTGATTCAGGTCAGTAACGGTGTGCTCAATGACACGGTGACAGAAGTCATCTCCGGGCGATAACCCGGTAAGGCGAGGCGATGAAAAAGATTTTTCTGCAAATTGGCGCCACCCGCGATGGACAGAACCCTTACTGCGCGGTGGCAAAGCGCGAAGGCTATTTCACCGTGCTGGCGGAAATGGGCGACTTTGTCGATTACCAGTCACTAAGCCTGGCGCTGCCTTTTGATCTGATTATTCGCCTCGACCGCCCTGAGAATCCGTGGGAGGTGATGCAGGCTTATCTGCACGCCGGTTTACTGGCGCATCCGCTGGTGGTGCTGGCGGGCTTTGAAGCTTACAACGCCAGCGCCGGGCGACTGCGCGACATGCTGGCCGGGCCGGACGCGCCCGCCGCCTTTATCCCGCTGGATAAATATGCGCAGCGCATGGCGCTGAAAAAAGCCTGGCCGCGCTTCCCGCAGCCGGAGTTCCGCTTTTTTGCCTCGCCGCTCAGCATTCTGGATGCGGAGCAGGCGCTCATCTACCCCTGCGTCGTCAAACCGGTAGATGGCGGCGGCGGGCTGGGCATCTGGCTGATTGAGCGGGCCGATCAGCTGCGCAGCGTGGTGAAGCAGCTGGTGCAGACCATGAACTATGGCGGGCGCGGCTTCAGCGGCTTTATCGTGGAAAGCGCCCTGATCGGCGAGGAGTTTTCGCTACAGGGTGTGGTCGCGCAGGGGCATCCCCGGGCGCTGACCTGCTGCCAGAAGGTGATTGAGCAGCACCGGGACAGCGAAGGCTGCGTCAGCTTTTATGAGTCGGGGCATGTGGCGATGGCAGCAGCGGCGCTGCCCGCCGCGTTCAGCGGTCTCATGACCTTCTGCTGCGAAACCTTTGGCTACCGTCAGGGCGCGTTTCATATCGATTTCATTGTGGTCAACGGCGTGCCGCATTTTCTGGAGATGGGGTTCCGGCTCTCTGGCATGGGGGTGGCGACGCTGGTTGAGGAGGCGACCGGTATCAACTGGGCTGAGGTGACTTTCCGGCTGGAGGCGGGAGGCACCCTGCCTGCCTTTGCCCTGAGCACGTCGCGCGCTGTTGGCCAGCTGCGCCTGCGCCAGCCCGCACAGCTGCAGGCGGCGGAACGCTGGATCGAACAGCATCAGCAGGGCGCGCTGTTACCCCCCCTCCGGTTGCCTGCGTTGCAGGTGTCATCCCGCTCATCGCTCTACGCCGATCTCACCCGTCACGCCGGCATTCTGGCGACCTTCAGCCTCAGCGCCCCGACGCGGGAGCCCGTTATGACCCTTTTTCAGCAGGTGATTGCCGCGCAGCCGGTGACCGCCGGGAGAGACAAAGTATGTGCAGAATGATTCTGGCGCATGGCAGGTTCGACAGCGCACAGATTCTGGAGGCGGCGCGCGCCATGAGCTGCGGCGAAGGAGCCGAACACGATGGCCCAATCAAATCCCATCCCAACGGCTGGGGCTGCCTGTGGCTGGAAGCGGGGGAGATCCGCACCCTGCACGGCACGGGCGCGTTTGCGGAGGCGCTGCCGGACATCGATGTGGATCGGCTGCGCAGTCCGTTTCTGGCCGTGCATGTGCGCCACGCCACGCTGAGTAAAAATCAGGGGCTGGCCTTTTCTCATCCGCTGACGCGCCACAGCGCGGGTCATCAGTGGTACATGATGCACAACGGCTTTCTGCCGACCATCCACCGCCAGCTTGGCCTGGCGGAATCCCGTTTCGATTCAGAAGAGTACCTGCGCTACCTGGTCGATCAGACCACGCCCGCCGACTTCACCCGCGACTATCTGCGCGCAAAGATGGCGCAGGTGGAACCCGGCGGCAGCGCAGGCAATGCCATTTTCGTCACCCGTGACAAAGCCTGGGCGTGGCAGTGGTATCCCCACGACACCCCCTGGCCTGACTATTTTACGATGCATTTTCGGCAACAGGAGGATTGCACGCTGATCGCTTCTGAACCCGTGACAATACCAGGCAGCGCCGGCAGCTGGCGGCGAATGAACAATCATGAACTCTATGAAATTCCGTTTAGGGAGTGATAAACATGGCTATTTTCAATCAGTTCCGCGTGATTAATCCCAGCATGTTTGTGGAGTCGACCTGGCTGGATGACATCGTCACGGCGCGTGTGCCGCTGCTGGTGCTGCGTAATTTCCTGACGCCGGAGGTGCGGGAAGCGGTGGTGGCGGATCTGCAGCGCTGCCGGGAAAAGATCCGTGTTTCTCACTATCCGAATGGCGCGCTGACCACGCTCGGTCCCTATCTGGCGCGTCACACCGCAGAGCCCGATAACTATTTTACCGAGCTGCGCGATATCCAGCCGGCGCTGCCCCCTTCACTCACCACCCTGCGTGAGCAGATCTACCTCTGGGTTCAGCATGCGCTGCGGCTGGAGAGCCTGCGCATCGCCCAGGAGCCGGGCCACGGCGACTATGCCGGTTCTATCGTGCGGTTTCATGCCGATGGCGTCGCGAACCCGTTACACAACGACAATATCGTGCGTGATGCCGCCGGAACCGGGCTGGCGGTGACGCAGATTCTCCATCAGCTCAGCTGCGTGGTCTGCCTGCAGGAGTGCAACGCGGGCGGGGCGCTGCGGATCTACAACAAAAAATGGGCACCGGAGGATGAGCGGTTCAAAACGGCCGGTGAGCTGGGCTATCCCGCTGAGGTGATTGAACACAGCGAAGTCTGCGAATTTTCACCACGCAGTGGCGATATCTATCTGTTTAATCCCGCTTTTTATCACGAGATTGATCGGGTTGAAGGTGATACCCGCATCACCATGGGATTCTTTTTCGGGCTGACCGATAAAAAAATGAAACACGCTATCGCCTGGAGTTAATCCGGTCCGGGCCAGACAAGGAGAGGGATATGACGACGTTTGAAAAAATCACCGCGCTGCTGGATCAGCATCAGGCCAGCTACCGCGTCGTGGAGCATGAGGCGATAGGGCAGACCGACCAGATCAGCCAGATACGCGGTAATGCACTGGGTCAGGCGGCTAAGGCGATGGTGCTGGAGGTCGTTATGCCGGACGGCGCGCCGCCGCGTCCGCTGCTGGCGATTGTGCCGGGCGACTGCCGGATCAATTTTAAAAGTGCGGCGCGCGCCATCGGCGGAAAGAAATCCTCTTTCGCCGCGCCGGAGCTGGCGCAGACGCTGACCGGCTGTGTGATGGGCGCGGTACCGCCATTCAGTTTTGATGACCGGCTGGCGCTGCGGGTCGATACCCGGCTCCAGCAGGTCGGAACGTTATGGTTTAACGCGGGCGAGCTGGATAAATCGATCGCGCTGGCTGTAGATGACTATTTTCGCATCGTGGGGGAAGCGTGCTGTACTGACATCGCGACCCCGATTGCGATCACCGCCTGACGGCGGCTCAAGGAGTTTCTGATGTCGGTAAAAGATATGCTGTTAGCGTTGTGCGTGGTGGTGGCGTGGGGCGTCAATTTTGTGGTGATCAAGCTGGGGCTGCAGGGGATGCCGCCTTTTCTGCTCGCCGGACTGCGATTCACGCTGGTCGCCTTCCCTGCCATTTTCTTTGTCCGCCGTCCGCCGATCCCGCTGCGCTGGCTGGTGGTTTACGGTATGACCATCAGTTTTGGTCAGTTTGCGTTTCTCTTCCTGGCGATTCAGCTCGGTATGCCAGCAGGCCTGGCCTCCCTGGTGCTGCAGGCGCAGGCGTTCTTTACCCTGCTGCTGGGGGCGCTGCTGCTGGCGGAGAAGCTGCGCTGGAACCACATCACCGGGATTATCATCGCCACGCTGGGGATGTTTCTGCTGGCGACGGCAGGCATGGAAGGACAGACCAGCGCCGGCATTACGCTGACCACCATGATGCTGACGCTGTCGGCGGCCCTGTCATGGGGGCTGGGTAACATTACCAACAAGATCATTATGCGGAATCGCAGCGTGCCGATTATGTCGCTGGTGGTCTGGAGTGCGCTGGTGCCGGTCATTCCCTTCTTTGCCTGCTCGCTGCTGTTTGAGGGGCAGGAGGCTATCGTCAGCAGCCTGCTGCACATCGGGCTGCAGACGGTACTGGCGCTCTTCTATCTGGCCTTTGTCGCCACCATCGTCGGCTACGCCATCTGGGGAAATCTGCTCAGCCGCTACGAAACCTGGCGCGTTGCCCCGCTGTCGCTGCTGGTGCCGGTGGTCGGGATCGTTACTGCTGCGCTGGTGCTGGATGAGCATCTTTCCGGGCAGCAGATGCTGGGCGCCTCGGTGATTATTGCCGGCCTGCTGATCAACGTGTTTGGCGGCGTGCTGGGACAGCGTTTCGCGATGCGAACGCAGCCGTAAGGGCAAGGCCGGCGTCAGATATAAGGGCAAAAAATATCGCCTTGAGGTCAGGTGACAGGCTCAGGGAGCATACGCTTTCGCAAAGACGCAATAGACGCCATCCCTGGCATGCTCAGCGCGGCCCATCCCTGGTCCGCGATGCTTTGCTACAGGCGTATGCTCCCATCGCTTTGAACTTATCAGCCGTCTGAAACAGGGGATCGGAGCAACATTTTTTGCCTTATGAATCTCCACTGATCTTAAAAACGAAAAACGCCGCATTAGCGGCGTTTTTTATGGTTACTTCAGAAATTACTTCAGAATCTCAATACGGCGTGGTTTGGCTTCTTCCGGCACCAGACGTTCAAGATCGATACTCAGCAGACCATTTTCGAGACGGGCGTCGCGCACCACGATGTGGTCGGCAAGCTGGAATTTACGCTCGAAGTTACGCTCGGCGATACCCTGATACAGGTATTTACGCTCGGCCTGCTCTTCCGGATGGGCACCCCGTACAGTCAGCACATTGTCGTGCGCTGTGATATCAAGCTCGCTCTGAGAGAAACCGGCCACCGCGATGGTAATGCGGTAGTGATTTTCATCGACCAGTTCAACGTTATAGGGAGGATAACCCCCGTTGCTCTGATTCTGGTTTGATTCGAGCAGGTTAAACAGGCGATCGAAACCGATAGCTGAGCGATAAAGTGGGGTGAGATCAAAGTTACGCATATTAAGACTCCTGAATTTCAGCAAGTTTTGGCAACCTTCCACTACTGGACAGGCTGGATCCGGCACCTCACTGTCCCTTTCGGCGACGGTGAGCGCGTCCGTAAACTAAAAATGGGTGCCAAAGGAGAATTTTCAAGCGTGCAGAATGCAATTTTTTTCGCCAATCTCAGGAAATGACATACACTCAGAACACCTTTTGTCAGACCCGAACGGACTTCGCCCCAGAGTGTTGACGTTGTCTGGCAAGCCAACTCAGCCCGGCGCATGTCAGGGCTGAAGGGATGATGATAATGAAATTGATGAAGACCTTACCTCTGGCTGGAATGGTTTGCTGCGCAATGGCGACAACCGGTTGTTCCAGCGTGATGTCACACACAGGTGCGAGTCAGGGCTATTATCCAGGCACCCGGGCCAGCGCGGATATGCTGACCGACGGGGACACCAGCTGGGCGCTGAAGCCGCTGGCGCTGATCGATCTTCCTTTCTCCGCCGTGATGGATACGCTGCTGCTGCCGTGGGACTACTACCGCAGCGACAAAGATAAATCACTCGACTCCCCGCGGGAACGCATTCTGCAGAGCGAAAAGCTGGCGCACACGCAGGAGAGCCTGGCGCAGGCGCAGCCTATGCCTCCGCTGCGCCCTCAGCCGCAACCGTAAACAGCTGCCGCCAGCCCTCCACCTCACGCATATACGCAATCTGCGTGCCGTCAGGTGACCAGACGACCGCGTCGCCTGAGGGGGCGTCATCCGTTCTGCGCGTCAGACGCTGGCACTCGCCGCTCTCAGCGTCACATCGCATCACGCTGTTATCACAGATAAAGGCGACGGCCTGGCCATCAGGATGCCAGCTGAAGGCGGACTCAATGCTGCTGCCGAGACGGGTCACCTGACGCGGTTCGCCGCCGTTGGGAGAGACCGTCCAGAGCTGGATCACCCCTCCCTCATCTGCCATCAGAAACGCAATCTGGCTGCCATCGGGCGCGCTGCGCAGCCAGTGGCGCGGTTGCAGCGCCAGACCACGACCGTACGTCAGACGGCGCTGCCTGACGCCAGCCGGGGGCGCAGGCAACTGCTGGCTGCTGCCCTCCAGCGGGCTGGCACCGGCCCGGGCGTAATCGTCCAGGGCTTCGGGCAGATCAACAACAAACACTTCAGGACGCTTCTCTCCCTCCGCCGTCAGCGTGTCGCCGATGAACGCGATAGCCCAGCGCTGCCAGCGGCCGTCCGGTTTCTGATAGCCGCGGTTACCGATCCAGCACTCTTCATAGGCGCGGTTGATCTGGTCGCTGCCCGGCTGCGGTGCCGGATGCGTCTCGCTCACCAGCAGGCAAAAGTAGCTGCCGTCATACTCTCGCGGATGCTGCTTAACCGGCGAGACTGCGCGCAGCGGCACTGCGATGCCGACGTTGCGCAGATCCAGCCGGGTATCCCGTTCATGCATGACATGGTCATTGTAGGTAAAGCTCAGGCGTGAACCGTCGGGACTGAAGACATGCACATGCGACCCGCCCCGCAGCGCGCCAGGCGTAAAGGGTGGCGTGATATCGCAGGCATCCAGATTGACAGCGGTGGCGTTCTGAACGATCACCCCGCGGCGGTGATGGAAATCATACTGCCACCGGGCATCGGGATGTTCCGGGCCATGAATGCAGACGTAGCGCGGCGGCATATCGGGGCTGACCGTCACCACGCCGACATGAGCCCCGTGCTGTGCCTGATAGAGCACCTCCACCTCACCGGTCATCACATTGACCCGCTCAATGGTCTGGCTGGTAAAGGAGGCGCCCGAAGGACGCACGTCAAATGCCAGCCACTGGCTGTCGGCAGTCCAGACATTGACATTGGTGAGCTGATGCTGACGGGCAGCAAAGGTGATCTGTTTTTCTGACATGGTGAAACCCGTGCAGGAAGCGTTGCCCGACAAATTACGCGATTCTGTTTTGCGCTGCAGCTTTTTTACCGGGTTCCGGGCCAGCGCGGCCCGGAAAGCGCAGAGCGGTTACAGCACTAACTCTTCAATGGCATGTGCGACGCCATCTTCCATATTGGTTTTCGTGATGAACTGAGCGATAGCCTTGACCGAATCAATGGCATTGCCCATGGCGACACCCGTGCCGGCATACTCAATCATCGCCAGGTCGTTCTCCTGGTCACCTATCGCCATCACCTCTTCCTGCTTCAGGCCGAGCTTCTCCGCCAGCATTCTGACGCCCTGACCTTTGTTGACCCGGCGATCGAGGATTTCGAGGTAATAAGGCGCACTCTTCAGGATGGTGTAGGTCTGCTTAGCGTGCGCTGGCAGGCGGGCAATCGCCGCGTCGAGTAGGGCCGGACGGTCGATCATCATCAGTTTTGGGAAGCGCGTCGCGCGGTCCATCTCTTCCACCGCACGATAGCGCACCGGAATCCCGGTCAGGCTCGCCTCATGGATGGTGTATTCGCTGATGTCTTTGTTGGGTGTATAGAGATGGGATTTGTCGAACGCCTGGAAATGGACGCCAAGTTCACGCGCCAGCTGCTCAATGTAGAGGTAGTCGTCAAAGGTCAGCGTCACTTCCGCCACGCACTCACCATCTTCAGCCTGATGAACCAGCGCGCCGTTGTTACTGATCGCGTACTGGCCGGGGGTCTGCATATCCAGCTCCATCAGATAGCGCTGGATACCTACAAACGGCCGGCCGGTGGTCAGCACAATCGATACCCCCAGCTGGCGGGCGCGATCAAGGGCAGATTTCACCCCCGGCGTGATCTCATGCTGCGGATTGAGCAGGGTGCCATCCATGTCGATAGCGATCAATTTAATAGCCATAGAGTCCTCGTTGCGTCTGGGTTTGGTTCAATGCTAGCGCGATTCAGCGCGTATTGACCAGTTTCATAGCAGGCGGGCACCCCCGGCCGACCGTCAGCGTCAGGCGGTAAACAGATCGCGGTGAATTTTAATCACGGCTTTTCGGATAATGGCGGGTTCACCCGGCGCGCAGCAGGGGCGATGAATATCGTGCGGAAAAAAGATCGCGAACATACCGGGCAGCAGCGTGATCACCGACTCATTCAGCGTCTTCTGATAAAAGACCACGTCGCGTTGCTGAGCAAAATCCTCGGTCACTCGCTGATCGGGGTGGGCACGGGCCACGCCGATATTCTCGCTGCCGGCCAGCAGAAACTGAATGTCGATGTAGCTGAAGTGGGATTCTGCCCGACGCGCGCTCGCCGGTTCGGTCATCATCTCCTGCACCAGGCAGAACATCTTATCCTCAGGCAGGATGGCATATTTATCGGTGTCGAGCTGGCTGAAGTCGGTGTCAGTAATCCAGCGTATCGCCTGATCGATAACCGGATGAAAGGCGTGACGTTCTCTGTTCCAGTCGTGACAGTCGCAGACAATCATAAGGTAACTCCCTGTATTAACGTTGTGCGCGCTGAAGGCGCAAAGAGAGGCAAGCGTAAAGGAGCAGGGCGGGGGAAAACGTGATCGGTCTCGCAGCACCGGGTGCGGCATTCGCCGCGGCGGCATAAAAAAAGGCCATCACCGGGGTGATGGCCTGTCTGGTCTGCGACCGATCAGATATCGATATTGGCTGCTTTCAGCGCATTCTCTTCGATGAAGGCGCGGCGCGGTTCAACCGCATCGCCCATCAGCGTGGTGAACAGCTGGTCAGCACCAATGGCATCTTTGATGGTGACGCGCAGCATACGACGGCTGTCCGGGTCCATGGTGGTTTCCCACAGCTGATCCGGGTTCATCTCGCCCAGACCTTTGTAGCGCTGAACAGAGAGGCCGCGACGCGACTCTTTAACCAGCCACTCAATCGCCTGTTCGAAGCTGGCCACCGGCTGACGACGCTCACCACGTTCAATGTAGGCATCCTCTTCCAGCAGGCCACGCAGTTTGCCGCCAAGATCGCAGATTTTGCGGTACTCCGGTCCCTGAATGAACTCCGCTTCCAGCGGGTAGTCGGTATCCACACCGTGGGTGCGAACGCGCAGAACCGGCTCGAAGAGGTTCAGCTCGCGGTTTTCGCGAACCTGGGCCAGATAGGTGCTGCCGTGCGCTTCGCGTTCAGTCAGATAGCTCACCAGACCGTTCAGCCAGGTCGTGACCTCCGCTTCATTGGTCAGATCGCTCAGCGTGTCGTGATAAATCAGCGCGCGCAGCATGGCCATCGGATAACGGCGCTCCATACGCTTGATCATCTTCTGCGTGCTGTTGAAGTCAGAGACCAGCGTCTCCAGCGGCTCACCGCCCAGTGCCGGAGCGCTGGCGTTGGTGTGCAGCGTGGCACCATCCAGCGCGATGGCGATCTGATACTGATCCATCGCCTCGTCATCTTTGATGTACTGCTCCTGCTTGCCTTTCTTCACTTTGTAGAGCGGCGGCTGGGCAATATAAACGTGGCCGCGCTCAATGATTTCCGGCATCTGACGATAGAAGAAGGTCAGCAGCAGGGTACGGATGTGTGAACCATCGACGTCGGCATCGGTCATGATGATGATGCTGTGATAGCGCAGCTTGTCCGGGTTGTACTCGTCGCGGCCAATGCCACAGCCCAGTGCGGTGATCAGCGTGGCCACTTCCTGAGAGGCGAGCATCTTATCGAAACGCGCTTTCTCAACGTTCAGGATCTTACCTTTCAGCGGCAGGATCGCCTGGTTTTTACGGTTACGGCCCTGTTTGGCCGAGCCGCCTGCGGAGTCACCCTCCACCAGGTAGATTTCAGAGAGCGCCGGGTCGCGCTCCTGGCAATCCGCCAGTTTGCCTGGCAGGCCAGCCAGATCCAGCGCGCCTTTACGGCGGGTCATCTCGCGGGCACGACGGGCCGCTTCACGGGCGCGCGCGGCGTCGATGATTTTACCGACCACGATTTTGGCGTCTGCCGGGTTTTCCAGCAGGTATTCCGCCAGCAGTTCGTTCATCTGCTGCTCAACCGCCGATTTCACCTCTGACGAAACCAGTTTGTCTTTGGTCTGTGAGGAGAATTTAGGGTCCGGTACTTTCACCGACACGACGGCAATCAGGCCTTCACGGGCATCGTCACCGGTGGCGCTGACTTTGGCTTTCTTGCTGTAACCCTCTTTATCCATGTAGGCGTTCAGGGTACGGGTCATCGCCGCACGGAAACCGGCAAGGTGCGTACCGCCGTCACGCTGCGGGATGTTGTTGGTAAAGCAGTAGATATTTTCCTGGAAACCGTCGTTCCACTGCAGCGCCACTTCCACACCGATGCCATCTTTCTCGTTTGAGAAGTAGAAAACGGTCGGATGAATCGGGGTTTTGTTTTTGTTCAGGTACTCAACAAACGCCTTGATGCCACCTTCGTAGTGGAAGTGGTCCGTTTTGCCGTCACGCTTATCTTCCAGACGGATCGAAACGCCTGAGTTCAGGAAGGAGAGTTCACGCAGGCGTTTCGCCAGAATGTCATACTCAAAATCGCGGACGTTGGTGAAGGTTTCGTAGCTCGGCCAGAAACGGACTCGGGTACCGGTTAAATCGGTATCGCCGGTCACGGTCAGCGGCGACTCGGGAACGCCGTGGACGTAAATCTGCTGATGCACTTTGCCTTCGCGACGAATGGTCAGCTCCAGCTTCTGCGACAGGGCGTTAACGACCGAGACACCCACGCCGTGCAGGCCGCCGGAGACCTTGTAGGAGTTATCATCGAACTTACCGCCCGCATGCAGAACGGTCATGATCACTTCAGCGGCGGACACGCCCTCTTCTTCGTGAATACCGGTCGGAATGCCGCGTCCATCATCCTGCACCGAGACGGAGTTATCCGCATGGATGGTGACCACAATGTCACTACAGTGACCAGCGAGCGCTTCGTCGATTGCGTTATCCACGACCTCGAATACCATGTGATGCAGACCGGTACCGTCATCGGTATCGCCGATATACATGCCCGGGCGTTTACGTACCGCATCAAGCCCCTTCAGGACTTTAATACTGGAGGAGTCATAAGAATTCGACATCAACGTTTCTCGCTCATTTTAATCTTCAGGTTGAACCGCTATTTTACCCTGTTCCACGCGGAACATCTTGCCCTTTTCGTCGCTCATGTCGATTACATGTCCGGCCGAAATGGCGCTGACAAAGACCTGAGCCTGGGTGGCTTTTAACCGTTCCGCCAGCAGGCGTCGGCGGCTCTCATCCAGCTCAGAAGCAAAGTCATCAATGAGGTAAATACAGCGGCGTCCGCTCTGGCTTGTCAGGAACTCGCCCTGTGCCAGACGCAATGCACACATCAGCAGCTTGAGCTGCCCGCGTGAGAGTAAATCTTCCACCGGCGTCCCTTCAGCACGGATTCGAAAATCCGCTTTATGGGGGCCGCTGGCGGTGTAGGTCAGTGCACGATCGCGCTCAAAGTTACGCTCCAGCAGCTCGCCATAGTCGCTCTCTTTGTCCCAGCCGCGCTGGAAGGAGAAGCGCAGGTCAAATTCCGGCAGGAACTGGCTGCAGGTGCCGGTGATTTCGGCGGAAATGGCGGCACTGTACTCCGCCCGCCACAGGCTGATCTGTTCAGCCAGCGGCACCAGCTCCTGATCCCAGGGACGGATCTGGCTGTAGCGGGTGACCTGACGCAGCGCGGCGTTGCGCTGCTTAAGCAGGCGACGCAGGTTGTTCCAGGCGTTGAAAAAGCCAGGCGTGTTATGGAAGCAGCCCCAGTCAACATAGGCTCTGCGGTATTTGGGGCCACCATTGAGCAAACTAAAGCCTTCGGGCGTAATTAATTGCATCGGCAGCAGCTGTGCCAGCTCGGCGACTTTGTGACCGTCGCTGCCATCAATGCGCACTTTACTGTCACCGGCCCGGTTTTTGGTCAGTCCGACCGAAATTTCCCGCTCTTTGCTCTCCAGCCGTCCGTGCAGCACAAAGGCCGCCTCGTCGTGACGGATGACGCGCCCCGCCTGCAGGCTGCGAAACGACCGGCCATGCCCCAGCGTATGGATCGCCTCTAACACGCTGGTTTTGCCGCTGCCGTTGACGCCGACCAGAAAATTAAAGCCGGGAGCCAGTTGCAGGTCAGCCTGTTCGATATTACGAAAATCTTTAATAAGAAGGCGGGTTAAAGCCATGAATCAGTCCAGCGTGAGGGGCAATGATCGGGATGAAATGGGTTTTGCCTTGTAAAAATTCAGGATTTACCAGCACCAAACCAGGCCGTCGGCGTCGCAGCTACGTTGCGCCCCGCCAGCGCAGAGCCACCGGAGCGTACTGAAGTACGTGAGGATGGCGAGCACTGCCGGGGCGCAACGTAGCAAGTAAGCCAGGCCGATATATAACACCTACAAGCGCATGGGCATAACGACATAGGCCGCAGCAGGACTCGCCACATCCTCAATCTGCACGCTCGACACCGAATCGGTCAGCAGCAGACGCACGTTCTCACACTTCAGCGCGTTCAGCACATCCAGCACGTAACTGACGTTAAAGCCAATCTCCAGTTCGGTGCCGTTATAGCTGACATCCAGCATCTCTTCCGCCTCTTCCTGTTCAGGGTTATTGGCAGTGATCTTCAGCTGGTTTTCGGTGATATAGAGGCGCACCCCGCGGAACTTCTCGTTGGAGAGGATAGCCGCGCGGGCAAACGCCTGTTTAAGCAGGTCACAGCCCGCTTCCAGCACTTTGTCGGGATTCTTCGGCAACACGCGGCGATAATCGGGGAAACGACCATCAACCAGCTTAGAGGTGAAGATGTAGTCGCCGACGTGTGCACGAATATTACTGCCGCCAATCTGCACCTGCAGCGGGGTCTCGCCGCCATCCAGCAGACGCAGCAGCTCAATCACGCCTTTGCGCGGCACAATCACCGAATGACTCGGCAGCGCCTGGCCAACCGGCATTGAGCAGACGGCCAGACGGTGACCGTCCGTCGCCACGGTGCGCAGTTCTTCCCCTTCGGTTTCAAACATCATGCCGTTGAGGTAGTAACGCACATCCTGATGCGCCATGGAGAACTGAGTCGCTTCGATCAGCCGCTTCATCGTCGCCTGCGGCAGGGTGAATTCGACTTCACTCTGCCAGTCGTCAAGATTCGGGAAGTCACTGGCGGGCAGGGTGGACAGCGAAAAACGGCTGCGTCCTGAGCGCACCAGCATGCGATCGCCTTCCAGCGCCAGCGTGATCTCTGCGCCATCCGGTAAGCCACGACAGATATCGAGGAATTTACGCGCCGGAACGGTGGTCGCGCCAGGCTCATGCGCCTGCGTCAGCGCCACGCGTGCCACCATCTCCATTTCCAGATCGGTACCGGTCAGCAGCAGCGAACCTTCTGTTACCTGCAGCAGCAGGTTTCCGAGGATTGGCAGCGTTGGACGCCCGCCCAGCGGGCCACTTACTTGTTGCAGCGGCTTCAGCAGCTGCTCACGTTCAACAATAAATTTCATAGCGTCACGAAGATAATGTTCTGATGAGATTAGAGAAATCTTCTTTGATATCGTGGCTCTCTTCACGCAGCTGCTCAATCTTGCGGCAGGCGTGAAGCACCGTTGTATGGTCGCGTCCCCCAAAAGCGTCGCCGATTTCCGGCAGGCTATGGTTCGTCAACTCTTTCGCCATCGCCATCGCCATCTGGCGCGGACGTGCAACCGAACGCGAACGGCGCTTGGAAAGCAGATCGGCGACCTTGATTTTGTAGTACTCAGCCACGGTCTTCTGAATATTATCGATGGTGACCAGCTTTTCCTGCAGCGCCAGCAGATCGCGCAGCGCTTCACGCACGAAGTCGATCGTAATCGCCCGGCCGGTAAAGTTGGCGTTGGCGATCACGCGGTTCAGCGCGCCTTCCAGCTCACGCACATTGGATCGTAAACGCTTGGCAATAAAAAAGGCGACTTCACCCGGCAGGCGGATGTCATTCTCATCCGCTTTTTTCATCAGGATCGCCACCCGCGTTTCCAGCTCAGGCGGCTCGATCGCCACCGTTAACCCCCAGCCGAAACGGGACTTAAGACGATCTTCCACCCCGTTGATCTCTTTGGGGTAACGATCCGAGGTGAGGATGATCTGCTGATTGCCTTCTAATAAGGCATTAAAGGTGTGGAAGAACTCTTCCTGCGATCGCTCTTTATTGGCAAAGAACTGAATGTCATCGATCAGCAGGGCATCCACTGAACGGTAGTAGCGTTTGAACTCTTCGATCGCATTGTTCTGCAGGGCCTTAACCATGTCCTGCACAAACCGCTCGGAGTGCATGTAAACCACTTTTGCATTGGGTTTACGGGCAATGATGCCGTTACCTACCGCATGCAGCAGGTGCGTTTTACCCAGACCGGTGCCGCCATACAGAAACAGCGGGTTATACGCGCCGCCGGGATTATCCGCCACCTGACGTGCCGCCGCGCGCGCCAGCTGGTTGGATTTACCCTCGACGAAGTTGTCGAAGTTATGACGGTTATTCACATTCGAGCGGTAGGTCACGTCGGCCGGTGCCGGCACATTGTCCCAGCTGGGACGCACGATCTGCGTCGGTGCCGGACGAACATGGCTCTGCACGGGCATCACTGGTGCGCTGACGCTGGCCATGACCGGCTGGCTGACCGCTGCCGCCTGCTGCTGAACCGGGCGCGTGCCGACTTCAAAACGCAGCGCGGGCACGTTCGGGCCACAGAATTCATTCAGCAGCGCATTGATACTATTGAGGTATTTATCCCGGACCCAGTCGAGTACGAAGCGATTTGGAGCATACAAGGCAAGCGTATTGTCGTTTAACTCAGCCTGCAGTGGACGGATCCACATGCTGAATTCGGTGGCAGGAAGCTCATCCTGCAAACGGGCAAGACACTGTTGCCAAAGCGTAAGTGACACGGCGGACTCCACTCGTACAAATTCGATAAGAATAGTAGGCGTTACTCTAAGAAACGTTCATTTTTTGACACAGACGAAAGAAAGCGCCTGCGACCGCTATCAGCGGTTTTCCAGCCTGCAATCAGCGGAGGATCGTCAGCGGAAGGGCGGATCATAGCGCAAAGCGAGACAGAGATCTTCCCTTTCTACACAGTTTTGATCCTTTTTATCCACAGGCCTGAGGCGCGCAAAGAAGTTTACGCCAGTTGCCGGAAAAACCCGCAGGGATCTGGCGAAAAGCGTCAGAATTTCGGACGATGTCTCGTTTTATCCCCACGATCCCGCCTCCCGATCGTAATAAGATCCCGTACGATCCTTGCGCTTTAGAGCGGAGCCCGTATAATTCCCCACCCGACATTGCGCCCCAAAGCAAAATGTCGGAACTCAGCGGGCTGTATGCGGGTTTTCAGGTACCGTGCCACGCGAAGTAAATTGACTCGGGACTGTACAATTATTACAATCCCGCCTCTTTATTAAAGACACATTGAGGCGTCGGTCGATTTACTGGCCCGAAACGCGTCACCCAGTGAAAATTTTCAAGTTTAGGTAGAAACCGCCATGAAACGCACTTTTCAACCGTCCGTACTGAAGCGCAACCGTTCACACGGTTTCCGTGCTCGTATGGCAACAAAAAATGGTCGTCAGGTTCTGGCACGTCGTCGTGCTAAAGGCCGTTCTCGTCTGACCGTTTCTAAGTAATAAAGCTAGCCCTGATGGGTAAGCTCGCATTTCCCAGGGAGTTACGCTTGTTAACTCCCGCTCATTTCACTTTCGTCTTCCAGCAGCCACAACGGGCTGGCACGCCGCAAATCACTATTCTCGGCCGCCTTAACGCGCTGGGGCATCCCCGCATCGGTCTTACCGTCGCTAAAAAACATGTGAAACGCGCCCACGAACGCAACCGGATCAAGCGATTGACCCGCGAAAGCTTTCGTCTGCGTCAACATGAACTGCCGTCGATGGACTTCGTGGTGGTCGCGAAGAAGGGGGTTGCCGATCTGGATAACCGTATGCTGGCGGAAGCGTTGGAGAAATTATGGCGTCGTCACTGTCGCCTGGCGCGCGGCTCCTGATCGTCCTGATACGCGTCTATCAACGCGGTATCAGTCCATTACTGGGACCACACTGTCGGTTTCACCCGACCTGCTCTCATTACGGAATTGAGGCGTTACGCAGGTTCGGCCTGATAAAAGGCAGTTGGTTGACATTAAAACGCGTATTAAAATGCCACCCCTTGAACCCGGGTGGTGACGATCCTGTGCCGCCAAAAACCTTTGATACCAGAGAACATTAACGATGGATTCGCAACGCAATCTCTTTCTCATCGCTTTTCTGTTCGTGACCTTTATGATCTGGCAAGCCTGGCAGACGGACCACGCTCCGCAGCCACAGCAGACGCAGACCACACAGGGCACCAACAGCGTAGCGGGTGATACCGCCAGTCAGGGTGTACCGGCCAGCGGTCAGGGCCAGACGATCACCGTTAAGACCGATGTCCTGTCATTAAATATCAACACCCGCGGCGGTGATGTAGAACAGGCACAGCTGCTGACTTTCCCGGACAAACTGGGTTCTGACCAGCCGTTCCAGCTGCTTGAAACGACGCCAGCCTTCCTTTATCAGGCGCAGAGTGGTTTAACCGGCCGTAATGGTCCGGATAACCCGAACAACGGTGCGCGTCCGCTGTTCACCACGGCACAGGATCACTTCGAGCTGGCTGATGGCCAGGCTGAACTGCGTGTGCCGATGACCTATACCGCTGAAAATGGCGTGGTTTACACCAAAACCTTCATCTTCAGGCGTGGCGAATATGCCGTTAATGTCGACTATCATGTCAACAACACCACCCAGCAGCCGCTGGAAGTGTCGCTGTTTGGCCAGCTGAAGCAGACTATCGATCTGCCTAAGCATCGTGATACCGGCAGCAACAACTTTGCACTGCATACCTTCCGTGGCGCGGCGTACTCCACCAGCGAGTCGAAATATGAGAAGTACAAATTCGACACCATCGCGGATAACGAGAACCTGAACACCACCACCAGCAATGGCTGGGTGGCGATGCTGCAGCAGTACTTTGCAACCGCATGGGTTCCGCGTACCGAAGGCACCAACACCCTTTACACCAGCAACCTGGGTAACGGCGTGGCGGCGATTGGCTATAAATCTGCACCGGTAACCATCGCCGCAGGCGCACAGCAGAATCTGGGCGCAACCCTGTGGGTCGGCCCGGAAATTCAGGACAAGATGGCTGCTATTGCGCCGCACCTTGATCTGACCGTGGATTACGGCTGGTTGTGGTTTATCTCTCAGCCGCTGTTCAAGCTGCTGAAATTTATCCACAGCTTCATCGGTAACTGGGGCTTCTCCATTATCGTGATCACCTTCATCGTGCGCGGCATCATGTACCCGCTGACCAAAGCGCAGTACACCTCGATGGCGAAAATGCGCATGCTGCAGCCGAAAATTCAGGCGATGCGTGAGCGTCTGGGTGATGACAAGCAGAAGCAGAGCCAGGAGATGATGGCGCTGTATAAAGCAGAGAAGGTGAATCCGCTGGGTGGCTGTCTGCCGCTGGTGATTCAGATGCCTATCTTCCTGGCGCTCTACTACATGCTGTCAGGCTCGGTTGAACTGCGTCATGCGCCATTCATTCTGTGGATCCATGACCTGTCTGCGCAGGACCCGTACTACATCCTGCCGATTCTGATGGGCATCACCATGTTCTTCATTCAGAAGATGTCACCGACCACCGTGACCGATCCGATGCAGCAGAAGATCATGACGTACATGCCGGTGATCTTCACCGTCTTCTTCCTGTGGTTCCCGTCAGGTCTGGTGCTGTACTACATCGTCAGCAACCTGGTCACCATTCTCCAGCAGCAGCTGATTTATCGCGGCCTGGAAAAACGTGGTCTGCATAGCCGCGACAAGAAGAAAGCGTAAGCGATCCAGCGCGGGAGCCATCCCGCCCTATATAGTCTATTCTCAGGCGGTCAAAGCGACCGCCTGTGTTTTTTGTAGCGAGAGAAAATTTATGAGCCACAGCGATACCATTGTTGCCCAGGCAACACCGCCCGGACGCGGCGGCGTCGGCATTCTGCGCGTCTCTGGCGCACAGGCGGCAGAGGTCGCCCGCCAGCTGCTGGGCAAACTGCCTAAGCCACGCTACGCCGATTATCTGCCGTTTACCGACAGCGACGGCAGCGTGCTGGATCAGGGTATCGCGCTGTGGTTCCCTGGCCCCCATTCCTTTACCGGCGAAGATGTGCTGGAGCTGCAGGGCCACGGTGGCCCGGTGATCCTCGACCTGCTGCTGAAGCGCATCGTGGCCCTGCCAGGCGTGCGGATTGCTCAGCCGGGTGAGTTTTCCGAACGGGCGTTCCTGAATGACAAGCTCGATCTGGCGCAGGCCGAAGCGATTGCCGATCTGATTGATGCCAGCTCCGAACAGGCCGCTCGTTCAGCCGTTAACTCGCTGCAGGGCGCTTTCTCGGCCCGTATTCATCATCTTGTGGAAGCACTCACGCATCTGCGCATCTACGTCGAAGCCGCGATCGACTTCCCGGATGAGGAGATCGATTTCCTCTCAGACGGCAGAATTGAAGCGCAGCTGAATACGGTGGTCAGTGACCTGGATGCCGTCCGTGCCGAAGCGCGTCAGGGCAGCCTGCTGCGTGAAGGGATGAAGGTGGTGATTGCAGGCCGGCCAAATGCCGGTAAATCGAGCCTGCTGAATGCGCTGGCGGGCCGTGAAGCCGCCATCGTGACCGACATTGCGGGCACCACCCGCGACGTGCTGCGCGAGCATATTCATATTGATGGCATGCCGCTGCACATCATCGACACCGCCGGTCTGCGTGAGGCCAGCGACGAAGTGGAGCGCATCGGGATTGAGCGCGCCTGGCAGGAGATTGAACAGGCGGATCGCGTGCTGTTTATGGTGGACGCCACCACCACCGATGCCACCGAAGCGGCGGCCATCTGGCCCGATTTCGTTTCGCGTCTGCCGCCACAACTGCCGATCACGGTCGTGCGTAATAAAGCGGATGTGACCGGTGAGTCTCCCGGTCTGACGGACGTCAATGGTCACTCACTGATTCGTCTGTCGGCACGTACCAGCGAGGGCGTCGATGCGCTGCGGGATCACCTGAAGCAGAGCATGGGCTTCTCCGGCAATATGGAAGGGGGCTTCCTGGCGCGTCGCCGTCATCTGCAGGCGCTGGAGTTAGCGGCAACCCACCTGCAGCAGGGCAAAGCACAGCTGCTCGGCGCCTGGGCGGGCGAGCTGCTGGCTGAAGAGCTGCGCCTTGCTCAGCAGGCGTTAAGCGAGATCACCGGCGAGTTCACCTCTGACGATCTGCTGGGACGTATTTTCTCCAGCTTCTGTATTGGTAAATAATCCCTCTGGCCTGGCGGCGTGGGCTGTCAGGCTGGCTTTCCCGCCGTGCGCGTTCCTCCGTTATTCCCCTCTCTGCAGTGATTCTTGCCGATATGTTATTTTGCGGCGGCACGCCATTATCGTATAACGGTAGAGGCGCCGATCTGATGTGCCGCCGTGAGCGATCCCGCTCCAGCCGCGTCAGGCCGCAAGCCGACCCTATACGTGAAGCTATTCGGGCGAACCTTTTCGCCTGCTACAGGAGAGTTGCATGAGTACACCGCTCGATAAGACCGCTCTGGACACGCTGTTTAACGACGCCCGCACCCACAGTTACTGGCAGGATAAGCCGGTCGATAATGCCCTGCTGGAACAGCTCTATACCTTAACGGCTCTGGGGCCAACGTCGGCAAACTGCTCGCCTGCGCGTTTTGTTTTTGTGACCTCGGCGGAGGGGAAAGAGAAGCTGAAACCGGCCCTCTCTTCAGGCAATCTGGACAAAACCATGAGCGCACCGGTCACGGTGATTGTGGCGTGGGATCGTGAGTTCTATGAGCAACTGCCCGCCCTGTTCCCGCATGCTGATGCGCGCAGCTGGTTTACCGGCAGTCCGGAAGCGGCAAAAGAGACAGCTTTCCGTAACAGCAGCCTGCAGGCGGGTTACCTGATTCTGGCGGCCCGTTCGCTGGGGCTGGATGCCGGTCCGATGTCCGGTTTTGATCCGGCGAAAGTGAACGACGCCTTCTTCCCGGACGGTCAGTATCAGGTCAACCTGCTGATCAACCTTGGCTATGGTGAGGCATCAAAACTGCATCCGCGCCTGCCGCGTCTGAGCTTTGAGCAGGCAAGCCGTTTCGCCTGATGCTACCCGCGTCGCGATCCGCATCGCGACGCTTCTCCCAGGCGCTCCCGCCTGCTCTGTGCTCTCCGTTCGTCCTATTCCGAATTTAGCCCAATCCGTGCGTTGCCGGGTGCATTAAGTTAAGAAAATTCTTACAATGCCTCTGATGATTATCTGACCATTTTCACGGAGCGACAGATGGCTGGTCATTTTGTACGCTGGACGGGTGACCCCGGTTTCCCGGCCAGTGAGATGCACATTCCCCAGGCAATCCGGGACACGGCACAGCAGTTTGCTGACAAACGCCGTGGACGCTTCCTTGCCGCGCGTATCCTGCTGGCACAGCTGATGCAGCGGATTTATGGCATCAATGAGTTGCCGCGCTTAACCATTCAGGATAACGGACGGCCCGCCTTTGCCGACCGCGATCTGCCCGATTTCAGCATCGCCTATGCGGGTAATACCGTAGGGGTGCTGCTGGCCGAAGAGGGCGGGCGTGCCGGTCTGGATATGGAGATTGTGCATGCGCGGAGCCGTCAGACGCAGGAGCAGCTGATTCAGGGGCTGACCTCCGGCGAAATCGCCTGGATCAATGCCCAGCAGGATGCGATGGAAGCGGTGACCCAGATCTGGACGCTGCGCCAGAGCATTCTCAAGCTGACGGGAGAGGGCGATCGGGGGCTGGATTCGCTGCGTCTGCTGCCGGGTGCAGGGCGGCTGCGGTCGTCGCTCTATCCCGATATTCAGGTGGTCTGCGATGCAGAGCCTGTGCTGGTCTGGTCGTGTGCGCTCTCATCCGCGACCCAGCGGCTCTATCTGTGGGAGATGGATAACGCCTTTCAGTGGCGCGCATTACGGGAAATGGAGATGGGCAAGCCCAATATCGGGCCGCATGCGCTGCGGCTGACCAGCCTGCCCAGCGAGCGCAATCTGCATCCTGAGATGTGACAACGCCGCAACCGGTGGGTTGCGGCGCTCAGTCACAGCGCTCAGTGCGCGTCGATAAAGACAATCTTCAGTACGAACAGCAGGGCAACAATCACCACGCAGGGGCTGATTTCACGCCAGCGCCCGGTGCCCAGCTTCATCACGCAGTACGCGATAAACCCCAGCGCAATGCCTTCGGTGATAGAAAAGCTGAACGGCATCATGGCGGCGGTGACAAATGCCGGAACGGCTTCGGTTAAGTCATCCCAGCGCACGCGCGACAGGCTGGCCGTCATCAGCACACCCACGTAAATCAGCGCGCCCGCCGCGGCGTAAGCCGGCACCATGGCCGCCAGTGGTGACAGGAACGTCACCAGCAGGAACAGCAGGCCGGTGACGACCGCCATCAGGCCGGTACGGCCACCAATCGCCACCCCGGAGGAGCTCTCAATATAGGCGGTCACCGAGGAGGTGCCCGCCAGCGCGCCACTCACTGAACTGATGCTGTCGACATACAGCGCCTGCTGCATGCGCGGGAAGGTGCCGGTTTCATCGGTCAGGCCCGCTTTATCGGTGACGCCAATCAGCGTGCCGGAGGAGTCGAACAGATTGACCAGCATAAAGGAGAAGATCACCCCGGCCATGCCGATGTTGAATGCGCCTTTGATATCGACCTGACCGACCACCGACGTTACCGACGGTGGCGCGGAGAAGAGGCCGACAAACTTCACATCGCCCAGCATCCAGCCGATAGCCGTGGTGATCACCATGGAGATCAGCACCGCCGCGTGGATATTACGCGACGCCAGAATGGCGATAATAAAGAAGCCCAGCGCGCCCAGGAGCACGCTGTGCGAGGTCAGGTTGCCGACGGCCACCAGGGTATCGGGATTAGGCACGATAATGCCCGCATTCTTCAGCCCCATCATGGCGATAAAAAGGCCGATCCCGGCGGTAATGCCGACGCGCAGGCTAAGCGGGATATTGGCAATCATCCAGTAGCGGACCCGAAGCAGCGTCAGGATCAGCAGGCCGACTGCACCCCAGAAAATGGCGCCCATGCCGACCTGCCAGGAATACCCCATTGCCCCGACCACCACAAAAGCGAAAAAGGCGTTCAGTCCCATAGCGGGTGCCAGCGCTACCGGCAGATTGGCAAACAGGCCCATCAGAATGCTGCCGAAGGCGGCAATCAGACAGGTGGTGACAAACACCGCCTGCGTATCCATGCCCGCGACGCCCAGGATCTGCGGATTGACGAAGACGATATAGACCATCGTCAGAAAGGTGGTGATACCCGCGATCACTTCGGTACGCACCGTGGTGCCATGTTCCTGCAGCCTGAAAATGCGCTGCAAAACGCCTTGCTTGCTCATGCCATCCATCCAGAAGAAAAAATCATCGGCGCGTATCCTGGCGATTTTACCGGGGCAATACAATGATTTTTCGCAACCGATTGCCAGTCTCGCAATCTGTACGGAGTGCGGTAAAGTGAGGAACCCACACCTGAATCGAAGGATAGAATCTGATGTCAGTAGAATGCGTCTTTTTTGATTGCGATGGCACGCTGGTGGACAGTGAACTGCTCTGCACCCAGGCCTACGTGAATACCTTTGCCCGCTATGGCCTGACGCTGTCGCTGCAGGAGATGTTTGAAAAGTATAAGGGCGTCAAACTTTACGACATCATTCGTGATGTGGGTGAGGCGCATCAGGTATCTCTGCCGATGGAGGAGGTCGAAACCGCCTACCGCGCGGAAGTGGCGCGACTGTTCGACCAGCAGCTGCAGCCGATCGCCGGTGCGAAAGCGCTGGTGGAGCAGATCAGGGTGCCGATGTGCGTGGTCTCAAACGGAACCGTAAAGAAGATGCAGCACTCGCTGGGATTAACCGGCATGCTGCCGCTGTTTGCTGAGCACCTCTACAGTGGCTATGACATTCTGCACTGGAAGCCCGATCCGGAACTGATGTACCACGCGGCGGAGCAGATGCAGGTGCCGATTGAGCGCTGCATTCTGGTGGATGACTCCGAAGCGGGCGCCCGCGCCGGGATCGCCGCCGGGATTCCGGTCTACTACTACTGCGCAGACGCGCATAACCCGGAACTGGATCATCCGCTGGTGACGCGCTTCGATGACATGGCGCAGCTGCCTGCGCTGTGGCGCGCCCGTGGCTGGGATCTGGTGTAGCGCGGCCCATGAGTCACACCGTCTGGTTTTTAACCCTGCCTGGCGTCATGGTGCTGGATCTGACCGGTCCGGCCGAGACGCTGAAACTGGCGGGCGATCATTTTACGCTGCGCTACATTGGCCCGCAGCCGGAGGTTGTCTGCTCCACCGGCATGACCATTGGCGGCATCGAACCGCTGCCGGAGCAGCTTCCCGCCGACAGTCTGCTGGTGGTGCCGGGCGTCTATGACTCCCGGCACTGCTTCGCCACGCCGCAGGCCGCCGAGGCGCGCCAGTGGCTGATCCGGCAGCAGGCTGCGCTGCGCGCGCAGACCTGTATGCTGGTCTGCGTCTGCTCAGGTGCCCTGCTGGCCGCGCAGGCGGGGCTGCTGGATGAGGTTGAATGCACGACGCATCATGATGTGATTGCCCGTCTGAAAGCGGCCGCCCCGCGCGCACGGGTCAAAGAGAACCGTGTCTTTGTCGGGCACGGGAACATCTGGACCAGCGCGGGCATCACGGCGGGTATCGACCTGGCGCTGCATCTGATTAATCAGCTCTGCGACACGCCCACGGCGCTGGCGGTGGCGCGCGAAATGGTGGTCTGGTTTCGGCGCGCCGGTGATGATCCGCAGCTCTCGCCGTGGCTGCGTTACCGCAACCATCTCCATCCCGCCATTCACCGGGCGCAGGATCTGATGATTGCCCATCCTGAGCATGGCTGGACGCTGACCGAACTGGCCGGACGCACGCACGTCAGCAGTCGCCATCTGGCACGGCTCTTTCGTCAGCATCTGGGGATCAGCGTGCGTGAGTATCACGAACAGCTGCGGGTGGGCGTGGCGCGTCAGCGGCAGCAGCAGGGAGAGTCCGCCGAGAAAGCGGCGCTGGCGGCAGGATTTTCATCGGCGCGCCAGCTACGACGCGCCCGTCAGCGCGAAGCCGATCAGCTGACAAAGTGACGGGTGTCGACGCGTTTCAGTGCCATGCCCAGCAGCAGGCTGCCGCCCAGCGTCAGCCCGAACACCCAGGGCAGGTCGAGCCACGGGCGTGACATGTCATCGTAGTGATGCGTGCGCAGATAGTGGATAAACAGCGCGTGAAAGCCGTAGATCGGCAGTGAATAGCGCGCAATCAGCGAAAAACCGGGCAGGGTGCGCTGGTTGAGACAGTTTTTAAACACCACCAGCAGGCTAATCGCGGCGATAAACACCAGCGGTCCGCAGTAGAGATACCAGGTATCGTTAAACGCGCCATTAACGATCAGCGCCTTTTTGGTGCCGAGGGTAATGCCCGCCACACAGGCGATAAACAGCCCGGCGGCGAGCGGTGTCAGGCCGCGCCGGGTGGTCTCCATCGAACCGATAGCCCGCCCCAGCAGTGCATAGAGCAGATAGTAGATACTGTCGCCACTGACATAGAGATTCACCGGCAGAAAATGAAAGGGGCCCAGCGACTGGCTGACCGTATTCGGGTTGGCCAGCACCGCCAGCACCAGTACCAGCAGCGCCACATAGCGCGCCTGCACCGTTTTCACCTGAATCAGCGGCGACAGCAGATAGATACCGATCAGCGCAAAGAAGAACCAGAGGTGATAAAACACCGGCTTCTGCAGCATCTTCAGGATCGATCGCCCTTCGCTGATGGGGGTCAGCCAGGTGATATAGGCGAGTGACACGGCGCTGTAGAACAGCAGGCAGAGAACCAGCCGGAGCATATGGCGCGGCTGGGCGCTGCGCTCACCGAAAAAGAGGTAGCCGGAGATCATAAAGAAGAGCGGAACGCAGACGCGTGAGGCCGAGTTCAGCAGATTAGCGGCATCCCAGGCGACCCCCTTTACCGCCATCGGCCCGGTGATGTACCAGGTGGTGGTGTGAATGACGATCACCATCAGGCAGGCAACCGCGCGTAAATTATCGATCCAGTAAATCTTCTGCGGCATAGCGTCCTCTTGCGCATAGCGTCCGTGCGGGAAAGGGTAGCCAAATGCGACCAGTGCAACAACTGCCGCCAGCAGGATTCAGACCCCTCTGTACACCAGCGTGCTGAATCCCCCTTAAACGGGCCGCTATCGTCCGGGATTTACGGCTGCACATCGCGCGGTCAAAGGGTATACTGTCGGCCTCTTTTTTTAATCCAACCGAAGCGCGTGCACACTTAACATGCAAAAGTTTGATACCAAGACCTTTCAGGGGCTGATCCTGACCTTGCAGGATTACTGGGCGCGTCAGGGCTGCACCATTGTTCAACCGCTGGACATGGAAGTGGGCGCTGGCACTTCACACCCGATGACCTGCCTGCGCGCACTGGGCCCGGAGCCGATTGCCGCCGCCTACGTGCAGCCATCACGCCGTCCTACCGATGGCCGCTACGGTGAAAACCCGAACCGTTTACAGCACTACTACCAGTTCCAGGTAATCATCAAACCTTCACCGGATAACATTCAGGAGCTCTACCTTGGCTCACTGAAAGAGCTGGGTATGGACCCGACGGTGCATGACATTCGCTTCGTCGAAGATAACTGGGAAAACCCGACGCTGGGTGCCTGGGGACTCGGCTGGGAAGTGTGGCTCAACGGCATGGAAGTGACGCAGTTCACCTACTTCCAGCAGGTTGGCGGCCTGGAGTGTAAGCCGGTGACCGGCGAGATCACCTACGGCCTGGAACGTCTGGCGATGTATATCCAGGGCGTCGACAGCGTTTACGATCTGGTGTGGAGCGACGGTCCGCTGGGCAAAACCACCTACGGCGACGTGTTCCATCAGAACGAAGTGGAGCAATCCACCTATAACTTCGAATACGCCGACGTCGACTTCCTCTTTACCTGCTTTGAGCAGTATGAGAAAGAGGCACAGCATCTGCTGGCGCTGGAAAAACCGCTGCCACTGCCCGCCTACGAACGCATTCTGAAAGCGGCGCACAGCTTTAACCTGCTGGATGCCCGCAAAGCGATTTCGGTCACGGAGCGTCAGCGCTATATCCTGCGCATCCGTACTCTGACCAAAGCCGTGGCTGAAGCTTACTACGCCTCTCGCGAGGCGATGGGCTTCCCGATGTGCAATAACAAAAAGTAAGAGGCAGCCATGACTGAACAAACCTTCCTGGTGGAGATCGGCACCGAAGAGCTGCCACCAAAAGCTCTGCGCAGCCTGGCGGAAGCCTTTGCTGCGCAGGTTACCGCGGAACTGGATGCCGCGAACCTGAGCCACGGCGAGGTCAGCTGGTTTGCTGCACCGCGTCGCCTGGCGCTGAAAGTGGCGAACCTGAGCGCCGCACAACCCGATCGGGAAGTGGAGAAGCGCGGACCGGCCGTCGCTGCGGCGTTTGACGCGGACGGCAACGCCACCAAAGCGGCCGAAGGCTGGGCGCGCGGCAACGGCATCACCGTCGATCAGGCCGAACGTCTCGCTACCGATAAAGGCGAATGGCTGGTTTATCGCGCCCAGGTGAAAGGCGAAGCGGCTCAGACGCTGCTGCCAGCAATGATTGCTAACGCGCTCGGCAAACTGCCGGTGCCAAAACTGATGCGCTGGGGCGACAGCGATGTGCAGTTTGTCCGTCCGGTACACACCGTGACGATGCTGCTGGGCGATGAGCTGATCCCTGGCACCATTCTGGGCATTGAGTCAGGACGTCACATCCGCGGCCACCGCTTCATGGGCGAAAACGACATCATCCTTGAGAGCGCCGATCAGTATCCTGACGCGCTGGAAAAGCGTGGCAAAGTGATCGCCGATTATCAGACCCGTAAGGCGATGATCAAAGCGGATGCTGAAGCGGCCGCGCGCCGTTTAGGCGGCAATGCCGATATCAGCGACAGTCTGCTGGAAGAGGTCACGTCGCTGGTGGAGTGGCCAGTGGTGCTGACTGCCACCTTTGAAGAGAAATTCCTCAAGGTGCCCGCCGAAGCGCTGGTTTACACCATGAAGGGCGATCAGAAATATTTCCCGGTGTATGACAACGACGGTAATCTGCTGCCGAACTTCATTTTCGTCACTAACATCGAATCCAGCGATCCGCGCCAGATTATCGCGGGCAACGAAAAAGTGGTGCGTCCACGCCTGGCCGATGCGGAGTTCTTCTTTAATACCGACCGTAAAAAGCGTCTGGAAGATCACCTGCCGCGTCTGGAAACCGTGCTGTTCCAGAAAGAGCTGGGCACGCTGCGCGATAAAACCGATCGCATTCAGGCGCTGGCGGGCTGGATCGCCGGCCAGATCGGCGCCGATGTGAATCACGCCACCCGTGCCGGCCTGCTGTCGAAGTGCGACCTGATGACCAACATGGTCTTTGAGTTCACCGACACCCAGGGCGTGATGGGCATGCACTACGCGCGTCACGACGGCGAAGCCGAAGATGTGGCGGTCGCGCTGAATGAGCAGTATCAGCCGCGTTTTGCCGGTGACGATCTGCCGTCCAGCCCGGTTGCCTGTGCGCTGGCGATTGCCGATAAGATGGATACCCTGGCCGGTATTTTCGGAATTGGTCAGCATCCGAAAGGCGACAAAGATCCATTCGCGCTGCGTCGTGCGGCGCTGGGCGTGCTGCGTATCATCGTTGAGAAGAACCTGCCGCTGGATCTGCAGACCCTGACGGAAGAAGCGGTGCGTCTGTATGGCAGCAAGCTGAGCAACGCCCGCGTGGTGGATGATGTGATCGACTTTATGCTGGGTCGCTTCCGCGCCTGGTATCAGGAAGAGGGTCACAGCATCGATACGCTGCAGGCGGTACTGGCGCGTCGTCCGACCCGTCCGGCTGACTTTGATGCCCGTATGAAAGCCGTGTCGCACTTCCGTACGCTGGAGGCGGCGTCAGCACTGGCAGCGGCAAACAAACGCGTCTCAAATATTCTGGCAAAAGCGACTGAACCGCTGAATGAGAGCGTGCAGGCGTCGCTGCTGAAAGAGAATGAAGAGATCCAGCTGGCGACTTTTGTCACCGCGCTGAGCAGCAAGCTGCAACCTTACTTCGCGGAAGGCCGTTATCAGGATGCGCTGGTCGAACTGGCACAGCTGCGTACCGCGGTCGATAACTTCTTCGATAAAGTGATGGTGAACGCCGACGATCAGGCGGTGCGAATCAATCGCCTGACGCTGCTGTCAAAACTGCGCGAGCTGTTCCTGCAGGTGGCGGATATCTCGCTGCTGCAGTAATCCTCTCTGGTTGAGGCAAAAAGGGACGAGCAATCGTCCCTTTTTTATTTTTTTCTGGTCTGCATCCTGAATCCGGCGGTCAGCGTGACCGTTTCAGCGACCGTTTTTTTTTGCTTAGGCTCTCGGGGGCGTGGCGTCTGGCAGAACGTGGGAATAGCGGCAGGTGGCGTAGTGCTTACTGATGGGCTGATGTCAGCGCTATTAGTGGGGCGGCATCAGAGGAGAAATTATAAGTAATAAGTTTGAGGATAAAGTTAATGGAAAAATAAAAAAGCACCGGACAGACCCACTTTTACTGTTTTCCTGTTAAGCACGATTTATTATGGATTTTGTTCTTTTCGTTTGTTTTCTTGATTAATAAAGTAGTCATGAAGTTAATTACATCCGGAGACATTGATTTATCCAACAGGTCATTAAGCTACCTGTCTATTGTGAGTCTGATTATTGGCATAGCGTTGGCATCAGGAATAGGGATCTTTGCCACGATAGAAGAACGCAAAGCCCGCAAATCTCCCCCATCATATCCACAATAATCCCGGCCCAATTGAGCCGGTATTCTTTACCTGCCAATCACTCCTCAGCCAGGCGGATAATCAGCTGCCCCTGCCCGACAATGATGCTGACCGGCTGGCCTATAATAAATCCCCACTGTTCCAGCCATCGTCCTTTAATAGTCAGTTGAGGTAATGGATTCGGTCTGCCGCCATTGGGACGATATCCGACGATACTTTTGCGTGCTTGGGGTACAGCGGGTTCTGACGTAGAATCTGTTCCAGCCATAATTAACTCCAGTTCAGTTAGTTGTGGTCAGCGGGCTGTTGGTGTTCCACCACCTTCAGCCCGCGCTAATAATCTCTCGTTATGCTCTTCCTTTGCAGTTTTCTCCTGTTCAAATATACACCGCCTGCTTTGTAAACTCGCTGAAAGCCAGGTAATAGATTGCGAGGCGTCTCTGAGAAACGGATTGTTTCTCCGTTTACCATTTCGTTTGCATCCTCTTCCCCATATCCTCTTCAGCACCCGTAATCGGTTATTTAGTTCTATTAGCGTGGCGATTTCCGGCATCGCTTAAGCGTGAGATGAAGGTGACAGAGAAAAGGATAACAGGCATGATGACACCACAAATGACACCACGCGAGAGGCAGCTTATGAGCACCATCCACTTCAGGATTGATGACGACGTTAAACGACTTGCCATGCAGGCAGCCGAGCGCCAGAAGAAGACACTGACAGAGGTTGTGCGTCAGCGAGTGGAAGAGCTGGCTGCTGAAGAGCGGCAATATCAGGATGGCCAACATGATGCATGGCTGGAACAGCAAATCACGGCGGCGTTCAGCCGTTATGATGCCGGTGAAAGTGAGTTCATCAGTAACGATGAAATGAATGCCCGCATGGAAGAGCTGAAAGCGCAGGCCGCGCGGGGAACATTGTGATATCAGGCGTTCAATGGGAAAAACAGGCGCAGGCTGACAGGGAGACGATATTTCGTTATCTGTATCGTGAGGCTGGCCTGCTGGTAGCCAGTGCAACAGACGATAAGTTTACCCGTATGGCCAGTCTGCTTAGCGAGAACCCGCGGGCCGGAATAAAAGTCGGCACAGAAAAACAATATAAACTGGTGGTGCCGCGCTTTCCGTTCATCATTATCTATGTTGCCGAAACAGAGGGAGTTCGCATCCTGAGGATACTTCACACATCCCGGAAAATAACAGGCCGCTATCAGCGATAGTCAGCCAGTTCATCCTGCGTCAGATTGTCAGGCCTGAGGACGTCGTCAGACAGAACGGCACGCTTCGGAGCTGGATTAGACCATTAGCCCCCCAACCGCACCTTTTGATTTTGTCACCTGCCCTCTACAGCACACCCATCACGCCGCAGGCGGCGTCGTCATTGCAAAGCTCTCACGCTGAAACAGCGTTTCCGCCAGCTTCACCAGTGCCGGACGCTCAACACACCAGTTAGGCACCACACGGCGGAAATTGAGATAGCCAATCATACAGCCGGTGGCGATATCCGCCAGATTGAGCTGACCGTTGTTGAGCCATTTTCCCTCTGCGGCCTTCGCTTCCAGCATGTCGAGACTGCGCTGAATCTTTTCCCGATTGCGCACCAGTACCTCCTCTGACTGCAAATCCCCCGGCCGCAGCTGCTCGCGCACGATCACCAGCGCGGCATCGCAGATGCCATCCGCCAGCTTCTCCAGCTGACGGATGTTAAGCGACGCAAGCGGATTAGCAGGCAGCAGGGCAGGCTCTGCCCCGCGCAGTTCCAGAAATTCCGCGATGATGCTGGAGTCGAACCAGATTTGCTTATCGTCAGCGACCAGCGCCGGGACTTTGCCCAGCGGATTGTAGTGTGGTACGTGGCTGTCATCGCTGTAGGGCGAGGCGTTGACGAATTCAAACGTAATGCCTTTTTCCAGCATGATAATCGAAATCTTACGCACAAACGGGCTGGTATAGCTGCCAATCAGTTTCATCGGGTTCTCCGGATTCATCGCCTATTCGCCAGGAAACATAAAGGGGTTGAGACTGCTGCGAGCAAAACCTTCCTGCTCCATCCGGGCATCCAGTATCAGCGACGCCAGATCGTCGGCCACCGGTTCGATGGCCGGATCTTTCTCCTGATAGAGCATCTTCAGGTAGGTGCCACAGTCGCCGCAGCTCTCTGCCTTCACCGCCGCCAGCTCGCTGTTGAGCGACCAGTAGTGCAGATCGCGGGACTGCTCGCACTGGGTACACTTACTGCGTACCACATGCCATTCACTTTCGCACAGATTACAGTGCAGGTAACGCGCGCCTTCATCACTGCCCATATGGACCACGCTGGCGACCGGCATACTGGCGCACACCGGACAGAACTGCCGCTGATCGCCCATCTCCGCCCGCGCTTTGCCCGGGATGAGGGCCGCCATCTGCGCCCAGTAGAGCGAGAGCGCCGCCCAGATAAAGGGCGCTCTGTCGCTGCTGACCTGTGCATAATCGCCGGTAAACAGCGCACTGGCCAGCGTCTCCAGCTCGGTGGCGGAGGCCTTTTCCAGATTCTCCAGCACCGCCAGCGCCTGACCGCTCATCTCCGGCTTCAGTTCGGCAATCAGCGAGTGCAGCAGCCGCTGCCAGTGCGGATCGCGCGGCAGGGTGTGGATGTTCAGCGGCGGCTTACCCTCGCTGGCGCTCTGCGTCAGTCGGGCATGCAGATCGATGTGCAGCGGGTGGTCATACAGCACAATCTCCTGCGCTTCGGCGATCGTTGCCGCAAAGCGCAGATAGTCGCCGAGTGGATTTTTCGCCGCCAGGTCGCGCAGTCGCGCAGCACGACGGCTGTATAAATTTTTCAGCCGTGGAAAAAGTAACGGCGGAATCCTCTCCGCCGTGTTCTTTTCGCCTTTCTCCAGCTGATCTTGCGGGATTATGCGAATACTCATCAGGGGCGTTTATCCTGTTTTTCTGGCAGTTTACGCTGCTCACGAAACCAGCGGGGATGGTGATGTCTGGCCCAGTCGGCGCTGACCCAGCCCTCAACCATCGCGGTCAGTGTGCCTTTGACCCACAGTGCAGCATAAACATGCACCATGATGACGATGATCAGTACCACTGCTGACACCGAATGCACCACCAGTGCCAGACGAATCAGCGGAATGGCGAAGGCATCAGCAAAGTAAGGTCGCCAGATCACAATGCCGCTGGCAAGCAGCAGGACTAAGCTGATGATAGCAGCCCAGAACACACACTTCTGACCAAAGTTATATTTACCGGTATCACCCACCTCTTCATTGCGTGCAATCCGGTGAATATTTCTGGCCCAGCAGAGGTCATCACGATTGATCAGGTTCTCTTTCCAGTAGCGCAAAAACATCAGCATAAAAGCGGCAAACATCACCACACCGGTGAAAGGATGCAGAATACGCGCCAGTTGTGACGTGCCGAATATCTGCATCAGCCAGTTGAAGGAGGGAAAGAAAAACCCCAGACCGCTTAAGGCCGTGATGACAAAGCAGATTGCGACGATCCAGTGATTAATGCGTTCCGGTGCACGGTAGCGCACCAGACGATCGGGTTTGTTCATTATTTATCCTCCCTTTGCTGATCGTCGTCACCGTCGTGCGCGTCGGTGACGCGATTCGGACCGACGCCGACATAGTGAAAAATGGATGCGGCGAACGTGGCGGCAAAACCCACCGCCGCCAGCGGTTTCCAGATCCCCTTCCAGAAGGTCACGGCCGGGCTGATGCCCGGATTCGCCGGCAGGCCGTGATAGCGCTGGGGCTTGTCAGCATGATGCAGCACATACATCACATGGGTGCCGCCCACGCCTTCCGGGTTGTAGAGACCCGCCTGTGCAAAGCCGCGCGACTTCAGCTCTGCTACGCGCTCCTCCGCCAGCGTCAGCATGTCGCTTTTGCTGCCGAAATGAATGGCGCCGGTCGGACAGGTCTTCACACAGGCGGGTTCCTGGCCGACGCTGACGCGGTCCACGCACAGGGTGCATTTATAGGCGCGGTTATCCTCTTTATTGATGCGGGGCACGTTGAAGGGACAGCCCGCGATGCAGTAGCCGCAGCCGATGCACTGCTCAGACTGAAAATCGACGATGCCGTTAGCGTACTGGATGATGGCGCCTGCTGACGGACAAGCCTTCAGGCAGCCGGGATCGGCGCAGTGCATGCAGCCATCTTTGCGGATCAGCCAGGCGAGCCTGCCGTTCTCTTCCACTTCTGAAAAGCGCATCACCGTCCAGGATTTGGCGCTCAGATCGGTGGGATTGTCATAGACCCCGATGTTATGACCGACCTCATCGCGGATGTCGTTCCATTCGGAGCAGGCAACCTGGCAGCCTTTGCAGCCAATACAGGTGGTGACGTCAATAAGCTTCGCCACTTCGCGCTGGTGATCGCGCGCCTGCGGCGGCGGGGTAAAGCCACTGGTCGCAGAGCGACGGATAATATCTTGTGATTGATAAGCCATGGTCATCCACCGTTACGCTTTTTCGACTTTCACTAAAAATCCCTTGTACTCCGGGGTCTGCGAGTTGGCGTCGCCAACGGAAGGCGTCAGCGTATTGGCGAGGAAGCCCTTACGCGTGGTGCCCTCAAAGCCCCAGTGACAGGGAATACCCACGGTATCCACCGGCCTGCCGTCAATCATCAGGCGCGGGAGACGGCGGGTAACCACCGCTTTGGCCTCGATATAACCCCGGCGTGACGAGACTCTGACGCTGTCACCGGCCTGAATGCCTTTCTCCTCCGCCAGTTCGGTGCCGATTTCGACAAACTGCTCCGGCTGCGCAATGGCGTTCAGCAGGGCATGCTTGGTCCAGTGGCGGAACAGCTCAGTGATGGAGTAGGTGGTGGCGACGCAGGGATAGTCAGCGACCTCGCCCAGCTGTGCGACGTCACTGCTGAACAGACGAACGACCGGGCTGTGACGCTGCTGCGGATGCAGGGGGTTGTCGGCGAGGGGACTCTCCATCGGCTCATAGTGTTCCGGGAACGGGCCATCCGCCATTTTATCCAGCGCAAACAGGTGACCCATGCCGTCGGGCTGCATGATAAACGGCCCGGCCTGCTGCTGAGGTGGCAGCGTGACCGGATAGTCCGGCACATCGATGCCGTGCCAGCGTGCGCCGTCCCACTCAATCAGACGGCGCTGCGGATCCCAGGCTTTACCCTGCGCATCCGCAGAGGCGCGGTTGTAGAGAATGCGGCGGTTGGCCGGCCATGACCAGGCCCAGCCGGAGACCGCGCCCAACCCGGAGGGATCGGCATTGTCGCGCCGCGCCATCTGATTACCGTCCGGCGTCCAGCTGCCGCTGTAGATCCAGCAGGCGCTGGCGGTGGTGCCATCGTTACGCAGCTCCGAAAAGCTGTTGAGCTGCTGACCTTTTTTCAGCAGCAGTTTGCCACTGGCGTCATAAATATCGGCCAGCGCCTGGCCGTTGCTCTCCTGCGCCACCTCTTCCGGCTCAGGATTGAACGGATCGCGGTAGTCCCAGCGCATGGCCATCAGCGGCTCAGGGTTTGCACCGCCTTCGAGACGATAAAGTTCACGCAGCCGCATAAACAGATTGCCGAGAATTTTTCCGTCATGCAGCGCTTCTCCGGGCGGCTCGGCGGCAGCCCAGTGCCACTGCAGCCAGCGTGACGAGTTTGCGACCGAGCCCGACTCTTCCGCGAAGCAGGAGGAGGGCAGGCGGAACACTTCGGTCTGGATTTGCGCCGGGTCGACGTCGTTGAACGCATCGTGATGTTGCCAGAAGCTGGCGGTTTCCGTGCTGAGCGGATCGATCACCACCATAAACTTCAGCCGGGAAAGGGCCCGTACCGCCTTATTTTTGTCCGGGAAGGCGGCCAGCAGGTTAAAGCCCTGAATCAGACAGCCATTCAGCGCGCCCTGTTCCATCATCTCCGCCTGCGCCATGCAGTCGTAACTTTTGTCCCATTTCGGCAGCCAGTCGTAGCCCCACTGGTTTTCCGCCGTGGCCTTATCGCCGTAGAAACTCTTCATCAGGCTGACAAAAAATTTGTCGGTGTTCTGCCAGTAGTTGACCTGCCCCGGCAGAGGCGCAACCGGCGTGGCCTTCTCCAGCCAGCTGGCCAGTGTAGTCATCTTCTCGGAGGGCAGCGGCAGATAGCCCGGCAGACTCTGTGACAGCAGTCCGAGATCGGTAAATCCCTGCACATTGGAGTGACCACGCAGCGCATTGATGCCGCCACCCGGCATACCGATATTGCCCAGCAGCAGCTGGATCATTGCCGCCGTGCGGATAATCTGCGAGCCGTTAGTGTGGTGCGTCCAGCCCAGCGCATAGAGGATGGTGGCGGTGCGATTCGGCACGCAGGTCGACGCGAGCTGTTCGCACACCGCGATAAAGGCGTCCTGCGATGTGCCGCACAGGCGCGTCACCATCTCCGGCGTATAGCGGCTGGCATGGGTTTTAAGCAGGTTCAGTACGCAGCGTGGATGAGTGAAGCTCTCATCCCGTCGTGCATGGCCGTTTTCATCCAGCTCATAGTGCCAGCTCTGGCGATCGTACTGACGGGTGTCGGCATCATAGCCGCTGAACAGACCGTCGCTGAAGCTGAAGCCGTTGCTGACGATCAGGGCCGCGTTGGTGAAGGCGCGAACATACTCCTGCTGGATCAGGTTGTGCTGCAGCAGATAGTTAATCACCCCCATCAGGAACACAACATCGCTGCCCGCCCGCACGGGCGCGTAAAAATCGGCAACGGCGGCAGAGCGGTTAAAGCGCGGATCGACCACGATGACCTGCGCCTTGTTCCGGGTTTTCGCTTCAATGACCCATTTAAAGCCGACCGGATGCGCCTCGGCCGGGTTGCCGCCCATGATCATCACCACATTGGCATTTTTGATGTCGTTCCAGTTGTTGGTCATGGCTCCGCGACCAAAGCTGGGGGCCAGCGCCGCCACGGTCGGGCCGTGACAGAGGCGCGCCTGGTTCTCCAGCGCCAGAATGCCCAGCGAACGGGCAAACTTCTGGTCGAGCAGGCCGGTCTCATTACTGGCGGCGGAGGAGCAGAACATGGAGGTGGTTGGCCAGCGGTTTACCGTGACCCCTGCGGCGTTGGTGGTCTGGAAGTGGGCATCGCGATCCTGCTTCATCAGGCGGGCAATACGATCAAACGCCTCCTCCCAGCTGATGCGCTGCCATGTGTCAGAGCCCGGTGCACGGTATTCCGGGTACTTCAGCCGCTGCTCGCTGTGAATAAAGTCGATTACGCCCGCGCCTTTGGGGCAGAGCGATCCGCGACTGACCGGATGGTCCGGGTCACCTTCAATATGATAAATCGAGGCGCTGGCATTTTTAGCGCCATCCCCCAGGCTGTAGATCAGCATGCCGCAGCCGACGGAACAGTAGGTGCAGTTATTCCGTGTCTCTCTGGCGCGAATGAGCTTGAACTCCCGGACACTGGCTAAGGCTGTGGTGGGGGCAAAACCGAGCAACGCCGCGCTGGTTCCCGCCAGTCCGCCCGCACAGATCTTAAAAAAACTCCGTCTGTTAATTTGCATGTTATCGTTCTTCTTTTCCGGCTCCATTGCGAAGCCCTGCAAAATAACAGCCCTGATTGCCTGTAAGTTGACCGGGGTCAACAGGTTAGCGATTAGTAATTCTTTTTCTAAATTTTGTTAAAACCCTGCGGTGGGGGAGCGGCATTGCAAGTCCATTTTCAGCGTCAGCCGCGGATGGCGGGGGTGATTTGCTCCCGGATGTTAATGCCGGAGCGGTTCCCTTCTCATTTTGCACACCCGCAGCCGTGGCTGTGCCTCTGGCACACCTGAAACCGCATGAATTGCCCCGCTGTTTATTTGCGCTGTGCCGGGCCTGCAGGCAAAATCAGACGATGTCAGCCCCTCGCCGTGCAGCCGCACCGGCAATTATTTTTTAACAACAGGTCCTATTTTTTGAAAGCTATCCAGCCTGACTCAGGCGAAGATTTAACAATTCAGGCCGGCGTCAGCACAGCGCAGGTCTGGCAGCGTGCCGATCTGATGACGGCTCAGCCTGACTGGCTGGCGGATGAGGTGCCGGTGGCGCTGGTCTATAACGGCATCTCTCACGTGGTGATGATGACCACGCCCAAAGACCTGGAGGCGTTCGCGCTGGGTTTTTCGCTGTCAGAGGGCATTATCGACGCGCCGGGCGATATTTTCGGCATGGACATCGTGCCGGGCTGTCACGGTATTGAAGTCCAGATTGAGCTTTCCAGCCGCCGCTTTATGGCGCTGAAAGCGCAGCGTCGTGCGCTGGCGGGCCGGACCGGCTGTGGCGTGTGTGGCGTTGAGCAGCTGGATCAGATCGGCAAGCCGCTGTCGCCGCTACCCTTTACCCAGACCTTTGCGCTGGATCAGCTCGATCGGGCGCTGGGACAGCTGAAAGAGTTTCAGCCTGTCGGACAGAAAACCGGCTGCACCCATGCGGCGGCGTGGATCCAGCCCGATGGTCAGCTGGCCGGCGGCTGTGAAGATGTGGGTCGCCATGTGGCACTCGATAAGCTACTGGGCTATCGCAGCCAGGCCGCGTGGGGGCCGGGGGCGCTGCTGGTCTCCAGCCGCGCCAGCTATGAGATGGTGCAGAAGTCCGCCATGTGCGGCGTCGAGATCCTGTTCGCCGTCTCTGCCGCGACCCGTCTGGCGGTTGAGGTGGCTGAGCGCTGCAACCTGACGCTGGTCGGCTTCAGCAAGCCGGGCCGGGCCACGATCTACAGCCACCCGCAGCGGCTGCGTTAAATTACCTGCCGTTGCCGCTTCGCTAGACCACGATCAACCGGGGCAGCGCCTGCTGCAACGCATCCAGTTCGGCACCGTTATCCCCGCCACTGTCGGTGATCAGCAGGCTGATCGCCTGCGGCGGCGCGTAGATTGTCCGGCTCACCACGCCCAGCTTGGTGTGATCGGCCAGCAGATAGCAGGCGGCGGATTGCTGAACCATTGCCCGGGCGATGGCCGCTTCATGCGGATGAAAACTGCTGGCACCACAATCGGCCTCAATGCCAACCGGCGACAGCAGCGCCACATCGGCGCGGTAGCGGATGATTTCGCCCACGGTGATCTCACCGCGCGTCTGTTGCGCCCCGGCGGACATATTCCCGCCCAGCAAAATAATCTGATTATTCAGAGGCCGGTCTTCCTCCCCGGCGCTCAGCGCCAGCGCGGCCTGCAGGCTGTTGGTCACGATTGTCAGGCCGGACAGGGCGTGCAGCTCTTCTGCCAGCAGCGTGGTGGTACTGCCCGCATCAAGGAACAGCGTCTGTCCGGGCTGCAGCAACTGCGCGGCGGCACGGGCGATCGCGCGCTTCTCCCGGGTCTGCGTACTGCGACGTTCCGTCAGCGGCGGCTCCGCCGAGGGTTCTATCGCCACCAGTCCGCCGTGGACGCGGCGCGCCAGCCCCAGCGCTTCCAGCTCGATGATATCGCGGCGCGCGGTTTCGCGTGAGACCCCCAGCTCCCTGATGATGCGCTCGGTACTGACCTGATTGAGTCGGGTCAGCAGGGCGCGGATGCGATGAAGGCGCGTTTCCTGCAGCATAGCGGTTTCCTTTTTAAGCGCGAAGAGCACGGATAATACGCCAGTGAGGCGCAGGAGTCCGTCTGAATCAGGCATCAGCTTAACGCGGCGATCTCCCTGCGTCATGTGTATTTTGTTGTATTTGTGTATTTGGTTGCATTTTATTTTCAGGCAGGCATGATGAAGGGGTCTGATCTTCCTCCTTCATCCTTGTCACGGGAGTCATTATGGCCACGCGTTCCACCATTATGGATACCAACAGTTTTCGTGCCGAACATGCCGATGCGCTGGACAGCGACACGCGCAAACTGACCGATAAACGCAGCAAAGTGCTTGGCGAATCCTATCGTCTGTTCTATCGCAAACCGGTTCATCTGGTGCGGGGTGAAGGGCAATACCTGTGGGATGCCGCAGGTGATAAATATCTCGATGTGTATAACAACGTGGCGAGCATCGGCCACTGCCATCCGGCGGTGATCGAGGCGGTGACGCAGCAGATGAAAATGCTGAACACCCACACCCGTTACCTGCATGAAAATATCCTCGATTACAGTGAAGCGCTGCTGGCGACCACACCTGCGGCGATCGATCGTGCGATGTATATGTGCACCGGCTCGGAAGCGAATGACCTGGCAATCCGCGTCGCGCGCGCCTTCAGCGGCGGCACCGGCATCATTGTCAGCAAGGAGGCCTATCACGGCACCAGTGAGCTGACCTCCGGCGCGTCGCCGGCGCTGGGCAGCGGACAGCCGCTGGCCCCCACCACACGGCTGGTGATGCCGCCGGATGCCTACCGGGTGGATGCGCCCGACCTTGGCGACTGGTTCGCTGACCAGATTCAGCAGCAGATCGATGACATGGCGGCACACGGCATTAAATTTGCCGGTTTCCTGGCGGACTCGATTTTCTCCTCGGACGGTGTACTGCCCAATCCGCGTGGCTTCCTGAAAAAAGCGGTCGATGTGGTGCACGCCAACGGCGGGATCTTTATTGCCGATGAAGTCCAGCCTGGCTTTGGCCGCACCGGCGACGCCTTCTGGGGCTTTGGCCGCCACGATGTGGTGCCCGATCTCATTACCACCGGCAAGCCAATGGGCAATGGCATCCCCGTTTCCGGGCTGCTGGCAAAAAGTGATGTGCTGGCCGCCTTCAGCAACTCGATTCCTTACTTCAACACCTTTGGCGGCAATCCGGTCGCCATGGCCGCGGCGCAGGCTGTGCTGAAGGTGATCACCGAAGAGGGGCTGCAGGAACACAGCCGGGTCGTCGGCGCGAAGCTGCTGGCTGAGCTGAAAACCCTGATGGATCGTTATGAGTGTGTAGGGGATGTGCGCGGTGCCGGACTCTTTATCGGCTTCGAGCTGGTGACCGATCGTCACAGTAAAACGCCGGATAAAACCCTGGCGCTGGATTTAATCGAGAAGCTGCGTGAACATCGCGTGCTGACCTCGGTCGCGGGCCCCTATGGGAATGTGCTGAAACTGCGTCCGCCATTGGCATTCCAGGAGAGTGACATCGACTGGCTGGTCGGCGCACTCGACAGCGCACTGCGCGAGCTGGGCAGGTAGTCCGCAGGTCAGGGCTGACGCGGCAGGCGGGCGGACAGACCGCCTGCTCTGCGTGCGGGATCGGCATCCCGGTCCGGCGGACGGAGAGGGTCAAAAAGGCAGGGTGAGGCACAGCATCTTGAAAAAACAACGGGTTGCTATTGCCGGATTTCTCAATTCCTTAGGTTTTATAGGGCATTGATTACCCTTTTACGCTACATGAATTTAACTATAATGATTCGACTGCTTACGCGGCACGTCCTGAATCCGTCGTGCTGCACCCACTAAATGGAGAGGAAGAACATGAGTTATTCACTGCCATCCCTGCCTTACGCATACGACGCACTGGAACCGCATTTCGACAAGCAGACGATGGAAATCCATCACACCAAACATCACCAGACCTATGTGAACAACGCTAACGCGGCGCTGGAAGGCACTGAATTTGCCAATCTGCCGGTTGACGAGCTGATCACCAAACTGGATCAGCTGCCAGCAGACAAAAAAGGCCCTCTGCGCAATAACGCAGGTGGTCACGCTAACCACAGCCTGTTCTGGAAAGGCCTGAAAACCGGCACCACGCTGCAGGGCGACCTGAAAGCCGCGATTGAGAAAGATTTCGGCAGCGTAGAAAAATTCCAGGAAGAGTTCGAGAAAGCGGCAGCCACCCGTTTCGGTTCTGGCTGGGCATGGCTGGTTAAGCAGGGTGACAAACTGGCTGTGGTGTCGACCGCAAACCAGGATAACCCACTGATGGGCGAAGCGGTTGCCGGCGTGTCTGGTTTCCCGATCATCGGTCTGGACGTGTGGGAACACGCTTACTACCTGAAGTATCAGAACAAACGTCCTGATTACATCAAAGCGTTCTGGAACGTCGTTAACTGGGACGAAGCGGCTGCGCGTTTCGCTGCTGCTCAGTAAGTTAACCAAACGTAAACATAATGAAGATAAACCGGTAAATTCTATTTTGCCGGTTTTTTTTATCCCTATTTTATGCAGTCTCAAAGTGAACCAGAAATCGTAAAATATCCGCTTTAATGTTGTCCGATATTAACCTGCCGTTGATATTGGCCATGTTATTTTCAGTGACATCGTTGCTTAACTCTTTGTGTGTCGCTGATTATGTCAATTATAACTACTCATGAATCCACGACCGATTCAACTGCCTCGCTTTTTTTCCAGTTAATCAGTGGGAAATATGTGCCGGATAAACTCTGGCTGAGTAAACGCTTCCGGCTGAAATTTGTGTTAAGAACATTAATATCGCCGCTGACTACGCTGCATTATCTGGATGCGCTGTCGCAATTACCACAGCGCGCCCTGCTGATGAGCACCCAGGGACTGCTGCCAGCCAAGCTGCACCGGCCCTATCTGCGCTCGGGGATGAGCATTGCGGCCCGCGCACAGGCCATTCTCGATCACTACACTCTGATGAATAATCTGGCGAATCCGGCGCTGCGTCAGCTGCTGCAGAGCGCGTCTGATAATCCGCTGGCGATGCTGACCGGTAAAAATGGCGAGAAATTCCTGCTCTCCTGCAGCTCGGGTTATTTCGACCGTGAAGGTGAAGTGACGCTGGTATTGCGTTATAACGACGAAGTCATCGCCTCGCTCTCTTTTTCTATTCTGAACGAGAATAACCAGCGCACCTTATTAATTGGCGGATTACAGGGCCCGCGGAAACATATCAATAATGAGGTGATCCGCGAGGCGACCAAAGCGGCGCAGGGTCTCTTTCCGAAACGTCTGTTAATGGAAGCGGTATTTATTGTGGCGAAGCAGTGCGGCGTGGAAGCTATTCTGGCGGTCGGCGATGAGACGCACGTCTTCCGCAGTCTGCGTTATCGTCACAGCAAAGGGGATAAGTTCTTTGCCAGCTACAGTGAGTTCTGGCTGTCGCTGAGTGGCGAGGCTCGCCCGGACGGGATGTTCAGACTGCCGCTGAGCCTGCCGCGTAAAACGCTGGAGGAGATCGCCAGTAAGAAGCGGGCAGAGTATCGCCGTCGCTATGAACTGCTGGATTCGCTGGCGGAGCAGGTTTATGCCGCCGCCGGCGAACACAAAGCCGATGTCGATCAGGCTGCCGCCTGATCGCGGGCTCAGAATGCGGTTCTGGCGAAGCCGGTCATCACTTTCAGACCCATTTCACGTCCCAGCGCGGTCATTGGATGCACCACGACCAGGCCGCGCACGCTTTTCTTCAGCGCACCCAGATTTGCCTGCTCTTTTTTGGTAATTTCGCGGCTGAAGCCCATCTTTTGCAGCTTCTGCGCTTCAGCACTCAGCTTTTCAACCCGCTGATTGCGCAGACGCTCAATTTCCGTGACCAGCGTTTCTTTCTCTTTCAGCAGCGCGCCCAGTTTCTCGGCATCACCCGATTCCAGTAACTGCGGCTCTTTGCGGTTCAGTGCGTCCAGCTGATCGCTGAGACGTTTGATTTCGTTCTTTTCTTGCTCTTTCATGACAACAACTCGTTGAGGAAAACAGGCCAAGGATACACCAAATCTGGCGCCGGTTCCCGACAGGTTAAGGCAAAAAAGGCGCCGCAAGGGCGCCTGACGGGATTAGCTGCCGGACTTTTTAAACGCCTGCTTCATACTGATGCGGGCGATAAGCTCGGTGAGGGAGAGAACCATGGTGGATCGCACCATCTGCAGATAGCGCTGCTGCTGCATGCTGCGCAGTTCTGCATCGTCGGTGTGAAACACCGGTGCGGGCGGCCAGGCGGTCACGCAGTGCAGCTCGCCAAAAGGGCCCAGAATTTCATCGTCGGTAAAACGATACTCTCCGGTGTCGTGATTCAGCTCTTCGCGGAGCGCCAGCAGCAGCTCAGCATCTTCATATTCGTGCCGGCTGATGACGCCCAGACCGTAGATCAGCTTCAGGCGAACCGAGAGTTCGCCTAAAGGCCCATCGCCCAGCAGCAGCGGTTCTACCGCATATTTGACCGCATAGTCATCTTTGCGGAACACCTGCAGCACCAGCAGATTGACGGCTTCCGCCAATAGCTCAACGGCGGCGATCAGAAAGCTTCTCACCGAACGACCGGCGTTCAGGCGCTCAAGCACCCGGTTCTCAAAAGCTTGCTTCTCTTCCATTATTGCCTGCATGGGTTCAATACCGCCGTTGGGCGCAGGCGAACTGCGCCCGGCTTGCGTCACTAACACGCGCGCATTATGCCATAGCGTGCCAGGCGCTCACCACCGAAGCCACGACCTCGCTGTCAGCATCCAGCCCTGAGATCTCCGCCAGCGTCGCCTGTGGACCTTTCTCTGCCAGCAGTGCAGCCAGCTCCTGCGCCTGCGGGTCCTGGTCGCTGTGATAGTGCATCGCTGCGGCAATTCCCTGCACCAGGCTGGCGTGCGGTAACCCGTACTCCAGCGTCCCCAGCGTCGGCTTGATCAGGCGATCGCCCGCGCTGAGTTTACGCAGTGGCTGACGCCCGACGCGCTCAACCTCATCTTTCAGATAGGGGTTTTCAAAACGGCCGAGGATCTTGCGGATGTAAGCCGCATGTTTCTCTGCGTCAAAACCGTAGCGCTTAATCAGCACGGCGCCGCTCTCCTCCATCGCGCCTTTCACCACGGCCCGGATTTTTTCGTCAAGAATGGCATCGCGAATGGTCTGGTGACCCGCCATCTGGCCGAGGTAGGCGGTAATCGCGTGACCGGTATTCAGGGTGAAAAGCTTACGCTCGACAAACGCCATCAGGTTGTCGGTCAGTTCCATGCCCGGAATGGCCGGCAGGTCACCTTTGAACTGGGTTTTATCCACGATCCACTCGCTGAAGGTTTCAACCGTCACCTCCAGCGGATCGCTGCTGCACGCTTCGGTTGGCGGCACGATGCGGTCAACGGCGGAATCCACGAAGCCGACATGCTGCTCCAGCCAGGCGTGATACTGTTCGGGCAGCGCCTTCAGCACATGCTGTTTCAGCTGGCTGGTGCCGCGCACCATGTTCTCGCAGGCGATGATATTTAACGGACGGGTGTTACCGTTGTCGCTGCGTTTTGCCAGCCCTTTTGCCACGCTACCGGCGATACGCTCCAGGATCTGCGGCCCCACGGCGGTGGTGACCAGATCCACCTCCGCAATCAGGGTGACGATCTCATCACTGGTGCTGTTTACCGCACTGACGCCTTTAACGGTTTCTGTTCTGGCCTGCTCGCCAACCACATGAACGGGATACTCATGACGCGCGTTCAGTGCATCCAGCACCGCCTGATTCACATCAGCAAAAACCAGTTCGATACCTGCATCAGCCAGTAATTTGCCGATAAAGCCGCGACCAATGTTTCCTGCTCCGAAATGTAACGCTTTCATAATTTTTGACCCATATCAAATGACGATGGGGCGGGCAAACCCGCCCCAGGAAATCGGGACGGGCATGACCGCCCCAGGGAAAAACAGCCTTGAATTACGCGAGTGCCGGTTTGCCTGACAGCAGATCCAGCACTTCCTGCACGCTGCTGGTGTTCGCCAGCTTCTCAATCACGCTGTCATCATCCAGCGCATTGGTCAGGCTGGTGATGACCTGAATGTGCTCGTTGTTGCGGGCAGCAATACCAATCACCAGGCGCGCCACATCGTCCGCATCTTCGCCGAACAGGACGCCTGCCGGATACTGGCAGAACACCACGCCGGTTTTCAGCACGCGATCTTTGGCTTCAACCGTGCCGTGGGGCACCGCGATCGACTCGCCGAGGTAGGTCGGCGTCAGTTTTTCACGCGCCAGCATCGCCTCAACATATTCAGGCTCAACGTAACCGCCTTTCACCAGCTGCTCACCCGCAAAGCGGATGGCCTGCTCTTTGTTGCTGGCGCTCAGGCCGAGGAAGACGTTATCCGCGCCCAGCTTAAACAGGTGTGCGTTGCCTTCATCGTAACTGTCAGACAGGGCAGTGTTGACCGTTTCACGATGGAGGTCGCTGCGGTTTGCCGCTACCAGACGCTCGGTCAGGGTGCTGTAGAGCGCGCTGTCGAGGAAGTTGTTCAGCGAAATATGCTGTGCATGCGGTGCCTGGCGAATGGCGCGTTCGGTCAGGTCGCGGTGGGTGATCACCAGGTCGACATCGCCTGGCAGAGCGTTGATGGCGGTATTGGTTACCGAAACATTGCTCAGACCCGCGTCCTGCACTTTCTTACGCAGCACGCCTGCGCCCATGGCGCTGGAGCCCATACCGGCATCACAGGCGACGATGATTTTACGGACGTGATGCAGATCGACGCTCATGGCATCGCTGGCGATAGCGCCAGCTGCGGCACCCTGACCTTTCGACTGCGCTTTCATCTCATGCATGCGCTGGGTTGCCGCTTCGATATCGTCATCTTCTTTGACTTTGCTGGTTTTCAGCAGGATCGCAGAGACCACGAAGGAGACAGCGAAGGCGGCAGCAATCGCCGCGATGTTGGCGAAGTAGGCACCTTTTGGCGTCATCGCCAGCACCGCCAGGATAGAACCGGGTGAAGCCGGAGAGACCAGGCCGCCGTTCAGCACGGTCAGCGTGAAGACACCGGTCATCCCGCCCAGGATCACCGCCAGCAGCAGGCGAGGGGCCATCAGCACATACGGGAAGTAGATTTCATGGATGCCGCCCAGGAAGTGGATAATCGCCGCACCCCCCGCAGACTGTTTGGCACTGCCGCGACCAAAGAACATGTAGGCCATCAGCACGCCCATACCCGGACCCGGGTTGGCTTCGATCAGGAAGAAAATCGATTTGCCCGCTTCACTCGCCTGCTGGATACCGAGCGGCGAGAAGATGCCGTGGTTGATGGCGTTGTTCAGGAACAGGATTTTCGCCGGTTCAACGAAGATGGAGGTCAGTGGCAGCAGGTTGTTCTGCACCATCAGGTTCACGCCAGCGGCGAGAATGTGGGACAGACCTTCCACCAGCGGGCCGATGGCCAGGAAAGCCAGCAGCGCCAGGATCATCCCGATAATACCGGCCGAGAAGTTGTTAACCAGCATCTCGAAGCCGCTTTTGATTTTGCCGTCGATCGCCCGGTCAAACGAGCGAATGGCCCAGCCACCCAGTGGACCGGCAATCATCGCGCCGAGGAACATCGGCATATCGGCACCCACGATCACACCCATGGTGGTGATAGCACCGACCACGCCGCCGCGATCGCCGCCCACCAGACGCCCGCCGGTAAAACCGATCAGCAACGGCAGCAGGTAGGTGATCATCGGGCCGACCAGTTTGGCCAGCGTTTCGTTAGGGATCCAGCCGGTTGGAATAAACAGTGCGGTGATGATACCCCAGGCGATAAACGCCCCGATGTTTGGCATCACCATATTACTCAGAAAGCGACCAAAGCTCTGTACTTTGACCTTGACTGATGAGGACATAAACCCACCCCTTATTGAGACGCGCTGCAATAGGAGAGCGCGTTTGTTTTTGTTTAGCCACCCCGACCAGAGCCGGTGGTATTACTGTATGCACGCGGACTCTATCACGCGAATCTGGCACTGCGTAGGGCCCGGAATAAGTGTGATCCACATCACTCATTTGCGGTGGGGACGGGGGTTATTAGCGTGACTTTGATCACAAATACAGAGGCGGGCACGGTGACTTTGCCTGAATTATGACCGGTGCACCGGCTTATCTGTGATGAATATCACATTCGTGATGGCAGGGTTTGTTATGTAAATGTGACTGAGATCACAAACTATTTTTGGTCGAAAATGCGCCAGATCACACTTTAGTCAGCGGGGGATTCAGGGGCAGAAGAGGCGGGGAAAAAAAGTGGCAGGGAGAGGGGCAGGCGATCGGTGCCTGCCCGTAAAAAGCGTTACTGCAGACCCGCCTGAACGGCGGCCTGAGCCTGAGGCAGAGCCTGCGCATTGGCTGACACGGTGCTCATCAGCGCATTGTATTGCGAAGCCTGCTCCTGGGTCGGGAACTGCACACCGCCATCATTGAAGCTGACGCGGGTTCCCTGCGATTGCAGGAAGTCGCCGGCCTGCACCGCGCCCTGACTCAGCGCCTGGAGCTGAGGCAACAGCGGGATCAGCTGATTGGCAGGTACCGTCACCACTTTGTTGTAGGCGCTGTCGTAGACTTTTTTCAGATCATCCTGCTGCTTCAGGGTCGCTTTGCTGCTGTCCGCCTGCATTTTGGCGCTCTCAATCTGCTGCGTGACGATCACCAGGGCGCTGGTGGCCTGGCGGAGTGAGTCACGACGGCTGAGGTAATCCTGCGGCACGCGAATGGCAGACAGCTCATCGACCACCGGGCGCATCCCCTGCTCAACGGCTTTATTCGCCTGCTGCGAGAAGCCATACAGGATGGCGTAGTCGCTGGCGAAGTTGCCAAAACTCTGCTTCTGATTTTCGCTCAGGCTGGGCAGATGCTCGCCGCTGCGCATAACGGTATTCTGGAGGAAATCGATAAATGCTTTGCGCTGCTCGCCTTCTTTATCACCGCACGCGGTGAGTTGCAGCACGATCAGCACGCCAGCGATCATCATGCCGCTGCGTGCCAGGATGCGGGTAAGTCCTGAAGCCATGGGTTCAACTCCTGTCGGTGATACTGTCTGATATCCAGGTAAGAATGGCCTAAAGAATAGAACAATCCCTGGTCACGGCACAATGTGAAACCACACGTGAAACAGAGACTTTCTGCAACCCGCGCCGTCGCACCTCCGCGCCGGGGCGTCAGGGCGTGCCAGGCAGCACGCCCTCAGTGATGCTGAGGAGGCTGAACCTCACTTCAGAACACCACCGCCTGACCATCTTTGCGGCTCTCGCTGGCCGCAATGTAGAAGCCCTGAGGATCGCGCACGATTGCCTGCGCACCGCCAAAATTGTAATTGCTCAGCGGATCTTCCAGCACCACGTTGTGTCCCATGCGTCGCAGGGTGCTCAGGGTATTGCGATCGATCGTTGACTCAAACACCACCTCGCGTCCCTGCACCACCCGCCAGCGCGGCGCATCAATCGCCGCCTGAGGATTTTGCCGGTGAAGCATGATGCGCAGCGCCAGCTGGACATGCCCCTGCGCCTGCATCGGGCCGCCCATTACGCCAAACGCCATCAGTGGCTGGCCCTGCTCATCCCGCGCAAAGGCCGGAATGATGGTATGGAAGGGGCGCTTACCCCCCGCCACAAGGTTGGGATGAGAGGGGTCGAGTGAAAAACCGGCACCCCGGTTCTGCAGGCTGATGCCCGTGTCAGGCACCACCACCCCGGAGCCAAATCCCATGTAGTTAGACTGAATAAATGAAACCATCATGCCGCTGGCATCGCCGGTGGCCACATAAACGGTGCCGCTTTGCTGTGGCGACCCAAAGCGAAAATCGCCCGCCTGGCCGGGGTCAATCAGCGCGGCGCGCTGGCGGAGGTAGTCGCTGCTCAGCAGGCGGTCAGCCGGAAATTCGAGATGATCTTCATCGGTGACATAGCGCTCCAGATCGACCAGCGCCAGCTTCATCGCCTCAATCGACAGATGCAACCACTGGGGAGAATCGGGCGCGTAGCGATGAATCTCCCACTCCTCCAGGATGCCGAGCGCAATCAGGGTGGCGATGCCCTGACCGTTAGGCGGTAACTCCTGAACCGATCCGCCGGCAAACGGATGGGAGAGCAGGGTGACCCAGTCGGCGCGGTGATTTTTCAAATCCTCCAGCGTCAGGGCTGCGCCATGCTCGCGGGCAAAGTCTGCCATCTTCTGCGCCAGTTCGCCGCGATAAAAACTCTCTCCCCGGCTCTCAGCGATCGCCTGCAGGGTGCTGGCCTGTGCCGGGTTGCGGAAAATGTCACCCGCGCGCGGTGGGCGGCCCTGCGGCGCAAAGCAGCGGCTGAAGCCAGGCTGATCCCGCAGCTTGTCATAGCCGCGCTGCCAGAGCTGAGCAATCAGCGGTGAAACCGGAAAACCGTCGCGCGCATAACCGATCGCTGGCTGTGCCAGGGTGGTCAGCGGCAGTGTGCCGAAGCGCTCAGCCAGGGTGACCCAGGCCGAGACAGCCCCCGGCACGGTGACGGACTCCCAGCCGGTTTCAGGCATGGTGTCTGAAGCGGCAAAGCGTTCAGGATGCCAGGCGGCGGGGGCGCGACCGGACGCGTTCAGCCCGTGCAGCGTGTGGCCGTCCCAGACAATGGCAAAGGCATCGCTGCCGATGCCGTTTCCGGTCGGCTCCAGCACGGTTAAGGCCATGGCCGTGGCGACCGCCGCATCCACAGCGTTACCTCCCTGTTGCAGCATACGAAGACCGGCCTGCGCCGCCAGCGGCTGGGAGGTGGCGACGGCGTTACGTCCCATCATCGGTACGCGATAAGAGGGATAGCCGACATTGAAATCTGTTTCACGCATCGCTTTTCCTTAGAGAGTTCAGCTCCCGGTCTGGCCGTCATCGGCGTGCCATAGCGTCTGCACTTCTTTCGCGCAGGCGCATCAGCATTGACGGAGCGCTGCACCGGCAGAAGGCAGAGACCGTTTCATCAGGGAGTCTGCTGTTTTATCCGGTGATGTCTGGCCGTGCAGAATAGGTGATTCATCCACAACCTGCTGTGAGCCGCCGCGCGGCCGCGCACAGGGGGTTGCCAGGACTATTCTTAATTTCATAAAGGCAGTGAATATAAGTGTTCAGGAAGTAAACCATTGGCGTATATTTTGCACTCACTATCTGAAGAGGCAGACCGCCTCACAAAATTGAGAAGATGCCTGCAAAAAGCATGACGGCACCCGCATAAATAGCAAACAGCATTTGATTTTTTTGTCCGCTATGAGGGCACAAAAACCAGCTGCCTCAGCGTGTTAGAGGCGTCGGAACAACTCCGGCAAAAGATAGTGAAAAAAATAATGAGAAATTGCGCGGCAAATAGTCAGGTCTCTATCCATACTTAGTCTCCCGGCATTTGTTGCATTGAACTGACACCTTTTAAAGCAGTGCACAGCAGGCTGCGTCCCGTAGTGGTTTCAAAAACAACAAAAACAAACCCTTGCGGGATCCAGCCTGTAACAGGCCCGGTTTCAGAGCCCCAGGTTGAGGCTCTTACCTCTCTACTTTCACGTGCTTCATAGCGAGTTTTAAGGAGTTCTCTATGGAATTAAAAGACCCGATGTTTGAATTGCTCAGCAGCCTTGAGCAGATTGTTTTGACACGTGATGATCGCGCCGCCGACTTACTGATTCAGCGTCAGCAACCCGCTCAGCCAGAGCCACAGCGCCTGCGCGAAATGACCGGTATGCAGGTTGATGAGTTTGCTAAAGTGATGGGCGTGAGCGTTTCTTCCGTGAAAAGCTGGGAAGCCCGGCGCACCCGTCCTTCTGCGACGGCACAGAAACTGATGAAGTTATTACATGCCAATCCCTATCTGGGACGGCAGTTGCTCGACTAAGTTTGCTTCAGAAAAGAACCCGCCGCTGGCGGGTTTTTTATGCGCGTAATTCGCTGTATTTGGCCGCCTGCTTCACGAACCAGCTTTCCGGAACGTTGTAGGGTGATTCGCGCAGCTGTGCGATCCCACTCTCTATAATGGTGGAAGCCTGCTGCCATAACTGTGCATCGCCCTGTTTCAGCAGCGTAATCTGTATCTGCTTTTCCACCAGATAGACGCGGGCAAAGTCAGGATCGAAGCGCACAATCGCGCGGGTATTGTCGATGATATCGGCCAGTTTTATGGTTTGCGCCTCAGGACTGGCGCTGGCAGTATGGCGAAAGTGCGCCAGTTTACGGGCTGCCCGATTTCTGGCCGTGGCAGGCGCGCTGTCGGTCAGCATTTCTACCAGGCTGGCCACGCGCGCGCCGAAGTGGGCTTCTATATCGCCCGGCGTGGTCGGTGTATCTTCCACGGTGTCGTGCAGCCAGGCGGCTGCCAGCAGGGCATCATCATGGCTGACGCTGCGGACCAGCTCCACGACCGCCGCCGGATGAACGATGTAAGGCTCGTCGGTATATTTGCGGCGCTGACCGGCCCGGGCATGCGCCTCGGTGGCGAAACGACGCGCCTGTTCTTCCAGTGAATTCTGCATGCCTGTTCCCCTGATAAAAGTTTGCTTGCAATTATCTAGTGCGCTACCTATATTAAACACCATGAACAGTGATCAAGATGACAAAAAAGTGAAACCGATGCCACTGTTGGTCGATCAGCAGCTCTGCTTTGCGCTTTACTCTGCCAACCTGGCGATGAATAAAGTCTATCGCCAGTTGCTGAGCCAGCTCGACATCACCTATCCACAGTATCTGGTGATGCTGGTGCTATGGCAGAAAGATGATGTCACCGTCTCAGAGATCGGCGAGCAGCTCTTTTTAGACTCCGCCACCCTGACGCCCCTGCTGAAACGACTGGAGAGCGCAGGTCTGATTAACCGGCAGCGTACCCGTCAGGACGAGCGTCAGGTTGCTGTGACGCTCACCGAAGCGGGCGAGGCGCTGCGCATTAAAGCCGCCTCTATTCCTGAAGCGGTGAAATGCGCCACAGCCTGTGACGATGAGACCCTGCTGGCGCTGAAAACAGAGCTGGATGGGCTGCGGGATAACCTGAACCAGTCCCGATAAAAATTGCTGACGGGTGCGTGGCACCCGTTAAACCTCATCGCCTGATACCGCACAGATAAGTAGCGGGCGATTAAATAGCGTAACGGAGAAATGTCATGTCTTTAGAACAAGTGGTTTACCGCGCCAAAGCCAAAGCAACCGGTGGTCGTGATGGTCGTGCAACCTCTTCTGACGGTGTACTGGACGTGAAACTGGGTGTCCCGAAAGAGATGGGCGGTGCAGGCGGCGAAGCGACTAACCCTGAGCAGCTGTTTGCTGCGGGCTACTCTGCCTGCTTCATCGGTGCGATGAAGTTTGTGGCGGGCCGTGACAAGATCGCCATGCCAAAAGATGCCTGGATCGAAGGTGAAGTTGGTATCGGTCCTATTCCCAACGGCTTTGGTATCGAAGCGACCCTGAACATCCATCTGCCAGGCATGGATGAAGCAGAAGCGCAGAAGCTGGTTGATGCGGCGCATATCGTTTGTCCTTACTCAAACGCGACCCGCAACAACATTGACGTGACGCTGAATATTATTCGCTAAGCGAGCAGCGGGCCTGACTCTCTCAGGCCCCTCTTTTTTTATCCCCGATTCCGCTCTGCCACCCTCTGTTTGCCCGCCACGATCTGTCTTGTACAAAAAATGTGCTAATCAGGTCGACAAAGATTATTTTCTGGTCTATCAAACGCAGCCATGTTTTACTGGGCCACCTCGCGTTATAGCCCATAAACCCGTTCAGAATTTTCCTTCATCTTGTCCGGCCCGCTTATTCAGCGAACTCTGCCGCGTTTCGGCAGTCACATTAAAGATTTGTCAGGCGCTTCACACCGGAGAAACCCCCTTTTTCATGAATTACATTAAAACGCTAACGCAGCAAAAGTTATCGCTATTGCTGGCGCTCTATCTCGGTATCTTGCTGAATTTACCGATTTTCTATCGTCGTTTTGACGGTTTTCTGAAGCAATCTACAGTCACGAACTGGCTGACGGCGGTCACTGAGGTTGTGGCGATCGTGCTGCTGACATTCTTCCTGATGCGCCTGCTGTCGCTGGGAGGCAAGTGGTTTTATCGCGTGCTCGCCACGCTGATTGTGCTGATTTCTGTTGCCGCCGCCTATTACATGGCGTTTTTCAACGTGGTGATTGGCTACGGCATTGTGGCGTCGGTGATGACCACCGACACCGATCTCTCTAAAGAGGTGATCGGCTACCACTTCGTTCTGTGGATGGTGCTGGTCAGTGCGTTACCGTTGCTGATGATCTGGCGCAACCGGCTGAGCATGACGCTGAACGAGCAGCTGCGTACGCCGGGACAGCGGCTGAAACCGACCCTGATTATGCTGCTCTGCGTGGCGCTGGTCTGGCTGCCAATCCGTTATTTCGACAAGCTGCAGAAGCATAATGAAGAGATCACGAACATCGATCTGCCGAGCTACGGCGGCGTGGTCGCGCACTCCTATCTTCCTTCCAACTGGCTGGCAGCGGTCGGACTGTTTGCCTGGACCCGCATGGATGAGTCGCTGCAAAGCGAGGAGCTGCTGGATCCGGCGAAGAAGTTTACCTACGTCGCGCCTGCCGGGCTGGATGATACCTATGTGGTGTTTGTGATTGGTGAGACCACGCGCTGGGATCACATGGGTATGCTGGGTTATGAGCGTGACACCACGCCTAAACTGTCGAAAGAGAAAAATCTGGTCGCGTTCCGGGGTGAATCCTGTGATACCGCGACCAAGCTGTCGCTGCGCTGCATGTTCGTGCGCGAAGGCGGCACGATGAATAATCCGGGCCGTACGCTGAAAGAGCAGAATGTGTTTGCGGTGATGAAAGAGCTGGGCTTCACCTCTGAGCTGTTTGCGATGCAAAGCGAAGTCTGGTTCTACGACAACGTTAATGCCAATAACTTTGCCTTCCGTGAGCAGATCGGTTCTGAGAAGCGCAATCAGGGCAAAGCCGTGGATGATATGCTGCTGGTGCCTGAGATGAAGGCGTCGCTGGATCGTTTCCCGAAGGGCAAGCATCTGGTGATCCTGCATACCAAAGGGTCGCATTATCTCTATTCACAGCGTTACCCTCGCAGCTTCGCGAAGTATCAGCCGGAGTGTATGGGGGTGGATGAGACCTGCAGCAAAGCGCAGTTGATCAACGCTTACGATAACTCGGTGCTTTATGTGGATAGCATGCTGGACAGCGTGCTGGATCAGCTGCGTGATAAGAAGGCGATCGTCTTCTATGCCGCCGACCACGGGGAGTCGATCAGCGAGAATATGCATCTGCACGGCACGCCGCGTGAGATGGCGCCGCCTGAGCAGTTCCGCGTGCCGATGATGGTCTGGGCGTCCGATAAGTATCTGGAAGACAGCCAGAACCGCAGTAATTTTGAGCGTCTGCAGGCGCAGCAGCGTGTGGGGCGAACCCATCGTCACGTTGAGCTGTTCGATACCATCCTGGGTTGTCTGGGGTATACCTCGCCAGATGGCGGCATTAACCCGGCCAATAACTGGTGCCAGGCACCGGCGAAAAGTCAGGCTAAATCGCTGTAATGGTGTACGAAAGGGGAGGGCAGGCGGCTGATTTCCGGTAACCGCATGCTTTCCAGGCGATCGGCGGCAAAAGCTTAAAAAGCGGTTGACGCTAATCCGGGGTAGCAGTAACATGCGCCCCCATCGGCGAGTAGCGCAGCTTGGTAGCGCAACTGGTTTGGGACCAGTGGGTCGGAGGTTCGAATCCTCTCTCGCCGACCATCTTTAAGAAACCTGTCTGAAAAGACAGGTTTTTTTTCGTCTGTTGAAAGGCAAAGAGTGATTTTTGAGCGGGCTTCAGAATACGTGTTTTCAGCAGCCGCAGATTAACTCAATGCGCAGGTAACCCGGTCAGAAGAGGAAAGCGTCCCACGCCATGGATGGCGTGGGCCGAGCGTCCAGGGATGGTTTAAGCGACTTTCCGATCTGACCGGGTTACCTGAGCAGGCTCGATCTCCCCGCTAAGCAGATACGATCATAGATGCGCTCTCACAGCGAATCGGCTCACCCTGTCCTTCACAGCTTCACGTTTTATCTGTCCTCTTCCAGAAAGTTCCAGAAAAAGGCATTCGCCGCGCCAGATGCTTGCCAGCCGTTATTATCGCCATTTTCCTGCTCGCAGGCCTTGCCACATCAGAGATGCCACCATAATTCGCGACACGTTCTTCTTATGACCGAAAGCAGCAACATGCTGATTTCTTATACATCAAAACCAGCATATTCCGCTGGATGAACGTCATAACGCACGGTGAATCGTTCAGTTATTCAACATTTGCCGGTAAAAGTTTTAAGTTTTTTAGCGGTGAGAATCACTAGCGATAAAGCTGGCATCCAGCACAATGCACGGATATCGGGGCTGCAGCACTGTGCATTGTATGGCTTTTGTGCGGAAACGGTATTTATTACCGTTGCATGCTATTCCTCACACTCTGTGTAAATAAGTAACCCTTGTATTGACGTTCTTTGCAACTGTTGACAAATTGATGCGTCAATAAGCCGCAGTTACGGAATTTTCTGAATGCCCAACCCGCTTCGGAAAAACAAAAAAACGTAGCGTGATTTAACCACCTGTTCGGTGGTACGCCTGAACCGCATAAAAAAACCAGAGGTCAGGCAATACACACAACATCACATCACAATGGAGCAAAAGCATGATCAACTCCCTGGCTAAATCCGGGATGCTGAAGGTCGGTCTGAGCCTGATTGCTATGACTGTCGCCGCCGGTGTTCAGGCAAAAACCCTGGTCTACTGTTCTGAAGGTTCTCCGGAAGGCTTTAACCCGCAGTTATTCACTTCGGGCACCACCTACGATGCCAGCTCACGTCAGATCTACAACCGACTGGTTGAGTTCACTGTCGGCACGACCGAACTGCATCCTGCGCTGGCAGAGAAGTGGGACGTCAGCGACGATGGCAAAACCTACACCTTCCACCTGCGTAAGGGTGTGAAGTGGCAGACGACCAAAGATTTCAAACCTACGCGTGACTTCAACGCGGATGATGTGGTGTTCACCTTTGAGCGCCAGCTGGATAAAAACAACGCCTATCACGGCGTCTCCGGCGGCAGCTATGAATATTTCGAAGGCATGGATATGCCGAAGCTGATCAGCAAAATCGAGAAGGTGGACGACAACACCGTACGCTTCGTGCTGACCCGCCCTGAAGCGCCGTTCCTCGCCGACCTCGGCATGGACTTCGCCTCTATCCTGTCCAAAGAGTATGCGGACAACATGCTGAAAGCCGGCACGCCGCAAAACGTCGACCTGAACCCGGTCGGAACCGGTCCGTTCCAGCTGCTGCAATACCAGAAAGATTCGCGCATCCTCTACAAAGCGAACCCGAACTACTGGGGCGAAAAGCCAAAAATCGACCGCTTAGTCTTCTCCATCACCCCGGATGCGTCAGTGCGCTACGCCAAACTGCAGAAGGGTGAGTGCCAGGTCATGCCTTATCCGAACCCGGCTGACATCGCACGCATGAAGCAGGACAAAAACATCAACCTGTATGAGCAGGCTGGCCTGAACGTCGGCTATCTCTCTTACAACGTTGAGAAAAAACCGCTGGATAACCTCAAAGTGCGTCAGGCACTGACCATGGCCGTCAACAAAAAGGCCATTATCGACGCGGTTTATCAGGGTGCAGGCCAGCCGGCTAAAAACCTGATCCCGCCAACGATGTGGGGCTACAACGACGCGGTCAAAGACTACGCCTACGATCCTGAGAAAGCCAAAGCGTTGCTGAAAGAAGCGGGCATGGCCGACGGCTTCTCCATCGACCTCTGGGCGATGCCGGTTCAGCGTCCTTACAACCCGAACGCACGCCGCATGGCGGAAATGATCCAGAGCGACTGGGCGAAGATTGGCGTGAAAGCCAAAATCGTTACCTACGAGTGGGGCGAATACCTGAAACGCGCCAAAGCGGGTGAACATCAGACCGTCATGATGGGCTGGACCGGTGACAACGGAGATCCGGACAACTTCCTGGCGACCCTGTTCAGCTGTTCAGCCGCGAAAGATGGCTCTAACTACTCGCGCTGGTGTGATAAATCCTTTGAGGATCAGATCCAGCCTGCGCGTGCCACCGCCGACCAGGCGAAGCGTATCGAGTACTACAAACAGGCACAGGTTGTGATGCATGACCAGGCACCGGCGCTGATGATCGCGCACTCTACGGTATACGAACCGGTCAGCAAGAAAGTCACCGGGTACAAAGTCGATCCGCTGGGCGGACACTACTTTGCTCAGGTAGACATTCAGGAATAATTGTCGCCTTTTCCGGGGCGGCCCTGCGTCGCCCCGGCTTTTTCTCCCTGTTTTACTGGAAACGGTAGAGGCGCAGTCTGACTGCGTCGCGGTCGGACCTACCCGATCGTCAGATGTAAGCAATAACAACCCTCGCGGCGACGGTCGCGCGGAGAAGAGAGAACCCGGATTATGCTGCAGTTCATACTCCGACGTCTGGGCCTTGTCATCCCAACGTTCATCGGTATTACATTACTCACTTTCGCTTTTGTTCACATGATCCCCGGCGATCCGGTGCTGATCATGGCGGGCGAACGCGGGATTTCTCCTGAACGTCATGCACAGTTAATGACGCTGCTGGGTCTGGATCAGCCGCTGTGGAAACAGTACCTGAACTACATCAACGGCGTACTGCATGGCGACCTGGGCGTTTCACTCAAGAGCCGCATCCCGGTCTGGGATGAGTTTGTTCCGCGCTTCAAAGCGACGCTGGAACTCGGCATCTGCGCCATGATATTTGCCGTTGCGGTGGGCATCCCGGTTGGGGTCCTGGCCGCCGTGAAGCGTGGCTCCATTTTCGATCACACCGCCGTGGGCATCTCACTGACCGGCTACTCCATGCCGATCTTCTGGTGGGGCATCATGCTGATCATGCTGGTCTCAGTGCAGCTCAACCTGACGCCGGTTTCCGGGCGGGTTGGCGACACCGTCTTCCTGGATGACAGCATGCCGCTGACCGGCTTTATGCTGATCGACACCTTCTTCTGGGGTGAGCCGGGCGACTTCCATGACGCGGTCATGCACATGATTTTGCCAGCCATCGTGCTGGGCACCATTCCGCTGGCGGTGATTGTGCGTATGACGCGCTCGGCGATGCTGGAAGTGCTGGGTGAAGATTACATCCGCACGGCGCGCGCCAAAGGCCTGACGCGGATGCGGGTGATCGTGGTGCATGCGCTGCGCAACGCCATGCTGCCGGTGGTCACGGTCATCGGTCTGCAGGTCGGCACGCTGCTGGCCGGGGCGATTCTGACCGAAACCATCTTCTCGTGGCCGGGTCTGGGTCGCTGGCTGATTGAAGCGTTGCAGCGCCGCGATTATCCGGTGGTGCAGGGCGGTGTGCTGCTGACGGCAGTACTGATTATCCTGGTCAACCTGCTGGTTGATCTGCTGTATGGCGTGGTGAACCCGCGCATACGTCACAAGAAATAAGGGGGCATCATGTCTGTTGTTGATCCCGGCAGCGTTACCGTTGCACCCAAGCCGATGACCCCGTTTCAGGAATTCTGGCACTACTTTAAACGTAACAAAGGCGCGGTAATTGGCCTGGTGTACATCATCATTGTCCTGCTGTGCGCCATTTTTGCCGATGTGCTGGCTCCGCATGCGCCGGCTGAGCAGTTCCGCGATGCGCTGCTGCATCCGCCGGTCTGGCAGGACGGGGGCAGCTGGAACTTTATTCTGGGCACCGATGATGTGGGCCGCGATGTGCTGTCGCGCCTGATGTACGGCGCGCGCCTGTCGCTGCTGGTGGGCTGCCTGGTGGTGGTGCTGTCGCTGATTTTCGGCGTGATATTCGGCCTGCTGGCCGGTTATCTCGGCGGCCTGGTCGACGTCATCATCATGCGTGTCGTTGATATCATGCTGGCGCTGCCCAGTCTGCTGCTGGCGCTGGTGCTGGTCGCCATCTTTGGCCCCTCGATCGTCAACGCCTCTATCGCGCTGACCTTTGTCGCCCTGCCGCACTACATCCGTCTCACCCGTGCGGCGGTGCTGGTGGAGGTGAACCGCGACTATGTCACCGCCTCCGGCGTGGCCGGTGCCGGTATGCTGCGTCAGATGTTCGTCAATATTCTGCCTAACTGCCTTGCGCCGCTGATCGTGCAGGCGTCATTAGGCTTCTCCAACGCCATCCTGGATATGGCGGCGTTGGGCTTTCTCGGTATGGGTGCGCAACCGCCAACGCCGGAGTGGGGCACCATGCTCTCCGACGTGCTGCAGTATGCGCAAAGTGCCTGGTGGGTGGTGACCTTCCCTGGATTGGTCATCCTGCTCACCGTGCTGGCATTTAACCTGATGGGCGATGGTTTGCGTGATGCACTCGACCCGAAACTCAAGCAGTAAAGAGGCACCGAGATGGCGTTATTAAATGTAGACAAACTGTCGGTGCATTTCGGCGACGACAAAGCACCGTTTCGTGCGGTTGACCGCATCAGTTATCAGGTTGAGCAGGGCCAGGTGGTCGGCATTGTCGGCGAGTCCGGCTCCGGTAAGTCGGTGAGTTCACTGGCGATCATGGGGCTGATCGATTTCCCCGGCAAAGTGATGGCGGAAAAGCTGGAGTTTAACCAGCGCGATCTGAAGCGCATCTCCGAAAAAGAGCGCCGTCAGCTGGTTGGCGCAGAAGTGGCGATGATCTTTCAGGACCCGATGACCAGCCTTAACCCCTGCTACACCGTGGGTTTCCAGATTATGGAAGCGATCAAGGTGCATCAGGGCGGCAATAAACGCACCCGGCGTCAGCGGGCAATCGACCTGCTGACCCAGGTGGGAATTCCCGATCCCGCGTCGCGGCTTGATGTCTATCCTCACCAGCTGTCGGGCGGTATGAGCCAGCGTGTGATGATCGCGATGGCGATCGCCTGCCGGCCTAAGCTGCTGATTGCGGATGAGCCGACCACGGCGCTCGACGTGACCATTCAGGCACAGATCATCGAACTGCTGCTGGAGTTACAGCGTCAGGAGAACATGGCGCTGATCCTGATTACGCACGATCTGGCGTTAGTGGCGGAAGCCGCGCACCACATCATCGTGATGTATGCCGGTCAGGTGGTGGAGAGCGGTAAAGCGAGCGATATCTTTAAAGCGCCGCGTCATCCTTACACGCAGGCGCTGCTGCGCGCGCTGCCGGAGTTTGCGGCGGATAAAGCGCGTCTGGCCTCGCTGCCTGGCGTGGTGCCGGGCAAATATGACCGCCCGACGGGCTGTCTGCTTAACCCACGCTGCCCCTATGCGACCGATCATTGTCGTCAGGTGGAACCTGAATTGCGCACCATTCCAGGACGCCAGTCCAAGTGTCACTATCCGCTGGACGATGCCGGGAGACCAACGTATGAGTCATGAAACAACCAGAGATCAGTTCCTGTTGCAGGCGATTGATCTGAAGAAGCACTACCCGGTGAAGAAGGGTCTGTTTGGTCAGGAGCGTCTGGTTAAGGCGCTGGATGGCGTCTCCTTTAATCTGGAACGGGGCAAGACCCTGGCGGTCGTGGGCGAGTCGGGCTGTGGTAAATCCACCCTTGGCCGTCTGCTGACGATGATTGAAACCCCGACCGAAGGGCAGCTCTACTGGCACGGTCAGGATCTGCTGAAACACGATCCCCAGGCGCAGAAGCTGCGCCGTCAGAAAATCCAGATCGTATTCCAGAACCCCTATGGCTCGCTCAACCCGCGTAAAAAGGTGAGTCAGATTCTGGAAGAGCCGCTGGTGATCAATACCCAGCTGACTAAAGCGGAACGCCGTGAGAAGACGCTGGAGATGATGGCGAAAGTCGGCCTGAAAACCGAGCACTACGATCGCTATCCGCATATGTTCTCTGGCGGACAGCGTCAGCGTATTGCGATTGCGCGCGGGCTGATGCTCGATCCGGACGTCCTGATCGCCGATGAGCCGGTTTCGGCCCTCGACGTCTCGGTGCGCGCCCAGGTGCTTAACCTGATGATGGATCTGCAGCAGGATATGGGGCTCTCCTACGTCTTTATCTCGCACGATCTGTCGGTGGTGGAGCACATCGCCGATGAGGTGATGGTGATGTACCTCGGCCGTTGCGTTGAGAAGGGCAGCAAAGAGGCGATTTTCAGTAATCCGCGTCACCCTTACACCCAGGCGCTGCTCTCCGCGACACCGCGACTGAATCCTGACGATCGGCGTGAGCGGATTAAGCTGACCGGCGAGCTGCCCAGCCCGCTCAATCCGCCGCCGGGCTGCGCCTTTAATGCGCGCTGTCACCGTCGTTTTGGCACCTGTGTGCAGCTGCAACCGAAGCTGAAAAACTACGGCGGACAGGAGATTGCCTGTTTTGCAGTGGATCAGGATGAGAATCAGCCGGTCGGTGTGGCAGAAAAGGTCAGTTAAGGATCGGCAGGCCCCGTCGGGGGCCTGCGTTTCCTGATATCGCACGGGCTCAGCCCTCTTCAGCCTGAACCGGCAGAGTCATGGCCTGACGATCAGTCCCCCCGCTTTATTTTCCCCCTCTCTTATCACAGCCCGTCGCTGTTATTCGCCAGCAGCGCTGCATCTTCCTTTAGCGGTGCCATCCTGATATGAGTGCAGCTGGCTGTACCAGGCAATGTCTGAGCCCTCTCTGCTGAAACATTATTCAGACAGGAATAGCCAGTTTAACTTAAGTTTAATTTATTAATTTAAAGTGCCGGTTGGCTATGGAAGGCGTCATCGGGATATTAGCGAATCTGTATGATTAAAAACGTTAATTAAATATGCTTTTTTTATAATCAGGTTTTCCTGACTGCGAATAACAGGATGTGGTATATTCCAGGAAAATTCCCCCCTTGTGGCAGGCCACCTCAAATGAAGAATTATGATGATTTGCAGCGTTTTAAAGAAAAAACACAAACGCTCGACATCGCCTTTAAAGATATGTCTGGCCAGACGCAGGAACCGGCGGAACAGAGTAAATGGGCACTGCTTCGTCAGCTGGCGAAGGAGGAGCATCACACGCCGTTCGGTGGCGGTCAGCGAATAGACCTGCCACAACCGCAGCCGCTGCGCGGTGATGAGTTTACGGCACCTCCGCCAGAGCCACCGCGCCCCGCAACGCTCTCTGCGTCGCCGGCAGAGGCACAGCCCCGTTACGCCGCGCTCAGTGCGCAACCGGCGGCGGTCCGCAGTTCGATTCTCGATAGCCTGGCAGGCAGCAGCGTCCCTGCGGCCACGCCAGCGGCTGAGCGGGGCCCGTCGGCCTTATTTCCACCACCCCCGCCGCCACAAAAAGCCATCGTCGCGGAACCTGTCGCCGCGCCGGTCCGGCCCGCCAGCGTGGCCGAACTTCAGCCCGCGGTGGCACCGTCCGCGCCTCATGCTGAGCCGGGACGGTTTGGCGCGCTGTTCCGCTCACGCGAAGTCAGCCTGCCGAAAGAAACCTTACTGAAACCGTTACTGGAGAAGATTGCGCTATGCCGTTAGTTTGTGTGTGCTCGCCGAAGGGGGGCGTGGGCAAAACCACGCTGGCGGCGAATCTGGCCTGGAGCCTGGCGCGATCCGGTAGCAAAGTTCTGGCCATCGATTTTGATGTGCAGAACGCATTACGTCTGCATTTTGGCGTGCCGCTCCACGACGGCCGCGGATTTGTGGCGCGTTCAGAAGAGCAGGCGGACTGGAGTCAGTCGATTCTCACCACCGGCGGCAATATCTTTGTTCTGCCTTATGGCGACGTCACAGAGCCGCAGCGCGAACGGTTCGAAGAGAACCTGATGAAAGATCCCCACTTTATTCAGCGCGGTCTCGACACGGTGCTCAATTATCCCGGCCTGGTGATTGTGGCTGATTTTCCGCCCGGTCCCGGTCCGGCCCTTAAAGCCATGACGGCGCTGGCCGATATGCATTTAGTGGTGATGTTAGCGGATACCGCATCGGTCTCATTATTACCGCAGATAGAAGAGAACCGGATGATCGGTAAACCGCTTAATAATAAGCAGGGGCACTATTTTATCCTGAACCAGTGCGATAACCGCCGCAATATTAATCGCGATGTGACGGCCTTTATGCAGCAGCGGCTGGGGGATAATTTACTGGGCGTGGTTCACCGTGATGAAAGTGTTGGCGAAGCCAACGCGTCTCAGCAGTCTGTTTACGATTTCAGCCCCGCTTCCGCCGCGGCATTTGATATTGAACTGATCGCGAAACGCGTCAGCAGCATTCTCAATATCACCGTGGGCAATGGCGAAGTTCAGGCACCTATCCGTACTCACCATTTTTAACCGGCTGGTTTCGCCAGACAGCTGATTTACACAGCGCTTCTCAGGGTGAATCATGAGTAAAATCGGGTTTTACCTGCTGCTGCTGGTGCTTGCACCCGTTGCGGCGGTGATCATCACTACGCCGATGGACAGCCAGAAACAGTATATTTTTGGTCTGATCAGCATCGGCATGATGTTTTTATTGGGTTTCAGCAAGAGCCGCAAAATTACCGTGGTGATGGTGATCCTCTCGGCATTAATGTCCAGCCGTTATATCTGGTGGCGGACGACAGAGACGCTGCATTTTAATTCCGAAGTCGAGGCTATCTTAGGGATTGGCTTATATCTGGCGGAGCTTTACGTCTGGCTGATTTTAATTCTGGGCTTCCTGCAAACCACCTGGCCTTTAAAACGCACCATCGTTCCGATGCCGGACGATACCCGGTTGTGGCCGACGGTGGATATTTATATCCCCTCCTACAATGAAAGTTTGGAAGTGGTGCGCGACACCGTGCTGGCGGCGCAGTGTATTGACTACCCGCGCGACAAACTCAGGGTCTACCTGCTGGATGATGGCAAGCGCAGCGAATTTGCCCGCTTCGCGGCCGATGTGGGGGTGGGCTATATCACCCGCGACGACAACAGACACGCCAAGGCCGGTAACCTTAACCATGCCATGAAAATCACCAAAGGTGAGCTGATCTGCATTTTCGACTGCGATCACGTCGCGACCCGCACCTTCCTGCAGGCGACGGTTGGCCCCTTTCTGAACGACCCAAAACTGGCGCTGCTTCAGACACCGCACTACTTCTACTCACCCGATCCCTTCGAGCGTAACCTGCGCGCCGCGCGCAGCATGCCAAACGAAGGGTCACTGTTTTATGGCCCGGTGCAGCAGGGCAACGACAACTGGAACGCCACCTTCTTCTGCGGCTCCTGTGCGGTGATCCGCCGTTCCGCGCTGGAAGAGATTGGCGGCTTTGCCGTTGAAACCGTGACGGAAGATGCGCATACCGCCCTGAAAATGCAGCGGCTGGGCTGGGGTTCGGCCTTTCTGTCGATTCCGCTGGCGGCCGGTCTGGCCACAGAACGTCTGGGGCTGCACATCATTCAGCGTACCCGCTGGGCGCGCGGCATGACGCAGATTTTCCGCGTCGATAACCCGCTGTTTGGCCGGGGTCTGAAGTGGCAGCAGCGTCTCTGCTATCTCAACGCCATGCTGCATTTTCAGTTTGGTCTGCCGCGCGTCGCCTTCCTGACCGCGCCGCTGGCTTACCTGCTGTTTAACCTCAACATTATTCACTCCTCGGCGTCACTGATTTTCGCCTACGTGCTGCCGCATCTGGTGATGTCACTCTACGTCAACTCCCGCATGAATGGCCGTTTCCGCTACACCTTCTGGGGCGAGATTTATGAGACGGTGATGTGCTTCCACCTGGTGATCCCGACCATCCTGACCCTGCTGTCGCCTAAACATGGCAAATTTAACGTGACCGATAAAGGCGGCGTGCTGGATCAGGGCTTCTTCGACTTCCATATTGTGCGTCCGCACGTGATCGTGGCGCTGCTGCTGAGCATCGGCATTGTGGCTGGCGTGGTGCGGGCGGTGATGCATGACTACTTTGGCGTCGATCCCTACGTGATTGCCCTGAACGTCGGCTGGGCGATTTTCAGCCTGATCATTCTGATGGCCGCAATTGCCGTGGCGCGCGAAACCAAACAGGTGCGTAAAACCATCCGTATTGAGGTACAGATCCCGACGATTATTCACTACGCCAGCGGCATTTCATCGCGCACACTGACCAGTAACCTCTCCATGGGGGGCGCGCAACTCGACGCGCCCGACGGGCGTCACGAGTCTGATGAAATCGAAGAGATCGATCTGCTGCTGAAGTCAGGGGCGATTACGCTTCCGGTCACGAAGATTTCCGGCGATGCGGAGAGCATTCGTCTGCGCTTTGAAGCGATGCCACTGGCGCGCCGTCGCGAACTGGTGCGCGTGGTGCTGGCGCGTGCCGATGCGTGGATTCAGCCGGAGTATAAACAGGACAACCCATTGATCTCGCTGGGCACCATTATCCGTACCGTGTTTGAGCTGTTCTGGCTGACCTGGAAGGGCCGCCACGATAAACGTAAAAATGTCGACCCGGTTGCCGCGGCGGCGAAAGAGGATGGCGCGGCATGAAGATCCTGACGCAGACATTGCTGGCCAGTTCACTGACGGCGGCCTTGTGGCTGACGCCTGCCGGCGCGGAAACGCCAGCGGCGGTGGACAATAGCGGCGCGGCCCCGGTAAACAGTTCAGCCCCGACGCCGCCCGGGGCGGCTCCGGTCACACCGTCTGTCACAGAGGGTACGCCGTCAGCCGCGCCGGGAACCGATTCCGCGCAGGTTCCGGCCAGCGAGACGCCGCCAGCTGCGGCAGCCACGCCAGCCGGGAACAGCGCAGTATCAGCCACGCCGGGAACCGATTCGGCGCAGGCTCCGGCCAGCGAGACGCCGTCAGCCGCGCCAGCTGCGGCAGCCGGGAACAGCGCAGCGTCTGCCACGCCGGGAACCGATTCCGCGCAGGCTCCGGCCAGCGAGATGCCGTCAGCTGCGCCAGCTGCGGCAGCCGGGAACAGCGCAGCGTCTGCCACGCCGGGAACCGATTCCGCGCAGGTTCCGGCCAGCGAAACGCCGTCAGCCGCGCCCTCTGTGGCACCAGCGACCGGCGCGGCCCAGTCATCCGCCAGCGATGCGCCCTCTGCCGCACCGGTGAACAGTGCGGCCCCCGCCAGCGGAGCGGTTCCCTCCGCAGCGTCACCATCCGCCTCACCCGGTGACACGCCAGCCGCAGCCGTTCCCTCTGCTGAGGCGACAGCCGCTCAGCAGAATCCTGCCGCGACGGGCGACGCTGCGGCCCCGACGACGACGAATAGTGGAGCCGTCACGCAGGACAGCAGTGCGCTGTCAGCGGTGCCGTTGCCGCAGGGGCTGAGCAGTGCGGACCCGGCGCTGGAAGCGGCCGCCAGCGCGCTGCCCTATGCGCCAGGCCAGGCGACAGCACCGGCGGCAGACGCGCCGTTACCGGTCATGGCGGCGATCAATCAGCCGATCAGCAGCACCCTCTCCGTGGCGCAGATGGGCCAGACACGCGGCATCACGCTGACCGGCGGCCAGTTGCAGTCAGGCATTACCTTTACCCTGCCCAGCGATGAGGTGATTACCAATGCGCGGCTCAATCTGTCGCTGCGCGTCTCAGCCGCACTGGCAGCGCGGAATACGTCGCTGCAGCTGATGCTGAACGGTCAGCCGCTCGGCACACTGCCGCTGGGCGCGACCGACAGCGATGTCAGCGACTATGAGCTGGAGATCCCGGCGGCGATGGTGGTCTCTGAAAACAACCTGAGTTTTAAAATCAACGATGCGGACAAGTTGCTGTGTGAGAAAGAGAGCGCACAGCAGTATCAGGTCACCATCCTGCCGCAGACCTCCCTGCACCTTGAGGGGCAGCAGCTGAATATCGGCACCCGCCTGCGCAATTTCCCGCGACCGTTCCTTGATCCTCAGCGGATGACCGCCGCCACCGTGACCATCGGCTTCGCCAGCAACCTCTCTCCCGATGCGGTGAGTGCGGCGGCGCTGGTGGCATCCTGGCTCGGCATCCAGAGTGATTATCGCGGGATTCGTTTCCCGGTGGTGCGCGGTGAGCTGCCGGAGAACAACGGCATCCTGTTTGGTCATCCCGGAGAGCGCATCGGCACGCTGACCTTCCCGGCCAGCAACGGACCGATGCTGCAGCTGGTGGATAACCCCATCAATCCGGTCTACAAACTGCTGCTGGTCAGTGGCAACAACGCGGATCAGCTGCGTCAGGCGGCAAACCGGCTGACGCAGCCCCTGGCGACCGATGAGAGCCAGCTGCCGGTCTCTTCGCCGCTCCCTGACAGCCGTAAGCCTTACGATGCCCCGCGCTGGATCAACACGGACCGTCCGGTGCGCCTGAGCGAACTGCTGCGCAAATATCAGAGCCTGACCAGCAGCGGCATCTGGCACGACGCCCTGCGCGTGAACTTCCGCGCCGCGCCTGACCTTTTCCTGTGGGATGGCGACACGGTGCCGGTCAATCTGCACTATCGCTTCCCGTCGGAAACCTGGATTGATGAGGAGAATTCCTTCCTTAACGTCATGCTTAACGGCACCTTCCTGCGCAACCTGACGGTGAACAAAGTTGGTCTGCTGGAGAATGCCTGGCACCGTTTAGGCGGGGATGCGCGGCAGGAGCAGTATCGGCTTAATCTCGAACCCTATCTGATCTACGGCGATAACCAGCTAGCGCTCTACTTCAATATTAAACCGCGCGCCGACGCGCCCTGCGGCGTGCTGCTGAATAACAACATCAAGAGCCGGATTGAAGAGGACTCGTGGATCGATCTGAGCCATACCCGCCACTTCAGTATGCTGCCGAACCTCTCTTACTTTGTCGGGGCCTCATTCCCGTTCTCGCGCCTGGCCGACTTCGGTCAGACCACGCTGCTGCTGCCGGAAACCCCCAGCAACGCCGAGCTGTCGACGCTGCTGGATCTGGCGGCGCGCGCCGGGAATGCCACCGGCGTGGCGCTGACGCAGAATCAGGTCATGTTTGGTCTGCCCGCTGGTGGCACCCATCTGGCACGTTTACAGCAGAGCGATCTGCTGGCGGTCAGCACCACCGGCAACAGCGCCTTTAATCAGGCGATGCTGGCGGCGTCACCGTACGACGCCAGCGGCAACACCTTTGGCGTGAAAGAGCCGGATACGCTGGAACAATTACGCGGCTGGCTGACCGGCGACTGGAGTCGGCAGCAGCTGGATGCCGATCGCTACTTCTCCTCCAACGAGGCGTGGCGCGGCTTCCTCAGCTATCGCTCGCCGTGGAACCCCGATCGACTGGTGGTGATGACGGTCGCAACCAGCGACGACCAGCTGCTGCGACTGCACAACGATTTAAGTTCGGCGCAGATCAACGCCGCCGTGCGCGGCGATACCGCGATCATTACCGATGAAAACGGCATTCGCAGTTTCCGCGTCGGCGCACAGTTCCCCAGCGGCGAGATGCCCTGGTACATGATGGTGGTGTGGTACGCCAACCAGCACTCGGTGCTGCTGGCACTGGCGGCGCTGCTGGTCTCTGCGCTGGTGGGCAGTGCGGCCTGGGTGATGCTGAAGCGCCATGCCTGGCGGCGTCTGCATCCAAAGCAGGACCGTGATTCCGGCAGGAAGTAAGGATAAAAAGAATGAAAACGACTCTGATAAGTGCCGGAATCCGCCATGCGCTGCTGCTGGGCAGCACGCTGATCTTCTCTTCGCCGCTGCTGGCGGCGGAAAGCAGCAACCCGGCGTTGCAGGCGCTGTTCGACCAGGCTTCTTACTGGCACCAGAAGGCGCATGACGATCTGGCGAAGGCTTCGCTGCAGAAGGTGCTGATGGTGGAACCCGGCAACACCCAGGCGCTCTACCTGCTGGCGCTCTATTCCCAGCAGGGTGGCGACACGGCGGCGGCGGCGCAGTATCGCGCCCGCCTGAGTCAGGTTGCCCCTGGCGATCCCCATCTGAGCGAGCTGGATAATGCGCGCCAGATGCAGACCATTCCGCAGGCGCAGCTTTCGCTGGCGCGTCAGCAGGCGCGCAGCGGCAATATACCGGCGGCGTTACAGACCTGGCGCAACACCTTCAGCGGCAATGAGCCGCCCGCCAGCGTGGCGGCGGAATATTATCTCACTATGGCCGGCGACCGTACGCTGCTGCCGCAGGCGGTCGAGGCGCTGCGGCAGTTTGCGGCGCAGCATCCGCAGGACACGGGTGCGCAGCTGGCGCTGGGGAAAGCGCTGACTTATCAGGAGTCGACCCGCCGTGAAGGCATTGAAGTGCTGAGCGCGCTGGCGAGCGGCAATCAGGATGCTGACCGTTCACTGCGTCAGGCGCTGCTGTGGCTCGGCCCGCAGCCCGCCGATGCGGCGCGTTATCAGACCTGGCAGCAGCGTCATCCGCAGGACACAGCGGTCATGGACTACTACCGTAAGAACGTGGGTGGCGCAGAAAAAGGGGCGGGCTTCAGCGCGCTCAACAGCGGGGATGTCGGCGGGGCGCAGGCCAGCTTTGAAAAAGTGCTGGGTGCCAATCCTCAGGATGCGGATGCGCTGGCGGGCATGGGCTACGTGGCCCAGCGTGACGGACGTTATCAGGAAGCGGCCGATTATCTGCAGCGGGCGGCGCAGCTTGGCGGCGATCAGAGTGCGTCGCGTCAGCAGCAGGCCGACGATGCCCGCTTCTATGCGCAGCTGGCCAGCGCGCAGCAGGCGCTGAAAAACGGCGACAGCGCACAGGCGCTGACATTAAGCGAACCACTGATGCAGGCGCAGGGCGAAAAAGGACTGGCCGCCAGGCTGTTCCGCGCCGACGTGCTGCGCCGCACGAATCAGCCCGTCCAGGCAGAGCAGATCTACCGCGAAATCCTGCAAAGCGATGCGGATAACCGCAGCGCCAAAGAGGGGCTGTTTTACGTGCTGCGCCAGCAGAATCGCACGGCTGAAGCTGGCAGTCTGCTGGGCTCCCTGCCGGAGAGCGTACGCCAGAGCGTCGCACCGCGCGTGAATGAAGCCGATGCGCTGCGCCAGCAGGCGAAGCGTCAGCTGGCCGCCGGTAACAGCGCCGCGGCGATGGCGACGCTGCAACAGGCTATTCAGCGCTATCCCACGGAGGGGTGGCTGCGGCTCGATCTGGCCCGGCTCTACCGCCAGCAGGGGGATACGCTGCTGGCCGCTAACGTGATGCAGCCGGTCATGCGCAGCGGTGCCAGCAGCAGCGAGCTGTATGCCGGCGCACTCAACGCCAGCGAAAGCGGCGGCTGGCAGCAGGCCAGCACCTTACTGTCACGCATTCCCGCCAGCGCACAGACCGCAGCGATGCGTGAACTGGCGCAGCGGGTCAATTTCAACCTGCAGATGAGCACCGCCGATCGCTATCTGGCGCAGGGGGCCACGGCCGCCGCTGCCAATACCCTGAAAGCGCTCACGGTCAATCCGCCCGCGAATCCGGTTGATGCCGGTAACCTGGCGCAGAAGCTGGCGCAGGCGGGCGATCTCCCCAGCGCCGTCTCGCTGGTGCGGGCGAACCTGCAGCGCGGCGTGCAGGGGAATGCGGGCGACTATGCGGCGCAGATGGCGGTGCTGAATCAGGCGGGCCTCGGCAGCGAGGCACAGCGCTTCCTCAGCAACCCTGAGCTGCAGGCGCGCAGTACCCCGACCCAGCTGGCCGGCATTCGCAACGGCTATCTGATTAATGAAGTGGATCGCCTGCGGCAGCAGCGGCAGTATGCGGTGGCCTATGACAAGCTGATTGGTGCCCTGCAGCAGGATCCACAGAACCGCGATCTGATGTTCGCGATGGCCCGTCTTTACCAGGACGGTAAGATGAACCGGGATGCCGGTGTGGTGTATGACTACCTGATGACCCAGGATACTCCGACTCAGGATGCCCGTGTCGGGGCCATCAACGTGGCGCTGGCGCAGAACGATGTGCAGCGCGCCAGTGCGCTGAGTCGTGGCCTTAACCGCACCGCGCCGTCGGCCGATCGCCTGCTGCTGCTGGCGCGCGTCGCGGAAGCCAACGGCGACCATACGCAGGCGATGGGCTATCTGCGTTCCGCGCGTGGTCAGCTGATCGGCCTGCAGGGTGCGCAACCCGGCAGCGTGCCGACGATAGGCGGGCTGGCGCTGGCGGATAACCCCTTTATCAATCGCCACACTTCGCCGGTAGGACGCACCGCGTCCAGCTACGGCACCGTGCTGCCGTGGCAGGCAGCGCCTGCCGGGGTGACGGCACAGGGCGAACCGGCTGTGGGCAGCGAAACCGCGTCCCGACAGGCGCAGACGCTGCACGAGATCGACACCATGATGGATTCGCTGCAGGAGAAAACCGGCACCTGGAGTCAGGGTATGGTGCAGGTGCGCGGGCGTGATGGCGAGTCAGGCCTGAGCAAACTCACCGAAGCCAAAGCGCCGCTGACGTTCTCTACCGTGCCGTTTGAAAAGGCGCGCTTTGACTTTACCGCCACGCCGGTCTCGCTCACGGCGGGCAGCGGCGCGGCCGATGCGTGGCGTCGTTTCGGCACCAATGCGCTGAGCCAGGGCAATGTGGTCGCCGCAGGCGGTGCCACGGTCAATGATCTGCCGAACGCCACCACCGATTCGCAAACGGCGTCGGGCGTGGAGCTGAATCTGGCGCTGAAGGGCGACCGTTACAAGGTCGATCTCGGCAGTACGCCGCTGGGGCAGGATCTCAGTACCCTGGTGGGCGGCGTCCAGTGGTCACCAAAGCTGACCGACTTCCTGACGCTGATCCTGACCGGCGAGCGCCGCGCCATTACCGACAGCCTGCTCTCATACGTGGGCGCAGAGGATAAGGCCAGCGGCAAACGCTGGGGCCGCGTCACGAAGAACGGGGCTAACGCCCTGCTAAGCTACGACAATGGCGATGCGGGCTTCTACGCCGGGGCAGGCGCTTACAGCTATCTGGGTGAAAATGTTGCCAGCAACAACAGTCTGCAGGCGACGGCAGGCGCTTACGTTCGTCCGTTCCACAGCGACGATCGCGAGCTGAAAGTGGGGATGAGCCTGTCGTGGATGGACTTCTCGAAAAACCTCAGCTATTTCAGCTACGGGCAGGGCGGCTACTTCAGCCCGCAGAACTATGCGGCGGTCTCTTTCCCGGTGGAGTTCTCTCGCCGGTTTAACGATCTGAAAGTGAACATCGGCGGTTCCGCCGGTTATCAGAGCTACAGCCAGGATAAGAGTGCGTACTTCCCGGCCGATGCCCGGCTGCAGTCGCAGCTGGAGGCGCTTGCCGCCGGTGGCAGCGTGAAAGAGGCGTACTATTCGGGTGGCAGTAAAAACGGCGTCGGCTATAACCTGCACGCGGGGGCTGACTATAAACTCAATAAAGATGTGACGATTGGCGGCCAGCTGGGCTATGACACCTTTGGTGACTACAACGAAAGCAGTGCGCAGCTCTATGTCCGCTATCTGTTCGGAGAGAAGTAATGAGTGAGCATTCGGGCGGTTCGCATCCCTGGCAGCCGGGCTGGTTTGACCTGGTCAGCGTGCTGATTGAGGGGATGATCGCCAACGCCGGTCAGCAGGAGGCGGAAGCCTTCCTCTACCGCATGGGGGAGTCGCTGGCGACCCGCTATCCGTTGCCAGCGTCACGCACCGTGCAGGATCTGGAGCGCGAGTGTAATCTGCAGCTGGCGCGCTTTAACTGGGGGTTTGTGCAGCTTCAGCCGGAAGAGGCGGCGCTGCGGATTACCTGTCACGCTATACCGGCAGGCGACAACATCCTTTCACCGGCTGAGTGGCAGTCGGCGTTTGGTGCGGTGCTGGCCGGTCTTTTTTCGGGCTGGCTGCAGGGGCAGGGCGGCAGCAACCGGGTGCCGGTAACGGCTGAACGCAGTGAAGGCAGTACGCTGTACTATCGATATCAATAGGATCAACTATGAAACGTAAGCCATTCTGGCTGGGCTGGATCTGCTCAGTGTTACTGCTGGCCTGCAGCGCGCAGGCCAGTGCCAGCGGCTGGGACACTTTTAAAAGCCGTTTTGTTACCCCTGAAGGGCGGATCATCGACACCGCCAATAACAATGTCAGTCACACCGAAGGTCAGGGGTATGGCATGTTGCTGGCGGTCGCTAACGATGACCGCGCCACTTTTGATCGGCTGTGGCAGTGGACGCGCACCCAGCTGCGTAATCCGCAGACCGAGCTGTTCTACTGGCGCTATGTGCCGGGGAGTGACAACCCGGTTGCCGACAAAAACAACGCCTCGGATGGTGATGTGTTGCTCGCCTGGGCGCTGCAGCGTGCCGCGCAGAAGTGGCAGGCTGAGAGCTATCAGCAGGCCTCTGACCGTATCCAGCGTGCCATCATCCGGCTGGATGTGGCGAATTTTGGCGGGCACACCGTGCTGTTGCCGGGGGCGCAGGGCTTTAACAAAGGCAGCTTTGTGGTGCTGAATCCCTCCTACTTCCTGTTTCAGGCCTGGCATGAGTTTGGCGAGCGCAGCCATCTCCAGGTCTGGGATAAGCTGATCAATGACGGTTTCGATCTGCTGGGTAAGCTGAGCTTTGGGAAAACCGGCCTGCCGCTGGACTGGGTGGCGCTGAATGCTGACGGATCGGTTGCCCCGGCCGTCGGCTATTCCAGCCGCTTCAGCTACGACGCCATTCGCGTGCCGCTGAACATCTGGTGGTATGACCCGCACAGTCTGGCGCTGGTGCCGTTTCAGCGCGTCTGGCAGGGTTACAGCCGGATGCTGACGCCAGCCTGGTTTGACGTGCTGGCGAATACCCCGGCCCCTTACCATCTTGAGGGCGGTCTGCTGGCAGTTCGTGACCTGACGCTGAATGAGACGGGCTATCTGAGCGATACGCTGGCGGCGGATCAGAACTACTTTTCGGCCAGCCTGCAGTTACTGACCTGGCAGGCCTTTCAGGAGAAGCGCTGATTGCTCAGCGCCCTGTTGCGGATAGCAGCGGGTTCACTCCGGTTCAGGCGCGCCGACGCGCCTGAACCCCCTTCATCGCTGCGCTACTGCGGGTAGGCTACCCAGTCGCCGCCGTTAAGCCGGATCCAGGGTTTGCCCTGATACATCATCACCACCGCACCATCATTCTCCGATACGACAGGCGTCTGAGGCAGCTTGTCCGTCAGCACCGACATGTTCACATTCGGCGCATTAAACACCTGACCATCGACCACGCGCGAGACAAGCTCTGAGACAGCCAGCAGGCTGGTTGGTGCATCGATATTCAGGGGCTGTCCCTGATGCGGTGCCTTCATGCCGACAAACTTAATTCCCACCGGCACGTGCGTGATGTCGGGGCTGGGGATATCGCGCAGGCCGGACATCTGCATTTTATCGCCCTGCAGCGCGGCACCATGCTCCGGCACCACCAGAACCATCACCCGGCGGCCCGATTTCTCCAGCTGCGTCAGGAAGGCGTCGATCTGGTCAAACAGCAGCTGAGCGCGCGGCTTCCACGGGGCCGTTTTCGTGCTGCCCAGGTCGCGCGTGCCGTCGTGCAGCGGGATCAGATTGTAGAAGGTGGCGCTGCGGGCATCGCTGCTCTTGCTGCGATCATCCAGCCAGCGCTGCATCACCTGGGCATCGTTAAGCACCGGCGAGCCGTCGAACGAGGTCAGTTCCGGCGCAATACCCGCCTGGGACATCAGCGGAGCCTGAATATCGCCTGACTCGCGTAACTCCTTGAGATAGTTACCGAACACACCGGTATGATCCATCATCAGCTGCTCTTTAAAGCCCAGTTTCGCCAGATTATCGAACAGATAGCAGCGTGAATCGGTGGGCTTATAAAGGTCACTGTGCGAGGTCTGACCGCAGCTGGCACGCAGCAGGCGAATCCCCGCCGGGCCGCTGTAGCTGGTGGCCGAGTTGAAGTTGGTCAGCATGATGTCGAAGTGCTGCCACAGCGGGTGATTACGCAGCTGGGACGCGTCCATATCAGACCAGGCGAGCGAACAGATATTGATCACCAGAATGTCGAACGGCTGCGAATCGGCTGGCAGACTGTCAGGGAAGTGGGTGACGCGCTTGCGTTCACTCTCATAAAAGCGGCTGAGCCAGGCGGTCAGGCTGGCGCTGGTGGGGGCAGCCGACTGATCGAGCCCCTCCGGTGCCGCCGCGGGCTGGCTGGCGGCGGCGGGCGTCTGATTCAGAACCACCTGCGGCGTGGCGGCGCGCGTGGGTAGCAGCGACATCGCCGGGCCGGCGATAGTCAGCACGTTGAGCCAGATCATCATCAGCGACACCAGCACGGTGATGCGGATCCAGGGCGAAATAAACAGGTAGATCACCAGCAGCACAAACAGCGCACCTAACATCTGCCAGTTAATAAAACGGTCAGCCAGATCGAGCAGGTAAGCGGCGGAGAAGCCCGCCAGCTGGTCGCCCTGGCTGAGCAGGCTGCTGAGCCCGGGCAGCCAGGTGTCATGCCAGAACAGCCCGATCCCGATGGGTAGGGAGATCCAGTGACGGAGGCGATGCAGGCGCAGCGACGGCAACGGAAAGAGGAGCCAGGCGAGAAACACCAGATTGCTCAGGGCGTGAAAATTAAGATAGCCGTACCACAGCAGGGCAAACTTCACTAAGAAATAGAAATTCCAGCCGCCCAGGCCGCGCCAGCAGGACCACAAACGGGAAGCGTGGGCTGCAGCGGGTTGATCATTTTTCATTAATGTTGGCATCCGTTTTTGAAGATTGACGCTGCCAGTGCCCCTCAGACTTCAGCGCACGTGCAGGTAACAGGCGATTCAGTAGACCGTTCCAGCGGCGCGGCAGCCACTGCTGCCACACGGGTCTGGCGATCAGCAAAATGAACAGCAGCAGCAGCGCAATCTGCACCCAATCCATCAGGTTCATCAGGACTCTCTCTCCGGCAGTAATGTAATGGGCTGCGGAACCGGGCGCTCCGGCGCGGCCACTGGCGGGATCTCCGCGGGGCGCACCGAATCGGAAACCGGCGTCAGCACCTGCAGCGCCATCGGCGTCATTTTTTTAATGTTGCCGATCTCGGCGAGGATCTGGTTGTCCTCAAACCAGATAATCCGGTTGGCAAACAGCTCATCGTGCGGCAGTGAAAAGATAAATTTCAGCGCTTTATCCAGGTCGTTGTAGCGGCAGGAGGAGAGGAACAGAATCACCCGATCCTCCAGTACCGTGACCAGATCGCCAAAGCGGCGCGGTTTGCAAAGCGTCAGAACCTGCTGAGGGGTGAGCTGCGGCACCGGGCGCAGGGCGACCAGCAGGCCTTTGTCATTTTCCGGCAGCAGGGTGTTGCTGATTAACTGGCTGACCGCCTCACAGAACGCATCCAGGCGCAGATAGCCCTTTTCATGCAGCGGCTGCAGGGAGGCGATCAGCGCATCCAGGCTGGCGGGCACGCGACGACTGAACCGCTGCCCCTGAATCCCTTCAAGCATGGTGAGAAAGCGCGACATCGCTGCCGTGGTGGGCACAATGGTGTTCACGCCGCAGGCCTGCAGCAGGCGCTCATCGCTGTAACGCAGGCTGACGCCCATCTCACGCACCACAATTTTCAGCCCGTTGCCGCGCGCGCGGCGCAGGCTATGCACCATTTTTGCCAGTTCACCGATCTGTTCACTGTGATTCAGGCTGAAGATCACGGTGGCCGCATGGGCCTGCTGCGCCTGCAACCAGACCTGCTGATTATCGTCAAACAGCTGCCACTGGCGGGAAAGCGGCGGCGCGCCTTCAAGCACGCTTTTATCGGCCAGATAGTGTTGCTCGTCATTCAGGCTCAGCGGTTCCTGCGTTTCTTTTAACGCAAAGAAATGCGCATCTTCATAGCCCAGACGAAGCGTACGATCGGCAAACAGTCTTTCGCCGGTATACCACCAGCTTATTTGATACAGCCAGCTATCCTGCTCAACGGTTAAATAAGCCAGTCCGTCTATCTGACGATAATAACGCTGAAGCGAGCTGGTCTGATTAAAAAGAGTAATACCGGTGGTGACGATGAGAAGTGTAATATTTCGTTTGCGCAACATTCTGCGCATGCGTGTTATCCAGTCACGCAACTCCGCTTCGTTTAATTTATCCCATTGCGCCGTACTGCTGCTGAAGATCACCAGCCCACTTTTATGACTGAGCGTGCGGGATAAATCCCTTTCCAGCTGCAGCAGACTTTTTTTATTTGCCGGCAGAGAAAAGAGCGGGATACGGTCGGGGCCGCCCGTCAGGTCGGGCCTCAGCAGCTCGCGGGGCGGCAGCCCGGCGCTGATGAGCGTGGCGGCATGCTGCTGGGAAATAACCTGTCGAATAAAGGCACGCATATCCTGCTGGCGTGCGCAGGTGACCCAATAAAAACCGGGATTTTGCAACGTTATGACTTCAGGCTGAACCTGTCGCAGCCCCAGTGAAAAAGAATTTTTCATAATGAATTCGATATTGTTCCAGCCCAGGCTAGTTTATTATAGTCAGCACAGGTTGTAACCTGACGAATTAAAAATTACTGCGACAGGCCAATTATGCTTTTCTGATAGCGTCCTTATTCTGGAAACCCCTTTTCAGAAAAAAGGCGAAGAGGCCACTGTCCTCAATCCGACACTGTTTATTCGTGGCGAAAAATAATGACAAACCCGAATGTTTATACGCCGGTCGCCGTTGAGGGTGGACCTCAGGATGATATCAGCGCACTGCGTGACGCCTTTTCTCTGCACGCGTTCCGTTATATCGATATTGCCCGCGAAGAACGGCTGGCAGAGATCGTATCGCGCTGGCCATTATTAACCGAAACCGTTGCCGCACAGCCGGAGCCGCATCGCTGATGGCGCTGATGGCACTTCAGGGCATCCGGGGCGGTGTCGGCACCTCCTCTCTCTGCGCGGGCCTCGGCTGGGCGCTGTCGGCACTGGGTGAACAGGTTCTGCTGATTGACGGCTCGCCGGTCAGCCAGCTCGGCATGCATTTTAATCTGCCGGTGCAGGCGGAGCAGGGCTGGATGCAGGCGCTGTGTCACGGCGGCGACTGGCTGCAGAGCGCCCGGCGCTATCCGCAGGGGCCGGATCTGCTCCCCTACGGTCAGCTCTCCGCTTCCGCTGCGGTTCAGGACAGCACGATTGCTGCCCCGCTGCTGGCGGCGCTACCGGCGCTGCGGGGGCGCTACGGCTGGATAATTTTTGATCTGCCCGCCGAAAGCGCGCCGTGGCATACAGCGCTCTATGCGCAGCTGGATGGCCTGCTCGGCGTCATTACGCCCGATGCGAACTGCCATTTGCGCCTGAGTCAGCAACGCTTTCCTGCGGCGACCCGTTTTCTGATCAACCAGTTCAACGCCAACAGCCGCCTGCAGCAGGATCTGCATCAGCTCTGGATGGCGTCGCTGAATCCGCTGATCCCGCTGCTGATCCACCGGGATGAAGCGCTGTCAGAAGCGCTGATGATGAAGCAGCCGGTCGGAGAATACCGGCCCCACGCGCTGGTCAGCGAAGAGCTCACCACCCTGGCGAACTGGCTGCTGCTTCATCTGAAAGGCGATCGCGTATGAACCCGCTGCGCTGGCTGCTGACCCGACCCGCCTGGCTGGCGTTGCAGCGTCGCTACAGCACCGCCCGGAACAACGGAGCATCCCGCTTCGCCAGCGCGCTGCATCTCTTCTGGTGCGGGCTGGCGGTGACGCTGTTGCGGCTGGAGGCACCGTGCTGGCAGCAGATTATTCAGCAGCGCCGCCGCCTCTATCCGCATATTTCGCCCGAACGCCCGCAGCCGCTTGATCCTGTGCGCTATCTGATCCAGACGCTCTGGCTGGTGTTTATCCTGCCGGGTGATGGCCGCCGCCGCGTGAACGGCTTCGCCACGCTGGCTGGCTGGCGGCAGCGGGTCTATCGCTGGCTCGACAGGCGTGGCAGGCAGGCAGAGGCGCAGGGGCTGGGCGCGCGGGCGGAAAAACGGCTGAAGAGACTGCCGCCCCTGCTGCGTTACACCCTCCTGGCCGGGATGGGCGTGATCGCGTCGGTACTGGCGCTGCTCTGTATCAGCCAGCCCTTTGACCTGCTGACGCAGTTTATCTTTGTGCTGCTGCTCTGGAGTCTGGCGATGGTGGTGCGGCGCGTGCCGGGCCGCTTACCGACCATGATGCTGATCGTCCTGTCGCTGACCGTATCCTGCCGCTATCTCTGGTGGCGTTACACCTCGACACTCAACTGGGATGACCCGCTCAGCCTGGTGCTGGGTCTGCTGCTGATCGCCGCCGAAACCTATGCCTGGGTGGTGCTGGTGCTGGGCTATTTCCAGACGCTATGGCCGCTCAACCGTCAGCCGGTTTCGATGCCTGCCGATCGTGCGCTGTGGCCGTCGGTGGATCTGCTGGTTCCGACCTATAACGAACCGCTGAGCGTGGTCAGGCCGACGCTTTACGCCGCGCTGGGTATCGACTGGCCGAAAGATCGGCTTAACATCTATCTGCTGGACGATGGCAACCGGCCCGAATTTCGCGCGTTCGCCGCCAGCATTGGCGTTAACTATGTGGTGCGTCCCTCGAATGAACACGCCAAAGCAGGCAACATCAACCATGCGCTGAAAAAGCACTGCCGCAGCGACTTCGTGTCGATCTTTGACTGCGACCATGTGCCGACGCGCGCCTTTTTGCAGATGACCATGGGCTGGTTTATCAAAGATCCCCGGCTGGCCATGCTGCAGACGCCGCACCACTTCTTTTCGCCCGATCCGTTTGAGCGCAATCTGGGCCGTTTTCGCCGCACGCCGAATGAGGGATCACTCTTTTACGGCCTGGTTCAGGATGGCAACGATACCTGGGATGCGACCTTCTTCTGCGGCTCCTGCGCCATTCTGCGCCGCACCGCGCTGGAGGAGATTGGCGGCATCGCGGTCGAAACCGTAACGGAAGATGCGCATACCTCGCTGCGCCTGCACCGGCTGGGTTACACCTCGGCCTATATCCGTATTCCTCAGGCCGCCGGACTGGCGACCGAGAGCCTGTCAGCGCATATCGGACAGCGAATCCGCTGGGCACGCGGCATGGTGCAGATCTTCCGTCTGGATAACCCCCTGTTCGGTAAAGGGCTTAAGTGGGTGCAGCGACTCTGTTATGCCAACGCCATGCTGCACTTTCTCTCCGGCATTCCGCGGCTGATCTTCCTGCTGGCTCCGCTGGCGTTTCTGCTCTGCCACGCCTACATCATCTACGCGCCCGCGCTGGCCATCGCGGTCTATGTACTGCCCCACATGCTGCACACCAGCCTGACCAACTCGCGTATTCAGGGGCGCTGGCGACACTCGTTCTGGAGTGAAGTCTACGAAACGGTGCTGGCATGGTATATCGCCCTGCCCACGACCGTTGCGCTGATCAATCCCCACAAAGGCAAGTTTAACGTCACCGCCAAAGGCGGGCTGGTTGAGAAGCGGCATCTGGACTGGGTCATCACCCGGCCTTATATGCTGCTGGTGTTGCTTAACCTGGCGGGGGTAGGGATGGCGTTCTGGCGCATGCAGCACGGCCCGGCCAACGAAGTGTTAACGGTGTGGGTCAGCCTGGTGTGGGTCATCTATAACATGGTGATTCTGGGGGGCGCGGTGGCGGTCTCGGTTGAAGCCCGGCAGATCCGCGAGGCCCATCGCGTGGAGATTGCGATGCCTGCCGCCATTGCGCGCGAAAACGGCCACATGCTGCCCTGCACGCTGCGGGACTACTCCGATGGCGGGGTGGGTCTGGAGCTGCGCGAGCCGGATGCGTTGCGGGAGGATGAAAAGGTCTGGCTGCTGCTGCGTCGCGGTCAGCAGGAGTTCAGCTTCCCCTGTACGGTGCAGCGCGTCTTTGGCCGTCGGGCGGGCGTTCGCCTTGAGTCCCTGACCACCCGGCAGCACATCGATTTTATCCAGTGTACCTTCGCCCGTGCCGATACCTGGGCGTTGTGGCAGGACGGTTTCCCGGAAGATAAACCGGTGCAGAGCCTCACCGATATTATGATCCTCGGCTTCAAAGGTTATCTGCGCCTGGCGGAATATGGTCCGCCGCAGTTACGTCGGTTGTTTAACCTGCTTACCGCTGGGGTAAGCTGGCTGGCTTCGCTGTTGCCGCAAGGCATCGGACGCGTGCCCGCCTCAAAAAATCTGCATTGAGTTGATGATATGACGACAACGAGAATAAACAGGTGGGTCGCTGCGCTGTTGCTGGGTTCTGCAACATTAAGCTGCGCTGCAGCAGAGGAAAATGCACCGGTCAGCGCGGCCGGAGAAACGGCGCAGCAGGCCGCACCGCAGCCGTCGGCTGCGCCGCTACGAAACAGCCAGCTGAGTTTTGCTAAGCTGGCACCACCGCCAGGCAGCATGACGCTGCGCGGAACGCGCACCACCGGGCAGATTGAGTTTGGGGTGCGCAGCGACGAAGTCGTCACGAGTGCTATGCTGAACCTCAGCTATCGGCCATCGCCTGCGCTGCTGCCGACCCTGTCGCAGCTGAAGATCTATCTCAACGATGAGCTGGTGAGCCTGATTACCCTGACGCCGGAGCAGATCGGCAAAGAGAATCAGACGCAGCTGGCGCTGGACCCCCGGTTTATCGCCGATTTTAACCGCGTCCGCTTTGAGCTGGTCGGTCACTACGCCAACATCTGTGAAAACCCGGCCAACAGCACCATCTGGCTCGACATCGGTAAAGCCAGCAGCCTGGATTTGACGCTGCAAAAGCTGCCGCTGAAAAACGACCTGTCACACTTCCCGGAGCCTTTCTTTGATGCGCGCGACACGCGGCCGCTGACCCTGCCGATGGTGTTTGCCGCCCAGCCCGATGTCGCGCAGCAGCGGGCCGCCGCCATCCTCGCCTCCTGGTTTGGCAGCAAAGCCGCCTGGCGCGGCCAGCGCTTCCCGGTCCTCTACAACCAGCTGCCGCAGCAACAGCACGCGGTGGTGTTTGCCACCAACGATGCGCGCCCGGCATTCCTGAAAGATCTGCCGCCGGTGAGCAAACCGACCGTAGAGATCGTCAGTCAGCCTGACAATCCCTATGAGAAAATGCTGCTGATTCTGGGCCGCAACGACGACGACCTGCTGACGGCCGTGCACGGCATTGCGCAGGGCGAGTTACTGCTGCGGGGCGATACCTCCACCATTGATCGCGTCACGCTGCTGGCCCCGCGCCAGCCTTATGATGCGCCAAACTGGGTACGCACCGATCGCCGCACGACCTTTGCCGAGCTGACGCAATATGAAAATCAGTTACAGTCTGACGGTCTGCAGCCTAATCCGATCAGCCTGACGCTGAATCTGCCACCCGATCTCTTCCTGGTGCGGGCGCGCGGTATCGATATGGATCTGAACTATCGTTACACCTCGCCCACCCAGCCGGACGGCTCCAGGCTGGCGGTCAACCTGAACAATCAGTTCATTCAGGACTACCCGCTGCAGCCGAAAAACACGGCCGGACAGCAGCTGCTGCACCTTCCCCTGCTGCAGGGAACGACAGACAAGAGTCATGAGCTGAAAATCCCGGCGCTCCGTCTGGGCGTAATGAATCAGCTGCGTTTCGATTTCGACTATGCCACGACCTTTATGGGCGGCACGGCGGACGGACGCTGCGAAACCGTCACCCCGGTGAGCAATCATGTGGTGGTGGACGACAACTCCAGCATCGACTTCTCCGGATATCGCCACTACATCGAAATGCCGTCGCTGCAGACCTGGGCGAATGCCGGCTTCCCGTTCAGCCGCTACGCCGATCTCTCCCAGACGCTGGTGCTGGTTCAGCCGGATCCGGATGCGCAGCAGGTCGCTACCCTGCTGAATGCGGTGGGCAATATCGGCGCGCAGACCGGGTATCCGGCGCTGCGCGTGCAGCTTACCGACGACTGGCGCACGGCGCAGAAGCAGGACGCGGATCTGCTGCTGATCGGCGACATCCCCAAAGATCTTCAGGACGACCGCCGGATCAGCGCGCTGGTTGACGCCACCGCCAGCTGGCTGAAAACCCCGGCGCGACGGGCATCTCTGCCGGCTCAGACTCTCAGCGAGGCGGAACGCAGCGCAGAAAGCACCACCGCCATCGGCTCCCGGGGTCCGCTGGCCACCGTGATTGGTTTCCAGTCGCCGTTCTACGATCAGCGCAGTGTGGTTGCGCTTCTCGCCGATGGCAGTCCGCGCAGCTGGCAGCTGCTCGATGAGGCGCTGGCTGACAGCGGCAAGCGTGCGGCCATCTCAGGCTCTACGGCAATTGTCCGTGAGTCGGGTGTGAACAGTCTGCGTGTCGGCGAGACCTACTATGTGGGCCACCTCCCCTGGTGGGAGCGGCTCTGGGCCGCGCTGGCTACCCATCCTTTCTGGCTGGCGCTCTGCTCGGTGGGTGTCGTGGTGCTGTTTGCCATGCTGGTCTGGCGTCTGATGCGTCTTATCTCGCGCCGCCGTCTGCTTGATGATGAAGATGAATAAGTCGCTTCTGCTGCGGACAGGTGTGCTGATCGGCCTGCTGGGTGCGCTGCCGGGGCAGGCTGCGCCTGTCGCCGGTCCGCAGGTTTCACCGGTTGACTGGCTGCTGACCCAGGTGCGCATCGGCGAATCGACCAACAAGTATGAGCTGGTGCAGCAGTCGCTCTACCGGCTGGAGAAGATTGACCCGGAGAATCCCCAGGTGCTGGCGGCGCGTCTGCGACTGGCGCTGCATCAGGGCGATCTTACCACCGCACAGACCCTGCTGGATCAGCTCAACCGGCTGGCGCCCGACTCCGCTGCGGCGCGGGAATCTGCCGCCGGCCTGCGCATGATGTCGTCTGACGGACGGCAGCAACTGCAGCAGGCGCGGCTGCTTGCCACCTCAGGACGACTGGCGGAGGCGAAAAGCGCCTACGATGCCCTGTTTAACGGCGTCTTCCCCGATCCCAATATTGCCCTGGAGTACTGGCGGCTGGTGGCGCGCCTTCCCGGCCAGGAGGATCTGGCCTGGCAACAGCTTCAGGTGCTGGAGCAGCGCTATCCTGGCAACGTCGGGGTCGGATTACAGATCGCCCGCATGGCCTTTGCGCGTCAGCAGCCGGAGCAGGCAATTACACAGCTGAAGCGGCTGGCGGAGCGCGGCGGCGGGCGTGAGGCCGCCGCCGACCTCTGGCTGCAGCAGATCACTGACCAGCCGGTCAGCGACAGCAGCGTGGCGCAGCTGAAGGCCTATCTGGCGGTATTTACCGACGGCGAGCCTCATCAGCAGGGTGTGGACACGTTATCGAAGCAGCAGAGCCAGCTGGCCGATCCCGCCTATCGCGACCGGATGCAGGCGCTGGCGCGGGTCGATGCCGGTAACGCTGACAGCACCATGCGCGCCCTTGAACGGGCGCTGAAGAGTAATCCCGGTAATGCCGAACTGATGGGCGCAATGGGGCAGATCCAGGCCCGCGCGGGCCATCGTGAGGTGGCCATTCGCTGGCTGGAGCGCGCGATTCAGGCGGGTCAGCAGAGCACGCTGATTGGCAAATGGCAGTCGCTGCTGCAGACCAGTCGTTACTGGCTGGCGATTGAGCAGGGTGATAAAGCGCTGGCGCAGCACGATATCGACGGGGCTGAAAAGGCCTACCGCGCGGCGCAAACCTATGACAGCAGCGACAGCTACGCCCTGATTGGTCTGGGTGATGTGGCGATGGCGCGCAACGATGCGCCCGGCGCTGAACGGTTCTGGCAAAAAGCGCGCCGACTGGATGGCACCAATATCACCGCGGTGCGGCGGCTGGCAGGGCTTTACCGGACGGTGTCGCCCGCCCGCGAGATGGCATTTATCGATACGCTGCCCGCCGACCAGCAGCGCGCTCTGGCCGACACGATTCGCACGCTGCGCAGCGACAGCCTGCGCGCGGAGGCCGATGCACTGGCGCAGCAGGCGCGCTGGCCCCAGGCCGCCGATCGCTATCGCCAGGCACTGGCGCTGACGCCGGATGACGTCTGGCTCAGCTACCGGCTGGCGGGTGCGCTGCGTAACAGCGGTCGTGCGCAGCAGGCGGAGGCGGTGATGCGCGGCGTGGCGCAGCAGCACCCGCAGGATAGCACCGCGCTCTACGCCGCCGCCCTCTGGTTCTCGGGCAACGATAACGCTGCTGAGGCCAGCGCCACGCTGCATCGTCTGCCGGAAGCACAATGGAGCAGCGATATGCGCCAGCTGGCTGACCGCCTGACGCAGGATCAGCGCTTTGCCGAGGCCGATGCCCTGCGCGAGGCGGGCGATGAGCCTGCCGCAATCGCGCTGCTTCGGCAGCAGCCGGATTCCAGCCGCCGCGATCTGACCCTGGCCGACTGGGCGCTGGCGCGGGGGGACGCGCAGCAGGCGCTGCAGGGGTATCAGCAGGTGCTGTCGCGTCAGGCGGACAACCGCGATGCGGCGCTGGGACGGATTGAGGCGCTGGTGGCGCTGCAGCGCAACGGCGAAGCCCGTCAGTCGCTGGAGACGCTGCCGCCGCAGCAGAGCACGCTGAATGCGGATCGCCGCGCGGCGCTGGCGTGGCAGGCAGTCGGTGAAACTACGCGGGCCGCGGCGCTGTTGACCGATCTGAAACAGCGTGCCGCCTCGCTGCCCCCTTCGCAGGATAAAGCGCTGGTCTATCGTGATGCGGCACGGCTGGAAGGGGCGCAGCAGCAGCCTGAACAGGCACTGGCAGACTATCGTCAGGCGATGACGGCCAGCGGCATCGGGAGCAGTGGCAATATCAGCCGCGCAACCCGCAACGATCCCCAGGATGACTGGCTGAAGCGCAGCCTGCGCAGCGACACGGCCGATCTCTACCGTCAGCAGCAGACCACGCTCACGGTGCAGCAGGACTATTCACGCAACAGCGGCACCGGCGGCATCTCCGATTTTACGGCGCACACCACCATGCTGCAGGCGGAACATCCGTTTGCCGATGGCCGGGGCTTTTTCCGTCTTGATCGGGTCGATGTCTCCGCAGGCACCTTTGCCACCCGGAACGGCAGCATCGACGCCCTGTTTGGCAGCTGCGACGATGCCAATTCTGGCGGCTGTAATCGTGACAACCGCCAGCGCGATAGCGGGACAGCGCTGGCCGCGGGCTGGCATAACGCGACCTGGTCCGCTGACCTCGGAACCACGCCGCTGGGTTTTGAAGTCACGAACTGGACCGGCGGCCTGAGCTGGAAAACCGATGTGAAACAGCTCGGCGTCACACTGACGGCCTCACGCAGGCCGATCGCCAGTTCGCTGCTCTCCTATGCCGGGACGCGCGATCCCGCAGCCAGCGGCGGCAAAAGCTGGGGCGGCGTGGTGGCCACCGGCGGCAGCATCGGGCTGAGTTACGATCAGGGCGGCGCGCATGGCGTCTGGGGCGACATCAGTGTGCATCAGATCACCGGCAAAAATGTCGCCGATAACAGCCGCGAGCGCCTGATGGGCGGCTATTACTATAAGCTCATCAACAGCGACAACCGCCGGGCGACCGTCGGGCTGAACAGCATGCTCTGGCACTATCAGAAGGATCTCAGCGATTACACCTTCGGCCAGGGCGGCTACTACAGCCCGCAGCAGTATCTCTCTTTTTCCGTGCCGGTCACCTGGCGGCAGCGGACAGAGAACTGGTCGTTTGATCTGGGCGGCTCTGTCTCCTGGTCCCATTCACAAACCCATGCCCAGCAGCGCTATCCGGTTAATCCGGGCTATACCCTTGCCAGTAACCCCTCTTCTGCCAGCAGTTCCGGCGGCGGTACCGGCTATACGCTGCAGGCAGTGATTGAGCGACGGCTGACGTCGAACTGGTTTATCGGTGCCGGTGTGGATATCCAGCAGGCGAAGGATTACACCCCGAGTCATGGTCTGCTTTATGTGCGCTATGCTGCCGGTGGCTGGGAAGGGGACCTGGATATGCCGCCACAGCCGCTGACCCCTTACGCGGATTTTAAATAATCCTGACCGGGAAAAAGCCGGACTTTTCAGACGGTAAAAAAGTCAGTTTATGGGATATACTGGCTGGCATTGTACTGTCTGCTATCTGGGCTTTTTTCATCGTCAGGAGAGAATTTTTTGCGCGTAAGCCGGTCACTTACGATAAAGCAGATGGCGACGGTTTCGCTGGTTGCGGTTATCACCATCAGTATTTTTATCGTCATCCAACTGTTTCATTTTGTGCAGCAGCGCAGGATTGACTACGCCCAGCAGATGGAGAATATCGCCCACACCGTTCGTCAGCCGCTGTCGGAAGCGGTGTTGCGGGCCGATATCCCCCGGGCCGAACACATTCTTCACTCTCTGAAACCGGCCGGTATTCTGTCGCGCGCCGATGTGGTGCTGCCCAATGCGTTTCAGGCGCTGCATGCTGACTTTGAGACGGAAAAACCGGTGCCGCGTATGGTGGCCCGCCTGTTTGAGCTGCCGGTGCAGATTACGCTGCCGCTCTACTCGATAGAAAATACCAGAATGCCAAAACCGCTGGCCTATCTGGTGCTGCAGGCGAACTCAACGCGCGTCTACCAGTTTATTCTCAGCACGCTCTCGACCATGATCATCACCTATCTGCTGCTGGCGCTGATCCTCTCCGTGGCGATCAGCTGGTGCATCAACCGGCTGGTCGTCCATCCCCTGCGTCATCTCTCGCGCGAGCTGCAGGAGCTGCCGCCGCAGGCGATTCTGACCCATAAACTCTCCCTGCCGCACAGTCATCACGATGACGAGATCGGCATGCTGGTGCGCAGCTACAACCGCAATCAGCAGGTGCTGGAGTCGATTCATGATGAGATGAGCCGGCTGACCACCCACTTCCCGGTCACCGACCTGCCCAACCGCACCCTGTTCCTGGCGCTGGTCGAACAGTTCATGTGTAATCCTGAACGGTCGCTGGGTCTGATGGTGATCCGCATTGAAACCCTGCAGGAAGCCAACGGCATACTCAGCGATGAGCAGCGCGACACGCTGATGCTGACGCTGGTGGAGAAGATCCGCCATACGCTGGATGACCACACCCTGCTGGCGCAGACCGGCGTCAGCGATTTTGTCCTGCTGATGAAGCGCGCCAGTAATCCGTTCCGCGCCCTGCGTCTGGCGCGCAATCTGATGATTCGCCTTAATCAGCCGGTCAGCCTGCACCAGCTTCAGCTGCGCCCTAACGTCAGCATCGGTCTGGCGCTGCGCGACGATCAGCCGCTGAGCGCCAGTGAACTGCTGGACAGGGCGATCTCGGCGATGATGTCGGCCCGTCATCAGGGCAAAAATCAGATCCTCTTCTTTGACGCCGCGCTGACCGAGCGCGCGCAGAAACGCCTGACCCAGGAGCATGACATTCTGCAGGGTCTGCACGATGAGCAGTTTGCTCTCTACCTGCAACCGCAGGTCGATATGCGCACCGGGGCACTGGCGGGCGCGGAAGCGCTGCTGCGTATGCGCCAGCCGGATGGCAGTTACGGCCTGACGGAAGAGTTTATCGCCAGCGCCGAAGAGATAGGCGTGATTAGCGCAGTGGGACGCTGGGTGTTTGAAGAGGCGTGCCGCATTCTGGCTGGCTGGCAGCGGCAGGGCATGATGCTGCCGCTGAGCGTGAATATTTCTGCGGTACAGTTGCGCGATACGGGCGTGGTCTCCCATCTGCAGTCTCTGCTGACCCGTCACCGCATCGCCCCTGGCACTTTTGTGCTGGAAGTGACCGAAACAGCGCATCTGGATGATGCAGAACAGGCGATAGCGATGCTGCGACTGTTGCAGCAGGCCGGGGTGGCGGTGGCGCTGGATGATTTCGGCATGGGCTACTCCAATCTCAACTATCTGCATCAGCTGAAAGCGTTGCCGGTCAACAAGCTGAAGATGGATCGCAGCTTTGTGGCGGCGCTGCCGGATGACGACACCATGGTCTGCATCGTGGCGGCGATCGCCGAGATTATCCACCTTGAGGTGATTGCCGAGGGCGTGGAAACCGCGGAGCAGCGTGACTGGCTACTGGCGCGCGGCATTCATATCGGGCAGGGCTACCTCTACGCGGAAGCGCTGCCTCTGACCCGATTCAATCAGGCCTGGATAGAAAACTCCTCACTGCCGCAATAATTGCCTGATTCATTGATTTTGCGAGAATTTTAGTTACAAAACCCCTTGCTGAAGCGTTTCAGTTCAGAATTACGATCCTGACATTTCCTGGGGGTTTGTCGCCCTGTATTAATCACGTAAACACAGTGTTATTTTCGGGTTACTGTCAGGCGCCACCTCTGTTGCCCGCCAGTCACAATAACGAATCCGACAACATCACCTCACGGCGTTAGTGGACACCTGTTTATGAAAACCTCACTTTTTAAAAGCCTTTATTTCCAGGTGCTGATGGCGATTGGCATCGGCGTTTTGTTAGGCCATTTTTACCCGGAGCTGGGGACCCAGATGAAGCCGCTGGGCGATGGCTTTGTTAAGTTAATCAAGATGATTATCGCCCCGGTCATCTTCTGTACCGTGGTGACCGGCATCGCCGGTATGGAAAGCATGAAAGCCGTCGGGCGCACCGGCGCTGTCGCGCTGCTCTATTTTGAAATTGTCAGTACCATCGCGCTGATCATTGGTCTGATCGTGGTTAACGTGGTGCAGCCAGGCGCAGGAATGAACGTTGATCCCGCCACCCTGGATGCCAAAGCGGTGGCGGTCTATGCGCAGCAGGCGGAACAGCAGGGCATCGTCGCCTTCCTGCTGGATGTCATCCCTAACAGCGTGATTGGCGCCTTTGCCAGCGGCAACATCCTGCAGGTGCTGCTGTTTGCCATTCTGTTTGGTTTTGCCCTGCATCGTCTGGGTAACACCGGCACGCTGATCTTCAACGTGATTGAGAGCTTCTCGAAAGTCATTTTCGGCATCATCAACATGATCATGCGTCTGGCACCGATAGGGGCCTTCGGCGCGATGGCGTTCACGATCGGTAAATATGGCGTGGGGTCACTGGTGCAGCTCGGCCAGCTGATCGTCTGCTTCTATATCACCTGTGTGCTGTTTGTGGTGATTGTGCTGGGGCTGATTGCGCGTCTGTTTGCCGGATTCAGCATCTTTAAGTTCATCGCCTATATCAAAGAGGAGTTGCTGATTGTGCTGGGCACCTCCTCGTCCGAGTCAGCGCTGCCGCGCATGCTGGATAAGATGGAGAAGCTGGGCTGTAAGAAGTCTGTGGTCGGGCTGGTGATCCCCACCGGTTACTCCTTTAACCTCGACGGCACCTCGATTTATCTGACCATGGCGGCGGTGTTTATCGCCCAGGCGACCAATGCCCACATGGATATTTTCCATCAGATCACGCTGCTGGTGGTACTGCTGCTCTCCTCGAAGGGCGCGGCAGGGGTGACCGGCAGTGGATTCATCGTGCTGGCGGCGACGCTCTCGGCGGTCGGCCATCTGCCGGTGGCGGGTCTGGCGCTGATTCTGGGTATCGACCGCTTTATGTCCGAAGCGCGTGCGCTGACTAACCTGATCGGAAACGGTGTGGCGACCGTGGTGGTGGCGAAATGGGTAGACCAGCTGGATCACAAACAGCTCAATGACACGCTCGCCGGCCGGAATAAAGAGAACAAAGCGTCCGAATCTTCAGTTTAATCATTGAATTTCACTTAAATCCCCTCAAATGCCCGCTGTCGCTTGCCCTGACAGCGGGCATTTGCATAATAAACCCCACTTGTTTTTTTTGACGTTTTTCACTTCGTTGCGCGACATCCTGAACTTCCTGTGGTCAAACACGTTGTTGTTGGATAACAGCGCGATTCGGCGCCAGCCGATTCGTTAATAACAGCGGCACGTCGCGCCAGTGATAACGATATTTGAATTATTTGAGTAGGGGTTCACATGCAGGGCACCAGAATTCGGCTTTTGGTTGGTGGATTAGTGCTGGCAGCAAGCAGCTATGGTCTCCAGGCAGAAACGCTGCAACCGGATCCGGCCTGGCAGGAAGGCAAGCTGGATAACGGATTTAACTGGCAGTTACTGGCCACACCGCAACGCCCCAGTGACCGCATCGAACTGCGGCTGGTGGTCAACACCGGCTCACTGGTGGAGAGTGCGCAACAGACCGGCTTCAGCCATCTGCTGTCGCGTCTGGCCATGGTGCACAACACCGCGCTCGACACCCAGCAGCAGCGCGCGCTATGGCAGCAGGCGATGGATCCTCAGCGCCCCCTGCCGCCCGTCATCGCCTCTTATGATTCCACCCAATATAATCTGAGCCTGCCGAACAACCGCCCTGAGCTGCTGAAAGAAGCGCTGAACTGGCTGGCGGCCACGGCGGGCAATATGGCGATTACCGAACAGGTGGTGAGCACCGCGCTGACGGCCTCCGATCCGGTCGCCACCTGGCCGAAAGATACGCAGGATGTCTGGTGGCGCTACCGCCTGAAAGGCTCGGCGCTGCTGGCGCACGATCCTGCGGCGCAGCCACGCGCCCCGGTTGATTTAACCCAGCTCAACGACTTTTATCATCAGTGGTACACCCCGGATGCGATGACGCTCTACGTGGTCGGCAATGTCGACAGCCGCAACCTCTCTGAGCAGATCAACAAAACCTTCTCGGCACTGACCGGCAAACGCGAAACACCTGCGCCACTGCCCACCCTCTCCCCGCTGCCGCACGAGCCGGTGAATCTGGTCAGCAGCAACATGACGCAGGATCGCCTCTCACTGGTGTGGGATACGCCGTGGCAGCCGATTCGTGACTCGCAGAATCTGCAGCGTTACTGGCAGGGCGATCTGGCCCGTGAAGCGCTGTTCTGGCACGTTCAGCGCGCGCTCAGTGACAGCAAAGCGCAGGGCATACAGGTGGGATTTGACTGCCGCGTGCTCTATCAGCGTGCGCAGTGCTCGATCAATCTGGATGGACGCAACGACAGTCTGGCGCAGAATATGAATCTGGTGGCTCGCGAGCTGGCTAACGTGCGCGATAAAGGCTTACCGCAGGAGGAGTTTGATGCGCTGATGGCGCAGAAGCTGCTGGAGCTGAATAAGCTGTTCACCACCTATGCCCGCACCGACACCGATGTGCTGATGAGCCAGCGGCTGCGCTCCCAGCAGAACGCCGTGGTCGATATTGCGCCTGAGCAGTATCAGAAGCTGCGGCAGGCCTTCCTGGCGGGTCTGACCCGCGAGCAGTTAAACCAGGAGCTGCGCCAGCAGCTGACCCAGGAACTGATGATGGTTCTGATCCAGCCGGAAGGCGAAGCGGAAACCAACGTGAAAAGCCTGCAAAACAGCTGGGACAAAGTGATGGCACCGTCAGCGGCACCGGCGGCCAGCAATGAAGCCACGCCGCCGGACAGCAACGTCAAAGACGTGCCGCCTGCGGCTTAAGATCAGGTCTTTGCCCTGAGCCACTCGGTCACTAACATCGGCCAGCTGGCGAGGGGCAAATCTGCCACACCGCGGATACCGAATCCGTGCCCGCCTTTTTGATAGAAATGCACCTCTGCCGGGACCTTATGCTCCCGCAACGCACTGAAAAACGCCATGCTGTGATTCACCGAAACGGCTTCGTCGTCGGCGGCGTGGATCAACAGCGTTGGCGGCACCAGTGGGTGAACCCGGGTTTCCAGGGAGTAGGCCTCAATCGTTTTCTGATCGGGCCAGGCACCCAGCAGGCGGGTTCGGGCGCCTTCATGGGCAATGCCATCACGCATGCTGATCAGCGGATAGACCAGGATCATCGCATCCGGGCGAGGTGAGAAGTTTTCTGCGCCATCCTGCACCGGATAGAGTTTTTCCGCGAAGCGTGTGCCCAGGCTGGCCGCGACGTGGCCACCCGCCGAAAAGCCCATCATCACAATGTACTTTCCATTCAGGCCGCGCTGCGCCCGTTCACGCAGCACACGCACGGCGCGCTGTGCATCGGCCAGCGGCGCATCGGGGCCTTCATGATGACCATCATAGGGCAGGCGGTAGGTCATGACCGCCAGGGTATAGCCCATTGAGGTGAAGAAGGTCGCCAGGGCGCTGCCTTCACGGTCGATCATCACACGCTGATAACCTCCGCCTGGCGCGACCAGCAGGGTGATCCCGTTGGATTCGACCGGATGCCAGATCGCCATCTCCGGGCAACGTACACCGGTGGCGGCGCGATCGTAAGGCTCATACTCTTTTGCCATATCGACGATCTGCGGCTGTGCCCGCGAATCGCTGGCACCTGGCGCATCACCGTGTGGCCAGATATTAATGATTTCTGTGTGCATAAATAGGTCCTGATGCGGAGAATATTTTAGTTGTTTTGTTCACGGCCGGAGAGCACAGCGTCCTGCTGTTGTTGATTAAAAGATGGTCTTTTTTACGGCGAACGTCCATCCGAAAAGGGCCGAATCGGGCAGATTCGGACTATGCCTGGTGGCGCCCGGGTGGTTATAACTGGCTAATTTTATTCAATAAATTATAAGTCTGATTGAAGGGGGTGGCCGGGTCGCCTGTGCGATTAACCACAATTTTTCAGCGTAAGGGAAATGAGTGGCATGGCCCGCTTTATTAGCCGAAATTTACCGGATATCACACTGCGGGCGCTTAAGAGGCGATAATGATTTTATCCCCGCGTGATCCGGGCCTGGAGGCAGGGGAGAAGTACCAGTCTCATTTGAGACTGTTTATGATTCATGGCGACAGGGCAGTTTCCGGTTGGTTGATACGGTTTAACATATCATCATCCGTTCCTACACAACGGTAAGATGCATGCCATGTCTGAACCCACACTCTCTGCCAGACAGACGTTTACGCGACTGTGGCCCACCATTTCACCCTTCAGGCTGGGCCTGGTGGTCGCCGGGATAGCCCTCATCGTCAACGCCGCCATAGACCCGTTTATGCTGACATTGCTGAAAAGCCTGCTGGACGATGTGATGGGCAGGCGGCATGCGGGGATGCTGCTGTGGATGCCGCTGGTGATTATCGGGCTGATCCTGATCCGCGGCGTCAGCGGCTATATCTCCGGTTACTGTATCTCCTGGGTCTCCGGTAAAGTGGTGATGAGCCTGCGCCGTCGTCTCTTCAGCCATATGATGGGGATGCCGGTGGCGTTCTTTGATCAGCAATCAACCGGCACGCTGCTCTCCCGCATCAGCTACGATTGCGAGCAGGTCGCCTCCGCCTCTTCCGGCTCGCTGGTCACGGTGGTGCGTGAAGGTGCCTCTATCCTTGGCCTGTTTGTCATGATGTTTTACTACAGCTGGCAGCTTTCCCTGATCCTGCTGGTACTTGCGCCCGTGGTGTCGCTGGCGATCCGCCTCGTCTCCCGGCGCTTTCGCCGCATCAGCAGGAACATGCAGGACACCATGGGGCAGGTCACCTCCCATGCTGAGCAGATGCTGAAAGGGCATAAAGAGGTGCTGATGTTCGGCGGTCAGCGGGTGGAGACAGAGCGGTTTGGGCAGGTCAGCAACAGGATGCGTCGCCAGGGGATGAAAATGGTGTCGGCCACCGCGTTGTCCGATCCGCTTATCCAGTTAATCGCCTCTTTCGCACTGGCTTTTGTGCTCTATGCGGCCAGTTTTCCGTCGGTAATGACGACGCTGACGGCGGGCACCCTCAGCGCGGTCTTTTCCGCCATGCTGATGCTGATGCGTCCGTTAAAGTCCCTGACCAGCGTCAATGCGCAGTTCCAGCGCGGCATGGCCGCCTGCCAGACACTGTTTGCGATTCTGGATACTGAGCAGGAAAAAGATGAGGGCACCCGCGTTATCGGACGCGCCGCCGGTCATATCGCGTTCCGCAACGTCAGCTTCACCTATCCCGGTTCGGAAACGCCCGCCCTGAACGCAATCAATATTGATATCCCGGCCGGGAAAACGGTCGCCCTGGTAGGCCGTTCCGGCTCAGGTAAATCGACCCTCGCCAGCCTGCTCACGCGTTTTTACGATATCGACAGCGGCGAAATTTTGCTGGATGGGCACGATCTGCGTGACTACACCCTGGCCTCGCTGCGCGAGCAGATGGCGCTGGTCTCTCAGCATGTTCATCTGTTCAATGACACCATCGCCAACAATATCGCCTATGCCCGTCGTGATCTCTTCAGCCGCGCCGCGGTCGAACAGGCGGCGCAGATGGCTCATGCCATGGAATTCATCAATAAAATGGAGAACGGGCTGGATACGATGATTGGGGAGAATGGGGTGCTGCTGTCGGGTGGACAGCGCCAGCGCATTGCCATTGCCCGCGCCCTGTTGCGCGACAGTCCCGTTCTGATCCTCGACGAAGCGACCTCGGCCCTCGATACCGGCTCAGAACGGGCGATTCAGTCTGCGCTGGAGACGCTGCAGCAGAACCGCACCACGCTGATTATTGCGCACCGGCTCTCAACCATTGAGAAAGCCGATGAGATCCTGCTTATCGAAGAGGGCCGGATTGTTGAGCGCGGCTCGCATCAGCAGCTGCTGCAGCAGAACGGCGCTTATGCCCGGCTTTATCAGATGCAGTTCAGTCAGGCATCGCCTCTGCCGGAATAATCGCGCCACGATGCTGAATCACCGTGCTGGCGATCAGATGCCCGCGCTGTGCGGCGGCTTCAGCCGATGCGCCGGTCAGGCGGCGCGCCAGATATCCGGCGCTGAACGAATCGCCCGCGGCCGTCGTATCCACCACCTTCTCCTTCGCCAGCCGGACCGCAGGCACCTCAATCAGCGGCGCATCACCCGTGGCGACCAGGCAGGCCTCCGCACCCCGCTTAATCACAATTTCGCTGGCGCCTGCTTCGCGGGTTCGCGCGATAACCTCCTCCAGCGGCTGCTCGCCCCACAGCAGATGTTCATCATCCAGGGTGAGAAAGGCGATATCGGTACAGCTGAGCATGGCGCGATACGCGCTCTGCGCACTGGCCCGATCGGCCCATAAACGCGGGCGATAGTTATTATCGAAAATCACCCTGCCGTCCTCTGCCCGGCAGCGGGCCAGAAGCTGCATCAGTTTTTCCCGGCTGGCAGCGGGCAGAATCGCCAGACTGATGCCGCTGAGGTAAAGATAGTCATAGTGCGCCAGCTGGTCGGCGATCGCCTCTGACTGCGGGCTGTCGAGCCAGTAGCGGGCCGCGGCGTCGCTGCGCCAGTACCAGAAGGTGCGCTCGCCCTCCGCATCGGTTTCAATCACATACAGGCCTGGCATTTTATTATCGAGACGCTGAATCAGGCCGGTGTTGACCTTCTCCTGCTGCCAGGCGGTTATCATCTGATCGCTGAACGAATCCGTCCCCAGAGCCGTGACGTAATCGACCCGTAACTGCTGCTCATCCACCTGGCGGGCGAGATAAACCGCCGTGTTCAGCGTATCGCCGCCAAAACCCCGTTTAATGTTCTCACCCTTTTCCGACAGCTCAATCATGCATTCGCCGATAATGGCAATTTTCTTCTGCGTCATGGTTTGCAACCCGTAGTGAAAGAGTACTCAGTCTCGCGTCTGGTATGGCAGTCGTCAACGCTTTTAAAACGCTGTTTTGATTTAGCTTAAGGTGCAGGAGAGGGCTAATCTGGCGGATAAGAGGCGCTAATTTCGGCTTTTTTTACCGATTATGCGGGCGACGCAGCTGATAGACTTTCCCTTTTTGTGGCCGGGTCGTTCATCTCTTTACCACAGACACTCACGATAATCGCAGCTGCGTCACCCGTTTTGGGGACATATTATCAACCAGGAAAATACCATGGTGATGGAGAGTATTAGTCAATGGCTGCCGTCTTCAATTGACCCTGATTATCAAACGGAAACCCCGCTCTTCTGGCAACAGTGCCAGCGGCGCTATCGGTTCCAGCCTATCTATCGGGTAACCGGTCGGTTACTCGCCATTGAACTGCTGACCGCCGTTTCTCATCCTGCCCAGCCGGAACGGAATCTGTCACCCGAGGCCTGGTTTGCCGGGCTCGATATCGCCCAGCGCCTCAATGTGATCTATGAGCAGCTGGAACTGCTGACGCAGTGGTCCGCCTTCTTCGAGCGCAACGGTGTGGTCGCGTCGGTCAACATCGATGGCCCCTCGCTGCTCTCCATTCAGCACCGGCCCGCCATTCGTCGCCTGATCGCCCGCCTGCCCTGGATCCGCTTTGAGCTGACAGAGCATCATGCGCTGCCACAGGCGGAGAGAGTCGCTAAGATCCCGGAACTGGGCCCGCTGTGGCTGGATGATTTTGGCTCTGGCATGGCCAATTTCTCCGCGCTGACCGAACTGAAATATGACTACATCAAGCTGTCGCGCGACCTGTTTATTCTGCTGGGCAGTTCTGATGAAGGGCGCAGCCTCTTTTCGATGCTGCTGGCGCTCATCAATCGCTACTGCAACGGCGTGATTGTCGAGGGCGTGGAAACGGAAGAGCAGTGGCAGCAGGTCAGGGGTTCCCCGGCCATCGCGGCTCAGGGCTACTACTTTTCGCGGCCTGTCCCATTTTCTGAACTGAATCATCTGACTCTCCAGCTTCCCTGATGCCGTTGCCCGCCGTCTCGACTATCTTTAACGCAGGCCGTGAAAGAGCAAGGAGAAAGCGACATGTCGCGTACCGGGAAAATCGTCAGTTGGGTTGCAGGCATTCTGGTGTTGTTGATTGTGGTGATTATTGTGGTGATCGCGACATTTGACTGGAACCGCCTGAAGCCCACCATCAATCAGAAAGTCTCAACCGAACTCAATCGTCCTTTTGCCATCCGCGGGGATCTGGGGATCGACTGGGTGCGCCATCGCGACGAGTCGGGCTGGCGGCGCTGGGTGCCGTGGCCGCAGATACACGCCGAAGATATCATGCTGGGTAACCCGCCCGGCATTCCTGATGTCACCATGGTCCATCTGCAACGGGCCGACGCGACGCTGGCACCGCTGTCGCTGCTGCACAAAGAGCTTTTCATCCCGTGGATTAAGCTGCAGCGACCCGATGCGCGCCTGATTCAGACGGCGGATAAAAAGAATAACTGGACGTTCGATCTCGCCAGTAGTGACAAGGATGACAAGGACAGCGCGCCTTCGGCCTGGTCCTTCCGGCTGGATAATATCCTGTTTGATCAGGGGCAAATCCGCTATCGCGATGCGGTTAACCGCGCCGATGTCACGGTACAGGTGAATCCGCTGGGCAAACCGGTGCCCTATGCGCAGATTGCCGGCGGTGACGATCAGCAGAAGGGCGCGGGAGACTTCGTCTTTGGCTGGCAGGCCAGTGGCACCTACAAAAATGAAAAGCTCAGCGGTGAAGGCAGGATTGGCGGCATGCTCTCGCTGCGCAGCCAGAACACCCCTTTCCCGGTGCAGGCCGATGTGCGAAACGGCACCACGCGGGTTCAGGTAACCGGGGGCGTGCAGGACCCGATGAACCTGGGCGGACTGAATGTGCGTCTGCGTTTCTCCGGCGATACGCTGGCGAACCTCTATGGCCTGACCGGCGTTCTGCTGCCTGATACCCCGCCTTATGAAACGGACGGCCATCTGATCGCGAAATTCAGCTGGGAAAAGGGCGCGGTCTACCGCTATGAGAAATTTAACGGTCATATCGGCGACAGTGATATTCATGGCTCGCTGATCTACACGCAGGGCAAACCGCGTCCCACCCTCACCGGGGAACTCACCTCTGAGCAACTGCGCATGGCCGATCTGGGGCCGCTGATTGGTGTGAACTCCGGCAAAGGGAGTGAGAAGACCGCCCAGGCCAAAGCCCGGCGCGGTGAGAAATCGAATCAGCCTGCTGACCGTGTGCTGCCGCACGACAGGTTTGAAACCAAAAGCTGGGATGTGATGGATGCCGACGTGAAGTTCAGCGGCAAACGTATCGAACACAGCAACTCACTGCCACTGAGCGATCTCTATACCCACTTACAGCTCAAAAACGGCGATCTGCTGCTGGACCCGCTGCGCTTTGGTATCGCGGGCGGCAATCTCAACAGCACTATCCGGCTGGAGGGCGATCGCTCACCGATGCGTGGCCGGGTTGACCTGCATGCACGCAAGCTGCGTTTGCGTCAGCTGTTCCCGGATGTGCAGGCGATGAAGAACAGCCTGGGTCAGCTCAACGGTGATGCCAGCTTTACCGGCACCGGCAACTCGGTCGCCGACCTGCTGGCGACCAGCAACGGTCAGCTCAAGCTGCTGATGAATGACGGGCTGATCAGCCGCAATCTGATGGAGATCGCCGGACTTAACGTGGGTAACTACGTGGTCGGCAAACTCTTTGGCGACGATCAGGTTCGCATCAACTGCGCGGCCACCGATATCAGACTGCAGAACGGTCTGGCGACGCCGAACCTGTTTGTGTTTGATACCGAGAACGCGATTATCAATGTGTCAGGGAACGCCAACTTCGCCAGTGAGCGACTGGACCTGTCGATCAATCCGGAGAGTAAAGGTGTTCGCATCGTCACGCTGCGTTCCCCGCTCTACGTGCGCGGCACCTTTAAGAATCCGGATGCGGGCGTGAAAGCGGGGCCACTGCTGGCCCGTGGGGCCGCCGCTGTAGCGCTGGGTGCGGTCGTGGGACCGGCAGCGGCGCTGCTGGCACTGATCTCCCCCAGCGACAACGAAGACAACCAGTGCAGCAACGTTCTGCAGCAGATGAAGCAGAAGAAGTAACTAGTTGCGGTAGAGCACTTTGATAATGTGATAACCAAAGCCGGTCTTTACCGGCCCGTAAGGCGTCAGCAGCGGGCAGGTAAAGACCGCTTTATCAAAGGCCGGTACCATCTGCCCCTGCCGAAACTCGCCCAGATCGCCTCCCTTACGGCCGGAAGGACAGGTCGAATGCTTCTTCGCCAGCTGCTGGAAATTGCCGCCCTTCGCCAGTTTCGCCAGAATCTCTTTTGCCAGCGCTTCCTCTTTGACCAGGATGTGTAAAGCCGCCGCGGTTTTCGCCATGTTGGTATCTCGGTTGTGTATAATTGCCGCCCAGTATAAACCCCTTTCTTTTGATTCAATCAGGCGATTTCTTCTATGCGTTTAAACCCCAGCCAACAACGTGCCGTCGAATTTGTTACCGGTCCCTGTCTGGTACTGGCGGGCGCGGGATCGGGCAAAACCCGCGTAATTACCAATAAAATCGCCCATCTGATTCGTGAGTGCGGCTATCAGGCGCGACACATCGCTGCGGTGACCTTCACCAATAAAGCCTCGCGCGAAATGAAAGAGCGTGTGGCGCAGACGCTGGGTCGCAAAGAGGCGCGCGGGCTGCTGATCTCTACCTTCCACACGCTGGGCCTGGAGATCATCAAGCGTGAAACGGCGGCGCTGGGCATGAAGTCTAACTTCTCGCTGTTCGACGATCAGGATCAGCTCGCCCTGCTGAAAGAGCTGACCAGAGAGTGGCTGGAGGAGGATAAGACGCTGTTGCAGCAGCTCATCTCCACCATCTCAAACTGGAAAAATGACCTGATCGATCCGCAGGGCGCGGCCGCGCAGGCGCGTTCACAGCAGGAGAATATTTTTGCCCACTGCTATGGCCTCTACAGTCAGCATCTCAAATCGTGCAACGTCCTCGATTTTGACGATTTGATCCTGCTGCCGACGCTGCTGCTGCAGCGTAATCAGGAGGTGCGCGAACGCTGGCAGCAGCGTATCCGCTATCTGCTGGTGGATGAGTACCAGGATACCAACACCAGCCAGTATGAGCTGGTTAAACTGCTGGTTGGCGCGCGGGCGCGCTTCACGGTGGTGGGTGATGATGACCAGTCGATCTACTCCTGGCGCGGCGCGCGGCCTCAGAATCTGGTGCTGCTGAGTCAGGACTTTCCGGCACTGGAGGTGGTGAAGCTGGAGCAGAACTACCGCTCCTCGCAGCGCATCCTGAAAGCGGCGAACATCCTGATTGCCAACAATCCGCACGTGTTTGAAAAGCGGCTCTTCTCCGAGCTGGGGCAGGGCAGCGAACTCAAAGTGGTGACCGCCAACAGCGAAGAGCATGAAGCGGAGCGGGTCACCGGCGAACTGATTGCGCATCACTTTATCAACAAAACGCAGTACAAAGATTACGCGATCCTCTACCGTGGTAACCATCAGTCACGCACCTTTGAAAAGTTTCTGATGCAGAACCGCATTCCCTATCGCATCTCTGGCGGCACCTCGTTCTTCTCACGGCCGGAGATTAAAGATCTGCTCGCCTATCTGCGCGTGCTGACTAACCCTGAGGATGACAGTGCGTTCCTGCGCATCGTCAACACACCGCGTCGCGAGATTGGTCCGGCGACGCTGCAGAAGCTCGGTGAATGGGCGAATCTGCGCAGCAAGAGCCTGTTTCATGCCAGTTTTGATGTCGGGCTGGGTCAGACGCTCAGCGGACGTGGCCTGGAGCATCTGCAGCGCTTTACCCACTGGCTGAATGAGATCATCCAGCTGACCGAACGCGAGCCGGTCAACGCGGTCCGCGATCTGATTCGCGGCATCGATTACGAAAGCTGGCTGTTCGAAACCTCCGGCAGTCCGAAAGCCGCAGAAATGCGGATGAAGAACGTCAACACGCTGTTTCAGTGGATGACCGAAATGCTGGAGGGCAGCGATATCGACGAGCCGATGACGCTGGCCCAGGTGGTCACGCGCTTTACCCTGCGCGACATGATGGAGCGCGGTGAAAGCGATGAAGAGCTGGATCAGGTGCAGCTGATGACGCTGCACGCCTCCAAAGGGCTGGAGTTCCCCTATGTGTTCCTGGTGGGCATGGAAGAGGGGCTGTTGCCGCACCAGAGCAGCATCGATGAGAACAATATCGAAGAGGAGCGTCGTCTGGCCTACGTCGGCATCACGCGGGCACAGAAAGAGCTGACCTTTACCCTCTGCCGTGAACGGCGGCAATATGGCGAGCTGGTGCGACCGGAACCGAGCCGTTTTCTGCTGGAGCTGCCGCAGGACGATCTGCAGTGGGAGACGGAGCGCAAAGTGGTCAGTGCCGAGGAGCGGATGAAAACCGGGCAGAGCCGGGTTGCCGGTCTGCGGGCGATGCTGGATAAAGCCAGAAAAGGGTAAGCGCGTCGGGCGGAGAGGCGAAGGCGATTCGCCTCAGACGCAGGTATTACGACAGGGTTAACAACCAGTGAACATAGGACTGATAGTGGCTCTCCTGCTCCAGCAGCTCGCTGCGCAGCGGATGCGCTTCCAGCCAGCCAGCGGGCAGGGTCAGATGCAGGGCATCATCGTCTGCCTGGAGTCGTACCGCTGGCAGGGTGTCATCGCGGCGGCGGGTTGAGAAAATAATCGCCAGCCGCAGCAGACGGCACATCCGTTCCGCCAGACGCGGCGGCAGGGCGTTTTGCTGGGTCAGCAGCGCCAGATCGATGCTGCCGCTCTGGTTTTGTAGCAGGCAGGCCAGCAGCTTCTTCTGGGCCGGTGTGAAGCCAGGCAGATCCAGATGACGCACCAGGTAAGCCGCATGCTGTGGCGCATGCCGGAAGTCGACGCTGAGGCCGATTTCGTGGATCGCACAGGCGCTGAGCAGCAGCTCACGACAGCGCTGATCCAGCTTCCACGAGGTGGAAACCTGACGGAAGAAGCTCTCCGCCAGCTGACGCACACGATCCGCCTGTTCAACATCAATGCTGAACCGGCGCTGGACGTTGTGAAGCGTGCGGGTGCGGATATCGCGGTCAACGGGCAGATGCAGCATGCCGTAGACCAGCCCTTCACGCAGCGCGCCGCCCGCCAGGGTCATGCTATCGATATTGAGCGTCTGGAAAATGGCGATCAGGATCGACAGACCGCTGGGAAACACCAGCGCCCGTTCCAGTGTCAGCCCTTCGATTTCAAGCTCTTCCAGTTTGCCGCACTGGATTGCGCGCTGCTTAAGCTGCTGCAGCTTGCTCAGCGTGATGCGCTCATCCATGCCCTGCGCCACCATAATCTCCTGCAGCGCCTGCACCGTGCCGGACGCACCGACACAGGCCTGCCAGCCCTGCTGACGCAGCTGCGCGGCGACAGGCTGGATCATCTCACGGGCAGCCTGCTCCGCCTGGTCAAAATTCTCTTTTGCCAGATGACGATCGCTGAAGAAGCGCTCCAGCCAGGTGACACAGCCCATCGACAGACTGAACAACACCGACGCGTGCGAACCATCGCCGGTTGCCAGCTCGGTACTGCCGCCACCGATATCCACCACCAGACGCTGGTCGGAGCCGCCCGTGGTGTGAGCCACGCCCTGATAAATCAGGCGCGCCTCTTCTTCACCGCTGATGACGTTAATGGTGCAGCCAAGAATCTGCTGGGCGGTATCGAGGAAGGTCTGCGCATTCGCGGCCAGACGCAGCGTGGCGGTCGCCACCACGCGAATCTGATCGGGGGGAATATCCTGCAGTTGCTCAGAGAAGAGCCGGAGGCATTGCCAGCCACGCGCCATGGCTTCGGCTGACAACTGATTACTGGCATCCAGACCGGCGGCAAGGCGAACCTTGCGCTTGATTTTTGCCACGGTCTGAATACTGCCAGAGACCTCGCGCACCACCAACATATGAAAGCTGTTAGACCCTAAATCAATCGCTGCATAAAGTGACGACGCGCTGAGCATGGTGGCCTAACCTGAACGTTTACGGTTGTTGTTGCGTGGCGCACCGCGACGATTAGCGTTATTGCCTCCACGGCGTGGGCCATTGCCGGAACGGCTGCGCTGCAGACGCTTAGGCGGCGGTAAATCGGTTAACAGGGCTTCGCTGCTGTACTTACTGACCGGTATGCTGTGACCAATGTACTCTTCAATCGACGGCAGATTCAGCGCGTACTCTTCACAGGCCAGGCTGATAGAGTGTCCGCTGGCACCTGCACGACCGGTACGGCCAATGCGGTGAACGTAATCTTCACAGTCATCAGGCAGATCGTAGTTAAAGACGTGGGTGACCGCCGGGATGTGCAGACCACGGGCAGCAACGTCAGTCGCGACCAGAATATCCACGTCCCCTTTGGTGAAGTCATCAAGAATGCGCAGGCGCTTCTTCTGTGCCACATCGCCGGTCAGCAGGCCAACGCGGTGACCATCAGCGGCCAGGTGGCCCCAGATATCTTCACAGCGGTGCTTGGTGTTTGCGAAGACAATGGCGCGATCCGGCCACTCTTCTTCCAGCAGGGTCTGCAGCAGGCGCATTTTCTCTTCGTTAGACGGATAGAAAAGCTCTTCCTGGATGCGATGGCCGGTTTTCTGCTCCGGTTCCACTTCCACATATTCCGCGCTGTTCATGTGCTCGAACGCCAGTTCACGAACGCGATAAGAGAGCGTTGCTGAGAAGAGCATGCTCAGGCGCTGCGTGGCAGGCGGCATACGGCGGAACAGCCAGCGAATATCTTTAATAAAGCCGAGATCGAACATGCGATCGGCTTCGTCCAGCACCATGACCTGGATGGCACCGAGGTTAACGTGATTCTGCTTCGCGTAGTCGATCAGGCGACCGGTGGTGGCCACCAGAATATCTACGCCCTGCTCCAGCACTTTCAGCTGTTTATCATAACCGTCTCCGCCATAGGCGAGACCCAGTTTCAGGCCGGTTGAGGCGGTAAGGGGTTCGGCATCTGCATGAATCTGCACAGCAAGTTCACGCGTTGGCGCAAGAATAAGTGCCCGTGGCTGATTAACCTGACGACCTTCCGCCGCAGGATAAGAGAGAAGATGATGAAACGTTGACGTCAGAAACGCCATCGTTTTGCCGGTACCGGTTTGCGCCTGGCCTGCAACATCACGCCCTGAAAGCGTAAAAGGCAGAGCTAACGCCTGAATCGGCGTGCAGTATTGAAAGCCTTTACTATCAAGGGCTTCAACCACTTTAGGGTGCAGGGCGAAGTCGGAAAACTTCTGTTCAGTTAAGTGTGTTTTGCTCATAGTGTGGTAGAATATCAGCTTACTATCGCTTTACGAAAGCGTATCCGATGAAATAAAGTCAACCAACATTGGTATATATTACGCCAATTCGCCAGGCATAATCTTGTGGAGTAAAACATGAGCAGCGATAAAATCGTTCATCTGACTGATGACAGTTTCGACACCGACGTGCTGAAAGCCGACGGCGTTACACTGGTAGATTTCTGGGCTGAATGGTGTGGTCCTTGCAAAATGATCGCGCCAATCCTTGATGAAGTTGCAGAAGAGTATGATGGCAAGCTGACCATCGCTAAGCTGAATATTGACGATAACCCAGGCACGGCACCGAAGTATGGCATTCGTGGTATCCCGACGCTGCTGCTGTTCAAAAATGGCGAAGTCGCCGCGACCAAAGTGGGCGCGCTGTCTAAAGGCCAGCTGAAAGAGTTCCTGAACGCCAACCTGGCGTAATGCAGGACTGAATGTCTGGCAGTGGTGAATTTATCTCCTGCTGCTGGACGTTCGCTTTCAGGCGTGCTAATTTACTCACACTGCATTACGAACTTACCTTGTAGTTAGCATCTAAAGTTTTCCCTTGTTGAACCCATTCGCCCTGTACCTTATAAAGATAGAACGGTTCAGCAATCTTACGGTTAGCTCCAACTCTGGCATTACATTCGGACATCTCCCTGCATACCGATCGCCATTCCATTCGATGATCGTCGGGAAGAGCCGAAAAGAGCCATTAACGGCATGGATTAGTTGCCATACCATTCACGACAAACATTCCGAGTATTACCCCGAGTTTAAGAACCCATCACTATGAATCTTACCGAATTAAAGAATACGCCGGTTGCTGAGCTGATTACTCTCGGCGAAAATATGGGGCTGGAAAATCAGGCTCGCATGCGCAAGCAGGACATTATCTTTTCAATCCTGAAGCAGCACGCGAAGAGCGGCGAAGACATCTTCGGTGATGGCGTGCTGGAGATTCTTCAGGATGGATTTGGATTCCTCCGTTCCGGAGACAGCTCCTACCTCGCCGGCCCTGATGATATCTACGTTTCCCCCAGCCAAATCCGCCGCTTCAACCTCCGCACTGGTGACACCATCTCTGGCAAAATCCGTCCACCGAAAGAAGGTGAACGCTATTTTGCGCTGCTGAAAGTTAACGAAGTTAACTATGACAAGCCGGAAAACGCGCGTAATAAGATTCTGTTCGAAAACCTTACGCCGCTGCACGCTAACAAGCGTCTGCGTATGGAACGGGGTAATGGTTCAACGGAAGATTTAACGGCCCGCGTTCTGGATCTGGCGTCACCGATCGGTCGTGGTCAGCGTGGTCTGATCGTTGCACCGCCGAAAGCCGGTAAAACCATGCTGCTGCAGAACATCGCGCAGAGCCTGGCGTATAACTACCCGGACTGCGTGCTGATGGTCCTGCTGATCGATGAGCGTCCGGAAGAAGTGACCGAGATGCAGCGTCTGGTCAAAGGTGAAGTCATTGCCTCAACCTTCGATGAGCCGGCGTCACGCCACGTTCAGGTTGCGGAAATGGTCATCGAGAAAGCCAAGCGCCTGGTTGAGCACAAGAAAGATGTCATCATCCTGCTCGACTCCATCACCCGTCTGGCGCGTGCTTATAACACCGTGGTGCCGGCGTCAGGTAAAGTCCTGACCGGTGGTGTGGATGCCAACGCCCTGCATCGTCCAAAGCGTTTCTTTGGTGCTGCACGTAACGTGGAAGAGGGCGGCAGCCTGACCATCATCGCCACCGCGCTGGTTGATACCGGTTCGAAGATGGACGAAGTGATTTACGAAGAGTTCAAAGGTACCGGTAACATGGAACTGCATCTCGCCCGTAAAATCGCTGAAAAACGTGTCTTCCCGGCGATTGACTACAACCGCTCCGGTACACGTAAAGAAGAGCTGCTTACCTCTCAGGAAGAGCTGCAGAAGATGTGGATCCTGCGTAAGATCATTCACCCGATGGGCGAAATCGACGCAATGGAGTTCCTCATCAACAAACTGGCGATGACGAAAACCAACGATGAATTCTTCGACATGATGAAGCGTTCATAATCTGATACGGCCAGGCCGGACCACTGATTCGGCTTTTTTAATCCAGATTCGCAGAAAATCGCCCTTACGCCACGTCCCGACGTGGCGTTTTTCATTTGTGAGCTATAGGATTGAACACTGGCAGGAGCATTTATAATGACTGTGGTAGTGATGGCGAATTTTTGACCGTTCGTCTGTCTCTTGATGCAGAATTCGGAATCCGACACAGCGATAAACGCGCTTTTTCGCGTATTGTTGTGCGGGATGTTAGCTGAGAGCGTTTAACGTGAATTTACTCACTATGAGTACTGAGCTTGGTTTAATTTTTCTCTTTTCACTGGCTTTCCTCTTTTTTGCTCGAAAAGCAGCTAAAAAAATTGGTTTAGTTGATAAGCCTAACTTACGTAAACGCCATCATGGCGCGATTCCGTTGGTGGGCGGCATTTCCGTGTTCGCAGGGATCTGCTTCACATTCGCGATTACCAACTACTATCTGCCACACGCGCTGCTCTATCTGGGCTGTGCCGGTGTGCTGGTGCTGGTCGGGGCGCTCGACGATCGCTTTGATATCAGCGTTAAAATCCGCGCGGTGGTTCAGGCGCTGGTCGCGGTCGTCATGATGGTGGGGGCTAAACTCTATCTGCTGAGTCTGGGCTTTATCGTCGGTCCGTTCGAGCTGATCGTGGGGCCCTTTGGCTATGTGCTGACGCTGTTTGCCGTCTGGGCCGCGATTAACGCCTTTAATATGGTGGATGGCATCGACGGTCTGCTGGGCGGCCTCTCCTCAGTGACCTTTGCCGCTATGGGCATCATCCTCTATTTCGACGGGCAGACCAGCCTGGCGATGTGGTGCTTTGCGATGATCGCCGCCACGCTGCCCTATATTCTGCTCAACCTGGGCTTTCTTGGCCGCCGCTTTAAAGTCTTTATGGGTGACGCCGGCAGCACCATGATCGGCTTCACCATCATCTGGATTCTGCTGGAAACCACCCAGGGTCTGAGTCACCCCATCACGCCGGTGACCGCCCTCTGGCTCATCGCCATTCCCCTGATGGATATGGTGGCGATCATGTATCGCCGTCTGCGCAAAGGCATGAGCCCGTTCTCGGCTGACCGTCAGCACATCCACCATCTGATTATGCGCGCCGGCTTCAGCCCGCGTCAGGCCTTTGTGCTGATTACCGTGGCGGCCGCGATTCTCGCCGGTATCGGGGTGCTGGGTGAGTATCTGGCGTTTATCCCTGAGTGGGTGATGCTGCTGCTTTTCCTGGGCGCGTTCATGGTTTATGGCTACTGCCTGAAACATGCATGGCGCGTGGCGCGGCGTATCCGTCGCATCAAGCGCCGTCTGAGCCATCATCGCGAAGCAAAAAATAAATGAACCCGATGCTGATTAAAGGATATCTCTGCCATGCCTTCTGACGTTGTGGACAACGAACTGGATCTTCGCGGCTTAGGCTGCCGGTTATGGCGTGGCAAGCGCTGGATTGTGGGGCTGGCCCTGCTGTTTGCCCTGGTCGCCTGGCTGGCGACGCTGCTGCTGAAACAGGTCTGGAGCACCACGGCGATCACCGATCGTCCGACGGTGAATATGCTGGGCTCCTACTATGCACAGCAGCAGTTTCTGAACAACCTGGATGTGCGCAACAACGCGTTAACCCTGGCGGCGCCCTCGCCAACGGTGATGGATGAGGTCTATCAGGAGTTCGTCATGCAGCTCGCCTCGTGGGATACGCGTCGCGAGTTCTGGCAGCAAACCGACTACTACAAGAGTCGTAAAACCGGCAACGCGCACAACGATGCCGCGCTACTTGACGACATGATCGGCAACATTCTCTTCACCCCGGCGGACGCGGCACATAACCTGCCGGACAACGTCAGACTCAAAGCGGAAACCGCAGGCGACGCCAACAACCTGCTGCGTCAGTATATTGCCTACGCCAGCGAGCGTGCCGCACGTCATCTGAATGATGAGTTAAAAGGGGCCTGGCAGGCGCGCACCGATCAGTTGCAGGCGCAGGTAAAACGTCAGGAAGATGTGGCGAACGCCGTATTCCAGCGCCAGCAGCACCGTCTCGAGCAGGCGCTGAAGATCGCCAGTCAGCAGGGTATCAATGAGAAACAGACGCGCGAAGCGGGTGAAAATCTGGCGGACAGCGATCTCTTCCTGCTGGGCCAGCCCGTGCTGCAGGGACAGCTTGAAACCCTGCGTGCCACCGGTCCCAGCTTCGATATCAGCTATGATCAAAACAGAGCGATGCTGGCCACGCTGCAGACCGGACCCAGACTGAACAGCCAGTTCCAGACCTACCGTTATCTGCGTACGCCGGAAGAGCCGGTATCACGTGACAGCCCGCGACGTCTGTTCATGATGATTATGTGGGGTGCCGTTGGGGCATTAACCGGCGCGGGTGTGGCGCTGGCACGTCGTCCGCGTCTGATGTCAGACACGCATGATTGAGAGAAACAGTGTGAAAGTTCTGACCGTATTTGGTACTCGCCCCGAAGCGATAAAAATGGCCCCGCTGGTTCAGGCGCTGGCGCAGGATCCCGCGTTTGAATCACGGCTGTGCGTTACCGCCCAGCATCGCGAAATGCTCGATCAGGTGCTGCGTCTGTTCAGACTGCAGCCGGACTACGATCTCAACATCATGCGGCCTGAGCAGGGGCTGACGGAGATCACCTGTCGCATCCTGGAGGGCATGAAAACCGTTCTGCTCGACTTCCGGCCCGACATCGTGCTGGTGCACGGCGACACGACCACCACGCTGGCGGCGAGTCTGGCCGCCTTTTATCATCAGATTCCGGTTGGCCATGTGGAAGCCGGGCTGCGCACCGGCGATCTCGCGTCGCCGTGGCCGGAAGAGGGCAACCGTAAGCTGACCGGCCATCTCGCCCGCCTGCATTTCACCCCGACCTCGCGCTCGCGACAGAATCTGCTGCAGGAAAATCTCGCCGACTCACGCATTATCGTGACCGGCAATACGGTTATTGACGCGCTGCTGTGGGTACGTGATCGGGTGCTGGATGACACGAATCTGAATGCGCAGCTGGCCGCGCGCTATCCGTTTCTTGATCCGGAGAAGAAACTGGTGCTGGTCACCGGTCATCGTCGTGAAAGCTTTGGCGGCGGGTTTGAACGGATCTGCAGCGCGCTGGCTCAGATTGCCCGCCAGCATCCGGAAGCGCAGATTGTCTATCCGGTGCACCTCAATCCCAATGTTAGCGAACCGGTTAACCGGATACTCAGCGGCATTGAAAATATCATTCTGATCGAACCGCAGGAGTATCTGCCTTTTGTCTGGCTGATGAACCGCGCCTGGTTAATCCTCACCGACTCCGGCGGTATCCAGGAAGAGGCGCCGTCGCTGGGTAAACCGGTGCTGGTGATGCGCGACACCACCGAGCGGCCGGAAGCGGTCGATGCCGGCACCGTGAAACTGGTAGGAACTGATGTCGCCACTATCGTGGCCAGCGTGAGCGAACTGCTGAGCGACGATGAGGCCTGGCAGGCGATGAGCCATGCCCATAATCCTTATGGCGATGGCAAAGCCTGCGGTCGTATTTTACAAGCCTTAAAAGATAACCGAGCCGAATTATGAGTTTTGAAACCATCTCCGTGATTGGACTGGGATACATTGGGCTGCCGACGGCAGCCGTTTTTGCCTCAAAGGGAAAAAAAGTGGTGGGCGTGGATATCAACGCGCGCGCCGTGGAAACCATCAACCGTGGCGCGATCCACATCGTGGAGCCCGATTTAGATCAGGTGGTACATGCTGCCGTCACGCGTGGCGACCTGCGTGCCACCACCCAGCCTGAGCCTGCGGACGCCTTTCTTATTGCCGTGCCGACTCCGTTCAAAGATGACCATCAGCCCGACCTGCGCTTTGTGAAAGCCGCCGCAGAGTCGATAGCTCCTGTGCTGAAGAAGGGCGACCTGGTGATTCTGGAGTCGACGTCGCCGGTTGGCAGCACGGAACAGATGGCCGACTGGCTGGCGGCGGCGCGTCCCGATCTGCGTTTTCCGCAGCACGGTGAGACGCCCGATGTCTTCGTCGCCTACTGCCCGGAGCGCGTACTGCCGGGTCAGGTGATGGTCGAACTGATCAATAATGACAGGGTCATCGGCGGCATGACACCCGCCTGTTCCGCCCGCGCCAGCGAGCTGTATCGCATTTTCCTGAAAGGCGAGTGTGTGGAAACCAACGCCCGCACCGCCGAGATGTGCAAGCTGACTGAGAACAGCTTCCGCGATGTGAACATCGCCTTTGCCAATGAGCTGTCGCTGATTTGCGCCGATCAGGGGATCAACGTCTGGGAGCTGATTGCGCTGGCGAATCGCCATCCGCGCGTCAACATTCTGCAGCCAGGGCCGGGCGTCGGGGGACACTGTATCGCCGTCGATCCCTGGTTCATCGTGGCGCAGAATCCCGAACTAGCCCGTCTGATCCGCACCGCGCGCGAGGTCAATGATGCCAAGCCGCAGTGGGTGCTGGACCAGGTAAAAACCGCGCTGGCGGAGTGCCTGACCCAGACCGGCAAGCGCGCCAGCGATATCACCATCGCCTGCTTCGGACTGGCTTTTAAACCCAATATTGACGATCTGCGCGAAAGCCCGGCGGTGGGCGTGGCGCAGAAGATTGCGGAGTGGCACCGCGGCACAACCTGGGTGGTTGAGCCTCACATTGCGCAGATCGCTGACGCGCTGGCAGGCAAAGCTGAGCTGGTCCCGGGCGAGCAGGCGCTGGCCCAGGCCGATATTCTAGTGATGCTGGTGGATCATCGCGCCTTCCGCGCCATCGATGCCGCTCAGGTACAGCAGCAATGGATTGTCGACACCAAAGGTGTGTGGCGATGAGGCGTTTTAGCGTTTAAATAACTGACATGTGCGGTTGCCTGGCGTAACGGCTGGCTGAGTGACGAACAGCTGCGCGCCGCGGGTGACGCGTTGACGAAAACCGGCTACGGCCAATACCTGCTGGATTTATTACATGCCCGTCCACGTCAATATTAATCCCCTCAGCTGGGAGAGCGCATTCTTCGGTGTTGAGACGGTGCGGCTGGAGCTGCAAGGCGACACCCCGCTGGAGCAGGCGCTGCGCCATCCCTGTGCACTGATGCAGATGAAAGTCGCTGCGGGTGAAACGGCGCTGATCGATACGCTGCAGCAGCATCAGTTCCAGCTGGTGGAGGGTGAGGCCGATCTGACGCTGGCGATTGACCAGACGGAACGGCAGGCGGGCATTCGCATTGCGCGTGAGGCACAGATCCCCTCTCTGCGTGACGCCGCGTCGCAGCTCTTCAGTCAGAGCCGCTTTCGTGCGCCCTGGTATGCGCCGGACGCCAGCGGTCGCTTTTATGCGCAGTGGATTGAAAATGCGGTGCGCGGGGCGTTTGACGATCAGTGCCTGGTCGCCTGCGATGCCGCGGGTGGAGTGCAGGGCTTTGTTTCGCTGCGTGCGGTGGAGGGCGATGCCCGCATCGGCCTGCTCGGCGTCCTGCCCGACGCACAGGGACAGGGGCTGGGTCAGCGACTGATGCTGGCGGCGGCGGACTGGGCGCGGGTCAGGCAGCTCGCGCAGCTTCGGGTGGCGACTCAGCTCAGCAATCTTACGGCGATGCGCCTCTATTTACGCAGCGGTGCCCGGCTCGACAGCACCGCCTACTGGTTTTACAGGAAAGGTCATGATTCCATTTAATGCGCCGCCCGTGGTGGGCACAGAAATTGAGTATATGCAGTCGGCGATGAGCAGCGGCAAGCTGTGCGGCGACGGCGGCTTTACCCGCCGCTGCCAGCAGTGGATGGAGCAGCGTTTCGGCAGTAAAAAAGTGCTGCTGACCCCCTCCTGCACCGCTTCGCTGGAGATGGCGGCACTGCTTATCGATCTGCAGCCTGGCGATGAAGTGATCATGCCGAGCTACACCTTTGTCTCTACCGCCAATGCCTTTGTGCTGCGCGGCGCGCGTATTGTCTTTGTCGATGTCCGCCCGGACACCATGAATATTGATGAGACCCTGATTGAAGCGGCCATCACAGAAAAAACCCGTGCCATTGTCCCGGTGCACTACGCAGGCGTCGCCTGTGAAATGGACACCATCATGGCGCTGGCGGCAAAACATAAGCTGTTTGTCATCGAAGATGCGGCGCAGGGTGTGATGTCACGCTACAAAGGCCGTGCGCTGGGTACCATCGGTCATATCGGCTGCTTCAGCTTTCATGAAACCAAGAACTACACGGCGGGTGGCGAAGGGGGGGCAACCCTGATTAACGACGCCAGTCTGGTCGAGCGCGCCGAAATCGTGCGGGAAAAGGGCACGAACCGCAGCCAGTTCTTCCGCGGTCAGGTCGATAAATACACCTGGCGCGATATGGGGTCGAGCTTCCTGATGGCCGATCTGCAGGCGGCCTACCTCTGGGCACAGCTGGAAGCGGCTGAACGCATTAACCAGCAACGTTTACGTATCTGGCAGCGTTATTATGAGGCGCTTCAGCCACTGGCGGCACAGGGACGCATTGACCTGCCCGTGATCCCTGCCAGCTGCGAACATAATGCCCATATGTTCTACATCAAGCTGCGCGATCAGGATGATCGTCAGGCGCTGATTAACTGGATGAAGGAAGCCGAGATACTGACGGTGTTCCACTATATTCCGCTGCACAGTTCGCCTGCCGGTGAGCGTTTCTCGCAGTTTGTCGGGGAGGATCGCTTTACCACAGCGGAAAGCGAACGCCTGCTGCGCCTGCCGCTGTTTTATAACCTGTCAGATAATAATCAGAGAACGGTTATCAGCTCACTGCTGAGCTTCTTTTCCTGATGTCATTAGCCAGAGCCTCAGTATGGACCGCGTCGTCCACGCTGGTAAAAATTGTGTCTGGTCTGCTGGTGGTGAAACTGCTGGCGGTCAGCTTCGGTCCTGAAGGTGTGGGGCAGGCGGGGAACTTTCGTCAGCTGATTACCGTGCTGGGTGTACTGGCCGGGGCGGGCATCTTCAACGGTGTCACCACGTATGTGGCGCAGTATCAGCAGCAACCCGGCCAGTTGCGGGCGCTGGTGGGTACGGCGTCGGCCATGGTGCTGAGCTTTTCCGGCGCGCTGGCGCTGCTGTTTCTGCTGGCGGCGGCCCCGATCAGCACGGCGCTGTTTGGTCACGACCGCTATCAGGGCGTTATCCGCGTGGTCGCTTTCCTTCAGCTCGGCATCGCCTGGGCCAACTTTACGCTGGCGCTGCTGAAGGGGTATCGCGACGCGCGCGGCAATGCGCTGGCGCTGATCGCTGGCAGCCTGATTGGGGTCATGGGCTATCTGGTCTGCTGGTGGCTGGGTGGCTATCAGGGCGCACTGACCGGCCTGGCGCTGGTGCCGGCCCTGCTGCTGCTGCCGGCACTGGTGATGCTGAAACGCCGCGCGCCGCTGCCGCTGAGCTGGCTGCGTCCGCAATGGCATCCTGAGCTGGCGCGCAATCTGGCGAAATATACCCTTATGGCGCTGATCACGGCGGTAACCCTGCCGGTGGCCTGGATGCTAATGCGTAACCTGCTGGCAGAGCAGCAGGGCTGGGCGCAGGTCGGGTTGTGGCAGGGCGTGACCAGCATTTCCGATGCCTATCTGCAGTTTATTACCGCCACCTTCAGCGTCTGGCTGCTGCCGACCCTGGCACGGCTCGATGACAAGCGCGACATCGCGCGGGAGATTGGCCGGGCACTGCGCTTTGTGCTGCCTGCCGTGGCCGTCGCCAGCCTCGCTGTCTGGGTACTGCGCGATTTCGCCATCAGCCTGCTTTTCTCCGAAGCCTTTCGCGGGATGCGCGATCTCTTTGTCTGGCAACTGTGCGGCGATGTTTTTAAAGTTGGCGCCTATGTTTTCGGATATCTGGTTATCGCCAAAGCCTCGCTGCGCTTTTATGTTCTGACTGAGATCAGCCAGTTTCTGTTACTGACCCTGTTCTCACGCTGGCTGATCCCGTTACATGGCGCAACGGGGGCCGCACAGGCCTATATGCTGACCTACATGGCTTACTTTGCCCTGTGTTGTGGCGCTTTTATTGTTTACTGTCGGAAAAAATGAGTTTAATTCACGTTCTGGGATCGGATATTCCCCATCACAACCTCACGGTGCTGCGCTTTTTTAACGACGTTCTCAGCGTTGAGCAGCCTGCGGCTTCGCCACGCCATTTTATGGTGGTGACCGGGCAGCCCGAGAGTCTGGCCCCCTTCACAGCATTGCGGATCGACTGTTTTGCCAGCAAGAAAGCGCTGGCGCAGGCGGTAGTGCAGCGGGCAAAAAATCGTCAGCAGCGTTTCTTCTGTCACGGCCAGTTTAACCCGTGGATCTGGCTGGCACTGCTTAGCGGTAAGCTGCGCCGCTCACAGCTGTTCTGGCATGTCTGGGGAGCCGATCTTTATGAAGACTCACGCAGCCTGAAGTTCCGCCTGTTCTATCACATTCGCCGGTTAGCTCAGGGGCGGGTGGCACAGGTTTTTGCCACCCGTGGAGACCTGCACCACTTTCAGCAGCGGCATCGCCGGGTGCCGGGTTCACTGCTCTATTTCCCGACCCGAATGCCTGCCGCCGCCGTGCAGGCCGATCCGACGGAACCGTTCACGCTGCTGCTGGGCAACTCGGGCGATCCGAGTAACCGCCATATTGAAGGCTTAAAAGCGATTCACGCGCAGTTTGGTGAGCAGGTGCGTATTGAGGTGCCGCTGGGTTATCCGCCGGGCAATGAGGCTTATATCAGCCAGATTCAGGCCGCAGCGGATACGCTGTTCCCGCAGGGGCAGGTGAACCTGATACGTGAAAATATGGCGTTTGAAGCCTATCTGGCGCTGCTGGCGCGCTGCCACGTCGGCTATTTTATGTTTGAACGTCAGCAGGGGGTGGGCACACTCTGCCTGCTGATTCAGGCGAACGTGCCGTTTGTGCTGACCCGCAAAAATCCATTCTGGCGCGATGTGGCAGAGCAGCAGTTGCCGGTCCTGTTCAGCGAAGATACGCTGTCGCCTGCTGTTATCGCCGAGGCGCGTCGCCAGCTTATGACCTGTGATAAAGCGGCGATCGCCTTTTTCGCTCCCGGTTATCTGGCAGGCTGGCGGGCAGCGTTACAGCTCAGCGAAGGGGAAAAGTCATGAGTCTTATGCAGTTTGGCGGCCTGCTGGTGGTCTATCTGCTGTCGCTGGGTTTCATTCTGACCCTGACCTGGCGGGAGTTTAAGCGTGTCCGTTTTAACTTCCACCTCTTTTTCACGCTGCTGTTTTTACTGACCTTCTACTTCGGCTTTCCGCTGACTTCCCTGCTGGTGTTCCGGTTTCATGTTGAGGTGGTGCCGGTGGAAAACCTGCTGGAGGCGCTGCTCTCGGCCACGGCGTTTTATGCCATCTATTACGTCAGTTATAAGGTGCGGCTGAAGCCGGCCAATGCACCGCCTGCAAAGCCCTGGCTGCAGATGAACCGGGTCGAAACCCACCTGACCTGTGTGATTCTGGCGCTGGTGGCGCTGGGCACCGTTACGGTGTTCTTTATTCACAACGGTTTTCTGCTGTTCCGCCTGACGGCCTATAACCAGATTTTTTCCAGCGAAGTGTCGGGCGTGGCGCTGAAGCGCTTCTTCTATTTCTTTATTCCGGCGATGCTGATCCCCTATTTTCTGCGTCCGACGCGTCGCAACTGGCTGCTGTTTCTGGTGGTGACGGTGGCCTTTGGCCTGCTGACCTACGCGCTGGTGGGCGGGACTCGCGCCAATATCATTATTGCGTTTGCGCTGTTCCTGTTTATCGGTATCACGCGCGGCTGGATCACCCTGTGGATGCTGGCAACGGCGGGGGTGATGGCTATCGCGGGGATGTTCTGGCTGGCGCTGCGCCGCTATAACCTGGACGTTATGGGTGATGAAGCGTTTTACACCTTCCTTTATCTGACGCGGGATACGTTCTCACCGTGGGAAAATCTGGCCCTGCTGCTGGATAACTACGCCAGAATAGAGTTTCAGGGGCTGGCACCGCTGTGGCGTGATTTCTACGTATTTATTCCCACCTGGCTGTGGCCGGATCGGCCGCTGACCGTGCTGAACAGCGCGAACTACTTCACCTGGGAAGTGCTGGATAACCATTCGGGCCTGGCCATTTCCCCGACGCTGATCGGCTCGCTGGTGGTCATGGGCGGCGTCTGGGCGATTCCGATCGGCGCCGTGGCGGTGGGGATGATTATTAAAGCCTTCGATGCGATCTACCAGCGTGGCTGCCGTGAGGCCAACCGCTACAGCGGTGCTATCCTGCAAAGCTTCTGTTTTGGTGCGGTCTTTAACATGATCGTGCTGGCACGCGAAGGGCTGGATGCCTTCGGTTCACGCGTGGTGTTTTTCTGCATCATTTTTGCTGCCTGTCTGGGCCTGGCTAAATTACTTTTCTGGTTACTGGATCGCGCAGGTTTAATTCGCGACCGCAGTGGACGGGTGCTACACAGCCCGCTCTGATTAACCTCTGGGATTAACGGAAGATATGACACAGTTAACGGATACGCCGCAGTACCGGATCCGCGGCGTTGACCTGTATGGCTTCGAAAATATGTCGTCGGCGGTGAGCTTTCTGATGCCGCCGCAGAGCGTACGCAGCGGCATTCTGGTGGCGATCAATGCGGAGAAGATCCTGACAGCCGAGCGGGATGAGGGATTACGCACGCTGCTGGCGCAGGCGGAGTATGCCTATGCCGATGGCATCAGCATTGTGCGCTCGATCCGTAAAAAGTATCCGCAGGCGTCAGTGCAGCGTATTGCCGGTGCGGATTTATGGGAGGCGCTGATGGAACGTGCCGGGCGGGAAGGGACGCCGGTGTTTCTGGTCGGCGGTCGCCAGCAGGTGCTGGATGAGACCTGCGCGAAGCTGCGCCGTCAGTGGAATGTGAATATTGTCGGGGCGCAGGATGGCTATTTTGCGCCAGCGGATCAGGATGCCCTGTTTGCCCGGATTGCCGCCAGCGGCGCAAAGCTGGTGACCGTGGCGCTGGGGTCGCCCCGTCAGGAGCTGCTGATGCTGGCGTGCCGTTCACACTGGCCGGATGCGCTTTATATGGGGGTAGGGGGAACCTACGACGTCTTCACCGGCCATGTGAAGCGCGCGCCCAAAATCTGGCAGCGGCTGGGGCTGGAGTGGCTCTACCGTCTGATTCGGCAGCCGAGCCGTCTGCGCAGGCAGTTAAAACTGCTTAAATATTTGCGCTATCACTGGCGCGGCGATCTCTGATATCGCTGATAAATGCCGCATTTTTACGCACGGTGAGCGCGGAAATGTACTATTTGTCGACGAAATGCACAAAGCGTAATCAAACGCGCCTTTTTATTTAAAAAGCACTAGACACGATGGGCGCTTATCTCTAGTATGCACATCCGCAACGGCGCTACGCGCCCGTAGCTCAGCTGGATAGAGCGCTGCCCTCCGGAGGCAGAGGTCTCAGGTTCGAATCCTGTCGGGCGCGCCATATCGTTTGTGCGCATGAGCTTCGGTGGTTGATTTACCGCGGTTGGCAGTAAAGATTTACATGCTGCAGGTCTTTGACTTGTAACATTAAGTACAGTGGTGGCTATAGCTCAGTTGGTAGAGCCCTGGATTGTGATTCCAGTTGTCGTGGGTTCGAGTCCCATTAGCCACCCCAGATTTTGCTGGGATACGCGAAGGTGGCGGAATTGGTAGACGCGCTAGCTTCAGGTGTTAGTGTCTTAACGGACGTGAGGGTTCAAGTCCCTCTCTTCGCACCAGGCAAAACAGTTAAAAAAATCGGCGAGTAGCGCAGCTTGGTAGCGCAACTGGTTTGGGACCAGTGGGTCGGAGGTTCGAATCCTCTCTCGCCGACCATTTTTAGAAACCTGTCTGAAAAGACAGGTTTTTTTTCGTCTGTAGAAAAGTGGATTTGAATGTCTGCGGGAGATATGGGCCGGACCGGGTGGGTGCGGTGTAACAATGTTGCTGTCAGTTCGAGCCTGCGAAGGTAACACGGTCAGATCGGAAAGTCGCTTAAGCCATCCATGGCCGCTCGGCCCACGCGATTACGCACCTCATCCATGAGGTGCGCCCGTAAACGGGCCAACGCGTTGCGTTGTTCAAAAACGCTCCCGGCGTTTTTATCCGGGCGGCGGGACGCTTTCCTCTTCTGACCGTGTTCCCTGCGCGTTGAGCTTATGCGCTGTGGTTAGATGCATCCGGGTTTAGATCTGTCATTAGTCCAAAGCTTCCTTGTAAGTATCTGATGCGTCTGCCATACGTGAAGCGAAGGGAGCATACGCCTGTAGCAAAGCATAGCGGGCCAGGGATGGCCCGCGCTGAGCCTGCCATGGATGGCGTCTTTTGCGTCTTTGCGGAAGGCGTATGCTTCCTGAAGCCTGCTCAGTGATGAGAGTCGGCGTGCTCGTTAGCGTATTGTTTGATGCCAGATTACCCGCTTTGAGTGAGTCAGTTGTCAGAGAAGATTGCTTAAGCAGGATCGCTAGCGTCGTGAATTGCCGACAAATAAGTTATTGTTATTTATAGATTCATAAAGAGTGCGGGCTCGCTGTCTCTGTTAAGAGACAGCGAAAGTCTCTGCTGTCGCCGGATACCGACACTTACCCGCCATCTGCTCCGCTGGAGCACTCAGCCTCTTTGATAACCTAATGATTTAAAATAGTTTTTAAAATAACCTTCAAACTGGCACGGCTTGTGCAATACTCCTGCTGTAGATGCTCATTCCACCTCTTATGTCTGCTGATGCTGCATAAACCTGGGAATGATGCAGAGCCAATTTTAGGTACCTGTTGTCTGCCTGCCTGTATCGCGTAAGCCTTACAGGATTACCAGACACCACGTTGAGTCGGGTACCTCCCGGTTGTCTTACCGACCTGATCTTACACCTGCCACCGGCAGGTGTTTTTTTTTGCCTGAGGAGAAGGAGCGGCAGATTGCGGGCACAAAAAAGCCGGGGGAGCCCGGCTTAGTTAGCTTTGCGCCTGTCAGGCGCCAGGATTATTTTTCAGCGTCAGCAGTAAGCCTTCACGGCGCATCTTAGCGGCCTCTTCCGGACGATGCAGACGATCATACACATCCGCCAGCCACGCATAATCGAATGCGTCAGGACGCTGTGCCAGCGCCTGCTGCAGAGCATCCGCTGCCTGCTGCCACTCTCCATGACGCATCAGCAACTGCCCCAGCGTGCTGTGCAGCAGCGGCGTTGCGCCATGCTGTTTGATCTGCTGACGTAAGGCCTTCTCAAGTGCTTCCGGATTGCCGCTTTTAATGTGGGGCATCAGCAGCACCAGACGATCGTCATAATGACGCTTGAGGCCTTCCAGCACGATTGACTGCGCGGTGTCATGATCGTTGCACTCAATCAGGTGATCCGCCATGGCGACCTGCAGCGTGGTATCCTGACGGGTCTTACGGCTCAGCGTATTCCACCAGCGCTTCAGACCGTCACTGCCCTGATCGGCCATCGCCTGATTCATCAGGCCCAGCCAGGCCTGCTGCTGCAACGCGTCGCGATGGAGGTCGTCGCCGACCTGCGCTTTCTGCATCGCAGGCAGAATATCCAGCAGCGCACTCCAGGCGCCGGTACGGACATAGGCCTGTTCAGCCAGACGCAGCACTTCAGGATGACGCGGTGCCACTTCCAGCAGACGATCGATGCTGTGACGTGCAGCGTGATCTTCATTGCGCGCCAGCTGAATACGTGCGCGGGCAATTTCTACCGGAATAGTATTGTTTTCGGACAGCTCTGCCGCGCGTTCAAGATGCTGATTGGCACGCACTTCATCACCGCGCTGCTGCGCGGCTTCCGCAGCCAGCAGGTAGTTTGCTACCGGCACATCCGCGTGATCGGCATCTTTAGAGAGCAGTTTTTCCACCTGACGGTGGTCACCTTCCGCCAGCTTCATCAGCGCAGTCTGCGTATGACGCTGGGCGCGGCGGCGTTTACGTCCGGTAAACCAGCCACGGGTGCGTGCGCCGGTTCGCAGCACGCGACGCAGCAGCCACTCCACGGCCAGAATTACCAGCAGGCTGAGAATAAGGATAATCACCAGCCCGGTGACACTGGTCTCAATATTCCAGTTATCAGTCTGAATCAGCACATAGCCCTGATGACCGGCAATCATCGGTCCCAGTACCACGCCCGCAATCAGCAGGATAAATAGGATAAATACCTTAAGCATGCTTAGCCTCCCTGCTGAGTGGCAGCGGCAGAGGGCTGAGCTAACAGGTTCCGCACACGGGTCTGCATCAGCTGTTCCAGCAACGGCTGGCTTTCCAGCGTGTCAGGCAGATCCATATTGATGTTCTGCTGGCTCAGCTCATCCAGCTGGGCAAGAAAGGCTTTCGTTGCCGCATCGTTAGTGTCATACCAGGCGCGAACCCAGGCGGAGACGGTATCGATAGATTGTTTGTAAATCTCATCCTGATGACGCGGCACAGCCTGCGCTGCGATCAGCAGACGCGAGCGGATATTCTCCCGCAGATAGACATCCTGATTCGGGGCCAGCAGCGGCTGGGCGGTATTATCGCGGCGGCGGATGGTAATAAAGTCATCCATAAAGTTGTGCCAGCTCTTCACCAGGTTCTGACGCCACTCGCGCACGGAACCCGACAGTTCGCCGCCATCGCTGTCCATCGGCGCATCATCGCTGTCGTTGTCTGCCAGACGCAGATTATCGACGTTGTTCGACAGCTGATTCAGCTTGAGGATCACGCCGTCATAATCGACCTGCGTGACGGAGGAGAGATTGCTGATGTCCTGGGTCAGGGCGCGACGCACGTTCATTACACTGGGATCGTTCATGTCGGCCAGGCTGGCATCAGCGCTTTTCAGCAGCGCAGCGGCGGTCGTGACATCCTGATCGCTCCAGAGCTTGCGGCCAGCCAGTTTCACCAGATAATCGGCCTGGGCCAGCAACCAGCTGCGCACGTCATTGCCGGAAATCACGGCCATTTTTTCACGCAGGGTTTCCAGCTCTTTGGCTGACGCGTTCTGCTGGGCCTGTGCCGTCTGCAGTGCGGTTTCAGCGCCGCTCAGCTGCTGGGTCAGCTGCTGTTTGTCGCTGCTGGCCTGCTGCTGCAGCGCACTCAGCTGGTCACTCAGCTTCTGATTGGTTTGTGCCTGTAAATCAGCCTGATGTTTCCCGTAAAGGTATAAACCTGCACCCATCGCCAGCGCAATGACGATCGCCACTGCCCCCAGCGCCATGCCACCTTTATTCGCATTGCGCGGAGGCGTGTCGTTGCTGGAGAGAGAGCGGTCGACCGCTGGGGTGGTTTCTTCAACCATGGCGGAGGAGTCTTTTTGTTCCGTCATATGTGGCACATCCCATTGTTAAGTTCATCGTAACGCGCGCAGCAGCGCATCGTTATCGGCACCATCGGCTACCTGAATATCCTGCCAACCTAATCCTGCGGCCAGGGTAGCCAAACGTTCACTGACGACAATCAGTCGGCAGTTGAGCAGCCATTCCTCGCGATCGACTGCGGGGAACAGCGAAAAGAGCTGTTGTAACATTTCACCGCTGGTGACCACCAGTACCGAGACGCCGCGATCGCGCCAGCGGCGGCCTTCGACCGGTCCGTCGTAATGCTTCTTACAGCGCTGGTAACAGGCAGCAAACGTCACCTCAGCACCACGCCGGGTTAATGTCTCTGCCAGCAATTCGCGTCCGGGGTCGCCGCGCAGGATCAGCGCACGTTTACCGGCAATCTGCTGCAGCGTATTCAGCTGAATCAGTTCTTCACTGGTTTCATGAGCATGGGGCCATGTTACCTGCCGGCCGCTGGCGGTGTGAAACGCCAGCGCAGTGCTGCGACCAATTGCATAATAGTCCAGCTCGCCGGGCCATGCTTTGATCGCGTGCTGCGCGTAGTGAATAACCTGCTGAGAAAGAATGAAAACCAGGTCGCCCGGGCGGAGGGCGGCGAGCTTCTGAGGCAGAAAGGGGAGGTCCGCGCCCGGTGCGAACTCGATTAGCGGCAGGCTCCACGCCTGCCTGCCAAGGGCATGCAGGCGTGACACCAGCTCTGCCGCGGCGGGTTCCGGGCGCGTCACCAGAATGGTCATGCCGGTGGCTGCCCCTGGTAAACGTCCTGCAGAATCTCACGGGCGCCACCGTCCAGCAGCTCGTCGGCCAGGGAAATGCCCATCTCGCGGGCCTGATCCCGCGGACCACGACGCTCGCCGCTGACCATCACATGACCATCCGGTGCACCGACCATGCCGCGCAGCCAGAGTTCATCGCCTTCCAGCACGGCGAAACTGCCGATAGGCACCTGACACCCCCCTTCGAGACGGGTATTCATGGCGCGTTCCGCTCTGACACAGACTTCCGTGTCGTCGTGATTCAGCGCCTGCAGCAGGCCGATCAGGGTGGTGTCATCCAGACGGCATTCAATACCGACTGCGCCCTGGCCCACGGCGGGTAAGGAGACTTCAGCAGGCAGGGCCTGACGAATACGATCTTCCAGTCCCAGACGTTTCAGCCCGGCAACGGCGAGAATAATCGCGTCATATTCACCCGCATCCAGTTTGCTCAGACGGGTGCCCACATTGCCCCGCAGCGAGCGGATCACCAGATCCGGGCGGCGAGCGCTAATCTGGCACTGACGACGCAGGCTGGAGGTGCCGACAATAGCACCCTGAGGCAGCGCGTCCAGGCTGTCATAATGATGAGAAACGAACGCATCGCGCGGATCGTCGCGCTCGCAGATGGTTACGAGGCCCAGACCTTCAGGGAAATCGACCGGCACATCTTTCATTGAGTGCACCGCCATATCGGCCCGGCCATCCAGCATCGCCAGCTCCAGCTCTTTGACAAACAGCCCTTTACCGCCGACTTTCGCCAGCGGCGTATCAAGAATAATGTCACCCTTGGTGACCATCGGCACCAGTTCAACGCGCAGTCCCGGATGGGCGCTCATCAGGCGTTGCTGTACATAATGTGCCTGCCATAATGCGAGCGGGCTTTGTCTTGTAGCAATTCTGAAAATTTTGTCTAACATGCTGTTAACCATTTTTATCGTTCACTGAATATCCTATCATCTCTGGGTGAATACTGTCAGTTTCAACGGATTGAAAACGGCCTGTGAGCGGTTTCAGGCCCGGTTTATCAAGCCATCACGTGGGAACCAGTGCTGAAAAGGCGGGAAGCTGGTAAGAACGTGCTAAACTGTTAAGTAGCGCAACTTTCTTTACGGTCAATCTGCCGGGTGTTAGATTGATCACGTTTCCAGCAATTATCTGCCCACTTTTTTACTTTTATAAGCGGCAGAGCGGGGAAACAGGGTGCTTAAACACTGGGACAATCAGGCGAAACGTCTTGTACCTCTACATTGAGACACTGAAACAGAGACTGGATGCAATCAACCAGCTGCGCGTTGATCGTGCGCTGGCTGCCATGGGACCCGCTTTTCAGCGCGTCTACAGTCTGCTGCCAACCTTATTACATTATCAACATCCGCAGATGCCGGGTTACCTTGAAGGTAACGTTCCACATGGCATCAGCTTTTTCACGCCTGATGAAAACCAGCGTCAGCTGCTGGCCGATCTCACCGGTGACAGCGACCTGCGCCATGCCGATGCGCCGAAAGGCGAAATGCCGATCACGGCGATCTACTCCATGGGCAGCACCTCCTCTGTCGGGCAGAACAGCGTCTCAGATCTCGATATCTGGGTCTGCCATCAATCCTGGCTGGATAATGAAGAGCGCCTGAATCTGCAGCGCAAATGCACGCTGCTGCAGAAGTGGTGCGTCTCGATGGGCGTGGAAGTGAGCTTCTTCCTGATCGACGAGAACCGCTTCCGTCACAACGAAAGCGGCAGTCTGGGCGGTGAAGATTGTGGCTCAACGCAACACATTCTCCTGCTGGATGAGTTTTACCGCACCGCGGTGCGTATGGCGGGTAAACGCCTCCTGTGGAATATGGTGCCGGGCGAAGAGGAGCATCACTACGACGATTACGTGATGTCGCTCTACGCCAAAGGGGTGCTGACGCCCAACGAGTGGCTCGATCTGGGCGGCCTTGGCACCCTGTCGGCGGAAGAGTATTTCGGTGCCAGCCTGTGGCAGCTCTATAAGAGCATCGATTCGCCTTATAAAGCGGTGCTGAAGACCCTGCTGCTGGAAGCCTACAGCTGGGAATATCCGAACACCCAGCTGCTGGCGATGGACATTAAACAGCGTCTGCACGATGGCGAAATCATCTGCTTCGGGCTGGACCCTTACTGCATGATGCTGGAGCGCGTGACGCACTATCTGACCAGCATCGACGATCAGCCGCGTCTCGACCTGGTGCGGCGCTGTTTCTATCTCAAAGTGTGCGAAAAGCTCAGCACGGACGACCATCCGCAGCGCAGCGGCTGGCGTCGCGAAATTTTGTCGCAGCTGGTGAAAGAGTGGGGCTGGAACGACGAGAAGCTCGCTATCCTGGATAACCGCGCCGGGTGGAAAATCGAGCGCGTGCGTGAAGCCCACAATGAACTGCTGGATGCGATGATGCAGAGCTATCGCAACCTGATCCGCTTTGCCCGCCGTAACAATTTAAGCGTGAGCGCCAGCCCGCAGGATATCGGCGTGCTGACCCGTAAATTGTATGCCGCCTTTGAGGCGCTGCCGGGCAAAGTGACGCTGGTGAACCCACAGATTTCACCCGATCTCTCTGAGCCGAACCTGACCTTTATTCATGTGCCGCCTGGCCGTGCCAACCGCTCCGGCTGGTATCTCTATAATCAGGCGCCGGATATGGATTCGATCATCAGCCATCAGCCGCTGGAATATAACCGCTATCTGAACAAGCTGGTGGCGTGGGCGTGGTTCAATGGCCTGCTGACCCGCAAAACCCGGCTGCATATCAAAGGCAATGACACCTGCGATCTGGCGCGCCTGCAGGAGCTGGTTAACGACGTCTCCAGCCACTTTCCGCTGCGCCTGCCTGCGCCGACGCCCAAAGCGCTCTACAGCCCGTGCGAAATTCGTCACCTGGCGATTATCGTGAACCTTGAGCACGATCCGACGGCGGCCTTCCGCAATCAGGTGGTGCATTTTGACTTCCGCAAACTCGATGTCTTCAGCTTCGGTCAGCAGCAGCAGTGCCTGATTGGCAGCATTGATCTGCTCTACCGTAACTCCTGGAATGAGGTGCGAACCCTGCACTTCAGTGGTGAACAGGCGATGATCGAGGGACTGAAAACCATTCTGGGCAAGATGCACCAGGATGCCGCACCGCCAGACACGGTAGAGGTCTTCTGCTACAGCCAGCATCTGCGCGGTCTGATTCGCACGCGCGTTCAGCAGCTGGTGTCCGAGTGCATTGAGCTGCGCCTTTCCAGCACGCGTCAGGAGCCTGGCCGCTTCAAGGCGCTACGTATGGCTGGCCAGACCTGGGGACTCTTCTTTGAACGCATGAGCGTCTCCGTGCAGAAGCTGGAAAACGCGGTGGAGTTTTATGGCGCGATCTCCAATAACAAGCTGCACGGGCTGTCGATCAAAGTCGAAACCAACCAGACGCCGCTGCCGCCGGTGGTCAACGGCTATGCCAGCGAAGGCATTATTCAGTTCTTTTTCGAGAACACGACGGACGACCAGGGCTTCAACATCTACATCCTGGATGAGTCCAACCGGGTTGAGGTTTATCATCACTGCGAAGGCAGCAAAGAGGAGCTGGTGCGCGACGTCAGCCGGTTCTACTCCTCCTCGCACGATCGCTTTACCTACGGGTCGAGCTTCATCAACTTTAACCTGCCGCAGTTCTACCAGATAGTGAACACCGGCGAGCGTTTTCAGGTGATACCGTTCCGCAGTCAGACGCTGACCCAGCTCTGCACCAGCCAGCCTGACAACTACAACAGCGACTATCAGCCACGCTATCAGGTGCACTGATGCCGACCGGCTGCCTGCGCTCAGCAGGTGGCCGCGCGCTTCCTGACCGCTTATCAGGTTCACGCTATTTGCGGGGATTTCCTGTTGCTTTTCCACCTTCAACTGCGATGATAAGCATCCAGGTAAAGGACATGAAGAGCATAAAGAATGAAGAAAGTGATAAGCCTGTTTGCCATGACACTGGCAGTAATCAGCCTTGCAGGTTGTGGTCTGAAAGGGCCGCTTTACTTCCCGCCGAAGGATCAGCCGAAGAAACAACAAGCGCCGACCGAACGCCAGAAAGCGGACGCCTCTAAAGCCGATGTGGGCGGGCTGGTAACCGGCAATTCAGGCGTAAAAGCGAACTAATCTGATGGCTTACCCGGCGGAGCAAAAAATGCAGTTCTCCAAAATGCACGGTCTCGGCAACGATTTTATGGTTGTGGATGCGGTGACGCAAAACGTCTTCTTTTCGCCGGAATTGATCCGCCGGCTGGCCGATCGTCATCTGGGGATCGGCTTCGATCAGCTGCTGATTGTTGAACCGCCCTACGATCCCGATCTCGATTTCCACTACCGCATTTTCAACGCCGACGGCAGCGAAGTGGCTCAGTGCGGTAACGGCGCACGCTGCTTTGCCCGTTTTGTGCAGCTGAAAGGGCTGACCAACAAAAGCGATATCCGGGTCAGTACCCAGAATGGCCGCATGGTGTTAACCGTGACGCCGGACGATCAGGTGCGCGTGAACATGGGCGAACCGAACTTTGAGCCGCAGCAGGTGCCGTTCCGTGCCAATAAAGCGGAAAATCTCTATCTGCTGCGCGTGGCCGAACAGACGGTGATGATGGGCGCGGTGTCGATGGGCAATCCGCACTGCGTGATTCAGGTTGAAAGTGTGAAAACCGCACAGGTTGAACTGCTGGGCCCGATTCTGGAAAGCCATGAGCGCTTCACGGAGCGGGTCAATGTGGGTTTCATGGAGATCGTCAATCCCGAACACATCCGCCTGCGCGTCTACGAACGCGGCGCGGGAGAAACGCAGGCGTGCGGCAGCGGCGCCTGTGCTGCCGTGGCATGCGGCATCCAGCAGGGCATTCTGGCACCCAAAGTGCGTGTCGATCTGCCCGGCGGAACCCTGCATATCACCTGGAAAGGGGCCGGACAGCCGCTCTACATGACCGGTCCTGCGACACACGTCTACGATGGGTTTATTCATCTATGAAAAATATCGAAGAGCAGGCTGACAGTTCGGTTCTGCTGGACGATCAGGCCGTCAGTGATTATCTGCGGCAGAATCCCGATTTCTTTATCCGTAACGCACGCGAAGTGGAACAGATGGCCGTGCCGCATCCGGTTCGCGGCAGCGTCTCGCTGGTTGAGTGGCATATGGCGCGTCAGCGCAACCACATCCAGCGGCTGGAAGAGGAGATCACGCTGCTGATGGAGCAGGCCAGCGCCAACCATGAGCTGTTTGATCGTCTGCTGTCGCTGGAGAGCCATCTGGCCGCGGCTGACTCCCTGCAGGATATGCTCAACCGTCTGCATCGCTGGGCGCGAGAGCTGGGGCTGGCGGGCGCCAACGTGCGGCTGTTCAGCGATAAATGGCTGCTGGGTGCCCCCTCCGATTTCTTCCAGCTGAGCCTGTCGCGTCAGGCCTTCGAACCGCTGCGTATTCAGCGTTTCGGTCATCAGCACCACTATCTCGGCAACATCAACGGCCCGGAACTGCTGCTACTGCTGCCGCAGGCTAAAGCGATCGGCTCGGTGGCGATGTCGCTGATGGGCGAAGCGGGTGACCTCGGCGTGCTGATTTTCAGCAGCCGCGACAGCCAGCACTATCAGTCAGGCATGGGAACGCTGCTGTTGCAGCACCTGTCACAGATGATGCCAGGTCTGCTGTCGCGCTGGGTTGAACGCGCATGAGCAGCGCGCTGCAGGAGGCCGTTGACGGATTTCTGCGCTTCCTGAAAGTGGAACGTCAGTTAAGTCCGCTGACCCAGAGCAGCTATGCGCGCCAGCTCGCTGCGCTGGTCGCCATTGCGGATGAGATGAAGCTCAGCAGCTGGGCCGCGCTGGAGCCCGCCCAGGTGCGCAGTATGGCGGCACGCAGCCGCCGCGCCGGACTCTCGGCCAGCAGCCTTGCGCTGCGTCTCTCAGCCCTGCGCAGTTTCCTGGACTGGCAGGTCAGTCAGGGTATGCTCGCCGCTAACCCCGCCAAAGGGGTGATGACGCCGCGTAAAGCGCGCCATCTGCCGAAGAATATCGACGTTGACGAAGTGAATCAGCTGCTGGAGATCGATCTCAGCGATCCGCTGGCCGTTCGCGACCGGGCGATGCTGGAGGTGATGTATGGCGGCGGGTTGCGTCTCTCTGAACTGGTCAATATGGATTGCCGCCACGTCGACCTCGATTCCGGTGAGGTGTGGGTGGTAGGTAAGGGCAGTAAAGAGCGCCGGGTGCCGATTGGCCGCACGGCCGTGACCTGGATCGAACAGTGGCTGCCGCTGCGTGAGACCTTCGGCTGTCAGGATGATGCGCTGTTTCTTTCAACGCGCGGCAACCGCATCTCACCGCGCAGCGTGCAGAAGCGCTTCGCCGAATGGGGCATTCGCCAGGGCGTCGCCAGTCATATTCATCCACATAAGCTGCGTCACTCCTTTGCAACGCATCTGCTGGAATCCAGCGGCGATCTGCGCGCCGTGCAGGAGCTGCTGGGGCATGCGAACCTGTCGACGACCCAGATCTATACCCATCTCGACTTCCAGCATCTGGCTTCGGTGTATGACGCTGCGCATCCCCGCGCCAAACGAGGAAAGAACGAATGAAGTTTTATCGTCCGCTGTCGGCCATCAAAGCCATGACTTTCGACCTTGATGACACGCTTTACGATAACTACCCGGTGATCCGCCGCACCACACTGGAGTCTCATGCCGCGTTACAGGCTTTTCATCCGGCGCTGCGCGACTTTACGCCGCAGGATTATCAGCAACTGCGTGATGAGCTGTTGCAGCGAGAGCCCGACATCTTTCACGACGTTTCGGAGTGGCGCCGCCGTTCGGTTGAGCTGGCGATGCTGAATATCGGCCTCTCTGCGGCGGAAGCCACGGCGGGCGCGGCAGAGGTGATGGCGGTCTTCCACCAGTGGCGGAGTCAGGTTGTGATGCCGGAGGAAACCCATCAGACGCTGAAAGCGCTGGCGGAGAAGGTGCCGCTGGTGGCGATCACCAACGGCAACGCCAGCCCGGAAAAAATGGGTATTGCCGGCTATTTTCAGTTCACTCTGCGCGCCGGGCCCGACGGGCGCGCCAAGCCGTGGCAGGATATGTATCAGCTGGCGGCGCAGCGTCTTGCTATCGCCCCCCACCATATTCTGCATGTGGGCGACGATCTCACCACTGACGTGGCGGGTTCGCTGCGCGGCGGGCTGCAGGCGTGCTGGATTAACCTGCGGCAGGGCAACCTGATGCATATCCCGGACGCGCGCCTGTTGCCGCATGTCGAAATTTCGCGGTTGGCATCACTCACCTCACTGCTATAATGGCTGTAAATTTATCCAGTCGTTGCCGCTTTCAGCTTTGCCGCCCGCCTTGTCTGTGGCAGGCGCACTACCGCGCGCGATGACGGCGTTTTCTCTTTGGTAACCGGTGCTTATGGACGTTTCTGAACTGCTCGATGGGTTAAATGACAATCAGCGTGAGGCCGTAGCGGCCCCGCGCAGTAACCTGCTGGTGCTGGCAGGCGCGGGCAGTGGCAAAACGCGGGTGCTGGTGCATCGCATCGCCTGGCTGATGTCGGTAGAGAACTGTTCACCCTATTCCATTATGGCGGTGACCTTTACCAACAAAGCGGCGGCGGAGATGCGTCACCGTATTGAGCAGCTGATTGGCACCAGCCAGGGCGGGATGTGGATCGGGACCTTCCACGGTCTGGCGCATCGCCTGCTGCGTGCTCATCATCTTGACGCCGGTCTGCCACAGGACTTTCAGATCCTCGACAGTGAAGATCAGCTGCGCCTGCTTAAGCGCCTGATTAAATCGATGAACCTGGATGAGAAGCAGTGGCCTGCGCGTCAGGGCATGTGGTACATCAACGGCAAAAAAGATGAAGGCCTGCGGCCAAAGCATATCGAAAGCTACGGCAATCCGATCGAGCAGACCTGGCTGCGCATCTATCAGGCCTATCAGGAAGCGTGCGATCGCGCCGGTCTGGTGGACTTTGCCGAGCTGCTGCTGCGTGCGCATGAGTTATGGCTCAACAAGCCGCACATTCTGAATCACTACCGCGAACGCTTCACCAACGTGCTGGTGGATGAGTTCCAGGATACCAACAACATTCAGTATGCCTGGATTCGGATGCTGGCGGGTGACAGCGGCCGGGTAATCATCGTGGGTGACGATGACCAGTCGATCTACGGCTGGCGTGGCGCGCAGGTCGAAAATATTCAGCGCTTCCTGCAGGATTTTCCCGGCGCGGAAACCATTCGTCTGGAGCAGAACTATCGCTCCACCAATAACATCCTGAAAGCCGCCAACGCCCTGATCGCCAATAACAATGGCCGGCTGGGTAAAGAGCTCTGGACCGACGGCAGTGATGGGGAACCGATCTCTATCTACTGCGCCTTCAATGAGCTGGATGAAGCGCGCTTCGTGGTTAACCGCATCAAGGTCTGGATGGAGAACGGCGGGGCGCTCAATGACTGCGCCATTCTCTACCGCAGTAACGCCCAGTCGCGCGTGCTGGAAGAGGCGCTGCTGCAGAGCAGCATGCCCTACCGGATTTATGGCGGCATGCGCTTCTTTGAACGTCAGGAGATCAAAGATGCGCTCTCCTATCTGCGTCTGATCGCGAACCGCAATGACGACGCGGCGTTTGAGCGTGTGGTCAATACCCCGACGCGCGGCGTGGGCGATCGGACGCTCGACGTGGTGCGTCAGACTGCCCGCGAACGTCAGATGACACTGTGGCAGGCGACGCGCGAACTGCTGCAAACCCGTGCGCTGGCTGGCCGGGCCGCCTCGGCGCTGCAACGCTTCTGTGAGCTGGTCGATTCCCTGGCGACCGAAACCGCCGAATTACCGCTCCATGTTCAGACCGATCGGGTGATCAAAGACTCCGGTCTGTGGCTGATGTATGAGCAGGAGAAAGGCGAGAAGGGTCAGGCGCGAATCGAAAACCTTGAGGAGCTGGTGACGGCAACCCGCCAGTTCAGCTATCAGGACGAAGATGAAGATCTGATGCCGCTGCAGGCGTTTTTATCTCATGCGGCGCTGGAAGCGGGCGAAGGTCAGGCAGACAAATGGCAGGATGCGGTTCAGCTGATGACGCTGCACTCGGCAAAAGGGCTGGAGTTCAGCCAGGTCTTCATCGTCGGCATGGAAGAGGGGATGTTCCCGAGCCAGATGTCGCTGGATGAGGGGGGCCGGCTGGAAGAGGAGCGTCGTCTCGCTTATGTCGGCGTCACCCGTGCGATGCTCAAGCTGACGCTGACCTATGCTGAAACCCGCCGACTCTATGGTAAGGAAGTGTATCACCGTCCTTCCCGTTTTATCGGTGAGCTGCCCGAAACGTGCATTGAAGAAGTGCGGCTGCGCGCCAGCGTCAGTCGTCCGGTCAGCCATCAGCGGATGGGAGCACCGGTGACCAAAAATGACAGCGGATTCTCGCTGGGCCAGCGTGTTCATCACGCCAAATTTGGTGAAGGCACCATCATTAACCTGGAAGGCAGCGGCGAGCACAGCCGCCTGCAGGTGGCGTTTCAGGGGCAGGGAATCAAGTGGCTGGTGGCGGCTTACGCGAAGCTGGAAACGCTTTAGCGTGCGGTTGACGGCTTTTTCGTCTCAGCGTAACATGCGCCCACTATTATCATGAGAGGACAACGCCTTGGACACGCCCAGTCGATGCTGGCTCAATGACCTGGATACCAGGCATAACATCTAAGGCTACCTCTTTACGCGGGTAGCCTTAGCGGTTATCAGCGACCTCCCTTTTTGATCCCGTCGCACGAGTCAGCACTGATTTACCTTTGAAACTCTGTTTCCGTGTTCAGGCCGCCCGTTCTGTGTTGAGGAACGGCGGATTGCCTTGTCCCATTTAGTCTGCAATGGGGAGTATTGCTATGCTGAGCGCATTTAAACTGGACCACAGCCGCCTGACGCGACTGGAGCTGGAAGACGAAAACGACAAACTGACCACCTCCGTCTGGGTCGATCTGATTGAGCCGGAAGAGGGCGAGCGTGACCGGGTGCAGTGTGAGCTGGGCCAGAGCCTGGCAACCCGACCTGAGCTGGAAGATATCGAGGCGTCGGCGCGCTTCTTCGAAGATGAAGATGGTCTGCACATCCACTCCTTCTTCTTTTATGAAGATGCGGACGACCACGCCGGTAACTCCACCGTGGCGTTCACCATCCGTGAAGGCCGCCTCTATACCCTGCGCGAACGCGAACTGCCCGCTTTCCGTCTCTACCGCATGCGCGCCCGAAACCAGACCCTGATCGACGGCAACGCGTTTGAGCTGCTGCTCGACCTGTTCGAAACCAAAATCGAACAGCTGGCGGATGAGATCGAGAACATCTACAGCGCGCTGGAGAAACTCAGCCGGGTGATTATGGAAGGTCAGCAGGGCGAAGAGTACGATCAGGCGCTGTCACGCCTGGCAGAGCTGGAAGATATCGGCTGGAAAGTGCGTCTCTGCCTGATGGATACCCAGCGCGCCCTGAACTTCCTGGTGCGCAAAGCGCGTCTGCCGGGCAATCAGCTGGAGCAGGCGCGTGAAATCCTGCGCGATATCGAGTCGCTGCTGCCGCACAACGAATCGCTGTTCCAGAAGGTCAACTTCCTGATGCAGGCCGCGATGGGCTTTATCAACATCGAGCAGAACCGCATCATCAAGATCTTCTCGGTGGTCTCCGTCGTCTTCCTGCCGCCGACGCTGGTGGCCTCCAGCTACGGGATGAACTTCGAGTTTATGCCGGAACTGAAGTGGAGCTTTGGCTATCCGGCTGCAATTGGCCTGATGATCCTGGCGGGTCTGGCACCCTATCTCTACTTCAAACGTAAAAACTGGCTGTAAAAACGTTCCGGGCCATCGTCGATGGCCCGTTCTGCTGGCTCCCGTCGCCATTTCTGCGTACTCTGTCCCCCTTGTTTTTACAAATAATTAACTTTTATGGACGCTTTATCCTTACGCGCGCAGTGGGCGCTGCTGCTGCTGGTGTCGGTCCTGCTGGGGACGCTGCTGCACCACTTTCAGGTGCCCGCGGCGCTGCTGCTGGGCCCGATGGTGGTCGGCGTGGTGATGGGGTTATCAGGCGCAACGCTGCGCATCGACAGGCGGTTGTTCCTGCTGGCGCAGGCGGTACTGGGCTGCATGATTGCACAGAGCCTGTCGCTGTCGATTCTGACGCCGCTGATTCAGGAGTGGCCGGTGGTGCTGGCGGTGCTGCTGCTGACCCTGGCGGCCAGCGGCGTATCGGGCTTTCTGCTGGTGCGTTTCAGTCAGCTGCCTGGCCCGACCGGTGCCTGGGGATCGTCACCGGGTGGCGCATCTGCCATGGTGGCGATGGCGGGCGACTTTGGGGCCGACGTGCGGCTGGTGGCGTTCATGCAGTATCTGCGGGTGCTGTTTGTCGCCTCGGCGGCGGCACTGGTGGCACGTATCGGTCTGGGGGATGAGGCACACAGCGTCTCGCTGCTCTGGTTTCCCGCCCTGAATCGCGGCTTTGTCATCACGCTGGCGGTGATGCTGGCGGGCGCGTGGCTGGGCACCCGGCTGCGCATCCCGTCGGGGGCGCTGTTGCTGCCCGCGCTGGCAGGGGCGGCACTGAACGGCAGCGGTGTCGCGGTACTCCAGGTGCCGGAGTGGCTGCTGGCTCTGGCCTACGCGCTGATCGGCTGGAGTGTCGGGCTCCGGTTCACCCGTCCGATTTTCCTGCTGGCGCTGCGCACGCTGCCGCAGATGCTCGCCTCCATCTTCGGGCTGATGCTGTTGTGTGGCGGGCTGGCGTGGATGCTGACGCAGATGCTGGATATCGATCTGATGACCGCCTATCTCGCCACCAGTCCGGGCGGGCTGGACACGGTGGCGATTATTGCCGCGGGCACCCAGGTCAACATGGCTTTTGTGATGGCGTTACAGACGCTGCGTCTGTTCACCATCCTGCTGACCGGTCCGGCGATGGCGCGTTTTATTTCACGCTACGCGCGTACGGGTGCGGAATGAAAACGCCACCGCATCGCAGACAAACACCAGCAGCGCCAGCCAGATGAAGCCAAAGGTGACCATCTTGTCTGGCGTGATGGTTTCCCCGTAGAAAACGACCGCCAGGATAAACATCAGGGTCGGGCCGAGATACTGAAAGAAGCCAACCGTGGAGAGACGCAGCCGGCTGCAGGCCGCCGCAAACAGCATCAGCGGAATGGTGGTGATAATCCCTGCCGCGACCAGCCTGAGGTTGAGACTCAGCGGGTTAGCGGAGAGATGGCTGGTAGGGCTGTCGGCAAAGCCGAACAGATAGATGGCCGCCAGGGGGAACAGCCACAGGGTCTCAATCAGCATGCCGCTCTGGGCATCGACCTGAATCTTTTTACGCACCAGACCATACAGGGCGAAGCTCAGCGCCAGCCCCAGCGCAATCACCGGCAGCGAACCGAACTGCCACAGCTGCACCAGCACGCCGAGGGTGGCCAGCAGCACCGCCAGCCACTGGAGACGACGGAAACGCTCGCGCAGAAACAGCATGCCGAACACCACATTAATCAGCGGATTAATAAAGTAACCCAGGCTGGCTTCCAGCATATGCTGATTATTCACCGCCCAGATAAACAGCAGCCAGTTGCCGCCAATGGTCAGCGCGGTCAGCGCCAGCATCAGCACTTTTGCTGGCTGAGACAACACGCTGCGTACGACGGGCCAGCTGCGGCTCAGCGTAATCAGCAGCAGCATAAACAGCGCAGACCAGATAACCCGGTGCGTCATGATTTCCGTGGCCGGAACCTGCTTCACCAGTTTGAAGTAAGCCGGCGCGATGCCCCAGATAAAGTAAGCCCCTAGGGCGAAACCCACGCCCTGGCGGGTTTGTTGCGTATCCATATGAGATCCAGATGGCGTGCTTAGCCGATAAGATAGGTGGCGGTTGCCGTGGCGATATAGTCGCCCTGTTGGTTGTGCAGCTCGACGCGCGCCACGGCGACTTTGTTACCGGCACGCAGCAGGCTGCTGGTGGCAGTAAAGCGCTCGCCGCGTCCGGGGCGCAGATAGTCAACGCGCATATCGATGGTGCCCATGCGGGAGAGACGCTGGCGAAGCTCGGCTTCGCTGATGCTCTCCTGACGGGTCAGTGCGTTACTGACGCAGACCATACCAGCCGCCACATCCAGAACCGACGCGATCACCCCGCCATGCAGGATCTGTTGTGCCTGGTTGCCCACCAGCATGGTTTTGTTGGCAAAGCTGATTTCGGCGTAGTCCGCCTCCAGGCGCATCAGTTCCAGACCCAGCGCCTGATTGAAGGGCATGTGATAAACGAAAATTTCGCCGACCAGCTGGCGAGCGTCCTGCGGTGTCAGCACGGGTGATGACATGATGATGTGTCCTGAAAAAATCGGGCCAGAGGGGCGCGCAATCTGAATGAGTTGTGTATTCTATGCCGCCTGCGAGGGGGTTTCCAGTTTAAGAAATCAGCACTCTTGCTCACTGCCATTTGCGTGTAGAATGGCCTGCTTTTTACGACACCCTTTCAGTTGTTTTGATACGCAGCGCTCACCGGAGAATTTTATGCGTAAGCATCGCGCCTTGCTGGCGGCAATGTTGATAATTCCTGCGCTGGCGCAGGCAGATGAAGCTCAGATCAAAGAGGTTCATGACGCGCCACAGGTTCAGGGCAGCATCATTGCTAACCTGCTGGAGAAGCATGATAATCCGTTTGTTCTCTATCCCTACGAGAACAACTATCTGCTCTACACCTACACCAGCGACCTGAATAAAGAGGCGATCTCCTCCTATAACTGGGGAGAAAATGCCCGCAAAGATGAAGTGAAATTCCAGCTCAGCCTGGCGTTTCCGCTGTGGCGCGGTATTCTGGGTGATAACTCGGTGCTGGCCGCCTCTTACACCCAGCGCTCCTGGTGGCAGCTGTCGAATCGCGGTGAATCCTCGCCCTTCCGTGAGACCAATTATGAGCCGCAGATTTTCCTTGGCTGGGCCACGGATTATTCGCTGGGTGGCTGGACACTGCGGGATGTCGAACTGGGTCTGAATCATGAGTCTAACGGGCGCAGCGATCCCACTTCGCGCAGCTGGAACCGCGTTTATGCGCGGCTGATGGCGGAGAACGGGAACTTCCTGGCGGAGATCAAACCCTGGTATCGCATCCCGGATGGGGCAAATAATGACGACAACCCCGATATCACCAAATATATGGGTTATTACCGCACCCGGCTGGGCTATAAGCTGGGCGACAGTATCTTCAGCGTTGAAGGCAACTATAACTGGAACAGCGGTTATGGCGGTGCGACGATGGCCTGGAGCTACCCAATCAGTGAGCATGTCCGCTTCTATACGCAGGTGTTCAGCGGCTACGGTGAATCACTGATCGATTACAACCATCGCCAGACGCGTCTGGGTGTGGGTGTAACGCTCAACGACTTGTTCTAATCCCTAACGTACGACAGGAATCGCGTGGCAACCTCGGCAGTTCTCAATCAGGAAGCGCTGGCGCAGCAGGTATTGCAGGATACCTTCGGCTACCAGCAGTTTCGTCCCGGTCAGCAGACGATCATCAATCAGGCGCTGAGCGGGCGCGATTGTCTGGTGGTCATGCCCACCGGCGGCGGTAAATCGCTCTGCTATCAGATCCCGGCGCTGGTGCGCGAAGGCCTGACGCTGGTGGTCTCGCCGCTGATCTCACTGATGAAAGATCAGGTCGATCAGCTGCTGGCAAACGGCGTGGCCGCGGCGTGTCTCAACTCCACTATGACGCGCGAACAGCAGCAGACGGTGATGGCTGACTGCCGCACCGGTCGGGTGAAGCTGCTCTACATCGCCCCTGAACGCCTGATGATGGATAACTTCCTCGACAATCTGGCACACTGGCAGCCCGTGATGCTGGCGGTGGATGAGGCGCACTGTATCTCGCAGTGGGGGCACGATTTCCGTCCGGAATATGGCGCGCTGGGCCGGTTGCGTGAACGCTTCCCGGAGGTGCCGGTGATGGCGCTGACCGCGACCGCCGATGAAACCACCCGTAACGACATCGTTAACCTGCTGCACATGCAGGACCCGCTGATCCAGATCAGCAGCTTCGACCGTCCCAATATCCGCTACACCCTGGTGGAAAAATTTAAGCCCACAGATCAGCTGCTGCGCTACGTTCAGGATCAGCGCGGCAAGTGCGGCATTATCTACTGCAACAGCCGGGCGAAGGTGGAAGACACCGCCGCGCGCCTGCAGAGCCGGGGGCTGAGCGTCGGGGCCTATCATGCCGGTATCGACAGCGAACAGCGCGCCAGAGTGCAGGAAGCGTTTCAGCGTGACGATCTGCAAATCGTGGTGGCGACGGTGGCCTTTGGGATGGGCATCAACAAGCCCAACGTCCGCTTTGTGGTTCACTTTGATATCCCGCGCAACATCGAATCCTACTACCAGGAAACCGGCCGTGCCGGCCGTGATGGCCTGCCCGCCGAGGCGATGATGCTTTACGACCCGGCAGATATGGCCTGGCTGCGTAAGTGTCTGGAAGAGAAAGTGCCGGGGCCGCTGCAGGATATTGAACGCCACAAGCTCAACGCCATGGGCGCGTTTGCGGAAGCGCAGACCTGCCGCCGCCTCGTGCTGCTCAACTACTTTGGTGAGGGGCGCCAGCAGCCGTGCGATAACTGCGATATCTGTCTCGATCCGCCTAAACGGTATGATGGTCTGGTCGAGGCGCAGAAGGCGCTCTCCGGCATCTACCGCGTGGGGCAGCGTTTCGGCATGGGCTATATCGTGGAGGTGCTGCGCGGCTCCAACAATCAGCGTATCCGGGAACAGGGCCATGACAAACTGCCGGTCTATGGACTCGGCAAAGATCAGAGCCACGAGCACTGGGTCAGCGTGTTACGTCAGTTGATCCATCTGGGGCTGGTCACGCAGAACATTGCCATGCATTCGGCACTGCAGCTGACCGAAGCCGCCCGCCCGGTGCTGCGCGGTGAAGTCCCCCTGATGCTGGCGGTGCCGCGCCTGATTACCGCGAAGACGAAGAGCAGCAGTCCGGCGAAGTTTCACGGTGGCAACTACGATCGCAAGCTCTTTGCCAAGCTGCGTAAGCTGCGAAAAGCGATCGCCGATGAAGAGAATATTCCGCCTTACGTGGTGTTCAATGACGCCACACTGATTGAAATGGCAGAACAGATGCCGGTCAGCGCGTCAGAGATGCTCAGCGTCAATGGCGTGGGTCACCGCAAACTGGAGCGCTTTGGCAAACCTTTCCTGGTGATGATCAAAGAGCATCTCGATGAAGAGTAAAGGACACTGATTATGCTGATGTTATTTGCCACTGTGGCGCTGGTACACCTGGTGGCGCTGATGAGCCCCGGCCCGGATTTCTTTTTTGTCTCACAGACGGCTGCCAGCCGCTCACGTAAAGAGGCGATGATGGGCGTGCTGGGCATTACGCTCGGTATCGTTGTCTGGGCAGGGGTGGCGCTGATGGGGCTGCATCTGATTCTGGAGAAAATGGCCTGGCTGCATCAGATCATCATGGTCGGTGGCGGACTCTATCTGCTGTGGATGGGCTGGCAGCTGATGGGCTCGGCACGTCAGCGCCACAAACAGCCGCAGCAGGATGAACCGGTGGTGGAGCTGCCAAAACGCGGCATGAGCTTTCTCAAAGGGCTGCTGACGAATCTCTCAAATCCTAAAGCGATTATCTACTTCGGCAGCGTCTTCTCGCTGTTTGTCGGGGATGATGTCGGCGCGACGGAGCGCTGGGGTCTGTTCCTGCTGATCATCGCGGAAACTTTTGCCTGGTTTGCGCTGGTGGCGGCAATCTTTGCCCTGCCGTGGATGCGTGCGAAATATCAGCGCCTGGCAAAATGGGTGGATGGTATGGCAGGGGTGCTCTTTGCCGGTTTCGGCATCCATCTGATTATCTCCCGCTAAGCATCGCGGATGCCGGCGTGCACGAGGCGCGTCCGGCAGGGCTCTCACCTCCCGTCGTCTCTCCCTCATGTGACAGCGATCACACTCTGCTCCACCGTTTATCCCGTTACCTTAACCGTCACTCAATCGTCACCCGGTGTTAATCCACCGAGGCATCACCTCTGGTAAGGTCGGTAACCGGGCATATTTTTGCAGGAACAGGATGATGAGAATGAAAGCGTTGCTGCTGCTGTTAATGAGTGCGGGCATCAGCGCCTGCGCGTCACCGGCGGCGACCCGTTATCCGGCGTCGCAGCCGATCCGGACGGATAAGGTGACGTCGATGCTGGCGCAGCTTCCTGCGCCCGGCCTGCCGCAGGGGGACAGGATTAGCCGGATCTCTGCGGCTTTTCTCGGGACACCTTATCAGGCCCAGACGCTGATCGGCTCGCCTGCGACGCCCGAAGCGCTGGTGATCAACCTCTACCGGGTAGACTGCTTTACGCTGCTGGATTATGTGCAGGCGCTGAGCCAAAGCCACGATCGCCCCAGCTTTGAAGCCAGCCTTATCCGCACCCGTTATCGGGATGGCGAGGTCAGCTACCTGAAACGGCGCCACTTTTTTTCCGACTGGGCTGCTGACAGCCCGCCGATTGCCGATGACGTCACCCGCACACTGAGCCCGGCGGCGGTAACGGTGATGAAGCCACTCAATCGTCAGGCCAGCGGAACAGAAAAAGTGCCGGGTCTGGGCGTGATGCCGCGTCCGATCACATACATTCCGGCCCGCGCCCTTACGCCCCGGCTGCTTGACCAGATTCAGAATGGCGATTACGTCGGGGTTTACACGCCCGCGGCGGGGCTGGATGTCTCACATGTGGGGATTGCCGTCCGGCACGATGGCCGGTTGTGGTTCAGGAACGCCTCCTCGCGGGCTGAAAACCGCCGGGTTGTCGATGCGCCGTTCAGGGAATATATGCGGTCAGTGCCGGGCATCATCGTGCTGCGTGCCGTGCCGGCGGTGTGATGAGAGAGAAGCGATCGCGCCGGCCCTGGCGGGCCGGCGCGTCAGGATCAGGCGATCTTCCTGGCGCTGGCCAGCAGGGCGCCGACCGCCATAAACAGTCCGCCGAAAATACGGTTCATGAGCTTCATCTGTTTTGGCCCTTTAATCCAGCCCGCAATGCGGGTTGCCAGCGTGGCGTAGCCAATCATCACGATGATATCGACCACTACGGTCGTCACGCCCAGCACCAGATACTGCATAAAGAGCGGCTGATGCGGCTGAATAAATTGCGGGAAGAGCGCCGCCAGAAAGACGATGCTTTTGGGGTTGGTCAGGTTCACCAGCACGGCACGTTTGAACAGGCGACGGCGCGGCATCGCTTTAGCGACCGCGTCCAGGTCAATACCGCCCGCTGAGCGCCACTGCTGAATACCCAGCCAGACCAGGTAGGCCGCACCGGCCCATTTCAGAATCTCAAAGGCGAGCAGCGACTGGGAAAACAGCGCGCCCAGCCCGATGCCTACCAGCACGATATGCAGCGCCAGCCCGACCTGCAGGCCGGAGATGGATGCCACCGTGCCGCGATAGCCGTGGCTGATGCCGGTACTCATGGTGTTAATCGCGCCGGAGCCGGGCGACAGGCTGAGAATTGTGGTGGTGAGCAGATAGGTCAGCCACCATTCGATGGTCATGGGTTGCGCTCTCTTTAGGGGCGGAAGTGTGACACAATACGCCAGAAATAAGCGCGGCGCTACGGCCTGCGTACGGCAACAGGGACTCTTTATCCGGTCATCAGGAGGGCGAATGAATCCACACAAAGCCAGCTGGCTGCGACGCGAAAAAGCCTTTGCTGCCTTTGCAACCGGTCCGCTGCTCGACTTCTGGCACAGCCGTGAAGAGCGTGAGTTTACCGGCGTCGGTAATCTGACATTGCGTTACGTCCGGTTCACGTCACCGAAACATACGCGTGTCATCCTGATTGTGCCCGGCCGCATCGAGAGTTACATCAAATATCCCGAGCTGGCCTACGATCTGTTTCACTGTGGCTTCGATGTGGTGATCCTCGATCATCGCGGCCAGGGGCGCTCCGATCGTCTGCTGGAGGACTCACACCGCGGCCACGTGGTGGAATTTACCCACTATGTCGACGATCTCGAAACCCTCTATCTGAAAGAGATCGTCAGCGGACACTATCAGCAGCGTTATGCGCTGGCTCACTCGATGGGGGGCGCAATATTAACGCTGTTTCTGGCGCGGCAGCCGCAGGCTTTTCATGCGGTTGCCCTGGTGGCCCCGATGTTTGGTATTGCGCTGCCGTTGCCCGCCTTCCTGACCCACCGGATACTCGACTGGGCGGAGAAACGCCCGGCGGTGCGCGATGGGTATGCGCTCGGCACCGGACGCTGGCGCGCGCATCCGTTTGGCATCAACCGGCTGACGCACAGTGCTGAGCGTTACCGGCGTAACCTGCGCTTTTATGCTGATGATCCGGCGATTCGCGTTGGCGGGCCGACCTATCACTGGGTGCGCGAAGGCATCCATGCCGGTCGCAACATCATCAGTCAGGTGGATAAGATCACCACGCCGCTGCTGCTGTTACAGGCCAGCGAGGATCGGGTGGTCGATAACCGTTCGCAGGACCTGTTTTGTGCCGCGATGGCTGCGGCGGGTCATCCGTGTGAGGGCAACACGCCGCGGGTGATCAACGGCGCGCGTCATGAGATCCTGTTTGAAAAAGACGCGATGCGTGCCGAAGCGCTCCATGCAGTGGTCGACTTCTTTTCAGCGCATCACTGACGTTATTTATCCGACCGGCGAAAGCCGGCAGACTCCGATACCCGAGGTTTTCATGTACCACATCGTTGCATCCGACCTGGATGGCACGCTGCTTTCTCCCGAACATCGCCTGACCCCGTTTGCACGCGAAACGCTGCAGCAGCTGGTCGCCAGAGATATCCACTTCGTTTTCGCGACCGGCCGTCATCATATCGATGTCGGACAGATGCGCGACAGCCTGGCGATTCCGGCTTATATGATCACTTCAAACGGCGCGCGCGTTCACAACGCGGCGGGCGAACTGGTCTTCAGTCACAATCTGGATGCCGACATCGCCAGCGATCTGTTTGGCCTGCAATATCATCACAACGAAATCCTGACTCACGTCTACCGGGATGATGAGTGGTTTGTCAGCCGCTCAAGTCCGGCGGAACAGGATTACTTCCGCGAGTCGGTGTTCAATTATCAGGTCTATGAGCCAGGTCTGCTGCCAACCGATAACATCAGCAAAGTCTTCTTCACCTGCGAAAACCCTGAACATCTGATCCCGATGGAGCAGGCCATTGAAGCGCGCTGGGGTGACCGCGTTAACGTCAGCTTCTCATTACCCACTTGCCTGGAGGTCATGGCGGGCGGCGTGTCGAAGGGGCATGCGCTGGAAGCCGTGGCGAAGCAGCTGGGTCATTCGCTGCAAAGCTGTATCGCCTTTGGCGACGGCATGAACGATGTGGAGATGCTGAGCATGGCGGGCAAGGGCTGTATCATGCAGAACGCCCATCAGCGGCTGAAAGATACGCTGCCGGCGCTGGAAGTGATTGGATCGAATGCGGATGATGCGGTGCCGCAGACGCTGCGCGCACTCTACCTCGCATAAGCAGATGAATGAAAAGGGCCGGTTATCCGGCCCTTTTTTTATGCCGTCAGGCGATTTTCTGTTTGTGTCTGTGTTCGCTGACCATGGTCAGGAGCAGCAGAATAACGGCGAGCACGCAGCCTGCGATCATCACCAGGAAGCCGCCATCCCAGCCGAAGTAGTCGACGGTGTAACCGACAATAGCGCTGGCGGCCACCGACCCACCCAGGTAGCCGAACAGGCCGGTAAAGCCCGCTGCCGTTCCTGCCGCTTTTTTCGGGGCCAGCTCCAGCGCGTGCAGACCAATCAGCATCACTGGACCGTAGATCAGGAAGCCAATCACGATCATACAGGCCATATCAACGCCGGGGTTACCCGCCGGATTGAGCCAGTAGATGACGGTCGCGACGGTGACCAGCGTCATAAAGAACACCCCGGTCGCCCCCCGATTGCCGCGGAACACTTTATCCGACATCCAGCCGCAGAGCAGCGTCCCCGGTATCCCCGCATATTCATACAGGAAGTAGGCCCAGGAGGATTTATCCAGCGTGAAGTGTTTCACCTCTTTGAGATAGGTCGGAGACCAGTCGAGGATGCCGTAGCGCAGCAGATAGACAAACACGTTGGCCAGCGCGATGTACCACAGCAGCTTGTTCGGCAGCACGTACTTCATGAAGATCTGCTTTGCCGTCAGCTCCTCTTCATGGCTGGCATCGTAGTCGGGCGGATAGTCGTTTTTATACGCTTCAATCGGCGGCAGGCCACAGGATTGCGGGGTATCGCGCATCAGCGCAAAGGCCAGAATCGCAATGGCAATCGCGCCAAAAGCGGGCATGTAGAGCGCCGCTTTCCAGTCGTTAAACCACGCCATGCCCAGCAGAAACAGCAGCGGGGGGATACCGCCGCCCACATTATGGGCGCAGTTCCAGACCGAGACGATCCGGCCGCGCTCCTTCTGTGACCACCAGTGAACCATGGTGCGTCCGCACGGCGGCCAGCCCATCCCCTGAAACCAGCCGCAGATAAACAGCAGTACAAACATCACCATGATGCTGGAGGTCGCCCAGGGCACAAATCCCATGATCAGCATCACCGCCGCGGCCAGAATCAGGCCAGCCGGCAGGAAGACGCGCGGGTTTGAGCGGTCCGACACCGATCCCATGATGAATTTTGAAAAGCCGTAGGCGATGGAGATGCCCGACAGGGCAAACCCTAAATCGCCCCGCGAAAAACCCTGCTCGACCAGATAGGGCATCGCGAGCGCAAAGTTTTTTCTGACCAGATAGTAGGCGGCATAACCGAAGAAGATCCCGATGAAAATTTGCCAGCGCAGACGACGGTAGAGGGGATCGACACGATCCTCTGCCACCTGTGGCTGGCGTGGCGCAGGTTTAAAAATGCTCAGCATCAGTGAGGCCCTCCAGGGCACATTATGGTTTTTGAATTCCCGGCAGGTTGAAGCAGGAAAAGAGGAGAAAATGGCCATCCGATGTTCCATTTCGCGCAAAGAATAGTGTTAGTTGCGCAGCGTTACTGTGATGAATGACACATTTGTTACAGTTTTATTACAGTTGAGAGCGAAAGTGTTCACCTGATGGATCATTTCGCGCATTTTGTCTGGCGGAAAAGCGGTTCTGTCGACAGTTATGTCAGTCTGTGTAAACGGTGCGCTGCTTAAAGATTCTGATCGAATGTTTTATAGTCAGATGTCAACCAGATTTCACAGCCTGATGGCAGCACATTGTTTACACTGGCGGCCTGTTAATTTCAGGGTCATGACCGTGTTCTTATTAATTATTACCACTATTCTGTGGGCCTTTTCGTTCAGTCTGATTGGCGAATACCTTGCCGGGCAGGTGGACAGCTGGTTTTCCGTTCTGATGCGTCTGGCGCTGGCTGCGCTGGTCTTCCTGCCTTTCCTGCGCTGGCGCGGCTACCGCCCTTCAACGCTGCTGCTTTATATGCTGGTGGGGATGCTGCAGCTCGGGGTGATGTATCTGCTGAGTTTTGAAGCCTATCTCTATCTGAGCGTTTCAGAATTTCTGCTGTTTACGGTGATGACGCCGCTGTATGTGACGCTGATTTACGATCTGATCAGCCGTCGTCCGCTGCGCATCGGTTATGTGTTCAGTGCGCTGCTGGCGGTGGCCGGTGCGGCGATTATCCGTTATGACAAAGTCAGCGATCATTTCTGGTTCGGGCTGCTGTTAGTGCAGCTGGCAAACATCTGTTTTGCGGCGGGAATGGTTGGGTATAAGCGTCTGCAGGAGACCCGTCCGATGCCGCAGCACACCGCCTTCTCCTGGTTCTATCTGGGTGCGGTTGTGATTGCCGTGATCGCGTGGTGCGCCTGGGGTAATCCGCAGAAGTTGCCGACCACCTCCCTGCAGTGGGGCATTCTGATCTGGCTGGGCGTTGCGGCTTCCGGTCTGGGCTATTTTATGTGGAACTACGGTGCAACGCAGGTCGATGCCGGCACGCTGGGCATTATGAATAACATGCACGTTCCCGCCGGGCTGCTGGTGAATCTGGCAATCTGGCAGGAGAAACCGCACTGGCCGAGCTTTATTGCGGGTGCGCTGGTGATCCTCGCCTCGCTGTGGGTGCATAAGCGCTGGGTGGTGGGGCGTAGTAGCCGATCTTAAAGGAGAATCGTACCTAATCAGTAGCTGTGGGTCAGGTGAGGCCTCCCGGGCTGGCGCGTCCGATCGCGAAGGAATCTCACTTCCCTGTGGATCGGCCGGGCCATCCCTGGCCCGGACGCTTCGCTCTTCTGACGCGCCAGCCCATGAGGCGCAACAGCCTCATCGCTGTTAAATACATGGCTCAGCGCGAGCATGAAGGAGTGATGCAAGGGTAGTAAAGCCTGGAGGCGTGACAGCCTCATCGCTGTTAAATGCGTGGCTCAGTGCGAGCATGAAGGAGGGAATGGCAGGCCCGGTGCTGCTCTTGTCAAAGCCCTGATGAAGCGGGAGGGAAGGGGGGGCGCAGCTGAGGAGCAAAGCGTCCGAGCCAGGGATGGCGAGGCCGTGCTGCATGGATGCAGGCTTTCTTTGCGATCAGATGCGCCACCTCTGACCACGCAGGGGTCAGAAGCGATCAAAAATTAAGCCGGCTTATCACTCTTCGGACGCTGGATCATCGCCAGCCCTTTCAGGAAGTTACGCAGAATCTGATCGCCACACTCGCGGTAGTTCTTATGGTCAGGCTTGCGGAAAATCGCCCCTACTTCCGCCTGCGACACGGTAAAGTTTGCGCGCTTCAGCACGTCAGGAATGTCGGTCGTTTTCAGATCGAACGCGATACGCAGTTTCTTCATGAAGATGTTGTTATTCATTTTGCGCTCGATCGACGGGGCAGGCGCCTCTTCACTTTTACCACGACGGTAAAAAATCAGGCCATTCAGAAAATAACCCATCAGCACATCAGGGCAGGGACGGAACGCGGCGTCGTCATCTTTTTTCAGCCACGCCTGAACATCCGTCTCGGGTACCTCACATTCCGCCAGCGCAAAAATCTTCACCATTCCGGCATCGCTCAGATTAAGCATGTAGCGCACGCTGCGCAGAATATCGTTATTAGTCATGGTGAGATCTTCTCATGGTCAGTCGACAGGCTGCGCATTATAGGGGATTTTGCCAGCGTTCGCGCAGGTTTGTGCCCGACCGGTTACCGCTGCAACACCGCACCGGGCAGGGCAGCATCGCGCACAAACGGCAGATGCTCACAGGCGTGCTGACGGGCGAAACGGATAAAGGCTTCCAGCACCGGCTGCCGCTGTTCACCTTCGCGCACGGCGGCATAAAGACGACTCCAGAGCCCCTCACCCAGCGTGCGGGTCACGACCAGACCCTGCTTCTCAAAACTCTCCACCACCCAGTGCGGCAGCGCCGCGATACCCATGCGCGCGGAAACCATCTGAATCATCAGCAGGGTGTTATCGACGCTTTTCAGCGCCGGGCTGACGCCAGCAGGCTGCAGGAAGTGACGCCAGATATCCAGACGCTGACGCTGTACCGGATAGATCATCAACACCTCATCAGCCAGATCTTCCGGGGCAATCTGCTCCACCTGGGCCAGAGGATGATCCGTTGCCAGCACCAGCCGCACTTCATAATCAAACATCGGGGAGTAGAACAGGCCGGAGCGCGCCAGAATATCGGAGGTCAGCACCACATCCAGCTCACCCTGCTGCAGAGCGGGCTGAGGATCAAAGGTCACGCCCGATTTGAAATCCATCACCACCTGCGGCCAGCTCTGACGGAATTTATCCAGTGCGGGGGTCAGCCACTGAATACAGCTATGACACTCGATCGCCACCCGCAGCGTGGTCTGATGCGGCTCATGGCACGCCTGCAGGGCGTGCTGGATCTGCGGCAACACCTGCTCTGCCAGCTGCAGCAGAATATCGCCCTGCGGCGTAAACCGCAGCGGCTGACTTTTACGCACGAACAGGCGGAATCCCAGCCGCTGCTCCAGGTCGCTGAACTGATGAGAGAGCGCCGATTGCGTCTGGTGAAGCTGGGCCGCCGCCGCCGCCAGCGATCCCGTATTGCGCAGAGCCTGAAGCGTCCGCAGGTGCTTGAGTTCAATCATGAGGGTCCTTCACATCGAAAATGAACATATTGCGCTTGAGCCACATACAGTACCCGCAGATTATAGCAGTGTAAACATCTGGACGGCTAAACCTCTCTGGCTGCCTGTAAAAGCCAGCGTGAAAGATTATCTGGAGAACAGCACATGACTATTCTGAACCACACCCTCGGCTTTCCCCGTATTGGCCTGCGCCGGGAACTGAAAAAAGCACTGGAGCAGTACTGGGCGGGTGATATTTCGCAGCAGGACTTACTGGCGGTGGGCCGTGAACTGCGCGCCCGCCACTGGCAACAGCAGAAAGCGGCGGGTGTCGATCTGCTGCCGGTCGGCGATTTCGCCTGGTACGATCATGTGCTGACCACCAGCCTGATGCTGGGCAACGTGCCCGCACGCCATCAGAACCCGGAGGGCAGCGTTGACCTGGACACCCTGTTCCGCCTGGGCCGCGGTCGAGCCCCCAGCGGGGAACCCGCCGCCGCGGCAGAGATGACCAAATGGTTTAACACCAACTATCACTACATGGTGCCGGAATTTACCCGGGGACAGCGGTTTAAACTGACCTGGACTCAGCTGCTGGACGAGGTCGATGAGGCGCTGGCGCTGGGTCACAACATCAAGCCGGTGCTGCTGGGGCCGGTAACCTATCTGTGGCTGGGCAAAGTGAAAGGTGAGCCGTTCGAGCGCCTGTCGCTGCTGGAAGCGATTCTGCCCGTCTACCAGCAGGTGCTGGCAGAACTGGCCAGACGGGGCATCGAATGGGTGCAGATTGATGAACCGGCCCTGGCCCTGGAACTGCCGCAGGCGTGGCGCGACGCCTTCAAACCGGCGTATGACGCGCTGCAGGGTCACAGCAGACTGCTGCTGACCACCTACTTTGACAGCATCGGACAGAATATTGAGGTGATTCGCGCACTGCCGGTGCAGGGCCTGCATGTCGATCTGGTTCATGGCCACGATGACCTCCAGCAGCTGAATCAGCAACTGCCCGCCAGCTGGCTGCTGTCACTCGGGGTGATCAACGGGCGTAACGTCTGGCGCGCCGATCTCAGCCGCTGGTTCAGCCGTCTGCAACCGGTGATTGCACAGCGGGAACAGGTCTGGATCGGCTCCTCCTGCTCGCTGCTGCACAGCCCGATCGATCTCAGCGTGGAAACCCGTCTGGATGATGAGGTCAAAAGCTGGTTCGCTTTCGCCCTGCAGAAGTGTGCTGAACTTTCGCTGCTTACTCTCGCACTGAACCAGAACGATGCGGCGTCGTTGGAGGCCTGGAGTGCCCCGGTGCGCGCCCGTGCGCACTCGCGCCGCGTGCACAATGCCGCAGTGGGCCAGCGTCTGCAGGCCATCACGCCACAGCTCAGTCAGCGCCAGCGCGCCTATTCTGAGCGGGCTGCCCTGCAGCGTCAGCGTTTCAGACTGCCGGCCTGGCCCACCACCACCATCGGCTCTTTTCCACAGACCACTGAGATCCGTGGCCTGCGCCTCGACTTTAAGCAGGGCCGTCTCGACAGCAGCCACTACCGCACCGGCATCGCGGCACATATCAGGCAGGCCATTACCGAACAGGAGCGGCTGGGGCTGGATGTGCTGGTTCACGGTGAAGCGGAACGCAACGACATGGTGGAGTATTTTGGCGAGCATCTGGAGGGATTTGTCTTCACCCAGAACGGCTGGGTGCAGAGCTACGGTTCCCGCTGTGTGAAACCGCCGGTCATCATCGGGGATATCAGCCGGCCGGCGGCGATCACCGTGGAGTGGGCCAGCTATGCGCAGTCGCTGACCGACAAGCCGGTAAAAGGGATGCTGACTGGCCCGGTTACCATCCTCTGCTGGTCTTTCCCGCGTGAAGATGTGTCACGGGAAACCCTCGCAAAGCAGATCGCGCTGGCGCTGCGTGATGAAGTGAAAGATCTGGAGAAAGCGGGAATCGGGATTATTCAGATAGATGAACCGGCTCTGCGTGAGGGCCTGCCTTTGCATCAGTCGGAGTGGGCCGCCTACCTGACCTGGGCGGTAGAGGCGTTCCGGCTTACCGCGGCCGTGGCGCAGGATGACACCCAGATTCACACCCATATGTGTTACTGCGAGTTCAACGACATCATGGATGCCATTGCGGCGCTGGATGCGGATGTCATCACCATTGAAACCTCGCGCTCCGATATGGAGCTGCTGGAATCGTTTGAGCATTTCGACTATCCGAATGAAATCGGCCCCGGCGTCTATGACATTCACTCGCCTAACGTTCCCAGCGTTGAGTGGATAGAGGCCCTGCTGCAGAAGGCCGCACAACGGATTCCGGCAGCGCGTCTGTGGGTAAACCCGGACTGCGGCCTGAAAACGCGCGGCTGGACGGAAACACGGCAGGCGCTGGCCAATATGGTAACGGCGGCGAAGAAACTGCGTGGTGAGACGGCGTAGGGGAGCGGGTCCGGGTGGCAAAAAAAAGGGGCGCAGACGCGCCCCTTTTTCAGTTACTGCGAGGTCACACCATATTGCCTGAACCAGGTCAGCATCCGCTGCCAGCCATCCTGAGCCGATTCCGCATGGTAGCTCGGGCGGTAGTCTGCATTAAACGCATGACCCGCTTCGGGATAGACGATGATCTCGGCGGTGGCATTGGCGGCATGCAGCGCCTGTCGCATCTGCTCGACGCTCTCCAGCGGGATGCTCTCGTCCTGTCCGCCATAGAGTCCTAAAACCGGCGCGTTGAGCGCGACGGCAATATCAATCGGGTGCTTCTGCTGCTTCAGAGTGCGGTCGCCGGTCAGCCGTCCATACCAGGCCACGGCGGCGCGCAGCTGCGGATTGTGCGCGGCGTAGAGCCAGCTGATGCGGCCACCCCAGCAGAAACCGGTAATGCCCATGCGGCGGATATCGCCGCCGTTGCGTGCGGCCCAGTTGGCGGCATGGTCCAGGTCAGCCAGCACCTGAGTATCCGGCACTTTACTGACCAGCTCGCTGAACAGCGTCGGGATATCGTGATACTCAGAGGGATCGCCCTCGCGGAAATAGAGCTCCGGTGCAATCGCCAGATAGCCTTCCAGCGCCAGACGGCGGCAGATATCCCGGATGTGTTCGTGCACACCAAAGATCTCCTGCACCACCAGCACGACGGGTAAAGGACCTTCCGCTGACTGCGGTTTTGCAAAATAGGCCGGCATGTTTTCGCCCTGACTGGGCACGGAAGTCTCACCTGCGTGAATGGCCGGACTATCGGTAATAATGGTGGTGTCGGCGGTGGGCTGCACGGCTGGGGCAAAGCCGCCCGTCGCCGGTTTTTGTGGCAAAGTATCACTGGGTTTCATTATTCTCTCCGTGCAAGCATTGGCGCAATCACGTAACTATAGCCTGGCCCGAAAGCGTGCGTGCCAGGTGTCGGGTAACAGAATCAGCAGCGAACAAACGCATCCACCTCTTTAACATTGCCCTGACCCCGACACAGCCCCACCGGGCGTTATCCGGGCGAAGAAGATGTTAATGTGTGATTAATGTCGCATTTTTTCTTTCGGTAAATGTAACTTTCATTTTCTTAAGTGAATGCTGTCACATATTTATCGGGCGTGCTGGCGTAGAGTGGCGCGCTATCATCCCTTAACAGGAGTCTGCAAATGACACAGTCTGACGTTTTCCATCTTGGCCTGACGAAAGCCGATCTGCAGGGCGCCACCCTGGCGATTGTGCCGGGCGACCCGGAGCGCGTGAAGAAAATTGCCGGACTGATGGAGGATGCCACGCATCTCGCCTCACACCGTGAATTTACCTCCTGGCTGGCAAAACTGGATGGCAAGCCGGTGGTTGTCTGCTCAACCGGCATCGGCGGCCCTTCGACCTCGATTGCGGTAGAAGAGCTGGCTCAGCTTGGCGTGCGCACCTTCCTGCGCGTCGGCACCACGGGTGCCATTCAGCCACATATCAACGTCGGCGATGTGCTGGTCACGACCGCCTCCGTGCGCCTGGATGGCGCCAGCCTGCATTTCGCGCCGATGGAGTTCCCGGCGGTGGCTGACTTCGGTTGTACCACTGCGCTGGTGGCGGCTGCAGAAGCCTGTGGCGCCACCACCCATATCGGCATTACCGCCTCCTCTGACACCTTCTATCCGGGCCAGGAGCGCTACGACACCGTCTCAGGCCGCGTCGTCAGCCGTTTCAAGGGATCGATGAAAGAGTGGCAGGAGATGGGTGTCCTCAACTATGAGATGGAATCCGCTACACTGTTAACCATGTGCGCCAGCCAGGGCCTCCGCGCCGGTATGGTGGCAGGCGTCATTGTGAACCGTACGCAGAAAGAGATCCCTGATGCGGTCACCATGAAACAGACAGAAAGCGACGCAGTGAAGATTGTGGTCGAAGCGGCGCGTCGCTTGCTGTAGGCCGCGTCAGGCCGCGGGCCCCTATCGGGCCTGCTGCTGTATAGGGCGCGTCATTTCAGTGAAACCTGAGAAGGCTTATGCGCAATACACTTCCTGTCCGACGACCGGCATTCAAAGCCGATCCCGCCGCCCTTAATGCCCGGCTGGAACGCGGTGCCGAACGCTTCCGTGCCGCCATGCAGCAGGGTGACTATGCACAGGCCGCCCAGTGCTGCGAAGAGGCACTGCGCTATCTGCCTCAGCAGATGCAGGTGCTGAGCGACTATGCGCTCTGTCTGCTGCGTCTGGGTCAGTACCAGAAGTCCTATAAAATCTATCAGAAGATTGCACACTCCCCGCCCGCGGTGCGCAGCACCGCCTCTGAAACCTGGCTGGATGGCCTGACGGAAGTCTGTGGCTGGCTGAATAAGCCGGATGAGGTGGCGCGCTATGGTCTGGCGTCGCTGATGCAGTCCGATGCGCGTTTCAGTCAGGGGCAGCGCGTGGCGTTTCCCGCTCCCCAGCCCGAACCTGCCGATCTCACACAGCCGCACCAGAATGTCATTGCCTTCAGCCTGTTTGGTGACCAGCCGCGCTACTGCGAAACCCTGATTAAAAACGTTGAAGTCGCACCTGAACTCTATCCCGGCTGGGTCTGCCGCATCTACCTTGACGACAGCGTGCCGCAGCATGTCTGGCAGCGACTGGACCAGCCGCATGTGCAACGGGTCGATATGTCGCATGAGAAAACCCTGTTTCCCACCCTGTGGCGTTTTCTGGTGATGGACGATCCCGGCGTGAAGCGCTTTATCGTCCGCGATGCCGACTCGCTGCTCTCAGAGCGCGAAGCGGCGGCGGTCAGCGCCTGGCTGGCTTCACCTTACTGGTTCCACCATATGCGTGACTACTTTTCCCACACCGAACTGCTGCTGGCAGGGATGTGGGGCGGCTGTCATGGCGTCTTTCACAACGTGGAACAGGCGATGCGTGATTTTATTGCGCACTACCGGGGGAGCGAACGCTTCACCGATCAATATTTCCTCAAAGTGGCGTTATGGCCGACAGTACGTGAAAGCGTGCTGAATCACGATGAACTGTTTCACTTTCATCAGGCCCGGCCGTGGCCTGCCCATGCGCCGGTGCGCTGGCAGACGCCGCAGTTCCACGTGGGCAGCAATGCCGGCTTTGCCAGTATGACCGGGAAAGCCAGTGTGGCCGACGGCAGCAGACAGCGCGTGGCGATCACCGCGGGCGAAACCACCTGGCACTATCTGGCGCAGGTTAAGCAGGGTGAGTGGCTGTTGCCGATGCCCTTTTTTCTGATTGAGGAGTGGCAGGCGGGAAGGGTGACCGTGACCGCGCTCTAAGTTGCTGAGCGCGAATAAATTTATCTGGACATTCATACAGTGCGACTCTACCTTTTTCCTCAGCAGTGTAAGTCGCGGGGAAATCATGGATCAGCACATCATCATCAGCATCTGTCTGGCGCTTGCCGGGGTCGGAATCGGCTGGATGCTGGCACAGCTTCGTGCCGGGCACCAGGCCGCCAGTTTCCAGACTGAGCGCCGTCTGCAGCAGGAGGCGCAGCAGCGTCAGCAGCAGCAGACTGAACAGCTTCAGCAGCAGATCCGCGAGCGGGAACAGGAGCTGCGTCAGCTGCACGGTGCCCTGAGCGGAGCCACGGAGCGGCTGCAGCAGCTCGACTACTGGCGCAATGAAAGCGAGCAGCTCAATCGCGAGCTGCGCAATCAGCTGGAGGTCAATAGCGCGCAGGAAGCGGAGCTGCGTGAAGTGACCATCCGTCTGGAAGAGACCCGTTTTGCCGCCGAGGAGAAGCAGCGCCTGCTGACCAACAGCGAGCAGCGTCTCAGCGCCCAGTTTGAAAACCTCGCCAACCGCATTTTCGAAAACAGCGGCCGTCGCGTCGATGAGCAGAACCGTCAAAGCCTGGATAGCCTGATTGGCCCGTTACGTGAACAGCTGGATGGCTTTCGTCGTCAGGTGCATGAAAGCTTTGGTGCAGAGGCGCGTGAACGTCACACCCTGACCCACGAAATCCGTCAGCTTCAGCAGCTGAATGCGCAGATGGCGCAGGAGGCGCTCAACCTGACCAAAGCCCTGAAGGGCGACAATAAAATTCAGGGTAACTGGGGGGAAGTGGTCCTGAGTCGGGTGCTGGAAGCCTCCGGGCTGCGTGAAGGCTATGAATATGAAACGCAGGTCAGCATTCAGTCTGAACAGCAGGGCAGGATGCAGCCGGATGTGATTGTGCGGCTGCCGCAGGGCAAAGATGTGGTGGTGGACGCCAAGATGACGCTGGTGGCCTATGAGCGCTACTTCAATGCGGATGATGAGATCGAACGTGAACAGGCGATTCAGGAGCATGTCAGCGCCATGCGGGCTCATATCCGCCTGCTGGGGCGAAAAGATTATCAACAATTGCCCGGTTTACGCTCGCTGGATTATGTGTTGATGTTCATTCCGGTTGAACCGGCCTTTTTACTGGCGATCGACCGCCAGCCTGAGCTGATTAGCGAGGCGCTGCAGCAGAATATCATGCTGGTCAGCCCCACCACGCTGCTGGTGGCGTTACGGACCATCAATAATCTGTGGCGCTATGAGCACCAGAGCCGCAATGCACAGCGTATTGCCGATCGGGCCGCACGCCTCTATGACAAGATGCGGCTGTTTGTGGATGACATGAGCGGTATTGGTCACAGTCTGGACAAAGCGCAAAACAGCTATCGCGAGGCGATGAAAAAGCTGGCAGAGGGGCGCGGTAACCTGATTGCGCAGACGGAAGGCTTCCGTGCGCTGGGCGTTGAAATCAAACGGCCGATCAATCCTCAGCTGGCCGAACGGGCTATGCCGGAAAAGCGGATGGCAGATGACGACAGGGATGATGAGGATGCGGATGACAGTGACAGGCGTGTGAGACGCCTCCACGAATAGTATGGGCGCAGCGTGCCTGACTTCCGTGACTCTGATACACTTCGGAAAGTATTGTTTGTGGAGCAGGTAAAACCGATGGCAGATGAATCACAGCAGGAAACCACCCATTTTGGCTTTCAGACGGTCGCCAAAAGCGAAAAAGCTGACAAAGTCGCGGATGTGTTTCACTCCGTAGCGGCAAAATATGACCTGATGAACGATTTGATGTCCTTTGGCGTCCATCGTATCTGGAAGCGCTTTACCATCGACAGCAGCGGTGTTCGCCGCGGTCAGCGTGTGTTGGATCTGGCGGGAGGCACCGGCGATCTGACGGCAAAATTCTCTCGTCTGGTGGGTGACACCGGTCAGGTGGTACTGGCGGATATCAACAGTTCCATGCTGAAGATGGGCCGCGAAAAGCTGCGCAATCAGGGTGTGGTGGGCAACGTGAGTTACGTGCAGGCCAACGCAGAAGCTCTGCCTTTCCCTGATAACTACTTCGACTGCATCACCATCTCCTTTGGTCTGCGCAACGTCACGGAAAAAGAGAAGGCGCTGGCCTCCATGTTCCGGGTGCTTAAGCCGGGCGGACGCCTGCTGGTGCTGGAGTTCTCTAAGCCGGTGCTGGACCCGCTGAGCAAAGCGTATGACGCCTATTCGTTCCACATTCTGCCGCGTATCGGCCAGCTGGTGGCGCAGGATGCTGAGAGCTACCGCTATCTCGCCGAATCGATCCGTATGCATCCCGATCAGGAGACCCTGAAGGCGATGATGAACGATGTCGGCTTTGAAAATACCACTTACTCCAACATGACTGGCGGCATCGTGGCGCTGCATCGTGGATTTAAGTTCTGAGTGAGATGGTGATGAACCTGACTCCTTTGATTACGGCGGGCATGGAGACGGCACTGAACCGTATTCTGTACCGCGATCGCGGCCTTAAGCCGGCGCGGCAACGTCTGAATGGCAAAGTCCTGACACTGCGCCTGAATGAGTTCTCGTCTCCCCTGGTGCTGGTGTTCAGTGAACAGCAGCTGGACGTGTTAGCTGACTGGCAGGACCGCAGCGACTGCACGGTGATCACCTCGCTGAAAAGTCTGCCAAAGCTGCGCGATCGCCAGCAGCTGACGCCGCTGATTCGCAGCGGTGAACTGCAGGTAGAGGGCGATCTGCAGGTGGTGCAGCAGTTCTCGGCGCTGATGGATCTGGCTGAGCTGGATCCGGCGGAATATCTGGCTCCCTGGGTGGGCGACATCGCCGCGCAGGGCATCAGTCAGCGGGCACAGCAGGCTTTCCGCTTTTTCAAAGGTGAAGCAGCGCGTCGTCAGGGATATCTCGGACAGGCCATGACCGAAGAGTGGCGTGTTGCGCCTGGCTCACTGGAACTGGCCTGGTTTTCTGAGGAGGTCGACGCGATGGAACGTTCGCTTGAGGCGCTTGATGCGCGTCTGGCGCAGCTGGAGGCAAAATGAGTTTAGGAGAGATCCGCCGCTTATATCTGATCATGAAGGTGTTTCTGACCTATGGCCTTGATGAACTGATCCCGCAGACACGTCTCACTTTCCTGTTCCGCCTGTGGCGTCGCTCAATTTTCTGGATCCCCAATCTGCACCAGCATGAACCGACCGGTGCGCGTATGCGTATGGCGATGGAGCAGCTGGGGCCGGTCTGGATCAAGTTTGGTCAGATGCTGTCAACGCGCCGGGATCTTTTCCCGCCGCTGATCGCCGATCAGCTGGCGATCCTGCAGGACCGTGTGGCGCCCTTTGATGGCGTCAAAGCGAAAGCACAGATTGAAGCCTCGATGGGTGCCCCCATCGAGACCTGGTTTGATGATTTTGACATTAAGCCGCTGGCGTCTGCGTCGATTGCGCAGGTTCACACCGCCACGCTGAAATCTAACGGCAAAAAAGTGGTGATCAAAGTGATCCGCCCCGACATTTTGCCGGTGATCAAAGCGGATATGAAGCTGATCTATCGCCTGGCGCGCTGGGTTCCGCGTCTGCTGCCGGATGGCCGTCGTCTGCGTCCGGTCGAAGTGGTGCGCGATTATGAGAAAACCCTGCTTGATGAGCTGAACCTGTTACGCGAAGCCGCCAACGCCATTCAGTTACGCCGCAATTTTGAAGAGAGCCGTATGCTCTATGTACCGGAAGTCTATTCCGACTATTGCAGCGAAACCATGATGGTGATGGAGCGCATTTACGGCATCCCGATTTCCGACGTTGCGACGCTTGAGCGCCACGGCGTGAACATGAAGCTGCTGGCCGAACGGGGTGTCCAGGTCTTCTTTACCCAAGTCTTCCGCGACAGCTTCTTCCACGCAGATATGCATCCGGGCAATATTTTTGTCAGCTATGAACACCCGGAAGATCCGCAATATATCGGTATCGACTGCGGCATCGTGGGGTCGCTGAACAAAGAAGATAAGCGTTATCTGGCGGAAAACTTTATCGCGTTCTTCAACCGTGACTATCGCAAGGTTGCCGAGCTGCACGTTGATTCCGGCTGGGTACCGCCCGATACCAACGTCGAAGATTTCGAGTTTGCGATTCGCACGGTGTGTGAGCCGATTTTTGAAAAGCCGCTGGCTGAGATCTCGTTCGGGCATGTGCTGCTGAACCTGTTCAACACCGCGCGTCGCTTTAATATGGAAGTGCAGCCGCAGCTGGTGCTGCTGCAAAAAACGCTGCTTTATGTGGAAGGCATTGGCCGTCAGCTCTACCCACAGCTCGACCTGTGGAAAACGGCCAAACCCTTCCTGGAAGAGTGGATCAAGGATCAGGTGGGTATCCCTGCCATTATCCGTGCGGTCAAAGAGAAAGCGCCGTTCTGGGCTGAAAAGCTCCCGGAGCTGCCAGAACTCTTTTACGACAGCATGCGCCAGCACAAGCTTTTACGGCACAGCGTCGATAAATTAGTGGGCGATCTCAATGCGCAGCGCGTCCGTCATCATCAGGCGCGTTATCTGTTTGGCGTCGGTGCCACGCTGCTGCTAAGCGGAACGGCAGTTCTGCTCACCCGACCGGACTGGGATCTCTTTCCGGCGGTTCTGATGGCAGCAGGAATCGTTTCGTGGCTAATCGGCTGGCGTAAGACAAACTGATTGTCACGTCTGTTTAAAAAAAGGTAATGTCGCTGGCTAAAGCCCGGCTAAAAAGGGCACTCTGTCCTGCATTACCTTATCGTTTTCACAGAATATTAGAGGCTATCTCATGGGCGGTATCAGTATCTGGCAACTGTTAATCATTGCCGTGATTGTTGTACTTCTGTTCGGTACCAATAAATTACGTAATCTGGGTTCGGATTTAGGTTCTTCGATTCGTGGCTTCAAAAAGGCCATGAGTGATGAGGACGACAAAAAGGATCAACCGAAAGAGCAGGACGCTGACTTCGCTGCCAAAACGCTGGCGGACAAACAGCAAACTTCGGCTAACAAAGAAGAAGCCAAGAACGACAAGCAGGTGTAAACCGTGTTCGATATTGGTTTTAGTGAACTGGTATTGGTGTTCGTTATCGGGCTGATTGTACTCGGCCCGCAACGATTACCGGTTGCGGTGAAAACCGTGGTCGGCTGGATCAGGGCGATTCGTTCGCTGGCAGCCAATGTACAACATGAACTGGCGCAGGAGCTCAAACTGCAGGAGTTGCAGGAGAGCCTGAAAAAGGTGGAAGAGGCGGGCCGTGGCACCCTCTCCCCTGAGCTGAAGGAGTCGATGGAAGAGCTGCGTAAAACGGCAGATTCAATGAAGCGCTCGGTCAGTCAGAGCATCGACATTGAAAAAGAGGAAGACGAAGCGAACACCATCCACTCAGCACAGCACCGGTATGCCCCTGAGCCTGCTGCGACGGAAACCGCCGCGACGCCAGCCTCAGCAGAGCATCAGGCCAGCGCACCGGCACAGGCACCGTCTGCGGTAGCGGGTGCCGATGCCGCGGTGCAACCCGCACCGGCCGCGGCCGCACAGCGACCCTCTGCTGCGCCATCCGCTCCGGCTGCGCCATCCTCTGCTGCACCTGCTGCTGTGGCCAGCGCACCGGCACAGGCACCCGCTGGCGAATCCGCCAGGTCATCAGAGTCTGCGCGTCCTTCCGCGACCTCCTCTTCTGCAGGTGATGAACGATAATGGCCGTTGAAGATACCCAACCGCTCATCAGCCATCTGATTGAGCTGCGTAAGCGATTACTGAACTGCATCATCGCCGTACTGGTCATTTTCCTGGTACTGGTCTATTTCGCCAACGACATCTACCAGCTGGTCGCATCACCGCTGATCAGTCAGATGCCGGTGGGCTCCAGCATGATTGCAACCGATGTCGCCTCGCCGTTCTTTACCCCGATAAAGCTGACCATCATCGTGTCAGTGTTTCTCGCGGTGCCGGTGATCCTCTATCAGGTCTGGGCATTTGTCGCCCCGGCGCTCTACCGGCATGAGCGCAGGCTGGTGATGCCGCTGCTCTTTTCCAGCACCTTCCTGTTCTACTTCGGTGTGGCCTTTGCTTACTTCGTCGTTTTCCCGCTGGCATTTGGCTTTTTCACCAAGACCGCGCCCATCGGCGTGACGGTCGCAACGGATATCGCCAAATACCTCGATTTCGTCATGACTCTCTTCATGGCCTTTGGGGTGGCGTTTGAGGTGCCGGTGGCGATCGTGTTGCTCTGCTGGACCGGTATCACCAGCCCGGAAGATCTGAAAAAGAAACGTCCCTATATTCTGGTGGGCGCTTTCGTAGTCGGGATGCTGCTCACACCTCCGGACGTTTTTTCCCAAACTTTGCTCGCTATTCCGATGTACTGCCTGTTTGAAGTCGGCGTATTCTTTTCCCGTTACTATGTGGGTAAAGGCCGCTGGTCACAGGATGAGGATAAACATACCGACGCCTGACGCTGACCGTATGACCCGCACAGGCGGGAAGCGAGCCATCCAGACCGCCCCTCCGGGCGGTTTTTTTTTACAAACTGTGGGAAAAATTATGTTTGATATCGGTGTAAACCTGACCAGCACGCAATTCGCCTCCGACCGGCAAAAGGTGGTTAAACGCGCGCGTGATGCGGGCGTCACCGGCATGCTTATTACCGGCACCAACGCGCTGGAGAGCCAGCAGGCTCAGCGACTGGCTGAAGGCCAGCCCGGCTTTTGCTGGTCTACCGCGGGCGTTCACCCTCATCATGCCAGCGAATGGTCGCTGGAGATCGCCAGCACCCTGCGCCGGCTGGCGGAAAAACCGGAAGTGGTCGCCATTGGTGAGTGCGGACTCGATTTTAATCGCAACCTCTCAGCCCATGAGCAGCAGGAGTATGCATTTGACGCACAGCTGGCGCTGGCCGCAGAACTCAATATGCCGGTGTTCCTGCACTGCCGTGAAGCCCATGCGCGTTTCGCTGCGGTGCTTGCCCCCTGGCTGCCAAAACTGCCGGGTGCGGTGATCCACTGCTTTACCGGCACGCGCGACGAACTGGAAGCCTGTCTGGAAATGGGGTTATCTGTGGGCATTACGGGCTGGGTCTGCGATGAGCGTCGGGGTCTGGAACTGCGCGAGCTGCTGCCGCTGATCCCGGCCGAACGCCTGCTGCTCGAAACGGATGCGCCCTACCTGTTGCCGCGCGACATGCGTCCGCGTCCGCCTTCGCGCCGCAACGAACCCTGCTTTTTACCGCATATTGTCAATCAGGTGGCGACATGGCGAGGTGAGAGTGCGGAGGCACTGGCGGCCCGCATCGATCATAATGCGCGGACGCTGTTCAGACTGGCTTAAAGCTTGCGGAACTGCTTGTTATCGACGCTGCGCATCACCTGCTTGTTGAGGAGATTCAGCAACAGGATCGAGCGTGTTTCACCATCCGGCTCGGCAAAAATGGCGCGCAGCCCTTCAAACGTTCCTTCGGTGATGACCACCTCATCGCCGCTCTGTGGCGTTTCAGGATCGAGCAGGATTTGCGGGACGTCGGTTTCCAGCGCTTCAATGACCGCCGACGGCACGGTTGCCGGGGTGGAGCCGAAGCGGACAAAGTGACTGACACCGCGGGTGCTGCTGATGGTGGTGGTGTGAATCTCTTCAGGATCGAATTCGATAAACAGGTAGTTAGGGAACAGCGGCTCACTCACCGTGGTGCGTTTACCGCGCACGATCTTTTCCAGAGCGATCATCGGGCTGAGGCAATGCACCTCCTGCCGCTCGAGATGCTCCTTCGCGCGCAATAGCTGTCCACGTTTGCAATAGAGTAAGTACCAGGCTTCCATAACGGCTCCCATTGAATGGACGCTAAGAATAGCAAACCTGTTGCCAGAGTTATAGCGCAGGGGCAGGGTAAAGCGGCCCGCAGAGAAAATAAATTGAGACTTTTCTTAGCAGGCCGGAGGCGGGCAGAAACGGTAACGGGAAATTGACGTGCACCAGGGCTCTGTATCAGACTCGATAACCTTCACCCTGCAAAAGGAACGTCTGATGGAACTCTTTCTGTTGAGCAATGGCAGGCTGGCGGACGATGCGCCGCTGCTGGGTTATGCGCAGCCGCAGCTGCACGCGATGATCGCCCGACGCGCTATCCACTCGGCGGTCCTGATCCCCTACGCGATAATCCGGGGCGATCAGCAGCAGCGCGCCGCCGAACTCACGGCGTCTCTGGGCATCCCGGTCAGGCTGGTTCAATCCTTTGCCTCACCGGCTGAGGCGATTGCACAGGCAGAACTGATTCTGGTCAGCGGCGGCAACACCTGGTTTCTGAACCAGATGCTGCATGAGCAGGATCTCATCGTCCCGATCCAGCGTGCAGTACGTGAGCGACAGGTGCCTTATCTCGGCTGGAGCGCGGGCTGCAATGTGGCGACGCCCTCCATCCGCACCACCAACGATATGCCGGTGCGCAGCAGTGTGGTGCTGCCCGCGCTGGGACTCTTTCCGGTGCAGATCAATCCCCACTATCTTGATGCCAGCGTCAGCGGCCATATGGGCGAAACCCGCGATGAGCGTCTGGCGGAGTTCTGCGCGGTCAATCCGACGGAGTCGGTGATTGCCCTGCGTGAAGGCAGTTTTCTGCACCTGCATGACAACCAGCTGCGCTATCACAGCGTGCGAAACGAGGACTTTAAGCTGTTTCGTCACGGTGACCCGATTCAGGGAATGCACGATACCCGCGCACTGCAGCCGCTGGTTCCCTTTCAGTGCGTATGAGGCTGCGGTATAAACCTCAGCAACTCCGCGTAATCAGACCTATAATGGCCGATTCACTCTGGCCGGAATGTTAAAGCCGCATGAAATACCACGATTTGAGAGACTTCCTCGCGCTGCTTGAACAGCGCGGTGAGCTAAAGCGCATTACCCAGTCCATCGATCCCGAACTGGAAATGACGGAGATTGCCGATCGCACGCTGCGTGCCGGTGGCCCCGCCCTGCTGTTTGAAAACCCGAAAGGGTACGATATGCCGGTGCTGTGCAACCTGTTCGGCACGCCTAAGCGCGTGGCCATGGGCATGGGGCAGGAGGAGGTGAGCGCCCTGCGTGAAGTGGGTAAGCTGCTGGCCTTCCTGAAAGAGCCTGAGCCGCCAAAAGGCTTCCGCGACCTGTTCGATAAAATGCCGCAGTTTAAGCAGGTGCTGAACATGCCGACCAAACGGCTGCGTAATGCGCCCTGTCAGGAAGAGGTGTTCAGCGGTGATGAGGTCGATCTGACGCGTATTCCGGTCATGAAGTGCTGGCCAGGCGATGCCGCACCGCTGATTACCTGGGGGCTGACCGTCACGCGTGGCCCCCACAAAGAGCGCCAGAATCTCGGTATTTACCGTCAGCAGGTGATCGGTAAAAATCGGCTGATCATGCGCTGGCTGTCGCACCGTGGCGGCGCGCTTGATTTTCAGGAGTGGACGAAAGCGCATCCGGGTGAACGTTTTCCGGTTTCGGTCGCGCTGGGCGCCGATCCTGCCACCATCCTCGGCGCGGTGACACCGGTGCCTGACACGCTGTCAGAATATGCGTTTGCCGGTCTGCTGCGCGGCAACAAAACGGAAGTGGTGAAGTGCCTGTCGAACGATCTCGAAGTGCCGGCCAGTGCGGAAATCGTGCTGGAAGGGTATATCGAAGCGGGCGATATGGCGCCAGAAGGCCCCTACGGCGACCACACCGGCTACTACAATGAAGTGGATAGCTTCCCGGTATTTACCGTGACGCATATCACGCAGCGTCGTCAGCCGATCTATCACTCCACCTATACCGGGCGTCCGCCGGATGAACCCGCCGTACTGGGCGTGGCGCTGAATGAAGTTCTGGTACCGATTCTGATTAAGCAGTTCCCGGAGATCGTGGACTTCTACCTGCCGCCTGAAGGTTGCTCCTACCGGCTGGCGGTTGTGACGATTAAAAAGCAGTACGCAGGGCATGCCAAACGTGTCATGTTTGGCGTCTGGTCATTTTTGCGGCAGTTCATGTACACCAAATTTGTTATTGTGTGTGACGATGATGTTAATGCGCGCGACTGGAATGACGTGATCTGGGCGATCACCACGCGAATGGATCCGGCCCGTGATACGGTATTAGTCGAAAATACCCCTATCGACTATCTCGATTTCGCCTCGCCGGTTTCCGGGCTGGGGTCGAAGATGGGGCTTGATGCAACCAATAAGTGGCCGGGTGAAACGCAGCGTGAATGGGGTACGCCCATTGTTAAAGATCCTGCGGTCACGGCGCGCATTGATGCTATCTGGGATGAGCTAGGTATTCTTGATCAGCCGCCACAGCGTTGATGGCGAGCACAACCATAAAGACGACCCGACAGAGGGAACGCATGACAACGTTAAGCTGTAAAGTAACTTCGGTTGAGGCGATTACCGACACGGTCTATCGCGTTCGCCTGATCCCTGAAGCGGAATTCAGTTTTCGCGCGGGGCAGTATCTGATGGTCGTGATGGATGAGCGTGATAAGCGTCCGTTCTCACTGGCCTCAACGCCGATGGAAAAAGATATTATTGAGCTGCATATCGGCGCGTCCGATCTCAACCTCTATGCGATGGCGGTGATGGATCGGATCCGCAACGATCGCCAGATCACCGTCGATATGCCGCACGGTGACGCCTGGCTGCGCGAAGAGAGCAGTAAGCCACTGATCCTGATTGCAGGCGGCACCGGCTTCTCCTACGCCCGTTCGATTCTGCTCACCGCACTGGCGGAACAGCCGGAGCGCGATATCGCCATTTACTGGGGCGGACGTGAGCTTAAGCATCTGTACGATCTGGACGAGCTGAATGCGCTGGCGGTGAAGCACCCGAACCTGAAAGTGATCCCGGTTGTTGAACAGCCTGAAGCGGGCTGGCAGGGACGTTCCGGTACGGTACTGACCGCGGTGATGCAGGATTTCAGCACGCTGAGCGAACATGAGATCTATATCGCCGGGCGCTTTGAGATGGCGAAGATTGCCCGCGACCGTTTCTGTGCCGAGCGTGGCGCAGTCGAGTCACAGATGTATGGCGATGCGTTTGCCTTTATCTGATCGCCGGCAGCAGACAGAAAAAACCCGCCGGTAACGGCGGGTAAATCTGACAAAAAAAACGCAACGTATTACAGACGCTCGAATACGGTTGCGATCCCCTGGCCCAGCCCGATACACATGGTGGCAAGACCCAGGCTGGCATCGCGTCGTTCCATAATGTTCAGCAGCGTGGTACTGATACGCGCGCCGGAACAGCCCAGCGGATGGCCTAACGCAATCGCGCCGCCATTCAGATTGACCTTTTCATCCAGCTGCTCCAGCAACCCTAAATCTTTGATGCACGGCAGTGTCTGCGCAGCAAAGGCTTCGTTCAGCTCAAAGACGTCGATATCGCTGACGCTCAGTCCCGCCCGTTTTAACGCCAGCTTACTGGCCGGAACCGGCCCATAGCCCATGATTGAAGGATCGCAGCCCACCACGGCCATGCTGCGGATGCGGGCGCGCGGCATCAGTCCCAGCTCGCGGGCGCGTGATTCGCTCATCACCAGCATGGCGGCTGCGCCATCTGACAACGCTGACGAAGAGCCCGCCGTCACGGTGCCATTCACCGGATCGAAAGCCGGTTTCAGCGCCGCCAGGCCTTCGGCGCTGGTCTCTTCACGGATCACTTCATCGAAATCATAACGTTTGAGGATGCCGTCGCTGTCATGACCATAGGTGGCGACAATCTCTGTCGCAAAATCGCCGCGCCGGGTGGCCTGCCAGGCCCGCTGGTGCGAACGCAGGGCAAACGCATCCTGCTGCTCACGGCTGATATGATGCATCCGCGCCAGCATTTCTGCCGTCAGGCCCATCATCCCTGCGGCTTTGGCAACCGTCCGGCTAAGCCCGGGATGAAAGTCGACGCCGTGGTTCATCGGCACATGCCCCATATGCTCCACGCCACCGATCAGACAGCTCCGGGCATCACCGACCATAATGGCGCGGGCGGCATCGTGCAGCGCCTGCATGGAAGAGCCACACAGCCGGTTGACGGTGCTGGCTGGCACCGTGTGGGGAATTTCGGCCAGCAGGGCAGCGTTACGTGCGATATTAAATCCCTGCTCAAGCGTCTGCTGCACGCAGCCCCAGAGAATGTCATCCAGCTCTGCCGGGTTCACCGTCGGGTTGCGGCTCAGCAGTTCACGCATCAGATGCGCAGAGAGATCTTCGGCGCGCACATGACGGAAGGCGCCGCCTTTTGACCGGCCCATTGGCGTGCGCACGGCATCAATAATCACCACATTTTCCATCTTCTTGCCCTCAGGCGCTTTTCAGCGCGGCTTCATCAATCGGTTTGGCGGCGGGATACCAGCTTTCATGCTGATGGGCTTTCTGCAGCAGCAGTGCAGGCAGGGCATACAGGCCACCGAGGCCGCTATAACGCCGGGCCTGATCCACCACGTTGCTGTTGCCCAGAGTATCGAGATAGCGGAAAGCCCCGCCACGGAAAGGCGGGAAGCCGAGGCCATACACCAGCGCCATATCGGCTTCAGCCGGTGAGGCGATAATCTTCTCTTCCAGGCAGCGCACCACTTCGTTCAGCATCGGCAGCATCATGCGGTTCAGAATCTCTTCATCGCTGAAGATTCGCGCGGGCTGACAGGCCTGTTGCAGCAGCGTATCGACATCGGCATCGGCCACTTTTTTTGGCTTGCCCTTTTTATCTTCTTCCCAGCGCCAGAAGCCTTTGCCATTTTTCTGGCCAAAGCGACCAGCCTCAAACAGCAGATCGATTGCGTCGCGATAGTCATGCTTCATGCGGTCCGGGAACCCGTCAGCCATCACGCTTTGCGCATGGTGCGCCGTATCGATGCCCACGACATCCAGCAGCCATGACGGCCCCATCGGCCAGCCAAACTGTTTTTCCATGACCTTATCTATCTGGCGGAAATCTGCGCCATCGCGCAGGAGCAGGCTGAAAGCGGCGAAGTAGGGGAACAGCACCCGGTTAACAAAGAAGCCGGGGCAGTCGTTGACCACGATAGGGGTTTTGCCCATTTTGCTGGCCCAGGCCACCACTTTGCCAAGGGTCGCTTCACTGGTTTTCTCGCCCCGGATCACTTCGACCAGCGGCATACGCGGCACCGGGTTAAAGAAGTGCATGCCACAGAAGTTTTCCGGGCGCTGCAACGCCTGCGCCAGCTGGCTGATAGGAATGGTCGAGGTATTCGAGGCCAGAACGGCATCGTCACGCAGATGCCGCTCTGTTTCAGCCAGCACTTTAGCCTTGATCTGCGGATTCTCGACCACCGCTTCCACCACCACGTCGGCCAGTTCAAAACCGGCGTAATCCAGCGTGGGCTGGATGGTGGCGATGACGCTGGCCAGCCTGTTGCCGTCAATTTTTCCGCGCGCCAGCTGGATGTTAAGCAGCTTGCTGGCTTCATTCATCCCCAGCGTCAGCGCCTGTGGATTGATATCTTTCATTCTGACCGGCACGCCTTTCCAGGCAGACTGGTAGCTGATGCCACCGCCCATGATCCCTGCGCCCAGCACTGCCGCCTGAGCAGGTGCGCCGCTTTCGCTGGCGCGTTTTTTTGCCAGCCCTTTAACGTACTGATCGTTGAGGAAGATGCCGACCAGAGCGCGCGCTTCGTCAGACTGCGCCAGCGGCACAAATGCAGCCGTTTCAAGCTTCAGCGCATCATCACGACCGAGACTGGCCGCGGCCTCAATGGTTTTTACCGCCATCAGCGGAGCGGGGTAATGTTTTCCTGCGGTCTGCATCACCATGCCCTTCGCAATGGTAAAACTCATCGCCGCCTCAATCGGGCTGAGCTTCAACGGGGCCAGTTTAGGCGCACGGCGCGCCTGCCAGCTGCCCTCTTCGGCGGCCGCTCTGAGCATGGTGATGCCCGCTTCGCGCAGTTTGTCACGGGCAACCACCGCATCGACCAGGCCCAGTTTCAGCGCGGCATTGCCATCCACATCTTTACCGGCGGCAATAATTTCCAGCGCGCTGTCGGCTCCCAGCAGGCGGGGCAACCTTACGCTGCCGCCAAAGCCTGGCATGATGCCGAGTCTGGTTTCCGGCAGGCCGATGCGGGCATCCGCAGTGGCGATGCGCATGTCGGTCGCCAAGACGCACTCACATCCGCCACCCAGCGCATAACCATCAATGGCTGCCAGGGTGGGCACGGGCAAATCTTCCAGACGGTTGAAGATGCTGTTGGCGTAACTCAGCCACTGGCTCAGCTTTTCGGTGGGAGCATCAAACAGGGAAAGGAACTCGGTAATATCCGCGCCCACGATAAAGGCGGGTTTAGCGGAGCTCAGCAGCAGGCCGCGCAGTGCTGGCTGCTGTTCCAGGACCGCAATGGCCTCGCCCAGACTGGCGACCGTTTGCGTATCGAGCTTGTTGACTGAGCCTGTGGCATCAAAAACCAGCTCGGCGATGCCATCGTCCAGCCAGTGAAGGGTAAGGTTAGCGCCTTGGTAGAGCATGTGCGTCTCCTGAAACCGCGAAAGGTGATCTGGTCATACCAGATGATCGTGAGTGTGGGAGTGATGTTAATTTTTTGCAAACCGCTCTTTGCTTATTTGCTAACAAGATCACAGCCACGCCGGCTTCGGCATCTGAGCAAGGGGTATGCTAAACTGCGGCCATTTCGCGACACGGGAGAGACGGCTATGGATTCACTGAAGACCTTGTATCACGCGCACATCGCCACGTTGCAGCAACGGGCGCAGCAGGTGCTGGCACGCAATAAACTGGATGCGATGCTGATCCATTCCGGTGAGTTGCTGACGGTGTTTCTGGATGACCACACCTATCCGTTTAAGGTGAATCCGCAGTTCAAAGCCTGGGTGCCGGTCACGCAGGTGCCTAACTGCTGGCTCTGGATCGATGGCGTGAACAAACCGAAACTGTGGTTCTACTCTCCGGTGGATTACTGGCATAACGTTGAACCGCTGCCGGACAGTTTCTGGACCGGAGATGTCGAGGTTATCGGCCTGAAAAACGCCGATGAGATTGCGCAGCTGCTCCCTGCACAGCGTGATAATGTCGCCTATATCGGGCCGGTTAATGCGCGCGCGGCGCAGCTCGGAATCTCCTCAGACAACATCAACCCTAAAGCGGTCATCGACTTTCTGCACTACCATCGCAGCATTAAAACTGACTATGAACTGGCCTGTCTGCGCCAGGCGCAGAAGCTGGCGGTTGCGGGGCATCGCGCGGCCAAAGAGGCGTTCTCTGCGGGCCTGAGCGAATTTGACATCAATCAGGCTTACCTGACCGCGACCGGCCATCGCGATACCGATGTGCCTTACGGCAATATCATTGCGCTGAATGAACACGCGGCGGTGCTGCACTACACCCGCCTGGATCATCAGCCACCGGCGAAACGTCACAGCTTCCTGATTGATGCGGGCGCCGAATATCTGGGCTACGCCGCCGATCTGACCCGCAGCTATGCGGCGCAGAGCAGCTCGCTCTATGCCAGAATGGTGGAGGCGATGAACGCCGAAGAGCTGGCTTTAATCGCCACGCTGAAGCCGGGGGTGCGCTACACCGATTATCATCTTCAGATGCACCAGCGTATTGCGAAGATGTTGCTGAAGTTTGAGCTGGTGCAGGGAATCAGCGAAGAGGCGCTGGTGGCTGAAGATCTGACCGGGCCATTTATGCCACACGGTCTGGGGCATCCGCTGGGCTTGCAGGTGCATGACGTTGCCGGGTTTATGCAGGATGAGCAGGGCACCCATCTCGCCGCGCCTGCGCAGTATCCTTACCTTCGCTGCACCCGCGTGCTGCAACCCGGCATGGTCTTAACCATCGAGCCGGGCTTCTATATTATCGACTCGTTACTGGCGCCGCTGCGTCAGGGCCGTTTCAGTCAGCACTTTAACTGGCAGGCGATTGATGCGCTTCGGCCTTATGGCGGCATTCGCATCGAAGATAACGTGGTGATCCATCCAAACCGCGTTGAAAACATGACCCGCGATCTGCATCTGGCCTGATGGACGCTTTTGATATTCCCGCGCTGGCCGTGAGCATCAGTGAGGAAACCATCAAAAAGAGTCGCTTTATTACGCTGCTGGCGCACACCGAGGGGACAGAGGCCGCGCGCGCCTTTGTCCAGCAGGTGAAAAGCGAGCATCCTGCTGCCCGGCATCACTGCTGGGCCTGGGTGGCGGGCGCGCCGGATGACTCTCAGCAGCTCGGTTTTTCGGATGATGGTGAGCCGTCGGGCACCGCCGGGAAACCGATGCTGGCGCAGCTGATGGGTGCCGGTATTGGCGAGGTGACCGCTGTGGTAGTGCGCTATTACGGCGGCATCATGCTGGGCACCGGTGGCCTGGTGAAGGCGTATGGCGGTGGCGTCCAGCAGGGACTGAAGCAGTTACCGCGACAGCGCAAAGTACCGATGATGGTTTTCACGCTGCAATGCGACTATGCACAGCACAGCGATATCGAACGGCTGGTGCAGCGTTTTGAAGGTAAGGTGACCGACAGCCACTATCAGGATCGTATTGCGCTGACGCTGGCGTTGCCTTACGGACAGATCGATAGCTTCAAAAAAAATCTGTCAGACTTTAGCCGGGGCGCGTTGTCGCTGATCCCGCTCACACCATGATGTTCATCTCTCTTATTTAAAGGAACGGCTGAATGCACTTTCGCGCCATTACCCGCATCGTCGGTCTGCTGGTAATTCTTTTTTCAGTGACAATGATTCTGCCCGGCCTCGTCGCATTAATTTATCGCGATGGCGCGGGACGGGCGTTCAGCCAGACATTTATGATGGCGCTGGTGATCGGCTCGCTGCTGTGGTGGCCGAACCGTAAAAAGAAAACCGAACTCAAACCCCGCGAAGGGTTTCTGATCGTCGTCCTGTTCTGGACAGTGCTGGGCAGCGTAGGGGCCATGCCCTTTATCTTTGCGGAGCAGCCGCATCTTTCCGTCACGGATGCGTTCTTTGAATCTTTCTCGGGCCTGACAACCACCGGAGCCACTACGCTGGTGGGGCTGGACTCACTGCCTAAGGCCATCCTCTTCTACCGGCAGATGCTGCAGTGGCTGGGCGGGATGGGGATCATCGTGTTAGCGGTAGCCATCCTGCCGATTCTGGGCGTCGGGGGCATGCAGCTCTATCGCGCTGAAATGCCGGGACCCCTGAAAGACAATAAAATGCGCCCGCGCATCGCCGAGACGGCCAAGACACTCTGGCTGATCTATGTTCTGCTGACCGTAGCCTGTGCGCTGGCACTCTGGCTGGCGGGCATGCCGGCGTTCGATGCTATCGGCCACAGCTTTTCGACCATCGCCATTGGCGGCTTCTCAACTCATGATGCCAGCATCGGCTACTTTAACAGCAGCACCATCAATACTATCGTGGCGGTCTTCCTGCTGATCTCCGGCTGTAACTACGGCCTGCACTTTTCCATGCTAAGCGGACGTAACCTGCGCGTGTACTGGCGGGACCCGGAGTTCCGCATGTTTATCGGCGTTCAGCTGACGCTGGTTCTGATCTGTACGGTGGTGCTCTGGTTCCACAATGTCTATGCCAGCGGCTGGCAGACCCTGAACCAGGCCTTTTTCCAGGTGGTATCCATGGCGACGACGGCGGGTTTCACGACCGACAGTATCGCTCGCTGGCCGCTGTTCCTGCCGGTTCTGCTGTTGTGCTCAGCTTTCATTGGTGGCTGTGCCGGTTCGACCGGGGGTGGCCTGAAGGTGATCCGCATTCTGCTGTTATGCAAACAGGGTAACCGCGAGCTTAAGCGTCTGGTTCACCCGAATGCGGTGTACACCATTAAGCTGGGCAATCGTGCGCTGCCGGAGCGTATCCTGGAAGCCGTCTGGGGATTCTTCTCGGCCTATGCGCTGGTGTTCCTGGTGAGCATGCTGGCGATCATCGCCACGGGCGTCGATGACTTCTCCGCTTTTGCTGCCGTTGCCGCGACGCTGAATAACCTCGGGCCGGGCTTAGGCGTCGTGGCAGACAACTTCACGTCTATGAATGATGTGGCGAAATGGATACTTATCTCTACCATGTTGTTCGGGCGTCTCGAGGTTTTCACCTTGCTGGTGCTGTTTACGCCTACTTTCTGGCGTGAATAATTAATAAGGATGCTGACATGAAAGCGCTGATTCTCTATTCCACCCGCGACGGGCAAACGCAGAAGATTGCTTCCGCTCTTGCGGAGACCATCCGGCAGCAGCAGCCGTGTGATGTGCTGAACATCCAGGATGCCGCTGTGCCTGACTGGACACAGTATGATCGCGTACTGATTGGCGCCTCGATCCGCTATGGCCATTTTCAGCCGGTCGTCGAGACCTTCGTTAAGCAACATCTCCCTGCGCTGCAGCAGCGTACCAGCGGTTTCTTTTCGGTAAACCTCACGGCACGCAAACCTGAGAAGCGTACTCCTGAAACGAATGCCTATACCCGGAAGTTCTTATTGCAGTCTCCATGGCAGCCTGACTGCTGTGCCGTATTCGCAGGGGCGCTCTATTATCCCCGCTATCGCTGGTTTGACCGCGTGATGATTCAGCTGATTATGCGTATGACCGGTGGTGAAACCGATGCAACGAAAGAAGTGGAATACACGGACTGGCAACAGGTGAGCCGTTTTGCCCATGAATTTGCACAGTTACCAGGCAAATCGTAGCGAAATAGCGCGATTTGGTGAAAATTACTTCGAACAGTAATCTTTTCGCAATAAACGCTTGTCAGGCCGCGCGAACTCCCTATAATGCGCCTCCATCGACACGGCACACCGGCAACGGGAAACGGGTTGAAGGTTCAGGAGACTGAGCCGCCGGAGAAAAACTTCTGAAAAAAGAGGTTGACTCTGAAGGAGGAAAGCGTAATATACGCCACCTCGCGACAGGACGCTAACGCACTGTTCGCACTGCTCTTTAAC
>NZ_JBXGEE010000007.1:0-162307 GCF_056856975.1 Pantoea sp. PA1
TCCGGCAGATTCTCGCCACCATGAAGTAACCCTCCTCGCTTCAGCGAAAACGAAACCGGCTCAGGCCGGTTTTTTTATATCGCTTCTTTACCTCAATGACCTGCTCGCGGCTGTCAGCGAGGTATCACTCCAGCAGAAGAACACTTGAAGTCGGCATCGTTTCCCGCTATAGCTAAAACGGTTTAGCGTTCAGGTCTGATTAAAGGAGTATGTATGTCAGTTCGCGTGTGGTGCCTCGGCGATGCCGTGGTGGATTTACTTCCCGAAATGCCGGGTCGGTTAATGCAGTGTCCGGGCGGGGCGCCCGCCAATGTCGCAGTGGGCGTCGCGCGTCTGGGGGGAAACAGCGCGTTTATCGGTCGGGTTGGCTCGGATCCCTTTGGTGAATTCATGCGGCAGACGCTGCAGGAAGAGCAGGTCGACACCGGGGCCATGATAACCGATCCCCGGCACCGCACCTCGACGGTGGTGGTCGGGCTGGATGAACAGGGCGAACGCTCCTTTACCTTTATGGTGAGGCCAAGCGCCGACCTGTTTCTTGAACCGGGCGACCTGCCTGCGTTCGGCCGCGGGGAGTGGCTGCACTGCTGTTCCATCGCCTTAGCGGCAGAGCCTTCGCGTACCACCACGCTGAAGGCGATGGAACAGATCCGGGCCGCAGGCGGGCATGTCAGTTTTGATTTGAATCTGCGCCATGACCTCTGGCCCGATCCGGCACTGCTGCAGGCGGTGGTGAGCGAGGCGCTCAGCCACGCCGACGTCGTTAAACTGTCAGATGAAGAGCTCGATTTTCTCTGTCCGGAGGGTGAAGCGGCCGGGCGCATGCTGCAACTGGCGTCGCGTTATCAGATCAATTTGTTGCTGGTGACGCGGGGCAGGGAAGGGGTGCTGGCCTGTTATCAGGGCCGGGTTGCGCACTACAGCACCTCCCCTGTGGTCAGTGTCGATACGACGGGCGCAGGCGATGCCTTCGTAGCGGGGTTATTGTGGGAACTCGCAAAGTCGGGTCTGCCCGCAAATGAATCGCAGCTGGCCCGCGCGCTGGCGAGTGCCCAGCGCTGCGGTGCACTCGCTACCACGGCTAAAGGTGCCATGACTGCACTCCCCTGGCTCCACCAGCTTCACGAACTGACGGAGTAATCCCTGCTTTTTACCCCTGTTTTGCGAACTATCTCACAATCACTAAACCGGTTTAGCTATTTTCGTTGCGAAGGGAAATTACCCGTGGCTATGATTTGGCCTAAACCGGTTTAGCAAAAAGCCGGTGATGATAGCCTCCTCTCAGGGACATAAAAAAATGAAAAAAAGCACCATTGCAGTGACCCTTTCTACCCTGTTGCTTTCCTCTCCCGTCTGGGCCGATTCCAGCATGAGCAGTATCGAAGCCCGTCTGGCAGCCATGGAGCAGCGGCTTCAGGCGGCCGAGCAGCGGGCGGATGCCGCCGAAACCCGCGCGCGAGCTGCTGAGAAGCAGGCTCAGCAGCTCGCGGCGGTTCAGCAGCAGAATCAGGCCTCTGCCGCTCAGGTCGAACAGCGCACCGCGAAGCTGGAGCAGCATTCGGCCGATGAAGGCGGCTTTGAATTTCACGGCTATGCCCGATCCGGCCTGCTGATGAACAGTTCAGCCGCGAAAACCCAGGGCGGTCCGACCGTAACCCCCGCCGGGGAGACCGGCGGTCACGTTGGTCGTCTGGGTAATGAACCGGACACCTACGTTGAGCTGAATCTGGAGCATAAGCAGACGCTGGCCAGCGGGGCCACAACCCGTTTTAAAGCGATGCTGGCCGACGGGCAGCGGACCTATAACGACTGGACGGCCACCAGCAGCGACCTCAATCTGCGTCAGGCGTTTGTCGAACTGGGCCAGCTGCCTACTTTTACCGGTGCCTTCGACAACGCCACCGTCTGGGCCGGTAAGCGTTTTGACCGTGATAACTTTGATATCCACTGGATCGACTCCGATGTGGTGTTCCTTGCCGGAACCGGTGCCGGTATCTACGACATGAAATGGAGCGATCAGGCGCGCAGCAACCTCTCTCTCTATGGCCGTACTTTCGGCGACATTGAAAACAACGAAAACACCGCGCAGAACTACATCCTGTCACTGAACAACTTTGTCGGTCCGGTGCAGATGATGGTCAGCGGCCTGCGGGCAAAAGATAACGATGACCGCCGGGATATTGAGGGTAACAAAGTCAAAAGCGATGCAGCCAATACCGGCGTCCACGCGCTGCTGGGCCTGCATAACGACAGCTTCTATGGGCTGACAGACGGTTCGTCGAAAACTGCACTGCTTTACGGTCACGGACTGGGAGCGGAGGTGAAATCCATTGGCTCTGACGGCGCACTGCTGCCGGAGGCCAGCACCTGGCGTCTGGCAAGTTACGGCATCACGCCGCTGGGCGGAGGCTGGCACATTGCGCCTGCTTTACTGGCGCAGCGCAGTGACGACCGTTACGTCAGAGGGGACAGCTACGACTGGGCGACGGCCAACCTGCGGCTGATTCAGGAGATCACGCAGAACTTTGAGATGCAGTATGAGGGCTCCTATCAGTACATGGATCTGCGTCCGCAGGGGTATAACAATCGCAACGCGGTCAGCGGCAGCTTCACCAAGCTCACCGTGGCGCCCACGCTGAAAGCCGGTGATGTCGGTGACTTCCTCAAGCGCCCGGAAATCCGGCTCTTTGCTACCTGGATGGACTGGGATCACCGGCTGGATAACTATGCCAGTGACGACGCCTTCGGCAGTAAAGGGTTTGATGCCGGTGGCGAATGGAACTTCGGCGTTCAGATGGAAACCTGGTTCTGACCGGCTGGCCCCGCATCCGGGGCCGGATAGTCACGCGGATAAAAACATAACAAGACAGAGGTATGTATGGACTATGTGAAGATTTCCCGGGCACTCCTGCCCCTGCTGGGTGGCAAAGCGAACATCGCCAGTGCCGCACACTGCGCTACCCGGCTGAGGCTGGTGCTGGCCGATGATGCGCTGGCGGACACAGCTGCCATTGGCCGGATTGAGGGAGTAAAGGGGTGCTTCCGCAATGCGGGACAGCTTCAGGTGATCTTTGGCACCGGCGTGGTGAACAAGGTGTATGCGGCGTTCATCGCCGAGGCGGGCATCAGCGAATCGAGCAAGTCGGAGGCGGCGGATATTGCGGCCCGTAAGCTCAACCCTTTCCAGCGAATCGCGCGTCTGTTGTCGAACATCTTTGTGCCGATCATTCCGGCCATTGTGGCGTCGGGGCTGCTGATGGGCCTGCTGGGGATGGTCAAAACCTACGGCTGGGTTAACCCGGAGAATGCGCTCTATATCATGCTCGATATGTGCAGCTCGGCGGCCTTTATTATCCTGCCGATCCTGATTGGCTTTACGGCGGCGCGCGAGTTTGGCGGTAACCCCTTTCTCGGCGCGACCCTCGGCGGCATCCTGACGCATCCGGCCCTGACTAACGCCTGGGGGGTCGCGTCGGGTTTCCACACCATGAACTTCTTTGGTTTTGAAGTGGCGATGATCGGCTATCAGGGGACGGTATTCCCGGTGCTGCTGGCAGTGTGGTTTATGAGTATGCTGGAAAAGCAGCTGCGCCGGGTTATTCCGGATGCCCTCGATCTGATCCTGACCCCGTTTCTGACGGTGATTCTGTCCGGCTTCATTGCGCTGCTGATCATCGGTCCGGCCGGCCGTATGCTGGGTGATGGCATCTCCTTTGTGCTCAGCACCCTGATCGCACACGCAGGCTGGCTGGCAGGCCTGGTGTTCGGCGGACTCTATTCCGTGATCGTCATTACCGGTGTGCATCACAGCTTTCACGCTATCGAGGCGGGGCTGCTGGGTAACCCCTCCATCGGGGTAAACTTCCTGCTGCCTGTCTGGGCGATGGCGAATGTCGCTCAGGGCGGTGCCTGCCTGGCGGTGTGGTTTAAAACCCGCGATGCAAAAATCAAAGCGATTTCGCTGCCCTCCGCTTTCTCTGCGCTGCTGGGGATCACGGAAGCCGCGATCTTTGGTATTAACCTGCGCTTTATGAAGCCTTTCATTGCCGGCCTGGTCGGGGGCGCGCTGGGGGGAGCCTGGGTGGTTTCGGTGCACGTCTACATGACCGCCGTCGGCCTGACCGGTCTGCCGGGCATGGCCATCGTGCAGGCCGGATCGCTGCTGAACTATATTATCGGTATCGCCATCGCCTTCATTTCGGCGTTTGTGATCTCTTACCTGCTCAAATATAAAACGGACGCGGAATAATGAGCGCATCAACACGTCTGGCCGCTATCCTGCAGGCGGTCATGCAGGGTATGCCCGCGGCGCTCAGCGACCGCCACTATCCCGGCTGGCATCTGGCACCGGTGACCGGGCTGCTCAACGATCCTAACGGCTTTATCCATTTTGACGGACACTATCATCTCTTTTACCAGTGGAACCCGCTGGGGTGTGCACATCAGCATAAGTGCTGGGGTCACTGGCGCTCAGCGGATCTGCTGCACTGGCAGCATCAGCCCATTGCCCTGATGCCTGATGAGGAGTATGACCGCAGCGGTTGTTACTCCGGCAGCGCAGTGGAGGAGAACGGCGTGCTGACGCTGATCTACACCGGTAACGTCAAATTTGAGGATGGCTCGCGCACCGCGTGGCAATGCCTGGCGCAGCAGAACAGCGCAGGGGGATTCGACAAACTCGGCCCGGTCATTGCCGTGCCGGAGGGCTACACCGGCCACGTCCGCGATCCAAAAGTGTGGCGGCACGAAAACCACTGGTACATGGTTCTGGCGGCGCAGACCACGCAGCGGCAGGGCAGGGTGTTGTTACTGCGTTCTGACGATCTGCGCGCGTGGCACTCTCTCGGCGAAATAGCGGGCAGCGAGCGGGGGGGACTGGGTGCTGCGGGCTACATGTGGGAATGCCCGGATATGTTCACGCTGGGCGACAGCACCTATCTGATCTGCTGTCCGCAGGGCGTGGCGCCGGAAGAAAAACGCTACCTGAACAGCCACGCCTGCGCCTGGCTGAGCGGCTCTCTGAATTATGAGCGGGCTGAATATACACACGGCCCGCTGAATGAAATGGATGCCGGGTTTGAATTTTATGCGCCGCAGACCACGCTTACTGCGGACGGACGGCGTCTGCTGGTGGGCTGGATGGGCACGCCGGATGGCGAAGAGATGGCCCAGCCGACGGTCGCGCATCGCTGGATCCACCAGATGACCTGCCTGCGTGAACTGAGCTCACGCAACGGGCGGCTCTGTCAGCAGCCGGTTGCCGAACTGCAGGCGCTGCGCGAAGCGGAGCAGCACTATCAGGGTCGCGCTGATGACATGCCTCCGATCGCCGCCACGCGACTGGAGCTGATTCTGGAGAGTCAGGGGGATATCGAACTCAATTTTGCCGATACGCTGATCCTGTCGTGGCAGCAGGATGAACTGCGGCTTGCCCGTCGCAGTCTGGTTTCGGGCGAGTGGATCTTCCGCTACTGGACAGGGGCAGCCCGTCGGTTGCAGATCCTCTGCGACCACTCCAGCGTGGAGATTTTCATCAATGACGGGGAGGGCGTGATGAGCAGCCGCTATTTTCCGGACGCACCGGCGAAGCTCACCCTGCGCGGAGGCGCAGAACTGACGGCCCGCTACTGGTCGTTGCGTCGCTGCATGGTAGAATAACGGCCTGTCCCATCAACCGTGCCCTGCCGTGAGAAAAACCAAACGCGTTACTATCAGTGACATTGCCGGGCTGGCTGGCGTTTCAAAAGCCACTGCCAGCCTGGTGCTTAATGGCCGTGGCGAAGAGTTACGGGTGGCAAAGGAGACGCGTGAGCGGGTTCTGACGCTGGCCCGTGAACACCATTATCAGCCCAGCATCCACGCCCGGATGCTGCATGATGCCCGCAGCCACACGCTGGGGCTGGTGGTGCCGGAGATCACTAACCACGGTTTCGCGGCCTTTTCGCATGCGCTGGAAAATCTCTGCCGGGCAGCCGGTCTCCAGCTGCTGATCTCCTGTACCGATGAAAATGGTGCTCAGGAGAGGGTGGTCGTGAATAACCTGGTTGCCCGTCAGGTCGATGGGCTGATTGTCGCCTCAAGCATGCTGGATGACAGTGACTATGTCAGCCTCAGCGAACAGTTACCGGTACTGCTGTTTGATCGCCATATGAACAACACCGCGCTTCCCTGGGTGATCACCGACTCGGTCACCCCTACCGCCGATCTCGTTGAAAAACTGGCGCGCGCCTGTCCGGAAGAGATCTACTTCCTTGGCGGACAGTCTGCGCTGTCGCCCACCCAGGATCGTCTGTCGGGATTCCGGCAGGGGCTGGCGCGCGCGGGGGTGACCCTGCAACCGGAGTGGATTATTCAGGGTAACTACCATCCCGGCAGCGGCTATGAGATGTTTTCGGCCTTGTGTGACCGGCTGGGACGTCCTCCTAAAGCGATGTTCACCGCCGCCTGTGGTCTGCTGGAAGGGGTGCTGCGCTACATGAGCGAGCATCACCTGCTGACCCGCGATATCCGCATCGCCAGTTTTGACGATCACTATCTGTATGATTCGCTCTCCATTCCGATCGATACGGTAGAGCAGAATGTCCCGGCGCTGGCGCAGGCCTGTTTCTCCATGCTGACCACCCTGATCCGGGGAGACGATCCCACCGAGAGCCAGCTGGTCTTGCCGGCCACACTGCGGCTGCGCGGTTAACGGATGCGGGTCAGATCCAGCGCCTGAGTTCGCTGTTCTCTGTATCACTGAGGCATACAACGTCATTTACCCCCGCCTGATCATTTTCGCCGTATCGTTATAACGATACGGCGACCTCTTAAGGTGCGTAATGCACTGTGCATCCACCCTGAGACTGCGGCACCGGATAAGGGTACAGCCGGTATCGGGCAATGCATAAAGAGCCATCGCTCACACGTATTAAAAAAACCATCGCTTCAGCTCAGGTTGTCGGGGGACACAGCGCGTGAGAAAAAATATAATGGCAATCGATAATTCAAAGATGATGATGCAAAAAAGTTAACGACGTTTAACCTCATTTACTTGCAAATATAGAATCATCATCTCTTTTATCAACTTTGAATTTTTAATCATTATCTTCAGCATTTCAATGCACGCAGACTGCCGTAAATCAGGCGAGTAAAACGCGCTGGTTACAGGCTTACAGGGGGGCATAATGAACTTAATCAGCATGCGATACTTTGTTGAGCTGGCTGAAAATTTAAATTTCACCAGGGCTGCACAAAATCTTTCAACCTCTCAGCAAAATCTCAGTGTACACATTAAAAAATTAGAGGATTATTATGATACGATTCTCTTCCACAGAAAACCCCAGATTAAACTCACTCAGGCCGGTAGCGCGCTGTATGATTCTGCGATAAAGATACTGATGGAGAGTGACAATATCTCATCACGATTAAGCGATATTAAGCATCATCATATTGGCACGTTATATATCGGGGCGACGCCCTACAGAGGAAGTTACTGGCTTCCTATGGTTCTGCCGGACTATATTAAAAAATGGCCCAACATTACGATAAACCTGACAAACGAAAAATCAGCCAGGATGGAACAGATGCTGATGTCCGGAGAGCTGGATTTTTTTGTCGGGATAAAACAAGGGGATGATCCCCTGTTAAAAACCATCCCATTGATGAACGACAGGCTCTATCTTGCCGTTAATAAAAATCTGCTGATTGAGCATTTTGGCAGTGACACGGATAATTTTATCGCAGGATGCCAGCAGGGTACGACGCTTGATAAATTCAAAGACTTTCCCTTTATCTGTTTTAAATCGGATTACCGGCTGCACAAAATTGTTAACGCATGCTTTGAGGAGGCGGGATTTGAACCGCGGAGAATATTTGAGGTTGACTCCATCGATGTCATGCTTGCCCTGTTTGAATTTGGTGTCTTTTTTCTGACTGAAATAAGAATACCCTCCTTACAGGAACGCTATCCGGAAGGTGTGTTTCTGCCCGTTCTTCTTCAGAATGACTATGTTTTCAGTCCGCTGAGCATTATTTACCACAAAAACCGCTATCTATCCCGCTACGCGCGTGACTTCATCTCCCGAACAACGGCGCTATTTGATACGCCCGGACCTTTTTCACGGCATCGCTGACGCAACCCGCGTGGTGATAAGCCTTCCAGTAACGGAGTTGACGGTTTTATTATGAACCAGACTCCGGAATTTCTGTGAGGTTAATTGCAAATCTCACCGTTTTATATTGACGGCGTAAGCGTGATTAACGAAGGCCTTATTGCAGAATAGTTAAATTAATTTTAAATAATGCATAAACAACATTTCTTTGTCGGAAATAAATAAAATATTGTTTCTGTTGGTGCGTATTAAAAAATAGAATGCCCGCAAGATCATATATTCGCCCGGTTTCCGATAGGGTGAAGGTTCTTCCTTATTATCTGACAGGACTTTGTGAGGCAGGAAATGTGCGAAATCACTATTGAAAAGATAAAAGAGTTTTTCCCTCAGTTAGCAGCAGTCAAAAACAGAAGGCTTGCGGATGCTGCATGTGAAATCTGGGTTGAGGCATTTCGGAACAGTGCATGGGAGAACATTGAAGATGCACAGTTTGCGATCAGAGCACCGGATGTTTCTTTGGTTAAGCACACCGAGAATGTCACGGACAATGTCCTGCTTATTGCCCGGAATATCCAGAAAAAATTCGGGTATGAAGTTGACACCGATATTCTGATTGTTTCCGCTGTACTGCATGACGTATGCAAGCTGGAAGAGATGGAGATGGGGGCGGGTGGGCCGGGCACCAGTAAAAAAAGTCAAACGGGTAAGCTTTATCAGCATGGCTTTTTAAGTGGGTATTACACCCATAAATACCGACTTCCGGAAGCAATTACGGCATTGGTCGTCGCGCATTCAGGACAATCCAAAGTTATCCCTCAGGGCATTGAGGGGATGATTTTATTCTATGCAGACATGATGGATGCTGATGTCCATTTTGTTCATGCCGGAACAGATATTTGTCTTACTGAAAAATAAAACGTCAGAAACAGAAAATATTAATAAGGAGTCGCTCATGTCAGTGGGTAATCGCGTTTTCACCAGGAGAAAATTGCCGGATCCTGAACTGGTTAAAGCTTTCAGTAAAATTGCAGCCGCAAATGTGGCGGATTGCATGGGGAGATTATGCGGAATGAACCCGCAAATCAGACTGATGTCGAACCCCTCCGGCAGAATTATGTGCGGGGTTGCATTGACGGTCAAAGCCCGAGCGGGTGACAACATGATGCTCCATAAAGCGATGAATATTTCACAACCTGGCGATGTGATTGTGGTTTCCAATGAGGGGGAACGGAGCCGGGCTATCATGGGTGAAATCATGTTTAATTATTTACAGGGCTTCAAAAAAATAGAGGGGATTGTTATCGATGGCCCGGTCAGAGACATTGATATTCTCTCTCAGGGAACATTACCTCTCTATGCAACCGGAACCACCCCCTCGGGACCTTACAAAGAGGGCCCCGGAGAAGTTAATGTCCCGATTTCCTGTGGCGGTATCATGGTCAATCCTGGTGATATCATCCTGGGTGACAGGGATGGCGTCATCGTCATTCCGAAAGACGACGCTTACTCTGTTCTGGAAAAATCAAAAATATTATCTGAGAAAGATAAAGAAAAAGCCGTCAATTCCGCAGCCGGTACGGTTAATCGTCAATGGGTAGACGATTTAATGGAAAGAAAGAATGTAGAGATTATTGATAATCACTATGAGTAATAAAATAAAACCAGGAAGAACGAAAAATGAAAAGCAAGATAGCAAAGCTTATTCCGGTCGTTATTTTCCCTGCGTTATTCTGGACGCTACCCTGTCCTGACGGACTGGATATTAATACATGGCATATGGCGGGCTTATGCCTTGCGCTGATGTGTGGACTCATTCTGAAACCGTTTTCCGAGCCCATTATCAGCCTGATTATCGTAGGGCTTGGGGCTTTTTTCGTGAAAGATCCCAACGCGCTTTTTTACGGATGGGGACAACAGAACGTCTGGTTTATCCTGGCCGTGTTACTGGCTTGCAGCGCATTCAGGAAAAATGGGCTGGGTAAACGTATGGCATACATTTTACTTTCTAAATTCGGCAACACCTCCTTTGGCCGTTCGTCGCTTGGCCTGGGTTATGTCATGCTGATATGCGATCTGATATTGAGCCCGGCAACGGGATCTAATACATCACGGTCTGCGATTGTCTTCCCGATTTTCAGGGGCTTATCGGAAGCGCTGGATTCCCATCCCGACAAAAATCCCCGAAAACTGGGCGCATATCTTGAGCTCTTACAGCACGTCGTTACCATGTCAACAGCGGCGCTGTTTTTAACCGGAATGGCATCCAATGCCGTGATTGCATCGACGATAAACAATGTCGTTGGGATTGAGTTAACGTGGGCGCTGTGGTTCAAAGCCGCTCTGGTCCCCGGTTTACTGATTCTTTTTCTCAGCCCCATTGTGGTCTACAAGTTATTCCCTCCCGAAATGCGTGACCTGGGAAATATAAAACCCATCGTTATGCAAAAGATTGCGGAAATGGGCCCCATGAAGCGGGATGAAAAGATCATGTTTGTGCTTTTTATCTGTGCCATTCTGGGATGGAGTATTGGCTATAAGATTGGCATGGGACTCTATATTGTTGCCTTTATCTGGTTAGCGCTGGAGCTGGTGTTTGGATTGTTAAACTGGGATGACCTGATGGCTGAAAAAGGCGCCTGGAACATGTTTACCTGGTTTGGTGCTTTTTACAGTCTGACCGTGGCGTTAAATGATGGCGGATTCTATACCTGGATTGCGTCACAGCTTCAGCTGTATCTGAATCTTAACGCGATTAGCGGCTCTCTGGTTCTGGTGATTCTGGTATTACTCAGTCTGGTCGTGAAGTATTTTTTTGTTTCGAACTCCGCTTATATCGTTTCCATATATCCAGTGGTGCTGACCTTAGCCAAAGCGACCCAGGTCAATATGATGGCCCTGTCGTTGATGCTGGTCTTCTTTGGCGCATACGGTGCTCTGCTTTGTAATTACGGAAACGGGGCAAGTATTTATTTATACGGGAACGGCTATGTCAGCCAAAAGGACTGGTATACAAAAGGCACGATAATACTCATCCTTATTTCTTTAGTGCTCTTTACTGTCGGTCTTCCCTACTGGAAATTGATAGGCATACTGTAATCTATAAATAACGAGGTTTTATTATGGGCTGGAAAGTGCTTTTGCCACAGGAATTGAAACAGGATGGACGACTTCTGCTTGAACGGCAGGGGCATACGTTAATTGACGGGCGTGGCTTTGAAACCGACGACGTGATTGCAGACATGCAGTTACACCAGCCGGATGCCATCATTGTTCGTGTGACCAAAATGTCTCGCAAAGTGTTTGAGGCGGCAGCACCGAATTTAAAAGTCCTCGTCCGGCATGGTGCCGGGTTTGATGCGGTTGATTTGAAGGCTGCTGATGACTTTGGTGTCAAATGCCTCTATGCGCCTGTTGCGAACAGTACATCCGTTGCGGAGACGGCGTTGTTACTCATGCTTTATATGAGCCGCAATGTCAGCCGTCTTCGTGCCATGCTGCCGGTCGACTACTATGCGGCAAAATTAAAAACGCCGATGACAACCTTAAACGGCAAAACCGTGGGGATCATCGGGTGCGGAAACATAGGCAGCCGGACCGCTAAACGTTGTCTGGCGATGGAAATGAACGTGCTTTGTTACGACCCTTACAAGCCTGCTAAAGATTTTCCTGATGGGGTTGAGGTCGTAAGAGACCTGGAGAGAATTTTTACGGAGAGTGATTACGTCTCACTGCACGCCCCCGATACGTCAGTGACGCACAATATGATTAACAAAGAAAAGTTAGCCATGATGAAACCGGGTGCTTTTCTGATCAATACCGCGCGCGGTGGGTTGGTCAATGAAGACGATCTGGTTGAAGCCTGTAAAAATGGCATCATCGCTGGCGCAGGACTGGATGTCATTGCTCATGAGCCGATGCACCCGGATAACCCTCTGGCGGCACTGGATAATGTGCTCATCACCCCGCACGTGGGAGGCAATACGGCTGAAGCCGCCATCCGGGCTTCTTACATGGCTGCTATGGGGGTTGCCGAGATGTATGAAGGTAAGGCCCCCACCTGGCCCATTCCAGTGATTGATTACCAGACTGCGCGGACTTACGCTGATACAAAAGAGAGTCATAAAATCCCCGCCGGGATGTTTGATTATTAATTCACTCCTGCACTGATAATCGATCCTGGCATTGATAACACTCTGCATAAGAGCCTGTCGCGCAACAGGCTCTTATGCCTGTATTAACGTAAACGCATCCTTTCGCGAACAGCATTTGCCGCTATCCTTCAGAGTGAAAAGTCGCAACAGGGCTGATGCCTGTAACGTTCTCACTTATGACCGGTGACGCATCCTGAGATTCCCCCTTGGGGGCAGAACGTTCTGCAGGGTCTGCGTGACGCCCTCCGCCTAATGCCTGCGCTGAATGCGGGAAAGGGAGGTCACGAGGCTGTTTTTGTCCGCCTCACTGAGGTGGGGGGCTGCGAGCTGCGAGAGCAGGCAGTCCTTGTCGGCGTCAGCCAGGGTGCCTGCCATCAGCCGCTGACTGATCGCCGTCAGTAACTGTGTATCCAGCCGTTGTATCTGCTGCCGGGTCTCTGCCAGATCCGGAACAGCCTGCAGGCTATCCGGCGTGGAAAGCCAGTCAGCCCGATAGCGATACTGAATAGCTTTACTGGCATTCATCAGGGCGTGAATAAAAGGTTCCACCGATTCCGGCTCAAGTCCTTCCTGCTGCGCATTGTGCAGCATGTTCTCCAGTACCACCTGCTCCCGGGGCAGATCCTCCACGGGTAAATGATGCTGCGCTTTATAACCTGCCACGGCTTTCATGACCTGCATACGTTCATTCAGGGCGGTTGAAATGGCCCCGAGTGAGACGGAAGAGACAGACCCGGCGAAAACGTTGCTGCACATAAAGAGTGAAGAGAAAAAAATCGCTACAAACTGCGTCATTTGCCTGCTCCATGAGTGAAAGGTGGCACTAATTTATGCATGAAACGATAACGTAGTGTGATTAATATTTTTACAAAATGTGAACGATGGCGGTACCGGCAACATTCAGGCAGGTTATTCATTTAACATCGTTTTTTGGCTTTCAGGTTCATAAAAAATTCATATGATCCTGCCATCCTGATCGGTCAGCTTCCGCTCTGGTCATTGGGAACGGGCTGCGATAAAAGGATAATCTGACGTTGAGTTAAGCGCGGGGGATAAAGAGAAAAGGGCGGCTCAGCCGCCCGAATCGGTCAGGGGCATCCTGTTCTCAGGGAACAAAGACGGCACGAACACAGCCATCTTCTTTATGCTTAAACATCTCATAGCCGCGCGGCGCTTCTTCCAGCGGGAAGCGATGCGTCGCCATAAACGCCGGGTTGAGTTCATTCTGCGCAACATGCTCCAGCAGCCTGTGCATATAGCGTTGCCCGTGCTGCTGGGCGGTGCGGATGGTCAGACTCTTGTTGATCATCAGCCCCAGCGGAAACTTATCCATCACGCCATACACGCCCAGGATAGCGATGTTGCCGCCTTTGCGGCAGCTGTAGAGTGCCTGACGCAGGGCGGCACCCACATCCGTTTCAAGATGCAGCATCTGTTTCGTCTTGTCGTAGACCTGACTTAAGCCTTCCCCCCTGGCCTCCATGCCGACCGCATCGATACAGCTGTCCGGGCCACGGCCGCCGGTCAGTTCCAGCAGGGCTTCGTGGATATCGACCGAGGTGTAATCCAGCGCGATGCTGCCTGCAAAGTCCCGCGCCATCGCCAGCCGCTCAGGATAGCGATCGATACCGATGACCTGATGTGCTCCCATCAGCCAGGCACTCTGCTGAGCCATCAGGCCGACGCCGCCACAGCCCCAGACCACCACCGTGTCACCCGGATGGATGTTGCAGAAATCGGCACCCATGTAGCCGGTGGGTGTCGCATCGGAGAGGAACAGCGCCTGCTCATCGGTGACACCGTCGGGAACGACAAAGCAGTCATTGTCGGCAAAGGGGATGCGGACATACTCCGCATGCGAGCCCGCATAGCCGCCAAAGGCATGGCTGTAAGCGTAAATTCCGCCGGTCGGATGGCCCAGCGCCGTCTCCCCTTTTTCCCACTGCGGATGTGTGTTGTCACAGCAGGAGGGGAGTTGTTGCTGGCAATACCAGCAGGAGCCGCAGGAGATGAAGGAGGGGACGACCACCCGGTCACCGCGGCGGATATTTTTCACCGCGCTGCCGACCTCGACGACCTCGCCCATAAATTCATGGCCCAGGATATCTCCCTCGCGCATCGTCGGGATCAGACCGTCAATGACGTGGAGATCGGAGCCGCAGGTCGTGGTAAGCCTGACCCGTATGATGGCATCATGAGGGTTAATCAGACCAGGATCGGCCACCGTTTCAACGCTGAGATCGTTGACGCCATTCCAGCAGAGTGCGCGCATCTATTTCTCCTTATCCTTACGGCTGGCATGGCGGCCCGCAGGCTGCCCCTCCAGCGTGGGAATTTCACCGGTTTCAGCCAGGCTCTTGAAGCGATGTAACGCTTTGCTGGCCACCTCTTTCGGCAGCAGATCGAATAACGTGGTCACCTTTTTCCCCAGTGCCCCGCCCGGTGGGGTGAACTGCAGCGTCAGGGCCAGTTCGGTCCCCCATTCACCCGGCGCGGGGCGAAAACGCAGTTCACCTTCGTTAGGAATGTCCGCGCCGTCCAGCGAACGCCAGGCAATGACTTCGCCCGGCTGCGCTTCAACAATCCGGCTTTCCCAGCGGTAATGCCTGCCGAGAGGCCCTTCAACCTGCCAGTGCGCATCGCTTTTATTCACCGGTGTTACGCTGGCGAAGTGGCTCATAATCCGGGGCAGGGTATCCGGCTCAAGCCACAGGGCAAAAAGCTCGGTTGCGGGCAGGCCGATCGTTATCCAGCGCCGGAGCGTGAGGGTATTGTCACTGGTCGTTGTCTCAGATGTGGTTGTCAAAACGTCCTCCGGGAGTTCTCAGTGGAACGGGATTACAAGATTTGAGTTAAGGACAGTGCGGGGGATTATGCGAGCGAAGCCGCGTCAGTCAGATCAAAGCTGCAATCTCAGAAAGAGGTCAGGATGCCTGCCGGATAGCCAGTGCAGAGACGCACTCTGGCATTCCGGAACAGAGACCTGGCGCCGCCGGGACGGACATTTACAGCAGCAAAAAGAGGGAGATAGGGCCTTGAGTAACCTGTTTTCCGCGAACAAAAACGTCGCGGAATATGTGAGAAAGCTGGAGAAGCAGGCAGCCAGCCGCTCAGAAGCGAACTGGCATGAAGGACTGAAAATTAGCACCAAAAGCGCGCTGGAAAAAATCAATGCGGCTTATGAGGCTAACCTGATCGGTGCTGAAGAGAGCCTGAGTCTGAAGCAGCGGGTTTACCGGGTGCAGGATAAGCTGATTGCGCTCGCCTTGTGGTGACCTCAGCCGATCAGACCGCCTGTGCGTAAATCGGCGGGGGTAAAAAACTGATACTTCAGCACGCAGCGTCGTCCGGCATTGAAGGCCGTTCGTAAAGAAGGAAGGTTGCCTGGCAGAATCGTGCCGGTCAGCAGCGCGCGCTCGCCATGGTGCAGATGAAGCTGCCGCAGCAAAAGCCGCTGCGCGCTCGCGGCAAGCCCCCGGCCCTGACAGGCAGGGATAATGACTTCATCCATAATCTGGAAGCCTTCAATAAACGCCGTTTGCCGTGGCACACAAATAATCAGTCCAGCCATCCTCTCCTGCCAGACAATCAGACGGACGTGCCCGTCAGCGATATCATCACGCAACTCCTGCCTGCTGGTAGCCTGTAACTGATCGCGGAGATGCGGCAGGGTCTGCCTGCTGACGCGATAGGCATGATGGATCGCCGCGAGACAGGCGGGAAAATCGCGCCGGCTGGCGGTGACCAGAGACAGTTCGCCTGTGACAGGTTCCGGCAGCGAAGCGGGATCGCTGAGAAAAAGCAGCTGGTCAGTAAAGCCGATTTCAGCGTGAGTCACAGGCAACAGGACCCGCAGCCTGAGCGGATTCAGCACCTGCCACGCCCGCATGATGGCGTCAGCCGCCGCAAAATCCAGCGCGCCATCACGTGCGATGACATCAATGAAGGGCTGAGCCAGGTCTCCTCCCAGATAGCGCGGCCCGGTGAGATAGCGCTGGCCGTTTATCGTCAGTTCCCGCTGCAAAAAGGTGTGCTGGGGCAGGCCGGTTTCACGCCAGGGAAACGCGGCGGAAAAGTGATGATCGTGGCAGCGACTCTGCTCCCGGGCCAGCCAGCGGGCAAGCCAGGCGCTGAGACAGTCCGACGAGACAGGAACAGTACGGTAGAGCGACACCATATAATCCAGCATAAGAGTCCTTATTGCCTGCCGTAAGGGAACGTCTGAGCCGTGCCGGTTCGCAGAGAAGGCTGCTGAGAGTGTAACGATATGCTCTGTTTTTGACCATCCCGACAGCATCGGTGACGCTCTGCCCGAGCGGGCGCGCATCTGAAGCCGGAACGGCAGGCCAAAAAAATGCGCGGATGAGCGTGTTATCTGTGCTGTCGTCAATCGCGACAAGGGGCGTCTATTCACATCCGGCCCTGTTATGTCTGCATCGTCAAATTAATTGATGCAATAAGGCGGGTTTGCCCAAAAAAATACTTTGTTTTATCTTTTACGTAAATATTACAGATTCAGATAATCGGCGGGCGGATCCTGCATTATGCTTTAAAGGCTATTCCATAATTATAAAGCGTGCCTTTTTTACACAGCAGGGGGTTCCATGGTTCATATTGATTTATGCACCAAAGAGGGCGTGATGAAAGCTTATGCTTTTCAGACGCCCATGCAGGCGATGAGCCTGGTAGAGAAAATAAAAGATGATGAGTTTCAGTGGTTTAATCTTGAGTGGGACGGGCAGCGTTTTACCTGTCCCTACCATTTTATTAAAAGACTCAGCAGCCGTTCTTATATTAAGTCATTCTGGCGTTAACGTAACCTGATTGATGACGTTATCACGCTCTCGCCAGCCAGTACCGTTCATCTGTATCTGAAAAAATGATGGTTGGGGCAGAAATAGCTCCATCCAATTTTTCAATGAAGCGCCTGTCATCAGTGCTCAAAAAAGTTGAACGGAGTGAAAATTTTTATCTGTCACCTCTGAGCGCAGCCCTGAACGAAAAACCTTTCCTTTTTCATTATTCAAGGAAAAAGAGATCTTTATTTCTTTCCTGTTGTCGGTGGTCTGGAAATAACATTAACAGCGTTATAATTTATCCCTTCATTAATCTGATCTACCTTCCTTTAACCAGTCAGAAAAAATAAGAAAACTTAATTAACCAGCTATTAACGTAGTGGTTATTTCATATTGAAATTTTTTCTTTTCACTCTGAAATGTGCTTATTTTTCCATTGCGCAGGGTGAGACTGTTGTCACTCTTTTAAAGCGGCTTGTCAGCTAACATTAAAATAAAAAATTATTATTTTTCATGCTCTTAATTATTTTAGTTTGTCTGTCTTTTTCATTCTGGCATGACCTCTGCAACAGCCGGGGAAAGAAACCACAAGGGAGTACCTTAAATGAGCTATAAAATTCTGCTTCCGCAGGAGATCATGAAGGAAGGGCGGGACTATCTGGAGAGTCGTGGCTACGAACTCATTACCGGTTCCGGCATGGAAGAGGAGGATATCATTCGCGATATCCCTGACTGTGACGGAATTATTGTTCGACTTTCAAAAATGTCTGAGCGCGTATTTGCCGCAGCAAAAAAATTAAAAGTGGTTGCACGCCATGGCGCAGGCTATGACACCGTTGACTTAGAGGCGGCAAAACGCCACGGCGTCACGGTGCTTAATGCGCCTGTCGCCAACAGTATGTCCGTGGCTGAACTGGCGCTTTTTTTCATGCTGCACTGCTCACGTAACTTCCGTCTCGTCGAAGAGAAGATGCTGGAAGATTATTACCGGGCAAAACTGCGCACGCCAAAAGTTGAGCTGGACGGGAAAACCCTCGGCCTTATCGGCGTCGGCAATATTGGTTCACGCGTAGCCATGAAGGCTCTGCATGGCTTCAACATGAAAGTCATTGCTTTTGACCCCTACAAAACAGCTGCTCAGGTGCCGGACGGTGTTGAGTTAACTCAGGATTTTGACCGGATTTTCCGGGAGAGTGATTTTGTTTCGCTGCACTGCCCGGCGACAGAAGAGACCTTTGACTTTGTCGGTGAAAAGCAGTTTTCACTGATGAAGCCAGAGGCTTACTTCATCAATACCGCACGCGGCAAGCTGGTCGATGAAAAAGCGCTGTATCACGCGCTGTCGACCTTTCAGATTGCCGGAGCCGGGCTGGATGTCCTGAAGAAAGAGCCGTTCGACCCCGCCGATCCCATTTTTGCACTGAGTAACGTCGTAATTGCCCCCCATATTGGTGCCGCCACGAAAGAAGCCACGGACCGTGCCTCGCTGCATTCCGCCATCGGCATTGATGAAGTGTTATCGGGCAAAAAACCATCCTGGCCGGTGCCGGGCTTTTAAGGAGAAGCGTATGTCTATTGGTAACCGTATTTTCACACAGCGTCCCGCTTTTGACGTGGCGTTACTCGAAGCCTATCAGCAGCTGCCTGTGGCCAACATTGCTGACACCATGAACCGGATTGCTGTACTCGGTAACGGCATCAGGCGCATCTCTTCACCGGCCAGACCTGTCATGGCGGGCTATGCCATTACCGTGAAGGCGCGCGCCGGTGACAATCTGATGCTGCATGCGGCGCTGGATATGGCAACAGAAAATGATGTCATCGTGGTCTCTAACGAAGGCGATCGGTCCCGTGCGCTGATGGGAGAGATCATGATCGCTTACGCTCACTACAATCGCAAAATTGCCGGCATCGTGCTGGATGGGCCTGTCCGGGATATTGATGCCCTCTCGGTGCTCGATTTCCCCATCTTCGCCACCGGTTCAAACCCCGCCGGTCCGTTTAAAGAGGGACCGGGAGAGGTCAATACCCCCATCGCCGTCGGCGGTGTTGCGGTGTGTCCGGGGGATTTGATCGTGGGCGATGCGGACGGAGTGATTGTCGTCCCGCTGAACGATGCCGCGGCGCTGCTCGAAAAAGCGACGGAATACGCCAGTTTTGACGCCGGTAAAGTTGCCGCAGCGAAGCGTGGCACCGCGAACCGGGCATGGGTCAGAAAAGCATTAGATGAAAAAGGCGTTGAGTTCATCGACGACGTTTACCGCTAATTCTTAAAAATAATGAAAAGCCGCGTCCCGGCGTCCCGGCACGCGGCTGCTAAGCAGAGGTAATATCATCATGCTTTATCTGAAGCTCTTACCCATCCTTTTTTTCCCCGTTCTGTTCTGGATGATCCCGCCCCCGGAAAGCCTCTCCGCCCAGACCTGGCACTTAGTCGGTATCTATCTGGCGATGCTATGCGGTCTGGTTCTGCGTCCGTTCACCGACGCCGTGATTATGCTGATTATTCTGGGCTTCGCGTCACTGTTCATTGCGCCTGGCCCGCTGTTTGCCGGATTTGGCAGCCCGATGGTCTGGTTTATCATCAGTGCCTTTATCATCTGCAAAGCCTTCGTGATCACCGGCTTAGGTAAACGTATCGCTTACCTGCTGCTTCAGCGCTATGGCAAAAATACGCTGACACTGGGTTACCTGATGATGGTAACCGACACGGTGCTGGCACCGGCCACAGGCTCAAACATGTCGCGTTCCGGCGGCATCACCTATCCTATTTTCCGCAACATCGCCGAAGCGCTGGGATCAACGCCCGATAAGGGCAGTCGCAGGATTGGCGCTTATCTCACGATTCTGATGTATGTCGTCTCGATGGGCACCTCCAGCCTGTTCCTGACCGGGATGGCAACCAACTCGATTACCGTCTCGCTGGCGAATGAGATCATGAATGTGAATCTCAGCTGGATGGTCTGGTTTAAGGCTGCCATCCTGCCGGCGGGCCTGGTGCTGCTGGCCGCCCCCTGGCTCCTCTATAAACTCTATGCGCCTGAACTGAAGAGCATCGATAACGTCAATGACATTGCCGTTCAGGGATTGCACGAGCTGGGCCCGGTAAAGCGTGAAGAGAAACTGCTGATGGTCTTCTTTGTGCTGGGTATTCTCGGCTGGATGACCGGCTCTTTAACGGGGATCCCCTTCATTCCGGTGGGGCTGGCATTCCTGGCCTGTCTGCTGCTGTTCGGCGTACTGAACTGGAACGATGTAGCCAGTGAAAAATCGGCCTGGCAGACCTTTGTCTGGTACGGTGCGTTTTACGGTTGTGCGGTCGCGCTCTCTAAAGGCGGTTTCTATGTCTTTCTGGTCGACGTGATCAAAAACTATCTGGACCTGTCGCAACTCAGCGAAATCAGTGCCCTTGGCGTACTGGTTTTTATCAGCCTCGCGGTGCGTTACTTCTTCGTTTCAAACAGTGCCTTTGTGGTCTCTTTCTATCCGGTGTTATTCACGCTGGGCATGACCACGCAGGCCCACCCGATGTACATCGCACTGTCACTGGCCTTCTCTGCCGGGTATGGCGCACTCCTGACCCATTACGGCAACGGCGCGGGTGTCTTCACCTTCTCAAGTGGGTATGTCCCGCAAAAAACCTTCTGGTTACTGGGTAGCGCCATGGTGCTGGTCAACGTGCTGGTCTTTTTCCTGATAGGGATCCCCTACTGGAAAATGATCGGTATTGGATAAAGGAAAAAGCAAAATGAAACTGGATATTCTGATTAAAAATGGCCGGGTAGTGGACCCGGAACGCGCCATCTTCCTTGACCAGAGCGTTGGGGTGGCAGGCAACCGTATCGTCGATCTGCAGTCGGTTGACAACCCGGAGGCGGAGACCGTCATCGACGCGGCGGGCTGCCTGGTGCTGCCGGGCCTGATTGACTTTCATGCCCACGTTTTTCATGGGGGCACAGCTATCAGCGTTAATCCCGATGTGATCGGCCTGCCCAATGGCGTGACCGGGGTGGTGGATGCGGGCAGCAGCGGCTGGGTGAACTACGGGCTGTTCCGTAACAGCGTCATCAACACGGCGCAGACGCGGATAAAAAGCTATCTGAACGTCGTCAATGTCGGCCTCTCCACGCTGGGCGGTGGGCCGACCGGGTATCTGGAAAATACCAACCCGGCCAACTTCAACGTGGAAAAGATTGCCCGGACGGTGAATGAACATCGCGACAATATTCTCGGTCTGAAGCTGCGTTACAGCCAGGATATCGCCAGGGGACGTCACTTCAGTGGCGATCCCTTCTTCGCCACCGTGGAACTGGCCCGTCAGCTGAACACCGGGCTGTGCGTGCATGTGACAGATTCGCGTCTGCCCGCCGATGAACTGATTACGCATTTCCAGGCTGATGATATCTTCGCGCACTGTTTCCACGGCACCGGCCATGCCATCCTGCAGGACAACGGCGACCTCTTTCCGGACATCAAAGCAGCCAGGGATCGCGGCGTCATTTTCGACTGTTCGAATGGTGTGGCGCACTTCGACTTTGCCGTGGCGCGGAAGGCAATGGAGCAGGGGTTTAATCCGGACATCATCAGCACCGATCTCACCCTGCGAAATAGCCTGCGCACCGATAAGGTCTTCAGTCTGCCCTTTATCATGTCCAAGTACCTGAACATGGGAATGTCACTGTTCGATGTGGTTCGCGCCGTCACCACCACGCCTGCACGCCTGATGAAAATGCAGGGCGAGGCAGGCACGCTGGCTTCCGGCGCCTTTGCCGATATCGCTATCGTGAAACTGCGGCAGGAGAAGGTGGTGTTTGAAGACACCCGGGGTGAACGCTTAACGGGCGATCACTATCTCGACAACTGTGCGACCATCAGCAATGGACAGATTGTCTATCGTCGCCAGCGTTTCTGATTGAGAATCCCGCCCATAAAAATCTGCCTGCGTATGATCCTCCGCAGGCGTTGTTCGTTTCGTCACGCGGCATCGGTTGCTGTCAGCGTGACGAAAGTTGCCGCTTTTCCGGTAAAACGATGGCGCAGAATGGCCTATGAAAAACAACGAAATTGCGATCCTCTCGGTGTCACAAACCATCACGCAACGCATCTCGAATGTCCTGCTTGAGAAAAAAATCGATATTCCGGTTTACGAATATCGCTATTTTGACGTGGTTGAAAAAGCGCAGCAGCTGATTCAGGGAGGAACCCGCATCCTCATCAGCCGGGGTGGCACCGCGGCACTGCTTCGGAATAACGTGGCGGTTCCGGTCATTGAAATCGCCCACGACCTGCACGGCATATTTCGTATCCTGATGGAAGCGCGCAAGAAGTCACAAAAAATCGCCGCAGTCGGGTTTCCGCAGTTCTGCCATGTTCTTCGTCATTACCAGAACATGACGCATGAAGAGTTCAAAATCTGTCAGGTCTATAACCACTATGACATTGATAACGTCGTCAAAAATCTGGCAGATAATGATTATGATCTGGTGATTGGCGGCCTGACCGTCGCGGAAATGGCCAGAAAGTACGATCTGAAGGTCATCATGGGGGACACCGATAATATCGCTATCGAGCAGGCTCTCGATGTCGCGGCGAGCACGCTGAAATATATCAACAGGGAGAGCACGAAGCTGGCGATGGCCTGGTCAGCCCTCAATCAGTCGCGGGAAGGGATCCTGTGGCTGGATCAGTCCGGGGAAGTCATCAATATCAACGCCCGGGGCTTGTCGCTGTTTCCCTGCCGGATCGGGGATAAGATTTTGAAAAACGACGCGTTTAAAACGCTGTTCAGCTGCATCATCAATGAGCGGGATATCACCGACGAGGTACATGAGATCAAGGGCGACGCCCTCCGGCTGACGGTGAAACATATCCCCGGTCAGCAAAATTTTTATACCCTCATCACCGCCGTCAGAGCGGGACAGCATGAGGGATGCGCTCCGGTCCCGGCGAGAAAGCCTGCAGGCAGCAGCTTCACCACGGTTTACACCTTTTCGGACATCGTGGGCCGCTCGCCTGAGATGGTGTCTGTGATTGAGCAGGCCAGACTTTATGCGGCTCACGATCTGCCGGTGAATATTCTCGGGGAGACGGGCACGGGCAAAGAGCTGTTTGCCCAGAGTATTCATCACGCCAGTGCGCGCAGCGCAGGGCCTTTTATTGCGCTTAACTGCGCGGCAATCCCGGAGTCCCTGCTGGAAAGTGAACTGTTCGGCTACGCTGAAGGGGCGTTTACCAGTGCCCGGCGGGGCGGCAAACCCGGTATTTTCGAAATGGCGATGAACGGCACGGTGTTTATCGACGAAATCAGCGAAGCCCCGCCCGCCGTGCAGATCAAATTGCTGCGTATTCTGCAGGAAAAACGGTTCAGCCGGGTAGGGGGCGAGGGGCTCATCACCGCCAGTTTCCGCCTGATCACCGCCAGTAACAAAGACCTGGGTCAGATGGTGGCCGCAGGTCAGTTCCGCCAGGATCTCTTTTACCGCATCAATATTCTGGAGCTGCGGCTGCCGGCGCTGAGAGCGCGCCGGGGCGACATTATGCTGATTGTCGACGCGCTGCTGGCCAGCCAGAACCGGACACTGACGTTTAGCGACGAAGCGGTTGCCCTGCTCAATAATGCGGCGTGGCCGGGCAATATCCGTGAGCTGAAAGCCGCTATCCTGCGGCTGGTGGTGCTGCATAAGAGCAGCACAGTCGATGCCGATGCATTGCAGTCACTCTGCCACCTTTCTTCAGCTGCGGATGAACGTGAAGCGCCACCCTGCACGCTCAGTGACGAGGTGAATTTACTGGAGAAGCAGGAGAGGAAACTGATCGCGTCGGTGATCAACAGAACCGGTGGCGATCGCGCCCGGGCCGCCGTGATGCTGGGCATCAGTCCCACCACCCTGTGGCGAAAGATGAAGCGATATGGACTGAACTCTGACTGACCGGCGTGCGCGCTGTCGGGCAGCGCCGGAACGGTAATCATCCGGAAGGAGAGGTAAATCTTCTTCTTTTCTCCCCTTCAGCCGTGCCATCAACGGTTACACTAAAGGGATACTTACTCCGGATTCCGACTGCAATGCCCCACGAAAAAATACGTCTTCGCTCCCTGCTGACGCTACTTTCCATTGGCGGCGTCATCCTGACCTCCGGTCTGCTGCTGGGTGCGCTGCTGCTGTTTCAGAAGGCCAATATTGAAGACAGCCTGCTTGAGGGGAACATTGCCTATGCCCGCAAACTGGCGGATACCACCGATCGTTATCTGGCGACAGCGCAGCGCGAACTGGCGTGGAGTGCGTCGCAGATCAGGGACCTCGGCAATCTGACGCAGCTGAAAAGCGAAACCGATCGCCTGCGGATGCAGTCGGGCTTTTTCAATTCGGTCGTGGTGGTGAATCATGACGCTATCATTGCCGCAACTTCACCGGAAAGTCTGAAACTGGTTGGCGTAAAACTCCACTCGGCGGCCAGCCTGCAGGCGATTTCCACCAAAAAGCCCTTTATCTCCGCGCCGTTCACCTCTGCCGCCGGTAACTATGTGCTGTTTTTATCCCAGCCGCTGTTCAGCGCCGATGGCCGCTACCTGGGCTACATAGGCGGCACGATCTATCTCAAAAAACAGAGCATGCTGAGCGACATCCTGAGCCAGCATTTTTATACCAAAGGCTCTACGGTGAGCGTGGTCAGCAATGACGGTCTGATCGTCTTCAGTCACGACCCGGCGCAGGTCGGCACGAAAATGCAGCTGAGCCCGGCGCTGCAGAAGCGTCTTGAGGATACGGAGAGCGGGCACTTCACGCTGGAAAACGACGGTCGTCACTATCTGATCGGCTATGGCACACTGCACAAAACCGGCTGGAACGTGTTTATTACCGGCACCTCAGAAACGGTCAGGCACCTGCTGATGCGCACGGCGGAAAACGCTATCTGGTTCACGCTGGGCATTATCGTCCTGACCGCGGCGATTATTGCTTTTCTGGCGGGACGCATCGCCTCTCCGCTTGAGAAGCTGGCGGACAGAGTCCGCAACGGCGGCAGCGAAGCGCAGGCGGAATCTCTCTCCTCGGTCAAAACCTGGTATTACGAAGCCGACCGGCTCCGGGAAGCGGTGCAGGAGCATCGTCACGCCGTCGCCGGACATCTGGCGGCACTGAACGATGAAGCGATGACTGACCCCCTGACCGGACTCTGCAACCGGCGCGGATTCTCGGCGCTGGCGGCGCAGAGTGACAACGACCATGAACAGTGCGTGATCGCCATCGATATCGACCATTTCAAAAAGATCAATGACTGGTACGGACACGATGCGGGCGATGCGGTGCTGGTGAGTCTGGCGGCGCTACTGCGTCAGGCCAGCCGCACGGGGGATATTGTCAGCCGGTTTGGGGGAGAAGAGTTTATTCTGCTGCTGCCGGACACGTCGCTACCGGACGCCGCCCGCACGGCGGAACGTATCCGTGAGACCGTCAGCGCCACCCTGTTTCCGTTTGTCGGGACGATGACGATATCCGCAGGCGTCGCGTCGCGGGATCACAACAGCGAACGCGAAGCGCTGTTGCGGCGTGCGGATGAAGCGCTCTATGAGGCAAAAGGCGCCGGACGCAATACCGTTGTGATTGCCGGATCGGCGGGATTCAGCGTGTTTGATCCGGCCCGGTAGAGGGCTGAGGCTGGCGCAACCGGCTCAGCATTTGCTGCGGAGTCGCCAGCCGAGCCACTCATCCAGCGCCGCTTCCGCCAGTGGCCGGGAGTAGAAAAATCCCTGCGCCTGATCGCAGCCAAATTCGGTCAGCGTGTTGACCGTTTCCGCATTCTCCACGCCTTCGGCCAGCACCGTATAATCGAGATCTTTCAGCATCGCAATAATACTGCGGGCAATAACCCGCGAGCCGGTATCACTGGCGATTTCGCTAATCAGGGAACGGTCCAGCTTGATCACGTCCAGTGGCATACGTCGCAGGTAGCTGATGTTGCTGTAGCCGGTACCAAAGTCATCCAGAGAGATCCCAAATCCGCGCAGTTTCAGCATCTCAAGCCCCTGCATCGCTGACGGGCTCTCCAGAATCCGCTCTGTCTCCAGACACTCGATGCCCAGCAGTGAAACCGGCAGCTTTGCCTTGATCATCTGCTCCGCAAGCTCGTCGGCAAACCCGCTGCGGGAGAAATCGCTGCTGCTGACGTTGATAGTGACGGGCAGCTGAATATAGCTGTCACGCAGCCGGGAAAGGCGGGTGATGGCCTGCTCGGTCACCCAGCGGGTCAGCTCGCTGAGCAGTTCAGTCTGTCCGGCAAAAGGCAGAAACTCTGCCGGAGAAAGCTCGCCGCGCTGCGGATGCCGCCAGCGGATGAGCGCTTCCAGCCCAATCGGCTTTCCGCTATGCAGACAGATTTTCGGCTGATACGCGAGCCACAATCCTTTGTTTTCCCGTATCGCCAGGGCCAGATCGTGCATCAGCGTGAAATCCTGAGTATGCCGTGTGTCGGTGGCTTCACTGAAACACATTGACGCGACATCCCGGGCGATCGCTTCATGAAGGGCGCTGACGGCGCGGCGCAGGATCTCCTGCGCGGGCATTTCACCGGTGATGAAACTGGCCTCACCGGTATGCGTCATCAGCGCGACAGACAGCCCGTCGCCCAGATCCGCGCTGATGCCCGTCAGCTGCTTCGCCACCCATCCGGCACTCAGCCGGCTCTCCTGGCGGGTTAACAGGGCAAAACGCCCGGTGGCCACGGTATAGAGTATCTCGCCCGGCGCCGGGCGCAGGCGCAGAGGCAGCAGCGTGGCGACATCTTTCAGCAGGCTTTCAACCGGCCCCATCCCCATTGAACGCGCCAGCTCGTAAGCGCGCGGCATATCAATGCAGTCAATCAGGACCAGTCGCCGTGGCGTCCGATCACCCGAGGCGGCCAGAAACTGGAGGTCACGGATAAGCCGCTGACGGTTAGGCAATCCGGTGACGGGATCGGCAAAACCTGCCGAATACCAGGCTTCCAGGAATGACATGACCAGGGTGGCCAGCATCGTGAGCATGGTGACCTGAGCCGGACTGAAAGGGTGGGGCGTAGTGTCGGTGACACACAGGGTGCCCAGAATCATGCCCGTGCTGTTTTTGAGCGGCGTACCGGCATAGAAGCGGATAAAGGGTGCGCCGATGATCAAGGGGTGCGTCGCAAACCGTTCATCCAGCAGGGTATCCGGGATCACCACGGTGCTGTCGCTGTCGACCGCATACCGGCAGAGCGAATCTTCGCGGCTGGACCGGGTAAGGGTAAAATTATGCGCGGCCATGACATGCTGCTGCTCATCATCCAGCACGGAGATAAAACTGCCAGGAATGCTGAGCGCCTGACTGGCCAGTCGGACAAACTGACGCAGCACTTCATCACGACTTTCGTCGGGATTGCGCAACGCGCGCAGGGTTCGCGTGCGACCATCATCGCCGCCGCTGAGACTTATGAACATGAATTCCTCCGCCCCGGCTGGTTACGGAGCGAAATTAAGCAGAAAAATTGCAGAGTAGTGTGTAATGAGTACAGGCAATTTCCGTAATAATAAAGTGTCCTGACAAATTTATTACGTAACGGAATGCAGAGAGCGGCAAACGGTTACCGGATCGGCTTTCTTCAATAAAATATTTTCAGAACGGCGATTCTTTTATTTTGTCGTCAAAAAATTTGTATTTCTGAAATATCCTGCCAGGATAGAAAGAACAAAAATAGTGCACTATATAATAACGCACTAAAGCAGATGACAGAACTTATTATTGCCCGACTTTTACACACACCAATAACAACATCAGGGAAACCTTATGAACTCACTCCGGCATTTCACCATCCGGCGCGTCGTGCTGTGGATGATGATCATTTCACTGGGCGTGGTTGCACTGGCTGGCGGCTACAGTAGCCATGTGCTGCGCGACATCTATCGTCAGACCGATCGTAGCGCCGTTCTCACTCAGCAGCTCAGCTTTCTGACGCAAAGCGCTATTGCCATGCAGAGCGGAAGCGCCGCCGACAAAAGTGCGGTGATGGCTGCCATGCCGGAAGGCGCTGACTGGGAGCGTCTGCGTACGGCACTCACCACCACACCTGCAGACTATGCCTCTGCGGCACGGGCGCAACTGAACAGCATCACGCAGCAGCTGGCGCAGCATCAGGCGCCGCTCAGGGCTGACCGGCATCAGCTGCAGGGTGTACTGCTGGCGGCGCTGCTGGCGGCGTTCGCGTTACTGCTGTTCTGCGATCGCTATCTGGTGGTGCATCTGGTGCGTCCGGTGGCAAAAATTCGCGGTCACCTGAAAATCATTGCGGATGGCGATCTGACGCAGGAGCCGGAAGACCTGGGCCGTAACTGTGTCGGACAGCTGGTTCCGCTGGTGAAAGAGATGCAGCACAGCCTGTTGCATATGGTCAGCGCTATCCGCGATAACGCCGCCATTCTTCATCGTGAAGCCGCGGATATTGCCGCAGGTAACGCAGACCTCTCCGATCGGACCTCCACCCAGGCTGCTGCACTGGAGCAGACCGCCGCCAGCATGGAAGAGATTACCGTCACCGTGCGCCACAACGCGCAGAACGCCCGTGAAGCGCGGGAGCTGGCCGTCAGTACAACCGATACCACGCAGCAGGGCGCGAAGCTGGTGCAGACGGTGACAGCGGCCATTACCAGCATCGCGGAAGGGTCAGAAAAAATTCGTCAGTTTACCGCCACCATTAACGGCATCGCGTTTCAGACCAATATTCTGGCGCTGAATGCGGCCGTTGAGGCAGCGCGCGCTGGTGAGCAGGGTCGCGGCTTTGCCGTCGTGGCCAGCGAAGTGCGCTCGCTGGCGCAGCGCAGTGCGGCGGCGTCCAAAGAAATTGAAGAGCTGATTTCAGATACCGTGGCGCGGGTTGACGATGGCCGCCGGGCGGCGGAGAGCGCTGGCACCACGATGGAAGCCGTCCTGCGCGGCGTTGGCGGCGTCAATGAGCTTATCGGGCAGATTGCGCTGGCGTCAGATGAACAGAGTAAAGGCATCGCTCAGGTCACCGTCGCCGTTGCTGAGCTCGACCGCGTGACGCAGCAGAATGCGACGCTGGTGCAGCAGGTGTCAGCCACCGCAGGCAGTCTCAGCGGTCAGACGCAAACGCTGGGCAGCGTCATCACCCGCTTTACCCTCCCGCATCAGGCGGTTGCCGTGGCGAACAGACGCGAAGCCACGGAACAGCCTGGCGGATGGGCTGCCTTTAGTCAGGCCTGACATCAGACGCCCGACGAGGAATGGGCCTGTATGAAAACCGCGTGCACGTTCGCGAATGATTATTACATCGCGCTCTGACACCTTATTTTTTAAGGGCAGAGCGTGCGGCAATAATCGCGGGATGATTTTGCAACTCATCCTGTCGATTAATCTTTTATCGATGTGCTTATTATTCAGGCATCGTCAGAAAGATAATTTGCCTTATTTAATCATCGCACCCTGCATTAACGGATTTCACAGGACGGCCTGCTGTGCCGGGCGATTAAAACATAACCAGCATTTATGCTTTGGTCAGGCGTGTGATGGCGTCCGGCCCTCTTTACGGCCACCCTAAGCCGGGAGTTTCATATGGGAAATCAGATTTTACAGCGGCCTGTCGCCGTGCAGTGCAACGTACGTGAACTCCGCCTTGCCGCCGGGTTTTCTCAGGAGATCGCCGCAGAGCGTTTCGACCTCAGCCAGCGTGTCTGGCAGACCAAAGAGGCGTCAAAAAATCCTGCGCGGCTCAGTCAGGGGGAATACGAATTGCTGATGCTGCTGGCCGGGGAGCATCCGCACTTTGAGCTGGTAGCAAAACAGAAAAAATAGGGTTTTCAGCCGCTGTTTTCTCTGAAGTTAGAATATGGCAGGCCGATAAACAGATTAAGCGAAGCGCAGCCATCGGCTGCACCAGATTTTACTGACGGGCCTTTCTTACGGCAGCGGGTCAGCAGCATATACTGCCTGGCCTGTCTGATTGAACGTGTCCTCTTTATGCTGTGTCATGCCGTCCACAGTACCGATCCGCAGAGGAAGTGATCCTGAAACGTCCCGTTTATCATGATGCCGAGGCGGCGCGCCTCGATGCACTCAGGCAGTACCAGATGATGGATTCACCGCCAAACGATGCGCTGGATCGTCTGACTACGCTTGCCGCCAGACTGTTTCAGGTGCCCGTCGCGTTTGTTTCCCTTATTGATGAAAAGCGGCAGTTCTTTGCTTCCCGTTACGGACTGAACATTACGGGCACATCACGCAACGTCGCGTTCTGCCATCACACCTTGACGCAGGGCAGGATACTCTGTGTCCCGGATACCCTGCAGGATCCGCGCTTCTGCGACAGCCCGCTGGTGCATGGCTATCCCTATATCCGCTTTTATGCCGGTATTCCGCTCTCAACGCCGGATGGTCATCACATCGGCACGGTCTGCCTGACCGATACCCGTCCCCGCGCGCCGCTGACCCCAGAAGATCGGCAGCATCTCAGCGATATTGCCGCGCTGGTGATGGATCGCATGGAGATGCACCGGCTTAAATTACTGCGCTATACCAGTCAGCAGCGGCTGGAGGCGATCTCCTCTACCTCGCCTGACGCCATTATCTGCACGGATCTGCAGCGCGGCATCACCTTCTGGAACCCTGCGGCTACCGCTCTGTTCGGCTACAGCGCGGAGGAGATGCGCGGTCAGTTCGTCAGTGAGCTGATCCCGGCGCGCTGCCAGATCGACTACCGTAATGAGCTGGCCCGGATTACCTCCGATGAATCGGCGATCTCGCGTCCGCGCTCTCTGCAGATCTGGGGGCTGACGCGTAACGGACGCGAATTTCCGGCCGAGGTCTCTTTCTCCGGCTGGCGTGAAGGGGGAGAGCGGCTGGTGGGCATGATTATCCGCGACGTTACCGCCCGTTATGAAAGTGAGGCACGGCTTTGTGAGCTGGCCTCTCTCGATATGCTGACGCGCCTCGCCAGCCGCAGCGCGTTTATGGATCAGGTCGCTCAGCTCACTAAAGCGGAGATCCCCTATACGTTACTGATGACCGATCTTGATGGCTTTAAGGAAGTGAACGATACCCTGGGCCATGCGGCCGGGGATGCGCTGCTGTGTCACGTTGCCGAACAGATTCGTACCGTGTGCACCGGTGCGGTGACGGCGGCGCGCCTGGGCGGTGATGAATTTGTCATTCTGCTGACGGGGGGCTGCGCGGAGGCGGCGCTGACGGCAGAGAAGCTGATTGCCGCCGTTCAGACGCCGTTCAGCTATCACGACTCACCGGTTGTGGTCGGCGCCAGCACCGGTATCGCCTCCTACCCGGAGCACGGCCGGGATCCCTCTGCGGTCATGTCCGCCGCCGACCTGGCGCTCTATCGTGCCAAAGCGTCGGGCAAAGGCTGCAGCATCCTGTTCAGACCCGCCTTTCGTGAAGCGGAGCAGCAGCGCCGTCGCTTTGAACGCGAACTGGAGTCCGCGGTGCGGCAGCAGCAGTTCACGCTCTACTATCAGCCCCGCTACGACGTCGAAAGCGGCAAGCTCACCGGCTGTGAGACGCTGGTGCGCTGGCAGCATCCGACGCGCGGCCTGCTGTTGCCGGCTGATTTCATCGCCATGCTGGTGAAGAGCCCGCTTTCCGTCACGCTGGGGGAGTGGATTATCCGGACGGCGCTGGATCAGGTCCGGCAGTGGCAGGTGCGCGCGCCTCATCTTCGCGTCAGCATCAATCTGTTTCCGCGCCAGCTGGTGGGCAACAGCCTGGAGAAAGTGCTCCGGGAGAGTGCCGGTGGCGATGCCGGTTTTGTCGAGCTGGAAGTGGATGAGCCCCTGCTGACGGTGCTGGTGCAGGATATGCCGGTGCAGGTTGAAGCTATTCGCCAGACCGGTGCTTCATTCATTATCGACCATTTCGGACGGACGCTGGGCGCGATCAACCTGCTGCGTTACAGCTTTGTGTCGGGCTTTAAAATCGACAAGTCCCTGACGCGCGAGCTGGGCTCCAGTATGCGGGTGCGTATGATGTTCCGGGCTATCGCCGGGCTGGGTAAAAGTCTGGGTATCCGGGTCGCCGCCGAAGGGGTCGAGGAAAAAGAGCAGATCGCGTTCGTGACGACGGCAGGATGCGACATTATGCAGGGGAACGGGTTGTGCCAGCCGCTGAGTCCGGCCGATTTTGAAGCGATGCTCTGCGCAGAAACGCCGTCTCTGCCTGCCGCGGCCATCGCCGCCGGTTCAGGGGCCGCTCTGCGCTGATCGCGCGTCACTGAGGCCGGGGAGAGTCATCTGTGGCCTCTCCCGGCCTCAGGGCCGGTACTCCTGTTTCAGCAGGCCGAAGATCCAGTCATCCTGCCACGCGCCGTCCAGAAAGAAATTCTGTCGCAGTGTTCCCTCCTGAACGAAACCCGCCGAGAGCAGGGTGCGGCGTGAGGCTGCATTACCCGCCGTCACCGTGGCGACCAGACGACGGTAATCCATTTGCTCAAAGCAGAGCCTGATGGTGGCATGCAGTGACTCACGGCCGTAGCCTTTTCCCTGCGCATGGGCGGCAACTATAAAACCGAACTCGGCAATGCCGTCTCCGCGATCGATAAACCCGCAGAAACCTGCGGGCAGCCCGCTGGCTTTTTCCTCCATCACCAGGCAGAGCCAGTGCTGGCAGCCCTTTTCCCATTCAGGCAGGCGAACCTCAAAAGAGCGGGTTTTTATCTCTTCGGCGCTGCGCGGGTCACAGATATATTTCATCACCGATCTGTCCTGACTGACTGCCAGATAGAAGGGCCAGTCCTCAGGGGTGAGCGGCCGGTAGGTCAGACGTGGCGAACGCATTTCAGACAACATAGCCGCCTCCATGGCGTAACGCTTTTCGCGATCTCAGGGATAGCGCAAAAATAACACAGAGACGCAGAAACAGAACATGCGGCACGCATTTTCTCCCTTCCTGACCCGTTCAGTGACGGCCGGGTCGGCGAAAGGAGCCCGATCCCGCGGTTTACCTCCTGCGATGGCAGGCCATCTGGTCACTTCGTTGCTACGCTTGAGCAGAGCCGTCTGGCTTGCCCCCCAACCCTGACAAGAGAAACCCGATGGATTTGACACAGTTTGAAGCAACCGCCTGGGCAGCGCTGGAGGCGGCCGCCGCCGATCCACAGGACGCATTTCGTTATCTGGCACTCTGTACCGTTGACGCTGAGCAGCGCCCCCAGGCGCGCACGCTGGTCCTGCGCCAGAGTCGCAGTCCCCGTCGGATGCTGACTTTTCACACTGATGTCCGCAGCCCGAAGTGGCAGGAGATGGCGGCCAATCCGGCGGTCACCGTACTCGGATATTGTCTGCAGCGCCGCCTGCAGCTGCGACTGGCGGGCCGGGTCAGCTGTTATGCGTCGGGGAGTGATATCGCCCGGCAGGCCTGGCAGGCATTACCTCAGCACACCCGGCAGACCTATCAGGGCGGGCCGCCGGGCGAGATACCGATACCGGCGAATAAGATGCCCGCTGTGCACGCCGCAGAGTCTGGCGAGCCGCACTTTGGCGTGGTGATCCTGCAGGTGACCACACTGGAGGGCTACCAGTTACAGCGTAACGACAATCAGCGCGCCCTGTTTCGCTATGCGCCCGACGGCGAACTGAAGGCGTGTCAGTGGCTCAATCCCTGAACGCAGACGTCTCTGTTTCCCGGGCCGGCCTGAAAAAAGGGCTGGCCCTTTTTTTGAGCGGGCTAAAACAGCAATCTGACTGTCTGACACAGTAAGAACCTTTTTTTATCTGCCGCCTCGGTTATGCGATTTTAGCACCACATTATCCTCATATGGCTGCGTTTGTCTGCATTTTCCTTTCTTTTGCCCATCTTTGTGCCAGGCTTTAACTAACCGAAAAGCAGTGACTTATGCTCAAGGCCAGGAGAAGTACAAATGATCGCTCTGTATGACAGGCAGGTTAACCATGAACAATCAGCCTCCTGAAAAATCAGGGTCAGCGGATAACGAGCAGGTGATAAGCCTTGCTGAAGAAACGGCAGAGGTGTCAACACAGCGGATTAGTGACGGCGTTGTCAGGGTAACCCGGCAGGTCACTGAGCATCAGCAGACGATGGCGCTGATGCTCCGGCAGCAGACGGCGGCGATAGAGCGCATTCCCAAATCGGAAAGGCTGGCGGCGATGCCGGCGATCCGGGAGGAAAATGGCGTTCTGATCATCCCGATTGTGGAAGAGGAAGTCGAGATCGTTCGTCATCTGGTGCTGAAAGAGGAGTGGCACGTCCGCACGGTCGTCAGCGAGGCGGCGACAGAACAGGTCGTGACCCTGCGCAGACAGCACGCTCACCTGACCCGATCCCCTCATCCAGAGTCATCCGAATCCATCAGCGAGGAACACAATATGGCGCGTGAAACAATCGTAACAATGTTCAGCAATATCTCACTGGCAGAGGGGGCAAAACGTAACCTGATCAAAGCAGGCTTCCTGGATGATGATATCGATATCATCTCCGGCGAACGACTGCGGACAGAAGGTCATGAGGCCCGCCATCCTGGCTTCTGGCAACGCCTGTTCGGCAACACGCTGGAGGAAGATCAGGCTGAAGTGTATGAAGATGCGATGCGTACCGGTGGGGTGGTGCTGTCGCTGCGCGCTGATGAAGATGAGCTGCCGCGCGCGCTGGGCATTCTTGATGCCCATGAAGAGCTGACGGAGCGTACCGCCGCCGTTCCCGGTGACGCTGCGGTTGACAATGGCCTGACGCCGCCAGCCAGCGGAACGTTACCGGGTAACGAGACGGTCAATCCGCTGAGCAGTGAGCACGGCACGACCCGCACCGCGCTGACCGGTGATGAGAGTGATGAGGATGTGCTGCGTCTGGCTGAAGAGCGACTGGAAGTGGGCAAGCGACTGGTCAGCGAAGGCTCGACCCGCGTCCGTCGTTATACGGTCACCGATCGGGTGTCTGAAAATGTCTCGCTGCATGAGCAGCACGCCGAAATCTTCCGCCGCCCGGTGAACGAAGCGGGTTCGCCCGATAATGTCGACTGGTCAGAAAAAACGGTGGAAGTGGAGGAGTCGCACGAACAGCCGGTGGTCAACAAGACCGCGCAAATCATCGAAGAGGTGGTGCTGCGTAAAGAGGAGAGCGACCGGGTGGAGACCATCAATGACTCGGTGCGCCGTCAGGAAGTCGACATCGACCATGCCCGGGCCGATCACACCCGCGCCGCACCGGTCAGCGGCCAGGGCACAGCGACCGATCCCCTGCTTGAAGGCACGCGACAGGCCCGCGCGGAGCAGGATCACCGCTCGCTGATGCCAGACCATCCCGATCACAAAGAGGGGCTGATGGACAAGGCCGGGGACAAAATTGCGGAAGCGAAAGAGAAGGTCGAAGACAAGTTTAAAAAACCGTGATGCTGTGAGGGCCGGAAGGGGGGCGTCTCTGCCCCTTTCCCGGCTGACTACAGAAGGTCATGTACCTCCGGCCCCCCTTGCCGATTCAAGGCGTTACTCCACCCCATAAATTGTTAAATCCCGGTTCCCTGACTACCCTTGCTGATGTTTTTCAGAAGCGGGCCAGTGCGTCCGCCAGATTAGCCGCTGCAGTTTTCGGCCATTCATCGCAGGCGCTCATCAGTCGGCCGCATTTCACCAGGCAGGGACATCATGACAGAACACCGCTTTACCGAGACATACCGCGCTGAAGAGGGGGAGATCGATCCCTGTATCTCCGTGCAGGGCGCGCGCACCCATAACCTTAAAGAGGTGTCGCTGCGTTTTCCCCGTAACGCCATGGTGGTGTTCACCGGGGTTTCCGGCTCCGGTAAATCGTCCCTCGCCTTTGATACGATCTATGCGGAAGCGCAGCGCCGGTTTATCGAGTCGGTTTCACCTCACGCCCGCCGCCTGATCGATCAGGCCGCGGCGCCGGATGTCGATAACATTGACGGACTTCCGCCTGCGGTGGCCCTGCAGCAGAGCCGGGCGGGCGCGCAGGAGCGATCGACGGTCGGCAGCCTCACCCGGATCGCCGTCACGCTGCGTCTGCTCTATTCCCGTGCGGGCAGCAGACCGGACGGTGTTCCTTTTATGACGGCCGACTATTTTTCACCGAACAACCCGAAGGGTGCCTGTCCCCACTGTCAGGGGCTGGGAAAGGTTCACACCGTCAGAACTGAGGCGCTGGTGCCCGATAGCTCACTGAGCATCCGGCAGGGGGCTATCGCCGCCTGGCCCAGGGGCTGGCACAACAAGAATCTGCGCAGCATCCTTGATACGCTCGGCTACGATATCGATGCGCCGTGGCACACTCTGTCTGAGCGTGACCGGCAGTGGATACTGCTGACCGAGGAGCAGCCGTCGGTGCCCATCTACGAAGGTCTCAACGCTAAGCAGCGCGAAAAGGCCATAGCGGCAGGCGAGGAACCGGGGTACACCGGCACTTACACCAGCGCCGCAAAAATCGTGTTGCAGAGCTATTCGGGTGGCAGCGAATCGGTCAGAAAACGGCTGGCGCGCTTTGTGACGGTCACGCCCTGTTCTGAGTGCCACGGTAAAAGACTCAACCGCGATGCGCTCTCCGTGACGTTTGCCGGGTATGACATAGCCAGTCTGAGCGAGCTGACGGTTTCCGCGCTGGCGGAACGCTTTCGTCCCTATGCCCGTGGCGAATCTCCCGATCTGCCTGAAGAGCCGGCGCTGCGTGAGGCGGTCATCCGGATGGCGGCAGACATCTGTATGCGGCTTGAGCAGCTTGACGCGCTGGGCCTGGGGCATCTCACGCCGGGGCGTCGCACCACGCTGCTCTCCTCCGGCGAGCTGCAGCGCGTCCGTCTGGCAACCCAGATGATTTCACGCCTGTTTGGCGTGCTGTACGTGCTGGATGAGCCGTCCGCCGGATTGCATCCGGAAGATGTGAAAGCGCTGCTTGCCTCCCTGAAAAGGCTGGTCCGCGCAGGCAACTCGCTGATAGTCGTGGAACATAACACTGACCTCATCGCGGAAGCGGACTGGCTGGTAGAGATCGGACCCGGTCCGGGCGGTTACGGCGGGGCGATCGTCTACAACGGCGCCCCGGCGGGGGTGAAAGAGGTCGAATCGCCCACCTCAGGCTATCTCTTCTCCCGACGCTACACCGGACTGCGCCAGCGGCAGTCGCCGGAAGAGTGGCTCAGGCTGGAAGCGATCGACTGCAACAATATTGCCGGGATGGATATCGCCCTTCCGCTGGCGAGAATGACGGCCATCACTGGGGTGTCAGGCTCAGGCAAATCGACGCTGCTGAATCGCGTGCTGCCGGAAATGCTCGGTCATGCGGATAAAGAGTCCGACAGCGAGGAGGGGGGAGACGAGGATCTGGTGCCCGACGTGAAGGGACGCGTGGTCAGCGGAAGCGACGCCTTCGGCCGACTCATCAGAATCGATCAGCGTCCTATCGGACGGACGCCGCGCTCCAACCTGGCCACCTATACCGGCTTTTTCGACGTCATTCGCCGACTGTTTGCCGATACCCCCGAGGCGAAGGCAAAAGGCTTCGACGCCGGGCGGTTCTCATTCAATCTGCCTGCCGGGCGCTGTCCTGCGTGTGAGGGGCAGGGGCAGATCTCCATTGAGCTGCTGTTCATGCCCAGCGCCACGGCCACCTGCTCCGTCTGCGCGGGCAGCCGCTACAACCCCGGGACGCTGGAGGTAAGGTGGAACAACCTGACGATTGCGGATGTGCTCGATCTCACGGTGGACGAGGCAACGGCGGTCTTTAGCGGCAACGAAGGAATTCAGCGTTCGCTGTCGGCACTGACGGCGCTGGGGCTGGGATACCTCCGGCTGGGGCAGCCCGCCACGGAACTTTCCGGCGGAGAGTGTCAGCGTATCAAGCTCGCCTGGGAGCAGCAGCGGGTCCAGCGCACCGCCACGCTCTATCTGCTCGATGAACCTTCGACCGGATTGCATCCGGCGGATATGGATAAGCTGCTGCGGGTGCTGGATGAGCTGGTTAAACGCGGCCACACGGTCATCATGGCAGAACATAATATGCGTATCGTGGCGGAGTCGGACTGGGTGATCGATCTGGGGCCGGGTTCGGGCGATAAGGGTGGCCGGATTGTTTCATCCGGCTCACCGGATGCGGTCAGTCAGTCATCAGAGAGTCTGACCGCTCCGTGGCTGTCAGCCCAGCTGCAAAAGCGAGCGGGCGATCCGGATTAATCGGGCCGGGCACTCTGGCTGAACCGCGGCGCATTAACCTGCAGGGCCTCCAGCTCACGTGCGTCGTGACTGCAGAAAAAGGTGATCTCGCTGCCGCGCTGACAGGAGAGCTCCCGCAGGCGTTGCTGGTTGTGTCGTCTGGCACCGTTATCCATCGCCATCATCCACTGGTAAAAACGCAGTCCAGGCGTGCAGTGGCGCGTCTGCTGGCGCATTTCGCCCCGATAGAACCACGCATCGCCGCCGTGCAGCAGCCAGCCGTCAGGCTGCTGAATGGCGATGCCCGCGTGACCCGGCGTGTGACCCGCCAGCGGCACCAGCAGAATCTCTGGCGGTAAATCCCGCAGGCGATTTACCGCCTCAAAACCAAACCACGTTTCGCCCTGCGGCTGATAGGTCTCCCAGTGGCTGATCCCACCCCATTGTCCGGGACGGTAACGCTCCCGCGACAGCCAGCTATGACGCTGATGGGCCGTGTCCACCTCCTGTTGTAGCAGGTGGATACGCGCCTGCGGAAAATCGGTCAGTCCGCCCGCATGATCAAAATCGAGGTGGGTCAGAATAATATGCCGTACATCCTCAGCCCGGAAGCCCAGCGCCCTGACCTGTGACAGGGCGGTCAGTTCATCGCGACGCTGAATATTGTTCAGCGCGCGGAAAAAGCCGGACAGGCGGCTGCCCGGCGCGTGGATATCCTGGCGGCCAAAGCCGGTGTCGACCAGCACCAGCCCGTCGCGGTCCGTCTCAATCAGCAGGCAGTGACAGACCAGATGCGCTTTGATGCCTTTGCTGAATCCATCATAAAATGCCCCGCCCAGCGGGCACATACAGCCACAGTTCAGGTGGTGAATTTTCATCGGGCCTCCATCGCAATCATCGGCAGAATGGCTGAGGTGCTTCGGCTCGTCTCCGGCACGCAGCAGATCAGCCTGGCTTTAGAGTGTAGAGAGGGTTGTAACAGTAGGCGGAGCGGTGAAGCGGATAACCGGGCAAATTTGCCGGTTATCCGCCAGAAAGCAGAGTTAACGATGGAAGAACGGGAAAGCGCCGGTGAGCAGACCGCCCGCCATCAGCACCAGACTGACCAGAATCCCCCATTTAATCGCAAAGCGCTGGTGGTCGCCGATATCGACTTTTGCCAGCCCCACCAGCAGATAGACTGACGGCACCAGCGGACTCAGCAGATGGAAAGGCTGACCGACGATAGAGGCGCGGGCGATCTCCTCTGCGGTAATGCCGTAGCTGGCCGCCGTCTGTGCGATGACCGGCAGAATGCCGAAGTAAAAAGCATCATTCGACATAAAGAAGGTGAACGGCAGACTGACCAGCGCGGTGAAGACGGCCAGGTAAGGTCCGAAGCTGTGCGGGATCACCGCCAGCAGGCTCTTCGCCATGGCATCCACCATGCCGGTGCCGGAGAGAATACCGGTGAAGATACCGGCGGCAAAAATCAGTGCGGTCACAGCCAGCACGTTACCGGCATGAGAGCTGATGCGTGCTTTCTGCTCCTCCAGGCTCGGATAGTTGAGCATCACGGCAATCGCAAACGCCAGCATAAACAGGATCTGAATCGGCATTAACCCGACCACCAGCAGCACCAGCAGCACGGTGGTCAGGATGAAGTTGGGCCAGAACATCTTCGGACGGCGGTTGGCGGCGCACTCATCGGCATCGCCCAGCCCCAGCTCGATGTTGTCGAGATGGTGATCTTTCAGCGTCATGACGCCTAAACGCTTGCGCTCACGCAGGCCAAATAGCATAGCCATCGCGACCAGGCTGACGCAGGCCAGCAGCATGGCGGGCAGCATCGGGATAAAGATGTCGAGGGCGTCAATGCGCAGGGCGGCGGCGGCGCGGGCGGTCGGGCCACCCCAGGGCGAGAGGTTCATGATGCCGCTGGCGAGGTTGACCAGGCAGGTCATCATCAGCACGTTCATCCCCAGCCGGTGATAGAGGGGCAGGAAAGCCGCGATGGCGATCATGTAGGTGGTGGAGCTGTCACCATCCAGTGAAACCAGCAGCGTCAGCACGGCGGTGCCGACCAGCACTTTAAGCGGATCGCCGCGCACCAGCCGGAGAATAAAACGGACCAGCGGGTCAAACAGGCCGGCGTCGATCATCAGACCAAAATAGAGAATAGAGAAGGTCAGCATGACACCGGTGGGGGCCAGCTTTTTGACGCCATCCAGCATCATTTCGCCCAGTCCCGCATAAAAACCGCCAATCAGCGCAAAAATGGTTGGTATCAGGATCAGCGCAATTAAGGCTGACATGCGTTTGGTCATGATGAGATACATGAAGCAAACAACCATGGAAAAACCCAGTATCGTCAGCAAAATAACAGCCCTCACAATGGCGTAAAAGTAATGAAAAGGTGGCGTTCAGTCAGGAAAATTCAGGAAATTGCTTAGCGTGGTAACGATTAACCTGTTGTTTTAATTAACCCTGATCAGAAAGATGATATTAAATTGTTATCAGGTTTTAGCATTTCTTTAACAGGGAAGGGTGATCGGGATCATCTTTAAACGAATGTTAAACGAGATTGTGTGACTGAGATCAAACGATAGGGGGGCGTAAGAGGGAATTGCGGGCCAGACGGGGGCTGATGCAGCGGCGAAAATCCGTCAAGGGGAAGCGGCTGAGCGCGAGCGCTCAGCCTAATGGGCTTTAATTATTCAGCAACTGAATAATCATCTCAGGCGTTTTGTTGGCCATTTTGCTGACGGCGGTCTGCCCCTGCTGAATAATCTGACTGCGTGCCAGCTGGCTCGCTTCTTCCGCGTAGTCAGCATCCTGAATACGGCTGCGGGCGGTGGCGGTATCCACACCCTGCTGCGACAGCACATTCCGGTTCGACTCGTAGCGGTTAATCTTCGCGCCATAGAGCGACTGATAGCTGCTGATCTTCTCCAGGGCTGAATCCAGCGCCTTCATGGTGACGGAGATGTCACCGCTGGTCAGCAGCGTGGTGTTATTCAGCTTCAGCGTTTTGGTGTCCGAAGGCGTGGCCGGAATCGAGTCCGACTGCACCGGCTGACCATAATCCGCACTGGTAATCACCTCCATCGGCTGACTCTTATGTGGCGGTATGGCGGGCATCCCTTTCGGCTCAGGCAGGATCCCCCAGGTCAGATTGCTGGTGAAAGAACCGTTGCCGACCACCACCACAATCAGATCTTCGCTGACGGTATCCAGCGTGATGCGCTCCAGCCGGTTGCCGGTAATGGTGCCGTTGTTGAAATCGCCGCTGGTGGCATCTTCATAGCGATCGCCGTCACCGCTGTAGGTGATGTTCATGCCGTTGTAGCTGCCGCTGTTACTGCCCGCCAGCGCCCAGCTCGATCCCCCTTCCAGCAGCGAGGAGCTGTCATAGGCCGCGTTGCTGTCAAAGCCGTTACTGCTGGTCAGCAGGCGCGATTTCGCGGTCGCCGCATCGGTTATCCCCTTGCTGGTCCAGGTGTAGTCGGGCGCGCTGCCTTCCAGCGGCGTGCCGACCAGATGCTTACCGTCGCGGGTAAACAGCTGAAGGTCATCATCCTGACCCAGCGAGTCGATGGTGATGGTAATCGACGTCGCGCCTGCCGGAATATAGGCCAGCGGGATCACCCCGGAGCTGAAAGAGTAATTCCTGCCCGAAACCGGAAATTTGGTGTTGATGGGATCAACGTTGCCCAGCTTCGCGGGTGGAAGATCGGGTTTATCGGTCGCCAGCGGATAGCGGCCAAAAATCTTGGTATGATCGGCCACTTCATCAATCCCGGCCAGAATCTGCTGATACTGGGCATTAACGCTCTGCCGATCCGCATCAGAGAGCGTGCCGTTCGCCGCCTGCACGGAGAGCGTGCGGGCCTGAATGAGCAGATTGGCGATGGTGTCCAGGCCGCCGCCTGCCGTCTGGGAGTAGCTGATCGCGTCATTGAGGCCGCGCGCAACAACCGCATCGGCATTCACATTGGCCGTCATGCGGTTGGCAATGGCCTGGCCCGCCGCGTCATCTTTAGCACTGTTAATCCGCATCCCTGATGAAAGTCGTTCAACCGTTCGTCCCAGAACAGAGTCAGTGCCGTACCGCGTTTTGTTCGCTATCGCGGCGGTGTCGTTATGGTTGATTGTTAACATGGTCGCTTCGAACAGGGAGAGGAGTCTTTGATTTATCGGCAGGGTGATAAGCAGCTTTAACCTCTGCAGTGACAAAAAACCAGCAGGGGCGCGGCCAGGCGGGCAACCTGCTGATGGTTAACCGCTTTTCAGATAAAAAATATTTAAGGGTGAAGCCGGGCAGGAAAAACACCTGCTGCGCGCTGGCGCAGCAGGCAGGGGGATCAGTTAAAGACCATGCCGCCGTCGATCAGCAGAGACTGGCCGGTCATGTAGTCGGAGTCGGGGCTGGCGAGATAGGCCACGCAGGCCGCCACATCTTCCGGCTCAGAGAGACGTCCCAGCGTAATGCGTCTGGCGAACGCTTCCGTGCCGTAACCGGCCGGTTTTCCGGCCGCTTCCGAGATCTGCCGATCGATCGCTTCCCACATTGGCGTCCTGACGATGCCGGGACAGAAGGCGTTGACCGTGATGCCGGCCGCGGCCAGGTCGCGCGCGGCGGTTTGTGTCAGGCCCCGCACGGCAAATTTACTGGAACTGTAGACGGCCAGCTCCGGGTTGCCGACGTGTCCGGCCTGAGAGCAGGCGTTGATAATTTTGCCGCCGTGCCCTTCAGCCGCAAAAGCCTTTATCGCCGCCTGCATACCCCAGATCACGCCTTTGACGTTGACGTTGTAAACCTTGTCGACCACCTCTTCGGTGATCTCCGCAATCGGCGTCGAGGGGGCAATACCGGCGTTGTTGACGATGACGTCGAAGCCTCCCAGCGCACGACGCGCCTCCTCAACTGCCGCCATCACCTGATCGCGCTGCGACACATCCACTTTCAGCGCGATCGCTTTACCGCCCTGCTGAGTAATCTTCTCCGCCACCTGACGGGCGGTTTCCTGATTAAAGTCCGCCACCGCGACCGCCAGTCCATCTTTCGCCAGACGCAGGGCGATCGCTTCACCAATGCCCTGGCCTGCGCCGGTTACAAATGCCACTCTGTTTTTCATCGTGATTTCCTTTTTGCATGAAATTAAAGAAGCTGGCTCAGATGCAGCTGGCCCATCAGCAGCGGGTTATCGGCGTAATCCACCGGGACAGCCACTACCGCAGGTCCCTGAACATCCATCGCTTTACGCAGCGTCGGCTCCAGTTCTGCCGCGCTGGTCACCGCAAAGCCTGCTGCGCCAAACGCTTCGGCATAGGCTTTGAAATCGACCGGGCCAAAGTTAACGCCCGAGACGCGCTGATATTTTTTCTCTTCCTGCATCGCCACCATGTTGTAGGCGTTGTCGACCCAAATGATGTGCAGAATGTTGGCTTTCAGCCGGACGGCGGTCTCCAGCTCCATGCTGGACTGCAGGAAGCCACCATCGCCCGAGACCGAAACGACTTTGCGCTGCGGGTCGACCAGCCAGGCCCCGATTGCCCACGGCAGGGCGACGCCCATGGTCTGCTGACCGTTGGAGATCATGATCTGGCGGGCGCGGAAGCTGTAGAGATAGCGGGCGATCCAGATGTGGAAGCTGCCCATGTCCACCGTGAGGCTGACGTCGCTGTTAATGATGTCCTGCATGGCACGCACGATGCGCAGCGGATGCAGGGCAAACTGATTGAGGCTGGCACCCTGCATCGCCAGCAGTTTCCGCTGCTGCTGACGGTCATCGAGGATGGTGGCGGCTTCCGGCGTCAGCTGCAGCGGCGCGGTGATGCGCGCCGCCAGTTTACGCAGCGTGGCGGCGATATCGCCCACCAGCTCGGCGTCCGGCAGGTAGCGGTTGTCGGTCTCTGCGGGGATCACGTCGATGTGAATCAGGGTCGCGTTGCCGCTGTTCCACATGGCCGGTTCATACTCCACCGGGCTGTAACCGATGGTGATAATCAGATCAGCCTGTTGCAGCAGCCGGTCGCCCGCCTGGTTGTTAAATAATCCGACACGTCCGGCAAAGCGTGAAAAGTGCTCCTGGCGGATGGCACCGGCGGCCTGATAGGTACTGGTGACCGGGATGTGACTGCGGCTCAGCAGATCGTGAATCGCCTCGCTGTTCTCGGGCTGACTCGCCATCAGTCCCAGCAGGATGACCGGATTTTTAGCCCCGGCGATAGCCTGGCTCACGGCATCGATCATCGCGTCCGGTGCTGCGCCCAGGACGGGACGCGCTTTGCTGCTCAGTGCTTTGCCGGTAACAGGCTGGTCGACAATATCCTGCGGCAGGCTGACAAACGCGCCGCCGCCCCGGCCATGTTCGGCATGACGAAACGCATTCGACAGGCACTCGGAGAGCGCGGAGGGATCGGTGACCTCAACTGCATATTTGGTGATCGGGCGGAACATCGAGACGGTATCCATGCTCTGGTGCACCTGTTTGGCGCTGTCGGAGCGTTTTACCTGACCGCCGAGGGCGACCACCGGGTCCCCTTCGCTGGTGGCGGTAGCCATGCCGGTGATCAGGTTAGAACAACCCGGTCCGGAGGTGACCAGCGCTACCCCCGCATTGCCGGTAAGGCGGCCTACGGCTGCTGCCATGAATGCCGCGTTCGCCTCGTGGCGAACCGGAATCGTCTGGATGGAGGAGTCCAGCAGGGAGTCAAAAACCTTATCAATCTTGGCGCCGGGAATACCAAAGACGTGGCGGACGCCCTGCGCCTCAAGCTGCGCGACCACCAGGTCAGCGCCACAGGTCCAGAGCGTGGTATCGGTTGGAGTTTTCATCGTCATTCCTCTGATTAGCTTTCGACCGCACGGATGGCAGCGTCAAGATTGGCGGGGTTCAGGTCGGCATTAAGAAAGTCACTGTCCTGCGGCAAATCCACGACCAGTTTGCTGATGGCACCGAAGGTCAGGGTTCCCTGTTCCAGCGCATAATCCAGAATGTGTCCACCGCCTTCGCGATCGTCGGTAATAAAATGTTCGTGATAGCCCGCGACGTTAATCCCCTGCATGTACTGGGGCGTGCGGAAGCCGATCAGTTCCCCCGCACGCTGGCTGAACGCAAAGGTCGGCTGATCGCCCAGCACTTCCGGCATGGAGCGATAGGGGCGACACTGGCAGGGCACGGTGCGGGTCTCGACCCGGCTGAAGCGGCCACTGATCCGCAGCGCGCAGAACTGGTTGTCGGAGGTGATTTCACTGTCGATCACCTGATGGATGGCCTCACGCGACATCGGCCGGTCAAACTCAAACAGATATTGCGGTTTGAAAAAGGTCATGACAGCAAACGGGGTTTTCTGCGCCGGATCGGCCGGATGGGCGCTGCCATCGGCGTGCAGCTGGTAAACCTGACTGTCAAAGGCGATCAGCTCGCCATCCAGCCGGTTAAAGGTGCCCAGGCCAAAATCGCCTTTGCGCAGAAGATCGGCAATCCGCGTGTTCCCGTCGTAAACGCCGCTCAGTAGCGCACTCATTAAAGAGGTCTGATAGATAACACTTTCTGGTGCATCCTGGGAAAGCGTTAAGACAGTTCGTTTTAGTTGATCCTCACAGGAACAATCAGTTACACAATTGCTCATTTGATGCCTCGTAAGTTAACCGTTAAGCCGTGTTAACCTAAGGGTGAACCGATTCAGTCGTAAGATCCAATAGCGAAACCTGTTAACTTTGAGACGTTTTTGATATGGAACTGCGCCACCTGCGTTATTTTGTTGCCGTTGCCGAGACGCTTCACTTCACCCGCGCCGCCGAAATGCTGGGGATATCGCAGCCACCGCTGAGTCAGCAGATATTGCGGCTGGAGCAGGAGATTGGCACGCCACTGCTGAAGCGGCTGACGCGTGGGGTGGAACTCACCGAGGCCGGCGAGGCTTTTCTGGCGGATGCCGTGCAGATTGTGCAACTTGCCGACCAGGCGCTGGAGAATGCGCGCGGGATCGCCCGTGGGATCAGCGGCCAGCTGTCACTGGGATTCGCCAGCTCGGTTGCCTTTAATCCTCATATCTTTACCCTGATCCGCCGCTTTACCGGGCGTTATCCGGCGATGGAGCTGCTGACGCGCGAAGAGAACATGTCCCTGCTGATGCAGGATTTGCAGGAGGGATTGCTGGATGCCGCCTTTATCCGGCTGCCGTGCGAAAGCAGCAAGGCGTTTAATCTGCGCGTCATCTCTACCGAAAAGATGCTAATTGCGCTGCCGCGCAGCCACCCTCTCAGCGGCACACCCGTCCTGCCCTTATCGGCCCTGGCCAGTGAAACCCTGGTGATTTTCCCGCGTGACGTTTCGCCCAGCCTGTATGAGCTGATTGTCACCGCCTGTCTGCGGGCGGGGTTTTCGCGCCACACTTTCCAGCAGGCGCCGCAGATCACCACGTCACTCGGTATGGTGGCGGCAGGGTGCGGGATTGCACTGGTGCCGGAGTCGATGCGCTGCGTTGATAACCCGGACGTCAGCTTCAGCGATATCGAAAACAACACGCTGTTCACCGACGTGGCGTTTGCCTGGCGGCGGCATCACCCCTCGAAAGCGGTGCTGCACCTGCTGTCGCTGCTGGCGGAACAGTCGGCTTCAGGCGAAGCGGGTTGATAAGTGCCAGCTATTGAACTGAAAACAATAACCAGCTGGCGAGCGGTGAGCGGGATATTAATAATCGGTGCATGACTACATACCGCGTAAGAGTCGGGTTTCACAACCCGTCAGCCCTGACATTCAGGCAACTGGATGAAATTCTGGAGCCGCAGCGATTCTGGAGAACAGATTCGGCGGGTGGCCAGTTCCGCTATTTCATGGAGTATGAGTACCAGTCTGACGTGCGTGACCTCTGTTCGGTCTGTTCGCTGGCCTATACCCAGGCCTGTAAAGTCAGAAAGTGCCCGCTGATTCTGGTGGAGGTGATGAACTGAGCATGTCAGGCGATCCCGCGGGATCGCCTGACACCGTTTCAGCGCGACCGGCGCTGCATCAACAGGCTTAACGCGGCGGGCAGCACGGTGAGCGTCACCAGCGTTCCGCTGACCAGCCCCCCGATAATCGCCAGCGCCATCGGTCCCCAGAAAACCTGATGGGCGATAGGGATCATGCCGAGGATCGCGGCGCAGGCGGTCAGCAGGATAGGCCGCGCGCGGTGATGCGCCGCCTGGCGGATGGCCTCACCCGCGGCCAGCCCGGCGCGGGCATTCGCATCCACTTCACTGATCATGATCACCGCATTGCGGATGATGATACCTGCCAGTGCAATAATCCCCAGCAGCGCCACAAATCCCAGCGGGGTGCCGGTCGGCAGCATGGCGGAAACGATGCCGGGCAGGCCGAAGGGGGCCATGCTCAGCGCGAGCAGCATGCCGGAAAAGCGTTGCAGCTGAATCATCAGCAGGACCAGCATGGCGCAGAGCGTCATCGGCAGCAGGGCAAAGACCGAACTGTTGCCCTTGTCCGACTCCGCTACCGTGCCCGCTTCCTCAATCGTGTACCCGGCAGGCAGGGAAGCTCGCAGGGCGGCGATAGCCGGTGCCAGCTGTTGGGAGACCGCTTCCGCCCGCTGGCCGGGAGCGATATCCGTCTGCACCGTGATGTAGGGCAGCCGCTGACGCCGCCAGATCACCGGATCATCCACGCCCCACTTCAGGGTCGCCACCTGGCGCAGCGGGATTTTCTGACCGCTGGCATTGGTGATCATCAAACCCGCCAGCGTCGCCGTATCCTGCCGCTCGGCGTCATTGCCGCGTAGCACCACATCAATCAGCCGGTTGCGGTCGCGCAGTGTCGTCACCACGCTGCCGGACATAAGGGTATTCAGGGCACGGGCTATCGTCCCGGAGGAGAGTCCGGCCGCGCGGGCTTCGGTCTGATTGACGGCCAGCGTCATGACGCGCTCCGGTTCTCCGGCGGTCAGATTGACCTCGCGGGTCAGCGGTGAGCGGGCAATCAGCGCCGCCAGCCGGGACGCCGCCAGCCGGACATGACCATAATCCGGTCCGGTAAGGCGATATTTCAGTGGCCAGCCAACCGGCGGTCCCAGCTCCAGCGGCGACACCCGTGTGGTGATATCACTGAAGTTCTCAGCGAGCCTGCTCTCCAGCCTGCGCTGCAGCCGGTCGCGCACCGTCAGGTTTCTGGCGACCACCACCAGTTGCGCGATGTTTTCATTCTCCAGCAGCACATCCATCGGCAGATAGAAACGTATTGCGCCCGACCCTGCGTAGCTGCTGAAGCTGGCAACATCCCGGTCATGGCGCAGCACCTCTTCCAGTTGTGCGGTCCGGCGCGTGGTTTCAGCCTGCGTCGCACTGGCGGGAAGCGTGAGGCTGACCAGCAGTTCGGGGCGGTCGGAGGCCGGGAAAAATTCACCCTGCATAAACGTGGTGGCGTACAGGCTGACCAGCAGCACCCCCAGCGCCGCGCTGACCGTCACGCCCCGATGACGCAGAATCCCCTCCAGCAGCCAGTGATAGCCGCGCATCAGCACGCCCGGTCGCGGGTCGGCATGATTCAGTTTTGCCGACAGCAGCCAGCAGCCGGTAAGCGGAGAGAAGATCACCGCGACGACCCACGAGCAGAGCAGCGCCAGCGCGATCACCACAAACAGCGAGTAACAGTACTCGCCGGCGCTGGAGGCGGCGAACCCGACCGGAATGAACCCGGCGATCATTACCAGCGTGCCGGTCAGCATCGGAAAGGCGGTGGTTTTAAACGCCCAGGTAGCGGCCTGCCACTTACTGTCACCCGCTTCCAGCCGGGCCACCATCGCCTCGACGGTGATCATGGCGTCATCCACCAGCAGCCCCAGTGCGATAATCAGCGCACCCAGCGAGATGCGCTGCAGCCCGATACCGGCCAGCAACATACCGGTAAACGTCATCGCCAGCACCAGCGGGATCGCCGCCGCCACGACCAGTCCGGCGCGCAGCCCCAGCGAGATAAACGACACGGCTAACACAATCACCACGGCTTCGCCCAGGATTCGCACAAAACCGCTGACCGCCGTTTTTACCACCGCAGACTGATCGGCAACGCGGGTCATGGTAATGCCGTGCGGTAACTGACCAGCCAGCGTCTGCATGCGCTGATTCAGCTGCTGACCAAAGTCGAGCAGGTTGCCGCTGGCGGCCATGGAGACGGCCAGCCCGATAGCGGGCACGCCATTGACCCGGAACGTCGGGGCGGGCGGTTCGGCGGGTTGCAGGCTAACCGTTGCGAGATCGGTCAGCGGGATAAAGCGATCGCCGATATGCAGCGTCATCGCCTGCAGGCTGTCGACGGAGGTCAGGGTGCCGCTGACCCGCAGCGCAATATTCTCGCGGTCGGTGCGCAGGCTGCCCGCCGGAACGACCTCGTTCTGCGCGTTGATGGCGTCGCTGACCTGCTGCAAATCGACGCCCATGCCATTGAGCTTTTGCGGAGAAAAGGCGATAACCACCTGTTGCTCCTGCACCCCCAGCAGCCGGGTTTTGCCGATGTCGGGCAGGGTCGCCAGAGAGCGCCGCAGGTTATCGACGCGGTCGCGCAGCTCACGGGCGGTAAAGCCCTCCGCCGTGAAGCCATAAATCGTGCCGAAGGTGTCATCAAACTCGTCGTTCACCGCCGGACCCTGCACGCCCTGCGGCAGAGAGGTGCTCACATCCTGCATCTTTTTGCGCAGCTGATACCAGATGCCCGCGACCTGAGATGGCGGCGTATCGTCACGCAGATTGACATAAATGACCGTCTGCCCGGCGCGGGTTTCACTCTCCACCGTATCGAGAGAGGGGAGTTCCTGCACCTTCTGCTCCAGCACGTCTGTCACCAGCTGCACCATGGTATTAACGTCGGCGCCCGGCCATTGGGCAGAGACCACCGCGGTTTTGATGGTAAACGCCGGATCTTCATTGCGTGACAGATGTTCATAGCTCATCACGCCCGCGGCCATCACCAGCAGCATGAAAAAGACCACCAACTGCTGATGCGCCAGCGCCCAGCCAGAGAGGTTAAAGCCAGCCGGTTTTTTCATGGTTCCTCCTGCGCAGGCAACACTTTTTCCCCGGGCTGCAGGGTGGCGACGCCGGCGGTAACGATGCGCTCGCCCGGCTGAATACCGGATGCGACGAAGATCTGCTGAGCGTCAAAGCGGGCCAGCACCACCGGGCGAAGCTGCAGACGGGAAGCCGCATCCACAACCAGCAGCGCCGGCTGGTCGGCTAAGCGCGTCAGGGCGCTGGCGGGCAGGGCGATGACCGGCGGTTGCGAGTCGGGCAGGTTAACCATAACGGTGGCACCGGGGGCCATCGCCTCGGGTGGCTGATTCAGCGTGACACGCAGCCGCCAGGTGCGGGTCTGCGGGTCAGCCTGCGGACTGATGTCACGGACCGTGCCGCTGGCCTCGATGCCGGGGTCGGCAAGCAGCGTCACCTTCAGCGGTGTGCGATCAGCGATCTGCAGCCGCTCGGTCGTGGTCAGGTCAAACACCGCATCGCGAGCATCTCCCGCGGCCAGCGTCATCACGCTTTGTCCGGCGCTGACCACCTGACCCGGCTGAACCGTGATGGCGGTGATCCGGCCCGCAGCAGGGGCCGTCAGCCGGGTCCAGCTGAGGCTATCCTGGGCATTTTTTAGTGCTGCTTCACTGCTAAGACGGCGGGACTGCGCGCTCTGCCAGTCCGCCTGTGCACTATCCAGCTGGCTGCGGGCGATAGCACCGCCGGGCATCAGCAACCGCATCCGATGCAGATTCAGCGCGGCGACCCGCTCCGCCGCCCGGGCGCTGTCGAGATCGGCCCGGGCGCTGCTCAGCTGGTTACGCGTCTGATCGTTTTCCAGCGCCGCCAGCGGTTGCCCGGCGCTGACCCGATCGCCCAGCTCAGCCGTGCGGCTGACGACCCGCCCGTCAAGCCGGAAGGCCAGGGTGACTTCGTCATGCGCCCGGATTTCACCGGTCAGCCGCAGAGCGGCACCGCCGCCGGGCGGCGGCGCGGTTACGGTTTTTACCGGACGGGGCGGAGCTGGCGGCGGGGCCGCACTGTTATCGCGGCAGCCGGTCATGATCAGCACCCCGGACAGTACAAAGACGAACGGCACCACGAGGTGAACACTGAAGAGGTGACGCCACATCTGGCGGGCAGCATCAGATAAGAAGTCTGTCATAGCCGGGTTCCTGTAATGAGTTGTGCTCATTGAACCCGGCCCGTGTCCAGAAACGTTCCATGAACCATCAAGAAATGGTCAAGTCAGAACAATTTATCGATCCGGTAGCGTTATCCGAATCAGCAGTCCGCCATCGGCGGGTAACGAGGCGGTGATCGTGCCGCCGTGCGCGTCGACAATGGCTTTGGCAATGGATAATCCCAGCCCGCTGCCGCCGGAGTGGCGGGCGCGTGAGGAGTCGGCGCGGGTAAAGCGGTCAAACAGCTGTGGCAGGAAGTCAGTATCCACGCCCTGACCGTAATCGCGGAAGGTCAGTATCGTGGCCCGGGCGTCCCGGCTGGCGGAGATGAGCAGCACACCGCCGTCCGCCGCGTAGCGCAGCGCATTTTCGCAGAGGATGGTCACCACCTGCCCCAGCCGGAACGCATCGGCGCAGATCAGCAGGTTGTCAGGCGCTTTCACGCGGAGGGTCAGGCCTGCCTGCTCTGCCTGCGGCAGCAGCCAGCCGGTGCGCTCGCGCAGCAGCTCGGCGGGGTTAAAGCGTTCCGGGTTCAGCGTAAGCTGCCCCGCATCCGCCAGTGACAGCAGATGCAGTTCGTCAGTCAGCCGGCTCAGTTGAGTCAGCTGCTTCATGATCATCGCCAGCTGCTGAGAGTCGGCCGGAAAAACGCCATCCAGAATGCCCTGCAGACGGCCCATCGCCGCCGTCAGCGGAGAGCGCAGTTCATGCGCCATCGCGACGTGAGAGGCGCGCAGCTCGCGCTCGTAACGCGCCAGCTGCTGCGTCATCTGATTAAAGTCTTCGGTAAAGCGCACCAGCTCCTGCGGGGCCGCGTCAACGACCGCCGCCGGGCGGCCAAACTCCCCCTGCGACACCGCACGCGCCGCCGTTGCCAGCTGGCTGAACTGTGCGGAGAGCGGACGCGCAAAGCGCAGCGCGATCAGCACCATAAGCGGAATGGTGACCACGACCAGAAGGATGACGGTCAGCCAGTCAGAGGAGGCCAGCGACGGATCGGAAAAATTGATGCCCCAGTATTGATCGACTATCTGATGGAAGCGCGCCGGATCGCTGGCGGGATGCTGGCGCAGCCGGGTGAACTCCTCCACCAGCGCGGGGGGCATCCGGTGGTAGACCCAGACCGCCTGCACCGCAAATCGCAGCCACATACAGAGGGCGATCAGCACTACGCTGCCTATCGCCAGCAACAGGACCCGGATGCAGATCCAGCGCCACAGTGAGGTGTGGGTTGCGTTCTTCATGGCTGTCTGAACCGGTAGCCGACGCTGCGCACCGCCGGCAGCACATCAGAGATGCCGGCGGCTTCCAGTTTGCGGCGCAGGTTGTAGACATGGGTATCGACTACGCGCTCCAGCGCATCACTTTCCGGCAGGCAGTGCTCCAGCAGAAACAGGCGGGTAAAGGGTCGCGTCGGAGCGCGCATCAGCGTGACCAGCAGGGAAAACTCGGTGGGCGTCAGATCGAGCCGGTGTGGGGCGGCGCTGTCACCCTCCACGACCGCGGTGAGCGCCTCGGGATCGACCGTTAAACCGGCCCAGCGCAGGACCCCGGCCGCGGCCGCGGCCGGCTGGCTGCGGCGCAGAACGGCCTGCACGCGCGCCACCACTTCACCGGGATGGTAGGGTTTTACCACATAGTCATCGGCCCCATAGCGCAGCGCACCGATGCGATCGGGCGCGTCACCCATCGCCGTGACCATGATCACCGGGGTATCGTCACGCCGCCGCAGCGCTGCCAGCACCTCGGTGCCGTTCATGCCGGGCAGCATGATATCGAGCAGGATCAGATCGGGCTGCCAGCGTCTGGCCGCCTCCAGCCCGCCCGGTCCGTCACCGGCTATCGTAACCGCATAGTTTTCACGTTTCAGGTAAGCCTCAAGGACGCCCGCTGCATCCGCGTCATCTTCAATAATCAGTACACGTTTTTCCTGCATTTCCGGACCACCTTGACTGTTTCTTCATAAATCCCTGGCCGTTCATTGATACGCGCCTCGCATACTCACCTCCGGTGACGCGGTACTGACTCCCCAGCTCCGCACCGGATGTGATAATGAGGAAACGTGATGATAACCGGAAAAATAACGCTTCACATGGTCTGTTTGTCGCTGGGTTTCAGTGCCGCCGCCGCGATGGCCGAAGAGAGTCCCACGCCGCCTCCCAGCATGACGCTGGGCATTGCGGGCATTAACGCACCGCGCTACAGCGGCGCAAAGAGGAATCACTGGCAGGTGATGCCGGTGATTCAGGCGCGCGACGGAGCGTTTTTTCTCGATTCGCAAAAAGGTATCGGCTATGACCTGCAGGCGGATAACGGACTTTACCTTGAGCATACGCTGGGCTACGGGCTGGGCCGCTCAGACCGGAACTCCTCCTGGCGTGACGGGGATGACCGGCTGCGGGGAATGGGAAATATCGACGCGACGGTCAATACCGCGCTGGCGCTGGGCTGGTCTGTGACGCCGTGGCTGGTGCTGGAGGGGAAAGCGACGCTGCCATTGAGTGACAGTCAGGGCGTGCAGTACCGGACGTCGGTCACCCTGATCCCCTGGCAGACCGCGGACGATACCGTGGCGCTGCAGGTGGCCGGTCTGTTCGGTGATGGACGCTACATGAACACCTGGTACGGCGTGAACAGCCAGCAGAGTGCGCGCAGCGGGTTTGCACGGTATAACGCTTCAGGGGGATTTTATGGAACGGACGCCAGCCTGACCTGGAGTCATCAGCTGACCCCTGCCTGGGCAGCCAGCGTCACGGGTGACTACAGCTGGCTCGATAAATCTGCCTCCGATAGCCCCATTGTCGCACGGCACGATGGGGCCGGGGTCACGCTGGCCCTCAGCTACTCCTTCTGAGCCACATGGGAATAAGCGGGATGCGCAGTCACCGTGCTCTGCTTGTCGCGCTCATTCTGTTATATCTGCTGGTCTTTACCCTGACCGGTGTCGCACTGAGCCTGTTTGATGCGCCGGAGCCGGGCCGGCGCGACAAAGAGGCGACAGAGAGGGTTGGGCGCCTCCCTTATCCTGACGCTGTCTGCAGGCCGCATGACCCTGACCGGTCAGCTAATTTTTCTGTGGCTGGCGCTGGAGGAAATTCCACGTTGCGCCCAGCATGCCGGAGTCGTTGCCGTAGGTGGCCGCATCAATGCGAATATCAATCTGATACTTTGCCAGCTGCTCAGCGAGTTCTTCAAGGAAAGGTTCCCGCGCCGTAATGCCGCCGCCGATAAATATCATCTGCGGATCAAAGACGCTGAAGAGGTTATATAAACAGGCCGCGAGATCCTGGTAGAATTTTTCCACCACCTGCTGCGCCATTTTTTCCTGGCGGTCGCAGGCGTCAAACACATCTTTGCCACTGACGTCGTCGACAGGCCGATCGGTGAGCTGACTGTAATTCTCCCGCAGCGCGGTCATGGTACAGCTCTGGCTCATGGTGTGGCGTTCAATGTCGCTGCTGGTGGGGCGTGAGGTCAGCAGACAGCCAAATTCACCGGCCCGGTTCCGGCCACCGCGAATCAGCGCACCGTTGCAGAAAGCGGCTCCGCCCAGCCCGGTTCCGATCGTCAGCATCAGGAAGTCGTTAAGTTTTTTCGCTTTGCCCAGCCAGTATTCCGCCAGCAGGGCACAGTGCGCGTCGTTTTCCACCGTGGCAGGCAGGGCGGTTTTCTCCGTCAGCCACTGGCTCAGATGAAACCCGTCAAAGTCACGGATGGTGCCGCCCATCTCAATAAAGCCTTTATCGGGGTCGATATAGCCGGGCGTACTCACGGCGATACCTTCACAGCCGGGATTCTTCTCCAGCCAGCCCACTATTTCTTCCAGAATTTTGTCCCGCGCGTTGTGGGAAATGTCGGCGCTCTCCTGCGTCAGAATGTTTCCCCGATCGTCCACCACGCCCATTTTTAAAGAGGTACCGCCAATATCAAAAGCTGCAATATTCATCAACGTTCTCTGAAATGATGTTGGTGCGATTAATTGTAGTGTTGAAATAAAACCGCAGGCGGCCGGGCAGCCCTAATTTTGTCAGGAAAGGTACAGATTTATAAAGCTGCCGGAACAGGGCGCCATGAGCGAAGCGTTAATAACGGGAGGTGCTGCTATTAAGTAAGCGGTGCGGAGAATAGTGAACATTCCGGCGGCGATATTTCTGTTAAGCGAATGTTTTTGGTATTAATTTACCGGATTAACCCTGCCTGGTGCTTCTTCCATTCAGCTGAATTATACTGTCGGCAATGAGCGCAAATTCAGTGATTTCTTAATGATTTACATTATCGATGACCAGATTACGTATAATTCAGATGACTGTACGCTGAGCCATATACCTACTCAGGAGTCGCTGAGCCTGAGTATCTCTTCCGGCCGGTTGTTTGAGCAGCTGCTGAATTCTGGTGGAGAAATCCTGTCGCGTGACACCTTACTGACAGAGGTGTGGGACCGGTATGGCCTGCGCGGCTCTAACAGTAATCTGAATCAGTATCTGAGTATTCTGCGCAGGGCGCTTGCGGCCTATGGTTGCCAGAATCTGATAATGACCCTGCCGAAGATTGGCATCCGACTGAATCCGGAGATCAGGATTGTGCGGCAAACGGCTCAGCCGGTGGCGGTGTCTGACATCGTGCCGGAGCCGGTAGCGGGCACGGACACCGAGGTGCCGCCGGATAACGTCACCGCGCCGGAACCCTCTCTGGCTCCGGTGGCAAAGCCGATGCGCAGGACCCGACAACTGAGTGTGGCCCTGATTCTTCTGGCGATATTCATCGTTGCCTTCAGCTTTTACCTCTTCATCCATCCTGCGCAGAAGAATAGCGGGCTGACCACTGTGTCACTGGCGGGCGGCTGTGAAGCGGTACTGCTGAAAGGCCTGGATGTGGTAGAGCGCGAGTCTATTGATCAACAGATACTGCAGATGCTCCGGGAGAATAATCAATCCTGCAGCGCCGGGCGACGGATCTATTTCGATAAAAACACGGCGTTCACCACCACGAACTACGGCAGAACGATGCTGTCAGCCTGTAATCTTGATGAGCGTGGGCACATCATTTCCTGTGACAACGTTTATTATCTCGACTGGAGAATGAATTGAAACGCAGCGCCACTCTTACGCTGACGGCAACGCTGGCCATATTGCTACTGGTTACCTTTGCAGCCATCAATTTTTATCATCATCAGGAAACTGATTTGCCGTTCCGATGCTCGGCGTTCAGCCGCTACGATCTCAGTCGTCAGGAAGGGAAGAAAGTCGAGTTTGCGGTGTCGCAGGATTTGCGTTTTATTGATGCGCACTCGGGTTATCTGTTACTCAACGGGCAGGTCACGCTGGGAGATAAGGTCACCACGCTCAATCGCCGTATTGCACTGAGCGAGGGGGGAAAAATAGAGAGCGATACTTATCGCTATAAAATTAAATCGATTATCACCTCAACCAACGATACCACCCCGGATGCGGTATTCAATCTGCTGCTGGCGGAGATCACGCTGGATCCGACCTACCTGCAGCTGGATGTGCGCCAGGTGGATCAGCAGGCCTACCTGATTAGCGGGCCGCTCTCCTATCTGTTTACCTGCAAGCGTTACTGAATGAAGGCAGGCCTCTGCAGGGGCCTGTTAAGCGTTGAAAGCGGACGTTAGGCTTTGAGTGTATCCGCTCTTCCCTGCATCGGACTAAGAGGCTGTTAACCTGATATCGAATTGCAGATATAGGTCGGGATAAAATTGACCATAAAAAGAAAGTTTTTGTTCTTCTGCCTGATGATTCGCATATAAACTTCCTTCTCAGAGGCGATGAAAAACCGCGAGAGATACTGGCTGATCTCGTCATCACTGAGATTGTCATCCGGTAGCCTGATGTTTTTTTCAGCGGACATATAATAGATATCGCCATTGCGCTGCAGGCTGAAGGAGACTTTACGATTAAACACCTTTCCAGGATTCATTTCTGAATAGCCGGTGATATGGGCTAACGCAAAGTTATCGCGAATCATATAGTTGAGTGACAGATGATAAATGTCGTCACTGTAATGTTCTACTAAGTTTGCAACACAGTTAAAACTTTCTGTGGGACGGCGCTGCAGATAGGGGTAGGCCAGAAAAGACGCCTCCATTAAAATTACGATACCCGTTAGTACGATAAGCGTTTTTTTAATCACCCGGATTCAATCCTCTGAAATGATATTCTGAAATGCACTGATTTTTCTGGCTCATCGGTTTATTGCAGCGAATGACGGAGGTTCTGGGCAGGAGCGCATAATGCGTCACATAGACCCAGGGATAATGGCTGCAGCTGCTTTTCAATTTTTCAACCAGAGAAAGCGTTTTCTTTTTTTCCTCTGAACGGGCATCTTTGTCGGCAATATAAACCCGGCATCCATTAATATCTGCCAGAAAAGGGTACTCATCAAAATGGACGCGGGGCGCATCTGATGCGTTGTTAGTTTTCAGAATTACCATCAGCAGAATCAGTGCGACCAGGCTCATGGTCCAGAGTAAAACCGCTGGCAGGAAAGATTTCAGCGGTGCTCCCGACTCCTGCCGGGCAGCGTGCGCCACCAGCGGCTCGCCCGGTTCAGTATCCGCTGAGGATGGCAGGCTCATCTCATCATAAAGTTTTTCCGCAAAAGTATCTTCATCTCTGGAGTGTGTGTTTTCCTGACTGCCATCAACGTGCGTTTCACTACTGCGTTTCTTTATATCTGTTCCACTGGCCAGTGTCAGACCGACGCGTGGGATTGTTACGACAGGATCTTCCGCTAGCCCGACCTTTTTTAAACCCTTCCGCAGAATAGAAATATTCTGATAAAAGGTATTGGGAGAAACCAGCATCCCATTTCTCTCCCAGACAATCTCCATAAACTCCTGCTGCGTAATAATCGTGTCATTTCGTGTGATTAATAATAAGAGGCAGCGGCCTGCCGGAGAATTGAGGACTACACATTTTTCTGGATCGTTCAGATTACGCAATGTACTGGCCGCAGGATAAAACTCAATAAATCCATTAATGATGTAGTGATTATGCATCAGGCTAAACTCAGCAGAAAAATCTGAGTCTAGCTTTTTTACCCCCTTATTGTTACCTCCAATCTGTGCGACATTTTAAGATTCCATTTTCATTTGGGAATTTTTATAGGGTCAGCGTCACAACGCAGCCCGTTTTTACCGGACATAAAAAAAGGTGCAGAATGTTCTGCACCTTGTCAACGCCAGTCATATAAGCATCAGATCAAGCGGCTTGCCGCATTATCCTGGAAGGTGCCGTTGAAAGCGTTAGTGATAAACTGATTGACCAGTGCATATACTGACTCTGAATCATTCCAGCCCATAATTGCACCGGCGACAGCACCCGCCGCGGCACCGATCATGCCTGCACCCAACATACCCACCAGCTGGCCAATGGCACCAATGCCGAGGATACCGCCACCGTCGCCACCGTGCATGCCGCCGATGGTGGCACCCGCAGCGTAGCCTGCCGCTGCCAGCAGAACGCTGCTGGTGAGTGATTCCCATAACCCCGCACCCGATACGGCATCAATTTCCATCATGCTTAAATCGCGCATTATTATTTCCTCAGATTAATTTTAAAGTTAAGCCATGTCTTATCTTCTCATTTGAGAAATTAAAATATGACTTTTCATAGGCTGTTTCAAAATGACGGCAGTGACATGCTGTCTTGTTTTAAAACAGGTAAAGCAGGCATTTTTAATACGGCATGCCTTTCTGAATTATTATCCTGTGCTACATGGATAACCTATCAGGATTACACATTCAATATTCTGACGATAAAGTGAATGGCTTAGCGCTTCTCTTTTTATCTCTTATCCGATTAATGTTGCTGCGGCGTTATGCCGTTATGCTTCAGTCAGGAAATGAGCTGGCACGGGTTCGTCAGCGACTTTACGCCCGTTGAGTGATTCCCGATGATGACGACGACCGCAACATCCCTTGCAGATATCAGCAGAACGCGGTTGAAGCATTCCTCCTGAATATTCAGCGGTGCAAACGTCAGCTTCCGTGATACTGAAATCACGCACGGTCACTTCCTGACCCTGTCACTGATGGCAGGTGGTGTTATTAATGTTAATTTTCGGCGTTAATTATGCATTTAACCTGAAGCCTCTTAAATAGAATTAATTCTATTTTTAATTTCTTTCAGCTTTTGTGTTTGTATCTGGTATGGCCATTTTAAGATCCGTGTTAATACCTCAGGTGTTGTTAAGCGTAAATGACTTTACGCAATGTGCCAGCCTGTGCATCTCATTCTTCATGGATACTTCATCAGGGTAAATTGACGTGAAGTTGATCGTAACATTATCAGCCAGCAGACAGGCATAGGTTACCTGCCAGACTCGCTGACCGCCGCCCTGGCCGGTTATAAAGCTGTAAATCACCTGGAAAGTCTTCGTAAATGCATGGCCATCATTGACCTCTTCCATTTTTACCAGGTTGAACTGATTAAATATTTTTTCGGCATTACTGACCTGTAAGGCAATATTCTCGCCAAGGGTTTGTCCTTCAGCAAGCCGGTCGCGGTTGATGGTGATCTGCTGGCCGGTTCTGAATGCCACAACATTAATTGTCTGAGTTCTGACTTCTTCGTCAAATTTAAGCGTGCCTTCCAGGCAGATTAGACTGTTTTTCATATTCACTCCTTGGTTTCAGGGCTGGGCAGCACTTAACAGTGCCCTCTGTTAATTTATTTCCAGCGTCACCTGTGAGGCATTCACTAAAGCTGCAAACTCTGCTTTGGTGATTTCGGTCACGCCATGGCGGTTGATTTGGATAATGCGGTCTGCGCTCATGATCGTTTCCGGCCGGTGTGCGATGATGACGCGGGTGATGCTCATGTGCTTTATCGCATCATTGATGGCACTCTCTCTGGCCACATCCAGATGACTGGTGGCCTCATCAAGGATAAGCAGGCGCGGCTGGCGGTAAAGCGCGCGGGCGAGGATAACCCGCTGCACCTGCCCTCCGGAGAGAGACGAACCCATATCGCCCACCATGCTGTTGTAGCCCATAGGCATTGCCATAATGTCGCCATGTATCTGGGCGATACGTGCTGCCCACTCGACCCTGGCTTTATCCAGGCTGGCATCAAAAAAACTGATGTTGTCCATGATGGAGCCGGCAAACATCATATCGTTTTGCATCACGCTTCCGATTAGATCGCGGTAATGCGTCATTCCCAGTTTTGTATGGTCGATACCGTTAATGCTGATCATACCGGCGTTCGGTTTGAGCAGTCCGAGCAGCAATTTTGCCAGCGTCGTTTTGCCCTGGCCGGAGGGGCCGATGATGGCGACGGATTCACCGGCCGCAATGCTCAGGCTGAAGTCAGAGAAGATCTCTTCGTCAGTGGCTGAATAACGGAAGGTCATGTCGCTGATATCCAAACGCACCGGCCCTGTTTCTTCCGCCAGCGCGATGTGGCTTTCCATATTCTGCTCTTTCTCCGTCAGGACAATATCGGAGAGACGTTCACCGTGTAAGCGGAGCATTTTGAATTCGATCAGCGCGTTGATCAGGCCCGCAGAGCGAGAGATAAACTGATCGGAGAACGAGATGAACGCCACCAGCATCCCGCTGGTAAAGTTACCGTCCAGTACCTGCGCCGCAGCCAGCCAGATCAGAACAATTTTGCCAACGCCGGAAATTGTCCCCTGCAGCGTGTTGAATCCAATCGAGAGTTTCTGCGTCGTAATCCCTTTGTTTGTCGACTCCACGGTTTCATTGGTATAAGTCGAAACGCGCAGATCCTGCTTATTGTTGAGCTTGATCGCCTGCACGCCACGGATCGATTCAAGCAGCTGTGACTGCACTACGGCGGAGGCCATCAGCTGATTCTCATTCGCCTGGCGAAAGGGTTCGAATGAGATCCAGCGAATCAGTGCATAAAGCAGGAACAGGCCAACGACCACACAGGTCAGGGTGGCGTTATAGGTGAAAATTACGCCGAGGGTAACCAGCGCCATTACCCCGTCGAAAACAGACGAGATAAAGCGGCCGGTTAGCGTGCTCTGAATATTGCCGATGGACCCGAAGCGCGAAAGAATGTCGCCAACATGACGTTCTTCAAAGTAACTGAGCGGTAATCCCAGCAGATGGGCGCACAGATTGGATGACCACTGTACGCTCAGCATGCTGGAGAACCAGGTCGTAACCCAGCTTCGCAGTGCTGAAATCAGGTTCTGAAACAGGGTGATGCAGATAAAGGCGACACCGAGCAGCGTCAGCAAATCACGGTCCGCAGAGACCAGCACCTGATCCATCACCCACTGCATGTAAAATGGCGTGATGATGCCAAAAAATTCCAGTGCCAGTGACAGTAAGGCCACCTGCACGAACGCAGAGCCAATTCCGGACACGTTACGGATCAGGCTCAGCATGGAAATCGATTTTTTCTCGTTTTTCTTCTCAAAGGTGGCGCCGGGATAAAGCTCCAGCGCGACGCCAGTGAATGAGGCGGAGACTTCATCCATCGGCACTTTGCGTATGCCACGCGCCGGGTCATGAATAATGAGCCTGTTTTTAGCGATGCCTTTCAGCACGACAAAGTGGTTCATCTCCCAGTGCAGAACGCAGGGCAGATTCAGTTTATCCAGTTCATCCAGTTCGAGGCGAACCGCACGACAGCCCATGCCCATGCTCTGTGCAAATGACATCACATTCGCCAGCGTGCTGCCTTTAAGGGAGGTCGGGAAGCGCTGGCGCAGCGAGACCATATCGGTGTGATAACCATAATAGCCGGCAATCATGCCGATACAGGTCAGGCCACATTCAGCCGCCTGGGTCTGACGTAAAACGGGCAGTTTCTGGCGAAATGACAAATTCAGTTTGTGAAATAAATCCATAGGTAACCTGATAAGATAATGAAATTATAAGGACGTCATTTTGCCCAATGCGTTTAATGGCTCCAGAACCCACTCGTAGAGGCGTCGTTTATCGACGATAAAGTCTGCCTCCAGCGCACTGCCCGCGTGCAGGCTGCTCTGCCTGCCGTAGGCCTGCACCGTCTGCTTATCCAGCGCCACTTTCACCTGATACATCGACTCTTTCACCTGACCATCGCCGGTCAGGGTGGCGACTTCCTGCGGTGACAGGGCCGACTTTGAAATTTCCAGCACGGTGCCGTATTGCTGGCCGAACTTCTGCCATGGGAAAGGTTGATAGCGCAGCACGACACGCTGGCCTGGCCGGATAAAGCCGATGGCGCGGCTGCTGAGCATAATCCTTGCCTGCAAACGCGCGTTATCCGGCAGCATCATCGCCACGGTCTGACCCGACGTGACGATCTGTCCCGGTTTGACCAGCACGGCACTGACGGTGCCGTTTTCCGGCGCATGCAGCTCAATCGAACGACGGGATTCGTTTTCCATGATCGACTGCGTGATCCCGGAAAGCTTTTGCTGTAACTCGTTTTTCTGCTGGTTATAAGAGAGGGGTTGCTCACGCAGCTGCTGCCGCGCCTGAGCCAGTTGCTGGCGGATATCAATACGCTGACGTGCGACATCCTGTAAACGCACGCTGGCATCAAGCAACTCATTCTGCTGCTGTTCTACCTGCGTATTGGAGGCGTAGCCCTCTTTGCGCATGGCGCTCATTTTATTGAGTTGTGTTCTGGACAGCTGAATCTGCTGGGTGCGCTGGCGAAAAATGGTCTCCAGTTCAGCCGATTGCTGGCCGAGTAAACTGACCTTTTCCTCAAGAGATTTCAGCGTTTCGGTGTGCAGTTGCTCAAGATTGGTCAGCTGATTTTTCAGCCCTGCTTGCTGAAACTCCAGCTGGGCCGCAATCGCCTCGCGTGTCTGGCCATAGCGTGTTGAAATTTCCGATGAGACGGTGGCGATCAGGCTGCCCTTTTGCAGGCTCTCACCTTCACGGGCGGGCAGAGCGATAACCGTGCCGGTGCTCATCGCGGTAATCGTCATCATGCCGTTTTCCGGTACCAGTACACCCTGCGCACTTTCACGTTTGGTATAAGTGCCAAAGATGCAAAAGGCGATCATGACGGCAACCAGCAGTCCGATCAGCGTGATGACAACCCAGCGGAAAGGGGGGCAATACAACGCAACAGAGCCCAGGACTTTAGTTTTCTTAGCATCCAGCGCTTCCTGGCGAAATAAGTCGTTATTCATCTATTCGATTCCCGTTATGCCGCGCCACAGCTGAAACTTTTCATCGCGGCGTAGTCGAGCGAGCCAGTGGCCGCTTTTAATTTGACGATTGACTGGATGAGCGCGTTCTGCGCCTGTGCCAAATCCTGCACGGCCTGGAAATAATCCTTTTCTGCATTGAATTCATCGATCAGGGTGCGCTGACCGATTTCCCGGCCATAACGGGTGGCACTCAGGCGTTTGTCTGCTGAGGCGATTGCGCGTTGACAGGCTTTAATCCGGGACTGGCTGTTATGCACACCGGACGCCGCCTGAATGGCCTGCTGTTCCGCTTTGCGTCTGGCATCGGTGATCAGCTCTTTGCTCTGTTCGAAGCGGTGCGCCGCTTCCAGACTTTGTGAGACAGGGCCACCCCCGCCAAACAGGGGGATCGAAACATTAACGCTAATCTGGGTGTTATCAGTTTTAGAGGTGGTGCCAAAAAGCGTGTCAAGATAGTTGCCGTTTTCTGCCCGACTCCAGTTCTTGCCGTACCCAGCCTGCAGGGTGACGACCGGCATATGACTGGAGGTGGCGGACAGAATGTCTGTCTCACTGGCTTTGTGCGTCTGAATAGCGGCAAGTACGTCGAGGTTGTTAGCAGCGGCCTCGCGTTTCAGTTGTTCAGGAGCGAGCCTGTCGGGAAAGCGCACACAGCGCATGCTGCTGTCTGGGATGCTCCGGGGATCCCTGCCAGTAAGCTGACGGAAAGCAAGACTGGCATCGTTCAGATCGTTTTCTGCCACCAGTTCGTCTGCCACGGCTTTATCATAGTTGGCCTGTGCTTCAGCTAAATCGAGCCGGGTGCCGTCGCCTATTTCCAGCGCTTTTTGTGTCTGTTTAAGCCGCGCACTGAAGGCAGCAAGAATGCGATGACTGGTTTCCAGCACGCTGCGTTGATAAAGCACGTCGTAATAAGCCGTGGTGACACTGGCGATCATTTTCTGCTGTGCAATAAGCAGATTGACATCGGCCAGATTGCTAATCACCACGCTTCTGCGCCAGGTGGCATACTTTGCCATATCAAAAACGGGCTGTGTCAGATTGACGCTATAATTGTGGCGGGTGACACCGGCAGAATAGGCCGCATCCGGCTGATCCGTTTTAACCCAGGCACCGTCAATGGAGATTGCCGGCAGTAATCCCGCAAAGCCCTGATATTTTTTCTGCCCGTCGGCATCATGTTCACTGCGGGCAGCGTTCATTTCTGCATTATAACTGTTTGCAGCCATCAGCGACTCCTGAAGTGACAGCGCACCGGCCTGACCGGACAGCAATAATCCTCCCGCCAGCGGGAATAAAAATTTTTTCAGCATGAGATTCCGAAATTAATACGAATTAAAAAAATGCGTTCTGGTGCAGAAAGCGCAATAGCTCTGTTTCATTTCTCAGATGTAGCTTATTCATGGCGTTTCTTTTTTGTGTTGAAATAGTACTCATTGCGCGACATTTTTTAGACGCTATTTCTGACAGCGAATAACCCTCCTGAATCAGATTGATGACCTCCCACTCCTTGGGTGTTAAATCCGTGCACTCCTCCTGAAAATGTTCATGCACAGAGCGGGAAATATAGGTTTCTGCAGACGATGCAGGCATCATGCTTCTGAGTGCGTTAACCAGCTCCTGCGGGGTATCCTGCAGACTAAGCATGATGTTTACACCCGCATCAAGCATCTTTTTCAGCAGCACAGACCGCATGTTCTGAGTAAAACAAACAGTAATGATGTTTTCATTGCCACACAGTACGCTGAGCACCTTTTTGATTTCTGTCTCCCGGAACGATCCATCAAACAGACAGGCGGAATTGATAATAATCACGTCGATGCGATTTTCTTCTGCGGCCTTCAGTAAACTTTTTACATCAGGAAAATGGTGCAGATTAAATTGCGTGTTATTCATTTCCTGCCGGAGGAACGAGGTAATTAAATCGTATGACATATGATACTTATGAAAATAGGTCATATTTATTGTTTTGTGTGTAGTGTCTTTCACTGGCTGCTCACCTCTCTTTTATAAGGTATATGCTTGCCGTAATCATCGATTACTGTCCAGTTCAGGGTGTGATCGGCACTTATCTCTTTTACCGCAAGGGTGAGAGACGAAAAGGGTGCAATCATCTCTGCTTTCAGTGGTGTTCTCCCGAGCGTGATACTCCCTAATGTCATGTAATAGGGTGTTGGATTTTTCACGGTCAGTTGTGCATGTTTAGTTTGTGTCTGGCCGAGGATAAACCGTAATTTTTCACCGACATCTTCTTCCGGCTCCTTTAAACCGGTCGGGCGGATAAATACTTTTAAACGGATGCGTAGCGGCAAAATTACTTTCTTCTCCAGCACCGACTTCTGGGCAGTATTTGGTGGAATCTGATAAATGTTCAGCCAGTACAGACGCTCGCGGTCTGCAGGCATCCCTTTGCGGGAAATGAGCATGACACGCAGGTTGCGCGATTCACCGGGGGCCAGTTTAAATAGTGGCGGCACGACGACAAGGGGTGTACTGATGCGATCGGGCGGACTGAGAGGATCGTCATCATCGCTCCAGACCTGTACCAGTGCCGGGGATCTGACAGAATTCACCACGGTAAGTGACTCCGCCACGCTCTTTTCATTGAACACCAGCCGGCTCTGGGTGCTGTTAACTACCGCGCCGGCCGGGCCAGCACTAAGAGTCAGCGCGCTGGCTAATAGCAGGCTACTGCAGACTGACAAGAATCTGTGCCTGCGCATTGACCGATCCTCCCTGTGCGGTTTGTCCCGGAAGTTGCTCAAGGGACGCCGTAAAAACACCGGCATAGGATTTATCGCCTTTAAGCGATAACCCGGTTTTACTCAGCAGTTCCGTAAATCCGTACCAGCCCGCTTCTGAACCTGTGCCCGTTATTGCATTACTGGACAACAGGTTTAACGCCCTGCTTCCAGCATAGATGCGGATGCCAACACCCTCTGCAACGCCTTTTGTGCCGTAGTTATTGTCGAGTAAATGGCTGATGCCCTTGGCACTCGTTTCCAGCCCGAGGGCTTCCGCTTGGTTCAGTGCCGTCGGTTGTGTCACCAGAAAACCCATCGCGACTGGCGGTTTTGAATCGCTGGATTCAGTACCTGAAACGGCCCCTTTTTCGCAATTAATCTCCACGCTGAAGGTATTGCTACTGGTCATGCCATTACGCAAGTCATTGGCGCTGATGGTCGGCAGGGTTACAACCTGGTCAAAATCCCCAACGAGACAATTCTTTCCCTGTATGACGGTGGTGTTACCGCCGCGCATACTCCAGACTGCTGAGACATACCCAGAGCTGGGCGGATAGGCAACTTCACCTGTTTTAATGTTGTTGTTTATCGTGGGTGTTCTGATCGCTATATATCCCTGCGGAACGGTTATTTGCTTGAAAATATTTCGCGAAGGGAGGCCGAAATCGTCGTCACTTTTGATCAGTTCGAAAGTCGCGCTACTAAACGATGATGCCGGGATATAAATATGTGAACCTACAGTAATGTAATCATCAGCGGTCAGTTTTCGCTCCTGCCATTCACTCTTGTAATAGAGTCCGGTTTTCAGGTTAGTTATGCGATAGGCGATATGCTGTGCCGGTGTCCGGTATCCCCCCTCAACATCACTCACGGCTGTACCACCATACTCTGCCCCATATGAGGCAGCCAGGGCATAAATTTCATACAAGCTGTCCGCGTCGGACAGTGCACATTTATAGACAATCTGATTGGCTTCATAGGGGACATTCAATCCTTTCGTCAGAAATGGCATGTCAGCAGAGGCCAGCACGGTTCCGGCTGGCGCAAGTGAGTCCGCGCCAGTTCCGATACTGATTGCCCCAAAGTCAAGCTTCGCACTTATGGCATCCCCTGTGCCCGTACCCCATGACTTTGCGCTATAGCCCCGATTCACCACTTCCTGCGGCAGTTCGTTAAACCGATCACCTACCTCAAGTATCTTGTAACAAAACGCCTGTGCCGCGGGCGTACACACTATGAAAGCGGATGCGAGCAGCCAGATTTTGAGGCGGCTATGTGCTGTTTTCATCTTCTTCCTCACTGAATACAGGTGCCGTTTAAATGAACAAAGCTGGCATCCTCAATTTTTTTAGAGGGCAGCTGATAGTTGATCCGGCAGGTGTTACTGCTCCCCCAACTGACAAACAACGTGCCAGAGGCGTTGGGAAGACGGGCGTAAATCTGCCCGTTCTGGCCTGCCATCCCAAGGCTGTTGCCCTGGCTGTCTTTAACTTCTGCACCCATCGGAACAGGTGTGCCGTCAGCCTGCGAGGCGAGAATCAGTGCCGGCGTACCCGTCAGGGTCTTAAAAGCTATTTTGGGTACGCCACCATGCACCGGCACCACGCGCACGTTACCGCCTTCGAGTTCAACATCCTGAGAGATTGAGCTGCCGTCGAGGCTGATGGTGTTATAACGGTAGGGAGCCAGCGATGGCATGATGGCGTAGCCAAAGGTATCGATCCTGGCACCCTGACCGTTGTTGATGCGCGCGCCGCTGGCACCTTTGGCTTCAATCAGTGCAAAGGTGTCGCTGGTGTAAGGACCATAGGTGATACCGCCCCCGTGGATGGCCAGCGTGCCCGATGTGCCCAGCCCAAGCTGGTGATAATCATCACTGCGGGCATAAGAGGCGCGAACGGCACCCAGGCGCGTCCGTTCCTGTACGTTCGTTCCCCAGCGCATCGCATGGCTTTTTCCCTGAGATACATCACGGTATTTGTCGTAACTGGAATAGAGGGCGTAAGTAAAATCGCTCTCCTGGCCCGCGGAACCCGACAGGGTGGTCATTGCCGATGAAGTCGTTTTATCTCTGGTCATATCCAGAGAGACGGTGGAACGGCTATCACGCCAGTCCAGCGGAAGGGAAAAACCCAATGAGATGACGTTTTCTGTGTATTTCTGATAGCGGTTAGCATCGTAATCGCTGTCGTAAACGCTATAGACGTCTTTGCTGTTCCAGCTGGAGCGTTGCCGGCTGAGGTTAAGGTTGTAACTTACTTTCTTCCACATATTGTTGTATGAAAGCTGCATCTCTGAGATACGTGAGCGATTGTGATAGTAGTCAGTGCTGCTGCCGCTCAAAGACAGGGTACCGTAGTCACCCATGTACTGACTTACCGTCGCAGAGAAGCGATTCCGCTGTCTGAGCGTATCGGAGTAGTAGTCTGCCCCACCATTCTGCTGACGACGAACGCCCAGTACATCTTCCAGATCGCGATAACCGGAAGTCGAGTAACGGTAGGCTGCCAGCACCAGGTTCGTTCTGGTGGGGAAACTCTTGCTGTACGATGCCTCTGCACGCCAGCCGCTTCTGGTAATGTCGTTTTCTACCCTCGCATGTGACCAGGTGGTGTTGAGTGACAGCGCGCCAACTGGAGAGGCGTAGACGCCACCGGCCAGTAAAGCCTGATATCCATTTGCGAAGCGCGCCCCGGTATTGGTGGTAAGACTGTTACTGAGACCATACTGTAAAACGGCCTCAGTAAAGGTGTTCTGGACGGAGTAAAAGTTCCTCACCTTCCCGGCGGCAAACTGATAACTCAGATTACCCGGCCGCATTGAGCTCGGCACCGCAGCATAAGGCACAGTGAAAAAGGATGATTTGCCGTCAGCCTCGACGATCTGTACTTTCAGGTCGCCCTGACTCTTGGTGTTATATAAGTCGTCAATAATAAATGGGCCTGGCGGTACCTGAGTTTCATAGATTACGTTACCGGCCTGGCTTATCAGCACACGGGCGTTGCTGGTAGCGACGCCCCGGACTTCCGGCGCATATCCGCGACGTGCCTGAGGCCACATACGCTGGTCGGTCGCGATCTTCACGCCGTTGAAGGACATTGAACCAAACATCGTGCTGTCAGTGTAGGCATCACCGACCACCAGTTCGCTGGAAAGAGAGGGCAGGGGACGCTGTACCCAGGTGCGTACAGCATTCCATTTGTACTGATCGGTACTGACGCTGCTGTTCATATAGCGGAGGTTGGCCTGATGACGTAACTGCCACATGCCCAGGTTACCCCCTGCGTTGATCATGCTCCAGAGATAGCTGGAGTGCGTGTCGCGCAAAATATTGCGGGTAAAGCTGGAGCTATGACGCAAAAAAAGCAATGGAGCTCCCGCATTCCATTCAGAGGTCGGGATGTAATCGCGTGGCTGGCGGTTCAGCAGAATCTGTGGGATCAGAAAATCAAGTGTCAGCGTGGACTGGCGGATATTCCAGTTACCCTGACTGCTGATCTCTGACAGAAACAGACACTGCGATTCAGCCGCTTCTTTCAGGCCGGTCTTGAGCTGCAACAGTTTGACCATGTCGGCATCAATACAGGGTTGCGCACTTTTATCGGCGGCATCCTTCCTGCGAAAATTCACCGCCACCTGACTTTTTATTATTATGCCATTCAGGCTGATATCCAGAAGCTGTTGACCTTCAGGAATAGTGATCTGTTTTTCGTTAAATTGCTTAAGGTCTACGCCTTCCTCAAAACCGGATCCTGCCAGCAAACGACTATCAAAATGGTATTCTTCGGCATGAGCAGTCTGTGTCAATAAAGCCGCTTTTACAACGCAACTGATTATAGCCAGACGAGGATCTGTTTTTTTATTTTTGAATTGGAAACTCATATGTCACCGTTGCCCCATAATCATTCACTAAGCCTATTTCTATTCCCTGGGCGCTTTTTGTTAATTTCTGTTCTGTTAATGGCACATCAACAGATGAAAACGGCGCGATCATCGGTGCAGTCTCTTTTGCGACTCTGTTTCTGACAACGACTTTGGTTAGTGAAACATAATAGGGTGAACTATTGGTGATGCGTACGCTGGGCGACGATACGTTACTGAATGTTAAATATTCAGAAATGTGATGGGTGCTGATTTTAAGGCCTTTTGGGCGGTAAAACAGTTTCAGCCTGTTCTTTAATAACAACATCATCTGATTGCCTTTGTCACCAGAAACATTGCCTGGTGGGACCTGAAGAAAATTAAAATAAAAAACGGATTCACGATCCTGGGGTAATGAATTTGCACCCGTGAAGAAAATGCGCAAAACCTGACCATCTTTAGCGGCAATTCTGAATGTCGGTGGGGTGACGATGAACGGCGCTTTGCCGGTGGCTGGCGTAGATTCTTCGTCACCATTGTCCAACCATGCCTGGATTACGTACGGGAAAGCATCATTATTTTTCAGTTTTACATCGACCGATTTTTCGTCAGAGGGATAAATAATGCGAGATCCCGTCATAACAACGCTGGCGAATGCTGGCGGGCAAATAACAAGAGACAGAAGGAGTAATAGAATGGTACGCAATGATGAGTGAATGATAAGCAATCGAGGCATAATAACCATCCGTTGAAATTTTACTACCAGACCCTGGATAAAGTAAGTCAGGCCATCCATGGCCTGATTAAATCCACTTATAGATTAAAAATATTTCGCATCCATGCTGATTTTTTATTTGTAGATGATGGCGTATTGCATTGTGGCTTCCACCGCACCGGCAACTGCGTCCTTTTCAACGGCGACATATTGCGCAGTATAGGTTGCAGAGGCATTTTTTACTCCGGCAGCAAGAGTCAGATGACCCTGGCCGATATAAGAAGTACCTTCACCAAAAGTAATAACTTTATTATCTTCTTTATTACTCACAATCTGAATTTCTACATTTTCCGCAGCACCTTCGGTTGCCAGGTTACCCAGATTACCCGCCTTAGTGACATTATTACCGCTAAGCTGGGTAGAGATTGTTGTGGCATCAGTATCACTTCCTGTACAGCCAGTAACACCAATTTCAAAAGTTGTCTTACCCGCGACATTACCATTTGATAACGCAGAGGTGCTGATAGTTGGCAGGAGCACCAGAGGTTTAGCGGTGTTACCATTGACTGTCACGGTACAGGTTTCTCCTGTGACCAATCCCTGGAACGTAATTGTATTGTTGGAGACCGCAAATGCCTGAGAAGCTAACAGTGCAGATACTACAGATGCGGTTAAAAAGGCGATTTTTTTCATGTTCAAATTCCCTATTGAAAGTTGGACTGCGTTGACGTGCTACAGACAGGACAAATAACCTTGTCCGACCACTTAAAGGTTAAGCCCGGAGGCAATCTGTTGCTTCTGAAGTAATCTTAATAAAGCTTAATTTAACTTCAGCGTGGCTGTATCATTCCCAAATGAGAAGGGTGCTGACATTCAGGGTTAATATTTTTGCCTTTTGTTAATAGGTGAAGATAATGTTAATTTGTATACATTTATACAGAGACGGCCTATTAAGCCATGTTTTCTGTGACCAGGGTGCGATAAAAATCTTCTGTAACAACATTTACCCTCTCAGGTACGTGAGCGCATCGGGACTTTCAGCCCGATGGGGTGCTTTAACGCCTTTCCACACTATTTTTTAATCTGTCACGCTGTAGGTTTTATTTTTTACAGAGTTAACTATCAGTCACCTTCTCGGTCCTTCTGAATTCGTTGCAGAGGCCAGTTAATGGAGAATCTTCATTATTCGGCAGCACATTGCGTACTGCATGCTGAATCAATCTGCTCATCGCCTTTTCGTATAATAAAGCGGTGGTATCAGATGTGAAGTGAGAAAATTAAGGCGAGTAATGTTAAACGTCATCTCATAAGAGCACTGCTCAGAAGTCACAAGAGATTAACTTTTAACGCGAAACAGTGATGCCGATAGGCAGTCTATTGTGTCAGGGATTCACTTTCTCTCCCTGCAGGGACGCCTGTTAATATCCCGCTCAGGGCAATGAGACTAACGGCGCCAGCTCTGCTTTAAAGGTGGTGGCTTCTGAGATCGCTGCTGGAATCAGGCTACTGGAATCAGCCATAACATTATCATTTGTGCTGAGAAGTGAAACGCACCGAAAAGAGGTTCTGAGTGCATTGGATTTTAAAACTGAAAATCAAATATAAATCAGAGCATAAATCTAAATGCATGGCGTTTTTTAATTTAAATCTCCTAATTGACATCGTTATGGTTTAATCATTTCCAGGGAGTGATGTTGAGTATTTTTAATTTTCCAGGAGAATTAACAATGATGCCAATGTGATTCTGACCTTTTCATTTATCGGCTTTCTTTATTGAAGTGCATACATTCATGTTAATACTGTATCTGTTTCATAACATGAAACTTCAAATGAATATGTTGGGTTCTCTTTTATAGAAAAAAGTTATAACAGTTTCAGTAAGTCACGGCATGATGGGTTAATATGCTAATTGAGTGACTTTAAAGCGGTGTAATGTATGGTTGCTGCGCCACTGTTTGGCGATGTGCTCTCCCTTTTCGCATGTTTATGGTGTTGAGTTTCACAGTTCCTGTTTTACTATAGTCAAGCCAATTACGTATTTTATCCGATATCAGAAGTGTGAACTGGAAGATTGTCGTACACCAGGCGAAAAAGAAGATTATAAAAACCAGCTTTACTAATTTTGCTACTAATCACTAACCTGTGTTAGTTAGATTGAGTTGATTATTATGTATAGAGTGACTGAAAATCATGAACGAATCATTGATGCACTAGCAGGATATACGCAGGTGGCTAATCCGGATGAGATCTCGCGCGGAAAACGCCGTTACCACCTGACGAAAGATAATGTGCGTCGGGTTATGTTTATTCTTGATGGCGATTTTTTGCTCAAGCTCAAAAGTGAAAATAAAGTGCTTAACATTGTCTCTGCTCCTTTTGTTGTTGGTGTCACACCGGCACTGGATGAGCCACCGGTTTATCTGGAGAGAATAGATTACGGCAAAGTCAGTTTCATTGATTATGATGTGTTCTGGCGGCTGATTTTTGAGAAAGATCTTTTCAACGATGCCATGTCCGTTCTTTCAGGACAGTATTCAGATCTGATGGACTACATCCAGCTGCCTAAGAGCAACTCTTACGATGAGGTTATTTCTTTAATCGGACGCTGGGAAAAACTACCGGCTCATCTGAAGAAACGTTTCTCTGCCCTGTATCTGATTGAAAATAGTTCGCACCTTTCCAAAAGTTCAATTTGCAGAGTACTTAAAGAGCTTAAAGAGAAAGGCGAGCTTGTGCTGGTTAACGGGAAGTTTACCTGAATTTATGGAGGTTTTTAAGATGCCTGAGGAGAAAAATGGATCTTAAAGTCATTTGTACAGAAGAGAATTATTTCTTCAGGATAGGCATCTCAAAAGTGATTGAGGGCGCATTGTTAAATGAAGCTAATGTGGAGTTTTTGTCGGGTTTTGACAGCCACAATCTCAGGCAGGCTGATTTTATCCTGATCAATGTTTCGCAATGGCGTTTATATATGTGTCAACCTGCGTACCGGGATCGGAAGCCCGGTAGCATTATCATGGTTTTTGTTAATCAGACTGACGATATTATGACAGAGCAGCTTCCGGTCTGTTATCGCTCTCTGGTTGTTATTTCACGACTTGATTCTGTTCGTACGATATCTCAGAAAGTCATCTGTTCCTGGCTGGCCTTTCAGGACAGGGTGCACGCTTTTTTGCCAGCGGATTGTCTGCATTGTGAGTTCGCTCGCATAACAGTGGTGCAGTTACAGGTGCTCAGCCTTTTAAAAAAAGGTTACAGCGTCAGACAGACGGCGAAACGTCTGGATCTGTCAGAAAAAACCATCTATGCGCACAAATATAATGTGATGCGAAAATTCGCCTTGCGGGGTGATATGGAGTTTAACGCGTTTATTAACGATCTCTCTTTTCTGGAGCTTTACAGAGGAGTCATAAACTCTGTTGAGGTTTAATTGTTCCGGATCGTTTGACGGGTAGCAGGGCAGACGATTCTCTGCTGCCGCAGGGTCACAGTAAATGACTGACGACAGGGCAGCTGTCAATCAGAGTGCCACCCTTTCATTCTCTATTTTGAATACGTTATTCCCGAGGCTTTCATTATGCGTATAAAACAGATGTCCGGCATTTCAGTGATGCTGCTGGCTTTGCAACTTACAGCCTGTGCTCCACACGCTCAGCAACCGCAGCGTATGACAATGCGTAATCCTGCCAGCGTCTGGTGCCTTCAGCGTGGCGGCCAGGAAGTAAAGGGAATATCTCCGGCAGACAGTACCCTTTACTGTCTGCTGCCATCTGGCGAGCGTATTGAGCAATGGGCACTGTATCACCGCGATCACCCGCAGTAATTTCACACCTCGCCTGAATAGAATCATCTTTTCGATTCAGGCGAAGGCTTCCCGAGCTAATATTTTATGTTTACCCCCACTGTCACGAAAGGATTTTTCTTTTTACCTTACATAAAACAGGTCTGTCTTCAGACAGCATCTGGTTTTTTCTTATCCATATGTGTCTGTTTGCTTTTATTTTTAGTCAGCTATTCAATCTAAAGCCTTTCAGGGCTATGTTGATTTAATATTAAATTAATAACCATTCCATTCTGGTCTTTATTTTATTGTCATTCTGTTCAATAGCTTATCGATGTCCTGCTGGTGTATGGCCTGTTTTTTTTGATGCTGGTCAATATCAGTACCTGTTGTGGATTCAGAGAGGGATTTGCCAGGTGATACTATTTGTTAGATTAAAATCTTCTCGCAAATAATAATGGCCGCATGAGGATATTCTATTGATATATTTCGGGCGCGCGGCGCTATGCTGCACCTTTTTTAACTGCACTGCTTCGTATGCTGGTATTATGCTTAATGATATCGACGTGCAGACCTATCGGGATTTTGCCGAAAACCTGGGTAACTATAATGCCGGTGCAACGAATGTTCCGGTTTATAAAAAAGAGGGATCACTTTCTGACTATCTTCGTTTTCCTGTTCCCGATTTTGGCGGAGTCTCTTCGTCAGGTTATGCGACGCTCGTCTCGCCTTCCTATGTGCTGAGTGTTAAGCACAATACCGGTTATAAAACGGTGGAGTTTGGCAACGGGGCCGGATACGCCACCGCTTACCGTCTTATCAATCGCAATGATCTCAGCACGCAGGATTTCCATGCGCCACGCCTTGATAAGGTCGTCACTGAAGCCGCCCCCTATTCTTATGTCTCCAAAGCGGACTTTCTGTCTGACTATAAATCACGTTATGCCTGGTATACGCGGGCAGGAACAGGAACACAGGAGCAAATTAATGATGAGCAGACGAAGCGGGTACGCCTGACGGGTGCTTACAACTGGAAATCGGGTGGCACTATCAGTGCGGCGAATGTGCGCGACATTTCCAATAATAGCTATCTGCGCTACTACAACCTTGGGCCTGACGATGCAGATACCACACCCCTGTCAATCGGAGCTAATGCCGGAGACAGCGGCAGTCCGGTTTTTGCCAGGGACGACATCGGGCAGCAATGGAAACTGGTTGCGGTGCACGTCGGCTATGACGCTGACAGCGGTCTCTACCGCAAGCGCGCCGTCGCAGGTTACATCCCCGGTGATTTTGTCGCTTCAGTACAGGCAGCCAATACCTCGCCGGACGTTGTTGATCGCGCCGGAAATGGCACGGTTTTATGGAACGACGATGCAATAAAACAGGATGGCGTTTCATGGTCCTGGTCGGGGCTGACCTCAGCCTATGCGTCCGTCGCCCCTGCTAAAGCCTCCACATCTGAACTGGATGCCACGAAAGATCTTCGTTTTAACGGAGAGGGTGGGCTGATCACATTAAGCACACCGATCAACATGGGCGCGGGAAAACTCCAGTTTTCCAGTGATTACACCCTGACTTCAGCCAGCGGCGTGAACGCAACCTGGGCAGGGGGCGGGGTTGAGATAGACGACGGCAAAAAAGTTGTCTGGCAGGTTAACGGGTTAGCCAGCGATGCGCTGCATAAAATTGGCGCGGGCACGCTCCACGTGAAGGCTGAAGGCGTGAATGCGGGCTCACTGAATGTGGGCGACGGCAGCGTTATATTGGATCAGCAGGCTGATACTTCAGGTAACCAACAGGCCTTTTCCGCCGTGACGTTAGTCAGTGGCCGGCCAACTGTCGTGTTAAACGATGAGCATCAGGTCGCGACTGACCAGATTTTCTTTGGCTATCGCGGTGGTCGTTTAGATTTAAATGGCAATGCGTTGACCTTCAAAAAAATTAATCATACGGATGGTGGGGCTAAACTGGTCAACCACAGTGATACCACGGCGACGCTCAACATTACGGGCAGTACCGCCGCCGACGTCCCTTTCTACACCTTCAGCAGCAGAACTCCTGAAGGAACGCCAGGTAACATTTATGTTTATAACAATCCCTATACGAAGGAGACCGAATATTTTCAGTTAAATACTGCCTCATACTGGTACTTCCCTACCGATAAATCGTCGACGAAAACCTGGACTTATCTTGGTACCGACGCAAATGAAGCTATCAATCACCGTCTGACGCAACTTAACGTTCAGGCTTTTCGCGGTTTTCTTGGTGAGACACGGAAAAATATCCTGAATGGCGCGATGAACGTTAACATCCAGCCGCGCAACGCGACAGCCATTACTGCCCTGACCGGTGGAATGAATCTGAATGGCGATCTGAATGTGGATAATGGCACGCTGATTCTGTCGGGACAGCCCGTGGCGCATGCAGGAGGAGTGGTGATTGATGACGACTGGCGCACCTCACTTTTCAGCGCCAGGCAGATTAATGTGGGTGCCGGGGCTTTTTTCCAGGCGGGAGAGTACGCTGGCGTCAAAGCGAATTTTGTTGCTGCTGAGTCAGCCACGCTCTCATTTGGCTACAATGACAGCCCGCTGACAGGGGAGAAGAGCTGGCGTTGTTATGCTCCCATTTACGCCGATGAGACTCGCTGCAGTCAGCCTGTACGAAGTGCAGAGACGCTGGCGCGGCTGCCTGCCAGTGAGGTTGAAGGTGATGTCCGGCTGGCAGACCATGCGTCGCTCTATCTGGGTAAAGTAGATTATCAGGGTGCGGTGACATCATCCGGCAGCAGCCAGATGACTCTGGCGTCAGACGCAAACTGGAGTATGACCAGCCACAGTAACGTCACATCACTCCGGGCACAGCGTGGCGCTTCGCTTTCGATGGTGCCAGCGGGTAGCTGGCGTCCCAAAACGCTGAGCGTTGATACCCTGGACGCAACCGGGCTGAAGCTGCTGCTGGGCGCTAAACCCTCAACAAGTGAAAACGATCGGCTGATGGTTAAAAACGCTGTAAGCGGAGGCGATAATCTGCTGGACGTGAGCCTGTTACTGGGCAACGAAGGGCAGGCCACCTTATCTCAGGATCTGGTGATGGTGGATGCCCCTGCTGGCACGTCACACAGCTACTTCTCCTTTGCTGACAGTTACAGCGGATTCAGTGTTTACACGCCGAATTATGAGGTGAAAGACAATAACAATCGCGTGCTATGGGTGTTTGAAAGCCGTAAAACGGCAGAACCAGAACCAGAACCAGAACCCGATGCCACGCCGGAGCCGCTCCCTGTACCGGATATCGCGCCAGAGCCCGCGCCGGTGACAGATGTCACGCCGGCACCAGAGCCGATGCCTCTGCCGGATGTTACCCCGGTTCCGGAACCCGCACCTGTATCAGACGTCATCCCTGTTGCAGACGTAACGCCAGAGCCCACCCCGGTAACGGATGTGACCTCTGACCCCGAGGCTCCAGCAGAGCAGCCAGCCGCTGCTGAAAAAGAGAAAGCAAAGCCTGAAGCGCAAGCAGAGGCGCAGGCTACAGCAGAAGCCGAAAAGGACACCCAAAAAACCGCGTTCAATACGGATGAGTGGTTCACGGTTTATGACAACCAGCCACTGATTCAGCAAACCCGCGCTTTGATGGCCGCGCGGCAATATATTGTCAGTGAGGCTGTCAGCCAGCTGCACAGCCGGACAGAGAGTCTGCGCGCCTCTCCGGATCGCAGCGGAACCTGGGCCACTATTGAGCAATCACAAGGGCATTTCCTGGGCCTGAAGAGTCATCAGCAGACGCTGAATGTCGGCTGGGACAGGCGCGGCGGTGCGCACACGGCAGGCGTCAGTGCCAGCTACACCCTGGGTGAGGTGAAAGGAGGGGGACAGGAGAAACACCGTCTGGCCACATTAGGTGCCTATTATGCCTGGCAGCGTGATGGCGGATGGTTCGCGGATGCCGCCAGCCGCTATATGTTTCTGACTCAAGAAATAAGCCTCGATCCTGCATTACGCATCCCGGGGGTGAAAAAGGAGAGTCACATAGTGGCGGGGAGTCTGCGCACCGGCTATCAGTTTCGTCTGGCCGACGACACGATCTCTGTTGCGCCTTTTGTCGGCGTCAGCGCCGGTATCCTGTCCGGCTATAGCCTTAAGGGGGAAGATGCGACGGTCTCATTAAGTTCAGCCACGCCCTGCTTCACCAACAGTGGGGTGATGGTGCAGAAACGCGGCCTGGGGACTTTACTGCCAAAGGTTAATCTCAGTGCCAGCCTCTCTTATCACGCTTCACCGGGAAAAAAGGGTTCCACGACCACGCTCTCCGATCGCCAGTCTGACCGGCGCTACAGCGCCTGGTCTGATAACCGTTACCGCAGCAGTATCGGGCTGGAGGGCGAAATTCTCCCTGACCTTTCTGTGAATGCAAAAGTTGATAGCAGTTTTGGGGGCGTCTTTAATACGGATTACAGCGGGCTAATCGGGTTGTCATACCATTTCTGATCGCGCACTGTTTCCTGCTCGCCGGGCATCACGTCATTACCGGATGACGTGATGCCCGGTCTGCTGATTATCTGACCGGATCAGCAGACCAGTCGCCAGACATCTGCAGGTACTTCAGTGAATGTCTCATTCATTATCAACTCGGCTTTGCGATGATCGTAGGCACCTTCAAAGGAAGAGAGATCGTCATAAGGCAGTTTTTTACGCATATAGCTTGTCACGATATCCAGGATATCCCTGGAGGGGCAGTTTCTTAACTTTTCCAGATAATAGACTTTATTCATAATGTGTTTGCAATTCTCTTCCATAATCCCATAGCAGATTGAACAGACAGGTATAAACCAGAAAGAACAGCACCAGACCGCATTCAAGCTTCAACGCTGAAAGCAGCGAGATATCCAGCCACCATGCGGCAAAGGGGATTAATACCACTAACAACCCCGCTTCAAATAACAGGGCGTGAAGGCATCTTATCCGCCAGCTTTTTTTCATGCCTTTTCGCAACAGGAACTGGTCAAACAACAGGTTAAACAGATAGTTCCATCCCATCGCCAGTGCTGATGAAGCTACCGTCAACAGTGCCGACTGCGCAGGCGCCGCGGAGGCGCAGATCATCAGAATGATGAACACCAGACAATTGGCGACCACCTCAAAGACGATGGCATGCAGCACTCTTTCTGTTGTCGTGCACATCGGGGACAAAGCGTGTTCCAAACCAGATTCTCATAATGTCGTCAGTACGCAGATCTGCCCTGGCGTGCCGTAATATCCGTCGGGCCCGCCCCGTTGCGATCTTTCTGCCTGCCTGTTAATTGACTGATGCAGGCTGTCCGGTTCTCTCTGAACACGCAGTTCATAAACGTTAAGCCACACCAGAAGCAATATTAACGCCACCCCGAATTCATAAAAGATTAAAGCTACGAAAACCGAATATATAGTTTTTTATTTTAGTATTCAGGCCGGTTATAGGTTTTTAGACTGACCTGAGCGTTTATCTTGCGCGTCAGGTTAAGGGACAACCCTTATCGGGACGATATTAACGGTGAGGACAGCGGCCGCTTCAATTCCGCCGCAATCGTCAGTGCAATGTTGACGCGATCATCCACCACGCCGACCAGCCGATCCACCCGAAATGCCGTGCGGGAAATCGCGGTCGAGGCATGCAGGGTTAGCGAATCTGAGGCGGGGTCAAAGGCCTGTCCGCTGTCGAGCGTGGCCAGCATCACCACTGGCCGGCTGACATCTTTGACCGTTAACAACCCGAAAATCCGGTAATCAGCGCCCCCCATCGAGGCAACGCGGCTGCTGACGAAGTGAATCTGCGGGTAATGCTCTGCATCGAAAAACAGATCGCTTTTCAGTTGCCAGGTTAACAGCCTGTTTGAGGCCACCAGCGTCGCGACCGGAATGGTGACGTCAATATGGTCATCGTGCTCTTCATCGCGATTAAGCGTCACCGTGCCGGTCACGCCCTGCAGTGTGGCCTGAGAAAAGTCATGACCAAAGGCACGCCATGAAAGGCCGATCGACGTTTTCTCAGGCGCGATGGTATAGGTGACGGGGGCGGCGTAAAGCGCCGGGCTGAACAAGGCGAGCAGAGCGTATAAGCAGGCGACACGGTTCATCACTATTTTCTCATTCTGAGCGGGCTCAAACGCTGACGCCTGAAACCGCGATTTTATTGACTTTGTAACACTGTTTTACCTTTCTGTCGTGACGTATGTGACAAATATTAACGTGCTGTCATCTGAGATTCACGAAACGTTAACGGTGGCCGCCGTTTCAGCGCAAAAATAACGGAAAATATTAAGAATACATTAAGGCGGGAATATGGAATCTGACGCTCACCGGGATTGTAAGAGGGCGGCGATTAATCATCTGCATTCTTCAGTAAGCTATTTTTATCTGAGAGGCTCCCTGACCGGACATAATGGAAAGCCGATCATTCAGCGGCAGATTCCGTTGTTTTATAAACAAATCATCAATCAATCAAAAAGAAGTCTGCCCGGAGGCGATATTAATGCATATCAGTGAACTTTTTCAGAAATGACCAAATGAACCCTGCATTAATTTATTGTTATTCATTCCCTTCATTTAATGTTCAGTTAACTTTCGTGCGCTAGTTTGTATTACCCGTCCGGCAACCCCTATTCCAGAAATGGACGCCTGGGGTAAATAACATCCCTGCCGGCGGATGATAAATCGCTATTTAAGTTCTGTTTCCGGCGTTGTGCCTGATTAATTTCGCGCGATCGCTTATGGGTTTGATCTGCAGGAGTTTTAGCATGGATTTTTTGCCTTTTTCCCGTCCCTCATTGGGTGATGAAGAGCTGTCAGCCGTGAAAGCGGTCTTTGACTCGGGCTGGATCACAACCGGCGCTCAGTGCGCCGGACTGGAGCAGGCCTTTGTCCGGCTGACCGGCAACCTGCACGCGATTGCCGTCAGCTCTGCCACCGCCGGAATGCACGTCACGCTGATGGCAATGGGAATTGGGCCAGGTGATGAGGTGATTACGCCCTCCATGACCTGGGTTTCCACGCTGAATCTGATCACGCTGCTGGGCGCTACGCCGGTCATGATCGATGTCGACCCTGATACCCTGATGGTGACGCCGGAACTGATTGCACAGGCGATTACGCCCCGGACCCGCGCCATTATTCCGGTCCATTACGCTGGCGCACCGGTCGATCTTAACCCGATCTACCAGCTGGCTGAGCAGCATAGCATTGCCATCATTGAAGATGCGGCACATGCGGCAGGCACGACCTATCACGGAAAGCCGATCGGGCACCGCGGCACGGCAATTTTTTCGTTTCACGCCATAAAAAATATCACCTGCGCGGAAGGTGGCCTGGTGGTGACCGATGACGCCGCGCTGGCCGATTGCATACGCAGCCTGAAGTTTCATGGTCTGGCCGTTGATGCTTTTGATCGCCAGACGCAGGGCCGTCTGCCGCAGGCAGAAGTGATGATGCCCGGCTTTAAATACAACCTGCCCGACATCAGCGCAGCCATTGCGCTGGTGCAGTTACAGAAACTGCCCGGTTTTATTGCACGCCGCCGCGAGATTGCCGAACGTTATCTTGCCGCGCTGCGCGCACTGCCGTTCACGCCGCTGTCACTGCCCGCCTGGCCTCATCAGCATGCGTGGCATCTGTTTATTATCCGTATTGATGAACGCCGGTGTGGTTTTTCGCGTGATGCGTTTATGCAGGCGCTGAAGGCGCGCAATATCGGCAGCGGTCTGCATTTCCGGGCCGCCCACACCCACAGATATTATCGCGAGCGCTATCCCGATTTACGTCTGCCCGCCAGTGAACTCAACAGCCAGCAGATGTGTTCGATCCCCCTGTTTCCCTCAATGACGGACCAGGATGTCGAGCGCGTCATTCAGGCGCTGCATGACATTGCCGGAGTCTGATATGGGCGAGAATAAACCGATCAACAGACTCTCCGTGGTTATCCCGGTCTACAACGAGCAGGAGAGCCTGCCGGAGCTGCTTCAGCGCACCGCTGCCGCCTGCGACACACTGCAGATGGACTATGAAATCCTGCTGGTCGATGACGGCAGCAGTGACCGTTCCGCCGGGCTGATTGAGCAGGCAGCTTCCGCACCCGGCAGCCGGGTCATCGGTGTGCTGCTCAACCGCAATTACGGCCAGCACTCCGCCATCATGGCCGGTTTCAGTCAGGTGCGTGGCGATCTGATTATCACGCTCGATGCCGATCTGCAGAACCCGCCGGAGGAGATCCCGCGGCTAGTTGAGGCGGCGCGTCAGGGCTATGACGTGGTCGGCACGGTCCGGCAGCAGCGCCAGGACACCTGGTTCCGGCGTAAAGCCTCACGCACGCTCAACCGGCTGATCCAGCGAGTGACCGGCAAAGCGATTGGGGATTACGGCTGCATGCTGCGCGCCTATCGTCGCCACATCGTTGAGGCGATGCTCAACTGCCACGAGCGCAGCACCTTTATTCCGATTCTGGCGAACACCTTTGCCCGTCACACCATCGAACTGCCGGTGATCCACGCTGAGCGGGCATTTGGCGACTCGAAATACAGCTTTATGCGCCTGATCAACCTGATGTACGACCTGGTGACCTGCCTGACCACCACCCCCCTGCGACTGCTCAGCGTTATCGGCAGCCTGATTGCACTCGCTGGCTTCGCTTTCTCGCTGGTGCTGATTGTTCTGCGCCTCTTCTTTGGTGCGGCCTGGGCGGGGGATGGCGTTTTTGTTCTGTTTGCCGTGCTGTTCATGTTTACGGGTGCCCAGTTTGTGGGCATGGGACTGCTCGGGGAGTACATCGGGCGCATTTATAACGACGTTCGGGCGCGTCCGCGCTATTTCGTTCAACGCATTGTTCAGGCTCCAGAAGAGCCATCAGTACAGGATACTCAATCATGAAGACCCTCGTTTTCGCCTATCACGATATGGGCTGTGTCGGCATCAATGCGCTGCTGAAGGCAGGCTATGAGATCACCGCCATTTTCACCCACAACGACGTGGCCACCGAAAATCCTTTTTTCGGCTCGGTTGCGCGTCTGGCGGCAGAGCATGGCATCCCGGTCTATGCGCCCGACGAGGCGAATCACCCGATCTGGCTGGATCGTATCCGCAGCATGGCGCCAGAGATGATTTTCTCCTTCTATTATCGCCATCTGCTCAGCGATGAGATCCTGCAATGCGCGCAAAAAGGGGCCTTTAACCTGCATGGTTCGCTGCTGCCAAAATACCGGGGGCGGGCACCCCTCAACTGGGCGCTGGTGAACGGTGAACGCGAAACGGGTGTCACACTGCATCGCATGGTAAAGCGTGCCGATGCCGGTCATATTCTGGCGCAGCAGGCGGTGGCTATCGAGGACCAGGACAATGCGCTGACCCTGCACCGTAAACTCATCAGTGTCGCAGAGCAGCTTCTGGGCGATGTTTTACCCCGCCTGCGTCAGGGTGAGGTCAGTGAGTGGCCCCAGGATGAGAGTCAGGCGACCCGTGTCGGCCGTCGTACCGCCGAAGATGGACGGATTGACTGGAACCAGCCTGCTCAGACGATCCACAATCTGGTCAGAGCGGTCACCGATCCCTGGCCTGGCGCCTTTGCCTTCGCCGGATCGGTCCGCTTCATTGTCTGGAAGAGCCGGGTTCATCACGAGCCGCATCAGGCCAGACCGGGCACGGTAATCTCTAAGCAGCCGTTCCTGATTGCCTGTGGTGAAGGGGCGCTTGAAATCCAGACCGGGCAGTCCGAGCATGGCGTCTATATGAACGGCAGTCAGCTGGCGCAGAGTCTGGGCATGGTGCCAGGCGCGCTGCTCTATTCGCAGCCGCAGTCGGCGCTCCAGCGCCGCACCCGGGTGCTGATCCTCGGCGTTAACGGCTTTATCGGTAACCATCTTACCGAACGGCTGCTGGAGGATGCGCATTTTGAGGTGTATGGCCTGGATATCAGTTCCGATGCCATCAGCCGCTTCCTCGACCATCCGCGTTTCCACTTCGTCGAAGGGGACATCGCTATCCACTCCGAATGGATTGAGTATCACATCAAGAAATGTGACGTCATCCTGCCGCTGGTGGCGATCGCCACGCCGATTGAGTACACCCGCAATCCGCTGCGCGTGTTTGAGCTCGATTTCGAAGAAAACCTGAAAATCATTCGCGACTGTGTGAAGTATCAGAAGCGCATCATTTTCCCGTCCACCTCTGAGGTGTACGGCATGTGTACCGATGACAGCTTCGATGAAGATTGTTCCAACCTGGTGGTCGGGCCGATCAACAAACAGCGCTGGATCTATTCGGTCTCCAAACAGCTGCTGGATCGGGTGATCTGGGCCTATGGTGAAAAAGAGGGGCTGCGTTTTACCCTATTCCGGCCGTTCAACTGGATGGGGCCGCGTCTGGACAACCTCAATGCCGCGCGTATCGGCAGCTCCCGCGCCATTACCCAGCTGATCCTCAACCTGGTGGAAGGTTCGCCCATCAAGCTGATTGACGGCGGCAAACAGAAGCGCTGCTTTACCGATATCAAAGATGGCGTGGAGGCGCTGTTCCGCATCATCGAAAACAAACAGCAGAATTGTGATGGGCAGATCATCAATATCGGTAATCCGGACAACGAAGCCAGTATCAAAGAGCTGGCCGAGCAGCTGCTGGAGAGCTTTGAGCGTCACCCGCTGCGCAGCCAGTTCCCGCCGTTTGCCGGTTTCCGCGAAGTGGAGAGCAGCAGCTACTACGGAAAAGGGTATCAGGATGTGGAGCACCGCAAACCTGCTATCCGCAATGCGCGCCGCTTACTCGGCTGGACCCCAACCGTGACGATGGATGTCACCATCGACAACACGCTCGACTTCTTCCTGCGCACCATTGAGCAACAGGCTGATAAGTGATGAAGAAGATCGGTCTGCGGATTGACGTAGATACCTGGCGCGGCACGCAGCAGGGCGTGCCGGCGCTGCTGACGCTGTTCCGGCGTCATGCTGTGCGGGCCAGCTTTTTCTTCAGTGTGGGGCCGGACAACATGGGCCGCCATCTCTGGCGGCTGGTGAAACCGGCCTTTCTCCTGAAAATGGTGCGTTCCCGGGCCGCGTCGCTCTATGGCTGGGATATCCTGCTGGCCGGAACGGCGTGGCCAGGCAAGCAGATGGGGCGTCGTCTGCGGCACATTATTCAGGACGCCACCCGTCAGCATGAGGTGGGACTGCACGCCTGGGACCACTTTGCGTGGCAGACCTGGGCGGGCGTCTGGCCGCAGGAAAAACTGGCAGAGCAGATAGCGCGCGGCACCGACCTGCTGAGTGAGATCCTCGGCCATCCGGTCAGCTGCTCGGCCGTGGCCGGATGGCGCGCGGATGGCCGGGTGGTCGCCGCTAAACAGCCGTTCGGATTCACTTACAACAGCGACTGTCGCGGCAGCGGCCCGTTCCGGCCGGTGCTGCCAGACGGGCAGATCGGTACGGTGCAGATCCCGGTAACGCTGCCGACCTGGGATGAGGTGGTGGGGCGCGAGGTCAGCGCAGAGGGGTACAACGACTTCATTCTGACCAGAATGCTCGCTGCGGAAGAGGGGGCGGTTTACACCGTTCATGCCGAAGTGGAGGGGATCATCGGCTACCCGGACTTCGATCGCCTCCTGACCCTGGCCGCCGATAACGGCATTCAGTTCTGTCCGCTCAGTGAACTGCTGCCCGCCGATCTGACGACGCTGCCATTAGGCCGGGTGGTCAGAGGCGAAATTGCCGGACGGGAAGGGTGGCTGGGCTGCCAGAAACGGATGGAAGAGGCGAACTAGTGCGGATACGTAACCAGACAATATGGCTGCTGTTTTTCAGCTTTTTTATCCTCTATTACCTTGTCCCGCCAGTGTTCCGCGATCTCTGGCAGCCGGATGAAACCCGCTATGCGGAGATCAGCCGGGAGATGCTGGCAACCGGCAACTGGATCACGCCGCACTTTTTCGGCCTGCGCTATTTTGAAAAACCGATTGCGGGTTACTGGATTAACTCGCTGGGTCAGTGGCTGTTTGGCCACAATAATTTTGGCGTGCGGGCCGGCTCGATATTCTCCACTGCCCTGACCGCTGCCCTGATTTTCTGGCTCGGCAGGCGGATGTTTGCTTCCTCGCGAACCGCGATCACCGGCGCGATCATTTTCCTCAGCTCGCTGCTGGTCTATGGGGTAGGTACCTATGCGGTGCTCGATCCGATGCTGATGCTCTGGCTGGCGGCCGCCATGTGCAGCTTCTGGCTGGCGACAGAGGCCAGTGGACGCGCCGGGCGCGTGGGCGGCTATCTGCTGCTGGGGCTGGCCTGCGGCATGGGATTCATGACCAAAGGCTTTCTGGCACTGGCGCTGCCGGTACTGACAATCCTGCCTTGGGCGATCTGGCGCAGGAGAGTGCCGGAGCTGCTCTGCTTCGGCCCACTGGCGCTGCTCTCTGCTGCGGCAATCAGCGCGCCCTGGGTGCTGGCCATTTATCATCAGGCTCCCGATTTCTGGCACTACTTCTTCTGGGTCGAGCATATCCAGCGCTTCGCAGAAGCGAATGCGCAGCACAAAGCCCCATTCTGGTATTACCTGCCGATTCTGTTGCTGGGCACGCTGCCGTGGCTGGCCCTGTTGCCGGGGGCACTGCTTACGGGCTGGCGTGAGCGTCATCAGCATCCCGGTGCGCTCTATCTGCTGAGCTGGACGGTGATGCCGCTGCTGTTTTTCAGTCTGGCCAAGGGCAAACTCCCGACCTATATCCTGCCCTGTTTTGTTCCGCTGTCACTGCTGATGGCCCATTATGGCCTGAACGCTGCGCAGCGGGCAGGGCGCGCCCTGACGCTGAATGGCTGGCTGAACCTGATATTCGGTATCCTGACGCTGGCCGCCGTACTGCTGGTGCTGGCCCCCTGGAGTCTGACGCATCATCCGCTGTTCGCCACGCATGAGATGCTGAAGCTGGTGCTGGCGGCAGTGGCATTCCTCTGCTGGGGGCTGGTGGGGGCGTACAGCTGCCGTTCTTCCTCGCGTCGCTGGCTGGCGGCGGCACTTTGCCCGCTGGGCCTTGCGCTGGTTATCGGTGCGGCCATCCCCGATAAGATCCGCGATGCCAAACAGCCGCAGCGTTTTGTGGCGGTTATCAGTAAGCAACTGGCTGCCAGCCGCTTTATCCTGGCTGACAACCCCGGCATCGCCTCTGCGGCCGCCTGGCACCTGCAGCGCAGCGATATCGGTTTCTATGACAGTAAGGGGGAACTGGAATATGGGCTCGGCTACCCGGATGCACAATCCCGTTTTGTTTCACGGGCAGATTTCGCCGGCTGGCTTGCCCCACATCGTCGCGAGGGGAGCGTGTCGCTGCTGTTGCTGATGGACTCGGTTCACAGCGATATCGATGAGGATGTGCCGGTGCCGGACGCCGTCTATCGTCAGGGCAGGCTGGTCTGCCTCTACTACAGCCAGACGAAGTAATGCTGCTGCTGATTATTCTGGTCAGTCTGCTCAGCTGCAGCGCACAGCTTTGCCAGAAGCAGGCGACGAGGGCGGTATCCCGCCGGACGCGCCTGAGCTGGATTGGCGTGAGCGTGCTGCTGCTGGGCGTTGCGATGCTCCTCTGGCTATTGGTGCTGCAGCGGGTGCCGGTCAGCCAGGCCTACCCGATGCTGAGCCTTAACTTTATTTTTGTGGCGCTGGCCGGACGTCTCCTGTGGCGTGAACGGTTAACGCCGCGCCAGATAACCGGCACGCTGCTGGTGGTCACCGGCGTGGCGCTGATGGCGAGTCAGATATGAAAGGGTATGGATGGGTTGCCTGCAGCGTACTGCTGGTCTCGGCGGCGCAGCTGATGATGCGCTGGGCGATGCCGCAGTTGCCCGATGTCAGCAGCCTGACGTCACTGCCTGCTATCGGCATTCTGCCCGCCCTGCTGCTGGTGGCGGGGCTGGGCGCCTATGGCCTATCCATGCTCTGCTGGATCCGGGCGCTGGGTCATTTCCCCCTGAACCGGGTCTATCCGCTGCTCAGCCTGAGTTACGTGCTGGTCTGGCTGGCCGCAGTTTCTCTGCCGGTATTTCATGAGGCGTTCAGCTGGCATAGTCTGGCGGGCGTGGTGATGATTGTCATCGGGCTTTTGTGCATCGTGGTTAAGCCCTGAATAGGGTCTGCATTACTGTTTTCGCATCAAATCTCTTTTTTATTCACGTTTTCGGGCAAAGATTAGCCGGTTTGGCGTAGCGAAATTATCGTTTTCGTGATAAAAATCCTTTCTGTTAGCGTTTTAGCGTGAAAAATAAAGGATTCAGTATGCTGGTCGGCTTTAGCGCATTGCGCGAACGTTATGCAATCAGACTGGCGCAGCCACTGCGTGTGAAATCAGCGATTGGAACGGTACGTTCTCATCATGACAGTCAGGGGCAGGTGGAAAATTACTATCCTCCTGGTTATCAGCCGGAGGATAACTTTGCCGGGCATTTTGCCTTTGGTCTCAAATATGAAGAGATCCACCTGGAGTTTTTTGCCCGCCTGTTTACGGCAATCGGGCCGGAACCTCTGGAGGCGTGGTGTCGTCAGGAGCCGTTCGGACAATATGCGCGTCGGGCAGGGTTTTTCTATGAGTGGCTGACCGGTAACCTGCTGCAGGTGCCCGATGTCACTAATGGCGGCTATATTGATGCGATTTCATCGAAAGCGTATCTGACCCGAACCACCGTGAAACGCAGCAGACGCTGGCGCATTAACGATAACCTGCCGGGATCGATCGATTTCTGCCCCCTGGTGCGCAGAACAGCTGCCGTTGAACAGGCGCTGGCGTTCGATCTCAATGCTGCCTTTTCAGATCTGGATAAGGCCTTTGGCGCAGATATTCTGATGCGTACTGCCAGCTGGCTGACATTTAAAGAGTCCCGCGCCAGTTTTCTGATTGAGAAAGAGTCGGACCAGGGCGATCGCATTCAGCGGTTTGCCCACGTTATCGCGCAGTATTGCGGTCAGCTGGACGATCCGCTCAGCGATGTCAGCCTGCACACGATACAGCAGGGCATTCTGGGGCAGGATGCACTGGGACTGGGTCTGCGACGCTCGCCGGTATTTGTCGGGCAGTCGACAATGCGTGAAGATATCGTCCACTATATTGCGCCGCACTATGATGATGTTCCTCGCTTCATGCAGGGGCTGAAAGCCTTTGAACAGGCGACGCACGGAGCCGCGCCGCTGGCCCGTGCCGCTGTTGTTGCGTTTGGATTTGTCTATATCCATCCCATGCGCGATGGCAATGGCCGGATCCATCGCTTTTTAATTAATGACACGCTGATTCGTGACGGAGCGATACCGGATGGGGTCATTCTGCCCGTCTCGGCCACCATCACCAGTTCGATGGACTTTCGCGTCGGTTACGATCGCACGCTGGACGTGTTTTCTAAACGGCTTATGCGGCGTTATGCAGGCTGCTATCGGTTTGGTGAACTCAAAACCTATGAAGATGGCACGCAAAGTAACTTCATTTTCAGCGACTATGAGGATGCCCGCTTCGCCTGGCGTTATCCCGACTTAACCGAGCATGTGCTCTATACGTGCAGAGTGATAGAGCACACCGTTCGAACAGAAATGGCAGATGAAGCGCGCGTGTTAGTCATATTTCAGCGTGCGCAGCAGCGTCTGAAAGAGGTTGTGGAAATGCCCGATCAGGATGCGAGTCGCATTATTCGTTCGCTGAAGGAAAATGGCTGGCAGATCTCCGGCAAGCTTAAAAAAACGTTCCCGATGCTGGACGACGCGACGCTGTCCGGACGCATCGTGGAAGCGGTCAGATCGGCATTTGAGACACAGGCAGGCTGAATGCCCGGATTTGATCTGCCGTTCATTGCGTCAAGCTGAGCCGTTTAAGCTGTGCGGCCAGCTCACCTGTATCGCTGACGATCAAATCCGGTGCAGGCGCCAGTGGATAAGGTGACTGGCCTTTGCGGGTGATAAATGCGGTCTTCATCCCTGCCCGTTTTGCGCCACCGACATCCCAGCCATGCGCCGCCACCATCATGCACTCTGCGGCAGGCTTGCCCATCTCTTTCATTGCCCACTGATAAACTCTCAGATCGGGCTTATAAACCTTAACCTGCTCCACGCTGAGAATGCGGGCGAATAGCGGTGCCAGCCCGGCTGAACTGAGTTGTTGTTCAGCCAGCGCGGCAGAGGAGTTGGTCAGCGCAACCAGCGTAAAACCCTGCTGCTGCAGGGCAGTCAGCCCTGCGGCGACATCAGGATGCGGCGGCATCGCGGCGATAATGTCAGCCAGTGGCGTTGCTTCTTCAGGCAGGGTTACACCGTAACGCGAAGCCGTCATCTTCAGCACCGCTTCGGCGATATCACCAAAGCTATGCCAGCTGCCGGTCACGGATGCGACCAGAGAGTGGTGCAGCACCGAGGTAAACCAGGCTTCGGCACGTTCCGGCCGGTCACCGAGTCGCTGTGCGACCACCTGATTCAGTTCGGTCGTGTCCAGCAGGGTCTCATTGACATCGAAAAAGAGGGTGTCACTGCAGGAATGGGGGTTGAGATTGTTAGTCATCTTGACTCCGTTTGGCTTGATGGGAGGTGTTATGGGCGCTGATTGAAGGTAGGACACCGGGAAGGATCGCTCAAGAACGGGGGCTGCGTGTCGTTGTAATTCAGGCTGTGAAGCCTGAGCCCAGCAATGTTCGTATAATACTTATTATGTTAAATATTTTATAATGTATTTTAAGTTGATTGACACAATTAATTAGAGTAGAGGTAGAATTGCCGATGTCAGTCCTTTACGACGTTGTCTGTGTTTTTTATACTCGGCCCGCTCACACGAAAAGTGGGGCTATGCGTTTGTGACTAAGATGAATTTGAATGCCTTCACGGCGCAGTAAATGCCAGATACGGAGGTAGTCAAAACATCCCCGCTGTAGTGCCAGTTCAGTATTGCGCCCTGATAAATGCGCACTAGCTGTCAGACGCTGACCTTCGTAGCGGCAAGTCTACGGAGACAAACTTGGAAGTCTGCAGGAACGACGATCACATATAAACTCAACGGCTTCCTGCTTCTGGTCTATCGTCAGTACTATCGCTCTAGAGCTACTTAAAATGCCTCCGTATCTAGCATAGCTTCGGCAAACAACTTCTTAAGTCTGGAGTATTCTTACTCACGCAACTTCAGGCGCTTTGCCTCGGGCATTTTTATACCCCATACTTCCTATAGCATACAGAAAACGTGGTATCGGAAATGGTGAGCTTACGGGCAGAAACTCCGGCTATAGTTTCGCGGAGAATACTGATGATCTGTTCGTAGGAAAACGTTTCTTCATGAGACTTATATAGACATTACTAATATCGCAGTGTTAATCAATGGTGAGCACGTCAAACTCCTCCCCGCTTATCTGTTTCTTTTTATAGTAATTGATAGTAGCTAATTAAGATCTTGCTTTTAAAACAAAAATAAGTATGGAATATCAGGATGGTTAATGTTATAATGAAATAAACCTTTAAAAAAATTTCAATATGATTAAATTGGTAGCTCACAATGAAAAACTCAAAAAAAGAGTTTTTTCTACAGAAACAAATCTTGAAGAAAAAGCAGTAGATCTGGATAATTTCGATTTGGTATTAAGAGAATGTCTTTCAATTACAGAAATGCGTGAATTAGGAAGCTTTTTTACCGGCCAAGCACTTGCTACAAAATCGGTTTCATTATTTCAATTCCCAATTACTAATAATTCCATAATATTAGACCCTGCATGTGGTGCCGGTAACTTGCTCATAGAATGCTCACGACATTTGAGTGTAAAAAAAAGCCTTAAAAGTACATTACGATTATGGGGGAGGATCCTTTATGGCTATGATATAAACAGCTCTTTTATTGAAGCGGCTAAGTTAAGATTGATTATAGAAGCGATTTCTCGCGGATCAATTAAAGATTGTTCTTATGATGAAGCAATAATTTTATTAAAAAACATTAAGGTTAAAGATGCACTCTTAACACATGCTTCAGAGATATCTAAAATAACTCACTTAATAATGAATCCTCCATTCATTTCCGTGAAGTCCCCGCAAAAAAATTATTGGAAGTTAGGTAAAGTAAATTTGGCTGGAGTTTTTGTCGATCATTTTACTCGTATTATGCCTGTAGGTGCGGAAATTTCAGCAATTTTGCCTGAGGTTTTACGTTCAGGTTCACGTTACATTGGATTCAGGGATTTCATTAATGAACATCTCTCTGGCGGAATTACAAAGTGGGGACGTTTTAATACTAAAACTGATGTTGATGTTTTTCTTATAAATGGTAACTCCTCTAAATCAGAGTCTAAAAATAAAATATTTTTTTCAGAGGAAAAATCTTCGCAAATTTTGTCAACTTTATGTAATGTATGTATAGGGCCATTAGTAGCTTATCGTGATCCGTTTATAGGTGACAGTTACCCCTATTTCCATGCTAAAAATTCTACACCTTGGAAAATTTTATCTGAAAGTACTGAAAGACGTAACTTTTCTGGTAAAGTTATTAGACCACCCTTCGTTCTCGTCAAGCGCACCTCAAGTCCGAATGACAATTTTAGAGCTGTAGCAACAATCATTAATTGTAAAGAAGACGTAGCTGTTGAAAATCATATGATTGTAATGCAACCTATAAATGGAACGCTGCAGGAATGTGAGAACCTTATGGACATATTAATGTCTAAGAAAACCAATGATTTCCTTAATGAAAGGATTAGGCTTAGGCATCTCACGGTGTCTGCTATAAAAGAAATACCTATAGAATAAAAGCCTCGTTAGAGGCTTTTTAAATTATGCAATTTTTAAATAAAGTCTGTTGCTTGCAGAGTTTCTTATGACATTTTGAAAAGTAACAATCATATTTAAAAGCTCTTCTTCCAGCTCAGAATATGTATCTTCTAGGTCAGTTTTCGAAACTTTTTCTCCATGTGCAATAGCATTTCTACATTTTAGTAACTTAGAGTTTATGAAGTTTTCTTTCAATTCAAATAAACTTGAATCTAAGCCAAGTTGCTCTAATATGTTGAAAATAACCTCGTATTTCAAATTTGATTCTGTGTCGATTACCGTATTAACACTTATATTGAAATTGCCACTATCATTGGATTTGATATAGTCACAAATCTGTTTTTGGGAAGGAAATTTTCTTATTGAAAAACCTTGCTTAAAAACCTCACCTAGGCTTAACTGGAAAAAATTCTCAGTCATATCACAATATCTAACACCTTTATTATTCAAATACTCTAGGTAAACATGTGCACAATGTTTTATATGTCCCTCCCAGTGGGCATACAAAAGCGCAATAGCCGAACGTAATAACACCTCTTTCTGATGAGCACGTGATTCGTCGATGAGGAATTTTAAAGTAGTGAATTCTTTTCTTCTCCAAGCAAGATCTATATCTAATTGAGCCTCCAATTCGTATAAGGACCTGACTTTCATTTGAACACATCCTCTCCTAGCTTTGACATAGTTACCATACGATCTAAGGGACGCGTTCTTTTATCTAATGTATCATTAAACTCAGGCCTTGCTGTTAAAACTTTAGTTTGTCTTTTTATTATTTCAATGAGTTGATCATCAGTATAGGTTTGGTTATCTATTAATTTTGATATGGCAGTTGATAAAGCCTCATACACTGGCAATGAAATTGCCCCTTCATATCTATTTTTGCTATGGTTATATTTCTTGAAAGCATTATCTTCCAATGCTAAATATATGATGTCAAATGTTCTTTTAAAAACCTCTGATTCAAGATGATAGTCGAAAGTAGATTTTTCAGTAAATAGTGATGTAAGCTCTGCATTCAGATAAGGTGCTACATCTGTATGTTCTTTTCTAACCTCGGAATTAGTATGACGCTGTACAAAAAATCTTAAAACTAACTCCTGTCCATAACATTCTTCATTTTGCTTTTCAGAAATAGGTGTAGATTGTACGAAACTTTCATGCATTGAAAGGTCTTTAAGCCATGTGAATGCGTCAGCATTTAGCATTAATAACATGCAATTCCTGACCTCTTGATCTGACAAACGTGAGCCACCAGTATTCAATCTTTGGAAAAGCTCAAATTTTGTGTCACCCTCACTTTCTCTTTTAATGATTTTAATGTCGAGTTTTTCTCTTTTAAAAACTCTTTTTATATCGACATCAATTTCATTAGTATCATCAAAAGCATTTTCCCAGACCTTACCTTCTAATGCTGGTAAGTATTTTGTTGATTTAAGTTTTAAAGAAGGAAGTAGCTTATTTTCTTTGTTTTTTAACTTTCCAACAAATGATAAAATCGTTGAAATCCTTTGTAATCCGTCTACTACATCCCATACACCATCTTGCCTTTGTGCAACAAAAATAGATGGCAATGGAATGCCAAGAAGTATTGACTCAATCAACTTGCTTTTTTGTTCTTCAGACCATCTATATACACGTTGGAATTCAGGATGAATCTCTAGCTCTCCGTCTTCATAAAGATTTATTAATTCACCAATAGACATGGGATATGAGTCTGTATGGACATACATTCGAGCAGAATCGATTTGCTCTTGTAAATCAGTTTTAGTTGTAGACATAGAACCTTATCCTTTTGGGTTTTACTGAAAATGGCTAAGCAAAAGATAATAACTAGAATAATATATATGGCTATAGTCAGATCTGTTTGTTTAATGACCACCATTAATCAAAATTTTCAAAAAAATGCTCTCAAGCAGCGGGTTAATCAAACGTTTAGCTACGTTAATGTAATCATAAATTCATGTGCTTAACAACATTAAATTATTAGTCTGCCACACATGTTTTCGAGGGTATCAAGGGTCTTCATAAAAGCAATATGAAAAATTAAAATTTCATTTTTATATAGGTTTATGATTATATTATCAATTTATAAAGATGTTAAAGTGTTGAAAAATTACACTCTTTTAGCTGATTGACATGCTTAAGGAGCAACGTAATTTTAAGAAAAAAAAGTACAATTTGCAGGTGGCTCATCACACTAACCTTACATAAGAGAAGTTATCAACCTAACGTGCTCATACAGACTTTACTACTTAGGCTGGTATAAGTTTTTTAACCTTATATAATTATTATTATGTAAGGCTTAAAGTAAATTAAAAACCAACCAAAATAAACGCCTTTATCTTGAAAATTGCTTTATCAATAGAAGTAAATTCTGATAAAGCTTATAACCTCAACCGAAAATATGCATCTACGGGCAATCCCAGCCCTGCTACCGCATTCTCTCGCTCGCCAGATGATAAACATCACTGCGCTCACGCTTGCCCACTGCAACGACGGCAATAATCAGTTGGTCATCTGTGACCTGATAAACCAGGCGAAAACCGGACGCTCTGAGTTTGATTTTATAGCAGTCTTTCATCCCACGCAGTCTGGCAGAGGGAATATGAGGATTCTCACAGCACCTCTTCAGCTTTTTGGCAAACTGCTGCTGGAGAGGTTTGTCCAGTTTCTGCCACTCTTTAAATGCTTCTTCGCGGAACCTGACGGTATAACTCACAAAAACGCATCCAGATCGACATCAAGCAAAGCCTGATTACTGCGTTCTTGGACCAGCTTAACCAGTTCCTGATCGTCAAGGGCATCCAGCATCTGCTCATAAAGCTCAGCCGGGACGCAGTAGAAGGCAGGCTGGTTGCGATTGAGAATAGCGACCGGATAGCCATCACCGGCGCTGACGGTCGCCATCGGGTTTTTCTTCAGTTCACTGACGCTGGCGCTGGTGTCGCTTAAAATAATATGAGGCATAGGCCCTCCGGGACTGCTTAACAGGTCTTTATAGTATCAGGCTGAAGGATAGCTGACCAGTCGCCGTGCGTTGACTGAAAACCGTAATGTTCATCATTTTTCTTTGAAGAACGGAGAACCTGTTTCCGTTAACTAAGCACGGTTATGAAGGGATTGCAGGACACGCGAACGCGTTTACGGCGGGTCATAAATGCACTAAACATCCCCAGCCACAGACAGGCAGTTTGCGTTCTCCCTCTTCCCACCGCCTGAATGTGTCTTATCTCTTCTGAACGACCTGTCAGGGTTTCAGAATGACTTTTGTCCAGCCATTATCACGATCATCAAAATGCTTATAGCCTTCGGCTGCGTCTGCCAGCGCGAGTCGGTGCGAAATGATCTGCGCCGGATTGGCTCTGCCCTGATGGATAAGCCTGGCGAGCTGGCGGTTGTACGCTTTGACATTACACTGGCCGGTCTTGATCGACTGACCCTTGAACCAGAAATTACCAAAATCGAAAGGCACTTTACCCTCTTTGGCCAGATCGGTCGCGCCGCCGGGGTCCTGCGGAACAAAAACGCCTACCGCACCGATGCCGCCTGTGGCCTTGGTTGAGGCGACCAGGCTGTTCAGCGTGGCAGAGTTATCCTCGTGGCCATGTTTATTGCAGCACTGATAGCCCACGCACTCGCAACCGCAATCCGTGCCGCGCCCATCGGTTAACTCGAGAATTTTATTGACGGCCTCATCGCCCACCCCGTTGATGGCCACTGCGCCCATCTGTTCGGCCAGCGCCAGTCTGTCCGGATGGGTATCCACCACAAATACCTGCGAGGCACCCTTAATCAGGGCCGAGTGTGCAGCCATCAGGCCGACCGGGCCGGCACCGTAAATGGCAACACTCTCTCCGGGGCGCAAGCCTGCCAGTTCAGTGGCGTGCCAGCCGGTGGGGAAGATGTCGGACAGTAGAACGTAGTCTTCCTCTTTTTCTACCGCATCAGGCGGCAGCACCAGGCAGTTAAAGTCAGCATAGGGAACGCGCAGTAACTCCGCCTGTCCGCCATCCCATTCGCCCATTTCAGCAAAGCCATAGGCGGCACCGGCCGTACCCGGGTTTGCCGTGAGACAGTAGCCGGTTAACCCTTTCTCGCAATTTTCACAGAATCCACAGCCAACATTAAAAGGCAGGCAGACATAATCGCCGACTTTGACCCGCTCAACCGCGCCGCCGATTTCAATGACCTGGCCCAGGTTTTCATGGCCAAAGATGCGACCCTGTTCGAAGCTGGTGCGCCCTTCATACATATGCAGGTCGGAACCGCAGATATTGGTGGTGGTAATACGGACAATGACATCGGTAGGACGAACGATTCTGGGATCCGGCACCTCTTTGACTGAAACGTCAAAAGGTCCGTTATAGACAACTGCTTTCATGGTGTTCTCCTCACGTGCATGATCAGTTATGAAGGCTGCGGCTGCGTGAATGTTTGCGGTCGCCACCCTCTTCGTGATGCTGCTTTTTCAATCAAATGACGTGATTGAATGTGTAAGTGTAGAACAGCGCATGACGCAGTCTGAGGATATTAATATTATGTAACCCTATGAAATGTAAGCACCGCTTCGCTAAAGCCCTCCTGTTTCTCACCTGATCAACGCCTTTGCATCCTGCTGCCGCTTGCCTTACGGCAGGTTAATTTTTGCTCTGGAGCCGGTGGCGGATAATATCCTGACCGTCATAAACAGGCTCCGGACGGATGGAGAGGCCGTGCCGGTGTCCCCTCTGGCGTCAGGCGGAAGCTCCCCCGAACCTCCGCCCGGCTCTCACCTACTTTTTATCCTGCGACCAGGTGGCGCTGCGGATATCGACCTTCACCGGCAGCAGACCAATCCGGGTAAAGGTGTCCGCCAGCGCCTGCTGCTGGGTGAAGACCTCTGGCGTCATCCGCTCTGCGCCAAACGGCATTCTCGCCAGCGCGCGCTGCCAGACAGGCTGGGGCAGCCCGGTTGAGGTGGACATGATTCTGGCTGCCTCTTCCTGATGCTGATTGGCCCAGCTGCTGAGCGTGCCGAGTTCATCCACGACCTTGCTGGCGATCTGCGGGTACCCTTCCGCAAACTTACGGCTGGCGAGGTAGAAGGTGTAATGGGGCACCAGTCCTTCTGCATTTTTAATCAGCCGCGCGTGAGCATTGGTTTCCACTTCTGCATAGTAAGGATCCCAGATGACCCAGGCGTCCACTGCGCCGCGCTGGAAAGCGGCACGCGCATCGGCAGGAGGCAGATAAACCGGCGTAATGTCTTTGTAGCTCAGCCCCGCCTGCTCCAGCGCGGTAACCAGCAGATAGTTCACGTCAGAGCCTTTGTTCAGCGCGACGCGCTTCCCCTTCAGATCCGCAACGCTTTTGATCGGCGAGTCGGCCGGAACCACAATCGCCTCGGTTTTCGGGTTGGCGGGCGAGTGTGCCAGATAGACCAGATCGGCCTGGGCGGCCTGCGCAAAGGTGGGCGGCGCGTCGCCGGTCGCCGCGAGGTCGATGCTGCCGATGTTCAGCCCCTCGAGCATCTGCGGCCCGGCCGGGAATTCAATCCAGTGAACCGCGATCCCCTGCTTTTTAAATTCCTGATCCAGCGTGCCGCGATATTTCAGCAGCGCGAAGATATTGGCCTTCTGAAAACCGATATTGATCGTTTCGGGCTTCTCTGCTGCCTGGATGCTGAACGCTAAGCCCGCCTGAGCGGCAATAATGAGTGCGCTGAGTAATACTTTTTTCATTTCTCATTCCTGAGTCTGTTGTAGTCAGCGCAACATATCAAACGCGGGTTGCCGCGCTTAGCGAGGAAAAGTTCGATGCTTAGCTGAAAAAACGCTATGGATGCCAGACGGACTCACGAACCCGGATAGCGCGATTAAACAGCCCCAGCGCATAGAAGCGGTCTGCGATGGTCTGCTGTTCGCGGATGATGGCTAAATTCATGCGCTGGGTCTGATGACTGCGCCGGGCCAGGGCATGCATCAGAGAGGAAGTGGAGATGCCGAGTTCGGTGGAGAGCAGCCCGGCCGCTTCCGCGCGGTGCGCATCAATGTAACGTCCCGTCTGCTCCAGCGCGCCAAGCAGAACCTGCAGCAGATCGCCCGAATGGGCGGCAAATCCGCGTTCGGCGAGATAGAACTGATGGTTGTTGACCCGCCCGGTGCCGTCAGCAATCACCCTGAACTGACCGCTGTTCTCGGCATCGCTGAGCAGGGGATCCCACATCATCCAGGCATCCACCGCATTGAGATCGCTGGGCGTTAAGGGATATCGGGGCGGCGCGTAGACGATACGCACATCATCCAGGGCTAACCCCGCCTCATCAAGAATCTGCAGCAGCAGATAGTGAACGTTGGAGCCGCGGTTGACGGCGATACGCTTCCCTCTGAGATCGCTTATCTGCTGAATCGGGCTGCTGTCCGGCACCAGCAGCGCGACACTCTGCGGCGCCGCTGGCTCCCAGGCGACATAAATCATCGGGCTGTTGCTGGCCTGGGCAAACAGCGGCGGCACTTCGCCGGTGGTGCCGAAATCGATCTCCTTATTACTCAGCGCATGCAGAAGCTGTGGACCCGCCGGAAACTCGCTCCATAATACGCTGACGCCACGATCCGCCAGCTGCTGTTCCAGCGACTGACGCGCTTTCAGAATACCGAGGTTGCCGAACTTCTGATAACCGATGCGCAGTTCCCGCTCATGCTCCGGAGCCTGGCAGGAAGCGGTCTGGCGCTGACGCAGTGCGGTGCGGCGCGGTTTAATCACGCCGAGGTGTCCCAGCTGGGTTCGCAGCGTATGACGGCTGATGCCGAGCAGAGCGGCAGCCTGAAGCTGATTGCCCTGGGTCAGTTCCAGCGCATTTTTCACCAGCGCGGCAATCACGCGGGGATAGAGTGGCGTTTCGCTCTGCTGCATCTGCTGGCGCAGGAACTGATCCAGCGCCTCTTCGCCAGGCGGCAGATCGCTCTCCGCCAGCGGACTCAGCCGCAGCTGCTGCGGCGTTACCACGGAGCTTTTGCTGAGCAGCACGGCGTTGTGCAGCGTGTTCTCCAGTTCGCGGATGTTGCCCGGCCAGCTGTAGGCCATCAGCGTCGCCAGCGCATCCTCGCTGAGTCGGAGCTGAGGACGGCCCAGGCGACGCGCATAGAGCTGCAGAAAGTGCGTGGCCAGCACCGGGATATCCTCGCTGCGCTGGCGCAGCGGAGGCAGTGTCACGCTGGCCACATTCAGCCGGTAGTAAAGGTCTTCCCGGAATCGCCGTTCACGAATCGCTGCGGCCAGATCACGGTTCGTCGCCGCAATCACCCGCACGTTGACCTTTACCGCCCGTGACGATCCGACGCGGGTGATCTCACGCTCCTGCAGCACGCGCAGCAGCTTTATCTGTAGCGACAGACTCAGTTCGCCGACTTCATCCAGCAGCAGCGTGCCGCCTTCTGCCGCTTCAAACCAGCCGCGATGCCGCTCCTGTGCGCCGGTAAACGCCCCTTTCTCATGCCCGAACAGTTCTGACTCCGCCAGACTTTCGGTCAGCGCGCCGCAGTTAACCGCCAGGAACGGCTGCCGGCTGCGCGCGCTGTGGTGATGCAGATAGCGCGCCATCACCTCTTTACCGGTGCCGGTTTCGCCAATGATCAGTACGGTCGCATCGGTGGGGGCGAGCTGATCCAGCACGCTTTTAAACGCGCGTGATGCGGGGTCAATCAACTCAGGGCTGGAAATCTGCATCTCGTTTTACCGGGTTACCAGAAGAGTGATGACCATACCGCGCGTCCGCCGCATAAACGAGAGGCCAGAGGTGCCGGATTGTTGCCGACGCGACAGCCTGCCACCCTGGCTGTTGCAAATGCAGCAGCGCCAGTCGAAATCGTAGATGCCTATCTCACTGAATTAACGGGATAAAAATAGTTACTTACTCTGGCACGCTATCTGCTAATGGCTATATAACAAAAGGGATTATCCCTATGTATTAAATTCAAATATCGTTATAAAGGAATCTGCTAATGAGTCACGCGACACAGGAAAACCTGAATCTCTTCTGGTTTCTGCCCACCCACGGTGACGGGCGCTATCTGGGGACAACCGAAGGAGGCCGGGCGGTCGATTTACCCTATTTACAGCAGGTGGCGCTGGCGGCAGACAATCTGGGCTACTACGGTGTGTTAATCCCGACCGGCAAGAGCTGCGAAGATTCATGGCTGGTCGCCTCGGCGCTGGCCCCGATCACCAAAAAACTGCGCTATCTGGTGGCCGTACGCCCCGGCCTGCAACCGCCGAGCCTGGCGGCACGCATGGCCGCGACGCTGGATCGCCTCTCGGGCGGGCGTCTGCTGATTAACGTGGTCACCGGCGGCGACCCGGTGGAGAACAAGGGTGATGGCATCTTCCTCAGTCACGCCGAGCGCTATCAGGTGACCAGGGAGTTTCTCGACGTCTACTCCCGCCTGCTGAAAGGCGAGAAGGTCGACTTCGCAGGAGAGCACATTCGCGTAGAAGGCGCGGAGATCCTCTTTCCTCCGGTGCAGGAGAACGGCCCGCCGCTCTATTTTGGCGGTTCCTCAGAGGCGGCTATCGACGTTGCCGCCAGCCAGATCGATACCTATCTGACCTGGGGAGAACCGGTCGAACAGGTGGCAGAGAAGCTGGCGGTAGTGCGTCAGCGGGCGCAGGAACAGGGCCGCACGCTCTCCTATGGCATCCGGTTACATGTCATTGTTCGGGAAACGGAAGAGGAGGCCTGGGCCGCCGCCGATCGGCTGATCTCGCATCTGGATGACGAAACGATCGCTGCAGCGCAGAAGATTTTCGCCCGGATGGACTCAGCCGGTCAGGCGCGGATGAGTGCGCTGCATCAGGGGTCGCGCGAGAGTCTGCGCATCGGGCCTAATCTCTGGGCGGGCGTGGGACTGGTGCGCGGCGGCGCAGGCACCGCGCTGGTGGGCAATCCGCAGCAGGTTGCCGATCGTATTCGTGAATATCAGGCGCTGGGGATTGAGAACTTTATCTTCTCCGGCTATCCGCACCTTGAAGAGGCGCACCGCTTTGCCGATCTGGTAATGCCGCTGTTACCGCTGGCGGCAAATGCTGAAAAGAAACAGCGCAGCGTGAATACCGGGCCCTTTGGCGAAACCATTGGCGGCGATCGTCGCCCGGAAAAGCACTCCAGCGCCAGTTAACAGAAGAAAAGGCTCGTTTATGTCACAACAGCAGATTGTCATCATCGGCGGGGGATTCACCGGCACCGCACTGGCGATCCATCTCGCCCGGCTGGGCGAGGCGGGGTTGAGCGTGACGGTGATCGAACCGCGGGCGCAGCTGGCGCAGGGTGTGGCGTATGGCACGCCCGATCCGGCGCATCGTATCAATGTGCCGGCTGCCAGAATGCAGCTGGCCGGGGATGAAGCGGGCGCGTTTGACCGTGACTACCGCGCCTCGCCTCAGTTCCGCGACGATCCGGACGCGCTGTGGCATGACGGCAATGTTTACCCGCAGCGCGGTGAGTTTGGCCGCTGGGTCAACGCGCAGTTTATTTATCAGCAGCAGCACTCGCCTGTGACGCTGCGCCATTTACGGGACAGCGCGGTTTCCCTGCAGGATGGCATCGTCACTACGGCTTCAGGTCAGCGCATCCGGGCCGATCAGGTGGTGCTGGCGATCAGTCATCCGCCGCCTGAACTGCCTGCGCTGCTTAAACCGCTGCAGGCGCACCCCGCCGTCATCGCTAATCCCTGGCAGGGTGATGCGCTGGCCCGGATTGCGCCAGACGAGCGGGTGGCGATCATCGGCTCAGGGCTGACCATGTCTGATGTCGTCGCCTCGATGCACCGCCAGCGGCATCGCGGCGGGATAACCGTTTTCTCGCGTCGCGGGCTGGTGCCGCGCGCCAACCTGAGCGGCAGCGAAGAAGAGTACACGCTGGATTACCGACTGCCGCAGCCCGCCAGCGCGCGAGGCTGGTTACATCGGGTGCGTCAGGAGGTTAAACAGGCCACGGCGCTGAACCTGCCCTGGCAGCTCGTGCTGGATGATATCCGCCGCAACGGGCAGCGTATCTGGCAGAGCCTGCCGCTGCATGAACAGCAACGTTTTCTGCAGCATCTTCGTCCCTGGTGGGACGTTCACCGCTACCGCATCGCCCCGCAGGTCAGCCAGGTGCTGACTCAGCTGCAGGCCAGCGGTCAGCTTTCGCTGCGGGCGGCGCGTCTGATCGCCGCCGAACCGGCGGGAGACGCGCTCCGGCTGACGCTGCGGCTGCGGGGCGCGCATCAGGAGAGCCAGGTAGTGGATCGGGTGATTGTGACGACCGGCCCGGCGCATAACGCGCTGCTCAACAGCAATGCCCTGCTGCGCCAGCTACACCGCGACGGCGTGATTCAGCCCGATGCACTGTGGCTGGGCATCAGCGTCAATGCACTGTCGCAGACGCTGGATGCCCGGGGCGAACCCAACCCGCATCTCTATGTCGCCGGGCCTGCCGCACGCGGACGTTTTGGCGAGCTGATGGGACTGCCACAGGTGGCAGAGCATGCGGAATCGGTGGCGCACAGGCTGCTGAGCATCACGCCCTCCTCCCTCAGTGAGCGATGTCCCGGCTCCCTGACGCACTGATTCAGCCCTGAAAAAACCTCAATCTATACGCGGGCGGCAAGCGATTGCCGCATCCGCTCAGGAGTCGCTATGTCATCGCAACGTGAAATTCGCCTTAATGCTTTCGATATGAACTGTGTCGGTCATCAATCACCCGGCCTGTGGGCGCATCCCCGCGACCGCTCCTGGCAGTATAAAGATCTGGAATACTGGACCGACCTGGCGCGCCTGCTGGAGCGCGGTAAGTTTGACGGGCTGTTTATTGCGGACGTACTGGGCGTCTATGATGTGCTCAACGGCAATAATCAGGCGGCCATTCGCCAGGCCACCCAGGTGCCGGTTAACGATCCGCTGGCGTTAATTACGCCGATGGCGCTGGTGACGGAGCATCTGGGGTTTGGCCTCACCGCCTCGCTCTCGTTTGAACACCCCTACCCGTTTGCACGGCGCATTTCCACGCTCGATCACCTGACCAAAGGCCGCATCGGCTGGAACATTGTGACCTCCTATCTGGAGAGCGGCGCGCGCAATATCGGCCAGCAGACGCAGACCGATCATGACGCGCGCTATGACTATGCCGATGAATATCTTCAGGTGATCTACAAACTGCTTGAGGGAAGCTGGGAAGATGACGCGGTCGTACGCGATCGCGAACGCCATATTTTCAGCGACCCCGATAAAATTCATCCGATTAACCACCAGGGCACCTTCTTTCAGGTGCCGGGCATTCATCTCTGCGAACCGTCACCGCAGCGCACGCCGGTACTCTACCAGGCGGGAGCGTCCAGCCGCGGTAAGGCGTTTGCGGCAGAACATGCCGAGTGCGTGTTCGTGGCGGCGCCCTCGAAAGTGCTGCTGAAAAAAACCGTGGCGGATATTCGCCAGCGAGCCGCCGCAGCGGGACGCGATCCACGCGACATACTGATCTTCAATCTGCAGACGGTGATTGTGGGTGAAACTGACCTGGCAGCGCAGGCCAGATGGCAGGAGTACAAACGCTATGTCAGTTACGAAGGCGCGCTGGCGCTGATCTCCGGCTGGACCGGTATCGATTTCGGCCAGTATCAGCCGGATCAGGTGCTGAAGCATCTGCACACCAATGCGATTCAGTCGGCGGTAGAGACCTTCTCCACCGCCGATCCGAACCGCCAGTGGACGGTCCAGGGCCTGGCAGACTGGGTCGGGATCGGGGGATTCGGGCCACTGCTGGTGGGCAGTGCTGAAACCGTGGCGGATGAGCTGCAGAGCTGGGTGGAGGAAACCGATGTGGATGGTTTTAACCTCGCCTACGCCGTAACGCATGAAACCTTTACCGACGTGGTGGAGCTGCTGGTGCCGGAGCTGCAAAAACGGGGTGTCTATAAGCAGGATTATCAGCCGGGAACGCTGCGTGAAAAGCTGTTCGGACAGGGGCCACGGCTGGCATTGCCACATCCGGGGGCTGGCTATCGCCGGCGTTCTGATTCAGCGCAGCGGACGCTCAACCTGGCGGTTTAGCATCAGGCTGTACGCACAGCCGCCTGACACCGGATTTACCTGAACGCTGCCGGATGAAATAACCCCTTCATCCGGCCTTTCGCATGCCAGTAAAATCGCATTAACTTATTGAATTTATTATAATCGTTATCCATATTTGTTGGTTGTTTACTGCGCCGGGAATACCTATAAAAGCCTCGTTACCTGCTGAATACAATAACGAGGATACGATGAGTACACTGAATATTGACGACACCCTGACCATCCCGCCGCCCCACTCCACGCCGGTGCGTTCGGTGAGCGACGTGGCCCGGCTTATCAACAGTAAAAGTGAGAAAAACAGCTACGCCCGCTGGATCGTGTTTCTGGCGCTGGGCGGGGTGTTTCTTGATGCCTACGACCTGACGACGCTCTCTTACGGCATTGATGATGTCGTCAGGGAGTTCAGCCTGACGCCGGTGCTCACCGGGCTGGTGACCTCCTCCATCATGATCGGCACTATCGTGGGCAATCTGATCGGCGGCTGGCTGACTGATAAATATGGCCGCTACTCCGTATTTATGGCGGATATGCTCTTCTTTGTCGTCTCCGCCATCGCTGCGGGTCTGGCACCCAACGTCTGGGTGCTGATTGGTGCGCGCTTTCTGATGGGGATCGGCGTGGGGATCGATCTGCCGGTAGCCATGGCTTATCTGGCGGAGTTTTCTAAATTCTCCGGCAAAGGCAATAAAGCGTCGCGCCTCGCGGCCTGGTGCCCGATGTGGTATGCCGCCTCATCCGCCTGTTTCTTCATTATTTTTGCGCTCTATTTTCTGCTGCCTGCTGAACACATCGACTGGTTATGGCGCGCCTCGCTGCTGTTTGGTGCCGTACCGGCCCTGCTGATTATTGCGGTGCGCAGCAGATTCATGAACGAGTCTCCTCTCTGGGCGGCTAATCAGGGCGATCTGCGTGGTGCGGTGCGTATCCTGCGCGACTCTTACGGCATTGAGGCGCATGAAGTGCAACCCGAAAGTGGCGTTACCGTGAAGGCGGCGCCGAAAGTGAGTTTCCGGGTGCTGTTTCAGAAGCCTTATCTGGAGCGCACGCTGGTCAGTGGGGTGATGAACGTCTGTATCGCCTTTGAATACACCGCCATCGCCTTCTTCCTGCCGTCGATCCTTGCGCAGTTTCTGGGAGCGGGCGTCTTCGAAACCATCTCTGCCTCGCTGGGGCTGAATGCGCTGTTTGCCTTTACCGGCGGCCTGCTGGGCATGCGGCTGGCGTGGAAATTCCCCTCCCGTCATGTGGCGATTGCCGGCTTTGCGCTGCAGTTTATCGCGCTGATCTCGCTGGCACTGATTGGCCATCCGCAGGCGACGACGGGTGTGGTGGTGGCGGTGCTGATGCTCGGTCTCTGGCTGTTTGCTGAAGGTTTCGGGCCCGGTGCGCAGTTGATGATCTATCCGGCACTCTCCTACCCGACGCATATCCGGGCCACCGGCGTCGGCTTCAGCCGCTCGCTTTCCGGCATTGGCAGTGCGCTGGCGCTGTTTATTCTGCCCATTCTTCAGGCGCGCTACGGCACCAACATGTTCTGGATTGTCTCTCTCGCCGCCCTTATTCCGATTATTTTCCTGTTGATCGTCCAGTTTGAACCGACCCGACAGGACATTGATGAACAACCCGCCACAGGAGACGATCATGTCTGAACTCAACCCGACTGAATTTGCCGCGCTGCGTGACCATTTCAGACCGCTTTTTGCCCGTATTGCCAGCGAGGCGGCGGCACGGGAAACCGGACGCACGCTGCTGCATGAGCCGATCCGCTGGCTGAAAGAGGCCCGGTTCGGCACACTGCGAATCCCGAAAGAGGACGGCGGCTTTGGTGTTTCGCTGCCCCAGCTCTTTTCGTTACTGACTGACCTGGCCGAGGCAGATTCGAACCTGCCACAGGCGCTGCGCGCGCACTTTGCCTTTATCGAGGATCGCCTGAACCAGCCTGACAGCGACGCACGCCGTCGCTGGTTCCGGCGTTTCGTCGACGGTGAGCTGGTGGGCAGCGGCTGGAGCGAGGTCGGCGCGGTGAAGCTGGGTGAGGTGACCACGCAGGTTTCCCCCGCGCCGGCGGGATGGGTGATCAGCGGTGAAAAGTTTTACAGCACCGGAACCCTCTATGCCGACTGGATCGATGTCTATGCAAAGCGGACGGACAATGGCCGTGATGTGATTGCGCTGGTGAACACGCACCAGAACGGGGTGGAGCGCGATGACGACTGGGATGGTTTCGGGCAGCGGCTGACCGGCAGCGGCACCACCCGCTTTCATCAGGCCGGGGTTGAGCAGCCCCACGTTTATGATTTCAGCGAGCGCTTCCGCTATCAGACCGCTTTTTACCAGCATGTCCTGCTCGCGACGCTGGCGGGAATTGGCCGGGCGGTGGTGCGCGATGCGGCACAGGGGGTGGCGCAGCGTAAGCGGATTTACAGTCACGGCAACGCCCCTCAGGTGAGGCAGGATGTGCAGGTGCTGCAGGTGGTCGGACAGATCAGCAGCTGGGCCTGGGCCGCTGAAGCCGCCGTTGAGCGCGCGACCCACTCACTGCAGCGGGCGTTTGAATTACAGCTCAGTGGCGCGGATGCTACAGCGCTTCACGCGGCTAACGTGCTGGCAGAAGTGGAATCGGCTAAAGCGCAGACCGTAGCCACGGAGCTGGTGACGCGGGCCGCCACGGAGCTGTTTAATGCGCTTGGCGCGTCGGACACCCGCGTCAGCAAGGCACTGGACCGCCACTGGCGTAACGCCCGCACGGTCTCATCACACAATCCGGTGATCTACAAAATCCGCAATGTGGGTGACTGGGAAGTGAACGGCAGCGATCCGACGTTCATCTGGCAGATAGGCAACGGAGAAGGCGCGTGAGAACAGTAAGGCCGGGAGGTCCCGGCCTTAACCGCTCAGCGATGATTCAGACGACGCGACAGCCGGTCACCGCATACCTGAAGCAGCGTGACCAGTGTGACCAGCACCACAATGACCGTCACCATGACCTGCATGTCAAAGCGCTGGTAACCATAACGATAGGCCAGATCCCCTAATCCCCCGGCACCGATGGCACCCGCCATGGCTGAGGCGTTGATCATGGTGACCAGCGTAATGGTGAAACCGCTGACGATGCCAGGGCGCGCCTCCGGCAGCAGCACATGCCAGATAATGTGCCAGCGATGAAAACCCATCGCCTGCGCCGCTTCGGTCAGCCCTTTATCCACTTCCCGCAGGCTGACCTCCGCAATGCGGGCAAAGAACGGGGTTGCCGCCAGGGTCAGCGGCACAACGGCCGCCCAGACGCCGTAGGTCGTCCCGACGATCCAGCGGGTAAAGGGGATTAACGCCACCATCAGAATCAGAAAGGGTATGGAGCGGAAGAGATTCACTATCCAGCCCAGCACCCGATTGAGTGCCGGACTGGGAAAGAGATCGCCCCGTCCGCTGACCACCAGAATCACCGCCATCGGCAACCCCAGCGCCAGAGCCAGCGCAGAGGAGACGCCAACCATCAGCAGGGTGTCCAGTAACGCGGTCCACAAACGATCAATAGCCTGTGACATAACCCACTACCTCCAGTCGATCGGCAATGTGCGCCAGTTGAGCGGTGACGGATTGCGCCTCATGCTGTGCATCCAGCAGCACCAGCAGCTGCCCCACCGGTTTCTGTTCCACCCACTCAATCGCGCTGTGGATCAGCGTGATTTCCCCCGGCACCCGCGCGCCCAGCGCGCCGATGTCGGGCCGGGCACCCTGTCCGGTGTAGCGCAAACGCACTAACAGCCGCGCATCCTGATGCAGCCGGTGATCACTCAGGCGGGCGGCAACGGATTCGGGCAGCGTCTGATGACCGGGATTGAGCAGCTGACGCGTGCTTTCCTGCTGCGGGTCGCTATAGACCTGCCAGACCGGGCCGCGTTCGATGATTTCCCCCTGATCGATGACCGCCACGTTGTGGCAAAGGTCATGCACCACATCCATCTCGTGGGTGATCAGCACAATGGTGATATGACGCTGCTGATTAATCTTTTTCAGCAGCGCCAGAATCGCACGCGTGGTCTCGGGATCGAGTGCTGAGGTGGCTTCATCGCACAGCAGCAGTTCCGGGTCGTGCACCAGCGCACGGGCAATACCGACGCGCTGCTTCTGCCCCCCGGAGAGCTGTGCAGGCCAGGCGTGTTGCCGCGCTTCCAGCCCGACCAGCGCCAGCAGTTCATCCACCTTTCGCGCCCGCGCCGCCGCCGGCACGCCGGCGACCCTGAGCGGCAGCTCAATATTCTGTCTGACGGTTTTGGCGGAGAGCAGATTGAAGTGCTGAAAGATCATGCCCGTGCTGCGCCGCCATTCGACCAGCTGCCGCGCGCCCAGCGCGCTGATGTCGGTGCCGTCGATGACGATGCGTCCACCGGTGGGATCTTCCAGGCGATTCAGGCAGCGGATAAGCGTGGATTTACCTGCGCCGCTGCGGCCGATGATGCCGAAAATCTCACCGCGCTGGATCTCCAGATTAATGTGATGCAGCGCATCGGCCGTCTGACCGGAATAGCGTTTACTGACCGCTTCCAGCCTGACGTGAGCAGCAGCGGGGGCGCGGATTGCGGCGGCGGCATGGGGCAACGCCGTCGCGTCAGGAATGATCAGGCTGACCATCGTTACTGACTCCAGCCCGGCTGATAGAGTTTGCCGTAGAAGCTGTCGAGGCTGGCGCGTACCACTGGCGAATGCTGATAGATATCGACAAATTTTGCCAGGCGCGGATCGTCCTGGTGCCCCTCCCGAATCACAAACTGAATAACATATTCCGGATGTTCCAGCCCGTCGAACAGCAGCGCGTGATTCGGATCGATGGTTTTCGCCAGACGCAGATAGTGCGGATACCCCTGCGCCAGGTCGACCTCTTCCAGCGACCGTGAGAGCTGTACCGCTTCAACCTCAATGATTTTCAGCTTCTTAGGATTGCTGACGATATCATCGACCGTGGATTTCAGTCCGGCGCCCGGTTTAAGGGTAATCAGCCCCGCCTTCTGCAGCAGGAGTAATCCACGCGCGCCGTTGATTGGATCGTTGGCGATGGCGACGGTGCCCCCTTCCGGCACCTGGTCAATGGCGTTGTGCTTTTTAGAGTAAAGCCCGATATTGTTGATGATAGCAGGCGCATAAGCGACCAGATGGAACCCTCCTGACTGATTAGCGTTCTCCAGAAAAGGCTTATGCTGGAACAGGTTAACGTCGATATCGCCATTCTCCACGCTGACGTTGGGCGCAGTCCAGTCGGTAAATTCAACAAGTTCAACCGCCAGTCCCTGCTTTTTCGCTTCCGCCACTGCCGTCTCCAGCGGCGGGGCAAAAGCCGCGGTTGTGCCCACTTTGAGCGGACCGGAATAGTCCGCAGCGGCGACGGCAGAGAGTGTCAGCAGCAAGCCGCCCAGCGTGGCGCGTAATCTGTTTGTACGTGTCATGATGATTCCTTGAGGTTAAGCGGATCAACGACGGCTGGTGGCATGACGCCACTGCGCCGCCGGGTGGCGATCGGGCAGGCGATCCTGCTGAAAGAGTTTGTTGCGCAGTGATCCGGGCTGATAAGCCGTTTTGTAGCGACCGCGCTGTTGTAATTCCGGCACGACTAACTCGATAAAATCACGGTAACTTTGCGGGTTAAGAATGCGGGTCAGGTTGAAGCCGTCGATATCTCCCTCATCCATCCACTGCAGCAGCGCCTCCGCAACCTGCGCGGGATTGCCGATAATCAGGGGATAACGACTGCCCATGGCGTGCTGCTCCAGCAGGCGACGGCGGGTCCAGCCGCTGTACGCCTGACTGACCGACTCTATTGCGCGAGTTTCACCGCTGATGATGGGCTCATCGGGACCGAAAGCTGCCAGATCGAGGCCAATCGAGCTGGAAAAATGGGCGATACCCGCCTCCGGGCTGGCATATTCGAGATAGCTGCGGTGCTTCTCCTGCGCTTCCCGCTCGGTCGGAGCCACAATCACACCGACTCCCATGAAAATACGCAGGTCCTCTGCACGACGGCCCGCTGCGGTCGCCGCTTCACGCAGCCGCTGCGTCTGCTGACGCATTGCCGCGGGTGTCGCGGCATTGACGAAGGTGCACTCGGCATGACGCGCCGCAAACTGAATACCCCGGGCAGAGGTGCCGGCCTGGAACAGCAGCGGCGTGCGCTGAGGTGACGGACTGCTGAGGTGATATCCCTCGACCTGATAAAATTCCCCCTGATGTCTGATCGGATGAATTTTGCTGGCATCGGCATAAAGACGACGCTGGCGGTCGACGACGAGGGCATCATCCTGCCAGCTGCCTTCCCAGAGCTGATAGCTGATGTCGAGAAACTCATCCGCCTGAGCGTAACGCTGGTCATGCGCCAGCAGCTGTTTGTTACCCATCGCCCGTGCGGCACTGTCCAGGTAGCCGGTGACGATGTTCCAGCCAATCCGCCCCTGCGTAAGGTGGTCGAGCGTCGAGAGACGACGGGCAAAGGGAAACGGTGCTTCATAGCTGAGGTTGGCGGTCACCGCAAAACCGAGATGCTGTGTGACGCCCGCCATGGCTGAAACCAGCATCAGCGGATCGTTGACCGGCAGCTGAATCGACTCGCTCGCCGTCAGCCCGATACCCTGCTGATAAACGTCATAGACGCCCAGGATATCCGCGATAAACAGTCCGTCGAACAGCCCGCGCTCCAGCAGGCGTGCCAGATCGGTCCAGTAACTCAGGCTATTGAATTCGGTGGAGTGATCCTGAGGATGTGTCCACATGCCGTGATGAATGTGCCCGACACAATTCATGTTGAAGGCGTTGAGCAGAACCTGTTTCTGACTCATAGCGTACCCCGGCGCGGTGGCAGTACGCCATTGAGCAGGAAGTTGCCTATAGCGGGATATTTCCAGCGCACCGGATCGTGCAGGGTGTGAGTCCGCGCATTGCGCCAGTGGCGGTCGAGATGATATTCACGCAGGCTGGCTCGTGTGCCGCCGAGTTCAAACAGCAGGTTAGCGGCCTCCAGTGCCACCTCTGTGGTCCAGGCGCGTGCCTTCGCCACCTCTATTGAAGCCTGCGCCACCGTATCAGCATCAGGCTGTTGTTGCGCAACGTCGATGGCTGCACCCGCCTCCGCGATGAGCGCTTCGCCGGCCCGCAACCGTGCCGCCAGACGCCCGGTGCGATCGAGCGTTAAGGGGTCCTCACAGGCGCGGGTCACGCCGCTGTCTGGCCACGGCCGGGCACGCTGACGCAGAAAGTCGAGCATGTCATAAAACGCCGCCTGAGCGATGCCCTGATCGATCGCGGCATGCAGGATCTGTGCAAAAGGGCCCAGCGAGGTCGGCCGCTCAAATGCGGTCTGAAACGGCACCACATCGTCTGCCTCTACCCTGACGTTCTCAAACAGGACGCTGCCGCTGCCGGTGGTGCGCTGGCCGAAGCCACTCCAGTCATCAATAACCGTCACGCCTGCCTGATGTCGGGGCACAAATACCAGCTGCTCTTTCTCGTCTTCGTCGCGCGCCGCCGTGGGAATGCGATCGGCAAACAGCGCACCGGTGGCGTAAAATTTAGTGCCGTTAAGGACATTATCGCGGATCTGTGTGGTGCGCTGATGTGCCGCGCGGGAGGCAAATTCCGCCAGTGCATTTCCCAGATGGACGCCAGCCAGTACCTCGCCATAAAAGCGTTGCTTTTGTGATTCACTGCCGTTGAGGCGCAGGACTTCCAGTGCATAGAAGTGATTCTGCGGAACCTGCCCTATCGCCGCATCGGCCTCACTGAGCAGGGTGATAACAGAGGCGAGCGTGGCGGTTGAAACTGCAATGCCGCCATACGCCTTTGGTACGGTGATCGCCCCCAGGCCTGACTGAAACAGTCTCTGCAAGGGGGCATAGGGCAGTTCACGTTCGCGATCCCGCTCGGCGGCACCCGCACGGAACGCCTGCGCCAGTTGCGCGGCCACGTCCAGCGCCTGTTGCTCACTGCGGAGGCGGTCGGCGGGCTGTTTCGGCTGAACCTGACTCATTCTTTCTCCTTAAATCCACGCATGGCGCGCAGGGTAGATCGCATTGAGGTAGTAATTGCCAATGGCGTGGGTTTTCCAGCGCACCGGGTCATGCAGCGTGTGGGTGCGGGCATTGCGCCAGTGGCGGTCGAGTCCATGCTGCAGCAGCGTCGCGCGGCTTCCACCCCATTCCAGCAGCTTTTCGCTGGCACGCAGCGCGATATCGGTGGTCAGCACCTTGGCTTCCGCCACGGCAATTGAGGCGGCGGCGCTGTTTTCCGCCGTCAGAGGCTGCGAGGCCAGCGAATCAAGGACCCGGGCCGCCCGTCGCAGCAGGGCATTCGCGGCACTCAGTTCGGTACTGATGCGCCCGATGTCAGCCAGGATATAGGGGTCATCAGCGTTGCGAGCGACGCCTGCATCCACCCAGGGACGTGAGTGATGGCGGACAAACTCCAGCGCATCGTCCAGCGCGCCCTGCGCGATACCGGCATCAATCGCTGCCTGAATCAGCTGTGACACCGCACCTCGCAGGGTCGGTTTGTCTGACGATGGCAGGGGAATGATTGCGTCAGGCCCGACGATGACCCGATCAAGCCTTACCGTTCCGCTGGCGGTGGTACGCTGACCCATCCCTGACCAGTCATCCACGATCTCCACCCCTTCGGCAGGCAGCGGGATAAAAGCCATGGCCGGCTTGTCGTCCTCCTGCAGTGCGGTCGTGACCAGGATATCCGCGAACAATGCGCCGGTTGAGTAGAACTTCTCCCCGCTCAGACGCGATGTCTGACCCTCACGCACCAGTCGGGCCTGGATGTCGCGCGTATGTCGGGTGTTCTTTTCAGGGCCACCATTGCCCAGTCGCTTGCCACTGACCACCGCCTGCAGCCATTTTTCCTGCTGTGACGGTTCGCCTTCGCCAAGAATGAACTGGATCAGGCCAAAGTGATTCTGCGGGATCTGGCCCAGGGAGGGATCGCTGGCCGAGATGATGCGAAATATCTCCGCCACGGTCCCGAAATCCAGCCCGCCACCGCCAAAGCGGCGCGGCACGCTGATGCTGCCCAGTCCAAGCCGGGTAAACTGACTGAGCAGTTCACGGGGATAGAGCCGCTGCTGATCCCGGGCAACAGCACCCGGTTTCGCCTGTTCAGCCAGCGCATGTGCGGCCTGAATGGCCTGTTTTCGACAGGTTATGACAGCCGCCTGAAAGGTTTCGGGTGGATCGGAAATAAGATTCATGGCGCTTCCGGTAAAAGAGCGAGACTTCAAATCAGGCAGGCTGATATTGAGTGCATCACATTAATAAACGTTGAAAGCGATAATAGGCAGCTGGTCAGAACGAAGTAAATAGCACGGTTATTACAATATACGCAAAGCTAATTCATATTACAGCTTTGCATTTTAAATGCATATATGGCTGGTTCTGCAGAAGTGAAACTGTCGGTTTATATAAAATTAAAACCAGCTTCAGAGGCTGGTTTTAATTTCAGGGTGACGATGCGCAGGGATTATTTGCTTGCCGACTCCGGCATGGCCGAGGAGTGATGGGTCGAAATTTTCCAGCCTTTTCCATCCCAGACGTAGGTAAAGGTATAGCGCGCGGTTACCTGCGTGTTATCTTTAAATGTAAAGGTATAGACGCCGGCATCAATCGCTTTATTACAGCCGGTTCTGATGGTGCGGGAGTCAATTTTACCGCGCGGCCCTTTTTTCAGAAAGTCTTTGAAATAATCAATCCGTTCCTGATCGGTGAGTCTGACCTGATTGGAGATGGTGGGCAGTAATACTGCATCACTGACATAGAGTTGCGAAACTTTAGTCGCATCGCCGGTTGCCAGCGTGTCATTCCACTTGTCGAACAGGCTGGCGACATCCTGTTCAGAGGCTTTAATGCAGGTTTCCGGCTGCTGTGCCAGCGTAATGGCGGGCGCACAAAGCAGACCTGTCAGGCATAATGATAATAATGTTTTTTTCATGAAATAGTCTCCATTAACTCATCCTGGCTTAGGGTGGCCCCCTCTCTGATCTCTGAGAAAACACCGGTAAATACGGGTTAAAATAAGGAATCGTGAATCTGAAATGTAAAGGATGTAATTAGTTTCTGATGCCGTAATGAATAAAAAGCAGCCGGATTTAGTTATTCTTTTGTTAAGCCTGTCTGTCAGTGCTCTGCTATTATGACGTAACGATACCTTACGCCCTGCTCTGCATGGAACTTAAATCTCTGATATGCGATTATTTAGATTTATATACTGATTTCATATTCTCCTCATCGGATTGTTAACGGCGTTAAAGCGCATTTTTCAGGAGTAAAGCAGGGGGCGCAGATAACGTGTCCGCAGCGTTTCGGGTGATATTTAAAGCGGAGGGAAATATAGCGTTGCAGTTTTTTAATCAGCGCCAGATGGCTAATTACTTCACGACCGGACATTGATGGTTCTGAGTTAAACATAAACCATCAGCTTCGCTGCCTTCCCGCTTAAATTCGGATAAACCTCTGGCGCGATTTCTGAATTTCATTCCTGATCCTCTTTCCTGTCACTTTCCATCCGGTGTCGGTATCTTCGCGAACGTTAGCGGATGCCTTGCGGCCGTCGTTGCCTCATGATGAAAAAGTGGGTCATCTGTCTGGCTTCGTATAATTATTCTTATACGAAGTCATGACAGTATGGATGCGCCGGGTTATGATGACAGACAGTCAAAACCACTTTATAAAATGGCAGCGCTACGCAAATTCTGGCCGGTTCACCCCCTGCTTTTTTCTCAGAATTCACGTAGCGCGATCAACGCCGTTTTCGGTCAATCAGTGAGCAAAAATGACAGAGTTAGTGCCGTTAACTGAACTGCAGATGAACCGGAGCGGGGATATCGCTGAACGCCTCAGACAATTTGTGCAGGACAAAGAGGCCTTTTCGCCTAACACGTGGCGACAGCTTCTGAGCGTGATGCGGATCTGCAATCAGTGGTCGGAAGAAAATCAGCGCAGCTTCCTGCCGATGAGCGCTGACGATTTGCGCGACTATCTTACTTTCCTGGCTGAAAGCGGGCGGGCTTCCTCCACCGTCACGTCACATGCGGCTCTGATTTCGATGTTACACCGTAACGCAGGTCTGCCCGTGCCCAACACCTCGCCGCAGGTTTTTCGTGCGATGAAGAAAATAAACAGGGTGGCGGTGATGAGTGGCGAGCGGGCGGGACAGGCTGTGCCCTTCAGGCTGAGCGATCTGCTGGCGCTGGACAGGCAGTGGTCAGGTGCTGACAGCCTCCAGGCGCGACGCGATCTGGCCTTTCTGCACGTTGCATACGCAACGCTGCTGCGTATCAGTGAACTGTCGCGGTTACGGGTGCGCGATGTGATGCGTGCCGGTGATGGACGTATCATTCTGGACGTGGCCTGGACCAAAACCGTTGTACAGACCGGTGGATTAATTAAAGCCCTCAGTACGCATTCCACCCAGCGGCTGGAAGAGTGGCTGAATGCGTCCGGGCTTTCCGGCCAGCCCGATGCCTATCTGTTTACCGCCGTTCACCGCTCGGGACGTTCCCTCCCAGCCGAAAAACCTATGAGCACCCGGGCTCTGGAGCAGATTTTCGAACGCGCCTGGCGCTGCGTCGGAAAAACCGGAGGCGTGAAAGCCAATAAAAATCGCTATACCGGCTGGAGTGGCCACAGTGCAAGGGTCGGCGCCGCACAGGATATGGCAGACAAAGGCTACCCCATAGCCAGAATCATGCAGGAAGGCACCTGGAAAAAGCCGGAGACGCTGATGCGCTATATCCGTCATGTCGAAGCCCATAAAGGGGCCATGGTGGAGTTTATGGAACAGCATGCTGACGGCGCGTTGCCTGATTAACGCTGACATAAAAACGCGCTCAGCGTCTTCGGCGGATGAAGTTATCCACAGAAAAAGTGGACAGCCTGTGAGTAAACCGGTACGGGACAGCACTTTTCGGGCTTTATTCCTGAACCATCTCACTGATTAACAGGCGGTTTCGCCGTTTCCTGACGCGTCGCCGCCATTATATTCAGATCTCCGGCCTTGCCCCTGGTCATTAACTGACGCTATCTCCGGTTGATCGGGTCAGGCATATCCGCCCTGCTTATCACAATTGCCGTGGCAGCCCTGACAGCGTCTTTTCTCCTCCCTGAACATGATGGGGATGTTCTGCACACGGTTCCCTGCTTTGCGCAGTGCCAGCAGAATGATGACATTCAGCACCACGACACATAAGATGCAGATCGCGCTGAATGCGGGATGACGGGCAAACGTGACCGCCTGATAAAAGAGCGTTGCCGTGGTGTAGGCGATGTTCAGTCCCCAGAAAAAGGAGAACATCATCCATTTTTTGCCTGCTTCGCGTGCAATCGCCCCCATGACGGAAACGCAGGGGACGTAAAGCAGTACAAAGATCAAATAGCTATAGGCGGCAAAGCCGCTGCCAAATTTATCCGACATCACATTCATCGGGCCGGAGGCCATCTCGCCATCACCTTTACTGGCTTCAATGGGATGCGCCAGTGCATCAATCCTGAACGCAGCCGCTAAACCAGCCCAGGTGTCAGTCAGCGCCTCTCTTAACTCTCCTCCCAGGTCAAAAGCCTGCGGATCGAACGGGCTGCTCTGAATCGCCTCGGTGGTGTAAAGACTGTTGAGTGTTCCCACTACCACCTCTTTCGCCATAATACCGCTCACCAATCCGACGGTGGCCTGCCAGTTATCCTGTGTGACACCCATCGGCAGCAGCGCCGGCGTAATCGCTTTACTGGTCGCAGCCAGTGCGGAGTGGTTAATGTCATTCACCAGCTGGCCATTGAATGCAAAACTGCTCAGTACACCAATCAGCATGCTCACCAGGATGATGACCTGCCCGGCCCGCACCACAAACATTTTCAGCCGTTGCCACGTCTGCAGCAGCAGACTTTTGAGATGGGGCCGGTGATAGACCGGCAGCTCCATGATAAACGGTGAGGCTTCACCTCCCAGCAGGGTATGCTTGAGTACCAGCCCGGTCACGACCGCGACGACAATACCCAGCAGATAGAGGGAGAAAACCAGGCTGGAGCTGTGCGCATGAAAAAATGCCGCAGCGAAAACCGCAAAGATTGCCAGCCGCGCACCGCATGACATAAAGGGTGCAATCAGCACGGTCAGCAGACGCTCACGCGGCGTGTCCAGCGTGCGTGTCCCCATCACTGACGGCACGTTACAGCCAAAGCCAACAATCAGCGGCACAAATGATTTGCCCGGCAGGCCCAGTGACTGCATCAACCGATCCATCACAAAGGCGGCGCGAGCCATGTAGCCCGAGTCTTCCAGAAAAGCGAGAAACAGGAACATCAGGCCAATCTGCGGAATAATCGGCAGCACGGTGTTGATGCCAGCCCCGATCCCCTGCGCCAGAAACACCGTCAGCCAGGCCGGGAAGTGACAGACCGCACCCAGCCATTGTGCACCATGAATGAATATTGCCACCGAACTGCTGTCGAAAAGCGGCTGCAGGGCGGCGCCGATATTGATGGAGAGTACGAACATCACATACATCACCGCCAGAAATATCGGAATGCCCAGCCAGCGGTTCAGCACAACCTGATCAATCCGGCTGGTCAGATTCGCGGGCGCAGCCTGATCGCTATGACTGACGGCCGCACAGATTGCATTAATGGCGCGATAACGATAGTCGGCAATCTGTACGCCCGCCTCTTCACCCACCTGCTGCGTGATTTCTGGTAAGTGGGCTTCCAGTTCCGGACAAAGCTTCAGGCTGTTGATATCACCCTCCAGCAACTGTAAGGCCAGCCAGCGGCGTTTCTGTGGCGCTGTTGTGGCGGACATCTGCTGACATAGCTGCCCGATGGCCGATTCAATTGCTGCCGGGTAGCACACCTGCTCCGGTGCGCGATAAACCTGCGGTTCATCGATTAACGCTTTAAGCTGTGCAATGCCGTCACCCCGGGTTGAGGTCAGTGAAACGACCGGACAGCCCAGGCGGGCCGACAGCGCCCCGGTATCGATAGTGATATTCTGGCTGGCAGCGATATCCTGCATATTGAGGGCAATAATGCAGGGTAGCCCGAGTTCCAGCAGCTGAAGCGTCAGGAACAGATTGCTTTCAAGACGGGAGGCATCCACGACGTTGATTACGACATCGGCATGTTCCTGATAAAGGTACTGGCAGGCGATGCTCTCATCGATGGAGCTTTCAGCGGACAGCGTTGTCAGCGAGCGGGTTCCCGGTAAATCGACGAGCCGGATATCTGACTGAGCGGTGAAAAACTGTCCCTCTTTACGCTCGACTGTGACGCCCGCCCAGTTCCCCACCCGCTGGCGGGCGCCGGTGAGCTGATTAAACAGCGTTGTTTTACCGGTGTTAGGATTACCAATCAGCCCGATGGTTATCTTTTTCATCAGACGATCTCCTCCAGAATAATTGCGTCCAGGTCACCCTGCCGCACCGCCAGAGTGACACGACGGGTTGAGATCTGTACCGGGTCACCCAGGGGGGCGACACGAATAATTTCAATCACTGCGCCCGGCAGCATGCCCATCGTCAGTAATTTCTGACGCCAGGTAGAATTGACCGAGGGCTGATAGCCCACTATCCGGTAGGAGCAGCCTGCGTTAATTGCCATACCCTGTTCTGCCTCTGAGTAAGAAGCATTTATTCTACAAATGATAAGCGTTTCGATTTTTGATCTGGCATCGGACAGGCAGGGGAAAATGGCCGTCAGGGTCAACGGCAGTTCAACAGGCTGTAAAAGGGATAATTCAGCGGGATTAACAGGACGGTGAGGCGAACTCAGTGGCGGATTTGTGACAGTTCCTCATCGGTCAGACCGGTCATCTTCATAACGGTATCGCGGTCGAGGCCATTCTGCAGCATCGTCCGCGCGATTTTCAGGGTTGCGTCGCGTTCACCTTCAGAATGGCCCTTCTCTCTGCCGATCTGAATCCCTTCCTCAATGCCTTTTTGCTCAAGTTGTTGTGCGATGGTCATGAGTGCGTCTCCGTGTTGCGGCACACGCTGTGCCAGTTCGCGAACAAAGGATTGGGCGTCGGATGTTTCGCCTCCAGATGACGCTGCATGGCCGCCACCGCATAGCGCATCAGACGGAAGGCCATATGTTTGTCGGGCGTAGACTGATGCTCAATCAGAACATGAATGTAACCGTCGCCAGCGCGTGTTTTAAGGCTGTAAAGCACGTCGCTGAAATATTGGCGAAGGTCATCCTCGACAAACGAACCAGATTCCAGCGTGAGTGTGCTGAGATCGCATATTTCACGAAGCTCTGCCGGAAGATGAATTTCCATAAAATCACGGGCAACATCTGGCTGGGTCAGAAATTGACGGAACATAGCGTCATGAGGTGTAGGGGTATAGTTTGTCTTCATCTGCCCTGACTCCGAAAAAGGGACATGTTCACTACCAGAGGCGCAAGAGCAACGATGAAGAGTTACAACAGGCGTTATTTAAACCCAAGGCACACGGCTCAAAACGTCATGCTCTTCTTACTCACATTCTGTTTACCTTTTTAACTTGCAATAAAACCAAGTTCACTTTTTTAAGGGGATATCGTGTGCCTGCAAAAATGTCAATCGAAGCAGTTCGATTAGCTATTTTCTTTGAAAAAATTTAATCGTTATTCTGGCCTGATAATCTGCTGGACCAGCAGCGTGAAAAAAGACTTTTTTGATAAAATGACGCCGCAATACCTATTTAATGTATCTTAAATGTAAAGGGGGTTAATATGCGCTTATTAAATATATCAGAAGCGAAAAGCGTCAGCGGTGCTGATATCGGCTACGCAGAGTTACTTGGGATGTGGAATGACGCTGGCCTGAATTCAGATTGCTGCTTCAATTATAATCGTACCGCTAAAAGTATTAATGCTATCGGTCTGGCCAGCGCGACTGAATACAAAAGCTGGAACAATTCGTCTATGGGGGAAGCCGGATGGATGCTCAACGAGGCGGGCGAGAAAGTGACCTGGTTCAATAACGGTCTTTTTATTGCTTTTCAGGTCAGTTGATTCGGCCTGCGCAGTGGGCGAATCAACTGACCGCGTGATACCGGAAAAGGTTTCTGACGCCTCAGGAACCTTTTATTTAAGTTAAGCAGTGGCTTTACTGATCTGCCGCTATATCTGATCTGACATCCATCTGCGGATTTAGTTACATCATACATATACTACAGAAACAACTGTTACGGCCCTCCGGGCCGTGCGGGGCGGCTTGTCAAAGGGCACTCGGAGTTTCAGAACAGCTCGATGATAATTGCCAGAGAGGGGCAGCGGGGCGCAGGCTCGCTCGGATAATACTGCCAGCTCTTATTGGTTGTTGTAACTAATATAAAGATTGATGACAAATAATCTGCTCTTTCTTTTCCGCCTGCACATTATGGCGCAGACTGTCGTGGCTTTCATTATCCGGTATAAGTGCCAGGATGCTGTTATGGATGCTATATCCTGCTCTCTGAATTGTCTTTGAAAACGTAATTCCTCGCGGGCTGTCAAGCAAGTAACATCATTCAATTCGTCCTGATCCGGCAAACACCCTCCCCTGGCGTCGGCTATAACGCCTGAATGACTCAGCGATTTATGTAAAGAAGAGCCACTCAGATGAGTGGCAAATATAGGGTTAATTTGAAATCCAATAGTAACCTGTAATTACATTGAGGCTTTATCCCGATGCGACATCTTTGCATATCGCCAAACATGAGCGTGTGTGCTCTTTGGCGTCATTGTTCTGCCAGAAGCTAAAGCGGCTTTTAGTGGCTGGATAAGGCTGCCGTTAAGAGAGGGGGCTCAGCTTGTTATAAATGATCCAGATCAATTTAATTCACGTAAATTTTTTGAACGCCCTACCGTTATCACGTCGTTTAAGAATGCGAAAACATAATACGGCATCGTCTTAAACAGCAATATACGGGAACGGTTATGAAATCCTCAGCCTTTATCCACAGAAGTGCCATTATCCTTGCCATGATGCTCTCAGCCATGTCACTGGCTGCCTGCTCCGGGAGTTACATCATCTCAACCACGGATGGTCACATGATTACCACCAAAGGCAAGCCGGCTAAAGACAAAGAGACCGGCATGATTGCCTATAAAGATACAGATGGAAATATGCATCAGCTCCAGCAGCATGATGTTAAGGAAATTGTACAAAAATAGGCCTTTTCTGCACTGAGCAGAGTTACCTCATCCTCTGACTTCACGGAAAACAGGTTCGATGGAATGTCGTTTGAGCGGTCCTGGCTTAGCACTGTGTACCTCTTCCTCTGCAATGGCGACAGGCCTCAACGCAGAACAGGGTAAACACTTCACCACCCTTGAGGCAGAGGGTCACTCCTCCAGCAGTATCTATCCGGACAGTCAGTGGATAAAAAGACGATAGATGATGTTGAGGTTGCTCAGGCAGGAACGGGATATAGCCTGGAGACTGGGCCAGTAATTATAGCCGCCGGCGTTAAAACCACGTATGTCGTTAGCGGTATGACTTTTTAATAATCGCTGAGAAACAGATGATGAAACCTTTCCTGTTACTTTTCTTCACTCTCTGTCTGACCGGATGCGTTCAGTACAAATGGGTTAAACCTGATGCCTCTGAGCAGCAGGAGATGATGGCAGAAACCGCGTGTCAGGCTCAGGCGCTGCGTGAGTTGCCGCCTGATAACATTGTCAGTGGCAAATACACATCTCACGACGACAAGCATAAAACAACGGATACCGACTACTCCACCAGTGACGCCAACGAAAGTCAGCGCGAAATCCTGGTGAAAGATTGTATGTTCAGACAGGGCTGGCAACAGATTGAGGTTCAGCAGTGATGATCTGATGACAGGCGTGGCCGGGAGAACGCCTTCTGGCCCGTTCTGTTTCACCGTTATAACGTTTTACAGAGGATCGTTCTCTGTTTGATCCCTGCGCTGTGCATGCGCCGCGCGTCGGCAGCGTTCAGAACAATATTTCACTTCCTCCCAGCATCTTTCCCATTTTTTCCGCCAGCTCATCGGTTTTTTGCACATTTGACAGTAACGAACCGGTAATGACTTTTTATTCCCCTTAAACACGTTACTCCCCCGCCTAATCAATCCTGACGCTGCTGTTAACCCCTCTGTTCTCTGAGTGTAGCTCAACCCGACAGCGCAACGTTTTCCGGATAACCTGATCCATGATGTCATCGTCAGACTCAGAACGGTCTCAGCTGTTTATCACCGTGTAAAATCTGACCATATTATCTGGCGAGACGGGCATATCAAAGCCTGACCCGGTATCGACATCTGTACGCTGGCAGTTATATACAGCGTTAAACTGTACGCTTCTTAAAGGCAAATTAATTACATCAGGCAACCATCGGACTCTGTTAATGCCCGCTAAGGTTAGCGGATAGTCAGAGGCGCTATTTTGCAGGGTGTCATGCAACAGGCTGTCGATACCTGTGCGCTTTGCAATGTTTTTACGATGCTGATCATAAGTTCCTCACCCACCTCAGACAGCAATGATGTGCCACGTTTAATGCATCCTGTGCAATAATACCGTCAGATAATATTACGTACGATGACATTAGCGCCCCCTGATGCACTTAGTTGTCCAGTCTGTGCCTGTACGCAGAGTAATTAGAACCGTAAATACTCTCTGAAGAACGGATTAGCGTCGCATGATTCCGCTTAAGTTATGTCCATCGGTTTAAGCACGTATTCGCGTAACGTATTAAAGCCAAACGGCACGACGTTTAGTAAACTATCCGCATCCTGATTATGTTAACAGCGCCAGGACAATCCAAATAAAAAATCAATAAAATACAGTGCGTTACAAATAATTCCGGGCTAACCAGTCGGCCTGGAATTAACCGCTCTGGCGTTATTTAATAAGGGTTTTCACAGCTTATCCCTTCCTGACAGGATAAGCATTCGCCGTTTATCTGACGCCCGGTGTAAATAATTTTATCTTTTTCTGCTCATGAACCTAATCTGAGAGCACACGGCTTCGCTTGAAAAATGGCGAACAAGTCTGGTAACAGACTGAATTATCCGATGAGGGCTGACAGGTTTTTTTTGACAGCGTACGTGAGAAAAGGGTAAAAATGCATAAATTTACTTTTGTTTAACGCTGATGCGCTAAATAGAGTTTCAACTCTCTCAGAAAGCGATTAATATGGCTGTGTTGAACTCCAGGTTCTGTATTTGATTCTTCGAAGGCAAGCATCCTAAAAAAGCAGGTCTGACGAAAAGCATCAGCGTGAACCCGCTCTGTATTTTATTATCTGAACATGACTATGGTGACTTTGATGAGTGACACTCTCAATAGCTTGAATAATATCCGTACCCTTCGCGCTAACGCTCGCGAACTTGATCTTGCTGCTTTAGAAGAAATGCTGGAAAAACTCTCCGTTGTCGTTAGCGAGCGTCGTGAAGAAGCGCAGGCTTCAGAAGCGGCTAATCGTGAAAAAGCAGAAAAACTGGCAAAATACCGCGAATTACTGCTGCAGGAAGGTATCGATCCTAACGAGCTGTTAAATGGTATGCAGACTGCGCCGACAGAGAAGAAAAAGCGTGCGCCCCGCCCTGCCAAATATCAGTACACCGATGAAAATGGCGAAGTTAAGCAGTGGACCGGTCAGGGCCGTACCCCTTCTGCGATTAAAGCTGCCATTGATGAAGGTAAATCGCTGGACGATTTCCTGATTTAATCCGGCAGGCGTTTATCAAAACCCGCCCGGCGTTGCCCGGCGGGTTTTCTGCATTCTGTTGTTTAGCGAAACGCGATGAAACTAACCCCGTCGTGCATGTCTGTCATACCCTCCTGACATCACATTAGCTCCCTCAATGGCTGATCCTCCGCGTTACTGCTCTTCACCCATAACCTGGTTTCGCCCTGCCCGTTTTGCACGATACAGAGCCTCGTCCGCGCGCGCTATCAACGCCTGAGGCGCTGACGGAGAGTCAGCCGCCAGGCTTACAGCACAGCCAGCACTCAGCGTGACATGTTTTTGCGGCAGTTCAGAAGTGAGGTGCGGAATATCAAGCTGATTAACGGCTTCGATGAGGGTTTCAGCAAGATGGAGCGCGGCTGACAGCGGCTGATCCGGCAGAATAATCGCAAACTCTTCTCCGCCGTAGCGTGCCGTGAGTTCATTTTTACGCCGCGTCTTCTCTGCCAGCACGGCAGCGACTTTTTTCAGACAATCATCACCGGCGACATGGCCATAGGTATCGTTGTAACGTTTGAAATAGTCGATATCAAACAGAATCAGTGATACAGGCTCGCCGCTGAGCGCCGCCTTCTGCAGGCTCTGCATCAGCATTTTATCAAAATAGCGCCGGTTGGCCACGCCAGTCAGGCCATCGCTGTGAGCCAGATTTTCCAGGGAGCGGTTAGCTGCGGTCAGCTCATCGCGCAGTCGGGTCAGCTCACGCTGATACCGCAGCGTATGCCGTGCCTGACGCAGTACAAAGTTACCCAGTAAGATGATAACGGCCAGCAGGATCAGGCTCAGTATCAGATCCTGTACCCAGCCTCTGAGCCAGTGCTGAAACAGGGCGCGTTTGTCATACCCGGCGGCAACCACCAGCGGATAGCGCTGCGATCGGACAAAACCAAAGATGCGCTGTTTACCATCCAGCGCGGCGGTCCACTGACCGCTGCCTTTGTCGGCATTCGCCAGCATCTTCAGGAAAAGCGGACTCACCGAGAGGTTTTTACCGATGTAGCTATCCGGCATTGGCCGGGCGTAGAGCACCGTACTGTCTGCCAGCATCAGCACCAGTACATCCCCTTCACTGAGCTCGTAGTAGCTGTAAAAACGGCGGAAGTAGTCCACTTTGATGGTGGCCAGTAAAACGCCGCGAAACCCATTATAGGCATCATTAACACGCAGCGTCACCGGAATCACCAGTTCATGCGTGGTGCGACTGCGCAGCACCGGGCCAACATGCAGAGTGTTTCGCAGACTGGAGCGGTGATAAGCAAAATATTCGCGATCGGCATTATTAATATCAGGCGGGATACGGTTCATGGAAGTTGCTATCCACTTACCGTGCGCATCATAGTAAAACAGGCCGTGAAGCTGAGGCAGACGGCTCTGCAGCAGGCGCATCGTCTCACTCAGCCCCTGGCCATCCACCCCGCTTGTCGCAATCTGCTTTTCGAGCTCGCGCTGTAATTCACGCAAAGAGAGTTCGGTCTGTAAAAATGTATCGTCCGCCTGGCGCGCCTGCGACAGCGACAGGTTGACCGCCGTATCTTCAACTTTCCTGACGGTGTTGTTCCAGTCTTCACGCAACGTCCAGAGATCGGATCCAATCACCAGGACAGCAAGCAATACGCCTGACAGCGTAATGCTTCTGAGAAGGGGAGAAATCCCTGACGCTGTCTCATCATTTTTACGGCGAAACTTCATGCCTGTCCTTAATAAAACCTGTTGACTGATTTAAGCACAGTTATCCCCCGGCAAAAATGTAAATCCCGCAATCCCCTTTCGATAGCGATAATCGCTATTTTATCAGCAGATTTCGCTTTTATATTACGTCGGGTCAACTCAGGCAACACACCCAAAACCGGAAAAGCAGTGCATAAATCTACAGAGAGACTTCAAATGGCATGTGGGTCAGTGTTACCCTTGCCCGCTGAAAAATTTGCACTTTATTGATTAACTTGAGTATTTGAGAATTTTGTATGAATAAGAACCTGAACAGCCTGAATAATATCCGCACGCTTCGCGCCGAGGCACGCCATCTGACTGTGGCCACGCTGGAAGAGTTACATCAGAAATTAGAGGCCGTGGTGAACGAGCGTCGTGAGGAGGAAAATGCGCGGGCAGCAGAGGCGCGTGAGAAGGCGGAGAAACTGGCCTTCTACCAGGAGCTGTTGCAGGAAGAAGGCATTGATCCGGCGGAGCTGGTCAACAGCACCCCGACCCCGGCTCCCGGTAAAAAGAAACGGGCGAAGCGTCCGGCGAAATACCGTTACAGCGATGATCAGGGCCAGGTTCACTTCTGGACAGGTCAGGGCCGGACGCCCAGCGTGATCAAAACAGCCATTGATAAGGGTCAGTCGCTGGATGATTTCCTGATCTGATCAGGGTGAACGTACTGCCGTACGCTGGTTGCATGGTGCAGCCGATCGCGGTATTCAGGCATGACCAGGGTCTGGTCATGCCCCATCCCGCCGCGCTTTTTCCTCTTTTATCACTGACTTTGGGCCGCGGAATGTCCGGCGCCACTCGCTGGGCGAAACACCAAACCGGGATTTGAAACGCTGGCGAAAAGAGACGGGTGATTCAAAACCCACCTTCGCTGCCACCGATTCAATGCTGTTACTGGTGGTTTCCAGTAACAGCTGGCTGCATTGCAGACGCTCCGCCATCAGCCACTCACCCGGTGACATTCCCGTCGCCTTGTGAAAGTGACGTGTCAGCGAACGACGACTCATACTGAGCGTCTCTGAAAGCGAATCAAGATCATGCGGCTGATGCAGATTCTGCCGCAGAGAGGCCAGCAGTGCATTAATCCTGCAGTCACGCGTGTTATCGGGCACTGGCCGTTCAATAAACTGTGCCTGCCCCCCTTCCCGATAAGGCGGCACCACCATGCGCCTGGCGACCCGGTTAGCGATGGCACTGCCATAATGCTGGCGGATAATATCGAGACAGCAGTCGATACCTGCTGCGGTACCCGCCGACGTAATCAGCCTCTCATCCCGGGTATAGAGAACATTGCAGTCGAGATGGACCCGGGGGAAACGTTCGCTGAAATCACGTTCAAATTCCCAGTGGGTGACAGCCTGATGCGTATCGAGCAGTCCGGCATAAGCCAGCACATAGGTACCCAGACATAGCCCAACAACTTCTGCACCGCGTTGCCAGGCGGCCACCAGCTTATCAAGCAGCACCTGAGCCGGTTTTTCAGCCGGATTGTGCCAGTAGGGAACGATAATGATATCTGCCCGGTCAAACAGCTCAACCCCCTGCTCGACCGTCACTGATAATCCCCTTTCTGAGATAACCAGCCCTGCTCTCTCCGCACAGATTTCCAGATGAAAGAGATCCTGTTGCGGCAGAGCTGACCCAAACATCATGCAGGGCACTGAAAAGTGAAACGGACTAAATCCAGCCGTTGCCAGCACGGCGACTGTCAGCGCAGCCATCTTCTCCCCTTTCCCTAAGAACTCAGATGTGAATCGCCAGCAAGCAATGGTGTCAGTTGCTGATCCGATATTCAGAAGGTCATTGATTCACCATCTTCAGGGATCAATACCCGATCAGCAATACCCTGTTCCGAAGTGTAAGCACGCAGTTCAGCGCGAGTCAGTAAACAGTGGTTAATGGCTTCCATGTGCGAGGCGACCAGAGTAGCGTCCGGCAAAAAACGCAGGGTGCGTAGCGTGTCTTCTTTTCCCATAATGATCGGTCCGTAACGATCGTTCATCGCGTTGCCGGTATTCATCACCACGACCTGAGGTGCAAATCGTTGCAGCGTTCTGACATAGGGTTTTACCCAGACCGTATCACCTGCAATATAGAGCGTTTTCTCTGACGGATGAGTAAATACCAGGCCACAGGCATCGCCCAAAATATCGCCCATAACGTTGTCGGCATAGAGCGCATTACTGCCGTGCTGACCCTCAGTTTTATAGATCGTCAGCCCCTCGGTAAAGGGATTCGCGTCCTGCAACACCCTGACGTTATCAAACCCTTGTGAGCGTATCAGCGCTGCATCACTGCTGTTCTGGCTATAGAGAGTCATGCTTTTTGGAATCAGCTGCTGTGCTTCTTCATCCCAGTGATCGCTGTGCGTGTGTGTGACAATCACTGCATCGACTGCCAGCAGCTCAGAAAGCGTGAACGGGAGATCGACCATCGGGTTTCTTAGATGGGGACGCGCATAACCGGCAAAACCGGGCCTGGCCTCTTTTTCAGCCAGCATCGGATCGATCAGGAACTTTTTGCCTGCATAATCCAGTAGTAGTGTGGCATTTCGAATCTGTGTCAGCTTCATTTATGGCTCCGTTAATCGTCTCACGCGGTAACCAGGAAACTTTACGGCAGGACCCTGTCAGCGCGTGACAGGCTCAGAAGACAGGATTCGATGGAATCGGGCCAGACTGCGAGTTTTTACGGATAGCAGATGACGTCATCACTGCTGCACTGAAAGAAGGGTGAAGATAAAAAAAATGCCGCAGCAGGCTGCTGCGGCATGACTATTCAGGCTTCCATCAGAAATCGGCTTTCAGTACCACACGGTAATTGGCTTTACCGGCACGAACGTGGTCCAGCGCCTTATTGATGTCAGACATCGGGAAATACTCAACCTGAGGGGCAATGTCAGCCCGGGAAGCGAGGCGCAGCAGAGAACGCAGCTGCCCTGGCGAACCGGTGGACGACCCCGTCACCGCCTTATCGCCCATGATCAGTTCGAAAGCACTCACTTCAATCGGCTTCAGCACGGCACCCACGGTGTGGAATTTGCCCTGAGGAGCCAGCGCAGCGAAATAGGGCTTCCAGTCGAGGTCGACAGCGACGGTGCTCAGGATCAGGTCAAAACGACCCGCCTGTTTCTTCAGGGCTTCAGCGTCGCGGCTGTTAACCACTTCGTCAGCACCCATATCCAGGATTGACTGCTTCTTATCCGGCGTTGAACTGAAGGCCACAACTTCGGCACCCATCGCGTGCAGGATCTTAATCGCAATGTGGCCCAGACCGCCGATACCAATCACGCCGACGCGGCTGGTGGCAGTAATGTTGCTCATCAGCAGCGGTTTAAAGACGGTAATCCCGCCACACAGCAGGGGACCCGCGGTCGCTGCATCCAGCTTCTCCGGCAGCGGGATCACCCACTGCCAGTCAGCGCGCAGCTTCTCGGCAAAACCACCTTTGTTCATGATGGTCGGGATACTGCCCTGCTGGCAGTTAACCTGTTCGCCGTTGATACAGGCATCACAGTGCTGACAGCTTTTTGCCGTCCAGCCAATGCCCACTCGCTGGCCAACAGAGAGTCCTTTGTTTTTAGCTGCATCACCCAGGGCAGAGACCCGGCCGATGACTTCGTGTCCGGCGATCACCGGAAACTGAGAGATGCCCCATTCGTTGTCGATCATCGACAGGTCTGAGTGGCAGACGCCACAATACTCGACCTCGACTTCAACTTCTTCGGCTGCCAGCTCGGCGGCATCGTACTCATAGAGTTCCAGGGCCTGGCCAGCCTGCATGGCTGCATAACTTTTGATTTTCATTTATACCTCTGCGTGGTTAATCACCGACAAGTGTAACAACTGCGGGCGCGGCTTGCCTGGCCGATGCGCTTATATCGCAATTTCTTACATTTTATCGAGATAAATCAGCCTTTAACCTGTGCGCCGGAGAGCGTCTGCAGCACCTTGAGCTGGGCTACTGCCTCCTGCATCGCGTCCATGCCCTGCGTGAGTTCACGCAGGCTGCCGAGGTGCTTCGCAATATCGGCGCGCTCATGTCGCGTCTGCTGATTCATGACAGCCAGCGTGTCGGCTGCGCTGATGCTGCGCTCTGCCATCTGCGCGGCGGTCTGCGCTGAATCACTGGCCACCAGCCGGATACGTGAGATGGTGCTTACGGCCTCACTGATGTTACTCGCGGTCGCTTCAGCCTGCTCTTTCGACGAGTGTGCCAGCCGGCGAACCTCGCCCGCCACCACGGCAAAGCCGCGTCCCGCCTCGCCTGCGCGCGCCGCTTCGACTGCCGCATTCAGGGCCAGAATATTGGTCTGGAAAGCAATGTTGCTGATGCCGTGCGTAATGTCGTTGATGCCGTTAGAGATTTTCTCCAGATCGTCCAGCCCCTCATCCAGCCGGCCCTGTGCCTGCTGACTTTCCGTCGCGATGTTACTGATGTTACGGATGCTGCTCTCCGCCAGGCTCAGGGTTTCGCCCTGGCTCTGGGTCGCCAGTTCCAGAACCGGCAGCGCTTCCATCAGCGGAGTCAGTGCCTGCTGATAGGTGATGACCCGATCGAGCACCCGCGTCTGGATGCTGTTCAGCGCTTCCCAGCGACGCAGACCGCGTTGCGCGTAATGCGCGGCATAACCGGCATACTCCACCGGGAACTGGCTCATGGCTTTCACATCGTGATTGAAGAACACCAGCGCCGAAAGCGTCTGGTTGATCGGCACGCCCAGAATTTCGCCGAAGCTGGAAAAACCGGCGGCGGCAATCCCTTTAAAGAAATGGGCGTTGTGCAGCTTATCGGCATTGCCGACGCGGCGCAGGATACAGTCATTCATCAGAATCGCCGCCGGTTTACCGTGCTGAGCGGTAAACGCCTGCCACTCCTGCTGCGTCGTCTGCTGGAAATCTTTTTCCTGCATCAGGAACAGCCGGTCGCCAAACTCCAGGTCGCAGAAAAACTGCACGCCGCTGGATTCGATTTTGGCAATGGAGCGGATAAAAAACTCATCCCCGACTTTAACGCCAAAGGTCAGCCCTTTCAGCCGCTCGGCCAGTTGCGCTTCACTGCAGTTGAGGTGTTCGCACAGCGCCGGAACAAAGGGCTGCTGCTGACCGTGACGGTTAAATACCGAGGTGACGGTACGCGCGACCGGGTCAGCTTCAGCAATCAGCCAGCTCTGATCGCGTGGCGTAAAGTTCTGGCTTTTAAACGGCGCAAAGGATTTTCCTGGCGCCATCTGGCAGAAAACGATCACCGCTTTGCCCTGCAGCACCTTGCCACCGACACCGATCCAGGTGCCATCAAAGGAGATCCGGCCGCCCGCTGAACCGCCAATGGCCAGGCAGGGGAAGCGGCCGCTGTTGTACCAGGCCTGCATCAGAAAACCTTCTGATGCGGAAAGCCCGTCACAGTAAATCATGGCGAAAGTACGGTCGGCAGAGAGCGGCATCCGCACCGGCAACCGCGCCAGCTCCTGCTGGATGGCGCTGATGCGCTGGCTGGCGGTCTGCGTATCGGCGACGTGAAGATCGACAATGTGCGTCTCATGACGGGCGATCAGCGTGTCCGGCAGCCAGAGATAGCTCCCTTCCGGACCATTCCCCTCACAGTAAGTGCTCTGTGGACGGCTGCTGCTCAGCGCGCCATTCGAGGAGAGTGTCAGCACCGTCAGATCGGCAGACGTAAAGCGTTGCCAGGCCTGACTGACGCGCCGGAAATCCGCCTCAGGCGGAACAAAGGTCATCAGGATCCCGCCCGCGCGTGCGCTCAGGCCGATGGAAGAGAGTGAAGCAGGCATTGCACGGCAATCGTAAGTGCCATTTGCAGGCTGGCTGCTACGCCGGAGACGCGCAGCAGGCAGGCGACTTTTGATCGTCTTGATGATCGACATATTATTATTTTCGCTTTTATAAGATTAACTTACGCATAAATTTTGCGTTTACTGGTGTGTAAAAGGAGGGCTAAATGCAGGTCCGTTCGCGTTCAGAACTCGGCGCTGAGTACCGGTTTCGTCAATGATCGGCGGGCTCAACGCCTATGGGTTATCGCCCGTAGTGGGAAAACCTTTAACGATTGCTGCAGGTGGTTTAATCAATGAATTTGTTACATTTTATTAGCATAATGTAACCCCGGGCAGCGGCAGGCCAGGAAGATATAAAGCTGCGCGGGCCTCTCTTCCGCCGCATCCGGATAAATTACGTGGCCGCACGGTTTCATGAACTGAGCGGCACACTTTCCTTCTACCTTTCGTTCTGCTCCTGCCAGTGTTCTTCGCACCGCGCCCGCGCTTCAGCGGGCAGATCGCGCAAATCTGGCAATGTATCACCGGAGCCGTAGCCCATTGCTCCTGTTGCCTCCTGCTGTTCATCCTGCGCAGCGAAAGTAAGCTTCTCCTCCAGGGCCTGCCAGCTATCACCCTGCTGCCGGTAGATCACGGCATAAGTGGGCATCTGGTCATCATCACCATAAATTTCATATTTCTGTTTCTGTCCACCGGAACCCAGCTCCAGCGTGTCGATTAAGGTGTCATTACGCATTGCGTTCTCCTTTTTCGTCAGGCTTTTAAGCGTAGTTCAACTGCCATGACCCTGCCGGCGCTAAAAATTCATTCATTACCCCTCCGCTTATCAAGGAATTCATGGTCAGCCTTTGCTTAAACGAAGCGGACGACTATCCTTCCTGCTGTGACTAGCTAGTCCTTTTTATCTCACGGAACACTGATAGGAGGTCTTTCTATGACACAACAGAAATACAGAGGTGGTGCCGGTAATTTTGCCAACGATCCAGAACGCGCGAGTGAAGCTGGCAGTGCAGGAGGCAAGGTCAGTGGGGGCAATTTCAAGAATGATCATGAAAAAGCCAGGGAAGCGGGTCGGAAAGGAGGCAAGATTAGTCGCCGTCCTTCTAAGTAGTTCTGAATAAAGCGCTTTAGGAGTTTGTACGCCATGGAGTGGCATCTCTGCCGACGATGTCCAGAGCTCTCACTCCGACGTTTCGCTCTATTTCCTTCTGAACTTCACTGATACAGGCTGGCAGATGGAGGGGTGAGCACTCCTGTGATGAAGCACCGCGCAAAATAGTCAGTCCTGACTATCCTGAAATAAAGGATATTAATCAGGAGAGAACGATGAAATTCTTCTATTTCGTTTCGCTTATTGCCTCTGCACTCTATTTACTGGCCTTTCTGCCTAAACTCCGCACACGCCGCGAACCCATAGCCTACTGGGGATGCTGGACTTATCTTGGTGCTAACGCCATTTTCTGGGCCGTTTATGGTGTTCTGCATTACATTTAGTGGAACGCCGTAAGCAAAGCGCAAAACAGCCATTTATTCCGGCTATGCGATTGAAATAAATGGCTGTTTTCACCCACTCCTTCACAACAGCAGAGGATGATCTCTTCTTCTGTCCGATTGTGGGATATATTGGCAGCACTCTCGTGAACCTCTCTGCATAACAGGTACTTTCGGCAATGGCTTTAATCCCTAAAAACTATGCGCGGCTTGAAAGCGGCTACCGTGAAAAAGCACTCAAACTCTATCCCTGGGTGTGTGGTCGCTGCTCGCGCGAGTTTGTTTATTCAAACCTGCGTGAACTGACGGTTCACCATATTGACCATGACCACACCAACAACCCGGAAGATGGCAGTAACTGGGAACTGTTGTGTCTCTATTGTCATGACCATGAGCACTCAAAGTATACCGAGGCGGACCAGTACGGCACCCGCGTCGTAGCAGGCGAGGATGCACAAAAGGATGTCGGTGAAGCCACCTACAATCCTTTTGCTGACCTGAAATCGATGATGAATAAAAAGAAGTAACCTCTGCCCATCCCGCCTGTCGGCCCGCTGAACGCGCACTGACAGGCTCAGGTCCTTCACTGGCGGGCGGTATAAAAATCACCCTGCAACTGACACGCCTGTTGCCCGCTGTCAACGTCCAGACAGAGATCGACATCCTCACCAAATCCGCGCTGCTGAAGTTCCCTGGCTGAAGAGCACTCGCGAAGGAATAACGGATTCATCTGCTGCCAGGCGGCGACCGCCCCCTGCGCTTCCGGGGAACAGTGGTCACGTCCGATAGCGGCAATAATGCCGCCTGCGGCCAGATAGTCTTCGATCGCAGGGCGAAGCGTGCCGTCAGGCCAACGCTCGCCGCAGGGGATGACCAGGATGCGCCGGAAGTCACGACAGGCTCTGGCAGTGAGTGAGAGATTCCGGAAACAGCCGCTGAATACCGTCACGCCACTCTCCCGCGCCAGGAACGAAATCGCTGAACCATTGGGAGAGGGAAGCACCAGTTTTTCGCCCGCGGCCAGTTTTCGCATCGACGCCGGAGAGAGACTGAAACCGCCTGTACCACTCAGCCTGTCAGGGCTGGCTGCCCTTGCTCCGATGCTGTCTGCATACGTCAACGCAGAGGCGTCTTTCCAGGGGTACGGATAAACCTGTGCGCCCTTGTCGACCGCCAGACTGACACAAGTGGAAAATGACATGACGTCAACGATCACAATACAGTCCACATCCTGAGCAACGTAACCGACGGCCGCGGGCCCCCACTCAAGACGGATGTCAGACTGCGCCTGATTACACCACTGCATCTCTTATCCTCCGTGGCATGCTGCCACTCATCGCCAGCGATCATGCGCCAGATTGCCAACGGGCGCTCGTCAGTGAGAATATCAGGCTGCGCAGGAAGAAAACGATGGCTGAAATAAATGTTTGAAAATCAATTTCCTGGCCAGCTATAGTCAGCCAGAGAAGATGAGCGACGACGCCGGAGCAGAACAATGATTTCAAAAGAGAATGCGGAACATTATCAGTGGGGTGACGGATGCGACGGCTGGTACCTGGTCAACCGCCAGGATATGTTAATCATTCACGAAAAAATGCCGCCCGGCACACGTGAGAAACGGCACTATCATGCGGCGTCCAGACAGTTTTTCTTTGTCCTTAGCGGAGTGCTGACGATGGAGCTTGACGGCACCGTGCAGGATATCAGCGCGCAACAGGGTATCGAAATCCCCCCGCAATCTGCACATCAGGCACAGAATAACAGTGATGGCGCGGTCGAATTTCTGGTTATTTCGCATCCCACGACGCGCGGGGATCGTGAAGATATAGCCTGAGCAACCACCTCTGTCATTACGGCAGGCGCGAAACACAAGAATACGCTGCCGTCATATTTACGCTGAACAGGCACGCTGTACCTTCTGTTGATATTGCCCTTCTGCGGCTGTGAATATTATTACCGCTTTAATACAGGTCAGAAAATTCATTGACACAACTTTCCCCATCAGAAACTAATTAATTTCCAGGTACTTTCCGCGCCATTCACTTTTATTAAAATATATAAAAACAGGCAGTTAAAAAGTTAAGAGCGATACCAATGCTTATCAAACTTAAATTACGCACGATATTCCTGTTAAATCAGGACAGTCCGCCTCGCTTATTTCCCGACAAAAACAGCGCGGCGCTCTGCTTATTTTCGCGCTGAAAAGGATGGTGCGCCGGGCACAGAAACATTTTGAGAAAGAATTTCGCGACATATTAGCCAGAATCCACGCGGTTAACGATTTTCTGTACCAGACTTAGCCGATAACAATAGAGACAATGTGGAGCATTATGAAAGAGCAAAATCGCACAAATGGCATTGCCCCTTATGGTGGCGCGGCCGGTGGCTGGGGTGCATTAAAGGCGGTTGCCGATGCTATCCGCGGCCAGATGTCGGTAAAACAGGATGTTATCGCCCTGTTCAAAGTTAACCAGCCGCAGGGCTTTGACTGCCCGGGATGTGCCTGGCCGGATCCGCAACATGCCTCGTCCTTTGAATTCTGCGAAAACGGGGCAAAAGCGGTGTCATGGGAAGCGACCAGCAAACGCACCACACCCGCATTCTTTGCCGCCCATACGGTGACAGAACTATGGGAGCGCAGCGCACTGCACCTGGAGGGCGAAGGCCGCCTGACGCATCCGATGAAGTACGATGCCGCATCTGACACCTATCAGCCCATCGAATGGGAAACCGCGTTTCGTGAGATTGGTGAACACCTGCGCAGTTACGAAGACCCGGACAGCGTGGAGTTTTACACCTCCGGCCGGGCCTCAAATGAAGCCGCGTTTCTGTGGCAGCTCTTCGCCCGCGAATATGGCACCAATAATTTCCCCGACTGCTCAAACATGTGTCATGAACCCACCAGCGTCGGACTGCCGGAGTCCATCGGCGTCGGCAAAGGCACGGTGGAGCTGGAGGATTTCGACCACTGCGACCTGGTGTTATGCATTGGTCACAATCCCGGTACGAATCACCCACGCATGCTGGGGACGCTGCGCGAAGTCGCTAAGCGCGGTGGCACGATTGTGGCGATCAACCCCCTGCGGGAGCGCGGTCTGGAGCGCTTTACCTCACCGCAAAGCCCGATAGAGATGCTGTCGCTCAGCTCGACTGAACTGGCCTCAACCTATTACAAAGTACGGGTGGGCGGCGATGCAGCGATGCTGAAAGGGGTGATGAAAATCCTGCTGACCCTGCATGAAGAAGCGCTGAGTCAAGGCAAACCGGGCGTCATTGATGAGGCGTTTATCACTCAGCACACCGAAGGCTTCGACGCGCTGAAAGCCGACCTGGAGAGCACCGACTGGGATCATATCCTGAAGGTCTCAGGGATGACGCGTGAAGAGATCCAGCACGTTGCCCGGCTCTATGCCAGCGCTGAACGCACGATTATCTGCTACGGCATGGGGATCACCCAGCACCAGTACGGCACCCAGAATGTGCAGCAGATTGCCAACCTGCTGCTGATGCGCGGCAACATCGGTAAACCCGGTGCAGGTATCTGTCCGTTACGCGGTCACTCCAACGTTCAGGGCGACCGCACGGTGGGCATCACGGAGATCCCACCGCAATCGCTGCTGGACAGTATTGAGAAAGTGTTTGGCTTCCGGCCGCCGCAGAAGCATGGTCATGGTGCCGTTGAGGCGATTAAGGCGATGCGCGATGGCAAAGCCAAAGCGCTGCTCTGTCTGGGTGGTAACCTGGCAGAAGCGATCTCCGATCCCCAGGTCACCTTCCCGGCGATGCGCAATCTCGATCTGGTTGTGCATATGGCGACCAAGCTGAACCGCTCACACCTGCTGCTCGGCAGGCATAACTATCTGCTGCCGGTGCTGGGCCGCACGGAGACGGATGTGCAGGCAACGGGCGCACAGAGTGTGACGGTGGAAGATTCGATGTCCATGGTGCATGCCTCGCGTGGCTCGCTCGATCCGGCATCGCCGCATCTTAAATCGGAACCGGCACTGGTGGCCGCACTGGCTAAAGCGACCCTGCCAGACAGCGTGGTGGACTGGTCCGCGATGGCAGCCGATTACAGCCGCATCCGTGACGCCATCGAAGCGGTCTTTCCGGCGTTCGAAAACTTCAACGAGCGGATTAAGCACCCGGGTGGATTCCGGCTCTATAACGCCGCATCAGAACGCGTCTGGCATACGCCTTCCGGTAAGGCGCAGTTCAAAGTGATGCAGGGCATCAATGAAGATCCCCGATCGCTGAAATGCCATGACCTGGTGCTGACCACCCTGCGCAGTCACGACCAGTACAACACGACCCTTTATGGGCTGAACGACCGTTATCGTGGCGTCACGGGCCGTCGTGATGTGCTGTTTATTAACGCCGAAGAGGCGGAGAAACGCCAGTTGCGGGTGGGCGACCGTGTCGATCTGATGGCGCTGGACCCTGAAGGCAATCCTACCTCCCGCCAGATGAAAAACCTGACGATTGTGATTATCGATATGGCACCCGGATCGGTCGGGGCCTACTATCCGGAAGCCAATGTGATGGTGCCGCTCGACAGCCACGACACGCAGAGCGGCATTCCGGCTTACAAAAGCATTCCGATCGCCATGACGCGCGTGACGGAGGAGACACAGACAACGTCGGGTGTTCTGCGCTGATCCTGCGTGTCGCAAAGGGTGAGACCTGATGTTACCCGCGTGGCCGGCGTGCCGGTCACGCGGGTTTTTTCGTCCCGGCCAGGCGCCCCGCAGCGCCGGATTGAACACGGCCAGAGCACCTGCCGTGAAGCAGACCTGGCAAACTCATCCTATACCTTACCGTGCTAAAACGGTTTCATTCGCTATCCTCTCTTAACTGCCTGCGCTGACCGTCAGCGCCTCACCGGAAGATTGCCATGTTTCACCTGATTTTCAGCTTACCCAGCTGGTATGTCATTGCCCGCGTCATTATTCCTTTGTCCCTGCCCCTGTCCGTAAAAATCCTGCTCTCTGCACTGGCGCTGCTGGCCTCTCAATATCTGCTGGTGAGTCGCTTCACATCCGGCGGGATCTTCTCGGCCGAGATGCCCCGCACTATCATCATTCTGTTTAACTGGGCTTACGGCACCGTGCTGCTGCTGGCCGTGTTTCAGATCGTGCTGGATGCTGTCATGCTGCTTGCCCTGCTGCTGCGACATCCGCTGCCGCTGTCGCCCGATGCGCGCTATCTGACCGTCCTGCTGGCGATGGGGGTGGCGGCTTTCGGGGTTCAGCAGGCAATACGGGTGCCTCCCGTCAAAGAGGTGACGCTGTTCCTGCCGAATCTGCCTGCTGAGTTTGATGGCTATCAGCTTCTGCAACTGACCGACCTGCATATCACGCGACTGTTTAATGCTGTCTGGACCCGCGCCATGGTGGAGCGGGCGATGTCCCTCCGGCCCGACCTTATTGTGGTGACGGGGGATGTGATCGATGGCAGCCTGGAACACCGGCGGCATGATGTTGCGCCACTGCGCGGTCTGGCTGCGCCCGACGGCGTCTGGGCCATCACCGGCAATCACGAATATTTCTTTCATCAGGCGATCTGGACGGCGCATCTGGCTTCGCTGGGGCTGCAGCCGCTGCTTAACAGCCATACGGTGATTCAGCGCGGTGAAGCCAGCCTGGTCATTGCGGGTCTGCCCGACGCCTCCGCGCCGCGCCGACAGGCGACCGGCCCCGATCTGGCCCGTGCGCTGGAGCAGGTTCCCGAAAACGCCCCCATTATTCTGCTGGACCACCAGCCACGTCATGCCCGCGAGAACGCCGCACAGGGTGTCGATGTGCAGCTCTCCGGCCATACGCACGGAGGTCTGATCATCGGGCTGGATCGCCTGTTTGCAAAACCTAACGCCGGTTTTGTTTCCGGGCTTTATCAGGTCGGCAGAATGCAGCTTTATGTCAACAACGGCACGGCGCTCTGGCCTGGCATGGCGATCAGGCTGGGCCGCCCCTCGGAGCTGACCCGGATTACCCTGCGCCGTCAGCCCTGAGGCGATAAAGGCGCCGCCGGGTGCGCATCATCCCGATCGAGACAAAGGAGAACATCATGACCCTGTTATGTACCGCCTGCGGCACCGCCTATCCTGCTTCGGCTACGCATCAGCACTGTAAAATCTGTGAGGATGAGCGTCAGTATGTCCCGGCTTCAGGTCAGGGCTGGATCCCGTTCGACCAGCTGCGCGCCAGCCACGCCAATAAATGGACGGCACACAGTGAGGCGCTGTTAAGTTTTAAAACCGTGCCGGCTTTTGCCATCGGCCAGCGCGCTTTTCTGCTGCGGACGCCGCAGGGCAACGTGCTGTGGGACTGCCTTGCCAACCTTGATGATGCCACCTTTACGCTGATCGCGGCGCTGGGTGGCATTGATGCCATCGCGATTTCACATCCGCACTACTACACCACGATGCAGGAGTGGGCGGAGGCGTTTAACGCGCCCATTCATCTGCATGCCCGTGATCGGCAGTGGATCGTCCGGGAGAGCCCGCATATCCGGCTCTGGCAGGGCGACTCGCTGACGCTGATGCCGGGTGTGACGCTGTTACGGCTGGGGGGGCATTTCCCGGGTGGCTGCGTGCTGCACCGGGACGAAGGCGACGGGATCATTCTGGCGGGTGATATTCTGCAGGTGACGCCGGGTGCGCATGGCGTGTCGTTCATGTGGAGCTATCCGAACATGCTGCCGCTCTCTGCGGCGACGGTTGGCGACATTCTGCAGCGGCTCTCGGGTGTGACATTCGGACAGCTTTATGGCGCCTTTGAAGGTCAGGATATCCTTCAGCAGGCGAAAGAGAAGGTGATGCGTTCGGGAGAGAAGTATCTCGCCTGTCTGCAGGATCATCAGGTGTGACACAGTAACCGAACAGCCGCCCCTTCAGGCGACGGCTGTTCCGGTCTTATCAGGCCGTTTTGAACAGCGCGACCAGGGTACGCAACTGCACGGCCCGCCCGGCAAGCTCATCCGCAGAAGAAGCGGACTCTTCAACCAGCACGGCGTTCTGCTGGGTGACCTGATCCATCTGATTGACCGCAATATTGACCTGCGAAATGCCGCTGGTCTGCTCTTCCGTAGAGGAGGAGATATCGCGCATCAGCTGAGAGGTCTGTTCAATTGCGCTGACGCTCTGCTTCACTCTGTCGCCTGCGTTCCGGGCCATCGTGATCCCTTCCTGCGCGTGAAGCACCGACTGCTCAATCAGACTCTTGATCTCTTTGGCTGCTGTCGCTGAACGCTGTGCCAGCGCCCGCACCTCTGAGGCAACGACCGCAAAGCCTTTACCCTGCTCTCCGGCACGCGCCGCTTCAACCGCCGCATTCAGTGCCAGAATGTTGGTCTGGAAAGCAATGCTGTCGATTACCGACGTGATCTCTTCAATTTGTCCCGAGCTGCCGCGAATTTTATGCATGGTTTCCATCACCGAATCCATGGCCGAGCCACTGGAGAGGGCCGCCTGCGTCGCAGAATCCGCGCGTTCAGAGGCAAAGCGGGTGTTCTCGGCATTCTGCTGCATGATGGACGCCAGTTGCTCCATGCTGGCAGCCGTTTCCGCCAGGGACGCCGCCTGCTCTTCGGTGCGTGACGAAAGGTCGCCATTGCCGCGGGCAATCTCTTCCGACGAGTTGGCGATGGTCGCGGCGTTGCCTTTGATATCGGAGACCAGCTGGGCAAGACGCTGCTGCATCTGCATCAGGGCATTCAGCAGCTCAGCCATTTCGTTGCTGCCGGACACGGTCAGCTCTGCCGTCAGATCACCGGCGGCGACGCGACTGGCGACTTCCACGGCCTCTCTGACCGGCCGGGTGACCGAACGGGTGATCATCACGGCCAGCAGGATCGCCAGCAGGGCAATCGCCAGAAGGCCGGAAAGCAACAGATACTGAGAATGACGGCGCTCATCGATTTGTGACTGCAGGAGTATCTGCAGCTGGTTGCTGCTCTGGCTGCCCAGCATGCCATAGCGATTAATCGCTTCGGTTAAGATACGGACATATTCAACCGGCGTAATCGTGACATTTCCGGTCACAATCGCCCCTTCAGCCTGCTGCAGGGCATTCAGAGCCTGCTGTCTGGCATTCTGCGCCAGCTCGCCGAACATCGCTTTGAGATCCGGTTCAATGGTGAACACCTTATCCATGTTACTGCTGAACTGTGACAGCGCCGTTTTGCCATTATCGATCTGGAAGGCCAGGCGACTGCGATCGGCATCAGAGATGTTACCGCTGGCGATCAGTGAGGCCCCCCCGCCACGGATCTGACCCAGGGTCTCGGTCAGCAGCGGCAGTCGGCTATAAACACTGACGATCAGCTGGTAGGTATTCAAATCAGCATCCAGTGAGAGCTGGTAGTAATCCAGTACATCCTGATTCGTTTCCAGCAGAACCTGGATCAGATGCGTGTGCCGTGCCAGGCTGGTCGCCAGCGTCAGTCGTCCGCCAACCAGATCTTCCTGCAGCTGACGCCACTCCTGATTAACCTGGTCCAGACGCGTTAATGGCTGCGCCTGCTCACTGCTTTGACGCAGATCGGCAGCAATGCTTTCAGATACGCTGTTAATCTGGGTCACTAACGCCAGACGCGGTGGGTTATCCATTCTGTTCTGGCCAATGGCGATGGCGCTTTCTGCCCGATGACGCTGCAGCAGGCTCAGCAGCTGCAGTACTTTTTTCTCAACCGGAATACCGGTGAGTTCAACTTTCTTGGTGTCAATGAGCTGGTTGCCCGTCTGAATAAAGAGAAAAGTGGGTAAAACAAACAGCACCAGTGCAAAGGCTCCCAGTAAAAGGAATTTTGCTGGCAAATTAATCCGGTCGAGTACTTTTTTCATTCTTTTCCGCTCTGATGTGTTAAGCATGCAGGTGATGTCATACCCAAAATGGGTAATGTAATTTTATTTTTACGAATTCTTCATATGCAGCCCATAGCGGTTTGCGCGTAGCACAAAGCCGCCTGGAGGCAATGAAATTTACTTAGTTAAATAAAGGGCTGGATAACAGCAAGAGAGAGTATAGATTGCACCAGGTTATTTTACAGTGAATAAACAGACGATAGTTACAGCCACTTTCACTTAAGCTAAACCGAAAAATAACGATAGATTTCAATGTCATGAAAACTGCCTGATAAATATCACCTGTAAAGCCTTAAGCCAGACTTCAGCATCAACATCTGGAAAATAAAGAAATTAAAGTTAGCCCGGAATCAGCCGATACTAGCTGCCATCTTTTTTCAGGAATAATTATCATTAAGGATAAGAAATTAATTTATCCTTCCCGGGCAATTAATATTCAAACCGTTATTACCGGGCAGCCCCTGAAAATATAATAAATGAAATCGTTTTCATTTAATTTAAAGAAGCGTGATGCGTTGAAATAAAAATGAAATAAAGGCAAAAAAAAGCCCCCACAATGTGGAGGCTTTTCGGGAACGGCTTAAAGCTTAAAAGCTTTCCCAGTTTGCTTTGCTCAGGTCAACGCTCTGCGGTTCAGGCTGACGGCTCTTTTTGGCCGCACGGAAAGCAGAAGCGGTCTGAGGCTGCGGCTGCGGTGCAACACGGCCTGAGCTTTCAACGGTAAAGGTCGAGACCAGCGCCGACAGCGTTTCGGCCTGTTCCTGAAGTGATTTCGAGGCAGATGAGGCTTCTTCCACCAGCGCGGCGTTCTGCTGCGTCACTTCGTCCATCTGGCCAATCGCCTGATGAACCTGCTCAATACCTTTGCTCTGCTCAGAGGTGGCCGCAGCAATCTCATTGACCAGATCGGCGACCTGCTGGATCGCGTGACGCACGTTTTCGCTGTTTGAACCGACGCTGTTGGCCTGCTCTAACCCGTGCTCAACCTGCGAAACGGACGTAGAAATAAGGTCTTTGATTTCGCGGGCAGCCGACGAGGAGCGTTGTGCCAGGTTACGCACTTCCGACGCAACCACGGCAAAACCGCGACCATGTTCGCCGGCACGTGCTGCTTCCACCGCCGCATTCAGCGCCAGGATATTCGTCTGGAAGGCGATGCCTTCAATCAGCCCGGTAATTTCCGAGATTTTGGCCGAGCTGGCGCGAATATCATCCATCGTGGTGAGCATCTGCTTCACAGCCGTTCCGTTCTGGATCGACATATGGTTGGCGTTATTCGCCAGGCTGCTGGCCTGATGCGCGCCTTCGGAGTTCTGCCGCACCGTTTCACTCAGCGTCGCCATGCTCGCTGAGGTCTGCTCCAGTGAAGCAGCCTGCTCTTCGGTGCGGGCAGAGAGATCTTCGTTACCTGCTGCGATCTGCGTTGAACCCGTACTGACCGATTGCGCAGCATGATTCACCGAGAGCAGCGTGCCAGAGACGCGCGCCAGCAGCTGATTAAACGCTATGGCCGTCTGGCCGATCTCATCCTTGCGGCTGACATCCGCAGTATGCGTCAGATCAAGCGTGTGGCTGACCTGGGTCATGGTATTGACGATGCCAGAGAGGCTTCTTTTGATGCCCATGATCACCTTAACGGAGAAGGCAGCCAGAATCAGAATCACCAGTAATGATCCCCCCGACATCGCCCACAGGGTCTGAGTGTAGACGCGTTTGTTTTCAGCACGCAGCTGTTCGCCGATGTCGATGTTCAGCTGAATCTGACGGGTGAAGTCCGCTTCCATTTTACGGGTTGCAGCGCCCACACCATTTTCACTCTGCAACAGTGGCAGGGTGACCGCGTCATCATGAGCGCGCGATGCGGCAAGGAAAGCCGGCAGCGCACTGCGCACTGCATCCAGATTCCTGTTGGCCTGTTCTGTCATCGCCTTGTCTTCATCGCTGGAGATGTCATTGGCCATGTAATAATCGTTCAGCGATTTAATCTGCTGCAGCAGATTATTAATGCGCTCTTCTGCAGCGGGGAACTTTGTCTCATCGCTGGTGCTGTGATAGCGGTAAAGAGCAATGCCTAACTGATTGGTTACGCTGATCGATTTATTCAGATCGCGAATACTGGGTATCGCGTTCACCTGCACATATTCAAAACGGGACTGAAAACCCGAAATCACAGATAACGAGATAATCACCAGTGCAATCAGTGACATTGCAAGCAGTGAGAAAATCATTACCAGACGCTGTGTAATAGTCATAAAGAACCCCTGGGGAGAAAGAATAATTTGAACAAATGTTAATGCTGGATCGTTCTTATCGGCTTTTTTCAGCGGCGCTTTAATTGATCGCAGGAGATATATTTTTTTATTTTTTCTTGCGCCTGACGCAGAGTGAACTAACAACGCGAAGAGGCTGATTCTTATTCTCTTTTAGCGTTAACATATTATTTACATCCCGCCATCCATGCTCACTTTCCTCCCTTAACTCTTTATCGTTATATGCAGCAACAATGCCGGATATAAGCACTGAATGTCAGTTGTGGCGATCTGATAATAAGGTGGCTGATTTAACAGCAGTGCTCAGGTAATCGGCAACGCTAAGCCTGCTCATCTCCTGGAGAGGGTACGCGGCGGCTGTCAGCGGCAGAACGCGACAGCGAAATCCTGCCCTGTCAGCGCGCTCAGCAGCCTCAGGGCAGGGCAAATCGCGTTGTGGCGGGAGCACCTGCAACTCGGATTTTAGCCATTTGTGGCAGGGCCAGATTAAATTAGTGAATTGACTGGCGGAATGCTGATTCTGGTCTATGCTCACTGGCCCGACCAGGTTTTAACCTGCCGGACAGCACTAACGCTTACAATAAAAAAAGCTATTCATCATGGATTTAGCCACATTTGAAACCAGAACCGGTCTTTGGCCACACATGCAGTTTACGGATGTTGAATATGAAGCATGCAGCAGTGGCGTTGAGATCTACGCCATTGATGTCACCCGTCAGACCAAGAGCAAGCTGTTTATCTGCCGCGTTGCAAACGAACAGCAGGCGGCCTCGCTGACGGCACAGTTTAAAGAGTGGTTACCGAAAATTAAGCTGAAAAAACGCAAAGTGGCTCTGAATATGGCCCGCACGGGCTGCGAGAAGAGCTATTCTGCCAGGCCGAACTACCAGGACCGCGCCGGGTTGCGTCAAAGCAGCGTCAGGGCCTGATTGCGGCCTCAGCCTGTCTCTGCAGGCAGGCTGAATGCGATGGTGCTGCGGTGCGCGCTAATTGCGCGCCGCAGGAACCTGAAACAGCCGGCACTCACCCGGTTCGGTGGAGATATCACGGAATGTCGTGATATGGATCTCTATCCAGACATTCGCCGCTCGCATGGTGTGAGGTGTGTTGTGCAGGTCCAGCTGCGTGACAAAGTCCCGGGTGCTGATCGTACACAGCCCCTCGCTATCCCGCCTCATCGCCTCTCTGAATGCGATCCAGACGGCATCATCCTGTTGCATTGCATTGCCTCCGCAACGTCTCACCACTATTAACTGTATATATAAACAGTATAGTTATTCCCGGAGTCGGTCAAGCCTGTCTGGTTTTCGGCTGCGGAGGACGCCCTGCCCTGCCATTTTTATCCGTGTCCGCCAGCGAAACGGGACTTTAATCCAAATCTTAGAAAACGTTTTCATTGGCGTTTAACACATTGATTAACCTGAAAATGCATTAAAGTGACAATTCTAATCATCTGATATCAAACTAAAAAAACGGTTAACCGCAGCGGCATTCAGATCGCTTTTGCCCTATCTTTAAATGGCTCTGTAACGAAATCCACTTCCTTTACAGAGTGATCTGACTCCTACCCTTGCCCCCTTTAACAGGGGGCACTTTTTCAGAGAGTGCAGCAGCAGAGATCACGTTTCACCGGCCAGCATGAAAGGGCTGATGAAAGCAACCTGTGAACATCCGATTAACCAGCGCCTCACCAGGGATGCTGTGTCGTTATAATAATGCGCTATATCTTCTGTTCGCCCCCGCTTTAACGGGGGGGCTTTTCTGCTTTATTACAATTGCCTGATCGCTCTCCCGGGAAAATGGCGATTAATGCCTCTTAACCCGGGCGGGATTCATAGCGATATTAATACCGAAAGCAGAACAGCATAATCATTTCAGTTGTGCCCTTAACCCCCGAAATATCTGTGATATGGTTAATAAGTCTCAACTGCCATGCGAGTCCGCTTATGCTCTCCACCCTTATTTACCGCAGCCAGCTTGCGGGTTCTGTCTCGCCGGAGAAACTGCAGGCGCTGGTGGAGCGTGCCAGTGTTAAAAACGCCGAGGCCGAGGTCACCGGGATCCTGCTTTATGACGGGCAGCACTTTTTTCAGGTGCTGGAGGGGAGCGTTGAGAATGTCCACACGGTTTTTCAGCGAATCAGTCAGGACGATCGGCATTTTAATCTGATCGAGCTGATGCGTGACTACGCCCCGGCACGGCGATTTGGTCACGCCGGCATGGCCCTGTTTGATTTGCGTGACTATCAGGAGCATACCGTGGTAGAGGCTCTGCTTGACCGGGTCACGCTTAATGAGGAGCGTATCCGGCATGATCGGGTCGTCAAATTCCTGCGTTCGTTTGTTGAAGGACGGGATAAAGAGACCTTTATTGAGATTGAACCAGCCAGTGAGTGGACACTGATCACCCCCTCCTCCTCCGATGTAGCGCTTTCCTGCCCGCCGGCCGCCGATCAGCGCTGTGAGTTTGCGCTGCAGCCGATTGTGGATGCCACAAATCGCCAGATTGTTTCCTGTGAAGCCCTGATCCGCGGTCAGCATGGCGCTTCACCCGCCGACTATTTTTCTCAGCTACCGGAAAGCCAGCGCTATCAGGCCGATCTTCACTCCAAGACCTATGCTTTCCGGCTGGCCGGACAGCTTGGCCTGGGCGATCAGACCCTCTCCGTTAACCTGTTGCCGATGTCACTGGTGATGATCGAGGGGGCGGTCGATCATCTTCTTCAGCAAATCCGGCTGCAGGGATTGCGACCGGAGCAGGTCGTGGTTGAGGTCACTGAAGATGAGATCATCTCACGCTTCGACGCCTTTCAGTCCGCAGTGCGCCAGCTGAAAGCGGCCGGCATCAGCCTGGCGCTCGACGATTTTGGCGCCGGTTTTGCTGGCCTGTCTCTGTTAGCCGACTTTCAGCCCGACAAAGTTAAAATCGATCGCAAGCTGATCACCGATATTCACCGCAGCGGCCCGCGTCAGGCGATTGTGCTGGCCATCCTGAAATGCTGTCAGGCGCTGGAAATTACGGTCATCGCAGAAGGCGTTGAAAAAATTGAAGAGTGGCTCTGGCTCGAAGGTGCCGGGGTTCGCTATTACCAGGGTTTTCTGTTTGCGCGCCCTGCTCTCAACGCCCTGCCTGCCGTCAGCTGGCCCTCACGACGACTGGCGTAATCCCGCCTGACTTCCGCTTGCACGCTGCCGTTTTGCTCATAATTTGATGCGGCTCACACCGCTTCGCTGCAAAGAGCAAAAGCTGTGCCATGCTTGATCCATCTGACAGCCATCTGGCCAACAGATATTCATCAGATCCCTGGATAATCACCGAGTTGGGAGAATCACCATGAACGAAGATCGCATTGGCGGTAACTGGAAGCAGTTCAAAGGTAAGGTTAAGGAAAAATGGGGCGATCTCACGGATGACGATATGACCGTTGTGGAAGGGAAGCGCGATCAGCTGGTCGGTAAAATTCAGGAACGTTACGGCTACGAGAAAGATCGTGCCGAGCAGGAAGTGAAAGAGTGGGAAGATTCCAACAAGTATCACTGGTAATCCCCTTTTCCCGCCGGGCGTTTACGCGCCCGGTGCCTGCCCTTTTCTCTCACAGATGTTAACGACTCGCCCCGCCGTGCAACACCCGATACATTATGGAAATGATTGTTTCTTTATTCATCGCTGGCGCGCATACTACGCTGACTTCCCTGGTGACGGGAGCCCAAAACCTTACGGATACCAATCATGCCTCAACACTCTACCGACACGATATGTGCGCTTGTCGGTGTTCTTCCTGAAACGCTGAGACGCTGGCGCCGCGCCGGGTTGATTACGCCACCGGATGCTGGCGGTTATTCAGATAATCAGCTTACGCGTGCCCTCTATGTGCGGGATATGACGTCAGGCGGCCATACGCTTTTCGATATCCATGCAGCGCTTAACTGGCCCAGTGTTACGCTGCCCGGCGGCTGGGCCTGCCGGGAAGAGGATATGCTGCAGCTGCTCTCTCAGAGCTCAGACGAGGATATTCATCGCGAGTTGCGGATGATGAACATTGACTACTGTGGCGATGATTATGTGAACTGCTACCTGCGCCCGCTTAATCTCTGGCTGCGTACTGACGTCAGCGAAGGGGCAGCGCAGCGTCTTGAGCGTTTTCACACCGCCGTGGTGGGTCAGTGGGAACGCCTGGCGCAGGCCGCCAGACGACGCAGCACCATCCCGCTGTTCCTTGAAGCGGTCAGCGTGACGGATGAGACAGAGATCTGGATGGAAGCGATACGGCTCAACGGACAGGGATTCCGGGTTGAAGTGGCCGCCGAGGCGTCAGGCGTGCCTGCCGTGGCGAATCACCGCTTTGAGCACCATCTGATGTGGTGTGGCGACGGAATTACGCCATCCATGAAGGCAATTTTTCAGTCCAGTCTTGAGGCAGGCGATCCCGTCATGCTGACCGGAACAGACACCCGCGTGAAACTGCCTGAAAACACCCTCTCCGCCAGCGCCTGATTCCATGACTTCTTTTGCCTGCCCGCCATCAAAAAGGCGGAAACAGCCTTTGCCATTTCCGCCCTGCAGCTATCAGTGATGCTCAAGCGTACGCGGACCGCCGATGGCAATCGGAATGCGACGCGGTTTCTCGCTCTCCGGTATCTCCTGAATCAGATCGATACGGAGTAATCCCTCAGCCAGACTGGCTCCGGTGACCTTCATATGCTCCGGAATGGAAAAGTTCAGCTGGAAGTCGTGGCGCGCTATCCCGCGATGGATCCAGCCGCCGCTCTCTTCCCGGGCCTCGCCTGTCGATTCCTGCGACGCTTTTTCCCTGTGACCGGCGATGGAAAGACGCCCGCCACGTAACTCGATCTCCAGCTCATGCTCTTTCCAGCCAGGCGTGCTGACGGTCAGCGCATAGTGGTTATCCTCCACGCGCTGCAGATCATAAGCGGGAACGGAGGTGACCGGGCTGTCACCCGTCAGCTGACTGAACAATTTATCGATGCGGCTGAAGCGGTCTGAAAAAACGGAATCAGCCAGCGAAGGCAAAACTGAAAAGGGTTGTAGTGACATCGTGATAATCTCCTGAACAGGTTCATCCAAAAGTTCATCTGACCGGTTTCAGATTCCCGATCACCTTCAAAATAGGGATTAGCGCTACATTTTCAAGCCGGGAAATAGATTTTTTTCCGCTTCTCCGGATCCTGTTATCACCGGGAGTCAAATCAGGATAGCGGGCTGCCGCTATTTTTTATTCTGCGGTGCAAGAACGAAATGAGGATGACGGCCGGCCAGCAGCAGCAGCAACTCATATTCACCCTGACTCAGTAACGCAGGATTGGCTGCAGCTTCTTTCGTCTGCCAGACGCGCAGACTGAGGTCGAAACGCTCTGCGGCGCTCTGCTGTGACAGCCCGGCGGCCAAACGAAGTTCACGCACATTACTCTGAACAGCCACAGGCGGCTGAGGGGGACGATTAACCAAAAAGGACTCCTTCAACATGATGAAACCGCAAAGGCGCAGCGCTTCGCCTGTATAAAGCGAAGCGACCCGGAAGTGGCCCTGCGAATTGACCTGAGAATAATTGACCATTTTAAATAAATGTCAAATTCCGGATTCTGCATTCCGGCAGAATTTCTTTGTAAACGAAACGCGTAATTCTGCCCCGCCGGCGACTTTTCTATTTTTTTAGAGTGCCTTATTGCGCCAGCCAGGAATAGTCCTGATATTTGACTTAAGCGCGATTCAGGGATTAATCCGCTACCTCAATGCCTCACTCTTCATCACGATAGCTGTTTAGCCTGAGGATGCTGCTCAGCGGGCACCATCAAAAATACGAGGAGGATAATAAATGAAAAATCCTATCCAGCGTCGCTCACCCGACGATCTGTCACGTGTAGAGATCCGTGAACAGTGGCAAATCACCTACTGGACCCAGGAGCTAAAGACGACTCAGGAGAGGCTGACGCGTGCGATTCGCGAACAGGGATCGCTAACCGAACAGGTGCGTGCGTGGCTGGAGCAAAACCCGCCACCCCGGCGTCCGTCACAGTCCGGCCACGGCATCAAACGTTAACCTGATTACTGCCTGACGTGCTGCGTCAGTGGCAGCCCGGCGGCGGATTGGCCTGATTCAGCCATCACAATGGCGACAGGTTATCTCTGCCGGAATGACCCGGTTTCCTGCTTTTACCAGTCATATTAACAGGTTATCTTTCTCACCCGTCTCTGCTCAGCGACGCGGCTCCGGAGCCTGTCGCGGCTGCAGGGTTCAGACTGACTTAGCAAAACCATTCACGCTCCTGAATGCATATTGTTCTGCTGCCTGAAATAAATATTAAAAAGTCTGGAATCACGCGTTTTCTGAAAATGACAACAATATGTAAATATTAACACCTCTCTTCGATTAAATTTTCGAATCGTAAACATGCTTTTAATGCGTTAAAGAAAATATTAAGAGACAGCTGCCGCAGAGTCACCTATCATTCAGCGGAAAATAAAAAATACGCTATATTTACTGCCGCCTGATCGACATTTCAAACCGGACAGTTTTCTTTTTCGCTCCGTAATCAACCGGTGCGGGGTATACACACATGCTTAAGAATTTAAACGGCGATGATGAACGCAGAAGCCGTGCTATACAGGCGTTGCGCAGTCCTGATGAAAGTCGCGATGACGTCCTGCGGAAATTTGTCCGTCTGGCGAGTCAGGCACTGGGCATTCCGGGCAGCTTTATCTCTGTTCTGGATGATGAGTATCAGACCGTACAGGCCTCGCACACATTCAATCTTCAGCGCTCCACGCGTGAAGATTCTCTCTGTCGCCACGTGGTCGACAGTAACACGCCTATGGTCGTGCCCGACACCTGGCACGACCCGCGTTTTGTCAGGCATCCCCTGATCACCGGTGCACCCTTTATTCGCTTCTATGCCGGCGTGCCGCTGAAAACGCGCGATAACATTATTCTGGGTACGCTGTGTGTGACCGATACCGAGCCGCATGTGTTCACCTCTGACCAGGTCATCACGCTGACCCTGCTCTCCACGCTGGTCATGTCTTTTCTGGAAGCCTGGCATGCGGCCGGGTTTGTCGATCCGGTAACCGGACTGCCTAACCGCCAGCGTCTGATCCGGGATTTACAGTATCTGGCCGTGGCGGGCGACATCACACCCCGCCGCCTGGTCCTGATTGATTGCATTGATATGTCGCGAGCCTATGAACTGGCCCGCACGATGGGAATGGGGCCGGTTGAAAGCCTGCTGAAAGATATGGCCACCCTGCTGCCACTGCGGCTGCGTCCGGCGGTGGGCGAAATGCTCTATACCGTGGCCACCGGGCGGTTTGCCATCCTGACCCGGGCAGACAGCCGCCTGAGTGCCGCCTGGGTGGCCGGTCGTCTGGAGGGTATCAGTGCAGATGTGGATGATGGACTGTCGGTCGCGCTGACACCGCACACCGGCGAAGCGGGCTTTGTGGCCAGTCAACTGTCGGCACCTGAGGTATTACGTCGCGCCGTCAGTGCCCTGAACGATGCGGTCGGACTGGGGCTGCCCTCGCAGCGCTATGACGCCGAGGCGCAGACGCAGCATGCTGACGATTTACTGCTGATGAACGATCTTAAAGCTGCGCTGCGCGACAACGTCGGGCTTTATATGGTTTACCAGCCGAAAATCTGCCTGCAGAGTGGCAGACCGGTGGGGCTGGAAGCGCTGATCCGCTGGCAGCATCCTACCCGGGGTGAACTCTCGCCAGGTGCCTTTATCCCGCAGGCTGAACAGACCGAACTGCTCTCTGTGCTGACCGCCTGGATTATCGATCAGGCGGTAGCCCGCCTGAGGCGGCTCAGGAATAGCTGCATCCAGCTGCCGTTAACGATTAACGTCAGCGTGAACGACTTCTCGCAGGAAGGCTTTGCTTCAGCACTGGAAAGCAAGCTGGTCAGGGCTAAGCTCCCCACCTCACTGCTGGGCATTGAGTGTCTGGAAACTGAACGTATCCTTGAAAGCCCTGATGCCCTGCGCGGGCTGGAGAGACTCAGAGAGTGTGGATTTACGATTTCGCTGGATGATTTTGGCTCCGGCTACAGCAATATCAGTTATCTGCGCCGGATGCCGCTGGATGTTATCAAGCTGGATCGCTCCCTGATCAGCGAGCTCTCTTCCGATACTGCCTCACGCATCATTGCCCGCAGCATCATCGCCATGCTGAAAGAGCTGGACTACACCGTGCTGGCTGAGGGGGTCGAGTGTCCCGATGCGGTAACCTCGCTGACAGAGTATGGTTGTGACCAGGCACAGGGCTACTTCTATTCCAGACCGCTGAACGAAGAAGCACTGGATCACTGGCTCAACTGGAAGCTGCGCGGGGAGCCCTGCTGAGTGACCGTCTGCACGTACCGGAGCTGTTATCCGGAACGTCACCCGACAGCCGCTGCGCTTAGTGCTGCCTGCCCGTGTGCATGCCGTGCTACAGTCAGTAAGGAAAGATGAAACATTTTTTAAACAGTGTTAGCGTGTGCGCTATATTCACCTAAAGCGGAGCTGCACATGCTGACTACCATTATATACCGCAGCCATATTTCCGATGATTTTCCGGTCAGAACCCTGCCTGAGATGGTCGATCACGCCAGCGAAATCAACACTGCGCACGACGTAACAGGCATCCTGTTATTCAACGGCACACACTTTTTCCAGTTGCTTGAGGGGCCGGAAGCGGGCGTTCAGGCAGTCTATCAGCGCATCTGTGCCGATCGCCGGCATCATAATGTCGTGGAGCTGATGCGCGACTACGCACCTTCCCGCCGGTTTGGTAATGCGGGTATGTCGCTGTTTGACCTGCGTGAACATGACCGCTCGTCGCTGCTCCAGGCGGTGCTGGATAAAGGGACCTCGAAATATCAACTGACCTATGATGATCGGGCACTGCAATTCCTGCGGACCTTTGTTGAGTCACGCGAGAAGGAGAACTATTACGAGGTTCTTCCGCCCGGTTACTGGGAATTCATTTCAGAGCATAACGAGGTGCCGGATTCCCGCCCTGAAACAGAAGGCGTCAGTTTCCGCCCGGTCGTCGATCCGCTGGCTCGCAAGGTTACCGCGATTGAAGCCACTATTGTCAGAGCGGCGCCCTCCGATGCAGCCTCAGACGCCCAGCTTCACGCTGACGATCTGGAGACCCTGAAAAAGACATTCGCCCATGCAGGTCAGGTCTGCCCTGATGGCATGACGCTCTACGTCAGCCTGCTGCCGATGACGCTGGTGGTGATACCCGATGCCGTCACGCAGATTGTGGCCGCCATTCAGCAGGCGGGACTGGTGCCGGAGCAGGTGGTCATCGGCGTGAGCGAAACGGCAGTTATCTCTCAGCTGGCCGCCTTCTCTGAAGCGGTTCGTGCGTTGAAAGCCGCCGGGATCAGCCTCTCTATCGACAATTTTGGAGACGGCTCCGCCGGGCTTTCGCTGCTGACCCACATTCAGCCGGACCGTATTCGTATCGACGCCGGGATCACCCGCGACGTTCACCGCAGCGGCCCCAAACAGGCGGTGGTTCAGGCAATTATCAAATGCTGTTCTGCGCTGGAAATCACCGTAATCGCAGCCGGTATCGTCCAGGCCGAGGAGTGGATGTGGCTGGAGGCGGCTGGTGTGATCAACTTCCAGGGCACCCTGTTTGCTGCCGCTGGCCGCTACCAGGCTGAATCGGTCGCCTGGCCGGAATACCGGGAGGCGATGTAACGCAACCTGCCTGAACAGCAACAGAGCGGCTGGCGCGCCGGCCGTTTTGTTGATTCACTCCTGACAATCCTCACGCAGTTCACTGATTCACTTCCCTGCCCCGTCTCCTGCCCCTGACCTGCTGTATGAGCTTTTTACAGCTTAACGTTTTGACAGCGTATTTCTGACCAGACAGGCACAGGAATGAGGGATAACCACTATAGCGAGTAATGTTGCTTCCCTGCTGCCTGCATAAAGGTAATTTGTTGCATATTTACACACCGGCAAAGGCGTAATGTGCCAGATATCCACTATAGCGAGTGAATCGCTGCTCAGCTCAGCGTCAGTAACCACTGTAGCGAGTAATGGTGCCAGTGAGAGTTCCTGCTCAGGCGGTTCAGCGACGGGAAACAGGCGATCAACCACTATAGCGAGAAGACTCCTCAGGCAGGAGGCGTGTTTGCTGTTGCAGGAATGCGGGCGACACTCTTTTCGCGAAATCACTCGCTCTGAGAGCCATTTTGGGTGCATCGGGCCTGTCATGCAGGTCAGTTCTGTGGCGGTCAGTCTTAAGGGAACCACTATAGCGAGTGATGACTGAGGCAGAGCATCTTCCGGTATTTTTCTTGATGCCTTATCTGACAGGGTACATGAAAATAGTGAGCACTCACACATCAGGTAAGCCCACCAAAGGCGTGGCCGGGCAGAAACAGTAACAACCACTATAGCGAGTAAACCTCCCCTGCCTGTTCCCGTTTGGCAACCACTGTAGCGAGTGTGTTTACCCCTTAAAACGCTATTATCTGATCATTAACTCACCGCTTTAGCGATAAAACAACCTGATAACCACTGTAACGAGTAGCTCACAGGAGAGGAAGAGCATGGGAATGGCACGATTAGCTTCGAAAACAGAAAGGGTAACCACTATAGCGAGTAAGTGAAGCGCGCGCTGCGCGATAAATACCTGCCCTGCCCCGCTTCTTCTGAGGCATGAAGACGTTCAGCCGGATAACCACTGTAGCGAGTAAAGCAGAGAAATCTCTGTGTCAGCCGTACTCATCATCACCTTTAACAGAAGAGCAACCACTGTAGCGAGTTAACACTGGCTGCGTCGGTTAAAAACGACACAAGGCAGATTAGGTGGAGGCCACAGCGATTGAGCGGTATCTCTGAGCGGGCAGCGGGTGGATAACCACTGTAGAGAGTAACGTAACTCGCTACAGTGGTTGGGTCAGGCCTTCCTGACATCCCTACTCTCAGGCCGCGAGCGGAAAGGGCTATCACAGGGAACGAGGCGTGCTAACGTCTGAAAATTATTGCTTTTTTTGCTTCCTGATTTTGTTCAGCAGCTCTTTCTCCTCACGTGACACCATCACCAGCTCGCTGCTCTCCTCTTCCATCACGGCTTCAGGCTGGCCGACATCAATGACAGTCGGATCGTTGTAGAGATCGTCGAATTCATCCATTTCGTCATCGATCAGACCAGACTTGCTGAGCGGCAGCTCGGCCGGGCGCAGCTTGGGGTGACGGTAATGGACCCAGAAGTAAACCGATGAGCCGCGCCGGGTTTCCGTGTAGTCAAGGTATCCAATCTCTTTCAGCTGCTCCATGGCCTTTCTGACGGTGGCGTTCTGGGTGATAACACGCGAAGTAAGGTTAAGTCTGGCACGCAGCCGGGCCATGGATATCGGCGCCGGTTTAGGCGGAAGACTCTCAATGAAGGTGTAGAGCGCCTGGGCCGACTCTTTACGTGCCAGCTCATTGATGGCTTTCAGCTGCAGCAGGACTTTCCTGTCGAACTGGTAGAGCTCAAAGATTTTGGGATCGGCCTGTAAGGTGACCGTATCCTTTTTGATGCTGTATTTAGCAGACTGCACCAGATGCGTGGTGTAGTTCTCGCCACCCTTGCTGGTAAATGTCAGCGTATTGGAGGCAATACGGGTCAGGGAAGCATCCAGACGGCTTCTGAGCTTCGAGGAGAGACGCACAGAGGGTATGCCACACAATTTGGCGAATTCAACGAAAGAGAGCGTTACCGTGTCTCCCAGACACTCATGTGTGGCGAAGGCACGGATGATCCCCACCCAGGTTTTGAAATCGTTATCCATATCCAGGCGGGCACCCAGAATCTTGATGTTGTCATACCCTTCCGAGCGGACCAGGGATAACTGTTTAAGATCCTGTGTCACATCCATGGCATTCATCTGGTTTTTCTGACTGCGCGCCGTGGATTTCAGCGTCGGAACAAACAAGCCAAGTCGCATCAGCGCGACCGGCTGAACGGTGTTATTGCTGTTAGGCGTGAGAGTAACAACCTCGCCAGTGCGTTTGTCTGTTTCGCTAAATGCATCCGCTATGTTCAGGATATCGGGTTCTTTTCTTGGCATCAGGCAGATCCGTGTTATGAACAGGCAACAGCCGCTGTTACTCGATACAGTGGATACTATCACTCACTATAGCGGTTAATCTACTTACCGCAGTGGTTATTTCTCTCACCACAGTGGTTATCTTACTCGCTACAGTGGTTGCTGACAGGGCCTTAAGCCAGCGCTGTCGGGGCCTGGCGTGCTGCAGGGATCTTTCAGGAACTATTAATGATCTTATGAGGATCGGTTACTGGATCGAATCGGTGGATAAAGGTGTAAAAACGGGTGGTTAAACGTTCATTTTCAGAAAATCAGACCAGCCGACCAGACCCATATCTTCAGAGCCAGCCTGAAAGCAGGCTGTAGCTGATAGCACTGCCGTTTATCCACCGTTATCAGGGCCGTCTACTCGCTACAGTGGTTGTTCACTACTCACCAGCGCGGTTACTTCTCTCGCCATAGTGGTTGTTATACTCTCCGCAGTGGTTGTTTTTCTCGCTATAGTGGTTATTGATCCCCTCTCAGGCCTTGTGTCACAAGGGTCTGGCCGCTGCGGGGATCTGTTTAGGATCTCAATTTGATCTATTGAGGATCGACCAATTGGATCTGGCCTGTGGATAACGGGGATAAAAAGACCCAAACCAGACGCTATTCCCGTCTCAAATGAAACTGCTTTTCTGCCGTGATTCGGCGTTAAGCCGTTTCAGCAAACATGACCAGATCCAAAGCCTGATACAGGAGGGTTTAAACAGACTCACCGAAAAACAAAAATTATCGTCAGCGGGGTTTCCAGGTGAGTAGTGCGCTTAAGTTGTCGATCAGCCATCAACTTTTTCTGAAGAGAAAAAACGTAAACTCACCCTGAAGAAATCTTACCTAAGCAATTGATTTATATATTTTTATCTGGATTTTTTCATGATGAAAACACCGTGCATTATTGCGATATTCAACTGACATCCAGTGAAAAACTTTTGCCGGTAAAGGGAAATTACACACCAGTAAAGTAAGAGCCAGAATGCGAGAGCAGAATGATAGCAAGAAGAAGAGAAGTTCAGGCTTACCAGAAAAGAATCCGATTCAGAGCGCAGTAGTCAATTCGGGTCTGTATAAAAAGGCGGGAATTTATCTGCATATCATCTGCTATTGAATACATTCAGCTAAGAAAATGAAGTGTGGGATCTCATAGAGGACGGTTTTAACCGCCCTGATCCTTATCCCGCCTTCCGGTTAAACTCTCCCCTTTTTCATCCGGCCAGAGCCAGAGCCGTTTCGCGGTAAGAATGCAAATTACGGCCTGGCATCTTAACCAGACGCTCGCGGTCGCCCTCCGGAGGGATCATGCCGTCGCTGACGTAACAGTTCGGCCATAATGCGCATTTCATATGCCATCCACTCAGGTATGAAATTCGCCATACTGGCCTCAAAGCCGCCCGGATCATCGCCTCCATAAGCAATGGGGCGACCCAGCACCTCAGTCCAGATTGCAGCCACATCAGCACCGGTGAGGATGTCGGGCCCGACTATATTGATTGTCTCAACAGACAGCTTCCCCGATCGCGACGAATCAGTTCAATGGCAGCTATTTCAGCAATATCACGGGCTTCAACCATAGCCACCCCTTTGGAACCGATGGGCATCGGATAAACGTTATGCTTTCTGACCACGTCTGCAATCATTACCTTATTATCGATGAAGCAGGCAGGCCGCAGGATGGTGGCGCTGAAGCCCAGCGTTTCAGGCATGCGCTCTGCGCCGAACTTTACAGCAAAGTGGGGTACGTTTACGGCCTTATCAGCATCAAACACCGACAGGTAAACGACCCGGTCAATGCCGGCTTCCTGGGCTAAATATAGCGTGATCAGGGCCTGAGTGAATTCATCCCCGGTGACAGCATTCAGAAGAAAAAGCATGTCGACGCCAGAGAAGACTTTCCGCAGGGAATCGATATCGAGCAGATCGCCTTTGAAGACGTCCACGCCGGTTGCAAAGCCCGAAGGTAAAATGCTTCGTTGAATTCATCTGTAGCAGATATAAGACGGGCTGGTTTATGCCATAAGAAAGAGAAAGGTTAAAGCTGATGATCATCCCCGAAACCAGACGCCTTATCACATCGCACGCACTGTGCTTACAGCTTCTTCGCCTCTGGTAGTGATCTGGTTGACGCCGGACACAACGGCCTACAAAACAACGTTTTACTCCCCCGCCTTCTTGCTGCGCTGTCAGGCAGGTTTAACTAAGAAAAGGATTTTTGTAAACGATTACGCCGCTGAATAAAATTGTGAGGTTCGCCTTTCAGTAAGCGTGGTTCAGAATTCATTGCCGGTCTGAACAGCAAAATGGAAAAGCACCCTGTCTGACCATGCACAACTGCAATTTTCACCAGGCGATTTCACAGTTTACTTATTGATAAATAATAACTATTTTACGATTTTCATGATGAAAACACCCTTCTCACGGCGTTGCCTGCATCGGAACGCCACATCATAAAGACGCTCAGAGCTGGCTGTATCCTACAGAAAATGCCCGCGCCATCACTCCGCTCCCTTCTATACCCTGCCTGATTTCCCGACGATTTCTTATCGTCTGCACTGAAAAATCCAGGTTTTTGGCATTTTTCTAAAAAATTGGCAGATATGCGCTTTTTGTGTAGTATGCCAAAAAACATTAAATCAGAGGGGCTTATGAAGCGTGATTATGGTGGCGTGCTGGAAATGGCCACGCGCGCCAATTCCATGTTACATGGACTGAGTAACCATATTGAGCAGCAGCGTCAGGAGTTTAACCAGACCGGTTTTTACCAGACCTTCTCACGTAATGCCGTTGCCAATATGCCTTTGCTGAGCAAGCACGCGGTCGTCGCGGCTATCGGGGATATGGAAGCTGCAGGCTACCAGTTTGGCAAAAAACAGACGGGCAGTACCTCGCAGTATGCACTGACCATTCAGAACGTCGTCGACATTTATCAGCACCGTAAAGTGCCGAAATATCGCGACCGCCACGACGGCCCCTTTGTCGTCTTTGTTGTCAGCCTTAAGGGCGGGGTCTCTAAAACGGTCAGCACCGTTACGCTCGCCCACGGTATGCGCGCGCACCCCTCCATGCTGCATAACGATCTGCGCATCCTGGTTATCGACCTGGACCCGCAGGCATCAAGCACCATGTTCCTGAGTCATACCAACAGCGTGGGTTCCGTTCTGGAAACGGCCGCTCAGGCGATGCTCAACGATCTCGATGCAGACCAGCTTCGCGAACAGTTCATCAAACCTACCGTCATGCCTGGCGTGGATGTTATCCCGGCGTCAATTGACGATGGCTTTGTGGCCAGCGACTGGGAAGAGCTGGTTGCCGAACACCTGCCGGGGGTCGCGCCATCCGAAGTTTTACGCCGTAACGTCATCGATCGTCTGGCAGGTGATTACGATTTTATCTTTCTCGACACCGGCCCGCATCTGGATTCCTTTATGCTAAACGCGATCGCAGCCAGTGATGTGCTGCTGACGCCTACGCCACCGGCCCAGGTCGACTTCCACTCCACGATGAAGTATCTGACCCGCCTGCCGGAAATGCTGGAGCGTATAGAATCTGAAGGCGTTGAACCGCGACTGAAGGCAAATATCGGCTTCATGTCAAAAATGACCTCTAAACACGATCACCTGACTTCACAAAGCTATGCGCGGGAAGTCTTTACGAAATCGATGCTGGACTGCAGCTTACCGCGCCTGGATGGATTTGAACGCTGCGGTGAATCTTTTGACACAGTGATCAGCGCCAACCCCTCCTCGTATCCGGGCAGTGCCGATGCCCTGCGTAAAGCGAAATATGAAGCTGAGCAGTTCTCAAGGGCGGTATTTGATCGCATCGAATATATCAGGAGCACCCTGTGAGCAAACCTATACAGCGCATTGGCCGCAAATTTGGCGACTCCGCGATAGCAAGCATGATCGACAGCAGCAGCCAGTCGCGGACTTTTACGCTGAAATCAGGCGCGAAGGCGACCTTTGTGCGTCAGCTGATCCCGCATGACGATATCGAAACCCGGACCAGCGTCGACCCGGCCATTAACGGAAGGGACCAGAGCAGCCTGACACCGGAGTCGCTGCAGGAGATCACCCGGACCATTACCCTGCAGCAGTTTTTCCCGGCCATTGGTCGCGTGAACGGTGACAAAATTGAGATCATGGACGGTTCCCGCCGCCGCGCCGCCTGCATTCTGTCGGGTGCCAGTCTGGAAGTCCTGGTAACCGCCGATGCGCTGAGCCTCGCGGATGCGCGTCAGCTGGCCGCGGATATTCAGACAGCAAAAGAGCATAACCTGCGCGAGCTGGGACTGCGCTTTATGCTGATGAACGAGAACGGCATGAGCAAATCAGAGATTGCTAAAGCCGAAGGCATCTCTAACGCCAAAGTCTCCCGCGCGTTCCAGGCGGCTGCCGTACCCGCCGAATTTATCGGCCTCTTCCCGGTGGTGTCGGAACTGACATTGCAGGACTACCAGTTACTGCTCGACGTCTGGGAGGAAGCAAAGGCGGAGGCCGCAGACGTCACGGAACTGGTTTGCGGGATTGAGCAGCAGCTGGAGGCTGAGGGTTCACTGCTGAGCGCAAATGCAGATGAGAAAAAAAGTGCCATTCTCAATGCCTTTAAAAGCGCCCGTCGCCAGTTAAAAAAGCCCGCGCCGGTCAGCAAAACGGTGACGGAAAAACTGGCCACCTTTACCACGGCAAACACCTATGCGCGCCGTAAAACCAATGACGAGAAACGCACCGTACAGTATGAATTCAGTCGTCTGCCGAAAGAGATCGCTGAGCAGATAGACGCATCGATCCGGCAGATTCTCGCCACCATGAAGTAACCCTCCTCGCTTCAGCGAAAACGAAACCGGCTCAGGCCGGTTTTTTTATATCGCTTCTTTACCTCAATGACCTGCTCGCGGCTGTCAGCGAGGTAT
>NZ_JBXGEE010000008.1:0-133104 GCF_056856975.1 Pantoea sp. PA1
CTCAGAAGTGAAACGCCGTAGCGCCGATGGTAGTGTGGGGCCTCCCCATGCGAGAGTAGGGAACTGCCAGGCATTATACAAGTGAAGAAGCCCCGCACCGACGTGCGGGGCTTTTTTACGTCTGCCGATCGTGAAAAATCGCAGTGTAATACCATCCTCAGCGGCTTTTCAGCCACTCAGCAATGAAATCTGCAACGCTGCCCGGACAATTTATATCCAGAACCGGTACGTTCAGCGCTAATTTCTGGTCAGTGGCAACCGCTATTGTCCGCGCATCGAGCAGCTCTTCGATCCCACCCTTAACCCCCTCGCGCCATAAAACAATCTTTGGAACAGGTTCATCTTTGAAGCCTTCGACCAGCACCACCTCAAGTAAAGCGTGATCCATGCGGCTGACCAGATAAGACAGATCAATCGACGGCTGATCCGGCGTTTCACATATCAATGCCCAGCGTTCTGAACTGGCGACCATGACCTGACTGGCCCCCGCCTTTCTGAGCAGATAGCTATCTTTACCTGGGGTATCCACATCCATCTGATGATGGGTATGCTTGATCAACCCCGCGCGAATGCCTTTGCCACTGAGGAGCGGAATCACCTGCTGTAACAGCGTGGTTTTACCGGTTCCACTCCAGCCCACAATGGCAAGTAAGGGTAGTGACATATCAGGTTCTCTCTTTCAGATCGTCTGGCGTATTGATGTTGCGGAAGGCGGATTCATCATCATCCAGCGCGACCGCATGACCACCATGATCGCGCAGGAACTGCATGAGGCGCCGCTCTCCGGCCTGCAGATAGTCAAAAAGGGCTTTTGCCATGTCACGGTGAATCAGGGCGAGTGTAGGGTGATCGCGCGTCTGCGAGCGAACCCATACTGCGGGTGCTTCTCTGCGTTGATGGATCAGTTTTTCCACAAAGTTAAGAGGAATCGCCGGGGTATCGCAGGAGCAAAAAACCGCCCATTCCCCTTCTATGGCGATTAAGGCACTGTAGATGCCAGCCAGCGGGCCCGGGTAATCGTCAAAAACATCCTCTATAACGCGACACCCGCTTAGCTGATAGCGATCAATATTACGATTCGCATTAATCATGACAATGTCGACTTGTGGCCTGAGCCGCTCAAGAACATGCTGGTAAAGTGGTCTGCCGTCCAGCTGCACCAGCCCTTTATCCAGCCCCCCCATACGGCGGCCCTGACCACCCGCCAGAATGATGCCGGTTAATGCTGTCATGACGGTGCCCTCGCTGATTACGTACCTGGAGAAAACGAAATGAAATGCCATCGCCTGAATGAATTGCTGGAATTGCTGCAACCCGCCTGGCAAAAAGAGCCTGACCTTAATCTGGTCACATTTTTGCAGAAACTGGCTCAGGAATCTGGTTTCCGTGGCCCGTTAAGTGAATTAACGGACGATATATTAATTTACCATCTCAAAATGCGTGACTTAGCCAGCGATGATGCCATTCCGGGGCTGAAAAAAGATTATGAAGTCGATTTTAAAACGGCACTCCTCCGCGCGCGGGGTGTCATTAAACCGGACGAGTAGTGTTATCCTTGGCAGCTACATGCAAGGGCAACCACAGGTAACAGAATGAGCGACGCTGCTTTCAACTTCCAGACACTGAACCCCGACGTGCTGCTTGATGCGCTCTGGGGTACAGGAATCCGCGTCGAATCGGGACTGACAGCCCTGAATAGTTATGAGAACAGGGTCTATCAGTTCAGCGATGATGAAAAACGTCGCTATGTCGCCAAATTCTATCGTCCACAGCGCTGGCGTGCCGAACAGATTGCGGAAGAGCATCAGTATGCTCTCGATCTGCTGGCTGACGAGGTCCCTGTTGCGGCACCGCTGCGGCTTCAGGGCGAGACGTTGCACCGCCACGCGGGCTTTTTCTTTGCGCTCTTTCCCAGTCTGGGCGGGCGGCAATATGAGACCGACAACGAAGATCAGATGGAGTGGGTAGGTCGTTTTCTGGGGCGTCTTCATCAGACCGGTCGCAAAGCGCTGTTCAGTCACCGGCCAGTCATGGGACTGGATGAGTATCTGCACGAACCGCGTCAGGTGCTGGAACAGGCTCAGCTGGTTCCTGATTCACTGAAAGCCATGCTGCTACACGCGGTTGATAAGCTGGGAGAGGCGCTGCAGCAGCACTGGCATACCGGATGGCAGCCGCTACGATTACATGGTGACTGCCATCCGGGAAATATTCTGTGGCGCGATGGACCGCTGTTTGTCGATCTGGATGACGCCCGTAATGGCCCGGCGGTGCAGGATCTCTGGATGCTGATCAGCGGCGATCGACAGGAACAGCGTATTCAGTGGGATATCCTGCTGGAGGCTTACGGTGAATTCAGCGATTTTGATATTAATGAATTGTCACTGATTGAACCTTTACGCGCGATGCGCATGGTTTATTATCTGGCCTGGGTCGTCAGACGCTGGCAGGATCCCGCTTTTCCGCGTGCGTTTCCCTGGATGACAGATGAAGATTTCTGGCGCAGGCAAATTTCGCTATTCACCGAGCAGGAGAAGCTGTTGCAGGAACCTCCTCTGCAGCTGACACCGCAATATTAATGACGTAGTCAGGAGAGTGTTTCACGATGAAAAAGATTTGGTTTGCACTGATGGGTTTAGTGCTGGCATTCAGCGCGTCTGCTGCCCAGTTCACTGAAGGTAAACAATATGTCAGTCTGCAGAAACCCGTGGCCGGCGAACCTCAGGTGATGGAGTTCTTCTCGTTTTTCTGCCCGCACTGCTATCAGTTTGAACGCATTTATCACGTTAATGACGCGGTTAAAAAGAACCTGCCTGCTGACACCAAACTGGTGAAATATCACGTCGATTTCCTCGGCGGTGATCTCGGGCCGGTCGTGACTCAGGCCTGGGCGGTAGCGATGGCGCTGGGTGTGGAAGACAAGGTTACGGCACCGATCTTCGACGGCATTCAGAAAACGCAGACCATTACCGATCCTGCCAGTCTGAAAGAGGCCTTTATTCAGGCGGCCGGGATCTCCTCTTCTGATTACGATGCGGCCTGGAACAGCTTCGCAGTTAAAGCCTTAGTTGCCCAGCAGCAGAAAGCGGCGGCTGATGTCGATCTGCGTGGTGTGCCTGCGATGTTCGTTAATGGCAAATACATGGTGAACAATGGCGGGCTGGATACCAGCTCTATGGATAATTTCGTTGCAGACTATGCCAACGTCGTTAAATTCCTGGTAAGCCAGAAGTAATCAGCCTTCTGCACTCGTGAAACGCCAGCGCCTGCTGGCGTTTTTTTTATGCTTCTTAATTGCGCGACGGTTTTGTCCATCTCCAGGGCATAAATTTAATATCCACACAAGGGATCACGCTATTGAAAATGGCGATCACGTCACGGTAATTGATAAAGCATATGAAAAATAAGCATTTTATTTGCTCATAAATTGCCTGATCGCCTGAGGGATCGCGCGTTATCATTTTTACGCACAAAGTTATCCACAACCCGATCGTTGCGATCCTGCCTCCGGAAATGTGAAAAAACGTCCACGCGGCACGCCTTAGTTCACCATTTCTGCCAGGTTGTGGCATCCTTATAGTCCAACTCACAGCAACGAAGACTACACAGACTTATGGCGCAAATTGCAGAAAATCCCCTGATTCTGGTTGATGGCTCATCCTATCTTTATCGCGCGTATCACGCGTTTCCGCCGCTGACCAACAGTGCAGGTGAACCGACTGGCGCCATGTACGGCGTGCTCAACATGCTGAAAAGCCTGCTGGCACAGTATAATCCGAGTCACGTTGCTGTGGTGTTCGATGCCAAAGGCAAAACCTTCAGAGACGAACTGTTCGAGCATTACAAATCTCACCGCCCCCCAATGCCGGACGATCTGCGCGCGCAGATTGAGCCGCTGCACGAGATGGTACGGGCGATGGGGCTGCCGTTGCTGGCGGTGAGCGGTGTGGAAGCGGACGATGTGATCGGTACGCTGGCGCTGGAGGCTGAAAAGAAGGGCCGTTCAGTGCTGATCAGCACGGGCGATAAAGATATGGCGCAGCTGGTTTCGCCAGGGATTACGCTGATTAACACCATGACCAATACCATTCTCGGGCCGGAAGAGGTCGAGCAGAAATATGGTGTCCCTCCCGCGCTGATTATCGACTTCCTTGCCATGATGGGCGACAGCTCAGATAACATTCCCGGCGTACCGGGCGTGGGTGAAAAAACCGCACAGGCGCTGCTGCAGGGGCTGGGCAGCATGCAGACGATCTATGACAACCTGGATAAAGTGGCCGATCTCTCGTTTCGCGGTGCCAAAACGATGGCGACCAAACTTGAGCAGAATCGTGAGGTGGCCTTCCTCTCGTATCAGCTGGCGACCATCAAAACCGACGTTGAGCTGGCTCAGCCCTGTGAAGAGCTGACGGTGACCGATCCCGATATTGAGGCACTGCAGTCTCTGTTCAGCCGTTATGAGTTCAAACGCTGGCTGAGCGATCTGCAGGACGGTAAATGGCTGCAGGGGAAAAAGAGCAATACGCAGGCGCAAAAAGCCCTGTCCGATGAGCCGGCACCCGTGTTGGAAACCAGCAGCGTATTGCCAACCGATAACTACGTGACCATTCTGGATCAGGCTCTCTTTGATAGCTGGCTGGAGAAGCTGAAAAACAGCGACGTCTTTGCCTTTGATCTGGAGACCGATGCGCTTGATACCCTGAGTGCAAATATTGTCGGCATCAGCTTCGCGGTGGCGCCCGGTGAAGCGGCTTATCTGCCGGTTGCCCATGACTATCTTGATGCGCCTGAGCAGCTGGATCGCGCCGCCGTTCTGGCGCAGCTTAAGCCCCTGCTGGAAGATGCCAGTGCCTGGAAAGTGGGTCAGAACCTGAAATACGATCGCGGCGTCCTCAGGAACTACGACATTGAACTGGCCGGTATCCGGTTTGACACCATGCTGGAGTCATACATCCTCAATAGCGTGGTGGGCAAACACGATATGGATAGCCTGGCTGCTCGCTGGCTTAAACATAAAACGGTCACTTTCCAGGAGATTGCCGGTAAAGGTAAAAATCAGCTGACGTTCAATCAAATCGCGTTAGAGCAGGCAGCCCACTATGCTGCCGAAGATGCCGATGTCACGCTGCAGCTGCATCTGAAGATGTGGCCTGAGCTGGAGAAAGAAGCGGGCCCGAGAAACGTCTTTGAGCAGATTGAGATGCCATTGCTGACGGTCATCTCCCGGATAGAGCGCAATGGCGTCTTGATCGACCAGGCTATTCTGGCGCAACACTCGAAAGAGCTGACTGCCCGACTGGCTGAGCTGGAGTCGAAAGCGCATGAGCTGGCAGGCGAGCCTTTCAACCTCTCCTCCACGAAACAACTTCAGGTGATTCTGTTTGAAAAACAGGGCATCAAACCCACGAAGAAAACACCGGGTGGGGCACCGTCAACCAGCGAAGAGGTGTTAGCCGAACTGGCGCTCGATTATCCGCTGCCTAAAGTGATCCTGGAGCATCGCGGCCTGTCGAAACTGAAATCGACCTATACGGATAAGCTGCCGCAGATGATCAATCCGCTGAGCGGACGGGTGCATACCTCCTATCATCAGGCCGTTACCGCTACCGGACGCTTGTCCTCTGCCGATCCTAACCTGCAGAACATCCCGGTGCGTAATGATGAGGGGCGACGAATCCGTCAGGCCTTTATTGCCGATAAAGGTTATCGCATCGTGGCGGCCGACTACTCACAGATTGAACTGCGTATCATGGCGCATCTCTCTCAGGATAAAGGCTTACTGGATGCCTTTGCCCAGGGTGAGGATATTCACCGTGCCACGGCATCGGAAGTGTTTGGTGTCGCGCTGGATAAGGTGAGTGGAGAACAGCGTCGCAGCGCCAAAGCGATTAACTTTGGTCTGATTTATGGCATGAGTGCCTTTGGCCTGTCACGTCAGCTCAACATCGGTGCAGGTGAAGCGAAAAAGTATATGGACCTCTACTTTGAACGCTATCCGGGCGTACTGCGCTATATGGAGAACACCCGGCAGCTGGCGGCGAATAAAGGCTATGTCGAAACGCTGGAAGGGCGCCGGCTCTGGCTGCCGGATATTAAATCCAGCAATGCGATTCGCCGCAAAGCTGCAGAGCGTGCCGCCATCAATGCGCCAATGCAGGGAACGGCAGCAGACATCATCAAACGCGCGATGATTGCCGTGGATGAGTGGCTTCAGCAGCAGAATGACAGCGCAGTAAGAATGATCATGCAGGTTCACGATGAACTGGTGTTTGAAGTGAAATCGGAGGCGGTGGAAGCGGCCAGCCAGAAAATCCGTGCGTTAATGGAAGGCAGTGTGAAGCTCGACGTACCGTTACTGGTTGAAGTCGGCGTCGGTGACAACTGGGACGAAGCACACTGATTACCGCCTCCGGGCCGGTTCTGTCGCACAAAACTGGCCCTGATTCAGGCATAAGTAATTCGTTTAGTTGAGCGGTCAGCTGTAACCGGGCGACACCGGGAGCGAAAGCGCGTTTCTAACTGCTTATCGGCTAAACATTTTTTTCGTCATTAAACTACATCACAACGCTATTTTTGTGACGGGTATGGTAAAAAAAGTCCTGTTTTGATGTAAGTAAGCAACAAAAAAGCCTTTGTCAGGCACAAAAAATCAGGTAAAGTTCGTCGCGTAGGGTACAGAGGTAAGATGTTCTATCTTTCAGACCTTTTACTTCACGTAATCGGATTTGGCTGAATTTAGCCGCCCCAGTCATTCTGTGACTGGGGCGTTTTTTATTGGGATTTTTGTTACCGCAGTGTCAGCGGATCAGCGATGCTGCTCACGCGTCCCCGTGCTGATCCTCAGTCGCCTCATCAGGCATCGCATACCAGCTGTCCAGTTTCTGACGAACCTTATCCACGCCGATTTTCTTCAGCGATGAGAAGAGCTCTACCTGGATATCGCCGCCGAAGCTAAGCGCCGCCTCACGCACGACGTTGAGCTGGGCTTTGCGGGCACCGGAAGCGAGTTTATCGGCTTTGGTGAGCAGCAGCAGAACCGGAATTGCGCTTTCCACCGACCACTGAATCATCTGGCGGTCGAGATCTTTCAGCGGATGACGAATGTCCATCAATACGACCAGCCCCTTCAGCGCCTGACGCTTTTGCAGGTACTCGCCTAACGCACGCTGCCACTTCAGCTTCATCTCTTCCGGCACTTCGGCATAACCGTAGCCTGGCAGGTCGACCAGACGCTTCCCTTCTTTAACTTCAAACAGGTTGATCAGCTGGGTACGTCCCGGTGTTTTACTGGTGCGCGCCAGGCCTTTCTGATTGGTTAACGTGTTCAGCGCACTCGATTTTCCCGCGTTCGAGCGGCCAGCAAAAGCCACCTCAATTCCGGTATCGGCAGGCAGATGACGGATATCCGGCGCGCTCATGACAAAGTGGGTAACGTGATAATTCAATTCAGACAAGGTAACACTCCAGAAAACGCATTAGGGCAATGGCGGCGATTATACGCGTTATGGCGCGAAAGTGCTCAATCGCGTCGTGATAACAGTCCATGTAAGAGATTGACCATTCGCGCTGCGGGTTATGTCGATTTTTACGCGGATTTCTGAAAATAAAATCATCATAATTTCAATTGGTTAATAAGTTTTGCTCTTTTTTAAGCCAACTATTGGTGGCGCTGACTTGAGGCTTTTACCAGTTGGTCTACATTATTGTGCAGTGAATGGCAGCACACATCAGGATGATGCGCTCAGGGATGTCAGGATGGCAATGAGCGATGGAATGGAACAGGTCAGGAATATGGCCAGACAGGGACAGGGAATAGCTCAGGAGTTGAGCAGGCGCGGGATTGACCGGGATGTTACGAGCCGAAAAGGATTTAAAACATGATTCCTTCTTGTGAAGGTATGAAATAAGGCGACAGCTTGAGCTGTCGCCTTTTTTCTTTGTCGGGTTTCTGCTAGATTTCGCCGCAATTCTATACTGAATAAAAAAGCCAGGACCGAATACTATGAAGCAACCTGCACGAGCTGCCCACGGCAAACCTGCCGTCAAAGCCAAACGCAAATCGCGTGACGAAATTAACCTCGAAGCGCGCGATCGCAAACGCGATAAAAAGCATCGCGGACATGCATCTGGCAGCCGTGCTAATCCGGCGGCGTCGGACAGCAATGGCGCACGCCAGTCAGCCCCGGCAAAAGATCCGCGCATCGGGAGTAAGAAGCCGGTGGCCCTGATCGCCGATGGCAAAACCACCGCCGTCAGGCCACAGAAAAGTGCAGATAAACCGGCAGCCCCGAAGAAAGTGCGCCTGACGCCGGAAGAAGAGCTGGCGAAGCTGGAAAACGATGAACGTCTGGATGCGCTGCTGGATCGCCTGGAAAATGGCGAAACGCTGTCGGCAGAAGATCAGGGCTGGCTGGATGCCTCGCTGGATCGCATCGACGAACTGATGGAGCAGTTAGGCATCGTGATGGACGATGGCGAAGATGAACAGGCAGAAGAGGATATGTACCGTCTGCTGAAGGGCAACTAAGCAAATTTGATCGGCATGCGAGTTCCGCATGCCGTGCTTCTCAGGTAAACGACAATGTTTTGGCCTGGATCAATTTTCGCGCTGCTGGCGACATGTTATCTGCTGTGGTTATTGTTTAAACTACGACGCCTGTCGCGTCTGAAGCAACGTTTACGTCGGGTCTCATCCCGCTCACCTTTCATCCCTTCTTCTTCGCGACCTTCTCTCAGACGACGTCACCGGAAGGAGTGAGCATGCCATCGCTGCAGATTGCCTGGGATCAGGCGTTAATTGAAAAGTACAATTACGCCGGGCCACGTTACACCTCTTATCCCACTGCGCTGGAGTTCAGCGAAGATTATACGGAAACCGATTTTCAGCATGCTGTGGCACGCTATCCCGGGCGTCCGCTGTCGCTTTACGTTCATATCCCTTTCTGCCACCGTCTCTGCTACTTCTGCGGCTGTAATAAGCAGGTGACGCGTCAGCGCCACAAAGCGGACCGCTATCTGGATGTGCTGGAGCAGGAGATTATTCAGCGCGCGCCGCTGTTCCGCCAGCGCCGGGTGACACAGCTTCACTGGGGAGGCGGCACACCGACCTTTCTCGACAGGCAGCAGGTTTCGCGGCTGGTGGGCTTGCTGAAGCAACACTTCAATGTGACCGATGATGCCGAAATGTCGATCGAGGTCGATCCGCGGGAAATGGCGCTGGATATGATCGATCATCTCCGATCGCTGGGCTTTAATCGTCTCAGTATGGGCGTGCAGGACTTTAACAAAGCGGTGCAGGCGCGGGTTAACCGGGTGCAGGATGAGGAAGTGATCTTCAGTCTGATGGCCCGCGCTCGTGAACAGGGCTTCCGCTCAACCAGCATCGATCTGATCTACGGTTTACCTCTGCAGACGCCCGACAGCTTCGCCTGGACGCTGGAGCGGGTCGTGGCGCTGAATCCGGACCGTCTCAGCGTCTTCAACTATGCGCATCTGCCGGCGCTGTTTGCGGCACAGCGCAAAATCAAAGAGGATGAACTCCCCTCGGCCCGGCAGAAACTGGATATTTTGCAGCAGACCATCGCGACCCTGACGCAGCAGGGCTATCACTATATCGGCATGGATCACTTTGCGAAGCCGCAGGATGAGCTGGCTGTCGCGCAGCGCGACGGGAAGCTGCATCGCAATTTTCAGGGTTACACGACGCAGGGTGACAGCGACTTGCTGGGGCTGGGTGTCTCTGCCATCAGCATGGTGGGTGACAGCTATGCGCAGAACCAGAAAGACCTTAACAGCTGGTACAGCAGTGTGGAACAGCAGGGGAGTGGCCTGTGGCGTGGCGTCGCCTTAACCCGCGATGACTGTCTGCGGCGGGATGTGATTAAAACACTGATTTGCCACTTTTCGCTCGATTTTGCCGCAACAGAGGCGCAGTGGGGAATTTGCTTTCATGACTACTTTGCTGAAGATCTGGCGCTGCTGAAACCGCTAATTGCCGACGGGCTGGTGGAGCAGACGACGACGGGGCTGGAAGTGACGGGGATTGGCCGGTTGCTGGTCCGCAATATCTGCATGTGCTTTGATCGCTATCTGCGGCAGAAAGCCCGTCAGCAGCAGTTTTCGCGCGTGATCTAGAGAAACGGGCTGGCAGACCTCGCCAGCCCGAACTGAACCCCTATTCCATCCCCAGCTCTTTCAGCTTGCGCGTCAGGGTGTTGCGTCCCCATCCCAGCAGACGTGCGGCTTCCTGCTTGTGGCCTTGGGTATGGCGCAGCGCCGTAGTCAGCAGCGTCCGCTCCATCTCGGGCTGGGCTTCTGACAGCAGATTCTGATGACCGGAACGCAGCGCGCGGTCGGCCCACTGAGCCAGCAGCGTTGCCCAGCTATCAGGCAGTGACTGCACCGGATTTTCCGGTGTGCTGGACTCAAACAGCTCGCCGGGCAGATCCTGAATCAGCACTTCCTGACCGGCCGCCATCACCGTCAGCCAGCGACAGGTATTTTCCAGCTGGCGCACGTTACCTGACCAGTGCAGACGGGTCAGCGCCGTTTCGGTTTCCGGATGCAGAATCTTCGCTTCTACCCCCAGCTCACGGGCCGCCACCTGCAGGAAATAACGCGCCAGACGCGGGATATCTTCACGACGCTCACGCAGCGGCGGCAGATGTACACGAATTACATTCAGGCGGTGGAACAGATCCTCACGGAACTTGCCTTCCTGCACGCGTAATTCCAGGTTCTGGTGGGTAGCCGCAATGATCCGCACATCCACTTTGACCGGCGCATAGCCGCCGACGCGATAGAACTGACCATCGGCCAGCACGCGCAGCAACCGGGTCTGCACATCCAGCGGCATGTCGCCAATCTCATCCAGAAACAGCGTGCCCCCATCGGCCTGCTCAAAACGGCCCTGGCGGATCTGGTTCGCACCGGTAAAGGCGCCTTTCTCATGACCGAACAGTTCTGACTCAATCAAATCTTTGGGGATCGCCGCCATATTCAGCGCGATAAACGGTGCTTTGGTGCGCGGGCTGTGCCGGTGCAGCGCATGGGCGACCAGCTCTTTACCGGTGCCCGACTCACCATTGATCAGGACGCTGATTGAGGAGCGCGACAACCGCCCGATGATGCGGAACACATCCTGCATCGCGGGTGCTTCCCCGATAATATCGGTGGTCGGTCCGCTGACCGGCTGATTACGCGGCTGCTGCTGCTCCTGATAGTGACTGATGGCACGCTCTACCAGCGCAACCGCCTCATCAATATCGAACGGCTTAGGCAGGTAATCAAACGCACCCTGCTGATAGGCGCTGACTGCGGCATCGAGATCGGAATGCGCCGTCATAATGATGACCGGCAGCATCGGATGACGCTGTTTAATCTGTTTCAGCAGCGCCAGGCCATCCATACCGGGCATGCGAATATCTGACAGTAAAACGTCCGGGGTTTTGGTTGAGAGGGCATCCAGCACCTCACCTGCGCTGTCAAACGTCGCACAGCTCAAACCGGCTCCAGTGAGCGCGCGTTCAAGCACCCAGCGGATGGAGCTATCGTCATCGACGATCCAGACTATCCCTCGTTGCATAGAAACCTCACTGGCGAATAGGCAGGTAGACCGAGAATTCGGTGTGACCCGGCCAACTGTTAAATTCTATTTTTCCTGAATGCTGATCAATCAGGCTACGGGCGATGGAGAGACCTAAACCGGTTCCGCCTTCACGTCCACTGACCATCGGATAGAAAAGCGTATCCTGCAGCTGGGCCGGAATACCGGGGCCATCATCTTCAATATCTATTCGTGCTACCAGGCGATAACGGGTGCCATGCAGCGTCAGCTGAAAAGCCGTACGGGTGCGAATAACAATCGTCCCGCCGTCGTCGCCCAGCGCCTGAAGCGCATTGCGTACGACGTTAAGCAGCACCTGTTCAATCTGGTCAGGGTCGTGCGGCAGTTCCGGCAGGCTGGGATCGTAATCCCGCACCAGGGAGACATTCTCCGGTAGCTCCATCGACACCAGATTGACCACCCGCTCAGCCACCTGGTGAATGCTCTGGGTAATGTGCATCCCCGGCTGCTGTGGCCCTAACAGACGATCCACCAGATTCCGCAACCGGTCGGCCTGTTCAATAATGACCCTGGTATATTCATTCAGCGAGGGATCGGGCAGGGCGCGTGATAAAAGCTGTGCCGCGCCGCGCAATCCTCCCAGCGGATTTTTTATCTCATGGGCCAGGCCGCGAACCAGATCGCGTGCTGCCACCTGCTGGGCGTGCTGTAACTGCTCCTGACTGAGGCGACGCTGGTTATCCATCGGCGCCATTTCCATCAGAATCAAGCCATCGGGTAAACGCTGTGCGGTCAGCGACATAATATGTGCGCGACCATCGACTACCAGCGTGACCTCACTGTCAGTGAATCCCTGGCCAGCCTCAAGACTCTCGCGCATCACCTCAATATTCAGCGAAAAGTAGCCGGTTAAATCCGGTAACGGCGTGCCGAACAACTTGCGTGAGCTCTGCGCCAGTAATTGCTGCGCCGCCGGGTTGGCGTAATGAATAACCAGGTCGTTATCCACCAACAAAATACTGTTGATTAAAGCGTTGAGAATCTGCCCGGCGTCGGGCAGAGAGCCAGTTGCCATACAACGTTCCTCTGCACTAAATAGGTGCATTCTGGTGTTTAAGCCGAAAAGCGGGAGAATGAACGGTGAATTCGCGGAGAAAAAAGCCCATCCGAAGATGGGCTAAAAGTTTCCACGGCAACAAAAACGTCTGATCAGTTAAACGCTGTAGTACAGCTCGAACTCAACCGGGTGTGGCGTCATGCGAACGCGGTCCATCTCAGTTTTACGCAGTTCGATGTAAGCATCGATAGATTCATCAGTGAAGACACCACCGCGGGTCAGGAACTCGCGATCTTCGTTCAGTGCATTCAGCGCTTCTTCCAGCGAGCCTGCAACTTTTGGAATCTCAGCTTCTTCTTCCGGTGGCAGGTCGTACAGGTTTTTATCCATCGCATCGCCAGGGTGGATTTTGTTGATGATGCCATCAAGGCCAGCCATCAGCAGTGCGGTGAACGCCAGGTATGGGTTAGCCGCTGGATCCGGGAAGCGCGCTTCAATACGACGGGCTTTCGGGCTGGCCACTACCGGGATACGGATAGACGCGGAACGGTTACGGGCAGAGTAAGCCAGCATAACCGGTGCTTCGTAGCCCGGAACCAGACGCTTGTAGGAGTTGGTGGTCGGGTTCGCCAGGGCGTTGATCGCTTTAGCGTGCTTGATGATACCGCCGATGTAGAACAGCGCCATTTCAGACAGGCCGCCGTACTTATCGCCCGCAAACAGGTTCTGGCCACCTTTAGAGAGTGACATGTGGCAGTGCATGCCTGAACCGTTGTCGCCAAACATTGGCTTCGGCATAAAGGTCGCGGTCTTACCGTAAGCGTGCGCGACGTTGTGAACGACATATTTGTAGATCTGAATTTCGTCAGCTTTTTTGGTCATGGTATTGAAGCGGGTCGCCACTTCGTTCTGACCCGCAGTCGCCACTTCGTGGTGATGCGCTTCAACCACCAGACCCATCTGCTCCATGGTCAGACACATGGCAGAACGGATGTCCTGTGATGAGTCAACCGGTGGAACCGGGAAGTAGCCGCCTTTCAGACCTGGACGGTGACCTTTGTTACCGCCTTCGTACTCTTTACCGGTGTTCCATGCCGCTTCGATATCGTCGATAGCAACGTGTGAGCCGGAAGTCGATGAACCGAAACGGATGTCATCGAACAGGAAAAATTCAGGTTCTGGTCCAAACAGGACGGTATCGGCGATACCGGAAGAGCGCAGGAAATCTTCAGCGCGTTTGGCGATAGAACGTGGATCGCGGTCGTAGCCCTGCATGGTGCCTGGCTCGAGAATGTCACAACGGATGATCAGCGTAGAATCTTCGAAGAAAGGATCCATGACCGCCGTGGTAGCGTCAGGCATCAGCACCATGTCTGATTCGTTGATGCCTTTCCAGCCGCCGATAGACGAACCATCGAACATTTTGCCTTCTTCGAAGAAGTCAGCGTTAACCTGGTGAGCAGGGATCGTAACATGCTGTTCTTTACCTTTGGTATCGGTAAAACGCAGGTCAACAAACTTAACTTCATGCTCGTTCATCATCGAGAGAACGTGTTCAGCGGACATACTCAACTCTCCTGGAAATGGTCTTTCATTATCTACATGGCGAGGAAACGTCGTTTCCGGAGGGCGTGGCGGGAAAGGAAATTCCTGACCACTCTTTTCCGGCACGCTCTTCAACCGACATCTGACTGGCGTTTACGCTTGTTACAGATAAAGCGAATTCTGTGCCAACTTTTTTGATGTTGCTTAAATCGCCTTATGATGCACCTTTTTGTCGTAATGCGGCTGCACCACGATGGTTTTAGTGCACCATAACAGTGCTGAAGGTGAATTTACAGGCACCATTTTGGTGCATAGGACCAACTTAGTGCATTTTCTGCACCGGGAACAGTGCGAATTTGCGTCAATGCAATAATCTTTCAGTGAAAAGTGTGATCGTGTTCAGTCTTCCGCTTAATCCGTGTACAATAGCGCGCTATTTCTAATGCCTGAGGCAAAGCTGTGATCGAAAATTTGCGTAACATCGCCATCATCGCGCACGTTGACCATGGAAAGACCACCCTGGTTGACAAACTGCTGCAACAATCCGGTACTTTTGATGCCCGTACCGAAGCAACCGAGCGCGTGATGGACTCCAATGATTTGGAGAAAGAGCGTGGGATTACCATCCTCGCAAAAAACACCGCCATTAAGTGGAATGACTACCGTATCAACATCGTTGATACCCCAGGACACGCCGACTTCGGTGGTGAAGTTGAGCGCGTCATGTCCATGGTGGACTCGGTGCTGCTGGTTGTAGATGCGATGGATGGCCCTATGCCGCAAACCCGCTTCGTGACCAAAAAAGCGTTCGCGCATGGTCTGAAGCCGATTGTGGTTATCAACAAGGTAGACCGCCCGGGCGCACGTCCGGATTGGGTTGTGGATCAGGTGTTTGACCTGTTCGTTAACCTGGATGCGACTGATGAGCAGCTCGACTTCCCTATCATTTTCGCCTCTGCGCTGAATGGTATTGCAGGTCTTGACCACACCGACATGGCTGACGATATGACCCCGCTGTACCAGGCCATCGTTGACCACGTTTCACCTCCACAGGTTGAAGTTGAAGCGCCACTGCAGATGCAAATCTCGCAGCTGGACTACAACAACTACCTGGGCGTGATCGGCATCGGCCGCATCAAGCGCGGTAAAGTGAAGCCTAACCAGCAGGTCACTATCATCGATAGCGAAGGCAAAACCCGCAACGGTAAAGTCGGCAAAGTCCTGACTCACCTGGGTCTTGAGCGTATCGACAGCGATCTGGCTGAAGCGGGCGATATCATTGCTATCACCGGTCTGGGTGAGCTGAACATCTCTGACACCATCTGTGACACGCAGAATGTGGAAGCGCTGCCAGCCCTGAGCGTCGATGAACCTACCGTAACCATGTTCTTCAACGTCAACACCTCACCGTTCTGCGGTAAAGAAGGTAAGTACGTGACGTCGCGCCAGATCCTGGAGCGTCTGAACAAAGAACTGGTTCACAACGTGGCACTGCGCGTTGAAGAAACCGAAGACTCGGACGCATTCCGCGTTTCAGGTCGTGGTGAGCTGCACCTGTCTGTTCTGATCGAAAACATGCGTCGTGAAGGTTTCGAACTGGCGGTATCCCGTCCGAAAGTTATCTTCCGTGAATTCGAAGGCCGTAAACAGGAGCCATTCGAGAACGTCACGCTGGATATCGAAGAAACGCATCAGGGTTCCGTTATGCAAGCCATGGGCGAGCGTAAAGGCGACCTGAAAAACATGGACCCGGATGGTAAAGGCCGCGTACGTCTTGACTACGTGATCCCAAGCCGTGGTCTGATCGGCTTCCGTAACGAATTCATGACCATGACTTCCGGTACCGGTCTGCTTTACTCCACCTTCAGCCACTACGACGACATTCGTCAGGGCGAAGTGGGTCAGCGTCAGAACGGCGTCCTGATCTCTAACGGTCAGGGTAAAGCGGTTGCGTTCGCCCTGTTCGGTCTGCAGGATCGCGGTAAGCTGTTCCTGGGTCACGGTGCAGAAGTCTATGAAGGCCAGATCATCGGTATTCACAGCCGTTCTAACGACCTGACCGTGAACTGTCTGACCGGTAAGAAGCTGACCAACATGCGTGCTTCCGGTACAGATGAAGCCACCACCCTGGTTCCACCGCAGAAAATGACGCTGGAGCAGGCTATCGAGTTCATTGATGATGACGAACTGGTAGAAGTGACTCCGCTGTCAGTGCGTATCCGTAAACGCCATCTGACCGAAAACGACCGTAAACGTGCTTCACGTGGTCCTAAAGACGCGTAATCACGTTTTAGCGTAATAAAGAGCCCCGCCATGCGGGGCTTTTTTTTGCCTGCGATTCCGCGCCTGCCCGCCGGACCAGCCAATTATTGTCTGCTGTGACACGCTTTTTGCCCCCCCGCTGCCGTTTACGCTTTTCTCTCCGGTGCTGGCTGTTCAGCCTGCGTTTTTGCCGCTAGAGTGAATACTCCAGGGAACCGAAGGAGGCGCACCATGCTGTATATCTTTGATTTAGGCAATGTGATTATCGATATCGACTTTAACCGCGTGCTGGGCGTCTGGAGTGACCTTAGCCGTGTGCCGCTGGCCTCACTGCAAAGCCATTTCCGGATGGATGAGGCGTTCGAACAGCATGAACGCGGTGAGATCAGCGATGAAGATTTTGCGCTGGCCCTCTGCGAAAAGCTGGAGATCGCTCTCAGCTATGAACAGTTTGCCGCGGGCTGGCAGGCGGTGTTCGTTGACGTGCGTCCGGAAACGCTGGCGCTGATGAACCGGCTGCGGCTGGAGGGGCATCGGGTCGTGATCCTCTCTAATACCAATAAGCTGCACTGCGCCTTCTGGCCAACGCAGTACCCCGACGTGCAGCAGGCGGCCGACAAGCTCTACCTGTCACAGGAGCTGGGCATGCGGAAGCCGGAAGCCCGCATTTATCAGCATGTGCTGAATGCGGAAGGGGTAACGGCCGACCAGGCGGTCTTTTTTGATGATAATGCAGAAAATATTGAGGCGGCCCGGGCGCTGGGTATCGAAAGCGTGCTGGTGACGGACAGCCGGATGGTTCCCGACTGGTTTGCAGGTCGACAGTAACGCATGAAGTCACGAACATTTCGTCCCGGGCTGCATGCCTTCTGGCTGTGGCTCAGGCTGCTGTGGAAACGTATTGACGAAGATGGCATGACAACCCAGGCGGGCAACCTGGCCTATGTCTCACTGCTGGCGCTGGTGCCGCTGATTGCGGTGGTGTTTGCGCTGTTTGCGGCGTTTCCGGTCTTCTCCGACATCAGCGTGCAGCTGAAGCAGTTTGTCTTCAACAACCTGATGCCCGCCGCAGGCAATACGCTGCAACGCTATCTTGAGCAGTTTGTGGCTAACGTCAACCGGATGACGGCGGTCGGGGCCGTCGGCCTGATTGTGACGGCCCTGCTGTTGATGCATTCGGTAGATACCGCGCTGAATACCATCTGGCGCAGCCATAAGAAGCGGCCGATGGTTTACTCTTTTGCGGTCTACTGGATGATCCTGACCCTCGGCCCGCTGCTGGCCGGTGCCAGCCTGGCGATCAGCTCCTATCTGCTATCGCTGCGCTGGATTAATGCTACCGGGGTCACCAGCCTGGTTGATCAGATGCTGCGTATTTTTCCGCTTCTGCTCTCGTGGCTCGCCTTCTGGCTGCTCTACAGTATTGTCCCCACCCAGCGCGTGCCGCCGCGTGATGCGCTGATTGGTGCACTGGTCGCCGGGGCGCTGTTTGAGCTGGGCAAAAAGGCCTTTGCGCTCTATGTTACGATGTTCCCCTCTTATCAGTTGATCTACGGTGTTCTGGCCGTGATCCCGATTCTGTTTCTCTGGGTCTACTGGACCTGGTGTATTGTGTTGCTGGGCGCTGAAATAACCGTGACGTTAGCCGACTACCGGCAGCTGAAACAGCAGCATAAAGATGAGCAACGCGAGGAAAGATGATTGCATTGATTCAGCGCGTAACGCGCGCCAGCGTCAGCGTCGATCAGGATGTGACCGGTGAAATTGGTGCCGGACTACTGGTCCTGCTGGGGGTGGAGAAGGGCGATGATAATGCGCGTGCGGAACGTCTCGCAGAACGCGTACTGGGCTATCGCATCTTTAGTGATGAGCAGGGCAAAATGAACCTGAGTCTCCGCCAGACGGGGGGAAGCGTGCTGGTGGTGTCACAGTTTACGCTGGCTGCTGACACGCAAAAAGGGATGCGCCCCTCCTTTTCTGGTGGCGCCGAGCCGGCTGAGGCTGAGCGTCTGTATGAGTACTTCAGCGACTGCTGTCGGCAGCAGGGCATTACCACGGCGAATGGCCGTTTCGCGGCAGATATGCAGGTTTCACTGGTGAACGATGGTCCGGTGACGTTCTGGTTACAGGTGTGAGATCGTCAGCTGAGCGGCAGGGAACAGGCCACACCTCCGAGCGGGAGAAACATTTTATGTATCACCTTCGTGTGCCTCAGACAGCGGAAGAGCTGGATATCTACTATCAGTTCCGCTGGGAAATGTTACGTAAACCGCTGCGTCAGCCGCAGGGGTCTGAACGTGACGCCTGGGATGCCTTAGCGCATCATCAGATGGTGGTGGACGAGCAGGGAAATCCGGTCGCCATCGGTCGTCTCTACATTAATGCCGACAACGAGGCCGCGATCCGCTTCATGGCCGTTCATCCCTCCGTGCAGGGCAAAGGGCTGGGAACGCTGGTGGCAATGACGCTGGAGTCAGTGGCGCGTCAGGAAGGCGCAAAGCGGGTGACCTGCAGTGCCCGGGAAGATGCTGTCGCTTTCTTCGCGAAACTCGGCTACGTCAATCAGGGCGAGATAACCGCGCCGCAGACCACGCCGGTTCGTCACTTTCTGATGATTAAGCCGGTCATTACGCTGGATGACATTCTGCACCGCGCCGACTGGTGCGGGCAGCTGCAACAGGCCTGGTACGATCACATCCCGCTCAGCGAGAAGATGGGGGTCCGCATTCTGCAGTTTACCGGGCAGAAATTTATTACCACCATGCCCGAGGCGGGCAACCAGAATCCGCACCATACCCTGTTCGCCGGCAGCCTCTTTTCGCTGGCAACACTGACCGGCTGGGGCTTGATCTGGTTGCTGCTGCGCGAGCGTCATCTCGGTGGAACGATTATTCTGGCAGATGCCCACATTCGCTATAGCCATCCCATCAGCGGGCGGCCCGGCGCGATTGCCGATCTGGGCTCATTGAGCGGCGATCTCGATCGTCTGGCGCGTGGCCGTAAAGCGCGCGTGCAGCTTGAAGTGGAGCTTTTCGGCGATGATGAGTGTGGCGCAGTGTTTGAAGGCGTTTATATCGTGCTGCCCGCCGATCCCGACGGACCGCTGGAAGAGGGCGGTTCCGGCGCACGTATCAATTAATCAGCAGGGCCGCACCCGCGGCCCTGCTGCCATTATCGGACCTCACCGGCCTGCATGGTCTGCTGCAGCTGCTGACTGTCGGTTGTCACCGACAGTGTGCCATTTACCGTCGGACGCAGTGGCTGATCAGCGCGTAACGCACCGCTGAGTTGCAGCTGCATATTGCTGTCGCCCGTTAACGGCAGCGCGGGCCATCCCCAGTTCTGCAATACGTTCACCGGCACCGCACGGCCGGTCAGCTGCAGCGTCAGCGGACGGGCGGATTGCTGGCCCACGGTGGCCGTTCCTTCGAGCAGTCCCTTGTTACTGAACGCGCTCAGCTCCGTTACCTGAATCTGCTCTGCATCAGCACTCAGCGCAATGGATGGGTGACGCAGATCGGTACGGTTAAAGGTGGACTCCGCCGCGTTCAGGCTCAGCTTACCCGACCAGATCCCCCACTGATGCTGCTGCGCCAGTCGCAGATTTTCACCCGTGCCATCCAGTGATGTCAGCTGGAAAGGAAAGGCCGGATTGATATCGATAATCAGGTTCCGGTTCGACATGAAACGCGTCACCTCTACACTCTCCAGCCACGCGGGCAGGGTTGCCTGCCAGCGGTCGCGCCAGTCCTGCGGCAGGGTATATTCCAGTCCGGCAACGGCCAGATTTTTCAGGGTCAGGCGTTTATCGCTGCGCGACCAGTCACCGTCAGCCCGAATCACACCGTTCGCCCAGCGTGAACTGAACTGCGTCAGTGCGATGCCCTGCGGAGAAAAATCCAGGTTAACGATAGGGTCGTTAAGCTCGAAACCCCCGTTGATAAAATTGCTGGCATTCAGCGCCAGTGAACCATCATTACTCTGCCAGTCGTCTCCCTGCCAGTTAACGTTTCTCAGCGTCAGGTCGAGGTCGGTTACCGCCCAGTCCGGTCCCTGCAGACGGGCATCGGTCAGATCGAGTCGCGTAATCGCGATGGAGGGAACCACCTGCAGGCTGTGCAGGAAGTCTTTCAGGCTGCTGGCGGTCTGCAGACGGATATCGTTCAGTCGCAGCTGGTTGATTTTCCAGTTGCCCTGGGCATCCCGTTCACCGTTACCGGTCATGGAGCCGCGCGCCAGATCGGCACCGATATTGTCAAAGCGCATCCGGCCCTGGGACACACTTCCCTGAATCAGTACGTTCTCGCCCGCCACGTTGTTCAGCGTCATGCTGCCGGCGCTCATCTGGAAGCGGGCATCGCGGCCCAGCATATCGCGGGCGGTCGGTTTCCACGGCAGAATGCCGCCATTCACCTGCTGAGCAAACAGCGGTAACGCGCTGCCGGGGCTGTCGAGACGCATGTTATTGAGTTGCAGGCGGTCAGCCTGAATCGGAAGCGCGCTGTCTGGCGTCAGGTTGGCCAGATTCACTTCCCCGTCGCGCAGCTCAAGGCTGCTGAAATGCAGCGGGTCGCTGAACTGAATCAGGGCCAGACCGAGATCGACCCGCTTTGCTACCAGCACCGCCGGCTGCCCATCGTGACCAAAGCTGAAATCATCCAGAATGATGTGAGAGGGCGAGGAGAAATTGTGTTCAATTTTACTCAGGGAGAGATGCCATTCGGTTTTGTCGCTCACCCACCGGCTAAACCAGCCTGCACCCCACTGTGTCTGCAGCAGCACATAGATCACCACCAGGGTGAAAAGCAGCAGTAACAGTATGGTGAGGAAAAACTTTCCAAGAAATTTCATCGCATCCTTCCCGCGTTCAATCCGGTGAGAGGTTGTTATGCCTGAATTACCGTTACAGCTCAACAGCCTGGATGTAAATACGAAGAAATAGCAGGCAGGCCGAAGCCTGCCCGTGGCCTTACTTCTCTGGCGGGAAAATCAGGTTGAGCAGGATAGCGGTAATACCCCCCGCGGCAATGCCCGAAGAGAGCAGGGTTTTCAGCCAGTCAGGGGCAAACTGCAGGATCAGTGGCTGCTGGGAAACACCCAGGCCCACGGCCAGCGACAGCGCGATAATCATGATGGCGCGGCGATTGAGCGGCTCGCGTGACACGATGCGAACGCCCGACGCAGCAATGGTGCCGAACATCACAATGGTGGCACCGCCAAGCACCGGCTCAGGGATCAGCTGCACCAGACCACTGACCGCCGGGAACAGCCCCAGCACAATCAGCATCAGCGCCACCACAAAGCCCACGTAGCGGCTGGCCACGCCGGTTAACTGAATCACCCCATTATTCTGACCGAAGCAGGAGTTGGGGAAGGTGTTAAACAGCGCAGAGACAAAGGAGTTCAGGCCATTCGCCAGCACGCCGCCCTTCAGGCGTTTCATATAGAGAGGGCCGCTCACCGGCTGCTCTGATACATCCGAGGTGGCCGTGATGTCGCCGATGGTCTCCAGTGAGGTCACCATAAACACCAGCATCAGCGGGATGAGCAGGTTCCAGTCGAAGCCCAGTCCGTAATAGAGCGGGCTGGGCACCCTGATCAGCGGCTGATCGGTCGGGAGACCTGAGGCAGGCAGCATGCCCATGGCCCAGGCCAGCAGATAGCCGACCGCCATCGCAATCACCAGGGAGGCGACACGCAGGTAAGGGTTTTTCTGCCGGTTAAGCAGCACGATCACCAGCAGCACCGCGCCGGCCAGCATCAGGTTTTTCGGCGCGCCAAAGGTGTGATCGTTAATCGCACCGAATCCCCCGCCGATAGAGGTGAGTCCCACCTGAATCAGCGACAGGCCGATAATCATGACCACGATACCGGACACCAGCGGGGTAATGATGCGGCGTGCCAGGTGCAGGACGCGGGACAGCACCATTTCAGTACAGGAGGCCACCATCAGCGTACCAAACAGGGCCGCCATCATGGTGGGAACATCCGCACCGCCGTTTTTCAGCGCCATCCCCCCCATGATTAAGGGGGTGACGAAGTTGAAGCTGGTTCCCTGAATCGACAGCAGGCCCGAACCGACCGGCCCCCAGGTTTTGATCTGCAGCAGTGATGCCACGCCCGAGGCAAACAGCGACATGCTGATGATGTGCCGGGTGTCTTCTGCGGGCAGGCCCAGTGCCTGACAGATCAGTATCGCGGGCGTGATGACGGCAACAAACATGGCCAGCAGATGCTGAGCGGCAGCAAACAGCGTCTGCGGAAGGGGAGGACGATCGTCGAGGCGGTAAATCAGTTCGCTTTGCAGGGCGGAGGGCTGGTCTGGCTGCGGATTGGTGGACATCTTCTGCTCTTCCCGAAAAAGTGTGTGGCGATTGTAATCATCCGCAGGCCAAAAGCAATCGTTTGCCCGGCTGAGGTGAAAAGTGGGTACGGGCAGGGGCGTGACTCAGACGTTGGTATAACGGGTATTTTCCGGCAGCCAGCGTTCAATCAGGGCGCTGGCCTGTTCGGGATAGTGCTGGTGGATGTGACGCGCGACACGCTGAACTTCGGGCACCATCGCCTGATCGCGCAGCAGGTCAGCCACTTTAAACTCGGCGTTACCGGTCTGGCGGGTGCCCAGCAGCTCACCTGGCCCGCGTATCTCCAGATCGAACTGGGCAATGACGAAGCCATCGTTGCTGTCTCGCAGCACCTGCAAACGCTTCTGCGCCGTCTTGCTGAGCGGCGCTTTGTAGAGCAGCACACAGTGTGAAGCCACCGCACCGCGACCGATCCGGCCCCGCAGCTGATGCAGCTGTGCCAGGCCTAACCGTTCCGGATTCTCAATAATCATCAGGCTGGCGTTAGGCACGTCTACCCCGACTTCAATCACGGTGGTCGCCACCAGCAGTTGCAGCTCGTTTGCTTTAAACGCCTGCATCACCGCCTGTTTCTCGGCGGGTTTCATCCGGCCATGCACCAGGCCTATATTCAACGCAGGCAGGGCCGTTTTAAGGGCTTCCCAGCTCGCCTCTGCCGCCTGCGCCTCCAGTAATTCTGACTCTTCAATCAGGGTGCAGACCCAGTAGGCCTGACGCCCTTCGCGGCAGGCGTGTTCCACCCGTGCGACGATCTCATCCCGTCGGGAGTCGGGAATGGCCACGGTGGTCACCGGTGTGCGTCCCGGCGGCAGCTCGTCGATGGTCGAGGTATCCAGATCGGCATAGGCGGTCATCGCCAGGGTGCGCGGAATGGGGGTGGCGGTCATGATCAGCTGATGCGGATGGAAACCCTGCTCCTCACCTTTTTCCCACAGCGCGAGGCGCTGGTGGACGCCGAACCGATGCTGTTCATCAATGATGACCAGCGCCAGTCCCTTAAACTGCACCTGTTCCTGAAACAGAGCATGGGTGCCGACGACCATCGCCACCTGACCGCTGGCGATCGCTTCCTGCTGCGCCTGACGCGCTTTGCCTTTCTGTTTCCCGGCCAGCCAGCCGACTTCAATTCCCAGCGGTGCAAACCACTGACGGAAGTTACTGGCGTGCTGTTCAGCCAGCAGTTCGGTCGGCGCCATCAGCGCCACCTGTTTACCGTGGGCGATCACGTTCAGCGCAGCGAGTGCAGCCACCAGCGTCTTGCCTGAGCCAACATCACCCTGCACCAGCCGCATCATCGGAAAGTCATTCGCCAGATCGTTTTCTATCTCCGCCACTACCCTTTTCTGCGCCTGGGTGGGCGAGAAGGGCAGCGCGGCCAGCAGCTGGTCACTCAGGTTATGGCGCGGCGGCATGGGCAACGCGTAATAGCGCTGCGCACCGGCGCGCACCGCCAGCATACTCAGGTTGTGCGCCAGCAACTCTTCCAGAATCAGACGGCGCTGGGCCGGATGGCGGCCACTCTCCAGTTCGCTGAGCCGGAGGTCGGGCGGTGGGCGATGCAGCGTGCGTAAGGCATCGGGCAGGCTGATCAGACCGCCGCTCAGCTCCTGCGGCAGCAGTTCGGCTATCGGGCAGCTCTCCAGCAGCGTCAGCGCCTGATCGGTCAGATTACGCAGCGTGGCCTGGCGGATACCTTCGGTGGTGGGATAAACCGGCGTTAAGGTCTCTTCCAGCGTCACACTGCTCTGTTCGCCCTGGATGCGGTATTCAGGATGGATAATCTCAGCACCACGCTGGCCGCGCTTGATTTCACCATAGGCGGTAACGTGACGACCCGGCGACAGGTTGTTCTTCATACCGGCATTGAAATTGAAGAAGCGCATGGTCAGCACGCCGCTGCCATCGCTGATCTGGCAGACCATCATCCGGCGGCGACCAAAGGTGATATCTGTGTGCAGTACTTCGCCTTCTACGGTGGCCCAGATGCCAGGCAGCAGATCGTTAATGGCATAGAGCTGAGTGCGGTCTTCGTAGCGCAGCGGGAGATGAAGCAGCAGATCCTGAATGGTGTGCAGGCCTATTCTGGCCAGCTTTGCTGCCTGGCTGGCACCGACGCCGGTCAGGGTACTGAGCGGGATGGCATCCAGCAGACGGCCTTTCATCGTCTTTTACCGGTCGATTGCATGGTGGCCCACCAGCTGGGATCGGCGTCGACTTCACCCTGAGCGTTGATGCGCGGATAGGGCAACCCTTTCTGTCTGGCGACGCGTGCCAGCACCGGGAATCCGCCTTCGAATAGCAGGCGCTGCTGTTCCTCTTCGTCCAGCAGGCTGTAGTCGCGCAGATAGAGCCCCGCATTCTGCCGCTGTCGCTGTGCTTCGTACAGGATCAGCGCGCAGGCGACCGAGACATTCAGCGACTGAACCATCCCCACCATCGGAATAACGATCTGCCGATCGGCCAGCGCCAGTGCTTCTTCGGTAATCCCGGTTTTTTCCTGTCCCATCAGGATGCAGGTCGGCAGGGTGTAATCGATCTCGCGGAAATCAACGGCATCCGCAGAGAGATGGGTCGCTAAAACCTGCATCTTCTGCTGTTTAAGCTGTTTTACGGCATCGCCGATGGTGGGATGGGTGACCACTTTCACCCAGCTGTTGCTGCCGGCAGAGGCAGAAGCCTGCGTGCGCATCCGCTGGCTGGGCCAGACCGCATGCACTTCGTGGATGCCCACGGCGTCGGCCGTGCGGATCACTGCGGAAACATTGTGCGGCTTATGCACCTGCTCCATACAGACCGTGAGATCGTGCTGGCGCAGTGCCAGCATCGCCTGAATCCGGGCAAAACGTTGATCGTTCATGCACTAATTACGGTTACGGTGGACTTTAATCACATCCGGCATCACGCGGATTTTCCGCATGATGTTGGCCAGATGGACGCGGTCACGCGCGGTCAGGCGGATAAAGGCGCTGTAAACGCGGCCATCGCGCTCTTCGGTATTCAGGCTCTGAATATTCGAGCCGGCGGTATTAATCGCCGCCGTCAGGTTAGCCAGCGCGCCCTGATGGTTAAACATGTCGACCTTGATCTCCGCCACGAACTCCTGCTCAGTGACTTTGTCCCACTCGACCGGCATGAATTTTTCAGGCTCTTTCTGATAGCCGCGAATATTCCGGCAGGATTCGTGATGCACCACCAGCCCTTTTCCGGGGCTGACGTGGGCCACTATCGGGTCACCAGGAATAGGGCGGCAGCATTTGGCGAAGGTAATCAATACGCCATCAGCGCCCTTGATCGGCAGCTTACCGCGTTTGCTGTTGCTGATCGTCTTGTTGTCAGCCTGCAGCAGGTTCTTCGCCACCACCACGCTCATCGAGTTGCCCAGACCGATCTCGGCCAGCAGATCGTCGAGCGAGGTCAGCTTCATGCGATCCAGCTCCTGGCGGATATTCTCAGCCGGGATTTCAGCCAGTTTACGGCTGCCGCCCAGCGCATGGCTGAGCAGGCGGCGACCCAGATTGACCGAGTCTTCGCGCTTAAGATTTTTCAGCAGCTGACGGATTTTGGCACGGGCTTTGGAGCTGACGACGAAGTTAAGCCAGGCGGCGTTAGGCCGGGCGCCTGGAGCGGTAATGATCTCAATCGTCTGCCCGCTGGTCAGCGGCTGCGACAGCGGATAAGGCTGGCGATCGACGCGCGCGCCGACGCAGGCATGACCAATATCGGTATGAACCGCATAGGCGAAGTCCACCGGCGTCGCGCCGGTGGGCAGTTCCACAATGCGGCCTTCAGGCGTAAAGACGTAGATCTCGTCAGGAAAGAGATCGGACTTCACGCTCTCAATAAATTCAAATGAGCTGCCCGCACTCTGTTGCAGCTCCAGCAGGCTTTGCAGCCAGCGCTGGGCGCGAATCTGTGCGGTGGTGCCACTTTCTCCCGCCTGTTTGTAGGCCCAGTGCGCAGCGACCCCCATCTCCGCCATCTGATCCATATCCTCGGTGCGAATCTGCACCTCAACCGGCACGCCGTGCGGGCCAATCATGGAGGTATGGAGCGACTGATAGCCGTTAGCTTTGGGGATGGCGATGTAATCTTTCACGCGACCCGGACGCGGCTTATAGAGGCTGTGCATCTGGCCCAGAACGCGATAGCAGGTATCCAGGTCTTTCACGATGACGCGAAAGGCGTAGATATCCATGATCGAGTGAAAACGCTGCTCTTTCAGCGTCATTTTGCGGTAGATCGAGTAAAGATGCTTTTCACGACCGCTGACGCGGCAGGGGATGCCCGCTTCCTGTAAACGGCCATCGATCTCAGAAAGAATCTTCTGGATCATCTCTTTACGGTTACCGCGCGCGGCTTTCACCACCTCTTTAATCACCCGATAGCGGTTCGGATAGAGGGCCTCAAAACCGAGCTCTTCCAGCTCCGTTTTCAGATGGTGAATACCCAAGCGGTGCGCCAGCGGACTGTAAATCTCTAACGTCTCCAGCGCGATGCGGCGACGTTTGTCCGGGCGTAATGACCCCAGGGTGCGCATATTGTGGGTACGGTCAGCCAGCTTGATGAGAATGACGCGGATATCCTGCACCATCGCCATAATCATCTTGCGGAAGTTCTCTGCCTGCGCCTCTTTCTTGTCGCGGAATTTCAGCTTGTCCAGCTTGGAAACGCCTTCAACCAGTTCCGCCACGCTTTTACCGAACAGCTGTTCCATGTCCTGGTAAGTGGCTGGCGTATCTTCGATGACGTCATGCAGCAGCGCGGCCATGAGGGTCTCATGGTCGAGCTTCATTTCTGCCAGAATACAGGCCACGGCAACCGGATGGGTGATATAAGGCTCACCGCTGGAGCGTGTCTGTCCCTCGTGGGCATCACGTGCGACAAGGTAGGCTTGCTGGAGGCGCTTGATCTGCTCCTCTGGCAAGTATTTTTCAATCAGTTGATTGAGGCTCTCAAACAGATACAAGGGCGACCTGCAGGTGGCTGTTAACGACGACCTTCAGCGATAGCGGTAACGGCCTGTAATTCAGCGGCTTCCTGCTCTTGCTGTTCCTGACGATCACGCACATCTAAAATCTGATTGGTGACCAGACCTTCTTCGATTTCGCGCAGAGCGATAACGGTAGGTTTGTCGTTCTCTTCCGGAACCAGCGGATCTTTACCGCCAACCTGCATCTGACGTGCACGACGTGCAGCGACCAACACCAGGTCAAAACGATTACCAACTTTTTCTACTGCGTCCTGAACGGTTACGCGTGCCATAGGTGTGCTACTCCACAGATGAAGAAATGACTGCGCATCATACTGAAACTGTATTCAGACTGCCAACAGTTTGCTGATTAAAGCATCGTGACGCGCCTTCTGACGTGCCATGCGCAGACGTTCTGCGCGAATGATGGTTTTCAGATCGGACAGCGCCAGATCGAAATCATCATTCACAATTAAATAGTCATATTCGGCGTAGTGGCTCATTTCCGCAACGGCCTGCGCCATGCGGCGCGTGATGACCTCTTCGCTGTCCTGGTCACGACCGCGCAGACGGCGATCGAGCTCTTCTTTCGACGGCGGCAAAACGAAGATGCTGCGTGCGCCGGGCATTTTCGCGCGAATCTGCTGCGCGCCCTGCCAGTCGATATCGAGAAAAACATCCACGCCGGTCGCCAGCATCTGCTCAATTGCCTGACGTGAGGTGCCATAGTAATTGTCGAAAACTTTGGCGTGTTCGAGAAAAGCTTCTTCCTCAATCATCCGCTCAAATTCATGTTTTTCAACAAAGAAGTAGTGTTCGCCATGGGTTTCACCCGGACGCATACCGCGCGTCGTGTGCGAAACAGAGACCTGCGTGTCATACAACGGCTGGGTCTTTAACAGTGCCTGAATCAGGCTGGATTTACCTGCGCCGCTGGGAGCAGAAACAATATAGAGCGTGCCTTGAGCCATGGTTTTCTTGAATTGATTAAAAGCGGAGTCGATTTCCTGCACAGTATACACAGCTTCCGGTTGCCACGCAGCGTTTGCGCAGCGGCAATAACCAGTTTTTGCGCATTCTGACGCAATGACCTGTCGTGCCGCTGCAATAGCGGGCAGATGACGACAGCCTCTCTTCCATCATTGTACATCGTCGCTGGCTGGTGCTGATGGCCTGAGGTTGAATGCCACAAAACCTCAGGAGAGAGAAGATGAAAGGAGTTGGCTGGAGGCTGTTTGGGGTGGCGCTGGGGTTCGTCCTCTGTCCGGCGCACAGCGCCCTGTGTCCGGTCTGGACCCCCATCCGGGCGGAGAAAGAGATCGCTCGCCTGCAGCAGCAGCTGCAACACTGGGACGAGGCCTACTATCAGCAGGGGCAGAGCCCGGTGGCGGACAGCGATTACGATGCGCTGCAGCAGCGCCTGAATCACTGGCAGCACTGCTTCAGTCCTTCGCAGCCTGCTTATACACCGCAACTGCCGAACAAGGGAGAGCATCTGCATCCGGTTGCGCATACCGGCGTGAAAAAGCTGCGGGACAAGCTGGCTCTGGCCTACTGGATGCAGGGACGGCACGATCTCTGGGTACAGCCGAAAGTCGATGGCATTGCTGTTTCGCTGGTTTATCGCCAGGGCCGGCTGGTTTCCCTGTTGAGTCGCGGCGATGGCTTACGCGGTGAAGAGTGGCTGAGTAAAGCCGCTGAGATTCCGGCGATCCCACAGCATATTGACACCCGCCTTGACGAGGTGGTGCTGCAGGGTGAGCTTTTCCTGTCGATGACCGGTCATCAGCAGGCAACGGATGGCGGCAGGAATGCGCGCGCGCAGGTGGCGGGTGCCATGATGAGCAAAACGCGGACTCCGCTGCGGCAGTCGCTCGATATCTTTATCTGGGCCTGGCCCGATGGTCCCGCCGCAATGACGGAACGCCTGCAGCAACTCAGCCGCTGGGGACTGGGTGTGGCGGAAAAATGGAGTCACCGGGTAAACGACGAAGAGGATGTCGCCGCCTGGCGAACGCGCTGGTTCCATGCTGCGCTGCCTTTTGTGACTGACGGTGTGGTGGTACATCAGGCCCAGCGACCTGCGGGTAAAAACTGGCTGCCGGGCGAGGGGAGCTGGGCCGTTGCCTGGAAATATGAGCCTCCTGAAGTGAGCGCGGAAGTGCTCTCGGTCGATTTCCCCATCGGCCGGACCGGGAAAATCGCGGCGGTTCTCAATCTGCAGCCGGTTCAGCTGGATGATAAGACCGTCAGACGGGTCAGCGTCGGATCGCTGCGTCGCTGGCAGGAGATGGACATCGTTGCAGGCGATCTGATTACGCTGAGCCTGGCGGGCCAGGGTATTCCCCGGCTGGAGCGGGTGATCTGGCGCGTGGCAGAAAGGCACTACCCTCAGCCTCCCGATGCGGCGCGCTATACGCCGCTGAGCTGTTTCACCTTCAGTGCTGCATGTCAGAAACAGCTGCTGGCAAAATTACGCTGGCTCAGCCAGAAAGCGGTGCTGAATATTCCGGGCGTAGCGCGCAGCACCTGGCTGCGCTTACTGGAAAGCGGCGCAATGACGCACCTCTTTGACTGGCTGACGTTAACACCGGAACAGATCGCCGCCGCGACAGGCCTCTCTCCGGAACGGGCAGGTCAGCTCTGGCACCGTTTTAATCTCACCCGTCAGCAGCCGTTTCGTCGCTGGGTGGATGCCTTAGGTATTTCACTGCCGCGGAAAGCCCTGAAGTCGCTACCCGATCAGCAGTGGGAGAGCTTAACGCAGCGGGATGTGGCGGGCTGGCAGGCGCTACCGGGCGTTGGCGCTGCGCTAGCAAAGCGCCTGGTTACGCAGTTCCATGATGCCCGGCTGCAGGCGCTGATCGCGTTCCTGCAGCAGCAGAACATCCCCGCTTCCTCAATGCTCGGGATGGGGATAGTTGAAAATCGGCAAACCGAGGCGGAAGCGCAGCGCCAGTAAACGGGCAAAGAAGCCGAACAGCAGGGTAATGATAATCACCGCTTCATGTGCCAGGGTTGTTTTCAGCAGCAGGATATACATCCAGCCCGAGGCGAAGGCGATACCGGCGTAGAGCTCTTTCTGAAACACCAGCGGAATGCGATTGCAGAACATGTCGCGCAGTACGCCGCCGAAGACACCCGTAATCACCGCGCTGATGGCGGCAATAATCATGGCATGTCCGGAATCCAGAGCAACCTGTGCGCCAATGATGGAGAAGACCACCAGGCCCAGCGCATCCAGCACCAGAAACACTTTGCGCAGGTGCGTCATCAGGGGAGCCACGAATGTCGTCACCACCGCTGCTGCCGCAACGATCATGATGTATTCAGGGTGCTTTACCCATCCCAGCGGATAGTGACCGAGCAGAATATCGCGCACTGACCCGCCGCCTATGGCGGTCACCGAGGCGATAATAATGACGCCGAACAGATCCATTTTGCGGCGACCGGCCGCCAGCGCGCCGGTCATGGCTTCGGCGGTAATACCAATGATGTAGAGAACAGTCAGTAACATAGCAGGCTCCAGTGAGACGGCGACAAGGCTACGGCATTACCTTAGCGCCAGCGACTGAGATTTTCTGGCGAGCGGCGTCCGGGATGAGCGCAGTTTATACCAGCCAGCGATGGCGTCAGCATATAAAGGCTCTCTGACGAGCGGACTGTGCTGAACGCATGAGAAAATCTGAGATGAAGGCGCAGAGATCCGGGGCATGTTTCTGTCCGGATTGCGCTTACGCAGAACGGGGGACGTCGTGACCGCAAAGGCTTTTTCGCTACCCGGTGGAGATTCATCCGGACAGGAAAGAATAAGCAGAGGTGAGGATAGAGGAAATAACCGGTCAGAGGGAAAAGATATCCGGCGCAATAAAAAAGAAAGGCGTGCTGGTTAACAGCACGCCAACGCATCGTTTCGGATGCTCAGAGCCCACCTTACAGACTTATTATATTATTTGTTTCTTGCACGAATTTTAGCAAAGGCATTCAGACTAAAACGATATTCTGGCTGGAACCATGAACGACCGTAGTAGCAGTAAATCAGCATGCGAATAGACGCCATCGCCAGATAACCCCAGATTGCACATAATACGGAAGGTGTCAGCCAGACGGTAAATAAGGTCACGCCCAGTCCGGCCAGTACTGACGATGTTTCCGCAAAGGCGATACGGGTGTACTGTTTTTCGCGCTGTAATATCGCACGATAATGCTGGCCCTGTGGAATAATAATAAAGACCACGGAGACCATCTGCAGCATTAATGCCAGCTCGGGCTGAGCAAACAGGTTACTGAGCAGATGGCTGCCAGAAAAGAGCAGGCCAAATATTGCCACACCCACCAGGACATTCCCCCAGTAAAGGATGGACAGATCATTAATCGAGAGCATGCAGCGGCGGATCAGTGAGTTTGAGAAGCCCCGATCGGCCAGCGTATCGATAGCCAGCAGAGCAATCACGGCGATCGCCAGCAGGTTAAGTTCGTTTGCCTGCAGAATCTGCGCCAGCAACGAAAGCTGCAGAACGCCGATGCCAATAATTTTAATGGAAGAGAGCAGAGACCATTTTGCGCTATTAAGACTGCTTTCGCGTATTGCCATAATATACTCGTTAGAGTCCGGCGACTCTGTGAGAATGTTGTCTTTGTGCAACGGCAAGAGATGATTGCTGTGACACCGTTAATGAGTGCAATTCTTTCTGAGCGGAGTCCTGGAAAAATTTATCAGGCTTGCCCTGTTATTATGTGCTGCTTTAAATAATCCTGGAAAGTATCCCTGGTAAAGTCCCTGTTTCGTGTCATGGCGGAATTCCCTGCTGTCACAAAGAATTCCGCCAGATCACGAATAAATCCTGTTGTTGTTTTATATTCCCCTGCCAGCATCCTTGCGGCAAACTCAACGCTTTCATTTAAAGATTCGCTGAGCGGTCCATGACTTTTTACTGCTTTATCATTATGGGTATTGCTGTGTGTGAAATGATTTATACATTGTTTTATTTAATTTAACACCATAAGAAAAGTCTGATAACGGGGCCGCAGAAATAAATGGTTTCACTTTGTGCATGATAAATATTAAATCCTCAGTGGTGGCATAATAAACGCCGATTAAGGATTAATGTGTGCAGGAAACAATCAAAACATGCAGGAGACATTAAAAGCCCTGAAATCCCGGGGAATCCCTGCTTCTGACAGGGTTTTCCCAGGAATTTTCCTGGAAGGGAAGCTTAAGCAGGGTTGTTACTAATGGTGAAGGCGCGGTCATCAATCAGATAAGTGCTTTATGCTTTATTCGCGCAAATTTTTCTGTTTTTTTTTCATTACCGGCCAGCCATAACTACAGAAAGAAATCGCGCTAAGTTATTGATTTACTGAGTCAGCAAATGATTAAGTTTTTCCAGATCGTTGCTAACCCATTCAATATGCTGCTTAAATTTCTCATCAGAGGTAAATGGCTGGCGATAGACTGTCACCATCACTTCGGCGCCCTGTTCATTCGCTATCACGCGCATAGGCACGTAAATCTCTCTGCCAGAGCCGCTATCAATCCAGTGATCCATCACACCAAACGGATTATGGGGCGAGAAACGGAGCTTCACATTTCCCTGCGGGCCTTTAGCACGCCAGCGATTGCCATCAGGTTCTAACGCGCGGTGCGTCAGGCCGGAAGCCCACTTAGGAAAAAATTCGGGCTTCCAGATGGTTTCATAGAGATCTAACCAGTGGCGCGGAATCGTCAGGCTCAGCGTGCGCGAGGAGAGCATATAACCTCCGGGGGAGAAGCAAAAAAGCATTAAAGCACGGCCACCGGTATGTTAAAACGTTGTAACGACAGAAGTGTGGTGCTGGCAGGGTTTCGTACAGGGCGCAGACAGCGTAAGGTGCTGTCTGCAACGGATTCAGATGAAGTTACCGCGCGCAGACACCGCCTGCTCTTCACTCTGGCCGGTGGCGTGACGCAGAACAAAGCCATCTGACTGGGCCATTACGGCGCAACTGTGATTGGGGAAAATGCGCAGCAGCGTGCCGACTTCAGGGCGACGATGCTGATAAAGCAGGAACCCATGTTCTTCCGATAGTTTCGTAACCTCATAGGTCTGACCTGCTTCATCGACGGCAATACCAAAGCCGCTGGCATTGGTGCCGTGCGGCCCTTTATCCGAACTCAGCATTTTTGATCCTGCATCCACAATCACAAAGTGATCGTTCACTGCGACCACACGGGAAATCACGCTCATTGCCAGTTGATCGACGCGGCTTAAACCAAGACGGCAGGCTGTCAGGTCCAGCAGGGCATAATTGCCGGGCCGGATTTCCCTGGTGCCGGGCGCAATATCTGCCGCCAGCGCGGTCGGGGTTGAGCCGACAGAAACAGGGCAGTCGTTAAACCCGGCAGCCTGCAACTTTAACTGCAGCCGCTGCATCAGGGCCATTTCCTGTCGGGCAATCTCAGCAATGGCCGTGGCATGACCGGCACCATAAGCGTGACCGGCATGCGACACCAGTCCGGCAAAACGTAACCCTTTATCCCGCAACGCCTGCGCTATCTCCACAGCTTCATCGCTCTCAGGATTGACGCCAATCCGGTGTAAACCGACATCAACTTTAATCGCCACCGCCAGTTCGCATTGCGGTTGCTGCTGCCAGGCCGCAGCTATCGCCTCCACACCCTGCAGTCTGTCCGCAATCAGTGTGACTTTCGCCTGGTGCTGCACGGCGAGACGCAGTAATTCTGCCACGCTCTGTGGTTGCACTACCGGATAGGCTAACAGCAGATCGCGAATGCCACCCTGAATGAAGGTGATGCCTTCACTGGGTTTAGAAACGGTGACGCCCTGTGCGCCGAGCGCAAGCTGCTGCTGAGCAATCCAGACGCTTTTATGCGTTTTGATATGAGGGCGAAGTGCAACGCCTGCCGCCTGTGCTTTTTGCTGCATCTGCTGCAGGTTCTGCTCCAGTCGCGCTCCATCCACTTCAATATAGGGGGTGAGGCGGTCATCAATCAGCGGACGCTGCCACTGCTGTTTATCGTTGATATCCATATGAAGGTCCGGCCTTGAGGTAATAAGGGTGTTTATGATTGCTGAATTAACGATCTGATACCAGTCTGCCCACTCGCCGCGTGAGTCCGGACAGCAGGAATGGCAGGAACAGGTTAAGCAAAGCCCGACAGGGAACCGGAAGAAGGCGCGAACGCCAGACCGCAGGAAGGAGAAGCTGAAAAAATAAAGCAGGCGCGTGGCCTGCTTTATCCGTTAATTCAGACGTAGAGCGATGCTTCGCCCGGTGGCCGGGTTTTGAAGCGACGATGCAGCCAGAGATACTGCTCGGGCGCTCGCAGGATCTGATTCTCAATGACTTTATTCATATAAGCCGCTGCCGCTGCCTCATCCGTATGCGGGTAGTTTTCCAGCATCGGTTCAATGATCAGGTGGTAGCCATAATTATCGGGATTACGGATCAGCATAATCGGCACCATCGCGGGCTTCGCCAGACGCGACAGGACAAATGTCCCATTGGTGGTGGCGGCTTTTTCTACCGCAAACAGTGGCGCAAAGGTGCTGCCTTTAGGGCCGTAATCCTGGTCCGGTGCGAACCAGACTGATTCACCCTGTTTCAGCGCATGCACCATACCGCGCAGGTCGCGACGGTCGATCATCGCTTTGTTTGAGCGCATCCGACCCCGGGTCTGTACATACTCCATTGCCTGATTGTTATGCGGGCGATACATCGCCATCATCGGCTGGCAGAGACCGCTGATGCGACCGCCCAGTTCCAGCGACATAAAGTGCACGCCAATCAGCATCACACCACGCTTTTCGTTCTGCGCCGCATGAAGATTTGCCATCCCGGTGACATTAAACAGACGCCTTACGGCACGATCCGACCAGAACCAGGCGATACCGGTTTCTGCCAGTGCCATGCCCAGTGAGGCAAAATTGCCGGCGATCATCGCCTCTGTTTTTTCTTCACTGATGCCCGGAAAGCAGAGTTCAATATTCCGGCGGGTGATGCGCTCGCGGCGCTGCAGGAAATGACGGGAGATCTTGCCTGCACCGGCACCCAGACGCATAAGAAGAGGGTAGGGAAGCTGGACGATGAGCCACAGCACACTAAGACCAAACCAGGTAAACCAATAACGCGGATGCAGCAGCGAGCTGCTAAATTTTCCGGTGTTTTTCATTAAAACCTTCATGAGATAAATGGATGCATCGCATAAAGAACACTTCCATAAAGTCTCCAGGCGCTACAGCTGTACTGATTTCGACCAGCACTTTATCAAAAAGTGCCTTCAAAGAAAGGGAAACTACTGACTCCACAGGATTGACCAGTTTCATGGAACGAGCGCATTGAGGGTGTTCAGAAGGGTTTTTTGTGAAAAAGTATATTTAATTCAGTGTATTAGGGGGCATGCTTCTGAAAGGGAAAACGTGACAAACGACCGTTCAGGAACAGTCCGGAAATGATTATTTATCTATCTTTACGAAATCCCGCGGCACTTAAGCAGCACGATCCTTCTGTATGCCACTACATCTCAGCCCACCCTGTACAAAAAGTGAGTAAGCTGCCATCGCTGACGCTTACTCACTTTCCATCGAATAGGGAACTATCCGAAATTATGAATCTGGATGGTGATTTATATAAGTAATCCATTAATTTCAATAAATTAAATTTATGGAGTGATTTATTTTTAAAATCTATGCCCATATAGCTACCCGCTAAGCTTTGTTTCCTGTAAGGGATCAGAGGCTAGAGGCACATACCTCTGCAAAGTGAATGCCGATATCACACTACCATTCATGGCTAGAAGTAAACTGTAGCTGAATTCAGATTTACGAAGAGTGATGGAAGCTGGAAAGTATCACCTTGATTCAATCCAATAGTTAACAAAGTCATTTTTCCCCGGAATTTGATAGCACATATATTATGCGCAAGTTTTAGCACCAGGGAACCATCCTAAAAAATAAAAGAGCTGAAGTCTTTTAAAGGCCTGTCCAGTTTGTACAGGGCTTAAGTAATGAGTTACAATCAGACTATCGTAAGCCGAATGAATGACGCTCATTATGAACAAAATGCAAATCGAAGAAATGCTTGTAAAAGAGGGGTTTACACCAAGGGAGGTCTCTGTGATACGTCAGCATGCTGAGAAAGACGGTTATCCTTATCCCTGGCTACTTTCACAGTTAAAGAAAAGATTCATAGTTGCAATGATATTAATAGCAATCCTTCTCGCAGGACTTATTTATACCATTCGCAGTGGTACACAAGAAAACCTTGTTTCATATGTGATCACGCTTGTAGCAGGATTCGTTATTTTATATATATTTGTACCTTTGAAACCTGCATTTAAAGCTTACAGATTTATGAAGAAACACGGTCACTCTTTATAAGTATCAGATATTGACTTGATTGCTGATGCGTCATTATACATCTCAATAAATAGCTCTTTTCTACTCATCTCCTTAATACCACGAACATAGTCGGTGTTAAGGAAATAGTAGAGACGCCATGCTTCCGGTTTCTGCACCAGACGTACAATGCCGTAGAGGGACAGAGCCAAATCCATAGAACTGTATGTCAGTTGCCCAACCTTCTGGTCAAACCCCATAAACTCAGCAGTAGCTACATAACCCTGTTTAAGTAATCCCACACTGTCAGTTTTGCCATATACAAGATTTTCAACAGATTCCTGAAAGCCATTGAGCCCATGCAGAACTAACATACCTCCAAAGGCAGTGCCTATGATTGTCCCGGACGCAAGGGAAGCTCCAACTACAGATACACCCGCTATGACTTGCAGACCGCTTAGCACTACCCCAACGCCATTGATTACATAGCCCCATATGTCTCCATTCTTAACTACCTGTACCGAAGCATGAACCACAGCCGTTCCCGCTTTGAGCATTCTGTCCTGAATAGTGAGGTACTCATTTTCTTTTTTGAGATTTTGAATGCACTGCTGGCATTGATCATCTGTAGAATTTGAACGGATAACCTGTATTTGAGCGTTAACGAAAGCTTTAACATCATCCTGGAACTGCAATCGATTAAAGCCGTCTTTCAGATAGAGGTGAGAAAGGTGGTTAGCATTGTCAAGCAGCTGATTAGCTTCAGCATGAGCCATAGTCAGAAAGTAATCCTTAAATCGGTCTGGTTTCCAGTAGTCCATGACTGCACCTTTATGTCATCATACTTATCATTAATTTTATTTAATCATATCCCCCTTATCAGTGAAAGAAAAAGGACCAGCTATGAGTACGGATCTCTTCTTAAAAATCGATGGCATAACAGGCGAATCGCAGGATAGTAATCACAAAGGCTGGATTGCCATTGATTCATTTACATGGGGTGCGAGTCAGCCAGGGAATATGACGGTTGGTGGTGGGGGAGGTGCTGGAAAAGTTCAGTATCGTGATCTTTCCGTTCAGGCGCTGATTGATAAAGCTACTCCAGCAATCATGCGCTATGTTTCCAACGGCAAGCATATTGGCAAGGTAGAGCTTTCAGTATGTAAGGCCGGAGGAAGCCAAATAGAGTACTGCCGCATTACGCTTGAAGATGTGCTTATCACTAACGTAATTTTCAATGGCACTACTAACCGGGACCTGATTGGCGTTTCATATCAGTTCCAGGCATCAAAGGTAAAAACACAATATTGGGAGCAATCAGCAAGCGGTGGCAAAGGTGCAGAAACCCAGTCAGGCTGGGACATTAAATCAAACAAAGAATTATGATGAAAAGACAGGCCTGAATGGCTTTAGTAACTGACTTATTGCCCAGCAAAAGCAGAAGATTCGGGTGAGCCCAATCATAATTTTTAGAATAAACGCCCGTTTTTCAGGGCGTTATCAGATGTATTAGATGCTTGAGGAACTTACTCAATATTCTGAATCTGTGCATAGTTTATAATAGTATGTTTATGATTTTAATATGATTTACTTTTTGTTCCCTTTGTGGTGGTACAATTTTTGGTACGTAAAATTTTTATAAGGCTTAAGGTTGGCCGTTTTGAGAAATGTTATGAGCAAAGGAAAGCTCTCTATCATATGCAAGATTTATTGATTAGTGCTCAGGCTGGGAGCTTTGATTATGGGAGTGTTTTTTATTTAACTTATTGATTTTGATGATGATTGATTTGTTTTTCTAATGACTCCTCATAAGCAACTCCAATCAAATACCGTTTTAACACAGTGGTTGTCGCGAAACCTCATGCTCTTCTAATGAATTGTAGAAACTGATAGTTAGCTTACGATATCAACAAAATGATTAGTTGTTTTTTTGTTAAGCTAGGTATTTATGGATCTGTTTTTTTTTATGTGAATGATTTTATGAGTTTTTTAATTTTGATTTTAATGTGAAATGTGTTCATTATTAATGAATATTAATGTTTCTTAATCCTCTCGCACGGTAACCTGTAGATAATTTAAGTTAAGGAGAACCATCTATGCCTAAGATAAATGTATATTTTTCTGACTTTTTTAAAGTAGCACCTGAAAAGATTAAAGATTATGGTGCATTTAATATCTCGTTAATTAATGATCTTCCATTATTTATAGATCCATTTCTATTATTTAACAGCGCTAATGACAAATATAAGAAGCTACATAATGAAATAATCGAGTATGTTGCCTTTCTAAGGGATGTTTCTGATGGGAATAAGCTTAGTGAAGGCCTTATAAGAAGCTGGTTCCTTTTCCCTGAAGTGAAACAGAATTGGTTTGGCTACAGCATCGTTGGTAACGGTGGAAGTGGGTTAGGTCCAGACTTTGCGAAAGCTTTAAATGCAAGCTTTTCCAATATATTATCGAATTTTGGTAAAGAGGAAATCACTTCTAGCAGCCATTTGGAAAAGCTATGCCTTATTAAAAGTGGCGTTGGTAAAGATAGTGTTAGCGATTTTACTACAAATTTAATTAAGTCTTTTTTGTTGGAATATACACAAGAGTTCTCTACAAAAAACATAAATAAAAAGTTTCTTAAAGAATTCAATGTAGAAAAAGTTCATTTCAACTATCAGACTAGAACGTGGGTAAATAAAAATTTCACATTGCCTTCCTATAATGGGGACTTTGTGCTATTGACTCCGCGAGATATTCTCACCAAAGATGATACTTGGATTAACCGTAATGACATGGTTGCTGATTTTAGAGGTATCTGTAATAGTATTCCTAACGAACAATTGAGGGATCAACTTAGCGAGTATTTTAATAGATGCCTTCCCGATAATGCAAAGAAAAAAGACTTTGAAGCGGCTGCAGATTTAGTCATTAAGAGTAACCCTACTTTCATTGACTATTATATTAAAATGAAAGAAAGGCAAAGTAGGTCTGCACATGAAAAGAGCATGGAGAAAGTTCTAGAATCAGAGAGTGTTTTTATAAATAAGGTTCAAAAACTTATTGATTCAATTTTTGAGTATAACAACAAATTTTTTCATGAGAAGCATGATACCTTAGAGGAATCCTATAAGCGTGTAATGTACTTAAAGCAAGTAATTGAAAATAACAATGGCTATAGGGTTTTTTATCTGAAAGGAAACCCTATCAAGCGTGAGTCAGACTTGCAACTAATGTTCAGACTTACATGGTATGCTTCTATATCGGATGTTAATAGTGAAGTTGACAATGGAAGAGGGCCTGTAGATTACAAAATATCACGAGGTTCTAAAGATAAGACATTAGTTGAGTTTAAACTGGCAAGTAACTCCAAGTTAAAACAAAATTTAGCTCATCAGGTTAAAGTGTATGAGAAGGCAAATCAAACAAAGAAATCAATAAAGGTTATTCTGTACTTTACTGATGAAGAGTTGAGTAAATTAATTTCTGTATTCAAAGAACTTAAAATAAAAGAAGGGAAGAATCTCGTTATAATTGATGCTAGACCTAATAAAGTTTCAGCTTCAAATGTAAAGGAAGAGGATTGATTTAATCAATTTAAAACGGTCTGTCATTTGAATTGATAGACCGTATGATATTTTAACTACATTGCTCCACATTTCTTTTCTGAAGGAGAGCAGCGCAATCCTCGGCATCTACGACAATAAGATTGTGGAATTAATCTTTCATTCTCTACGGTTCTAAATCCGAAAAGTTCCTCTATTTTATTTAAGTCATTTGTTGCTTGCAACTTACAGCAAGGACAAATAGCTTGTATTTGATATGACATTATTGCTGTCCTTTAAAATGAGAATTCTATATATCCGTTACCCAAAAAACTTTGCGCGAGGGGTTATCCCGGACAAGCCTGCCCTCATGCGTCGCTTTTTAAGCTTCGGCATGATGATGTTAGGCCGAGCCAGAGCGGATGCTAAGTATGTTTCAGGCGAGTGAATCACGCCCTGTGCATACACACCTATTTATACTCGTCACCATTCACAAAATCTTTAGAGTAGTATCAAAAAACTATGGCGAATGTGCCCGCCTGCAGGAACATTATTTTTGGACTCAAAACCTTTTTTTTAGGACATCCGCTCAAAACATGATTGAAGCAACGAGGTGTAATTGCTGGACTTTAAACTTTTCCCGTAGCGCGCGCTCGTAGCCCCGCCACGCCTGCGCACTTCATGCAGCGGTTTTCATGCACCTGCATGAGTGGCTCAGGGCCGCGCCGCTGCTGGCCTTTGCTGCCGGTCTGGGGTGCCGAAAACTCATGCGTTTTCATGCAGCATAGACATGCACGCTCACGCTGGTGCGTGCAGGTACAAAAAAGCCCGGCACATGGCCGGGCATCAGTGGGATCTAAAATCAGAGACTCAGAAAATTTTGCGCTTGCGCCGGTCGGTTCTGGCTCCCCTGACAGGATAAGCGCCAGCCAGGCTGATGACGTCATCGCGGAACATCAGCGGCAGGTTTTTATGCGTCCACTTCTCAATGAGGTTCACGGCAAATTTATGGTACAGCGTATCCGCGTCGTTCGCTCCCTCAATCACGCCGGGCGCATGAACCGATCCGTTTCGCTCAAACTGGCTGTATTTCATTCTGAGCAGGCTGCCGAGTTCAACGCCATTCACCATAAAAAATTCATCAATGAGCGTGTCAATACGCTCGTCCATAATGCCGTCATGGCAGAACACATAGGCATTTGCCTTGCGTCCGGTAGCATCGGCCAGCGCGGGCAGCTGCTTTTCTCTTTCTGCAATCAGTCCGGCAAGGTCAGATGCCGTTTCCTGCTGCTCCAGATATTCTGCGCGCAGCGCTTTCATTTCCGGCGTGACGGTGCCGCCGTTCTGCTCAAGCAGTTCACGAAAGCGGGCACGGTTGCCCTGGCTGGCCTGTTCCGTTGCGGCCTTACGCTGGCGCAGCGCGCTGATGTTGTCCCCGGCGGCGGCTTCTGCCTGTTTTGCCTCCAGCCAGTCCAGCATTTTGCACTGGAGGTCCTGTACGCGGACCTGCCAGCCAGCGGGAAGGTCCTTCACCAGCGCGGTCGTGCGGCTGATAACGTCGGCCTCGGGCAGCTTCAGGAGCCATCCCGCATCCTGCAGCGGCTTCCGGCTTCTTGCCACGAGCGAGCCAACGAGTTCAGCGGTTGCCTTCATCTCTTCTTCCGTCATGTTCTGCTGTGTCATGCTTTTTTCTCTCTGTCAGGGCTGTGCGTGGCGGTCGCGGCGGGTGCAGGCGTCGCCGTAGCGACCCAGCGTCTGCGGCTGACGCGCCGCGCTCAGTGGTTCCGCTGCGGGTTCTGACTCCGCAGGCCTCTGCGGCTTCATGATGATTTTCTCGACGCTCTCCAGCGCGGTGAACGTGCAGGAGCAGTCAAGGTTGGTGCACTGATACCATGTACGCTTGACGGTCGCTGACTCGTAGGCGCTGGTGCGTGTGTGCGCGGTGGTGCCGCACTCCGGGCATTTCAGGGCCATTACGCGCCCTCCTGCGAAATCCGGTCCCGGCGCTGCGCAAAGCGCAGATGCTGTGCGGGGGTGTGGCTGCCCTGACAGTCGCGCAGCATACCGGCCTCCGGGGCAAGGCCCGTTTCGGCCAGCGCGTCCTGATAGGCTGCGGCCACCGCCGGGCGCGCCCGCTGCACCTCACGGGCCACGGCGCTGCGCAGCAGCCGTGCGGCCACGTCAAGTCCGCCGGGGCCGTTCAGGAACGGGGCCAGCGCGGAGGTGAGCGCCGGGCCGTGTTCGCTCATAAAACCGCTGAGCGCATCTTCCGTGCAGGCCTCCAGCACCATCCGCTGTGCATAAACGCCCTCGCGGGCGGCGCAGTTAATCTGCCAGTCCAGCACCGCGATGCGCTCGCGCAGCTGCGGCACTCGCTCACTGTAATCAGCCGTATTTTCGCCCGCCGTGAGCAGGGTATTCAGCGCCGTTTCGGCCTCCTGACGCTCACTCAGGTGCGTCTGCCACTGGCTGCGAGCGGTACGGAACTGCCCCAGTGCCTGTGCGGGTGTGATTGCAACGGTCATTGTGCCTGCTCCTTCAGCGCCATTTCGCGGCGGATCAGCATTCTGTTCCGCGCTGCCGGTGTCGGGCCTCTGCTGAGATCAACGCGGGCTGCATGATCCGGGAACACACCGACCAGCCTGAAGGCTGCATCCTCCTCCGGCAGGGCGTCGCGCTCAAGCGCAGGGCGCGTGATGTGTTCAGCGATAAATTCCCTGAGCACGCTTTCCGGGTCGTTGACGCCCCGGACAACGCCGGTGGTGATGGATGCCTCACGGCCCAGCGTGATTTTCAGCAGGCTCAGGGTCTGAATCAGCGGCCCGCCGTGGGCCTGCATGAAATCCTGCCACAGCTGCATGGCGCGCAGCCGGACGAGTTCGTTATGGGCGCTGATGTAATCTTTCGCGCGGTCAGCAGTCTCCCACGGCAGGAACTCACTTTCCTGTGCGTGCAGGGCCAGCAGGGCGTCAAACTCTTCCAGCGACTCGCGGTCGAGCGCAACCTCCGCGCGCAGCTTCTTCATCTCCGGCGTCATTACGCCGCCGTTCTCACGGAACAGCCTGCGCCATTCGTCATTCTGTGCGGTTGCGTTCGCCTCAGTCTCAGCCCGGCGCTGGCGGATGGTGTCAGCCTGCGAGGCTGCTGACTCCTGTTTATGGCGCGTCTCAATCCAGGCGTTTCGGGCTGCGTTAACTTTTTCCAGCGCACTCTGCACGGAAGCAGGGAGCGCATCAGCTGCTGTTACGATGGTGTTATCGGTCATGGGCATTCCTGTCGGGTTATTTTCGGTCAGTCAATTGTGCCGCGGCTGGCACAGTGCATCTATCTGCTGGTCGTGTGTGGTGGCTGGTACAACGCCGGGCGGTTTTACCGCTGTGGCTGATAACCTGCCTGCCAGAAAAAGAGGCTTAAACGGCGCTGCATATCAGGCTCCTTTCTTTTCTGGTGTAACACGGGTAACAGGTGTTACATCGATGAATTAAAAGAACATTTTCTTATTATTCCGGTGTAACACGACGGGTAACACGGTGTAACAGCGCTGACGGATGCGTTACACCTGTTACACCTCACCATTGAAAGAGGTGTAACAGGCTGACGCTTTACTGAATGCGGCTGTTACACCCGTTACACCTGTTACCCTTTAAAAATAAGACTCACGCAAAGCCTTTAACGTCAGCCCGGTACCTCGCTGTTGAAGACGTAGAGCCTGCGCACGTTCATCTCTGGCGGGCGGATGCTGGTCTGTAGCTTTCCGTCGGCGGATGCCATGAGGTAGCCACGGTCGGCGCACAGGCGCGCCACCTTGCGCGGGTCAAACCCCCTGCAGATTTCCTTCCAGCCGGATGGCATGACGTAGAACGTCGTCACCGCCTCGGTGCCCTGTGCGGTGCTGCCTTTTTCCACCCTGCGCCAGCCCACCATGTTGCCGGGGCGGTTGCGCTCGTCGTGCCAGTCGGCAAAGCGGCTGTACTGGTTCGCGGTAAAGAAGCTGCGCACCTGCTCCAGCGCGGCAATGTCTTCCTGGTTGGCGGTATGGCCGCGGTCTTTCAGCCAGGCGTTCAGGCACACGCGGGTTGCCCGCAGCGCTTCACCCTCCTGCCAGCCGGTAATGCCCAGCCGGGTCGCCAGCTCACCGGCCATTGCCACCAGGGCAAAGCGGTTGACCGCGCGGCCCACCTGATTGCCCGCGTCGGGCGGGGTCAGGGCGGCGGTGTACTCCTTCAGCAGCGTTTTAGCCTGCGCCGTCAGCCCGTTCAGGTCGGCGGTCAGCGCCTTCAGCCACTCGCGGAACGGCGCACCGTAGTAGCTGGCCGTGGACCATTCCAGATGCTCGGCCAGCGCCTTTCCGCTCTCAAAGCCGTGCAGCTCCTCAAACACGCCAAACTTCCCGGAGTCGCTGGGTATCTGGATCATCCTCACCTCCATCCCGGCAAAGGTGCGCTCTCCGGCCTTCGCGGCGTGCTCGGTCAGCGACAGCTCGCCGGTTGAGAAGAACAGCAGCCGCCACTGCTTGCGGGTGCGCAGCTCGCCGTCCGTACCGGCACGGCCCTTGCCCTGACCGTTTGCCAGCATGTAGGCGATGTTGCCCGCCTCGCGCCCGTCCACCTCGCGGATTTCGTCGAGCATCATGGCCGCGTCGTTGCGGCGGCTGGCGCAGCCCTCCAGCGCGTTGCCGGTAGCGCGCCACGTCTGCCAGTAGTCCGGCCCACCGCACACGGAGGTGGCCGCCTTCATGGTGGTGGTCTTGCCGTCCGTGGATTCCCCCTTGAGGTGATAGCCGCCGCCGTCCATACCAACCAGGCGCAGCAGCGGGGCGGCAAAGGCGAGGCTGACCGCAAACGCCACGCGGGAGTTGCCGGTGCAGAAGCGGGAAACGTGCTCGCGCCACTCCTGCGTGGTGCCGGACACGCGGAAATCGCGCCCCTGCACGGAGGTGGTCTGGAGAATGACGCTGTCAGCCCCGTCGCCGCTCACCTCGTCCTGGAGGACGTAAACCTGACCGTGCCAGCCGGTGCGGCTCACGCAGGTCACGCGGCGCTCCGGCTTGCACAGCGAGATGTATTCCATCAGGCGCGCGCGGGCCTCGCCGGTGGTGCTGATGTACGACAGGCCGTTGACCAGCAGCACCCGGCGCAGCTCCTCGCCGCTGCCGCTCAGCATCTCCATCGGCATCGCCCAGCGGCGGCGCTCGCCCCACGTGTCCTCCCACTCCAGCAGGCGGCCAAAGTTGCCGCCGTCGGCGTCGCAGGTGATGGCCGTGACGCGCAGCGGATTGCAGATTTTGACGTTCTGGATTTCGGTTTCGCCGTTGCGCTGCACCTGCTTTTCGTACCAGAGGTATTCCTGCGTCAGCCGGAACCCGTGCGGCAGCTGCGTGCGGCCCTCACCGCACAGCACCAGACCGTTACGAAAGGCTTCGCGGGCGCGTGTCACGCCGTGCTCCCGGTGAAAGTCGTTCCAGTCGGCCTTGATTTCGCCCGGCGGCAGGCTCACCCAGCCACTGACGGCTTTTGCTGCCTTCTCCGCAAACGCTCTGCCGGGGTTCTCACCCGCATCCTGAAAATCGTTGTCACCGGCGATGATGACTTTCACCTCCGGCCAGCGCGCCCGAAGCGCCTGCGCCACGTTCGGCAGGTTGCCCGACGATATCGCGGCCACGACGCACCCGGCGGTCAGCTGGCTTACCGTGAGCGCGGTGGCGTAGCCCTCCGTGATGACCACCTGCACCGGCGGCTCAGGCGGCAGCGGGCTGAGCGCCACAAATGCGCCCTTCATGGTGCTGCCGGGCAGCAGGCTCTTTTCACCCGTGGGAGCAATCAGCTGCGCGCCGGTCACCGCGCCGTCTGATGTGGTCAGCGGCAGTAGCAGGGAACCCGCAGGGAAGGCCGTGCCGCCAACGCGCTGTGCGCTCCCGGTCAGGCAGGCCGGATAACCGGTAAAGCCTTTGCCTGTGAGGTAGGCACTTTCACCGCTGTGGCTGGCCTTCACCAGTGCATCGACGGTGGCGGCCATGTCGCGCTTCGGGGCTTTTTCTCTGGCGGGCTTAACCGGCAGGGCCTGCACGTCACGCACGTCCAGCACCTCTGCCACCGCCTGCGCAGCCTGCTTTACGCCTTTGCCCGTCACCAGCTTCACTAGGTCAAGGCCGTCACCGTGGCCGCAGTGGCTGCAAATCCACGTACCCCGGCCTTCAAGATCATCCATGCGGAAACGGTCTTTGCCTGCACACTTAGGGCAGGGGCCGTGCCGGCCGCCGTCGGGCACGTTCACGCCCAGCATCTGAAGAATGACCGGCCAGCGGCCGCGCGCGGAGGCAGTGATGTGTGATACTGACTGTACTGTCATAACGCCTCCTTAATGCCGGTACAGCGACGCGCCGGTGTCGCAGAACGATTCAAACGCCGCCGGAAGCGTGGCGTAAAGCCCTTCCATCACCTCACACCCGCGAGCCGTCAGAGCGGGCGGCGCGGTCAGGAGCGTCGGCTCCACCATGTCGGTAAGCAGGGCCAGCGCCGCCGCAGCGCCGTGCGCTTCGCCATACTCATTAACCATCGCGCTCTCAATATGCAGGGCGATAGCCATCTCGATACGCTCCACCGTCATGCGGTGCGGGCCACGCATTTCGCTGCCGGTGTCGGCCAGATGCCTGGCCCGCCATGCGGAAGCAATGGCACGGCGGTACAGTGCCGTTGTCAGCTCGGGCGGGAACACGGATACCTGTGGCTTCTTCATACGCGGTCCTCCTCGAGCAGTGCGCAGCAGCGCGTGACGTCGGTCAGGTCGGCGCGCAGGTAGTCCATCAGTGCGGCCAGGCCGGGCACGCTGTGTGCGCTGAATGAACCCGGACAGGAATGTTCGGAAAACAGGAGCTGGAGCAGGTCGCAGGCTTCCTTTGCGCGGGTCAGCTTCTCAAAAGCGTCTTCCGGCAGCCCGTAGGTAAAGGCGGCAAAAGTACCGTTTTCAGGCAAGGGGATGCCCTGAGCACCGTTGTGCCCGATTAAAACTGTCATGATTTACTCCGTTAAAGCTGGCTGTATGTCAGAGGAATTTTGAGTAATGGCCGTCGTCAGGCTCCGCAGGCTTCTGTGCAGCCCGCTCCCGCCAGCGCTCGTACTTGACCGTGGGATGCAGATTAAACGGGCTGAACCCGCCGCTGCCTCCGGTCGGGACGGTGTGACGATGCGGCGCACCGGCAAGCCGGGTATAGTTTTCCTGAAACCACGCCAGCGGGGAGGAGGTCACCTGACCGTCGCTGTCGTAGCGATACAGAACCTCGTGACTGAACTCAGGGTTAGCGGATGCGACTGACACAGGCGCATCGGTAAATCGCAGTACCGTCACCGTCCAGCCCTGCGAATGCTGCCAGCGTTCGCCGCTCTGAGGATATTCACGCATGATGGCCTCCGCGGCAGGGCAGGCGGCCTGCAAATAGCAGGATGTAATCAGCCGCCATTCGGCTGCGTGCGCTGCGCTCGTCAATGGCAGTAATATGCAGCATGACGGGGCGGCAGGACAACTGAGAACGGTTGATTGCCGCGAAGATCCAGGTAGACTTTGATGCAGCCATAGGGGTACTCCCAAGTTCATTTATGGTCAGGCTTTGCGAGGTATTGCGAGTACCTTGCAGAGCCGCTTGTTTTCAAATGCTTTGTTATATAAGGTACGTACCTTACCATTCTTATTAAAGTTAAAGGTACGTACAATGTCAAGAGTTAAAGATCGCACTCCTAAAACCGGTGGCAAATCGCCCACCTTCCAGATACGCATCAATCCAGAGCTAAGAGAGCAACTCGATCTTGAAGCTGCCAAAGACCAAACCACACTCGGCAACTGGTTCAAGGAGGTTGCAAGAGAAGAACTTAGGCGTCGTGGTATTGAACCTAAAGGATGATTTTTGCGGTGACTCGTCGCCGCATATTTATCAATGTGCACACTGCTGCCCTATCCATTCTTTTACCTCCTCAGCACGCCAGGCAGTAATACGAGCGGAAATTTTTACTGGCTTCGGAAATGATCCAGATGCAACCCGTCGCCATAGCGTTGCTGACGAAAACGGCAGGCAATGCATCAACTGTTTTTGTCTGATAAATCCGGTTTCAGGGATGATTCCGTAAGGTGTGTGCTTCAAATTAGGATCTCCTATCTCAATGAGTACAAGTGGTGTGGGATGAGATTAATGGAGACGCATTGATGAATTCCACTGAAAGTGGAATTCCATCAAGAAGATGAAAATTCCATTTAAAAAAACGAATTCCATCGATTCATTACTGTTGAAGAGGGAAGGTGAGGATTTTTAAGCTTTTGATTTATAAGTGACTTATTTTAAAGAGATTTGTATTGCATTTCATTGCACCTCATTGCCCTTTATAAACACTTAAGTTCGACACTATTGGCCAATATTGGCAACTAAAGGGCAATCGAAGGTAATGCCTGGGCATTGTTTGGCACATTTCGATAACGGAAGAGATATCAATGCATCCTAAGAGCAGGCAACAAAACGTCACTCCTCATCATAAAGTGAGTTAAGAGATGCTCTCAGCTTGTCGTAAAAAGAAGATTTACCCATTCCTTTTTGGCTTATGCCATTAGATTTCGCATAATCGCTCAACAATCTGTGCAAAGGTTCGATGCTTGGGGAACCAGCATTGTTAATCCACTTTGTCGATCCACTGGCTGATTTTTCCATAGCGAGATTGATCGCGAGCAAACCTATAATTTTATGAAGAGATGCATTCTCCTCGTTTTTCTTGTGGGCACCACGCTTGTCCTGAACATTTTCTTTAGCGATTAAAACTGCCTTTTCGCCGCCACACTGAAAAATGAGTGATTCACCATACTTTTTATATGTTTGACTCAAGGCTAGAGTGCAGCTTTCAATCAAAACATCGGGAGTTACATCTTTTTCAAGAAGAATAAAACAAGATGAGAAAAGGATGTTTGCCTCTATGGGGCTATTGGTCGCGATTGCTTTAGGATAAAGTATATCCAGTTCATTTTGCTTTCCTTGTGATTTAAGGATAGCGTGTAAATTCCTGTTAACTCTAATTAGATATATACAATAATCACTGATAATATTGTTTTTATCTTTCGGTAACTCATCGTTTCTAAGGTTAGGATCAACATTGGCTAATGCCCTAGCCAATTCCTTTATTTCAATTTGGGGGTAGTGGGTTAGCCTTTCAATGGCGCTACCTTTTGAGAAACTAAAATCCATTATAACTTCGCCTCTATTTCTGCTAGAAAGTCAGCCAGTTTATCAAGCGCTAATTTTCTTTCATTAAAGTAATTATGTCTATTGTAGATACCTTCAACGCCTTTAATGCGATGATTGAGGCAACGCTCTGCTACCACTGGATCGATATTTAAAAATGCCAAGTGGGTTCTGGCAGTTCGTCTGAAGTCGTGGATAGTAAAGCCTTCAACACCTTCCATATGCGGTTTAAGCTTTGCCAGCGCTACAGGAAGAGTGCTTTCTGCAATGTGAGGTATCATCCTGTTCTGCATCTTTCTTGCAGGGAGAACCCATTCACTGCCTAAAGAGAGTTGCTTTAGCTCATTCAGCCAAACCAAAGATAATTTAGGAAGAGGAATATCCAGGTTATCGCCGTTTTTGGTGTTTTTTAAATACCAGATACCTTCCTCAAGATCAAAGTCTTCCCATTTAGCTGAGCACAGTTCCATTTTCCTGCAGCAAAGAAGTAAAAGTAGCTTAAAAGTTATTTCATTCTGTCGGCTAAATCCTTTAGCTATTTTCATCGCGCGAAAAAGTAACGTAATTTCCTCTTCTGAAAGAAAACGATCTCTGGATTTTTCCTGTCCACCTGCATCATTGTTATCAAAGGCTGCCGCTGGGTTAACACTCAAATAGTGACGTTTTATACCATAGTTGAATATGCGCTTTATCCAACGTAATACATCATTAGCGATTGTTGGCGCGCCGCGTTGAACAATGCTCTGCAACATTTTATCAATATCACCAGGCTTAACGTCTTCAACTTTTATGTTGCCTATGTGAGGATTGATATCTTTTTCAATGCGCCTGCGAAGAATATCGGGGTGTTTCCAGCGTCCAACAATTTGTTTCTCATAGTACTCAATCGCAAGGTCAGAAACACGACGAGCGTTCTTCTCTTTCTCGATTTTGGCAAGCGTGGAGGCTTTACGCTCCTGCTTCTCTCCAGCGACGTCATAGCCTAAAGCTACTCTTGCCGATAGCTCTCTGGCCCGTTCGCGCGCTTTTGCTAAGGATAAATCCCCGTACGAACCGATCCACATCGCACGGGCTTTGCCTCCGTAGCTGTAGCGAAAGCGCCATTTGGGTATTGAGAACTCTTTGCGGTAGCAAAGGTACAATCCGTTTCCGTCAGAGCGTCCTTCAAACCGTTCCTGAGACTTGAGCCAGGCTTTTATCTGTATGTCTGTTAGCTTTCCCATTCTGCCTGCTTGTACCAAACCGATAACGGTAAAAGGATAATTGGTACATCAGATGGTACAGTATAAGCGCGAGGTTTTGCGAGAGGTGATGATTCTTAATGAGATAATAAAACCCGTAAGTTACGGGTTTTATTATCGTTATGACATCATGTGAAAATAAGTGAGAAATTACTCAATGTTCTGAATCTGCTCGCGCATCTGCTCGATCAGCACTTTCAGCTCAATCGCTGAAGCGGTGATATCGGCGTTAATCGATTTTGACGCCAGCGTATTTGATTCGCGATTAAACTCCTGCATCATGAAATCGAGACGACGGCCCACGGCCTCTTTCTTTTTCAGGATGTTATAAGTCTCTTTAACGTGCGCATCCAGACGATCCAGCTCTTCAGCGACGTCAACACGCTGCGCCATCATCACCAGCTCCTGCTCAAGGCGATTATTTTCCAGCTGGACTTCCGCATCTTCCAGCTTAGCGATGAGGCGCTCGCGCTGCCATTTGATCACTTCAGGCATCTGCGCGCGAACCTTACTGACTTCCTGTGAAACGCCTTCCAGACGCTGTTCAATCATCGCTTTCAGCGCGGTGCCTTCGCTTTCGCGAGCCGCAACGAAGTTATCCAGCGCATTGTCCAGCGCCTGCAATAACTGCGTGTTGATGGCATCCAGATCCTGCTCCTGGGCAGACATCACGCCAGGCCAGCGCAGAATATCCAGCGGATTAATCGCACCTTCGTCGCTCTGCATTTTGACCCAGTTAGCGGCCTGAACCAGCTGTTTTGCCAGCGTTTCGTTCAGCATCAGCTCGCCCTGTGCGCTGGGATCGGCGTCATAACGCAGATTGCACTCGATTTTCCCGCGCGTCAGACGCTGGCGAATGCGCTCGCGGATAACCGGCTCCAGCCCGCGAAACTGTTCCGGCAGGCGGATATAGGTTTCCAGATAACGCTGGTTCACGGAACGCAGCTCCCAGGCGGCGCTGCCCCATTCGCCTTTGGCTTCGCTGCGGGCATAAGCGGTCATACTGCGGATCATAAGTGGCACTCTTTTACGGAAAGATGGGTGAAGTATAGCGAGGCGAGCCACGGCATAACAGGCATAAGCGTCTCACAGGGCAATAACGAACGCTTTACGCCTTCAGTGACAGCCACTTATGATGACCACTGACCCCCCTGTGTGAGGATTACTGATCGATGTCTCGTGTGATTGCTCTTCCCGTTATGCTGGCGCTGCTGCTGTCAGGTTGCCAGACTCGCCATCCGGCACCCACTAAACCGCAACCGATCTGCGCGGGTGGCGACATGATGATGCAGACCACCTTGTGGTTTGGACTGAGCAAGCCCGATGGCGGTACGGTCAGCTCACTCGACTGGATGAACTTCGTGGACAATGAGGTCACGCCACGTTTCAAAGCGGGCCTGTCGGTCTATGACGCAAAAGGTCAGTGGCTGGGGGAAAACGGGAAGCTGGCAAGAGAGAACAGTAAAGCGCTGATGTTGATCCACGGCATCGATCCCGCCATCAACCATGATATTGAGGCGCTACGCAGCCTCTATAAAAAACGCTTTCATCAGGAGTCGGTCATGCGGGTGGATGCGCCCGTCTGTGTCGGGTTCTAGGGCGAAGGGGCGGCAGAGCCACCGCCCCTGTATCATCAGATAAACAGACCGGCAAAGGCCGCAGAAAGCAGGCTGACCAGCGTAGAGCCGTAAACCAGCTTCCAGCCAAAGCGGGACACCACATTACCCTGCGTCTCGTTCAGGCCTTTTATCGCTCCCGCCACAATGCCGATTGAGGCGAAGTTGGCGAAGGAGACCAGAAAGACCGACAGAATCCCCAGTCCGCGTGCGCTCATACCTGCCGCCACCTTCTGCAACTCGATCATCGCCACAAACTCATTTGCCACCAGCTTGGTCGCCATAATAGTGGCCGCCTGCAGGGCATCGGCTTTGGGAATGCCAATCAGCCAGGCCAGCGGATAGAACAGATAGCCGAGCAGCTGCTGGAAGCTGTACCCGAACAGCGCCGCGAACAGCGCGTTAACGGCGGCAATCAGGGCGATAAAGCCAATCAGCATGGCCAGAATGATCATGGCCACTTTGAAACCCGCCAGGATGTACTCGCCGAGCATCTCGAAGAAACTCTGCTCTTCATGCAGTTTTTCCAGGGCGATAGGCTGCTCATCCTGCTGTTTCATCGGGTTGATGATCGACAGGATGATAAAGGTGCTGAACATGTTAAGCAGCAGTGCGGCAACCACATACTTTGCTTCGATCATCGACATGTAGGCGCCGACAATCGACAGCGACACGGTAGACATCGCGGTCGCCGCCATGGTGTACATCCGGCGCGGCGGGATATCACCGAGGATCCCTTTGTAGGCGATAAAGTTTTCCGACTGACCGAGAATCAGCGTGCTGACGGCATTGAACGATTCCAGCTTGCCCATGCCGTTAATTTTCGACAGCAGCGTTCCAAAAATACGGATCAGCAGCGGCAGGATACGCCAGTGCTGCAATATGCCGATCAGCGCGGAAATAAAGACAATCGGGCAGAGCACGCCGAGGAAAATAAAGGCCAGCCCCTGTTTGCTCATGCCGCCAAACACGAACTCCGTGCCCTGTGCAGCGAAGCCCAGCAATGTCTCAAAGAAGCCGGCGAACGAACTGACCAGCGCCAGCCCTCCGGCGGAGTGAAGGAAGAACCAACCCAGCGCGGCTTCCACCACAATCAGTTGAATAATAAAGCGCAGGCGAATCTGTTTACGGTCATGACTGACCAGCAGCGCAAGGGCGAAAATCACCACCAGCGCCAGCAGGAAATGAAGAATGGCGGCCATATGTCTTTTTAATCAGAGTGAAAGGAACGCGCATTTAGCCACAGCTGGCGCGGAATTTCATCTGGAGCCTGCGCCCGACCAGCGCAAGAGACAGCGGGCAAGGAAGTCCGTATAATGCGCAGCCAATCATTAGCAAGCCGGAGATAACCCATGCGTCCAGCAGGCCGTCGCGCACAGCAGGTGCGTCCAGTCACATTGACCCGCAATTACACCAAACACGCAGAGGGTTCCGTTCTGGTGGAGTTCGGCGAAACGAAAGTGCTTTGCACTGCCTCCGTAGACGAAGGGGTTCCGCGTTTCCTTAAAGGGCAGGGCCAGGGCTGGATAACAGCTGAATATGGCATGCTGCCGCGTTCGACCCACAGCCGCATGGCGCGTGAGGCCGCAAAAGGCAAGCAGGGTGGCCGCACGCTGGAAATTCAGCGTCTGATTGCCCGCTCACTGCGCGCCGCCGTCGATCTGAAAGCGCTGGGGGAATTCACGATTACACTCGACTGTGACGTGATCCAGGCCGATGGCGGCACCCGCACCGCGTCCATCACCGGCGCCTGTGTGGCGCTGGCCGACGCGCTGAACAAACTGGTCGCCAGCGGCAAGCTGAAAGCCAATCCGATGAAAGGCATGGTTGCCGCTATTTCTGTAGGGATCGTGGCGGGCGAAGCGCTGTGCGATCTGGAGTATGTGGAAGATTCAGCCGCAGAAACCGACATGAACGTCGTGATGATGGAAGATGGCCGCATGATTGAGGTTCAGGGCACCGCCGAAGGCGAGCCGTTCAGCCATGAAGAGCTGCTGGCACTACTGGCGCTGGCACGCGGCGGAATTGAGGAGTTAATTCAGGCGCAGAAAGCGGCACTGAACAGTTGATGTAACAGGCGACCACAGAGTCGCCTTTTCTTTATTTGAGGAGTGAGAAATGAAAGCCTGGCAGCGTCAGTTTATTGAATTCGCCCTGAACAAACAGGTGCTGAAGTTCGGTGAGTTCACTTTAAAGTCCGGACGTAAAAGTCCCTATTTCTTTAACGCCGGTCTGTTTAACAGCGGACGGGATTTAGCGCTGCTGGGACGCTTCTACGCGCAGGCGCTGGTGGATGGCGCTGTCGATTTCGATCTGCTCTTTGGCCCGGCTTACAAAGGTATTCCGATTGCGACCACCACCGCGGTGGCGCTGGCGGATCATCATGACCGCGACGTGCCTTACTGCTTCAACCGCAAAGAAGCCAAAGATCACGGCGAAGGCGGCCTGCTGGTGGGCAGCCCGCTGCAGGGCAAAGTGATGCTGGTTGACGACGTGATCACCGCAGGTACGGCGATTCGTGAGTCGATGGATATCATTGGCGCGCACAACGCTACGCTGGCGGGCGTGCTGGTTTCGCTTGATCGTCAGGAGCGTGGCCGCGGTGACATGTCAGCCATTCAGGAAGTGGAACGTGATTATGGCTGTAAGGTGACGGCGATTATTACGCTGGCAGACCTGATTACGTGGCTGGAAGAGAAGCCGGAGATGGCCGATCACCTGGCTCAGGTGCGTGCCTATCAGCAGGCGTACGGGATTTAACACGGGCGGGCGTGATGCCCGCCTTTGCTCAGACCAGCTGGGCCGCGATAAGTGGCCAGCGGCTATCGAAGTCTGCGGTAGGACTGAAGCGAAACTCCGAGCGGACATAGCGCGACAGTAAGCCTTCACAGAAGGCCAGCAGCTGACTCGCCAGCAGTGCTTCATCAGCCTGAAAGGCTTCACCCTCACGCATTTTACGCTCACGCATGACCTGTCGCAGCTGCACTTCAATCCGCTCAAACAGCTGGTTGATGCGTCCCTGCAGCCGGTCCTGCTCAAACATCAGCGCATGACCGGTCAGAATGCGCGTCAGTCCCGGATTACGCTCACCAAAACCCAGAATCAATTGCACGATCAGACGCAGGCGCGTCATGGTCTCTTTTTCATCTTTGAGGATCAGATTGATGCGGGTAATGAGACTGTCTTCGATAAACTCGATCAGACTGTCGAACATCCGTGTTTTGCTGGGAAAGTGACGATAGAGCGCCGCTTCGGATACGCCCACGTTGGCTGCCAGTTTGGCTGTGGTAATACGCTGACTGCCATCACCGGACTGCAGCATCTGCGCCAGCGCCTGCAAAATCTCTTCACGACGATTTCGCTTCACGACTTTTTTTTCTGCCATGACCTTAAAAACCCCTGAAATTCACCTGAAACAGGCAACACCTACGCATCTGCCACAAGAACGCGTCTCATGGCGATGAGGAAAAATAACGGGCGTAAGTGAAAGTCGGTATTACGGGTTACTGGCGGCCTGAGTGGCCGAAGCCGCCTTCGCCGCGCAGGCTGGCGTCAAACTCTTCTACCAGATTAAATTCCGCCTGCACTACCGGAACGAAGACCAGTTGCGCCATGCGGTCGCCAGGCTGCAGTGAGAAGCTTTCCTGACCGCGGTTCCAGACGGAAACCATCAGCTGTCCCTGATAGTCGGAGTCAATCAGACCGACCAGGTTGCCCAGCACGATGCCATGCTTATGGCCAAGGCCGGAGCGCGGCAGGATGACCGCAGCCAGATCGGGATCGGCAATATGAATCGCCAGACCGGTCGGAACCAGCGTCGTGGTGCCCGGTGCGATGTCGAGAACATCATCAATACAGGCGCGTAAATCTAACCCAGCGGAACCTGACGTGGCGTAGGTCGGCAGCGGAAATTCTTTGCCGACGCGCGCATCGAGGATTTTAACGTCTATTTTTTTCATCATAACGGCTGACAATCTCGTCTATTAATTGTTGGCCAAGGAGAGACTTATCGCTGAGCGGTAAGCGCTTTTCTCCATCCTGCCAAAAAAGGTGAAGAGCATTGGTGTCGCTATTAAACCCCTGTCCGGTTTGAGCGACGTTGTTAGCGCAGATCAGATCCAGATTCTTGCGCACCCGTTTTTGCCGGGCGTATTCTTCCACATTCTGTGTTTCAGCAGCAAATCCAACGACGAATGGCCGGTTTTCCTGAAGTGCGGCGACGCCGGCAACAATGTCGGGATTCTTTATCAGGTTCAGCGTGACGGTATCATCGCCGCCCTGTTTCTTGATTTTATCGGCCGCAATATCGGCTGCCCGGTAGTCTGCCACGGCTGCGCTTGCAATGAAAATATGTTGTTTATCTATCTCACCCATCACGGCGGCCTGCATCTCCAGCGCGCTGGTGACATCTATTCGCCGCACGCCGGCAGGGGCAGACAACGTGACCGGGCCGCTGACCAGCGTAACCGTTGCGCCGCGTCGGGCGGCGGCGGCGGCAATCGCAAACCCCATTTTTCCGGAGCTGTGGTTGGTGATGTAGCGCACCGGGTCGAGCGCCTCACGGGTCGGACCGGCGGTAATCATAATGTTGAGATGTTGCAGATCGTTGACGGGGGTGGCCCACGTGACCGCATGGTCCACAATCGCCAGCGGATCGAGCATCCGGCCGGGGCCGACATCGCCGCAGGCCTGGCTGCCGCTGTCCGGTCCCCAGATCAGCACGCCACGCGCCTGTAACAGCTCCAGGTTGTGCTGCGTCACCGCCGCGCGATACATCTGCTGATTCATGGCGGGTACCACGGCCACGGGCGAGGCGGTCGCTAACACGGCGGTGGTCACCAGATCGTTTGCCATACCGGCGGTGATACGGGCTATCAGGTCAGCCGTCGCCGGTGCCAGTACAATCAGGTCGGCCCACTTTGCCAGCTCAATGTGACCCATCGCGGCTTCCGCCGCCGGGTCGAGCAGATCGTCAAACACCGGATAGCCGGAGACGGCCTGTAAGCTGAGCGGCGTAATAAACGCCTTCGCGCCCTGCGTCATCATGACGCGGACATCGGCACCGCGATCGCGCAGGCGGCGTACCAGCTCCGGAGTTTTATAAGCAGCAATGCCGCCGCTTACGCCAAGAAGAATTTTTTTGCCGGCTAATCCCATCATGATGTTGGCCTCACTAAGCTCTCTGCCGCACGGGGCGGCGAATGCACGGACTTTATCACAAAAGTGCGGATGCGCCTTTTCACGGACTGCGTTTGCGAGCCGCCTCGAAGATTGTGGCTGCGCTGATGGCACCCCGGGCATGGCTGGGTCATGCTGAGGTTGATCTCAGGGAGAGCAGACATGAAAAACAGTGGACCACGGGAAAAACTGCAGAAGCTGGGCGCGCATGCCCTCAGCGATACCGAACTGCTGGCCATTTTTCTCCGCACCGGCTCGCCCGGGCAGAACGTCATTGAGCTGGCCGGACAGATGCTGCAGGAGTTTGGCTCGCTTTATCAGCTGATGACATCGGGCAAGGCGGCTTTCAGTAACATAAAAGGCGTTGGTGATGCCAAACTGGCCCAGCTGCACGCGATTGCCGAACTGGCGAAGCGTTTCTTCGCCAGCAAGCTGGCGCGCGAAAGCGTGATGGAAAATCCCCAGATCACCCGCCAGTATCTGCAAAGTTTATTAGCCCATCAGGAGCGCGAGATCTTTATGGCGCTCTTTCTGGATAATCAGCACCGGGTGCTGCGGGCACAAAAAATGTTCTCGGGGTCGATTAACAGTGTGGAAGTGCACCCACGCGAGATCGTCCGGGAGGCGCTGAAGCTCAACGCCGCCGCGCTGATTCTGGCGCATAATCATCCGTCGGGCATGGCGGAACCGAGCCGGGCTGACCGCCAGGTAACCCATAAAGTCAGCGAAGCCTGCCAGCTTCTCGACATCCGCCTGCTCGATCATCTGGTGATAGGTCATGGCGAATATGTCTCCTTTGCTGAGCGGGGATGGCTCTGATAGCGGGAAAATTCGCGCCAGGTGGCGGCTTTTTGCCCGATCATTCGGGATCTTTATCTGTTCGGGACTTGAGCACTTGGGCTGAGCGGCGTATACTACGCCACCTTTGAGAATCTCGGGTTTGGCGGTTAGGCCAGCTTAGCGGGTTCCATGGAACTCGCCTGGCGGGCTGCAAGCCTGACGAGGCGGCCAAAACCTAATTTTTAAAGCTCGAGCTGATTTGATTTTTGGAGAATAGACATGTCACGAGTCTGCCAGGTAACTGGAAAGCGTCCGGTGACCGGTAACAACCGTTCCCACGCAATGAACGCGACGAAACGCCGTTTCCTTCCGAACCTGCACTCACACCGTTTTTGGGTTGAGAGCGAGAAGCGCTTCGTTACTCTGCGTGTATCTGTAAAAGGTATGCGTATTATTGATAAAAAGGGCATTGATACGGTGTTAGCCGACATGCGTGCCCGTGGTGAGAAGTACTAAGAGTACTAAGGAACTGAATCATGGCTAAAGGTATTCGTGAGAAGATCAAGCTGGTTTCCTCTGCTGGTACAGGTCACTTCTATACCACCACGAAGAACAAACGTACTAAACCAGAGAAGCTGGAACTGAAAAAGTTCGATCCGGTTGTACGTCAGCATGTGATCTACAAAGAAGCTAAAATTAAGTAATTTTAGTGTTCTGCTAAAAACCCGGCTCCGGCCGGGTTTTTTGTTTGTGTAAAACGCTGAGGAGAGGGTATGCCAGAGTTGCCAGAGGTTGAAACCAGCCGCCGCGGTATCGAACCGCATTTGGTGGGTGAAACCATCCTTCACGCCGTGGTGCGTAATTCCCGTCTGCGCTGGCCTGTTTCACAGGAGCTCCATGCGCTGAGCGATCAGCCGGTGCTCAGCGTGCAGCGCCGGGCGAAATATCTGCTGCTGGAGCTGCCGCATGGCTGGATCATTATCCACCTGGGCATGTCCGGCAGCCTGCGCGTGCTGCCGGAAGAGCGGCCTGCGGAGAAGCATGACCATGTTGATTTGGTGATGAGCAACGGCAAAGTGCTGCGCTACACCGATCCGCGGCGTTTTGGTGCCTGGCTCTGGAGCAGCGAACTGGCAGGCAGCAGCGTGCTGGCGCATCTGGGACCGGAGCCACTGAGCGACCAGTTTGACGCGGCTTACCTGTTTGAGAAGTCACGCGGCAAGCGAACGGTGATTAAGCAGTGGCTGATGGATAACAAAGTCGTGGTGGGGGTGGGCAACATCTACGCCAGCGAGTCACTGTTTACCGCCGGGATCCTGCCCGATCGTGCCGCCGGCAGTCTGTCGCAGGTGGAAGCAGAGCTGCTGGTCAACACCATCAAGGCGGTGCTGTTACGTTCCATTGAGCAGGGCGGAACCACGCTGCGGGACTTCTTACAGAGCGACGGTAAACCGGGCTATTTTGCGCAGCAGCTGCAGGTCTATGGCCGGGCAGGTGAGCCCTGCCGGGCCTGCGGGACACCCATTATCAGCGGCAGGCATGGGCAGCGCAGCACCTACTGGTGCCCCCGCTGCCAGCACTAAGCCAGCTTAGCCAGCAATGCCTGATGGACGGGCGCGGACAGGAAGGCGGAGACATCACCGCCGTGACGCGCCACCTCTTTGACCAGCGAAGAGGAGATAAACGAGAAGCCCTCAGACGGCATCAGGAAAACGCTCTCCAGCGTCGGCAGCAGGTGACGATTCATCTGCGCCAGCTGCATTTCATACTCAAAGTCTGACACCGCACGCAATCCGCGAACCAGCACATTCGCCTGCTGGTCTCGCGCAAAATTGGCCATCAGGTCGCTGAATCCCACCACCTTAACGTTGGGCAGATGGGCCACCATTTCACTCGCCAGCGCCACGCGCTCCTCCAGACTGAACAGCGGCTTTTTGCTGGGGCTGGCGGCAACGGCCAGAATAACCTGATCAAACATCTGTGCGGCCCGCGTCACGATGTCGAGATGTCCAAGCGTGACAGGATCAAATGTTCCGGGATAGATGGCTTTCGTGCTCATACCTGCCCTTTTTTCGCAGCCTGATTCAGCGCCCAGAGGGCGGCATATTTGTTAAAGGTATATTGTGCGTTGACCACCGCCAGTATCCAGCCCTGCTTTCCGTCGAGAAAACCGGCGCGCAGCAGCAGCGTTTTCACAAACGCGCCCAGCGTATGACCGAACAGGGAGAACAGACCGCAACGCTTACCACGCTGGTGGCGTTCCGTGGCCCAGGCTTCGGCATAGGCCAGTTGCTTACGCTGAAAAACGATCAGATCGCGGCAGGTCAGATGCTGTAAATCGCCGGGTAACGCCACCACCGGTGCGCCGTCACGCTGCAGCGATTCATGCACCAGATTATCATTGTAGCGGAAGGTGCGCGGATAGAGCCGCATCACGCGGTCAGGGTACCAGCCGCTGTGGCGCATAAAGCGCCCCAGAAACAGATTGCTGCGGCCCAGGCTGTAAATCGTGCGGCCCGGCGGCGCGATAAGCACCTGCTCAATCGCCGCGCGCAGTTCCGGTGTGACGCGCTCATCGGCATCGATCATCAGAATCATATCGCCGGTGGCATAGTGCTGCGCGCGCTGGCGCTGGATGCCATACCCCTGCCAGTCATCGCTGTGGTAGACCTTCGCGCCAGCCTGCGTGGCAATATCGGCACTGTTATCGTCACTGCCTGAATCCAGCACGATAATCTCATCCGCCCAGCTGACTGAAGCCAGACAGTCTGGCAGCAGTTCCGCTTCATTTTTGGCGATCATAACGACTGAAAGACGCTGGCGTGCTGACATCAGTGAGCCCGTGGAGGTAAATGCGGTTCAAGTAACTGGAGCAGACGCTGTAACGCACCCTGGTTCTGGTGCAGCACGTCCACGGCATGACGGCCGTAATAACGACGATAGTCATCATCCTGCAACAGGTTGGTGACCTCTTTTTCCAGCGAGAACACGTCGGTGACAGTAATCAGTCCCTGGCCTTCCTGCAATTTGCCGCAGATATCTTTGAAGTTCCAGATATGTGGCCCCATCAGAACCGGAATCGCGTGCGCTGCAGGCTCCAGCGGATTGTGTCCGCCGCGCTCCACCAGGCTGCCGCCGACAAACGCCAGATCGGCAATGCCATAAAGCAGCATCAGTTCGCCCATCGAGTCGCCGATGACCACCTGGGTGGAGCCCGAGGGGATCTCGCCGCTGCTGCGCAGAATAAAGCTAAAGCCGCGCGACTGGGTCAGTTCACGCGCATCGTTAAAGCGCTCAGGATGACGCGGAACCAGAATCAGCAGCAGATCAGGGAACGTCTGCAGCAGGCGGCGGTGGGCATCCAGCACAATGGCCTCTTCGCCTTCGTGAGTGCTGGTGGCAATCCAGACCGGACGGCGTGGCGCCCACTGGCGACGCAGCGTAACGGCTCTGGCGGCCAGCTCTGGCGTGACAGAAATATCAAACTTCAGGCTGCCGGTGATCGCCAGCTGAGAGCGTTTCAGGCCAAGCTCCAGGAAGCGGTCGCCATCTTCACTGTTCTGCGCTGCTATCAGCGTGATGCTCTGCAACAGCCTGCGCATGAATTTACCCAGCTTGCGATAGCCTTTGGCGGATCGGGCTGAGAGGCGCGCGTTAGCGATCACCAGCGGAATGTTACGCTGATGCAGAATGCGGATGATGTTCGGCCACAGCTCGGTTTCCATGATGATCACCAGCCGGGGGTTGACCGTGTCCAGAAAACGATTAATCGATCCGGGCAGATCGTAAGGCAGATAGACATGGTGCACATCTTTGCCAAAGGCTGACTGTGCACGCTCAGAGCCGGTTGGCGTCATGGTCGTGACGGTAATCGGCAGGGTCGGGTAACGATGACGCAGCGCGCGCACCAGCGGCACCGCGGCCAGGGTTTCCCCCACGGAAACCGAATGCAGCACAATGCCGTCGGGCTTCACTTTGCCGACGCAATAGCCATAGCGCTCCGCCCAGCGTTTGCGATACGCCGGTGCTTTACGACCGCGCAGCCACAGGCGCAGCCAAATCAGTGGCTGAATAAAGTAGAGCAATGCGGTGTAAATGGTCGTCATAGTTACCGTTACAGCAGGTTCGCGTCTAAAAACAGGTTAAAATCAGATGGCGGCATGTTATCAGAAACCCCGCATGCACTCATCCCGGATTGTCAGTTGGTACTCAATACCTGTTGATAAAGCGAAGTCAGCGCCTGTGCCAGCCGTTGCGGGCCATAAGGTTCAACTTTACGCCGGGCCGCATCACCCATGCGTGAATCTTCCGTCAGCGGCGGAATGGCGCAAACAGCCTGATTTAATCCGTTAATATCCAGCGCATCACAGACGAAGCCCTCCTGACCGGCGGTAATAAACTCAGCCCCCCCGCAGCCGGTGCTGGTAATAACCGGCAGGCCGCAGGCCATCGCCTCCAGCACCACGTTAGGAAAAGGATCGTAGAGTGTGGGCAGCAGCAGGCCGTCCGCCGCGTGATAAAACGGCTGCACATCCTGCTGTACGCCAACAAAGCGCAGGCGATCCAGGCAGTTCAGCTGGTTAGCCAGCTGCTGATAACGCTGCAGCTGTTTATCCTGACCCACTACAATCAGGTAACGGTCACTGGCGGCCAGCGCCTGAATCGCTGCTTTCAGCCCTTTACGCTCAAAGCCGGAACCGACGTAAATCAGTACGGTGGCCGCATCCGGCAGCCCCAGCTGCTGGCGGGTCGCATGGCGGGTCGCTGCCGTGGCGGGCTGAAAACGACGGGCATCGATAGCGTTATGGATGACGTGAATTTTTCTGGCGTCGAGTGAGAAACAGCGCAGGATATCGCGCTTAACCATCTCTGAATTGCAGATCACCGCTTTCAGCGTCGGCGAATCAAACATCTCCGCTTCCGCCTGCAGAACATAGCGATGATAGGGACTGAGGGTTGCGCTCAGTCGTTGCCACGGTGAGACGATGCGGGCGCGCTGCTCCAGCCAGACGCGATGCACGCCATCACCCGCGCGAAAGATGTCACAGCCAGCGATGCGTTCATGACTCTGCACAATATCGAACTTTTCACGCTCCCAGCAGGCGCGTGCGGCACGGGCAAAGCCGCGCTCGCGGGAAACCCTGCCCAGCTTTGCAGGATTACAGATATGGAGATGCCAGTCCGGATTGGGCGTGCCCTGCCAGCTGCGGGTAATGATGTTGAGATCGAGCTGTTCGCTGCCCAGGGCTTCCAGCGCACGGGAGATAAAACGCTCAGCACCACCATCCGGCCGGTATTTCTGCCGGACAATCGCCAGCCTTAACTTACTCATTCAGGAAGCTCCTCGCCGCCGCGACCACATCCTTCACCGGAATGGCTGACAGATAACGCTGATCCGTTCGGGTGTCGATAGAATCGGGTGAGGGCAGTGGACCATAATCCCCCGCCCAGATGACATGGTTGTTGTTCCCCCATGGCCGCCAGTGCTGCAGCTTAGTCGGGCCAAACAGGGCGATACAGGGCGTTTCCAGCGCCGCCGCCATGTGCATCGGCGCAGAATCGACCCCGATAAACAGCGTGGCGTGATCGATAAGCGCCGCCAGCTGCGGCAGCGTAAACTGACCCGCCAGCGACACGACATCCGGCGAGGCGCACAGCGCGCGGATGCGGTTGATCATCGCCAGCTCCTGTTTGTCCGGCCCGGCGGTCAGCACCACCTTCCGTCCAGCCCGTGCCAGCTCATCGACCGTGGCGGCCACGCTCTCCTCTTCCCAGCATTTAAAGCCCCAGCGTGAGGTAGGCTGAACCACGATATAGGGGGTGGTCACCTGATGTTCTGACAGGCGGGTCAGCACGATCTGCTGGTCAGCGTCACTGTAGTGCATCGAAACGCGCGCATTGTCGCTGCTGATCCCGAGCGGGGCCAGGGCGGACATGTTCTGCTCAACGGTATGCAGTCTGCTGTGGTTATGCGTCGGGACCAGCCGGTTGTGACACCAGCGCCACAGGACGTTATCGCGTTTTTTAAAGGCGAAACCAATGCGCACCGGCGCAGCGGAGAGCCGGGTGATCAGCGCCGCACGCCACTGGTCTGCCAGATTAATCACCAGGTCATAATGGGCGTCACGTATGGCACGGATTAATGCCCGTTCATGGCCCAGCTTGCGCCAGGTGCCCTCCTGCTTCCATTTCCGGTCGATGACGTGCAGATGGCGGATAGCCGGATGCGCTTCCAGCATCGGACGTGTCTCCTGATAGAGCAACACGTCGATGCTGGCCTGCGGATAACGCGCATGCAGCGCATTGATGGCGGGCGTGGTGAGCAGCATGTCGCCATGATGGCGCAGCTTAATCAGTAAAATACGTTTTGGAGAGATGTTTGCTGGAGTCAGGCTGGCCATAAACAAAGGTTCTCAGATTTCAGTGAACCGATTGTAGGGCAAACGCTTTTTAGGATAAAGCCAGCCTCAGGGGTTATTTATCGCGCCAGCGATAGAGCCGTCCCAGCCACAGCAGTAACTGATACCACTGCTTAATGCCGCGGGCGTTGCGTAACATGCGCCGGTGTGTCCGGGTCGCGAACAGATCGGCGATGATCGCCTGGCGTGCGCGGGCATCAGGCTCACGTCTCACGCTATGGCAGACACTGAGCGCTTCATGCGTCACCTGAGCGTGAAACGACGGGTAGATCCGCACGCGGTCACGATAGCGGATATTAATCTCTTCCAGCAGCCGCGCAATCTTCAGGTAGTGGCGCTGATATTCGACGTTGCGCTCGCCGGTGCGTTTGCGGTTACTGATCGACGCGTCATGCATATAGTAGCGGTAGAGCACCGCATCGGTGTAACGCACGCGTTTTGCCAGCAGCATAAACTCGGTGGTCCAGGGAATATCCTGATGATGCAGGCCCGGCTCGAACTGCAACTGATGCTGCTCGATTAGCGACCGGCGGTAGATGCCCAGCCAGACCACATGCATATAGCGGCGGGTTTTCAGCGCGGTATTGAGCCAGTCAGCGCCGCTCAGCACCGGCGTGCTGCGCAGGCGATCCAGTGGTATCAGGGGTTTTACCCGCTGGCTGTGTTTGAAAAACCATTCGGCGTTGCACTGTGCCGCATCCAGATTGTCCTTTTCCGCCAGCGTCACCAGCGTCTGGTACATCCCGGGCTGCATGGTGTCATCCGCATCCGGAAAGGTGACATATTTGCCGCGCGCTATCGCCAGCCCGGCGTTACGGGCGCGCGACACGCCGCCATTTTCCTGATGAATCACGCGAATGTGGGAGTGATGTTCTGCATAGTGGTCAGCGCGCTCGCCTGAGCCGTCAGTAGAACCATCATCGACGATGATGATCTCCAGCGAGGTCAGCGTCTGCGCCAGCAGTGCCTGCATGAACTCATCAAACATGCTGCCCGCATTGTACATCGGGGTAATGATACTCAGCAGAGGAGAAGTACTCATGACAATATCTGCACCAGCATTCTGTTCACTGTCAAAGGGCGTTGCCTCGTCATAAATCATTTCCAAATCAGCAGAATGGCATACATTAATCCACGATTATAAAACGGTGTCGCCTCCCTGCTTCACGAAAAACCACGCGCGCGCGTAATAATGCACTATCTGCCTCTTTTTTACGCAACGTGGCCGCGCCGGTAAACAGCATAGTGTGCCTGGGGTTTATCAGCAGCATTTCTAAAAGGATCTGGCAGACAGCGGTGGGGCACTGACGGAAAAGATGGCGCGGCAGTCACCGCGCCCGGAGCGGTTTGACAGGTGGAGAGCGCTGACTAAAAAAATTTGAGCCTGACGTAATGCATCATCCAGCTCACGCTTTCTGCATACTGCTTCTGATGCCACTTGATACGGGCAAAGCGCTTCATCTCTTTATAATGTCTGGGTAAATCAAGCGGCTGAGAAGCCCAGGGCGAGCGCTGGTAATAGCTGTAGTAGAGCAGGGACAGGTCGCTGCCGGCCCAGGCATGCCAGGGCTTACACTTACCGGTGTAGTGAATCATCACGGTGTCAGCGGGTACGCGGGAGTGGTCCCAGACCTTGTTCGCGATGATGTCGTAGATATAGTTGTAGCGATCCGGCAGGATCAGCACCTCATCCTCCAGCACAATATTCAGCGCATCCTGGTCAGGAAAACCGAAGGCTGCGCCCCGGGTCACCAGAACCTCAGTAATCCGCGCGGTAGTCTGCCTGGCGAGCCAGCGTGGAATATTGATCAGCATAAAGCCGGAGTTGAAATAGTCATGGCGCTGCAGCCCGAGTCGCGCGCACTGGTTATGACGCGCACGCGGGGTATCGTTGCAGGCTGCCAGCGTGTAGTCCGTGATATCCAGCGTGAACAGGGGGGAGTAATCGCCGACGACCAGCGTGTCCGCATCGATGTAGATTACCCGATCGCTGTAGCGCGCCACCGTTTCAGGGATCAGAAAGCGGTAATGGATACTTTTGGGATAGCGCCCGACCGCCGGCAACTGATCGACCCAGGCACTGTTAAAAATATGCAGGGTGATGGCCAGACGATAGCCCGTTGCCATTGAGCGCAGCTTTTCCACATCCTCTTCCTGCAGCGAGTCAGAGAAAATATGGGCGTGGAAAGCGGTGTCGGGGTGATGGCTGAGAAGTGAAAACAACGTAATACCCAGACCACGCGCGTAAGCGTGGTTGATGCCAAACGCAACGTGAACCGGATTATCATCCGCATCCGCAAGCGTGTTGACCAGCAGCTGACTTTGCTGAACGGCATCAGCAAGAGGGGTAATTGCCATTACGCTTCACTATTCCAGATTATGAGTAATAAACGTTTGTATTCTAGTCAGTTTGTCGGCATCCAGCCCGAATAATTTTTCAGCGGGCTGATCAAACTTAAATCGCGTGGCAAAAACAAAGGTCGATGCGGCGATATTGTCCGGTCCGATAAACAGGACATTATTAACCGGGCGCTGTTCCCTGATCTCACAGGGGCCATAGAGCATAATGACCGGTATCTGTCGGGCGTCAGCAATATAAGCATTACCGGAATCCGATGAAATATAAAAATCCATCTGCGAGATGGCCCATGGCACCTCTTCCAGCTTCAGCGCGCCAATCAGGCTGACAATATTCTCCTGCGGGCCGGTCAGGCTCAGTAATTCATCCAGCCACGGCTGCTCGGCTGGTGGACCAAAGACATAAAAGGTGCAGGGCAGCTCAGCCAGCGACGCCATCAGCTGCTGCCAGATGGCGGCAGGAATGGTTTTAGCCCGATTCCCGGCAGAAATGCTGATACCGATCTTAATCCCGCTGCGCGGATGCAGCAGCGCGGCGGGAGGCGCAGGCGGCTGCCAGAGCGGTGACGTGGCGTGCTTGGGAAAATCGGTGTAACGATAGTCCCGATTAATCAGCTTCAGATAGCTGTCGAGCGTCAAATCCGTTTTCGCGTGGTCGACGATGCCACTGGCGCTGCGATAGAAGATCGCATGATAGGATTTACGCACATAGGTGCGCAGAAACTGCTTGTTCGGTGCATTGCACAGTGCCGCGAAAAACAGGTTAACGCTGTTGGGCTGAACCAGATAAACATGGTCATAACGGTTCATCAGCGTGAAGGCGAGTCTGAGTTTGGCAAAAAAGCTGCGCTTCGCCTCTTCAATCAGAAAATAGCGGCTGACCGTGTCATCGTGACGCGCCAGCGGCTCTACCGATTTGCTGATCAGCAGTTCAGACTGACCCAGGGCGCGCAGCATCGGGGTGATGTTAATAAAATCCCCGATCTTCGCCGTCTGAATCACCAGACTGCGGCCGGTGGGCCGGTAAAAGAGCCGCATCAGGGTGCGGAAAGGCAGCAGCAGCAGATAGATCAGCACATAGTTCATGGCGCATTTTTCCCGATAACGGCCCGCAGTTTCTCTGCCACGGCGTCAGCCGTCAGCTCCGCCAGATTGTGATTCGGGGCGCTCAGCGCCTGTTGGTTCTGCCCGTAGCCGCCAATCAGACCCGGATCGGTCGGGCCATACAGCGTGAGATTAGGACGATCCAGTGCGGCGGTCAGATGGCTTAAACCGGTATCCACAGAGACCACCGCCCGCGCGCCTGCCAGCTGTCGGGCGATCGCTTCCAGCGTCAGCTTAGGCAGCACCTCGACATGCTCAAAACCTTCAGCCAGGCGTAGCGCACGCTGATGCTCATGCTCGGCCCCCCAGGGCAGCTTCACCCGCAATCCGCTGGGCTGCATCTGCTCAATCAGCTGTCGCCAGTGGGATTCCGGCCAGTGCTTGTTGTCACGCGTTGTGGCATGCAGAAAGACCAGATAGTGATGCGCATCCGCGGGCAGATGATGCAGAAAATGTCCGGCAATCGCGTAGTCACCCTGGGTTTGCGGCTTTTCATAGCCCAGGCTTTTGGCGAACAGCTCGCGCGTCCGCTCAACGGCGTGCTGGCGTTTGCTGATCTCATGGCGGACGTCATACCACCAGCTGGCAAAAGGTTCACGCGCGCTGCGGCTATCCTGCCCGTGCTTTACCCCTTTGGATAAACGGGTCACCAGCGCCGCGCTTTTGATCAGCCCCTGGGCATCAATCACGATATCGTACTCGCGCGACTGTAACGCGCGCTTAAACTGCACGCGCTCTTCACGCTGCTGACTGCCAAACCAGTGTTTGCGCCAGCGGCGAATCGCGACCGGCAACACCTGGTCCACGGCAGGGTGCCAGCCAGGGATCTGGGCGAAATTCTCTTCCACTACCCAGTCAAAACGGATGCCGGGAATGGCATGCATCGCATCGGTCAGAGCCGGCAGCGAATGCAGCACATCCCCCATTGAGGACGTTTTAACAATCAGGACGTGCATGGCACCTCCTGCGGCGCAAGGAGTTCATTCAGCGTCTGAAGAACGCGCTCAGGCTGAATATCAATCAGGCTCTGGTGATACCCCTGTTCGGCATCGCCCTTACGCACTTTGTGATAGCCGGTAATCAGGCGAATAATACGCGCCTGGCGGGCCAGCGGTGGCGTAAAGTCAGGGCTGCTGGGTCCATAGAGTGCCACCAGCGGACGATCCAGCGCGGCGGCGATGTGCATCAGGCCGGAGTCGTTACTGACCACGGCGCGGCATTGCGCCAGCAGGATGACCGCCTGCTCCAGCTGGGTTTCACCCGCCAGGTTGCGGCAGTGACTGCGACTCTCTTCCGGCAGTGCCGCGATGATCTCTTCACCGGTCGGGTGATCTTTGGCGGAGCCAAACAGCAGGATCTGAAAGCCTTCGGCGATCAGCTGGCGGGCCAGGGCGGCGTAGTGGTAGTGGGGCCAGCGTTTGGCCGGGCCAAATTCCGCGCCCGGGCAAAAACCGATAATCGGACGCGTTGCGGTGAGCTGAAACTGTGCGGCCGTTTCCCGCATCTCCTGCTCTTCAACCTGCAACTTTGGCCACAGGAGCGGCTGCGGCAGCTGCGCCGCCGAGGCGACAGGCGTGTCGTAGCCCAGCGCCACGTAGCGCTCAACCATCAGCGGGAATGCGGCTTTATCCAGCACCCGCAGATCGTTCAGCAGGCCATAGCGCATCTCCCCACGCCAGCCGACGCGGCGTGGGATGCCGGCAAAGAAGGGAACCAGCGCCGACTTAAAGGAGTTAGGCAGCACGTAGGCCCGGTCATAATGGCTGTCGCGCAGTGCCTTGCCCAGCCGGCGACGCTCGCCGAGTTCCAGCGCGCCATGGCCCAGGGGCATGGCCAGCGCCTGACTGACCTCCGGCATACGTGACAGCAGGGGACGACACCATGCCGGTGCCATCACGTCTATCACCGCATCGGGATGTTCGGCCTTGAGGGTGCGATAGAGACTTTGCGACATCATCATATCGCCGACCCACGACGGGCCGATTACCAGAATTTTCATCGCCGGAGCAGCTTCCTTTATGCGTTGCGATTCAGCCAGACCATATAGTCAGCGACGCCCTGCGCCACCGTTTTAAACGGCTTGTCATAGCCCGCGGCACGCAGCTTCGTGAGATCGGCCTGGGTGTAAGCCTGATAACGGCCTTTGAGTTTTTCCGGGAACGGGATGTACTCAATCTGCCCTTTCTGATGAAACTTCAGCACGGCGTCGGCCACTTCCTGGAACGATTCGGCGCGGCCTGTGCCACAGTTGTAGATCCCGGAGACGCCGTTTTCCCAGCACCACAGGTTTACGGCTGCCACATCATCAACGTGGATGAAATCGCGTTTGAAGCCGTCACTGCCTTCAAACAGTTTTGGATTTTCATCGTTGCTGATCTGGGTGTTCAGATGAAACGCCACGCTTGCCATGCTGCCTTTGTGGCCTTCACGCGGCCCATAGACGTTGAAGTAGCGGAAGCCACACACCGGCGAGTTCGCTTCCGGCAGCATCTGACGAACGTAGTGGTCAAACAGCATTTTGGAGTAGCCATACACATTCAGCGGCTGCTCATACTGACGCTCTTCGATGAAGTTTTCATTGCGGCCGCCGTAGGTCGCTGCAGAAGAGGCGTAAAGGAACGGGATCTCGCGCTCCAGGCAGTAGTGCAGCAGCTCTTTGGAGTACTGATAGTTGTTCTCCATCATGTACTTGCCATCCCACTCGGTCGTGGAGGAGCAGGCACCCTGATGGAATACCGCTTCAATCGGGCCTAAATCGTCGCCCGCGATCACGCTCATCAGAAACTCTTCTTTATCCATGTAATCGACGATATCCAGGTCGACTAAATTGGCAAACTTAGTGCCATCCTTCAGATTATCCACCACCAGAATGTCGGTGTGACCGCGATCGTTCAGCGCTTTGACGATGTTGCTGCCAATCATTCCTGCGCCGCCAGTTACGATAATCATGTTGTTACCTTCAATGTTGTGGGGTGAAACAGGAGGTTTCACACACGAATACCTCACATCATAACATTTCATCAGGGTGCAGACAGCCAGATGACTCTGTAACGCCAGGGAGCTACCACCTCGCGGCGTGAACTATGCTGCAAAAATGACATTCTGTTGGGCGTTTTATCGTGAAGAAGCGGCCTGTTCAGTAAGATATGCCAGGTTTTTGCCATCTGAGGAGAGCAATGATGCCTGCGCAATTTTATCAACAACTTCGTCAGCAACTGGATGATGCACGTCAGGAAGGGCTGTTTAAACAGGAGCGGATCATTACCTCTGCCCAGCAGACAGAGATAGCGGTAGGTCACGGTCCGGCAGTGATTAACTTTTGCGCCAATAACTATCTGGGCCTGGCCAATCATCCGGCGCTGATTCAGGCCGCGAAGGCGGGGATGGATTCGCACGGCTTTGGCATGGCGTCGGTGCGCTTTATCTGTGGCACGCAGGACAGCCATAAGCAGCTGGAAAAGCGGCTGGCCGCATTTCTCGGTATGGAAGATGCCATTCTCTACGCCTCCTGCTTTGACGCCAACGGCGGCCTGTTTGAAACGCTGCTGGATGCAGAGGATGCCATTATTTCCGATGCGCTGAATCACGCCTCCATCATCGACGGCATCCGGCTCTGCAAAGCACAGCGCTACCGCTACGCGAACAACGACATGACGGCGCTGCGGGATTGCCTGCAACAGGCGCGCGATAAAGGCGCACGCCATATCCTGATCGCCACCGATGGCGTCTTCTCCATGGATGGGGTCATCGCCAATCTGCCCGCCATCTGCGACCTGGCTGAAGAGTTCTCTGCGCTGGTGATGGTGGATGATTCCCACGCGGTGGGTGTTGTCGGAAATGGCGGACGCGGCACCCACGAATATTGTGACGTGATGGGTCGGGTTGACATCATTACCGGCACGCTGGGCAAAGCGCTGGGCGGCGCCTCCGGTGGCTACACCGCAGCAAAAGCGGAAGTGGTGGAGTGGCTGCGCCAGCGTTCCCGTCCCTATCTCTTCTCCAACTCGCTGGCTCCGGCGATTGTGGCCGCCTCGCTGCGGGTGCTGGATCTGCTCAGCGAAGGCGATGGGCTGCGTCAGCGTCTCCGGGATAACGCCCGTTTCTTCCGGCAGCAGATGACCGCAGCGGGTTTTACGCTGGCCGGGGCCGATCACGCCATTATTCCGGTGATGCTGGGTGAGGCCAGCGTCGCTCAGCAGTTTGCCCACCTGCTGCAACAGGAAGGCATCTACGTTACCGGCTTCTTCTATCCGGTCGTGCCAAAAGGGCAGGCACGCATTCGCACGCAAATCTCTGCGGCACATACCCAGCAGCAGCTGGAACGTGCGGTGGCCGCCTTTACCCGTATCGGCAAACAGCTGGGCGTCATCGCCTGAGGAGTCCGTTATGAAAGCACTCGCCAAACTGAAGAGGGAAGCGGGCATCTGGATGGTGACTGATGCGCCGGTTCCTGAGCCGGGCCACAATGACCTGCTGATTAAAATCCGTAAAACCGCTATCTGCGGCACCGATGTCCACATCTACAACTGGGATGACTGGTCGCGCAAAACCATTCCGGTGCCGATGATTGTCGGTCATGAATATGTGGGTGAAGTGGTGGCTATAGGCCAGGAGGTAAAGGGCTTTACGCCTGGCGATCGGGTGTCGGGAGAGGGGCATATCACCTGCGGGCATTGCCGCAACTGCCGCGCCGGGCGAACGCATCTGTGCCGGAACAGCATGGGGGTGGGCGTTAACCGTCAGGGCTGCTTTGCGGAATATCTGGTCATCCCGGCCTTTAACGCCTTCAGAATTCCCGACAACATTTCCGATGAGCTGGCCGCGATCTTTGACCCGTTTGGTAATGCCGTGCATACCGCGCTGTCGTTCGATCTGGTTGGCGAGGATGTGCTGATTTCCGGCGCGGGGCCTATCGGCATCATGGCCGCGGCGGTCTGCCGCCATGTCGGCGCGCGTAACGTCGTGATCACCGACATCAATGACTACCGACTGGCGCTGGCGCGAAAAATGGGCGTCACCCGCGCGGTCAATGTGGCCCATGAAAATCTGCGCGACGTCATGCATTCGCTGGGGATGACGGAAGGATTTGATGTCGGACTGGAGATGTCCGGCGCGCCTCCTGCGTTTCGCGCGCTGCTCGACGTAATGAATCACGGCGGGCGGATTGCCCTGCTGGGTATTCCGCCGGGTGAGATGGCTATCGACTGGAATCAGGTGATCTTCAAGGGGCTCTTTATCAAGGGCATTTATGGCCGGGAGATGTTTGAAACCTGGTACAAAATGGCGGCGCTGATCCAGTCCGGTCTCGACTTAACGCCGGTCATTACGCATCGCTATGGGATTGACGACTTCCAGCAGGGCTTTGATGAGATGCGTTCAGGACGCTCGGGAAAGGTAATACTGAGCTGGGATTAACACACCGGCCGCCGCAGCGGCCGGATAATTAGCGTTGCTTCTTCTCTTCGTCGGTCAGATAGCGCACCTTGCGCGTGTAATCCTGACCTTTAAAGTGGAGCGGCTGTTGCGGATCGGCCAGATATTTTTGCCATTCCGACAGCGGAAAGCCGCCGTGTGCGCCGACCACCTCCGCCGGGATCACCGCAGACTGACCGCCGATTTTCTTGGAGACCGGCCAGTTAGCCCATTCGCCCAGATTGACAGTTTTAATGTCCAGCATATCCAGCAGCACCGCGAGCGGCAGCTGATCGGTCGGCGGCTGACTGTCGTTCATCAGATGCCAGGTGTCATTGAACAGCGTCAGCCACAGCGGTGAAATACGCTGCCAGACCTCACGGGTCGCCGCCAGATAGGCACCGTTAACGTGATCCACCAGATAAGGCCGGATACTGTGCGGGTAGTAGGCAGGAATCGCCTCCTGTGGCGCATCAGCCAGCTTGGCAATCATTTTCCCCTGACGAAAGCTGGAGTAGAGATGGCCAGGTTTCATCATGATCTCCGGCATCTTTAGCAGATTGAGGTCGGAATCGATCATCAGAATGCCGTCGCCTTTTGCCTGCAACGGGGCCTGCAGTTTGATTAAGCGACTGCGATAGATCTGCTTGTAGCGATAGTGCTCTTCGCGCTGCGGTACATCCAGCGTGGCCACGCGGGTTTTAGCGGGCAGGCTGCCAAAGGCGTCGGCAGGCTGATCGCTGACAATCACAATCTCCTCTGCCTGCGTGGCAAAGCGCGCCGCAAAATCGGCACTGAGCAGCGCCTCTTCGATATAGTCCGCGCCCGTGCAGGGGATCACAACAGAGGTAACCGGTACCGAGCCCTGAACTTCTTTTAGCGAATAAGGCAGGTTATGGCTCGCCCGGATATGGCGATAACGGGGATTTAAAAAATTAAGCATGAGGTTTCTTATTAGCGACACTTTGCAGAATATTTTCAACGCCGCTGATGTAGGTTTCAATGGCGTACTGTTCACGAACGCGTTTCGCTGCCGCATTGATCAGGCGCTGACGTAAGCCGGCATCCTGCCACAGCGCGGTTAAGTGCTGGGTCAGCTGCACCACGTTGCCATAATCAAACAGCAACCCGGTTTCGTCATGACTGATCAATTCGGCAGTACCGACCACACGGGAACCGATGACGGCGGTATTCACCAGCATCGCCTCCAGCACGACCCGAGGTAAGCCCTCACTGCGTGAGGCAAGAATAAACGCATCAAAGGCGGTGAGGTAATCCAGCGCATTGTTCTGAAAGCCCGTAAAGACCACATGCTGCTGGATATTCTCCGCCGTTGCGAGTTGCAGCAGGTGCTGGAGTTCCGGGCCGGCACCGACAATTACCATTCGCCAGTCCGCGTCGGGATGAGCCCGTTTGAAACGGCCCAGCGCCTGCAGAATGTGATGATTAGATTTACGTAATATCAGTGAGCCGATGGTGCCAAACACAAAGGTGGTCGGGGTGAGTTTAAAACGCTGGCGAACGTCGAGGCGGTCAGGTAAAGGCTGGTGGATGTCGATCGCATTGTTGACGGTAAAACAGCGTTCCGCATCAACACCGTGGCTGATCAGCGTCTTATTTACCCCCTGCGACACGGCAATAATCGCCTGGCACTCCTGGTTCACCATGCTGACCAGTCGTGGTTCCAGCACCGGGTCGATACGGCAATGCTGTACCACCGCCACATCCAGGCTGCGCGCGGCCAGATAACCCTCCACATTGGTGCTGGGCTGGTTATTCATGTAGAGCGTGTCGAATTTTCCCAGCTGGAGCAGGGAGTTAATTTTGCTGGCGTTGGGCATGATGCGCCAGCGTGTATCGATCTCATCGATAGCCCGCTTCTTCAGCTTTTTATTAAAAAACAGCAGCGCCCGCACGGCCTCTTTGACAAATTTTGCCCAGCGCGGCTGCCTGATCTGCGGGATGAAAAAGACCGGAATGGCCAGCGCATTGAGCGTGGCCTCAATGGTTTCGTCGTTGCCACGGCTGTAGTTGTGATAGAAGCAGCAGGTAATATCAAATTTCTGACGATCGATACGTTTTAGCAGCTCCAGCATACTGTTGGTGCCGCCTCCCCACTCTCTGCCGTTATCCAGCAGCAGGATTTTTTGTTTATTAATCGTCATCCGTCTTACTATTCCCGCACCGCATGTTATCGCCCGACCGGGATTATAGTAATTTTTACCTGCAATTGAACTTTAAGCTTAGCACTTAGCATTCATGGCAAATTCAGAACAGACTTTTCAGGGTGTTAAACAGCGGGCTGTGACTCACGCTTTCGCCTACCACCATTAACGCCCGGGTCGCCGGAACCGGCGCAAGCGGCTGTTTCACTTTACACAGTTCTGCCGGCTGGAAGCGCGGTTTTGCCGGTTTGACCGGAACCGCTGGCGTCCGTGAGCCGCTGTGGCGTGTTTCATTCAGCAACTGGCTGGGGCGAACCAGCGTAATGTCTGCGGGCAGCGAGGGCAGCATCTGCTGCAGCACCCGAACGGTGTTGGGGTGGGGATGACCGATAGCAATGGCATACCCGTCGCGCTGTGCCAGCTTCACCGCCCGGCTGAACTGCTGGCGGATAGCGTTAATATCCTGACTGTCATCCAGGAACACCCGGCGTTTCAGAACTTTGACCTGGGTGCCCTGCGCGGCAGGAATCGCCTGGCTGTTGGCGATGGTCATGCTATCCAGGAAGTAGAGGTTATAGTGATTCAGCGCCTGCATCACCTTCTGCATACCGGAAAGGCTCGAGGTCATCCTGCTGCCCATGTGGTTGTTCAGGCCGACTGCGTAAGGCACGTTGCTGACCGCATTGCGCATAATGCGGGTGATCTCTTCGCTGCTCATCTCCGGGGTCAGCGTATCTTTTTCCAGTGGCTGTTTGCTGAGTGGCGCCATCGGCAGATGGATCAATACTTCGTGTCCACCCTGATGGGCTCTGGTGGCCATCTCCCGTGCATGGGGTGCGTTGGGCAGAACAGCCACTGAAATCGCCTGCGGCATCTGCAGAACTTTGTTCTCTTCGGCAGGCCGGTAGCCCACATCATCGATAACAATAGCCAGCTTGCCTGCCTGCGCCGCGAAGCTGAACAGCAGCGCGCTGAATAAAACGGAGATTTTTCGACGTTGCAGCAAAACTTATTTTCCTAACCACGGGAGTGGATTGACAGCCTGTCCCTGACGTCGGATTTCAAAATAGAGCGACGGGGTACCGCGCCCCCCGCTGGTGCCCACCAGGGCGATAGGCTGTCCTGCCTTCACCTGTGTCCCCACGCTCACCAGTGCACTCTGGTTATAGCCATAGAGGCTCATGTCGCCTTTACCGTGCTCCAGCACCACGACCAGACCGTAGCCCTGCAACCAGTCGGCCATCAGGACCCGCCCGTCGGCAATGGCTTTCACCTCGGTGCCTTCCCGCGCATCAATCACCAGGCCTTTCCAGCGCAGTTCACCCTGCAGCTGTTCACCAAAGCGATGTTCGATGCGTCCGCGCACCGGCCACAACGCCTGCCCGCCCGCGCGACCGAGTCCTCCGGTACGGGCAACCAGTTCGCGTTCGCTCTGGGTCGGCTGATAGCTGGAGCCTTTGGCTTTGGCCTGCGCCTGGCGCTGACGCACTTTTTCTGCCTCACGGGCTTCGCGCGCCGCGCGCTCACGCGCTTCCCGTTCTGCCCGGGCGATCTTATCCTGCAGACGGCTTTCGTTCTGACGCATCTCGACCAGATCGGCCTGATCTTTTTCCAGCGCGCTTTCCAGCGACGTAAGGGTTTTCCTGCGCGCGTCGCTCGCCTGCTGCAGCTTCTGCTGCTGGCCCTGCTGCTGGGCTAATAGTGCTTTCTGCTGCTGTTGCTTCTGCTCCAGCGTAGCGCGTTGCTGATCCAGGTCCTGACGCGTCTGTTGCAGTGAGGCGATACTTTTCTGGCGCGCCGCGTTCAGATAGCCAAAATAGGCCAGAATACGCTCGCTGCGCTGGCTCTCTTCTCCGCCCATCAACAGCTGTATACCGTTGTGCTGGCCCTGACGAAATGCGGCATCAAGCTGTTGCGACAGCAGGCTTTCCTGCTGGCTTTGCTGCTTCTCAAGCCGGGCGATGGAGGTGGTGAGCTGTTTAATATCGTTATTCAGGGCGGTGAGGCTGTTGCGGGTTTCGCGCAACTGACGGCTCGCCTGGGCGATGATTTTTTCCTGACTCTGCAACTGATCCAGTAATTTGCTGCGCTGCACTTTCTGCGCCTTAACGCTTTTCTCTTTTTCAGCAATGTTCTGCTGAATAGATTGCAGCTGAGATTTACTGTCTTCCGCACTCTGTGCCACAGCTGGCAACAACAGTGCTCCCGCGCAAAGCAGGCTGAGGGAGAGGGTGGACAACGGTGTGAACAACGGCCGATTTTCGCCGCTGGAACGGGTCCTTGTGTGCAAAACGGTAGTTTTTCCCTTCATAGGCCAATGATTATTCCACGATGAATCGCCGCTTACCAGTGCTCCCCACCGGCATTTGCTTTACCAGTTATGTCCGCTTTCACAATGAGATGGATTAAGCCTTACGCCATTTTTGCTATTCAGCCACTTTTTTTGGAAAATGGCGCACAAATCGATACTCTCGCCGCATAGCATCTGTACATGCGAAGTGGCGCAGGTATACTCAGAACCCTTGTTTTAGCTTATTAGCCCGGTCTGGAGTCGTTACCCCTCATGCAAGAAATTATGCAGTTTGCAAGCAATCACCCCATCCTGAGTCTCGCATGGGTCGTTTTACTCATTCTGGTGATTGTGACTACCGTTAAAGGAATGTTCTCTAAGGTAAAAACGATCAGCCGCGGTGAAGCGACCCGCCTGATTAACAAAGAGGACGCGGTGGTTGTCGACGTGCGTTCGCGCGACGATTTTCGCAGAGGGCATATTTCAGGTGCGCTGAATGTGGCAGCCGCTGAGATTAAAAAAGGCAACGCAGACGAACTGGAAAAGCACAAAGCGCAGCCCATAATTGTGGTATGTGCAACCGGACAAAGCGCGTCTGATTCCGCTGCACATCTGAGTGCTGCTGGCTTCCCGCAGGTCTTTGTTCTGAAAGATGGCATCAGCGGCTGGAGCGGCGAAAATCTGCCGTTAGTTCGCGGTAAATAACCTGTAACCTGACAGAGGTGCGTAGCATGGCAAATGTTGAAATGTACACCAAGGCCACCTGTCCTTACTGCCATCGGGCGAAAGCGCTGTTAACGCAAAAAGGCGTGTCGTTCCAGGAGATCCCCATTGATGGAGACATGGCGAAACGCGAAGAGATGATCAAGCGTAGTGGCCGCACCACCGTGCCTCAGATTTTTATTGATGCGCAGCACATTGGCGGCTGCGATGACTTATTCGCACTCGATAATCGCGAAGGTTTAGATCCCTTACTGCAGGCGTAAGTTTACGCCGGACAATCTCATACATAGGATTTGGTCACATGTCAGAACATAACACGAACGAAATGCAATTCCAGATTCAGCGCGTCTTCACAAAAGATATCTCTTTTGAAGCGCCTAATGCCCCGCAGGTTTTCCAGAAAGAGTGGGAACCGGACGTTAAACTGGATCTGGATACTGCATCTTCTCAGCTGGCTGACGATGTTTACGAAGTGGTACTTCGTGTGACTGTAACCGCCAACGTGGGTGAAGAGACCGCTTTCCTGTGTGAAGTTCAGCAGGCCGGTATCTTCACCATCAGCGGTATCGAAGGAACGCAGATGGCACATTGCCTGGGGGCTTACTGCCCGAACATCCTGTTCCCGTATGCCCGTGAATGCATTACCAGCCTGGTATCACGTGGCACCTTCCCGCAGCTGAACCTGGCACCGGTCAACTTTGATGCACTGTTCATGAACTATCTGCAGCAGCAGCAGGGTGAAGAAGGTGCTCAACAACATCAGGATGCCTGATGACCACTCACGCTTCGATTAGCGTCATCGGTGCCGGCTCCTACGGCACCGCTCTGGCGATTACGCTGGCCCGTAATGGCCATCCGGTACTGTTGTGGGGACATAACCCGGCGCATCTGGCGCAGCTTCAGACCGACCGCTGCAACACGGCTTTCCTTCCTGACGTTCCGTTTCCCGATAACCTCTCTCCTGAACCCGACCTGCAAAAAGCCATTGCAGCCAGCCGCGACATATTGATCGTGGTGCCGAGTCATGTCTTTGGCGACGTACTGCAACAGATAAAGCCGCATCTGCGGTCTGACTCGCGGATTGTCTGGGCGACCAAAGGGCTGGAAAAAGAGACCGGACGCCTGCTGCAGGATGTGGCGCGTGAGATTCTGGGCGAGTCCATCCCGCTGGCCGTGATCTCCGGGCCGACCTTCGCCAAAGAGCTGGCCGCAGGCTTACCGACGGCTATCGCGCTGGCCGCCACGGATGCGCAGTTTGCTGACGATCTGCAGCTGAAGCTGCACTGCGGTAAAAGTTTCCGCGTTTATAACAACCCCGATTTTGTCGGTGTCCAGCTGGGCGGCGCGGTGAAAAACGTGATTGCTATCGGAGCCGGCATTTCTGACGGTATCGGATTTGGCGCCAACGCGCGAACCGCACTGATCACCCGTGGACTGGCTGAGATGAGCCGGCTTGGTGCTGCACTGGGTGCCGATCCCACCACCTTTATGGGGATGGCGGGCCTGGGCGATCTGGTCCTGACCTGCACGGACAATCAGTCGCGCAATCGCCGGTTTGGCATGATGCTGGGTCAGGGCGAAGATGTAGATAGCGCGCAACGCATTATCGGACAAGTTGTAGAGGGCTACAGAAACACCAAAGAAGTCAAAGCGTTGGCTTCAAGATTCGGTGTGGAAATGCCGATTACCGAGCAGATTTATCAGGTGCTGTATTGCGAAAAACCGGCGAGAGATGCAGCATTGAGCCTGCTGGGACGAACAAGGAAGGACGAAAACAGCACTGGCTAACGCAGGACGCGTAGCATCATCACCTGCAGCGCCCATTCAGGCGCTTTTTTTATCGGGAGAAAGCAGCAATGTCGTCTGATGAGTTAGAACTGGTCTGGAATAATATCAAAGCAGAAGCGCGAGCCCTGGCTGATTGTGAGCCGATGCTGGCCAGCTTCTTTCACGCGACATTGCTTAAGCATGAAAATCTCGGTAGCGCACTGAGTTATATGCTGGCTAACAAGCTGGCAAATCCGATTATGCCCGCCATCGCCATCCGTGAAATCGTTGAAGAAGCCTACCGTGAAGATCCGTCGATGATACTGTCAGCGGCTTACGATATTCAGGCGGTGCGTCAGCGCGACCCGGCAGTCGATAAATACTCCACCCCGCTGCTCTACCTTAAAGGGTTTCACGCCCTGCAGGCGTACCGCATCGGCCACTGGTTGTGGAATGAGGGCCGTCGTGCGCTGGCGGTTTATCTGCAGAATGAAATCTCCGTCTCGTTTGCAGTCGACATTCATCCCGCTGCCAGCATCGGTCACGGTATCATGCTCGACCACGCCACAGGCATCGTGATTGGTGAAACTGCAGTCGTGGAGAACGATGTCTCTATCCTGCAGTCGGTGACGCTGGGCGGCACCGGTAAGACCAGCGGCGACCGTCATCCTAAAATCCGTGAAGGGGTCATGATTGGAGCCGGTGCGAAAGTGCTCGGCAACATTGAAGTGGGCCGGGGGGCAAAAATCGGTGCCGGTTCAGTGGTGTTGCAGCCTGTGCCGCCGCACACCACGGCAGCAGGCGTACCCGCCCGTATCGTCGGCAAGCCAGGCAGCGATAAGCCATCAATGGATATGGATCAGCACTTCAACGGCAGCCTAGCGGGTTTTCAGTTCGGCGACGGCATCTAGTCCTTAATCAGCGCGCCGGCATAATCCAGCTGGCGCCACGCTTCATACACCACCACCGAAACGGCGTTCGACAGGTTCATGCTGCGGCTTTCTGCCCGCATCGGGATGCGGATTTTCTGCTGCGCCGGTAACGCCGCCAGGATCTCAGCCGGCAGCCCACGGCTTTCCGGTCCGAACAGCAGATAATCGCCCGCCTGATACGTCACAGCACTGTGTGCAGGTGTCCCTTTGGTCGTCAGCGCAAACAGACGCTGTGGTGCCTCTGAGGCGAGAAACGCCGCATAATCCGCATGGAATCTGATGGCCGTAAATTCATGGTAATCCAGCCCGGCGCGGCGTAAGCGCTTGTCATCCCAGGCGAAGCCAAGCGGCTGGATCAGGTGAAGCTGAAAGCCACTGTTGGCGCACAGGCGGATGATATTGCCGGTATTCGGCGGAATTTCTGGTTCAAACAAGACAATGTTAAGCATTAAGGCCCCCGATGACAGGGGCCGAAGCATAACAAATTATTGACGACCGGAGGAGTAGAGCGGTAACCAGAGGGTCAGTCTCAGACCGCCCAGTGGGCTGTCATCGGCTTTCACCCAGCCGCGATGCTGCTGCACGGCCGTGTCGACAATGGCCAGGCCCAGCCCGGTGCCGCCCGATTCGCGATCGCGCGCTTCATCGGTCCGGTAAAAGGGACGGAAAATCTGTTCCCGATCTTCCGGGCTTACGCCAGGACCATCATCATCGACATGAACCGTGATACCGGAAATATCGACGGAGAAGCTGACGCTGATGTGAGTGTGTGAATAGCGCAGCGCATTGCGCACGATATTTTCGAGCGCACTCTCCAGAGCGTGCGGATTGCCATAGAGCGGCCACGGGCCCGGAGGATAGGGGATATCCATCTTCTTACCCATCTGCTCAGCTTCGAAACGGGCATCTTCCAGCACCCCATTCCACAACTGATTGGCCTTCATCGCTTCGCTGACCAGCGCATTCTTGTGCTGTGTGCGCGAGAGCACCAGCAGGTCGTTGATCATGCCATCAAGGCGTTGCGCCTCCATCTCAATGCGTCCCAGCTCTTTACTTTCACCCTGGCGACGACGCAGCAGTGCGGTTGCCAGTTGCAGGCGGGTCAGCGGCGTACGAAGTTCATGACTGATGTCCGATAGCAGGCGCTGCTGACCGGTCATCATCCGCTCCAGCGCACTCACCATCTGGTTGAAGCTCGACCCGGCGGCCAGAAACTCCTGCGGGCCTGACTCCAGTTCCGGATGCTGGCGCAGGTTTCCGCTCGCCACCTCATCGGCGGCATATTTCAGCTTACGCGCCGGACGCGCCAGGCTCCAGGCCAGCCACAGCAACAGCGGGGAGCTGATCAGCATCGTCACGATAAGCAGCAGTAACGGGCGGTCAAACAGCAGATTAACAAAATCGAGCTGGGAGCTGTTGGCGGGACGGATCATGTAAAGCTGGTAGTTGTCTTCGCCATCCTGCACGGAGAAAGGCCCGACCAGCTCCACCCGACCATATTTCTTTTTCTGCGGATGATCGGCATTGTCAGACTGGCCGATAAAGTTACGGATCACCTGCATTTCGTTATGTTGTGCGCCGATCACCCGACCTTCGCTGGTGACTAACAGCAGCCGCTGACCCGGCGGTGCCCATTTTTCGACGGCACGAAACAGACGACGCCACCACATCAGATCGTTAGGGGGATCCTGTGACAGCTCGGCTTCGACGTGCTGCTCAATCATGATGCCCTGCCGCTGTTCACTTTCCAGCAGCGAGGTCATCTGACGTGAATCGAGTTTGGGCACCATGAGCACCAGCATCAGCACCAGCGCCAGGGTTAACCAGAAGATAGCGAAGATGCGGGTGGTCAGACTGCCAATCATGATGCCGAAACCATCAGATAGCCGCGGCCACGTAACGTTTTAAACCAGGGATGGCCATCACGACGCTCAGGCAGCTTGCGACGCAGATTGGAGATATGCATATCAATGGCGCGGTCAAACGGCGTCAGACGCTTGCCCAGCACTTCCTGACTCAGGTGTTCGCGTGAGACCACCTGGCCCAGATGCTGCGCCAGCAGATAGAGCAGGGTAAATTCCGTGCCGGTCAGATCCAGCGTTACATCATCAAAGCTGGCCTCCTGACGACCGGGATTGAGACGCAGGCAGTCCACTTCCAGAGTCGGTGAGCTGTTATCGTGTTGCTGCTGCTGTTCACTCCAGTTCGAACGCCGCAGAATCGCGCGGATACGGGCCACCAGTTCACGATCGTTAAACGGCTTAGGCAGATAGTCATCTGCGCCTAGTTCGAGGCCCAGCACGCGATCCAGCTCGCTGCCGCGCGCGGTCAGCATGATGACGGGAGTCTGATGTTGCTGTCGCAGTTCTTTCAGGGTGTCGATACCGTTTTTCTTCGGCATCATGACATCCAGTAAAAGCAGATCAATAGAGTTGTCGAGCAGGTTCAGCGCTTGTTCACCATCGCTGGCCACTACCACTTCAAACCCTTCCATTTCTAACAGTTCTTTCAAAAGCGAAGTTAATTCGCGGTCGTCATCTACCAACAGGATTTTATTCATTTTTGTAGCCCTCCGCAGGCAAAATACCGTGTTCCTGGCGCACCTATCCATCGCTTTACGTAGTTTTACACCCCCTGACGGATGTTTGCAGCTGTCGCCGTACACTGGCTCTCGTTGAATCGCAAAACGGAACGAATTGGAGTACACGATGCGCAAATTAACCGCCGTCGTCCTTGCCTCAGCGATGACCCTGAGTATCGCCAGTGCAGGTGCTAAAGATGCGACGACGATTGACGAGATGCATCATGGCGGATTTCCGACAGGCAGTATGACGCAAAATCCGCAAAGCCACATGTTCGATGGCATTGAGCTGACGGAAGAGCAACGTCAGCAGATGCGTGACCTGATGCAACAGGCCCGACATGATCGCCCGGTGGTTCATATTGACGATATCGCAGCACTTCATGAGTTAGTGACTGCAGACCAGTTTAACGAAGCGGCCATCCGCAACAGAGCGGAAATTATCGCCAGAGTTCAGGTTGAACAGCAGGTTGAGATGGCACGCGTACAGAATCAGATGTTTCAGCTGTTAACGCCGGCCCAGCAGGCCACGTTACAGAAGAACTACCAGCGGCGGCTGAACGAGCTGCGCCAGTTTTCGAATTTGCAGTCGGCCTCATCGCTGCAGGCAGTGAGTAGTACCAGCAGTAACCAGTAACATAGTATCCCTGTTTTCCTTGCCATAGACACATCCCTGTCTTCCCCCGCCATGATGGCGGGGGTTTTTTTTATCTATTTTTCACTTTTTCTGTTTTGACCCGAATCATCACCGCACAACAAAACCCCGGTTTTGTTAGCGCTGTTGGCCCTTTACCGGCTTTTAGTTGCTGAAAGATGAACTGACCGGGGTTCTGGATGCGTTTAAGCGCACCGGCAGGGCAAAACAGGGAAAAAATATTTTAACCCGTTGAAAAGAGTATATTTATTCGTCTGGTCGGAAAAATAAATACTATATTTCAGTAAGATAGCGATTTTACCGTTGCGCTTGCTGGCGCCCTGGCTTTATCTACACTTAATCCTGTCACCGCAGGGAAGTGAAGTGATTTCGCGAAGTCTCAGGGAGCAACAACCACATTATGTAATCCCGAATGAATCTATTAACGGAGTAAATTATGGCAGAGCATCGTGGTGGTTCAGGTAATTTCGCAGATAATCCGCAAAAGGCCTCTGAAGCCGGTAAAAAAGGCGGCCAGAACAGCGGCGGCGGAAACTTTAAAAACGATCGTGAAAAAGCATCAGAAGCCGGTAAGAAAGGCGGCAAAAAATAACAGCTGCAACGTTTCCTGAACAGACCTGAACCTGAGGGTCTGGCACTGATGTAACTGATGTGTATGACACGCTGCCCCGTCCTTTTTCAAAGGCCGGGGCTTGTTTTTATCGGTTGCCCCCGCTGTAAAGAACCTCTCTCCGTTGCGCCTCCTGCTAAGCACTACCCGCCTCAGGGTGTTAAACTTCAGCCTTTCTTCCATCTGAATACGCCTCATCTGATGATGGGCTGCAGGGGATCCGGCATGCAACCCTCTTATGGCCGACTGGTAAAGCGTGCTGCGCTGGCCGCTACCCTTCTCGCGTCGGTGCTGTTGATCGTGAAAATCTTTGCCTGGTGGTACACCGGTTCGGTGAGTCTGCTCGCTTCGCTGGTGGACTCGCTGGTTGATATTGCCGCGTCGCTCACGAATCTGCTGGTGGTGCGTTATGCGCTGCAGCCCGCCGATGAAGACCATACGTTCGGGCACGGTAAAGCGGAATCGCTGGCGGCACTGGCTCAGAGCATGTTTATTTCAGGCTCGGCGCTGTTTCTGTTCCTGACCGGCCTGCAACATCTGGCGTCGCCGGATGTTCTGCGGGCTCCTGGTGTCGGGATTGTGGTGACGGTTGTCGCGCTGAGTTCAACCCTGTTACTGGTGGCCTTTCAGCGCTGGGTGGTGCGAAAAACCCGCAGTCAGGCCATTCGGGCTGACATGCTGCACTATCAGTCCGATGTGATTATGAATGGCGCGATTCTGATCGCCCTGGTGCTGAGCAGCTATGGTTTTGCAAGGGCAGATGCCCTGTTCGCGCTGGGAATCGGCATTTTTATTCTCTACAGCGCGTTGCGTATGGGCTACGACGCAGTGCAGTCCCTGCTGGATCGCGCATTGCCGGAAGAGGAGCGTCAGCAGATTCTGACGCTGGCAACGAACTGGCCGCAGGTGCAGGGGGTGCACGATCTGCGTACCCGCCAGTCCGGCCCGACAAAATTTATTCAGCTGCATCTGGAGCTTGAAGACCAGCTACCTCTGGTGCAGGCGCACCGTGTGGCCGATCAGGTTGAGAGGGCATTACGCGACGCCTTTCCCGGGTCAGACGTAATTATCCATCAGGACCCCTGTTCTGTGGTACCGTTCGAGAAGGAGGATTCTCCAGGTTTTTAACCTAAACGAATCAATTTGATACGTAAGGGACGACGTAACGCTAACATTGCTGCAAAAAATAGTGAAAAGTTGTCTGACCTGAATCAATTCAGCAGCAAGCCTTTGATATACTATCTGCCATCACATGTCGCGCTGGCCTTTAATGATGTTCAGCAGCGATCGACAGGCAGGATTAACCCTTCGTTTTAAAAATCCAGAGGTTGTCATGATCAAAAAAATTGGTGTATTAACCAGCGGCGGTGACGCCCCAGGCATGAACGCAGCTATTCGTGGAGTCGTGCGTTCCGCGCTGAGTGAAGGACTGGAAGTTTTTGGGATCTATGATGGCTATCTGGGATTGTACGAAGACCGCATGATCAATCTCGATCGCTACAGCGTCTCCGACATGATCAACCGCGGCGGCACCTTCCTGGGTTCTGCGCGCTTTCCTGAATTCCGTAATGAAGATATTCGCCAGGTGGCCATCGAGAACATGAAAAAGCGCGGCATTGACGCGCTGGTGGTGATCGGCGGCGATGGCTCCTACATGGGGGCGAAACGTCTGACCGAAATGGGCTTCCCCTGCATCGGCTTACCGGGCACCATCGACAACGACGTTGCCGGAACGGATTACACCATCGGTTACTTTACGGCGCTGGAAACCGTGGTGGAGGCCATTGACCGCCTGCGTGATACCTCTTCGTCGCATCAGCGTATCTCCATCGTTGAAGTGATGGGCCGCTACTGCGGCGACCTGACGCTGGCGGCGGCCATTGCGGGTGGCTGTGAGTTCATCGTGCTGCCGGAATTCCCTTATACCCGTGAAGAGCTGGTTGCGGAAATCAAAGCGGGCATCGCCAAAGGGAAAAAGCACGCTATCGTGGCGATTACCGAACATATCTGCGATATCGACGATCTGGCGCGCTTTATCGAAACAGAAACCAAACGCGAAACCCGTTCCACCGTGCTGGGCCATATTCAGCGTGGTGGCGCGCCCTGTGCCTATGACCGTATTCTGGCGTCACGCATGGGCGCTTACTCCATTGAGCTGCTGATGCAGGGCTATGGCGGTCGTTGTGTTGGTATTCAGAATGAGAAGATGGTGCATCACGACATCATTGACGCGATTGAAAACATGAAGCGTCCGTTTAAGCGTGACTGGCTCGACACCGCGAAAAAACTCTACTGATCCCTCTGCCGGGGTGTGCGTTACCGCACGCCCCGGCATCGCCAGCCTATATTCCCCACAGTTATAACCACTTATTTTTAATTCTTTAAGCTCTGTATTGGTTTATGTCACGCTACGCCCATAACGACATTGGGAGAGTGCGTAATGAACAAGTGGAGTATCGGCGTTACCCTGTTGCTGGCCTCAACCAGCGTTCTGGCAAAAGACATTCAGCTGCTTAACGTGTCCTACGATCCAACGCGTGAGCTGTACGAACAGTACAATAAAGCGTTCAGTGCGCACTACAAACAGGAAACCGGCGATAACGTCGTGGTGCGTCAGTCCCATGGCGGCTCCGGCAAGCAGGCAACCTCCGTAATTAACGGCATCCGGGCAGATGTGGTGACGCTGGCCCTGCAATCCGATGTCGATGCCATTGCAGAACGCGGGCGTATTGATAAAAACTGGCTTCAGCGTCTGCCGGATAACTCCGCCCCTTACACCTCGACCATTGTCTTCCTGGTACGCAAAGGCAATCCCAAAGGCATTCATGACTGGAGCGACCTGATCAAACCAGGTGTCTCTGTCATCACCCCTAACCCGAAAACCTCCGGCGGGGCACGCTGGAACTATCTGGCGGCCTGGGGCTGGGCGCTGGATCACAACAATGGCGATCAGGCTAAAGCGCTGGCTTACGTCAGAGCGCTGTTTAAAAACGTTGAGGTGCAGGATTCCGGTGCGCGTGGCGCGACCAACACCTTCGTTGAGCGCGGCATTGGTGACGTCCTCATCGCCTGGGAAAACGAAGCCTATCTGGCGGTGAACAAGCTGGGCAAAGATAAGTTCGAGATTGTGACGCCGAGTGAATCCATTCTGGCTGAGCCGACCGTGTCGGTAGTCGATAAGGTGGTGGACGAAAAGGGTACGCGTAAGGTTGCGGACGCCTATCTGAAATACCTCTACTCGCCGGAAGGCCAGACGATTGCCGCGCAGAACTACTACCGTCCGCGTGATGCTGAGATTGCGAAGAAATTTTCCAGCACCTTTGCGCCCGTGAAACTGTTCACCATTCAGGACAAGTTTGGTGGCTGGACACAGGCTCAGAAAGCCCACTTCGCCGATGGCGGCAGCTATGACCAGGTCATGAAACCGTAAGGCATGGCGGTCAGCGCATCTCTGCGCTGACCGCTTAACGCGACACCTCTCTCTTCTCCACCCCTGCTGCGCTATCAGCCAGAATTCCCCGTGACATTCTTTTCCCGCCAGGCGAGGATGCAGGCTGCGAAGCCACTCAGGAAGCGTTGTTATGCCGATACACCGTCATGCAGCCCGCGGGATGGCGATCCTGCTGGTGCTGGTCATTGCGGGGATGCTGGCGGCCGCACTGCATTTTAAAAAGAACAGTGATGCGCTGTGGCAGATCGTCAGCGAGAAATGTGTGCCCCACCAGCAGAGCAGTGGCAACCCTGCGCCCTGTCAGCGTGTCGATCGGCCACATCGTTATGCCATGCTGAAAGATATCCATGGGCCATTGCAGTTTCTGCTGATTCCGCTCGACAGGATCACGGGCATAGAAAGCCCGCGCTTACTTCAGCCAGCCACACCCAACTATTTTGCCTTTGCCTGGCATGAACGCTATCTGTTAGCCCAGCGGCATGGCTCGCCGATTGACGACCGGGTTCTGTCGCTGGCTATTAATTCAGAGTATGGCCGCACCCAGAACCAGCTTCATATTCACCTCTCCTGCCTGCGCCCCGATGTGCGTCGGCAACTCGATACGCTGACGCCGCAGCTTAACGGCCAGTGGCAGCGCAGCACGCTGCGTCAGCATCACTACTGGCTGCGTGCCCTGACGCCAGCCGAACTGGCGCAGCAGAGTGCCTTTATCCGTCTGGCCAGTGAGCGGCCACAGGCGCGCACAGAGATGGGGAAATATGGACTGGCGCTGGCGCAGTTAAGCGACGGGCGACTGGTGCTGATGGCGATAGAGCGAAACTGGCTGCTGCTGAATAGCGGGTCGGCGGAGGAGGTGCAGGATCATAGCTGCCAGCTGATTGCGCCCATAAAAAAGGCGGCTTAAGCCGCCTTTAATCTGTGTATCAACGCTTAGGCGCTTTTTGCCGCCGCCGCCGCTTTCACGATGACCGCAAACGCGTCAGCTTTCAGTGACGCACCGCCAACCAGCGCACCATCGATGTCAGGCTGGGTGAACAGCTCTGCCGCATTTTTGTCGTTAACGGAGCCGCCGTACTGAATGATGACCTGCTCCGCGACTGCCGCATCTTTCTTCGCGATGTGGTCACGGATGAATTTGTGCACGGCCTGAGCCTGCGCAGGGGTCGCCGATTTACCGGTACCGATAGCCCAGACGGGCTCATAGGCGATGACCGCACCATTGAACGCTTCAGCGCCCTGGGTTTCCAGCACGGCATCCAGCTGACGAGCGCAGACTTCTTCGGTTTTACCCGCTTCGTTTTCTGCTTCGGTTTCACCGATGCAGAGCACGGGAACCAGACCCACTGACTTCAGCACCGCGAATTTCTTCGCGATGAACTCGTCGCTCTCTTTGTGGTAAGTACGACGCTCTGAGTGGCCGATAATGATATATTTCGCGCCGATATCTTTCAGCATCTCTGCGGAAACTTCACCGGTGAAGGCACCAGACAGGTTAACGTCTGCGTTCTGTGCACCCAGTGCAATGTGACTACCGGAGAGGGCGTGTTTTGCCTGCTCGAGATAGAGTGCCGGCGGTGCAATGGCAACGCCACAACCGTCAACGCCAGACAGTTCCTTGCGCAGACCGGCGATCAGTTCAGCTGTGATCTGCTTGCTGCCATTCAACTTCCAGTTACCCATAACCAGTGGATGTCGCATTCTATCCTCCGCATAACGCGATACATGAAAAATCGCTGCCAGCCGGCAGCGTTGTCTGCCAGACAGTATAGAGATCAAATGTTGCGATGGCTTTGCTTTTCGTCATTTTCGGCCACATCATCAGGGGCTGGCGAGCGCCAGTTTGACCGGCTCAATCGCAAAGGTCAGCCCCTTGTCACCGCTGTCAGAGACGACAAATCGCAGCGCGCCGTCGACCTGCGCATAGTAGGGTGAATCCTTGCCAGCATTCAGCAACGCCTCCAGCTTTTTACGCCCCTCTTCGGCACTTAATCCCGGCACAAAGAAGCGCAGCAGGGCGGTCATGTAGGCCAGCGCCTTTTGCTGCGAGGCGCTCTGATCCGGGCCAGGTAACGGCAGCCAGGTAATCTGCAACGTTTTGATTTTGCCGGTGCCGGGCTCCAGCGCCGTAGAGGCGTAGAGCGTCTCATTGATTTTGCTGGCAGCCCGCGTCAGGTTGCTTTTGTCACCGCGATTATCAATAGCGCGATACTCCGGCAGGATGAGCGCGGCATTGGCCAGATTATACTTTTCGCGAAACTGGCCGATAGTCATATCAAAGGTGGGCGCACCCGCCAGCAGATAGGGGGCGGGAGGCAACGCATCGGTCCGCTCCTGCGGTGGCGGATCGGCGGCAAAGACCGGAACCGTCAGCGCAAACGATAACAGCAGTGCGCCAGGCAAATTCTTCATTTTGTCGATCCTGTCCCGTAAACTCAGGCGCAAATTAAAACGGTTTTTATCCGCGAGGTCAAAAGCGCGGCAGCTCTCTTTTCCGGATGATAAAGCATGACGTTACAACAATGGTGTTTTTCCTGGCGCGGCCGGCTGGGACGACGTGATTTCTGGATCTGGCAGGCGGTCTGGCTGCTGACAACGACACTGCTCTTCGTGCTGGCGGCTAACGACTGGCTCGATACCCAGATGGCGGCCTTTGGCGTGGTCTGCCTGCTGTGGCCTGCCAGCGCGGTGATCGTCAAACGGCTGCACGATCGCGATCGTCCCGGCTACTGGGGGTTGCTGGTGATCGTGGCCTGGCTGCTGGTGGTGGGGAACTGGAGCATGCTGGCGGGCATCCTGCCCTGGCTGCTGGGACGCGCCATTCCCTTTGTTTTACTGGCGGGCCTGCTGCTCGACCTCGGCGTTTTTCGCGGCTCCCCCGGCGCTAACCGGTTTGGCCCGGCGACCCAGCCGGTGCGATACCGCTCAACGGCTCACCAGTAATGTTCGCTGGTGATATGCCCCGGCTTACGCTTAAGGTGTTTGCGCATCTCACGTGTCTCTTTCAGGAGTTGCTGAGTATCACGCACCATCTGCGGGTTACCGCACAGCATCACATGGCTGCTCTCTGCATCCAGTGTCAGACCGGTGGCCCGCTCCAGCTCGCCATTCTCAATCAGCGCAGGTACCCGGCCAGTCAGCGAACCGGCAATCTCTTCGCGACTTACCACCGTCTGAATCTGTAGCTGACCCTGATAACGCTGCTGCAGCTGCTGCATCAGCGGTAAAAAACTCAGGTCGGCCGCATAACGCGCGGCATGCACCAGCACGATATTTTCAAAGCGTTCCAGCCCTTCGCCCTGCTGCAGCATCGACAGGTAAGGACCAATAGCGGTGCCGGTCGCCAGCATCCACAGCGTCCTGCACGGCGGAACCTCATCCAGCACAAAGAAGCCCGCGGCTTCTTTGGTGACCATCACCTGATCGCCTGGCTGGAGGGCCTGCAGATGCGGGCTGAGCTTGCCCTCTGGCACCGTAACCAGATAGAACTCCAGCAGATCATCTTTCGGCGCGTTGACGTAGGAGTAAGCGCGCTGCACGCGTTCCCCCTCAATTTCCAGCGCCAGTTTGGCAAATTGCCCGGCGATAAAGGGATCGACCGGTGCCGTCACCCGCAGACTGAACAGCGCATCCGTCCAGTTTTTGACTTCCTTTACTTCAGCATTGACCCACTCAGCCATACTCACTCCCTGGTTGTTGATGATTCAGGCAGGTCACTATTTTCGCGGCTGCCCGGCGCTATTGCCAGCCTGCGCCCTCGCAAAGGCTCGAATCGACAAACCGTTGCATTCCCTTTACAGGCTGGTGCATAAACTTGACAGGCGCAAGCCAGGACCTTTTCGTCTGCCTCTCGCTTTGTCACCTAATCCTGATATTTTGCCCGCCATAATAAGATGTCCGGCGGGTGAACCGCTGTTTTAACCTCCTTTCACAGAAAGATATTTTGTATAACCATGATGACGAAACTGGAAAATCGCCCGCTGCTGGTGATGCTGATTGTGCTGGTGGCCGTGGGTCAGATGGCGCAGACCATTTATGTTCCGGCTATGGCGGTAATGGCCGATGCGCTGAACGTGCGGGATGGCGCGCTGCAACGCGTGATGGCGGCCTATCTGATGACCTATGGCGGATCGCAACTGATCTACGGCCCGCTGTCGGACAGCGTGGGGCGGCGCCCGGTGATCCTGGCAGGCATGCTGATCTTTATGATCGGGGCGGTGACCGCGCTGATGGCGACCTCGCTGGATATGCTGGTGCTTGGCAGCGCCGTGCAGGGGCTGGGAACCGGCGTGGCTGGCGTGATGGCCCGCACCATGCCGCGCGATCTTTATGAGGGTCACGCGCTGCGCCGTGCTAACAGCCTGCTGAATATGGGCATTCTGGTCAGCCCGCTGCTGGCGCCGGTGATTGGTGCGCTGCTGACCCAGCTCTTTGGCTGGCATGCCTGCTTTGCCTTCCTGCTGCTGCTCTGCCTGACGGTAACCGGTGCGATGGCGCGCTGGCTGCCGGAGACCCGGCCGCAGAGTGCAGAAGTGACGCCCTTCTTTAAACGCTACGCCCGTCTGCTCAGCGACGCGAATTTCGTCCGCTACATCGTGCTGCTGATTGGCGCGCTCGCCGGAATTGCGGTATTTGAGTCGAGCTGCGGTGTATTACTGGGCGGCGTGCTGGGCCTGCACAGCCTGACTGTCAGTATCCTGTTTATTCTGCCGATTCCGGCGGCCTTCTTTGGCGCCTGGTTTGCCGGCCGCGAGCAGGGCTCCTGGCATAGCCTGATGTGGTGGGGCGTGAACAGCTGCCTGCTGGCGGGCATTCTGATGTGGATCCCGGCGTGGTTCGGCGTGATGAATATCTGGACCCTGCTGGTGCCAGCCGCGCTCTTCTTTTTTGGTGCCGGTATGCTTTTTCCGCTGGCAACCTCTGGCGCTATGGAGCCTTATGCCTGGCTGGCGGGTAGCGCGGGCGCGCTGATTGGCGGGCTGATGAACCTGGGATCGGGTCTGGTCGCGTGGCTGTCAGCGATGATGCCGCAGCGCGACCAGTTCAGCCTGGGGATGCTGATGTTCTTCACGGCGCTGGTGATGCTGCTCTGCTGGTTGCCGCTCTCACGTCAGCCGGAGCGCGGCAACCAGGCGGTTACAGGATAAACGGATGAAGCGCCGGATCCTTGCGGTCAAGATAGTGAATCGACTGGATACGGCGGATGGTGCGTGATTTACCGCGAATCAGCAGGGTTTCGCTGGTGGCGATATTGCCCTGACGCGTAATGCCTTTCAGCAGCTCGCCACTGGTAATGCCGGTGGCGGCAAAGACCACGTTGTCGTTGCGCGCCATCTCACTCAGCGTCAGCTTTTTCCCTGCCTCAATCCCCATCTCTGCACAGCGCTGCAGCTCCTGCTCGCCGAGCAGACGGTTTTCCGCGCTGTCGCCCTTAACGTGATGACGCGCCAGCAGCCGGCCCTGCATATCGCCGTCCAGCGCCCGGATGACGGCCGCAGAGACCACGCCTTCCGGCGCACCGCCGATGCCATACATCACATCCACTTCGCTGTCCGGCATGCAGGTCAGAATGGAGGCGGCCACGTCGCCATCCGGGAAGGTGAAGACCCGCACACCCAGCTGCTGCAGCTGACCAATCACCGCGTCATGGCGGGGTTTTGCCAGAATCGACACGGTTAACTGCGACAGCGGCTTGTTCATCGCGATAGCGATATTACGCAGGTTGGTTTCCAGCGGCAGGTCGAGATCGATTGCCCCGTGGGCGGCCGGCCCCACAATCAGCTTCTCCATGTACATATCGGGTGCGTGGAGAAAACTGCCCTTGTCGCCCACGGCCATGACGGCCAGCGCGTTAGCCTGACCCAGCGCCGTCATGCGGGTGCCTTCAATCGGATCGACCGCAATATCGACCGCGTCGCCGCGACCGGTGCCGACCTTTTCACCGATATAGAGCATCGGGGCTTCGTCGATTTCGCCTTCGCCGATCACAATCTGGCCGTCGATCTCAATGGAGTTGAGGACGTGACGCATGGCATGAACAGCCGCGCCATCGGCCGCATTTTTGTCGCCGCGCCCTAACCAGTGATAGCCCGCCAGAGCGGCAGCTTCGGTTACGCGGGAAAATTCAATGGCAAGTTCTCGTTTCATGGTCTCTGCCTGACAAAAAACAGACAGGCAGTGTAACACAGCGGGAGAGTGGGGCGGGGAAAAGGCCCGCGACACAGACGGTCGCGGGCCCCGGTATTACTCTTCTTCTTCCCACGCCTGCGCGCGGGCGACGGCTTTTTTCCAGCCGGCATAGCGGAAGTTACGTTCGGTGGTTTCCAGGCTTGGGCGGAACTCACGCTCAATCACCGATTTTGCACGGACTTCATCCAGATCCTGCCAGAAGCCGACGGCCAGACCCGCCAGATATGCTGAACCCAGCGCCGTGACTTCACGCACTTCCGGACGCTCAACACGGGTGCCGAGGATGTCAGACTGGAACTGCATCAGGAAGTTGTTGGCCACCGCGCCCCCATCCACACGCAGCGCCTGCAGACGGGTGTTCGCATCGTTCTGCATCGCTTCCAGAACGTCGCGGGTCTGATAAGCGATCGACTCCAGCGTGGCGCGGATGATGTGGTTAGCGTTCGCACCGCGCGTCAGACCGAAGATCGCGCCACGGGCATACGGGTCCCAGTAAGGTGCGCCCAGACCGGTGAATGCCGGTACCATGTAGACGCCGTTGGTATCTTTCACTTTCATCGCAAAGTATTCAGAGTCAGCGGCATCGCTGATCAGCTTCATCTCATCGCGCAGCCACTGAATCGAGGCACCCCCGATGAATACCGCCCCTTCCAGCGCATAGTTCACTTCACCACGCGGGCCACAGGCGATGGTGGTCAGCAGGCCATGCGTTGAGGTTACCGCTTCAGTACCGGTGTTCATCAGCATAAAGCAGCCGGTGCCGTAGGTATTTTTCGCCATGCCAGGCTGGACGCAGAGCTGGCCATAGAGCGCCGCCTGCTGGTCACCGGCAATACCGGCGATAGGAATACGCGTGCCGCCTTTACCGCCGATGTTGGTCTGACCATAGACTTCAGACGACGATTTCACTTCCGGCAGCATTTCACGCGGGATATCCAGGATATCCAGCAGGCGCTGATCCCACTCCAGCTTGTGAATGTTGAACATCATGGTACGGGAGGCGTTGGTGTAATCGGTGATATGTACGCGGCCCTGGGTCATTTTCCAGACCAGCCAGGTATCAACGGTGCCGAACAGCAGCTCGCCACGTTTCGCACGCTCACGCGCGCCTTCAACGTTATCGAGGATCCACTTCACTTTGGTGCCGGAGAAGTAGGGGTTAATCACCAGACCGGTGGTGTGCTGGATATACTCTTCCAGTCCCTCTTTCTTCAGTTTGTTACAGTAGTCGGCGGTGCGGGGATCCTGCCAGACGATGGCGTTATAGACCGGCTTACCGGTCTCTTTGTCCCAGACGATAGCGGTTTCACGCTGATTGGTGATACCGATAGCGGCAATTTCATCGGAGCGAATATCGGCGTGTGCCAGCACTTCAACCAGCGTGGAGCTTTGAGAGGCCCAGATATCCATCGGATCATGCTCAACCCAGCCCGCTTTCGGGTAGATCTGGGTAAATTCACGCTGCGAGACGGCGACGATGTTGGCGTCATGATCGAGGATCACGGCGCGTGAACTGGTTGTGCCCTGATCGAGCGCGACAATGTATTTTTTATCTGTGGTAGTCATAAATTCAGTCCTGATGATAAAAAGTGAAACTTACGCTTTACGCTGCTGAGCGCGTGCAACCGGTTTGTCTGCAGGAACACTGGCAGGTTCCTTCGCGGTGCCTGGCAGATAGCGGCCAATCAGTGCGCGATAACCTACGGCACCCAGGCAGGCACCGACCAGCGGGCCAAAAATCGGTACGAGGAAGTAAGGGATGTCACGACCGCCGGTGAAGGCAACGTTACCCCAGCCTGCCAGCCATGCGAAAATCTTCGGTCCGAAATCACGTGCCGGGTTCAGGGCAAAGCCGGTCAGCGGACCCATTGCGCCACCAATTACCGCGACCAGCAGGCCGATCAGCAGGGGTGCCAGTGGGCCGCGTGGGATGCCGTTACCGTCATCCGTCAGACCCATAATGACCGCCATCAGTACCGCCGTGATGACCATCTCAACCAGGAATGCCTGACCGACACCGATGTGCGGGTTAGGATAGGTTGAGAAGATGCCCGCCAGGTCGAGACTCTCAACCGTACCGCGCACCATCTGATGGCTCTGCTCATAGTCAATAAAGAGGCTGTAGTAGAGGCCATAGACCAGCGCTGCGGCACAAAAGGCGCCGGCAACCTGTGAGATGATGTAGGGCAGAACTTTACGTCCTTCAAAATTAGCAAACAGGCAGAGCGCCACGGTAATGGCCGGGTTCAGGTGCGCACCCGAAATGCCTGCGGTGAGGTAGGCGGCCATGGAAACGCCCAGCCCCCAGATGATGCAGATTTCCCACTGACCGAATGCGGCACCGGCGAGTTTCAGTGCGGCCACACAGCCCGCGCCGAAGAAAATAATCAAGCCTGTCCCCAGAAATTCGGCAATACACTGACCTTTGAGCGTGTTAGTTGTCTGACTCATAATAGTGGTTCCTGAAGCGAGGTTAAATTTTATCAGTTTTTGTTCTCATTCCATGAGTCGCCCAGCTTTATTGTAGGGTTGGTGTGAATTTATCGTTAACGAACATAAACGAGAAATAGCGAAATCATTTTTTGTGTACTGTGTCATAAAAATGCGCGTTTTCGCGTATTCCGGCTTTCTTTCGCCCTTAAATGCGCCGGATAGCGGGCGTGGCGGAGGGATCTCTGTGTGCCGTTGATCGGAGCACAGCATAAATTCAGGCATAGACTGAAAAGTGTTACAGACTACGCCCGGCGCGCCCGCGTTGCTGGACTTGCGGGGTGAGGGTACATACAATCGGGACAACGTTGCTGGCTAGCGCTGGCATCATCAACGCCTTGCAGGAATTTAGGAGAGGTCAGAAAGATGTCATTTGAAGTGTTTGAGAAACTGGAAGCGAAAGTACAGCAGGCGATTGATACCATCACCCTGTTGCAGATGGAAATCGAAGAGCTGAAAGAGCAGAACAACTCACTGCGTAACGATGCGCAACAAGTCGCGGGCAACCACGATGCGCTGATGCGTGAAAATCAGCACCTGAAAGAAGAGCAGCACGTCTGGCAGGAACGTCTGCGCGCACTGCTGGGAAAAATGGAAGAGGTTTGAAGCCTCAGCTGATGTGAAAAACGGGTGCTCAGGCACCCGTTTTCATGTCTGCTCCCGGTTGCTGTCGGACCTTATTCGAGGTCCAGCGCATCCTCTGACAGAATGATACCGGTGTTGTCGGCATAGAGATGGTCACCGGAAAAGAAGGTCACACCGCCGAAATTGACGCGCACATCGCTTTCACCAATCCCTTCACCCGCCGCGCCGGCCGGGATGGCGGCAATCGCCTGAATGCCAATTTCCAGCTCTTCCAGCTCGTCAACCTGACGTACTGACCCGTAGATGACCAGGCCTTCCCACTCGTTAGTGGCTGCCAGACGTGCCAGCTGCGCATCCACCAGCGCCCGACGTACGGAACCGCCGCCATCAATCACCAGCACCCGACCGCGGCCATTTTCTTCCAGCAGGTCGTAGAGTAAGCCGTTGTCTTCAAAGCATTTCACTGTGGTAATCTGACCACCGAATGAAGTGCGCCCACCAAAGTTTGAAAAAAGCGGTTCAACAACATTCACTTCTTCATGGTAGATATCGCAGAGTTCAGATGTATCGTATTTCATAAGGGTTTCGTCTGTTTGCCACAGGAATGCTAAGTATATCGCTATATGCAGATTGTTGGCAAAATCATCACCCTGAAAAAAGCATCGTTCGATCAAGAACATGCATAAAAAAGCCCAGCCGGTTCGGCTGGGCTTCTGAAAAGTGCGACATCCGTGAATCAGAGAATGAAGCGGCTCAGGTCTTCGTCAGCCACCAGTTCATCCAGATGTTTACCCACATAATCAGCATCGATGGTGACCGATTCACCGTGACGATCGCTGGCGTCATAGGAGATATCCTCCATCAGACGTTCCAGTACGGTATGCAGACGACGCGCACCGATGTTTTCGGTGGTTTCGTTAACCTGCCATGCGGCCTCAGCGATCCGGCGGATACCATCCTCGGTGAACTCAATATTCACGCCTTCGGTATTCATCAGCGCTTTGTACTGCACGGTCACAGACGCGTTAGGCTCTGTCAGAATGCGCTCGAAATCATTCACGGTCAGCGCCTGCAGTTCAACGCGGATAGGCAGACGACCCTGCAGTTCCGGAATTAAATCGGACGGGCTGGCAACCTGGAAAGCGCCCGAAGCGATAAACAGAATGTGGTCCGTTTTCACCATACCGTGCTTGGTTGAGACCGTGCAGCCTTCCACCAGTGGCAGCAGGTCGCGCTGAACGCCTTCGCGTGACACATCCGGACCGCCAGCATTCTGGCCGCCGCGCTTACAGATTTTGTCGATCTCATCGATAAACACGATACCGTGCTGCTCGACGGCATCGATGGCGTCCTGTTTAAGCTCTTCCGGATTCACCAGTTTTGCCGCTTCTTCTTCGATCAGCAGCTTCATCGCTTCTTTGATCTTCAGCTTGCGGGCTTTCTGCTTCTGGCCGCCGAGGTTCTGGAACATCGACTGCAGCTGGCTGGTCATCTCTTCCATTCCCGGAGGCGCCATGATTTCGACGCCCGGGCCGCTGGCGGCCAGGTCGATCTCAATCTCTTTGTCATCCAGCTGGCCTTCGCGCAGTTTTTTACGGAACGACTGGCGCGCCGCAGAAGGTTCCGCGCTCTGCTCTGACTGGCCCCAGTTGTTTTTGGCTGGTGGAATCAGAACATCCAGGATGCGCTCTTCCGCCATCTCTTCTGCTCGGTATTTGTTCTTTTCAATCGCCTGGCTGCGCACCATCTTAATGGCGGAGTCGGTCAGGTCGCGAATGATCGAATCGACTTCCTTACCGACATAACCCACTTCGGTAAATTTGGTCGCCTCGACCTTGATAAAGGGCGCATTGGCCAGTTTAGCCAGACGACGGGCGATCTCCGTTTTACCGACACCGGTCGGCCCGATCATCAGAATGTTTTTCGGGGTCACTTCATGGCGCAGCTCTTCATCCAGCTGCATGCGACGCCAGCGGTTGCGCAGTGCAATAGCCACGGCGCGCTTGGCGCTGTCCTGGCCGATAATAAAGCGGTTCAGTTCGCTGACGATTTCGCGTGGAGTCATCTCAGACATAGTTATACCTTTACGCCCTGGAGGTTAATTCTTCGAAATTAACGTTATGGTTAGTGTAGATGCAGATATCGCCTGCGATGTTCAGCGACTTCTCAACGATGTCGCGCGCGCCCATGTCGGTATTCTCCAGCAGCGCACGTGCCGCGGCCTGGGCGAAAGGTCCGCCGGAGCCGATGGCAATCAGATCGTTTTCAGGCTGAATTACATCACCATTACCGCTGATGATCAGTGAGGCGGACTCATCCGCGACCGCCAGCAGGGCTTCAAGCCGACGCAGCATACGGTCAGTACGCCAGTCTTTAGCCAGTTCCACCGCGGCTTTCACCAGGTGGCCCTGATGCATTTCCAGTTTACGTTCGAAAAGTTCAAACAGGGTGAAGGCGTCTGCGGTGCCGCCAGCAAATCCGGCAATCACCTTATCGTTGTATAAACGACGCACTTTTTTAACGTTGCCTTTCATCACGGTATTGCCGAGCGTAGCCTGGCCATCACCGCCAATCACTACCTGGCCGTTGCGTCGTACACTTACTATTGTTGTCACGGGCAGACCCCTTGTTGCAGTCGGAAAAGGACTCCGCGCACGGGGCGCGGAGTATCATGCAACAGATATGGGGCGGGTTTGACGGGTTTCAACCCCCGATTGAGAGGGGAATGCAGCCGGAGTGGCCGGAACTGCGCAGACGCTTCAGTGTGCTGTCCGCAGAGGCGCGATCTTTATACGGACCAATCACCACGCGATTCCAGCCGCCACCGGTCGTAATGCGGCTTTCAAATCCTTCAAAGGCTAAACCGGCACGCACTGACTCTGCCTGGTCGGTGCCTTTGAATGACCCGCACTGCACCATCCAGCGCTGCGAAGAGGCTTTCTCCGCCGGTTTCGCTTTTGCGGTCTCCTGCGGTTTTGACTGCACCTCGGGTTCCCGCGTAACTGGCGCAGGCTGCGTCTGGCGCTGAACATTTTGCTGCTGCTGCTGCTGCTGCTGCTGCTGCTGCTGCTGCTGCTGCTGCTGCTGCTGCTGCTGACGTTGCTGCTGTAACTGCAGCTGCTGCTGACGCTGTTGTTGCTGCTGCAACTGCTGCTGGCGCTGTTGCTGCTGTTGAGCCTGCAACTGCTGACGTTGCTGCTGCAGCTGTTGTTGCTGAACCTGCTGCTGCTGACGTTGCTGCTGTTGCTGGAACTGCTGCTGCTGGCGTTGCAGCTGCTGTAACTGCTGCTGATGCTGCAGCGTCTGCTGACGTTGCGCCGGTGTCTGTTCGTTCCACGGCACTTCGTTCAGCTGCGTTGGCTGCTGGCGCATATCCGCCTGCATCTGCTCCAGCAGCTGACGCTGCTCGTCAGTCAGCTGCGTCTGCGACTTCACCTCGCCACCCGAAGAGGGTTCGATAGGGGTCGGCACGGTAACCTGACGGTTCTCCAGCTCTTTAATATATTTCCAGCGCTCTTCGGGCTTCGGCGGTAAGCCATTGCCGTTGGCTTTATGATCCGTAATGACCGGCACGTCCTCTTTCTTGTGATGCGCCAGGAACCATAAACCACCGGCAAAGGTCACCAGCACGGCGACCGCCAGTACAATCATCAGTTTGGATGTTCCCGAACCGCCTTTGCTCTTCTTGCCGCGGCTGGGGCTTTTTTTGCGACGCGTCCCTGTTGAACGCCCGCGGCCTACGTAATCTTTTTGTGCCACTCTCGTTCTTATACCCTTCAAAAATAGTGCCAGATGGGCGAAATGATGATTTTTACGCGCCCGGCAAGGAGTCCGCCATGTTACTCAAGGGTCGGAACTTTGACCAGCAGTGTTCGCTTTAAGAATCTACTGAAAAAGCGCGGCGAATACGCTTATTTTTCACGCTTTTTTGCGCGCGCCGTGCTGCCCCGAATGGTCAGACCCGCGTCCAGTAGCCGCGAACCGCTGATGACCCGTTTGCCATTCAGCTCATCCAGCAGCAGCAGCATCGCTTCCCGGCCGATCTGATAGCGCGGTTGGGTAACGGTAGTCAGCGGCGGCTCGCAGTAGCGCGACAACTCGATGTCATCAAATCCCACCACAGAGAGATCGTCAGGTATCCGCAGCCCGCAGCGTCGGGCCTGATTCATCGCCCCGAGCGCCATAATGTCGCTGTGGCAAAACAGCGCGCGCGGTGGCTGCGGCAGGGTCATCAGCTGATTCATCGCGGCAACGCCCGCTTCAAAGGTGAAATCGCCGCGCACAATATAGGTGGGGTCGACCGTCAGGCCACTGCGCCGCATCGCCTGGACATAGCCCTGTAAACGATACTGACAGAGCGGCATCTCTTCCGGCCCGGCGATGCAGGCAATCTGTGTGTGACCTAACTGCAGCAGATGATTAACCGCTTCAAACGCGGCGGTCAGGTTGTCGATGTGCACCGAGGGCAGTGACATTTCGGGCGCAAACTCATTCGCCATCACCATCGGCGGCAGGTTGCGCTGCTCATCAATGCCGGCATCGAAGGGCAGCTGTGAGCCCAGCAGGACCATGCCATCTATCTGGCGTGTCACCATCAGGTTGAGAAAGGTTCGCTCCTGCTGATTCTGATGGGCGCAGTCGCCAATCAGCACCAGATAACCCTCTTCGGCTGCCGTGACTTCAATGCCGCGGATGATTTCACTGAAGAAGGGATCGCAGATATCAGGGACAATGACGAGGATGGTTCGGGTCTCATTGCGACGCGCGTTGCGTGTGGGACCATGTGCTGCATAGCCGACGGCGGCAACGGCCTGTTCGACTTTCTGTCGGGTGGCCGCAGAAACTTTCTCCGGATTCATCAGCGCACGCGATACGGTGGCGGTTGAGACACCCGCATGTTCCGCGACATCCTTCATCGTGGCGGCGGGCGGTTGTTGATTCTGCTCCAACACATGCTCCTGACGCATTATGGCGTGTTCGATTCTGTTTTTGCCTGCTCAGAGGCAAACCAGCCACATTGTTAACGATTGCGTGGCTGGTTGTTACTTAATTTGCATAAAAATTGTGACTTATGCGACATTTTTCGATCTGGCTCGCAACGTCAGCGGAGATCAGCTCTCGGTAGGATCAATATCCAGCGTCCATTTCACTTTGCGCGCGGCGGGCAGGGTGAAAATCAGCGGCAGCGAACTGCTCAGCAACTGCTGCAGACGCTGTCGGGAAGGGTGCTGAACCAGCAGTTGCCAGCGCCAGCGGCCGCTGCGTTTTGGCTGCAGGGCCGGGACCGGCCCCATAAACCACATGGCCTGATCGTTGAGCGGACTGGCCTCCAGCAGGTTACGAAGCTGTTGCAGAAATTCAGCTGCCTGCTGATTATCCATATCTTCAGCGCGAAACAGCGCATGGCGGCTCCAGGGCGGCAGGTGAACCGCCTGGCGCTCCAGCAGTGCCTGCTGCGCAAACGCCGTATAGCCCTGGTGCAGCAGGGTCTGAAGCAGCGGATGTTCCGGGTGGTGGGTCTGCAGCAGGACTTCGCCCTGCTTACCGGCACGCCCGGCGCGCCCGGCGACCTGGGTGTAGAGCTGAGCAAAGCGCTCCGCCGCCCGGAAATCGGCGGAAAACAGCGCCCCATCGACATCCAGTAGCGACACCAGCGTCACGTCAGGGAAGTGGTGGCCCTTCGCCAGCATCTGAGTACCAACCAGAATGCGCGCGCCTCCGCGATGCACATCGGCCAGATGCTGCTCCAGCGCCCCTTTACGGCTGGTGGTATCACGATCGATTCGCGACACCGGCACGCCAGGGAACAGCGTGCCGAGCTGCTGTTCCAGCTGTTCCGTGCCGACACCGACCGGCAGCAGGTGAGTCGAGCCACACTGCGGGCACTGATGAGGAAGCGGACGCTGGCTGTCGCAGTGGTGGCAGCGCAGCTGGCGATGATGCTGATGCAGCGTGTAGTAGCGGTCACAGCGGTGACACTCGGCAATCCAGCCGCAGTCGTGACAGAGCAGGGCGGGCGAAAAGCCGCGGCGGTTAAGAAACAGCAGCACCTGATTATCCGCCTGCAGATGCTGACGCATTTTGCTAATCAGGCCCGGTGCCAGGCCGCCGATCAACTGCACACCTTTTAAGTCGATCAGCTGTTGCAGCGCCGGTCTGGCATTGCCTGCGCGCTTTGTCAGGTCGAGCTGGCGATACTTGCCGCTGCGCACATTGTGCAGCGTCTCCAGCGCGGGCGTCGCCGATCCCATTACAATCGGGATATTTTCTTCATGGGCGCGAAACACAGCCAGATCGCGCGCCTGATAGCGCCAGCCCTCCTGCTGCTTGTAAGAGCTGTCGTGCTCTTCATCAATGATGATGACCCCCGGCCGGGCCAGCGGGGTAAACAGCGCCGAGCGGGTGCCAATCACAATTGCCGTTTCCCCGCGCCGCGCACGTAACCAGACGGCCAGCCGCTCACTGTCGTTTAAGGCGGAGTGCAGCACGTCAATCGGCGCATCAAAACGCTCCCGGAAACGGGCAATGGTCTGCGGGGTCAGGCCGATCTCCGGGACCAGCACCAGCGCCTGTTTTCCCCGTGCCAGCACATTCTCCAGCACGCTGAGGTAAACCTCCGTTTTGCCGGAACCGGTGATGCCCGCCAGCAGCCAGGCGGCGTAATGTTCGTCATCTGCCCGAATCGCACCGACCGCCATCGCCTGATCGGTATTCAGACGCAGGCGTTCGCCTTTAACGGCGAAGGTGGTTCGCCAGTCGTGCCGCTGCGGCTGATGCTCATACAGCTCGCACAGCCCTTTGGCGCGCAGAGCCTGAAGCGTCGCCTCCGTCAGGTCGTGTTCGCTGACCTGATGGCGATAGAGCGGCTGCTGACGCAGGGCAGCCAGCGCCTGCTGCTGTTTGGGTGCGCGCTTTAAACTCTCCGGCGTGGTCGCCCGGCCCTGCTCGGTAATTTCCCAGCGCCATAACGGGTTGTCCTGCGCGGGTTTGCCCTGACGCAGCAGCACCGGGATGGCATGATTCAGCACTTCGCCCAGGGGAGAGTGATAGTAGCTGGCGGCCCAGTTAAGGATGCGCCACAGCGAAGAGGGATAGAGTGACTCGCTATCCAGCACCTCAATGACGCGCTTGAGCTGTCCTTCGGGCAGATCGCTGCTCTCACGCAGGGCGACCACAATGCCGATCATCCTGCGATTGCCAAAGGGCACACTTACGCGACCACCAATGATCGGCTGCGCGCCCTGTGGCGGCAGATAATCAAACAGGCGGGGCAAGGGGACGGGCAGGGCAACCTGGACAACGGGCATAACTCTCTCTTTCCGGCTCGGGCATCGGGAGGGCTAGTGTACACGCTGGACCCGGATGGCGGGTATCCCAGGATAAATTTGCAGCAATGATAACTTCTCTGTATAATATGCCGCCTTCGGTGAGAAAGACCTTGCCGGAGTACACCCTATAATGTTCAACCGCGTGTGGTGCTGTGCAGGTTTACGCCTGGCACGGAGAGCGACACGGCCTTCTATGAGGTTTCCCATGAAACAAGGTATTCACCCGAAATACGAAGCAGTTACTATCAAATGTACCTGCGGCAACGAGATCCACACCCGTTCAACACTGACTCACGAACTGAACCTGGACGTCTGTGGTAAATGCCACCCGTTCTATACCGGTAAGCAGCGTGAAGTGGCAACTGGTGGCCGTGTTGACCGCTTTAACAAGCGTTTCAGCGTGCCAGGCGCTAAAAAATAAGATTAAAAGGCACCTGAACCTGCGGGTTCGGCGGCAACAAAAAACCCAGCCTCGGCTGGGTTTTTTTATGGCCCGGTTACAGGCTGGAGTCTGTTTCAGGCTTGTTCAATTCCAGAAGCTGCGTGGTGTAATCACCATCTAAATCAGCAATGGTAGTGATCTTAGGGGCTGAAATCGAAATTTTATCCGCTTTCATGGTGCCCTGCCTGCACAATAACCACAGCCGGCAGGATGTATTACTGATTTTGCCATCCGTTGTCAGCGCCAGGGTTGCCGCCTTCAGGGTACCCTTATTAGAAATTCCACTTTTACCGGTCACGCTTAACCGCTCAGTCGCCTGCATCACACCCTGATTGCTAAAGTCGTCAGAAACGAGAGAGGCATTCTGCGCTGTGAGGGTTCCGGCGTTAGAGACAGTTACGGCAGAAACAGAGGCTGTGCTCTGTGCGGTAACATCGCCTGACCGGAGGCTGACCCCTTTAACGGCGTATAAGCCAATAGTGTCCGCCTGAATCGAGCCGGAGTTAATCAGGCTGGTGTTGGCGACAGGCGTGATAACGCCATTCACCGTACTGTAGCCGGTCTGCATTGTCAGGGCTCCAGCCGTGCTGATGGCGCCTTTATTTTCGATATCTCCCGCCAGTGAAAAAATGCTGACGGTGCCATCGCCACTGATCTGCCCTTTCTCGTTGTTAGTCACTTTTCCATAACTCACGATGCTGGCGTTATTGGTGGCTTTAACAGTGCCTTCATTCGTGAATGTATTTGTTGTCTGCAGAGCAGCCTGGCTGGCAGAAAGCGTCCCTTTGTTCGTCATGCTGCCGCTGGCTGCGATGCTCATCACGCCAGCGTCAAGGGTTCCGTTGTTGGTTAACGTGCCATTGGTTGAGATATACAGGCTGTTGGCATTCAGTACGCCATTATTGTTGACGCCCGCACCGGCTTCCGTGGTTTGCAGCTGGATCAGGCCTGCTGTTGCTCCGCCCAGCGCGCTGACATCGATGCTGTTGCCGCCAGTCCGGCCTGTTGTGCTGGCTGTGGCCTGACCCGATGCCCTGTTATAGGTGTATTTACCGGCAATCGCCCTGAGCTGGGTTGTCCCGACTTTGCCTTCAAGATTGATTTTTTGTGCCAGCAGGTCCGTATAATCGGCGCCTGTCAGCCCTTTGCCTTTAACCGTAAGGGTGCCTTTCGTCACATTAAAGCCCGTCAGTGCACCATCGGTTAAAACTGGCGTGCCGGTGGTCAGGGTGGCGCGTCCGGTATTGATAAAATTACAGCCGGAACAGGTGATCCCGTTTGGGTTGGCGATAATTACATCGGCCTTCTGACCTGCGACTTCAATAAAGCCGTTCAGTGAAGAAGCTTTATTTGAGATGACCTCGTTCAGAATCAGACTGGCTGAGCTATTCAGATTGCTGTTCCGGGCAATATTACCACTGTCGCGAACCATATCTGTGGTGCTGTTATTCAGTACCAACCCCTTTTCGGAGACGTTGAAGCTCTGATACATATTATGTGACAGACCATTCGCATCCGGCTGATTAATATCCACCACGGTCGAACCATTTGCATGCTGATAACTGTTCAGTGCAGAAAGCGCAGGCTGACTACACAGGGTGGCGAGCGTCGCCAGGAATAGCAGATTAAACTTATGCGTATTCATTTTTTTCCTCTGGATGTGTGTGTTTATTTTCAAACTCTTTTTATCTAACGCTTTACTTCTTACTAATATTTCCACTGCAGTGAAAAACCGAGCGTAACGGGATCGGTGTGGAAAGCATGGGGTTTTTTAATCGGGGTGCCGGCAAAAAGATAAAAACGTGTTTTCAGGAGTGTTCCCCGCAGGCCAGCCACGCTGCCTATAACGGTTTTTCCGGCATATTCCTGCTGGCTGCTATTACCGTAGACCTGGCCTGCGTCAATACCGATATAAGGCTGAACCGGTTTGTCAGGGAAAATCCAGCTGATATCGTTGCGCCAGAACCAGCCTTTATTATCCTGAAGCGCGTATTCGCCATCGAAGCCACGAACCGTCCAGCGGTTTGCCAGCGAAAAGCGATTCAGCGAAGAGAGGGTGTCGGGTGAATATTGCACACTGACATGGGGTGAGTAGTTCAGCCAGTTATCTCCTAACTGGAAATTAACCGAACCTTTCAGATCCAGCGTCATAATCCGGCCCTGCGTATCAATGAGCCCATACGTCTGTTCAACGGTATGGCTGCTGTTAAACCAGGGCATCTTCCGTTGATAGCTCAGGGTCGTCGTCAGCGCCGCGTTATCGTCATGCATCTCATGCTGCAGCAACGCTTTCCAGCCCGCACTTTTTTTATGCATGCTGGTGAGGTCCCGGTCATTAAGTGAATAACGCGATGACGTGTTGAAGATTTGCAGGCCAGCTGTGGTGGTCTGAAAGAGGGTTCGCGAAAGCAGTCGGTTGAGCTGCGCACTGTAGTAGCTGTTCTTATTATCCAGTGCCCATTCTGACCAGTTTCCGGTCAGGCGTTGCTGATAATGACTCTGGCTGGCATAGAGATCGAGCCACCAGAAACCCCATGGCACCGAATAACCCATCGATTTATTATCATTGCCTTTGCGGGTCTGTTTCGGCGCAATATCGTGGCCGTAAGAGACGTAAAAGATGTCACTTAATGACGCAATGTTGTTTAAATAGAGTGCGGTTCCCCCCTGATAACGCCCCGTCGCCGCCGAGCCGGCATCATTCAGCCAGGCGCTCATCTGCCAGTATTTATCCTGTTCGCGCTGGATAACGATATCGCTTTCACCTTTGCTGCTGCCTGGCAATAACTGAACGTTAACCCGCGATCCCGGGACGCGCTGAAGATTAAGGCTGCCCTGTTCCAGATCGCTGAGTTCGAGCAGATCACCCGCGCTGAACGGGAGGGTACTGGTCAGGTTAATGTCGTCGCCACTCGCCTTATTTAGCACGATTTTTCCGACGTGACCGGCATGAATATCAAACGTTAACGTACGGCCCGACAGATTCTGTTCGGGCAAATTAACACGCGTTGTAATATATCCCAGCCGGATAATTTCATTCTGCAGCGTTTTAGCGAGAAGTTTTATTCCGTTAATGCCCAGGCACTTCCCTTCTGCCTGTGCGGTAAAATAGCGTAATTTTCTGAGGTGCAGTTTTTTACTGTCCTGATTCAGCGAAATATTATCGATCGGATAGCAATTTTCCTCATGCGGAAACGGAATCGCTTCCGGTCTGAAGTCCTCTTTTTCAGACATGCCAGGCGGCAGGTCAGGCGTTAATTGCGCTTTGCGCTCCCGATCCTGTTGCCGGGCATTAATATTCTCATTTTGCACCGTTATAGCCGGTGCCACGCTGGATGCAGAAGTGAAATAACTGGTTGTGCCGGTGATGAAAAGAATAAAAAAAGTGGGTGCGAAGGATTTTATTTTATATTTGATGCTCATTGGCTTTCCGTGAAATTATCGCTCTGACAAAATCTTACGGATGCGCATAATAGTGAACAATAGTAATAATTCTATTGTCCGGATAAAACAATATTCTTATTGCAATGGAAATAACGCAATAATAAGGAAAATAAGGTAGATTTTTCTGATACGTCTGGCAGGCAATATGCAGGCGATGGCGTCAGGCCGGAAGAGAGGAGCGTCACAGGGGGCAGAACGGATCAGAAAAGCGGCTCCCTGAGCGGAGCCTGCTTCTCTGCAGCGAGGTCAGGCGACAACGGCGCCGGGGATCAATATTCCCATGTATCCGGATCAACACCCATCTGGCGCATAATTGCTTTCGCTTCTTCCGGGATCTCATCGCTGCGCTCTTTGCGCAGGTCGACGTCATCCGGCAGCGGTTGACCCGTAAAGGCATGTAAAAAGGCTTCGCAAAGCAGCTCGCTGTTGGTGGCGTGACGCAGGTTGTTCACCTGACGACGGGTACGCTCATCCGTTAAAATCTTCAGCACGCTCAAGGGGATAGACACTGTAATCTTCTTGACCTGCTCGCTCTTCTTACCGTGCTCAGCGTACGGGCTGATATATTCGCCGTTCCATTCAGCCATGGGTTACCTTAATTAATAAACGTTAAATGTGAGGAAATCAGCGGATTATGCCTGATTTTTTCCTGCCTGACCCCTGATATGGCGGGTTTTCTTCGTTCACTGCCTCTGTCCTTCAGAGAGGAACGCCAGGCGATGACGCATAATTTTAGCGGTTATTGCGTTTCTGCTCAATCTATACGCAAAGACATTTAGATGTCCAGATGTATTGACGTCTAATTAGAGGGTGATATTCTGTGAGCCACATTTTATTCACTTTTCAGGAACAATTCGCTCATGACGCGTAAACCGGCAACCATCGCAGTGCGTAGCGGTTTGAATGATGACGAACAGTATGGCTGCGTTGTCCCGCCTATCCATCTTTCCACAACCTATAACTTCCTGGATTTTAATGAGCCGCGTGCGCATGACTATTCCCGTCGGGGTAACCCCACGCGTGATGTCGTGCAGCGTACGCTGGCGGAACTGGAAGGCGGTGCGGGCGCGGTATTAACCAATACCGGGATGTCGGCGATTCATCTGGTGACGACGGTGTTCCTGAAGCCTGGCGATCTGCTGGTTGCGCCACATGACTGCTATGGCGGCAGCTATCGGCTGTTTGACAGCATGAATAAGCGTGGCGCATATCGGGTGAAATTTGTTGATCAGGGCGATCCGGTGGCACTGCAGGCGGCACTGGATGAGAAACCTAAACTGGTGCTGATCGAAAGCCCCAGCAATCCGCTGCTGCGCGTGGTGGATATCAGCGCGATTTGCACCGCTGCCCGGGCGGCGGGTGCCATCAGCGTGGTGGATAACACCTTTATGAGTCCGGCCCTGCAGAATCCGCTGGCGCTGGGGGCAGACCTGGTGATCCACTCCTGTACGAAATATCTCAACGGTCATTCCGACGTGGTGGCAGGCGCGGTGATTGCTAAAGATCCGCAGCTGGCGACGGACCTGGCCTGGTGGGCAAACAACATTGGCGTCACGGGCGCGGCCTTTGACAGCTACCTGCTGCTGCGCGGGATTCGCACACTTTCACCACGCATCGCAGCGGCGCAGCGCAATGCGCTGGCGATTGTGGAGTATCTGAAGCAGCAGAAACGGGTGAAAAAGTTGTATCATCCTTCGCTGCCGGAGAACGCCGGACACGAACATGCCGTTCGTCAGCAGCGCGGCTTTGGCGCCATGCTGAGTTTCGAGGTTGACGGTGACGAGGCGCTGCTGCGCCGCTTCCTGAAAGCGCTGCGGCTGTTTACGCTGGCGGAATCGCTGGGTGGCGTTGAGAGTCTGATCTCCCACACCGCCACCATGACGCACGCGGGGATGTCGGCAGAGGCACGCGCTGCAGCGGGCATTTCCGATACGCTACTGCGGGTTTCTGTTGGTATTGAAGATCACGAAGATTTAATTGCCGATCTGGATAATGCATTCCGGGTCGCAGCCGAGGGTTAAGCATGACGATTTCAGCAGGCACGGGAACGCCGACTATCAGGCAGTTGCATAAATTTGGCGGCAGTAGCCTGGCCGACGCACGCTGCTATCAGCGTGTGGCCAGCATCATGGCGGATTACAGTCAGCCGGGCGACATGATGGTGGTCTCTGCGGCTGGCTCGACCACCAACCAGCTGATTAGCTGGCTGAAGCTGAGCCAGAGTGACCGGCTCTCCGCGCACCAGGTGCAACAGGCTTTACGGCGTTACCAGAGCGAACTGATCGGTGCGCTGCTGCCTGCTGAGATGGCGGAACCCTTAACCGCGGCATTTATTCGTGACCTGGAAAAGCTGGCCGCGCTGCTGGATGGACCGATAACCGATGCGGTCTACGCCGAAGTGGTCGGCCACGGTGAACTCTGGTCGGCGCGCCTGATGGCAGCGGTGCTGAGTCAGCGCGACATGCAGGCCTGCTGGCTGGATGCGCGTGAGTTTCTGCGTGCTGAACGTGCGGCCCAGCCGCAGGTCGATGAAGGCAAATCCTGGCCGCTGCTGCAGACCCTGCTGGCACAGCATCCGCATCAGCGCATCGTGGTGACCGGCTTTATCAGCCGCAATGATGCGGGTGAAACCGTCCTGCTTGGCCGCAACGGTTCCGACTACTCCGCCACGCAGATTGGTGCGCTGGCAGGTGTGGGACGGGTCACGATCTGGAGCGATGTGGCGGGCGTCTACAGCGCCGATCCACGCAAAGTTTCTGATGCCTGTCTGCTGCCGCTGTTAAGGCTGGACGAAGCCAGTGAGCTGGCGCGTCTGGCGGCCCCGGTGCTGCATACCCGCACCCTGCAGCCGGTTTCCGGCAGCGATATCGACCTGCAGCTGCGCTGCAGTTATCAGCCGGAGCAGGGTTCCACCCGCATCGAACGGGTGCTGGCCTCCGGAACCGGCGCACGCATCGTGACCAGTCATGATGATGTCTGTCTGATTGAAATCCAGCTGCCGGAGCAGCATGACTTCGCCATCCTGCACAAAGAGATCGACCTGCTGCTGAAGCGGGCACAGCTGCGTCCGCTGGCGTTTGGCGTCCATCCTGACCGCCAGCTGTTGCAGCTCTGTTACACCTCTGAAGTGGTCAACAGCGCCTTTACGCTGCTGCAGGATGCCGGACTGCCGGGCCATCTGCAGCTGCGTGACGGCCTGGCGCTGGTGGCGCTGGTAGGCGCAGGCGTGACCCGCAATCCGCTGCATACCCATCGCTTCTGGCAGCAGTTAAAAGATCAACCCGTTGAATTTATCTGGCAGTCTGAAGAGCACATCAGCGTGGTCGCGGTGCTGCGTGTCGGTCCCACTCAGCATCTGATTCAGGGATTGCATCAGTCACTGTTCCGTGCAGAAAAGCGTATCGGCCTGATGCTGTTTGGCAAAGGCAATATCGGCTCACGCTGGCTGGAGCTGTTTGCCCGCGATCAGGAAACGCTCTCAGCGCGTACCGGCTTTGAATTTGTGCTGGCGGGTGTGGTGGACAGCCGTCGCAGCCTGCTGAGTTATGACGGACTGGATGCCAGCCGTGCGCTGGCCTTCTTTGACGATGAAGCGGTGGAGCGTGACGAAGAGTCGCTGTTCCTGTGGATGCGCGCCCATCCGTTTGATGATTTAGTGGTGCTGGATGTCACCGCCAGTACGCCGCTGGCGCAGCAGTATCTCGACTTTGCCAGCCACGGTTTCCATGTCATCAGCGCCAATAAAGTGGCCGGTGCATCAGACAGCCAGACCTGGCGGCAAATCCGTGATGCTTTTACCAAAACCGGGCGTCACTGGCTCTATAACGCCACTGTCGGTGCAGGTCTGCCGATCAACTATACGGTGCGCGATCTGCGTGACAGCGGTGATACCATCCTGGCGATCAGCGGGATCTTCTCCGGCACGCTGTCATGGCTGTTCCTGCAGTTTGACGGCACGGTGCCCTTCACCGAGCTGGTGGATCAGGCGTGGCAGCAGGGCCTGACCGAACCCGATCCGCGGGCCGATCTCTCAGGGCAGGATGTGATGCGCAAACTGGTGATCCTGGCGCGTGAGGCGGGCTATAACATCGAGCCGGATCAGGTGCGGGTCGAATCGCTGGTGCCAGACAACTGCCAGCAGGGCTCGGTTGACCATTTCTTCGAAAATGGCGATGAGCTGAATGAGCAGATGCTGCAGCGACTGGAAGCGGCGCGGGAGATGGATCTCGTGCTGCGTTATGTTGCCCGTTTTGATGCCAACGGCAAGGCGCGCGTCGGGGTTGAAGCGGTTCGTCCGGAACATCCGCTGGCCTCGCTGCTGCCCTGCGACAATGTCTTCGCCATTGAGAGCCGCTGGTATCGCGACAACCCGCTGGTAATTCGCGGGCCGGGCGCAGGCCGGGATGTCACCGCCGGTGCTATCCAGTCAGATATCAATCGCCTCGCACAACTGCTCTAGTCCTCCCCTCAGGCGCTTCGGCGCCTGTTTTCAATGCGTTACCGCTGCCTGTTGAATCTCTTTCATGCTGGTTGAAAATTGATCATCGCTGTTCACGATTTATTCGTTGACGGCACGATCGGATTGGGCCATTTTGAACATCTGGACGTCTAAACGTTCAGATGTTCGCGGTCCAGTTTTTAACCGATGAGGATGCAGGATGAGTTTCTTTCATGCCAATCAGCGCGAAGCGCTAAACCAGAGCCTGGCTGAGCTGAACGGGCGCATTAACGTCTCATTTGAGTTCTTCCCACCGCGGTCTGGTGAAATGGAAGAGACCCTGTGGCGTTCCATCGACCGTCTGAGCAGCCTGAAACCGAAATTTGTTTCTGTCACCTACGGTGCCAACTCAGGCGAGCGCGATCGTACGCACAGCATCATCAAAGGCATCAAAGATCGCACCGGCCTGGAGGCGGCCCCTCATCTCACCTGTGTTGATGCCACCCGCGATGAACTGCGCGCTATCGCCCAGGATTACTGGCATAACGGCATCCGTCACATTGTGGCGCTGCGGGGTGATCTGCCAGAGGGAGGCGGCAGGCCGGAGATGTACGGCAGCGATCTGGTGGCGCTGCTGAAAGAGGTCGGCGATTTTGATATCTCCGTCGCGGCCTATCCGGAAGTCCATCCCGAAGCGAAAAGCGCCCAGGCCGATCTGATTAACCTGAAGCGAAAAATCGATGCAGGCGCAAGCCGCGCCATTACTCAGTTTTTCTTCGACGTGGAAAGCTATTTACGTTTCCGCGATCGCTGTGTCGCGACCGGCATCGACGTTGAAATTGTGCCGGGCATTCTGCCGGTTTCTAACTTTAAACAGCTGCAACGCTTTGCCACGCTGACCAATGTGCGCGTGCCGGGCTGGATGAACGCGATGTTTGCCGGACTGGATGAGGACCCGGAAACACGGAAAATGGTTGGGGCAAACATCGCGATGGACATGGTGAAAATCCTGTCACGCGAAGGGGTGAAAGATTTTCATTTCTACACGCTGAACCGCGCTGAAATGAGTTACGCCATCTGCCACACGCTGGGCGTGCGTCCGGTTGCGGTGGCGGCTTAACCGCTCTCCTTCAGGCAATAAAAAAGTCGGGACAGTCCCGACTTTTTTTATGGCGACGTTCAGAGGGCGCGGACGCTACGCCGTGCCTGCACGCTAACCGGTGTTACGCATGCCTGCTGCCACGCCCGCAATGGTCACCATCAGGGCCTGCTCAACGCGCGGATCCGGCTCATCGCCGCGTGCTTCCTGAGCGCGTGAACGATGCAGCAGTTCCGCCTGGAGGACGTTAAGCGGGTCGGTGTAGACGTTACGCAACGCAATTGACTCGGCAATCCACGGCTGGTCGGCCATCAGGTGCGAGTCGTTGGCGATGGTCAGCACCGCTTTGATATCGGCATCAAGCTGATCGCGCAACTGCTTGCCCAGCGGCCAGAGGGATTTGTCGACCAGACGCTGATCGTAATACTCTGCCAGCCACAGGTCCGCTTTTGCGAACACCATCTCCAGCATCCCCAGGCGGGTAGAGAAGAAAGGCCAGTCACGGCACATCGCCTCCAGCTGATCCTGATGACCTGCCGCCATCGCCTGCTGCAGGGCCGCACCGGCACCCAGCCAGGCAGGCAGCATCAGACGGTTCTGCGTCCAGGCGAAAATCCATGGGATGGCACGCAGCGACTCCACGCCGCCGGTCGGGCGACGTTTAGCCGGGCGTGAGCCGAGCGGTAATTTACCCAGCTCCTGCTCCGGCGTGGCTGAACGGAAGTAGGGAACGAAGTCGGCATTTTCACGCACATAACCCCGATACATCGCACAGGAGTCAGCGGAGAGCTGATTCATGATGTCACGCCATTCGCGTTTTGGCTCCGGCGGTGGCATCAGGTTCGCTTCCAGAATTGCGCCGGTATAGAGCGACAGACTGGCGATGGTGACGGCCGGTAAACCATATTTGAAGCGAATCATCTCGCCCTGTTCGGTGACGCGCAGACCGCCGCGCAGACTTCCTGGCGGCTGCGACAGCAGCGCGGCATGAGCCGGTGCGCCGCCACGGCCAATGCTGCCGCCGCGTCCGTGGAACAGGGTCAGGGAGATGCCCGCTTTCTCGCAGGTTTTGATCAGTGCATCCTGCGCCTGATATTGCGCCCAGCTGGCGGCCATCACACCGGCATCTTTCGCCGAGTCAGAGTAGCCAATCATCACCATCTGTTTGCCCTGAATAAAGCCGCGATACCAGTCGATGCTCAGCAGCTGGCTCATCACATCATTGGCGTTGTTCAGGTCATCCAGAGTTTCAAACAGCGGTGCAACCGGCATCGCATAGCTGATGCCCGCTTCTTTCAGCAGCAGATGCACGGCCAGCACGTCAGACGGGGTTTTCGCCATTGAGATCACATAGGCGGCGATGGAGCCCTGTGGCGCTTCAGCCGCGACGCGGCAGGTTTCCAGCACTTCACGCGTCTCGTCGCTGGGTTCCCAGCTGCGCGGCAGCAGAGGACGCTTAGAGTTCAGCTCACGGATCAGGAAGGCCTGCTTGTCCGCTTCAGACCAGCTTTCATAGTCGCCCAGTCCCAGATAGCGGGTGACTTCGGCAATCGCTTCGGTGTGACGGGTGCTCTCCTGGCGCAGATCGATACGCACCAGCGGCACGCCAAAACATTTCACGCGGCGCAGCGTATCAAGCAGCTGACCGTTGGCGATAATGCCCATGCCGCACTGCTGCAGCGACTGGTAGATGGCAAACAGCGGGTCCCACAGCTGATCGTTGGAGACCAGCAGGTCGGCCGGACGCGGCAGACGCTCGCCTTTCAGGCGATGTTCCAGGAATGACTGGGTGCTCATGAGCTGGCTGCGCAGACGCTTCAGGATCACACGATAAGGTTCGATCGCTTCCGGATCGCCGCTGAGTTCACGGATCTCATCGCTGCACTCCGACATCGACAGCTCGGAGATCAACACGCCGATATCGCGCAGGAACAGGTCAGTGGCTTTCCAGCGGCTCAGCTGCATAGCATGACGGGTGATCGACGCCGTCACATTCGGGTTGCCGTCGCGGTCGCCGCCCATCCAGGAGGTGAACCGGACCGGCACGAAATCCACCGGCAGCTTAATGCCAAACGCCTCTTCTACCTGTTCGTTCAGCTCACGCAGAAAGGCAGGAACGCCTTCCCACAGGCTGTTTTCCACTACGGCAAAGCCCCATTTGGCTTCATCAATAGGGGTGGGACGGTATTTGCGGATTTCATCGGTGTGCCATGCCTGCGCAACTAGCTGGCGCAGGCGGCGCATAATCTGGTTACGTTCGTAGTCAGAGACATCGCTGTGGTCGAGCTGTTTCAGGCAGCTGTTAACTTCGACCAGCTTGTGAATCAGGGTACGGCGGGTGATTTCGGTCGGATGCGCGGTCAGCACCAGCTCCAGCGACAGCGACTCAATGGCTGCCAGAATGTCGCTTTCACGGATATCTTTCTGCTGTTTCAGGGTCTCAAAGGTCTTTTTCAGCAGTTCCGGGTGATTCGCCCCTTCGCCACTCTGGGAAATGGTCTGATACTGCTCGGCCACGTTGGTGAGGTTAAGAAACTGGCTGAAGGCGCGTGCAACCGGCAGAAGCTCTTCGTTGGAGAGATTCTGCAGCGTATTGAGCAGTTCTTTACGATGTGTGTCATTGCCTGCACGGGATGACTTGGAGAGCTTACGGATGGCTTCAACCTGGTCGAGGATGTTCTCGCCCAGAGCTTCCTTAATCGTATCCCCGAGCAGTTTGCCGAGCATACTGACATTACTTCGCATTGCGGAATATTGTTCGTTCATTGGACCCTGACACCCTTATCGTCTTGAAAAACTTCTACACCCGACCTTTCAGGCAGCAGAAAAATCGGCAACGTTCTGCTCCCGCTAATCTACAGGGAACCGGCTCCGTTGCCGCCTGTCAGCATTCTGAAACGTTCTGGATAGTCACCCGGTGGGCATAACAACGTCTTTTATCTAGCCACGTAATGTTGCGTTCGTCAAATGCGTTAAAGTGGGCTGAACAGGTTGCTAAATAACGGAAATTCGAAGAATTTATCGGGAACAAAGCGGGATAAGTTATTCTTATTGGTAAATCCCGCAGAATGAGGGGGCATTTTACTGTTAATACAGTGAAATGCCCCATTTACTGTCAATCAGTGACAGAAATGCTGCACAACCTGACTGATAAGCGCGCGTGTCGGCTTAATAAATGCAGTATCAATAAATTCATCTGGCTGATGGGCTTGATTAATGGACCCTGGCCCCAGTACCAGCGTCGGACAGAGCTGCTGAATAAAAGGGGCTTCGGTGCAGTAGTTAACGATTTCGGTCGGCGTGCCCAGCAGTTTTTCCACCACACTCACCAGCTCATGATTCGCCGGACACTCATAGCCGGGAATCGGCGGATGCAGTTCGGCCACTGTGACACGGCCTGGCCAGCGTGCGCTGACCGGAGCCAGCGCCTCGTTAAGCAGCCCATCCAGATCGCTGAGCGACAGGCCCGGCAGCGGACGGATATCCATATGCAGTTCACAGCAGGCGCAGATACGGTTAGCGGCATCACCGCCATGAATATGGCCGAAGTTCATGGTGGGATAAGGGATGGCAAAGCCATCATGGTGATAACGCTCCTGCAGGGTCGTGCGCAGTTGCATCAGATGGGTAATCGACTCATGCATCAGTTCAATGGCGTTCACGCCGCGTGCCGGATCGCTGGAATGGCCCGATTTCCCTTCAATGCGGATCACATTCGACAGGTGTCCTTTGTGTGCCCGCACCGGCTTGAGTGAGGTGGGTTCACCGATGATGGCGCAGTCGGGACGCAGCTGCGTCGATTCAGAGAAATATTTCGCGCCGGCCATCGTGGTCTCTTCATCGGCCGTGGCAAGAATATAGAGCGGCTTGCTGAGGGTGCTGACATCCACATCCCGCAGCGTATCGAGAATAAAGGCGAAGAAACCTTTCATGTCTGCCGTACCCAGGCCATAGAGCTTGTTGTCGTGCTCAGTCAGGGTAAAGGGATCGCGTGTCCAGCGGCCATCATCAAAGGGAACGGTATCGGTATGCCCGGCTAACAGCAGGCCGCCCGCGCCGGTTCCGGTCCGCGCCAGCATATTAAATTTATTGCGGGTGCCGGGTACAGGCTGCACTTCCACGCTGAAGCCGAGGTCACGAAACCAGCCTGCCAGCAAATTGATTAAAGTTTCATTACTCTGATCCAGAGCCGCATCGGTTGCGCTGATCGACGGTGTGGCGATTAACTGGCGGTAGAGTTCAATAAAAGGCGGTAATTTTGTCTTCACTGTTGACGGTCCTTGGGTTAGGATGTATCCATATTCATGCATTAATAGTGAATAAAAATACATTAACGTCCTCTGCAAGGAAACCTTAAATCACTGCAGAAGACTGAGTGGGTTACGGGGCAAGGCCGCGGCCCGGGACGTGCGACTGTAAAAGGGGTTACAGCCTGATGTTGAATACGCTGATCGTTGGTGCCAGTGGTTATGCTGGAGTAGAGCTTGCCACCTTCCTGAATCGTCATCCACATATCAACATAACCGCTTTAGCGGTTTCGGCGCAAAGCCCTGATGCAGGTAAGCGCTTGTCCGATCTTCATCCGCAGCTGAAAGGCGTGGTGGATCTTCCGCTGCAGCCACTGAGCAGCGCGGCGGAGTGGGCAGACAAAGTGGATGTGGTCTTTCTGGCGACGGCGCATGAAGTCAGCCACGATCTGGCTCCGGAATTTCTTAAGGCGGGTTGTGTGGTGTTCGACCTGTCGGGCGCTTTCCGGGTCAATGACGCTGAGTTCTACACTCGCTTCTATGGCTTCACCCATCAGCATGGCGACTGGCTGGACAAAGCCGTTTACGGCCTGGCGGAATATCAGCATGAAAACATCCAGCAGGCGCAGCTGGTGGCCGTGCCGGGTTGCTATCCGACCGCCGCGCAGCTGGCGCTGAAACCGCTGGTGGATGCCGGACTGCTAAACGACGCGCAGTGGCCGGTCATCAATGCCACCAGTGGCGTGAGCGGTGCCGGCCGTAAAGCCAATGTCGGCACCAGCTTCTGCGAAGTGAGCCTGCAGCCTTACGGCCTGTTCAATCATCGTCATCATCCGGAGATTGTGGCCCACCTTGGCACCCCGGTGATCTTCACCCCACATCTGGGCAGCTTCCCGCGCGGTATCCTGGCGACCATTACCTGCCGTCTGAAAGCGGGTGTCAGCCGCGAAGATATTGCCGCCGTTTTCCATCGCGCCTATGACAATAAGCCGCTGGTGCGTTTCTATGACCAGGGTGTGCCGGCGCTGAAAGCCGTCGTGGGCCTGCCTTACTGCGACATCGGATTTGAGACGCAGGGCGAGCATCTGATTGTCGTGGCAGCCGAAGACAATCTGCTGAAGGGTGCGGCATCGCAGGCGGTGCAGTGCCTGAACATCCGGTTCGGCTTCCCAGAAACGCAGTCACTGATTTAACGGACAAATAAACCATGACCAATCCATTGATTATCAAACTGGGCGGTGTGCTGCTGGACAGCGAAGAAGCGCTGGCCCGCTTGTTTGAAGCGCTGCTGAAATATCGCAGCACCCATCAGCGTCCACTGATCATTGTCCACGGCGGCGGTTGCCTGGTGGACGAGCTGATGAAAAAGCTGGCGCTGCCGGTGATGAAGAAAAATGGCCTGCGCGTCACCCCAGCCGATCAGATCGACATCATTACCGGTGCGCTGGCGGGAACCGCCAATAAAACGCTGCTGGCCTGGGCGAAAAAATCGGGCATCAACGCGGTTGGCCTCTGCCTGGGTGATGCGGGCATCGTGAATGTCACTGCCTTCGATCCGGAACTTGGCCATGTGGGCCACGCCATGCCAGGCGACCCGGCACTGCTGAATACGCTGCTGGCGGCGGGTTACATGCCGGTGGTGAGCTCTATTGGCATCACTGAGGGCGGCGAACTGATGAACGTCAACGCCGATCAGGCGGCGACGGCACTGGCTTCAACGCTGGGCGCGGATTTAGTTCTGCTCTCCGACGTGAGTGGTATTCTCGACGGCAAAGGTCAGCGCATCGAAGAGATGACCGCTGACAAAGCGGAGCAGCTGATCACCCAGGGCATTATTACCGATGGCATGATTGTGAAAGTGCACGCGGCGCTGGATGCCGCGCGTACGCTGGGCCGCCCGGTCGATATCGCCAGCTGGCGTCACGCTGAGCGGCTGCCTGACCTGTTTAACGGCGTGTCGATTGGCACCCGGATTCTCGCTTAACGACTCTGATTCAAGGATTACGAAATGCAAACGCAAAACATCAAAAAAATCGTTCTGGCTTACTCCGGTGGTCTTGATACCTCGGCAATCATTCCATGGCTGAAAGAGAACTACGGTGGCTGTGAAGTGGTCGCTTTTGTGGCGGATATCGGTCAGGAGCGTGGCGATCTGGAAGGTGTTGAGAAGAAAGCGCTGCAGTCTGGCGCCTCGGAATGCCACGTTGTGGATCTGCGTGAAGAGTTTATCAGCGACTACGTTTACCCGGTGCTGCAGACCGGTGCGCTCTATGAAGGCACCTATCTGCTCGGCACCTCGATGGCCCGTCCTATCATCGCGAAAGCGCAGGTTGAGCTGGCACTGAAAGTAGGCGCGGATGCGCTGTGCCACGGTGCAACCGGTAAAGGGAATGACCAGGTGCGTTTCGAAACCACCTATACCGCCCTGGCACCGCAACTGAAAGTGGTTGCCCCGTGGCGTGAATGGAACCTGCGTTCGCGTGAAGCGCTGCTGGACTACCTGAAAGAGCGCAATATCCCGACCACCGCCTCACTGGAAAAGATCTACAGCCGTGATGAAAACGCCTGGCACATCTCTACCGAAGGCGGCGTGCTGGAGAGCCCGGCCAATGCGCCGAATAAAGATTGCTGGGTCTGGACCGTCGATCCGCTGGAGGCGCCCGATCAGCCTGAAGAGGTGACCGTGACCGTCGAAAAAGGCCGGGTTGTGGCCGTTAACGGCGAAAAACTGAGTCCGTTCCAGTGTCTGGAAAAACTCAACGAGCTGGGCGCAAAACATGGTGTCGGCCGTATCGACATCGTGGAAAACCGTCTGGTCGGGATTAAGTCCCGTGGCTGCTACGAAACCCCGGGCGGCACCATCATGGTCAGCGCGCTGCGTGCCGTTGAACAGCTGGTACTGGATCGCGACAGCTTCAAATGGCGCGAGCAGCTCGGCCACGAGATGTCCTATGTGGTCTATGACGGTCGCTGGTTTGCCCCACTGCGTAAGTCGATTCAGGCTGCTGCCGAATCGCTGGCGGAAGAGGTAAATGGTGAGGTTGTGGTGCAGCTCTACAAAGGCCACGCGACAGCCACCCAGAAACGCTCGACTAACAGCCTCTACTCGGAAGAGTTCGCCACCTTTGGCGAAGATGAGGTTTACGACCACCGTCATGCAGGCGGCTTTATCCGTCTGTTCTCGCTCTCTTCACGTATCCGTGCGCTGAACGAGCAGAAGAAGAAGTAATATTTCAGGCGAGGTGCGCCTCGCCTCACAGATTCAATCCAGGGGCGGCATTTATGCCGCCCCTTGTTTAACGATTCAGAGGAGTTTTCACATGGCACTTTGGGGTGGACGGTTTACTCAGGCAGCGGATCAACGTTTCAAACAGTTCAACGACTCGCTGCGCTTCGATTACCGCCTGGCAGAGCAGGACATTATTGGCTCTGTTGCCTGGTCCAAAGCGCTGGTGACGGTAAACGTGCTGACTCAGGATGAGCAGCAGCAGCTGGAAGCGGCCCTGAATACGTTGCTGGGTGAAGTGCGCGAGAATCCTGAGCAGATTCTGCAAAGCGACGCCGAAGATATTCACAGCTGGGTTGAAGGACAGCTGATCGACAAAGTGGGCGCGTTGGGTAAAAAACTGCATACCGGCCGCAGCCGTAACGACCAGGTCGCGACCGATCTGAAACTCTGGTGCAAGATGCAGGTTGAGGCATTGCTGGGCGCGACACGCGATCTGCAGCAGGCGCTGGTCGTCACTGCGGAAGCGAATCAGGATGCAGTGATGCCGGGCTACACCCATCTGCAGCGTGCGCAGCCGGTGACCTTCGCGCACTGGTGTCTGGCCTATGTGGAAATGCTGGCGCGTGATGAGAGCCGTCTGCAGGATACCCTGAAGCGTCTCGATGTCAGCCCGCTGGGCTGCGGCGCACTGGCCGGAACGGCCTACGAAATCGATCGTCAGCAGCTGGCAGGCTGGCTGGGTTTTGCCTCCGCCACGCGCAACAGTCTCGACACCGTCTCCGATCGCGATCATGTGCTGGAGCTGCTCTCTGATGCGGCGATCGGCATGGTTCATCTGTCGCGCTTCGCCGAAGATATGATCTTCTTCAACACCGGTGAAGCGGGCTTTATCGAGCTGTCAGACAAAGTCACTTCCGGCTCATCGCTGATGCCGCAGAAGAAAAACCCGGATGCGCTGGAGCTGATTCGTGGCAAATGCGGTCGGGTGCAGGGCGCACTGACCGGCATGATGATGACGCTGAAAGGTCTGCCGCTGGCGTACAACAAAGATATGCAGGAAGACAAAGAGGGGCTGTTTGACGCGCTGGACACCTGGCTCGACTGTCTGCACATGTCCGTGCTGGTGCTGGATGGCCTGCAGGTGAAACGTCCGCGCTGCCAGGAAGCCGCAGAGCAGGGCTACGCAAACTCCACTGAACTGGCCGACTATCTGGTCGCCAAAGGTGTGCCGTTCCGTGAAGCTCATCATATCGTCGGCGAGGTCGTGGTAGCGGCCATCGGGCAGGGTGTGGCGCTGGAAGCCCTGTCGCTGGCACAGTTACAGCAGTTCAGTGCGGTGATTGACGACGATGTCTATCCGATTCTGGCACTGCAATCCTGTCTGGATAAACGTAATGCGCAGGGGGGCGTCTCGCCACAGCAGGTTGCCCGCGCCATCGGTGACGCGAAGCAGCGGCTGGCATAATCCGCAGGCAAAAAAAGGCGGGCACAACAGATGCCCGCTAACCTCTAGCTTCAGAATTACTACTTTATTATAGGCACATCATCAAAGCGCCCGCTCTCCCGGCCGACGCTAAGATTCTCTTACGCTGACAGCAGGAACTGCTGCAGATCCTCACTGCCGCCAATATGACGACCGCCCATGAAAATCTGCGGCACCGTCGCCCGGCCTGATACGGCTCGCAGGCTCACGGTTGTGGCATCCTGACCCAGCACAATTTCTTCATACTGGATGCCATGATCCAGCAGCATCTGTTTTGCCTGGGCGCAGAAGATGCAGCCAGGTTTTGTAAAGATGGAGACTGACTCCTGTGCTTTGCACTCCGGAGCCAGATAGCGCAGCATGGTATCGGCATCGGAGACCTCAAAGGGGTCGCCAGGCTTGTTCGGCTCAACAAACATTTTCTCCACCACGCCGTTGCGTACCAGCATGGAGTAGCGCCATGAGCGCGGGCCAAAACCGAGATCGGCTTTCTCAACCAGCATCTCCATACCTCGGGTGAACTCGCCGTTGCCATCAGGAATGAAGGTAATATTGTCTGCCCGCTGTTCGGCTTTCCAGGCGTTCATCACGAAGGTGTCATTGACCGAGACACAGAGAATCGTGTCCACGCCATGTTGGGCAAACAGGCCCGCTAGTTCGTTGTAACGCGGCAGATGACTGGATGAGCAGGTAGGGGTAAAGGCACCCGGCAGGGAAAAAACAATCACCGTTTTGTCTTTGAACAGCGATTCTGTGGTGACATCGACCCAGCGATCGTCCTGGCGCGTATGAAACGTGACGGACGGAATGGCTTTACCTTCCTGACTTGCAAACGTTTTTTCTCCTGATAACCCCTTTCCTTTTGATGCGCGCATTATTCCGAACCGCCCTTGATAGGGCCAATCGTTCATTGCTATTCTATCTATCGCCACGGGCTATCGTGGTTTGGAGGGTAATAATGAATATTCGTGATCTTGAATATCTGGTCTCACTTGCTGAATATCGCCATTTCCGCCGTGCGGCAGATGCGTGTCATGTCAGTCAGCCAACGTTAAGCGGGCAGATCCGCAAGCTGGAAGATGAGCTGGGTGTGATGCTGCTGGAGCGTACCAGCCGTAAAGTGCTGTTCACCCAGGCCGGTTTGCTGCTGGTGGATCAGGCGCGCACGGTTTTGCGTGAAGTAAAAGTGCTGAAAGAGATGGCCAGTCAGCAAGGGGAAGCGATGTCAGGTCCGCTGCATATCGGCCTTATCCCGACCACCGGCCCCTACCTGCTGCCACAGATTATCCCGATGCTGCACCAGACGTTCCCGAAACTGGAAATGTATCTGCATGAAGCGCAGACGCAGCAGCTGCTGGCACAGCTCGACAGCGGCAAACTGGACTGCGCGATTGTGGCGCTGGTCAAAGAGAGCCAGGCCTTTATCGAGGTTCCGCTGTTTGATGAACCGATGAAACTGGCGATCTACGAAGATCATCCGTGGCGCGACCGCGATCGGGTACCGATGTCCGATCTGGCGGGCGAGAAATTACTGATGCTGGAAGATGGGCACTGTCTGCGTGACCAGGCGATGGGATTCTGTTTTGAGGCGGGTGCCGACGAAGATACCCATTTCAGGGCAACCAGTCTGGAAACGCTGCGCAATATGGTGGCAGCAGGCAGCGGCATTACGCTGTTACCAGCGCTGGCGGTTCCGCCGGAACGTATCCGCGATGGGGTCTGCTATCTTCCGTGCTATAAGCCGGTACCACAACGCACGATTGCGCTGGTTTATCGGCCGGGTTCGCCTCTGCGCAGCCGTTATGAACAGCTGGCAGAAGCAATCAAAACCCACATGCAGCACTATCTCGACAAGACGTTAAAACAGGCGGTTTAAGCCGTTTAACGCCGCCACGCGATAGGCTTCCGCCATCGTCGGATAGTTAAAGGTGGTATTCACGAAGTACTCAATCGTGTTGCCACCATTTTTCTGCTCCATGATCGCCTGACCGATGTGAATAATCTCGGCGGCACGCTCACCAAAGCAGTGGATCCCCAGAATCTCTTTGGTTTCCCGGTGGAACAGGATCTTCAGGCTGCCGACGTTCATCCCCACAATCTGCGCCCGCGCCAGATGTTTGAACTGCGCGCGTCCCACTTCATAGGGCACTTTCATGGCGGTCAGCTGCTGCTCGGTTTTGCCCACGGAGCTGATTTCCGGAATGGTGTAGATACCGGTCGGGATATCTTCAATCAGATGCGCTGACGCTTCTCCTTTGATAATCGCCTGCGCGGCAATGCGGCCCTGATCGTAGGCGGCAGAGGCCAGACTCGGATAGCCAATCACGTCACCGACCGCATAGATGTGCGGCTGCGCGGTCTGATACATGCTGTTGACTTTCAGCAGGCCACGGCCATCCGCTTCCAGACCGACATTTTCCAGCGACAGGGAATCGGTGTTGCCGGTTCGGCCGTTGGCGTAAAGCAGGCAGTCCGCTTTCACTTTCTTGCCGGATTTCAGGTGGATGATGACGCCATCTTCCACGCCCTCAATCTTCTCAAACTCTTCGTTGTGACGAATCACCACGCCGCTGTTCCAGAAGTGGTAGGAGAGCGAATCAGACATCTCCTGATCGAGGAACGCCAGCAGACGATCGCGGGTATTGATCAGGTCAACCTTGACGTTCAGGCCGCGAAAAATCGAGGCGTATTCACAGCCAATCACGCCGGCGCCATAAATGATGACGTGTCCCGGTTCGTGATGCAGGTTGAGAATGGAGTCTGAGTCATAGACGCGGGGATGGGTAAAGTCGACATCGTCAGGATGGTAAGGACGTGAACCACAGGCGATGACAAATTTCTCTGCCGTCAGCCGCTCACGCGTCCCATCAGGTTGTTCAATCTCAATGGTGTTGGCATCAACAAAATGCGCATCGCCCTGGTACAGTTCGCAGCGGTTACGCTCGTAGAAGCCCTGACGCATGGCCGTCTGCTGGCTGATCACGTTTTCCGTGTGATTGAGAATGTCGGCAAAAGAGGAGCGAAGGAGTCGGGTGTGATCGCTGTAAAGCGGGTTCTGATTAAATTCGATAATGCGACTGACGGCGTGACGGAGAGCTTTAGAGGGGATGGTGCCCCAGTGGGTACAGCCGCCGCCGATGTTATGGTAGCGTTCGATCACGGCGATGCGCGCTCCCTGTTTTACCAGCCCCATCGCCGCCCCTTCACCGCCGGGCCCTGAGCCAATCACAATGGCATCGTAATCGTAAGACTTTTGCATACCGATACGTCCTATTATTTATACATTTTTACAACGAGATTCTAACATCTCGTCGCGCACTTCTGAATTCTATCAGCGATTTTCATCACAGTTTGACAAAGAGTGAGGTTCACAGGCGGTGACAAAGATTGCCAATCTGTACGCTGAAATTTTTGATATAGTGCCTGCCTAACACCGCTAAAGGCAGAGAGAATGGGCGTCAGAGCGCAACAAAAAGAACGTACACGACGTACACTGATTGAAGCAGCGTTCAGTCAGCTCAGCGCCGAACGCAGTTTTGCCAGCCTGAGTCTGCGGGAAGTTGCCCGCGAGGCAGGTATCGCACCCACCTCCTTTTATCGTCATTTTAAGGATGTCGATGAGCTGGGCCTGACGATGGTGGATGAAAGCGGGCTCATGCTGCGACAGCTGATGCGCCAGGCGCGCCAGCGTATCGCTAAAGGCGGCAGCATCATTAAAACGTCGGTGTCGACCTTTATGGAGTTCATCGGCAACAACCCCAACGCTTTCCGCCTGTTACTGCGTGAACGTTCCGGCACCTCCGCCGCTTTCCGTGCCGCCGTGGCGCGTGAAATTCAGCACTTTATCGCTGAACTGGCTGACTATCTTGAGGTCGAAAATCGCATGCCGCGCAGTTTTACCGAAGCGCAGGCTGAGGCGATGGTGACCATTGTCTTCAGCGCCGGTGCAGAAGCACTGGATGTTGATGCTGAGCAGCGTCGTAAGCTTGAGGATCGGCTGGTGTTACAGCTGCGTATGATCGCCAAAGGCGCCTATTACTGGTACCGCCGGGAGCAGGAGCGTCTCGCGGTTACCCTGGAAAAACCCGAAGAGTAATGAGTAAGGATCCGTCCATGACCCACCCGGCTTCCCGCGATAAAGGCACACTGGCACTGGCTTTTATTACCGGCTTAGCGATTAACGGCTCGTTTTCTGTGCTGTTCAGCGCCTTTGTTCCCTTTTCCATTTTTCCGCTGATTGCACTGGGCCTGGCGGCCTGGTTTCTGCATCAGCGTTACCTCAACACCAACATGCCGGAGGGGATGCCGGGCCTGGCAGCCGCCTTTTTCCTGCTGGGGATTCTGGTTTACAGCGCGCTGGTGCGGGCAGAATACCCGGACATGGGCTCCAACTTCATCCCCACCGTTCTGATGGTGGCGCTGGTGTTCTGGATTGCAACGCGATTTAAGCGCAAGCGTAATCAGTAAAAAAAACGGGAACCGCAGGGTTCCCGTTTTTGTTTATGCTTCAGGCTTTACGCGTAAGCAGAACACCGCATTCCATATGATGGGTGTAAGGGAACTGGTCAAACAGCGCCAGGCGCGTAACGTCGTGCGTTTGCGCCAGCGTCTGCAGGTTGTCGCTCAGGGTCTGAGGATTGCAGGAGATATAGAGGATGCGCGGATAAGCCTGCACCATCTTCACCGTCTCGTCATCCAGTCCGCTGCGCGGCGGATCGACAAAAATCGTCTCGCAGTCGTAGCTGGTCAGATCAATGCCTTCCAGACGATTAAAGCTGCGGACACCGTTCATCGCCTGGGTAAACTCTTCCGCCGCCATGCGAATGATCTGCACATTATCGATCTGGTTAGCGGCGATATTATATTGCGCCGATGCCACGGAAGGTTTGGCGATTTCCGTTGCCAGTACACGGCGGAAATTGCGTGCCAGCGCCAGCGAGAAGTTGCCGTTGCCGCAGTAGAGTTCCAGCAAATCCCCCTGTGAATCCCGGGTGACATCCAGCGCCCACTCCAGCATCTGAATATTCATTGCCGCGTTAGGCTGCGTAAAACTGTTTTCAACCTGGCGATAGATAAGCTCGCGGCCCGCCACCGGCAGACGTTCGTCAACGTAGTCGCGATCGAGACAGATTTTGGTTTTGGTTGCGCGGCCAATCAGCTGCACATCCAGCCCTTCGGCACGCAGCCGATCGCGCAGCGCAGCGGCGGCCTGCTGCCACTCGTCGTCCAGCTTGCGGTGGTAGAGCAGCGAAATCACAATCTGATTGCTCAGGGTCGAGAGATAGTCGATCTGGAACAGCTTGTGGCGCAGAGTACGGTTATCGCGGATCGCGGCGATCATCTTTGGCATCAGCTGGTTGATCAGCTGGCTGGCCGCAGGGAACTGATCGACACGGATCCGTTCGCGCGTCTGCTGATCGAAGATGATGTGATAGATATCATCACCGTCGTGCCACAGCCGGAACTCTGCGCGCATCCGATAGTGGCTGACCGGTGAACGGAACACCTCCACGTCGGGCGCAGCAAACGGCGTCATCATCGTCTCTAAACGACTGACTTTTTCCGCCAGCTGTGCGTCATACTCTTCAATGGGGAGATGTTCGGGTGTCATGAGCAATCCTGATTAATAGCTTACCAGCGGGCGATTGTAGGCATTCACTTGCTGATGTCCAGTCCCGCAGATAGATGATTCCCGGCTATCTGGACTTCCGAATCGCCACTCCGTAGACTGCAGACGCCGGCCTCAGCCTGAGTTAATAGGGAATCCAGTGTAAATCTGGAGCTGACGCGCAGCGGTAAGGAATGTCGTGATGAGTGCAATAGCAGACACTGTCCTGCGGGATGGGAAGTCATCATCATTTATGGTTCCCAGCCCGAAGACCTGCCGGTGTAACGTCGCTACTCGTACAATCATCGCGTGCTATCGATTGTCGGCCTGCGGCATCCAGCTTCGTCTTATGGATGCGATTTAAAAATGATAAAAAAAAGTGTATCGCTGTTCGCTCTGAGCGCAACGGCGGCTTCTCTCTGGGCGCAAAACGGGTTTGCTCAGGCAAATTATGAGACGCAAATTGTGACCGCTAACCGTTTTGCTGAACCTGTCTCTGGCGTACTGGCACCTACCACCGTCGTGACGCGCGATGAGATTGAGCGCTGGCAGGCTAAAAGCCTGGCGGATGTGATGCGCCGTCTGCCGGGTGTCGATGTGGCGCAAAACGGCGGATTAGGTCAGCAGAGCTCCCTGTTTATTCGCGGCACCGAGTCCCGCCATGTCCTGATCCTGATTGATGGCATCCGGCTGAATCAGGCCGGAATCAGTGGTTCGTCCGATCTCAGCCAGATTCCGCTGACCCTGGTGCAGCGTATCGAATATATCCGCGGTGCGCGTTCTGCCGTCTACGGTTCTGATGCCATTGGCGGCGTAATTAATATCATCACCGGCCGGTCGCAGCCGGGAACCACGCTGACGGCGGGTATGGGCTCCAATGGCTATCAATCTTATGATGGCTCTACCCAGCAGAGGCTGAGCGACGCCACCACGCTGACCCTGGCAGGCAACTATACCTACACCAGAGGATATGATGTGGTGGCGGGTTATCCCAGTAACTATGGCCCGGCACAGCACGACCGCGACGGATTCATGAGCAAAACCCTCTATGGCAATCTTGAGCATCAGTTCAGCGATGAGCTGAGTGGGTTTGTGCGCGGCTACGGATTTGATAACCGCACCGCCTATGACGGGTCACACAGCTACGATGAGAGTTACATCAACATCATCGGTCTGCCGGACACCCGCCAGCTCTACAGTCAGACCTGGGACACCGGTTTACGCTTTAACCGTGATTTCTACTCGACTCAGCTCATCGCCAGCTATGGCCATACCAAAGATATCAACTACGACCCGCGCAATGGCCGCTACGGCGCGGCTTCCACGTTTGATGATGTCACGCAGTACAATCTGCAGTGGGGCAACACGGTGCAGATGGGGCAGGGCGCGGTGAGTGGGGGTGTCGACTGGCAGAAAGAGACCACTGAGCCAGGCACCAATTTTCTGTCAGAGGGGTATGAGCAGCGTAACACCGGCCTCTACCTGACCGGCCAGCAGCAGTTCGGCACGGTTACGCTGGAAGGGGCGGTACGCGGTGACGATAACAATCAGTTCGGCTGGCATAACACCTGGCAGACGGCAGCTTCCTGGGAGTTTATCTCGGGCTACCGTGCATTCGCCTCTTATGGCACCGCCTTTAAAGCGCCGAATCTGTCACAGGTTTACAGCCCGGTTTATGGCAATCGGGACCTCGACCCGGAAAAAAGTAAACAGTGGGAAGGCGGCTTTGAAGGCCTGACCGGGCCGGTCAACTGGCGCGTGTCGGGCTACCGCAATGACATCGATAACCTGATTGATGGCGATCCGGCGACCTTCCGGTACTACAACATTAAGCAGGCGCGTATTAAAGGCGTGGAAGCGACGGCAGGCTTTGATACCGGGCCACTGACGCATCAGCTCTCTTATGATTATGTCGATGCGCGGGATGGCAGCACCAATCAGCCGCTGGTTCGCCGGGCAAAACAGCAGCTGAAGTATCAGCTCGACTGGACGCTGTATGACGCGGACTGGTCTGTAACCTATCACTATCTGGGTGACCGCCACGATACGGATTTCAACAGCACGCCCAGCCGCCGCGTCAGGGAAGGTGGGGTCAGTCTGTGGGATCTCGCCGTCTCATATCCTGTCACTTCACAACTCACAGTTCGTGGTAGAATTGCCAACCTGTTCGATAAAGATTACGAGACAGCGTATGGCTATCAGACTCCAGGACGAGAGTATTACCTCAGCGGCAGCTACAGCTTCTGATTTGCGACCCACCGTGCTGGTATTTGACTCCGGCGTCGGTGGGCTTTCTGTCTATGATGAGGTCCGTCAGCTACTGCCGGATCTTCATTATCTCTACGCCTTCGATAACGCCGGCTTCCCTTATGGTGAGAAAAGCGAATCCTTTATCGTGGAGCGGGTGGTCGCCATCGTTGAGGCCATTACCCGCCGCACGCCTCTCTCATTAGTCATCATCGCCTGCAATACCGCCAGCACGGTTTCGCTGCCTGCATTGCGTGAACACTTTTCGTTTCCTGTTGTAGGCGTCGTTCCGGCGATTAAACCGGCTGCGCGCCTGACGCGTAATGGTGTCGTGGGCTTGCTGGCGACAAGAGCAACCGTTCGCCGTCCTTATACCCATGAGCTGGTGGCACAGTTTGCTGGCTCCTGCAAAATTGAGATGCTGGGATCGGCGGAGCTGGTGGAGCTGGCAGAAGCCAAGCTGCATGGCGGGGAAGTGGCACTGGATGAAGTAAGGCGTATTGTTCAGCCATGGCTGCGGATGGCGGAACCGCCTGACACGGTGGTTTTAGGCTGCACTCACTTTCCTTTACTGCGTGAAGAGCTGCAACAGGTCCTGCCGGAAGGAACGCGCCTGATTGATTCCGGTGCGGCAATCGCCCGACGTACGGTCTGGCTGCTGGAGCATGAAGCACCTGAGGTGCGTTCCTCACAGCAGAACGTCGCGTTCTGTACGGAGCTGGATGGCGAAGCGGTACAATTATCACCCGTTTTACACCGTTATGGCTTCCCGTTGCTGGAAAAACTGGCGCTTTAGGGGCTTTTAGCTGAAAAAAACAGCACTCGGAATTTTATTTGAAATTAGCACTTGTCAGCCTCCGAGAACTCCCTATAATGCGCCTCCACTGACACGGCACAACGGCTTACGAAGCGTCGCGTTAAGTGGTTCGAAATCATACGAACCAGTGAGTTAAGCGAAAATAAATGCTTGACTGACAATGCGGAAAGCGTAATATACGCAGCCCGCGCCGCAGGAAAACGCGGCACTGCTCTTTAACAATTTATCAGACAATCTGTGTGGGCACTCGCAGGATTGATATCAGCGTCCCCGGACGCACAAAAATATCAAAGCCTCACGAGTGAACACATAATGAAATTCATTATGACG
>NZ_JBXGEE010000009.1:0-81391 GCF_056856975.1 Pantoea sp. PA1
CATAACCCGTATCACGTCTTCTTTACGCCAGATAATCAGCGTGATCTTCTTGTCGCCCTCAAACTGAATTTTCAGGTCGTTACACAGCTGGCTTGCGGTTCCGTACATGATTCTCTCCTTACCGGGGCGGCCCTGCCGCCCCATGCTGTCAGATATATGTTTATTTGCCGCTCTGCTCTCTCAGCAGCGCGCTGATCCGAAAGAGCGCCGCCGTTTCCGCCGGGAAGCGGCGGGCAGATGCCCCTTCTCCGTTCTGCGCATCCTCAAGCCGCATGAAGTCCCACGCCACCCTGATCGCCGTCTCAAGCGCGGCGGTGGGCACGGTCACCACGCGGGCCTGCTTTTCCTCCTCGCGGATGTTTTCCAGCACGGCCTGGAGTGTTTCCAGACTCACGCCATAATCGTGCTATGCGTCCAGCCCGCTGATTTGCTGCACGATATTAGCGGCGGTTTCTTCCGTTACGCTTTCGTCGTCGAGAACGGCCAGCACGTCCTCTTTTGTCCAGATAATCAGCGACATAAGCTCGTCAGATTTGTAACGCTGTAATAATCGGACGCAGAGTTCATTAACGGTTCCGTACATGGTTTTTTCCTCTTGAGAGGGGCGGCCATGCCGCCCCGTGATTTATGAGTTCAGGGCACAAAAAATGGCGGTGGCTTCGGGATGTGTTTTCACACACTCCATCAGCTGGCGGTGGCGCTGGCAGAAATGCGCACTCAGTTCTTCGTCGTCGTGGCGGTCGTACAGCCAGCTGCGATGGTTAAGAACCAGCGCCGTGATAATGATCCCCGCTGCGTCGGCGCTGATTTCCAGCTCTATCCAGTGGTACGGATTGGAGTACATGTAGCGTTCTTCACCTTCCTGCTTCATGTAACCGCCGCCGCCCGGCAGCTGTACGAAGTCCCAGACCGTGCCGTCATAGTTCGCCAGGTAGCGGCTGGCATAGAGGTACACGTTGTTTTCGGCCTGCGCATAATCGTGACCAAACAGGGAAGGCAGAAAACGCAGGCTGACAAAATCGGCCAGAACAGACGCCGGCTGTAAAACGTGGGGTTGTGTGTTCATCAGACATCTCCGCAGTCAGAGGGGGTTAAAGTTCCGGCCTGTGCCGTGACTGAATGACAGCCCGGCGGAAAGCGGAGTGTTCAGGAGCGACACCGCAGGCCGCAGCGCAAGCGAGCGGGAGGCGCATGTCAAACTCAGCCGAATCCTCTGCAGTGACATCGCTATCGCACGTGCGGCTCCAGAATTCGATCACACTGCCCCCGCTCACGCCTGACCAGTCAAAATGCTTCCGCTTCCACAAGCTAACTATCACCGCCTTTGCCTCCTCACCCAGCGCATCCCACGTGCGGCTGCGGAGTCCGGTGGCCAGCCAGAGTTCGTGCAGCCGGTCACAGGTTTTGTCCGTCAGTTCTGCACCATCACGCAGCTGCGCGAGCCACTGTGTAAAGGCACGGTTCTCCGGCGTGTCTTCACCCTTTCCCACCGCCGTCAGTGCCGGAAAAGGTGCATACGTTTCGTCCGTCACCGAACGCAGCAGACCGGCGCAGCCCGCCAGGAACAATTGAATCCCCTCCGCTTCTGCCTGCGTATACAGTGGCCGCACATTGCCCTTCATAAGCGCCCGCATATGGCTTACGTTCTCTGCCAGGCCGGTCACCCGCAGTCTGTTTGCACACTAGTTCGGCATGATTCTCTCCTCAGTCAATGGTTGCACGGCCTCACCTGCGCCGTGCCGACACAGCAGCCGGGCGCAAAGAGAAGCCCGCAGGGGCGCCGCCGGAGCGGACTGAATGTCCCGCGCACGGCGGGGAACGGGTGAGCAGTTGTGTTTGATGTCAACTTGGAAAGGAATTTAGAAGTCGCGCAGTGGCTGCAGGTGATGAACGTCCGCTATGAGCGAAAAGCAGACGTTCGTAATTGTTCTGCAGTAGACGAAGATTTTGATAATATAGTCACAGATTAATGAATGGGGAGCAGAACAAATTTTCTTGATATAAGACACCTATTAATTAAAAATAAAAGAATTACTTTTCATTCACCCAAATACGCATTTCCCCTTCGCCACGATTAGCCCAGCTAAACCATGGAATAAAGGTCAGTGTTTGCGATTGTGCGGATGAAGGCGAGCGGTCGTAATGCCATAACGATTGTTGTTCGGGCTTTTCTGCGCTTTGGCGGATGCCTTCGGCCTGAATCAGTATCTTATGAGCAAACGGGCCCTTGCCTTCGAAAGCATTGAACGTAGCATTTTCTGGCAGCCAAAGGTTATGGAGATCTTCACCGTTATCGGCCTGCTCCAGACAATAGACCAGTGGTCCACGTTGCAGTGCTACTTTGCCTGAAACGTGGCGCACCAGCGGGTTACCATAAACGCGGCGTACAGGCATGGGCAGAGTGAGCTCTATGATATCGCCTTCTTGCCATGTGCGTTTAATATGCAGATAGCCTTTGCGGATATCTTTCTTCACTTCTATACCATTAATACTGATCTGTGGTGCGTCACACCAGTCGGGCAGACGTAGCGCCAGCGTGTGTTGTACTGGTATCAGTGAATCAATGGCTAAGGTGATTTTCTCCTGCCACGGGAAGTTGCCGCTGATGCGCAAACGCAGCGTGTCCTCACCTACCGTCACTTCAACGCTGTTGCCGACGTACAAATTGACGTAAAGCGCATCTTCGCGTGGCGTGTAGATGTAATGACCTAAAGACGTCAGCACGCGCGCGATATTAGGTGGGCAGCAGGCACAGCCAAACCAGCGCTGACGCACAGGTTTTACATGATCGTAAATGTGGTTGAATGGCAGAGTTTTTGGGTGGACTTCCAGCGGGTTCACGTAGAAGAAATGTTTGCCGTCCAGCGCCATACCGCCTAACACTGTGTTATACAGTGCACGCTCCATCACGTCGGCATACTGACTGTCGGCTTCCATTTCCAGCATTCGGCGGGCGAACATCATTAGGCCAATCGAAGCGCAGCTTTCTGCATACACGCTGTCGTTTGGCAAATCGTAGTCGCTGCTGAATGCTTCTCCACTGCTCTGGGAACCGATGCCGCCAGTGATATAGAGCTGGCGCTGGGTCATATTATTCCACAGACGCAGACAGTCCTGACGTTTACCTTCATCCCGGTTCAGGCGCGCCAGATGCGCTACGCCCGTCATCAGATAGACAAAACGCACTGCATGGCCAGTCGCCGTTTGCTGTTCGGCAATAGGTTGATGTGCCTGGCTGTAAGGTTTGTCTTTTACCATCCACGCCGGGCCGTAAGTATTCCAGTATGACGTTTTTCCGCGCTTTTCGTATTCAATGTCGTAGAAATGTGGCTGCGTTCCCCGTTGCTCAACGAAGTATTTTACCAGTGCCTGATAACGGGGTTCCTGTGTAACGTCGTAGAGACGCATTAACGCCAGCTCGATTTCCGGGTGCCCCGGGTAGCCGTGCAGCTGGTTTTGGCCGGGACCGAAAACCGTGTCGATGTGATCGGCAAGCTTGCACACCACGTCGAGCAGTCGGCGTTTATTTGTGGCCTGAAAGAACGCCACACCCGCTTCAATCATATGCCCGGCGCAGTAAAGTTCGTGGCATTCGGCAAGATTGGTCCAGCGATCCAGCGGTGCTTTTACGGTGAAATAGGTGTTGAGATAACCGTCATCACACTGCGCGGCGGCGACCAGTTCAATCACTTCGTCTGCGGTTTTCTCAAGCCCGGCATCTGGCTTCTGGCAAAGCGACCACGCCACGGCCTCCAGCCATTTCGCCACATCGCTGTCCTGGAAAACCATACCGTAAAACTCGCCCTGCTGTAATCCGGCGGCAATACGGAAGTTTTCGATGGCATGACTGGGCTCCGCTTCCGCAATGCGATCATTAAGCGCGTCCCACTGATACGGTATCACGACATCGCGAACGAGTTGCTGATACTTGCTCAGGAACGGATCGCTGATTTTGAGCTTATGCAGATCGACTTCCATCACAGACATGGTGTTCTCCTTAAGACTGAACATGGCGAGCGCGCAGGTCAGTACTGATGCGCGACATCATCGGATTATTGAGCTTGCAGGCGCGAATAGTGAAGGCCAGCAGCAGGTGGAACAGGGCAGGGAAGAGGGTCTCCATGGAGGTCATACCGCTCAGCGATGCCGCAGTTTGATTGCCTGCACCTGGCTGGTAGGCGACAAAAATAAATACGAGGCTGATAATGCCGGCACTGGAGGCCCACGCGAGCTTGATGCAGAACAGATTGAAGGCGAAGTTCATGCCGGAAGAGCGCACACCGGTTTTCCATTCGCCGTAGTCATCCGCAAAGGCCATCAAGCCAAAATGCAGCGGCAGGGTGAAACCCAGAATCACACCGTTGCCGAAGATCACGGCCAGCCAGAGTGTTTGCCATGCCGGCCCCGTCGGCAGGAACCACATCATTACAGCCATGGCCGCCAGCACAATATTGGTGGCATAGTATAGTTTGACAGTATCGACGCGTTTCGACAGCGGGTTAACCAGTACGGAGCCGAGAATGGAGGCCAGGGTCACCATGGTAAAAAATAGCGAGATGTACGCGTTACTGCCTTTTAACACATAGGTGATGAAGTACATGTAGCCGCCGCCACGAATATTAAACACGTTAATCAGCAGGAAAGACATCAACAGCATCAGCAACATCTGATCATTCTGGCGCAACCCTGTCAGGTGTTCGCGCAGGCTAAACCTGCCCATCGCATCCAGCGGTACCCGCTCGCGCACCCAGAAGAAGCAACACAGGAACATCGCCACTGCGATGCCACACAGAATGCCGACGCCCATCTGATAACCATATGCCGTATCGCCTTTCCCAAGCGTTGAAACCAGCCACGGCAGCCCGACGGAAACTAAAAAACCCGCCACACCGCACAGGACAAAACGCCAGGACTGACAGCCGAGCACTTCTGAGTGGCGCGTCGTCATGGTGTTGATCAGCGCGCAGTACGGTACGTTGATGGCGGTGTAGCTGACGGACAGCAGAAGATAGGTGGCGAATGCCCATACGATTTTCATATTCATGCTGACGTCAGGCACAGTGAAGGTCAGGAAGCCAATCACGCCAATCGGCACTGCAATCCACAGCTGCCAGGGGCGAAAGCGCCCCCAGCGGCTTTGAGTGCGGTCGGCTATAACGCCCATCACCGGATCGGAAACAGCGTCAAACACGCGCAGGACGATAAACATCGTGCCGACCAGCGCGGGCGTCAGGCCAAAAACATCAGTATAGAAAAAAGTCAAAAAATTCATGATCAGGCAGGTGATTACCGTACCGCCAGCATCACCTAAGCCGTAGCCGATTTTCTCCCGCAGCGGCAGCTTTTTGCTGGCAGTCTGACGGATAATATCGGTTTGTGTAATTGGGGCAGAAGTCATCGAGAACTCCTTACGTCGGTCAGAGTGCAAGACCCGCAGCGTGCCGGGCTTTTTGTTGGGATTGCAGACTACATGATTCATTCTGCCCGGAACCGCCGGGGCAGCAAGAGAAGGGAAAAGTATAAAAAGATGACAATTCCGACCTTATTGCCAAAATGTGATCGCGAGCGGGAAATGATGAATTCTGGTTAATAATCAATGTGAAATGGGAGTTATAATGAAAGAAAAAGCGAAAAGTGAATGTTCATGCTCGAATTATCCATAGCATTTCCGATTCGGGTCCAGAATGGAGGGTTATTCATTTCACGTGGCGTGGGGAGTCATCCGGCACGTAAACTGACCTCCTGGGAGCTGATTTTTATCGAACGCGGTCAGTTGCAAATCCGTGAGGAGGATGAGCTGTTTACCGTATCAGCAGGAGAAAGTTTGTTGCTAAAACCGGGTCGTCGTCATGTTGGCGAAGGAAAATTTCCCGCCGATCTGAAATTTTACTGGCTGCATTTTGAGTGGCTGGAAACGCTGAATGTCTCTGCGTTGCGCCAGACGCTGCTAACGCTTCGCCAGCACACCCGAATGAGCGATCCACAGTACATCATTTCACTGTTTCGGCAGTTTCTCAGCGAGCAGGAGAACAATCATCGCAGTATCGCCCTGGAATGTATTTTACTGCTTATTTTGCAGCAAGTTAGTGCCGCAGGCTTTCAGGATCAAGATGATGACAGCGCCGGTGTGGCCCTGGCGTACAAGGCGCAGCAGATTATCCGAACGCAGTACCATTTGCCGCTTTCTACGTCTCTGCTTGCACGCGAGCTGCACTGTAACGCAGATTATCTGGGGCGTGTCTATCGACGGGTCTTTAACCTGACGCTGACGAAAGCCCTGCACCGGCAGCGCGTGATGGCGGCGGAGAAGCTGCTTATCAGCGACGCCCGTTCACTGAATGAGGTGGCTGTGCAGTGTGGTTTCAGTGATACAAGCTACTTCCGGAAAATCTTCCGTAAACATACAGGATTGACACCTGCCGCCTGGAAAAAACGTTACTGCAAGGAGCATATTAATTCCGGCTGAGGGTTACTATGAAGTGGTCAACAAAAAACTGGCCACAATTTTAGAGTTTTCCAGAACAATCGTTCTGATTCATTGGGTGTTAAGCCACCGTTATATTGGTGGGGTCTGAGCTGGCTGTAATAACCAATGATGTAATTCGTTATGGATCTATTTGCTTTGCTAAATTTCCGTATCCACAGTTCGGTACCCATTCTGATTTCAGGCTGTGAAAAATCGTTCCATTGGGCCGTTGTCCCGGCATTTCCCACGTCGACTCATGCTTAGCTTTATACGATAACTCAACAGTAACCGACTGAATTCCCTTCTGATATAGTGACTTTCATGGTCAGAATGATACATAAAGCCAGCCGGTTTTCACCTGGCTTCCCAGGGATTCAGTTCTGAAACCGGTTTTAGCTTTGATGAATGGCGACAGCGCATATGGTTACTCAAGGCTCTTGAACTCCTGGTACGGGTAAGCAAGTGACGACAGTTGCACTGGAGCTTGGGTATGACAATGTGAGTGCCTTTATTGCGTTGTTTCGCAGGGGGTTTGGCACTACACCCGCGCAGTTTAAATTTTAAATATGTAAGCCAGTAGTTAATGTCCGCTTCTGGCACAAAGCGGACAAGCTGAATGAGCTAAACGTCCGCTTTGAGCAAAAAGCGGACATTCAGATTAAACGTATAACACATTCCTGAATCTCTTAAATTTCCTGCTAATATACTGAAAGAATTAATTAATTTACATGGGGGATCAGGAATGCATTCCTGATTTAGACATTCTACACACCCATTACATATGACATAACTGCCTGATGGAGTCGTCGGGGGGTCGCCCAGGTAAAAAAGGTAATTGCCTTATTACCTATCCCCGGAACAATGCTGATCTTTCCGGCCTGCAAAGCATGAATTCCGGCTTTAACAACAGGTGCCGGCTTCATCATGACGCTTTTCAACATGGGGGTCAGCTTTTGCTGTGCTGCTTCAGCAAAACCTGTGTCAGACATGCCCGGACACAGAGCTGTAACGGTAATACCATCAGATTTGAGTTCGCGGTGAAGAGCATCCGAAAATCTCAGCACGTAAGCTTTTGCTGCTGAATAGACGGCGAAATTCTTAACACCCTGATAAGACAGCAGGCTTGCAACCATGAGAATTCGCCCTTTTCCTGCTCTCTTCATATCTTCTGCAAAAAGTCGGGTAACCGCAGTCAGACTGGCGACATCAAGATTTATCATATTCAGCGAATCAGACAGAGAATGGTCGAGAAAACGCCCCTGTAGCCCGTAACCTGCATTATTTATCAGTGTTTCAACATGAATATTCTGCGCCTTGAGACGCAGGTGAAGATCACTGACTGCGTCAATGTTGGCAAGATCAACCTGCTCTACAATAACGTCAGTTTTGTACTTATCACGTACCTCCTGCGCCAGTGATTCCATTTTGTTGCGTCTTCTTGCTACAAGAATCAGCGACCTTCCCTGAGCGGCAAACTGGCGTGCAAATTCTTCACCAAACCCTCCGGAGGCACCGGTAATGAGTACCCACTCAGCATCTGTATTTTTCATATGAATATCTCCAGAATTGATTTTTAATAACAGCGGTTAGCCTCATCTGTGTGATGGCAGAGTCAGCTATCTGAGGGTTTATCGAATGATGTAACTGCTTAAAATATCGCACGATTCTGAACGGCTAACATAAGTATGATATTAAATTGATTTTCGCTGACTGCAATAAATGGCAATCCTGCCTTGCAAAGAAATTGCTGAAGCCGCTGGTTGTTGTCAGTATAAACAGTCACAGTTTTGCTGCTGTCCTCGAGGGCAATTGTCGTCATCCTGACGCAATTGCTGCGGGGAAAAAGAAGACGTAATTGCTGAACGGACAGGTTCGGGTTCAGCGAAACTACAGTATGGATACCATGAAGATTCAGGCTTTGAGATACATGAGTCAGATCGTTGAAAGCCGTGCTGAGAAAAATTATCTCTGATTCCTCTGAAACTGACTGAAAGTCATCCAGCGTCCAGCAGGGATAAACTCTTGCTACTTTTTGAACGAGACTGCAGCTGGAGGGATACAGAAAAACCTGTGTATCAGTTACGGTACTAAAAATCGCCATTATTATGCCTTCGGACATCTCATCGAGGCCGATAAATCCTACTCTGCTCATACACTCTCCGGGCCGCAGGCCACAAACAACAGTGCTTATTAGTGATAATTCGAGGCGGACAGTGCCGGATTAATTTTCCAGTAACTTATCGGGCATCAGCGTTAATCGCAGGTGGCTGCCAGCCGCCGCCCAGTGCCCGAAAAGCTGCGACAGCTGCGCGCGCGCTCTCGGTCTGAGCCTGTGCTCTGGCGTCTGAAGCCTGCAGAAGATTTTGATCATCGTGTAAGACGTCGATCAGGCTTGCCGTACCCTGTTTCCATGCGATAAAAGAAGACTGGCGCGCCCCGGACAGTGCGGTTACTCCGCTGGTCAGAATGGCGGTCTGCATTTCACGGTTAATCAGTGACGAGAACGCATTTTCAACGTCCTCACTCGCACGCAAAACCGACAGCCGATACGCTGCCAGGGCCTCAGCTTCCTGGCCTTTAGCCTGATTTATCTGAGCATTAATACGTCCAAAATCGAAGAGCCGCCAGCGCAGCCCCACTACACCGGCAGCCTGGCTGGCACCGCCTGAGAAAAGATTACCGCTTGATACCGATGTTGCGCTGCCGAGTAATGCGCCGAGGGAAAACTTCGGATAATACTCGCTCACAGCGACACCGATACGCGCATTTGAGGCCGCAAGATTACGCTCTGCCACGATAATGTCCGGTCTGCGGCGTAAGAGATCAGCTGGCGTTCCTGTATCGGTTATCTGCGGAGCCTGCGGAATGGCTCCCGGCAGGGATAACGCTTTACGATGAGTACCCGGGGGAGTGCCGAGCATGACGTCTAACGCATTCATTGCGTTATCAAGACCTGTGCGAAGAACCGGCACGGTTGCCTGTACCTGTGCGAGAGCCCCTTCGGTCTGACGAACCTGATAGCCGGGAGCCAGCCCTTTTATCTGAAGGAGTTTCACCTTTTCCAGTAAATCCTGCTGCGTTCTTACCTGTTTCTCAGCGATGTCCAGCCGGGTCTGTAATCCACGCAGGGTGATATAGATATCAGCAGTCTGAGCGGCAACAGCGAGGCGTGTGGCGATCACTCCCGCTTCAGAAGCCTGGTAATCAGCCAGGGCAGCCTCGCGACCGCGACGCAGGCCACCAAAAAGGTCAATCTCCCAGCTGGCATTGAGATCGGTTTCATAGCTATTGCCATAACGACTGAAGTCCGGCGTTGAACTCAGGACCTGGCCCAGCGGGGTTTCGGTTGACTGATATGCCCTGCCCGCCTGACCATTGACATTTGCTGATGGCAAAAGCGCTGCTGTAGCGGCTCCAAGTCCGGCGCCTGACTGCGTCATTCGGGCGGCTGCCTGCGCAATATCGAGGTTTTGTGCCAGTGCTTCTGTCACGAACTGACTTAAAAGTGGATCATTAAATCCTTCCCACCACTCAGCAAAACTGGCGGAATGTGAAGTGCTTCTCTGCAGAACGGCTGACTCATTCATGTAGCGTTCTGCAAGCGGTGCATCCGGACGATGATAATCCGGTCCTACGGCGCAGCCCGCCAGTAAACCAGCACTTAACATCAATGCAAAGGGACGTAAGGAGAACATGAACAGTCCTTGAGACAAATGTGAATTGTGACTACATTACCAAACGGTCACCCGTTGTCAATCAACCGCTCTTAGGCTAAGCTGAAAATATGAATACACACACGACTCCTCACCCCGCAAGGGGACCTTCTGAACACGCCATTCGTGATCAGGTGGTCATAGCTGCGACAGAGCACTTTGGGCATTTTGGCTATGAGAAAACCACTGTTTCAGACCTGGCAAAATCAATAGGTTTTTCAAAAGCCTATATATATAAATTCTTCGGTTCAAAACAGGCTATCGGTGAAGTCATCTGCGCCAATCGTCTGGATATGATTATGAAGATTGTTAACTCTGCGGTTGCAGAAGCGCCGACGGCATCGGAAAAGATGAGGCAACTGCTGAGAACGCTGACGGAGTCCGGAAGCGACCTGTTCTTTCACGACCGCAGGCTTTATGACATTGCCGCCGTAGCTGCCAGGGATAAGTGGCCATCCGCCGCAATACATGAAGAGCGGATTCGACAACTCATTGAAAATATTATTGTCGAAGGACGACAGGCGGGAGAGTTTGAGCGAAAAACCCCTCTTGACGAAGCGACGCAGGCTATTTTTCTCCTCATGAAACCTTACATCAGTCCTGTCCAGTTGCAGTACAACCTTGAGACAGCTGCTTCAGCCGCCGTTCTCCTTTCTGCCCTCATACTAAGAAGTCTTTCTCCCTGATTTTGTGACCATTGACAAATGTGGTCACAGGCATAAGAATGCGGTTACCTTCCTATTCTTTTATTCAGGTAACCCATGCTCAGGATCAAGCCTGTCAACTTAGCTGTCTGCCTTTTCCCATTAGCCCTGGTAGCCTGCGGCGATAATTCCGGTACTGATGACCCGCGTACGCAGCCCCCTCTGGTAAGGGCTGTAAACGTGGCGGGGGCTGACGATGCATACCGTTCCTTCACCGGCGTGGTGGTTGCACGTACGCAGAGTGACCTTGGTTTCCGTGTACAGGGCAAAATTCTTGAACGCCTTGTTGATACAGGGCAAACGGTCAGGCGAGGACAGCCGCTGATGCGTCTCGATCCTGTTGATCTCAGCCTGCAGGTACAGGCTCAGCAGCAGGCTGTTACTGCTGCACGTGCCCGCGCCAGGCAGGCTTCTCAGGACGAAGCACGCTACAGGGGCCTGGTCTCTGCAGGCGCAGTTTCAGCATCAGCTTATGATCAGATAAAGGCCGCTGCAGATACGGCGAAAGCCGACCTCAGCGCTGCGCAGGCGCAGGCTGACGTTGCACAGAATGCAAAAAGTTATGCTGTCTTACTCGCTGATGCTGATGGCGTGGTTATGGATACGCTTGCTGAGCCGGGTCAGGTGGTCAGCGCAGGTCAGCCGGTGATCAGGTTAGCCAGGGCCGGCCAGCGTGAAGCCATGGTACAGCTACCTGAAACGCTCAGGCCGGCACCGGAAAGCCAGGCTGAAGCGACGCTGTACGGCGATAATGAACAGTCCGTCAGTGCGCGACTTCGCGTACTTTCCGATGCAGCCGATCCTCTGACCCGCACTTTTGAAGCCCGATATGTGCTTGAGGGAGCGCTGGCTGACGCACCGCTGGGCGCCACAGTCACGCTGCATATTGCTGATGGAAGGGCTTCACGTAAGGTAATGCAGATACCCATAGCCGCACTCTCTGACCAGGGAAAAGGTCCGGGAGTCTGGGTTATTACCGGTCAGCCAGCCCGGGTTTCCTGGCGGGCGGTGCGTGTAGAGGGCCTGAGTGACGATATGGCAAAAGTTTCAAGTGGGATCAGTGCCGGTGAAGAAGTGGTTGCGCTTGGCGCTCACCTGCTGCATGACGGCGAAACTGTACGCGTTGCGCTGCAGGGTGATGGCAGCATTGCCGGAGGCCAGCCGCATGAGTAATGCCCGTTTCAATCTCTCTGCGCTCGCTGTTCGGGAGCGTTCGATTACCTTATTCCTGATCATCCTTATCACGGTTGCGGGCATCCTGTCTTTTTTTGAACTGGGCCGGGCAGAAGATCCGCCCTTTACTGTGAAACAGATGACAATCATCACCGCGTGGCCGGGAGCAACGGCGCAGGAAATGCAGGATCAGGTTGCTGAACCGCTTGAAAAGCGTATGCAGGAACTCAAGTGGTATGACCGCAGCGAGACGTATACCCGCCCGGGAATGGCGTTCACTATGCTGTCGCTGCAGGATAGTACGCCACCCTCACAGGTGCAGGAGGAGTTTTATCAGGCCCGTAAAAAGCTGGGAGATGAGGCCAAAAGCCTGCCTGCAGGTGTCATCGGACCTATGGTCAATGACGAGTTTTCGGACGTCACATTTTCCCTCTTTGCTCTGAAAGCTAAAGGTGAGCCTCAGCGTTTACTGGTGCGCGATGCAGAATCACTGCGACAGCGGCTTCTTCACGTGCCGGGCGTAAAAAAGGTCAACATTATCGGTGAGCAGACCGAACGCATCTTTATCTCCTTTTCCCATGACAGGCTGGCCACGCTGGGGGTTTCGCCTCAGGACATATTTTCAGCCCTGAATAGCCAGAATGTCCTCACGCCCGCGGGCTCAATTGATACCCAGGGCCCCCAGGTATTTATTCGTCTTGACGGCGCTTTTAACAAACTGGAGCAGATTCGTAAAACGCCCATCGTTGTTAATGGCAGAACGCTCCTGCTGTCGGACATTGCCACTGTTGAACGCGGATATGAGGATCCCGCCACGTTTCTGATACGCAATCAGGGTGAACCGGCTCTTCTGCTGGGCATTATCATGCGGGAGGGGTGGAATGGCCTTGAACTGGGCAAATCACTGGATGCGGAAGCGGCCAGTATCAACGCATCCATGCCGCTCGGCATGACGCTGACGAAAGTCACCGACCAGTCAGTCAACATCAGCTCTGCTGTCGATGAATTTATGATCAAATTCTTCGTTGCGCTGCTTGTGGTCATGGTGGTCTGCTTTGTCAGCATGGGCTGGCGTGTGGGCGTGGTGGTGGCCGCTGCCGTTCCTCTGACGCTGGCAGTCGTTTTCATCATCATGGAGGCATCAGGTAAAAATTTCGATCGCATAACCCTGGGGTCACTGATCCTGGCACTGGGACTTCTGGTGGATGATGCCATCATTGCAATTGAGATGATGGTCGTAAAAATGGAGGAGGGCTACGACCGCATTAAAGCCTCAGCCTATGCGTGGAGCCATACTGCTGCCCCGATGCTGGCAGGAACACTGGTAACGGTAGTGGGCTTTATGCCAAATGGCTTTGCGCAGTCTACCGCTGGTGAGTACACCAGTAACATGTTCTGGATTGTGGGTATCGCCCTGATCGCTTCATGGGTTGTGGCCGTTGTGTTCACACCTTATCTGGGTGTGAAAATGCTGCCTGAGATCAAAACGGTGTCCGGCGGACACGCCGCAATCTACGATACGCCGCGCTACAACCGTTTTCGCCGGGTACTGGCCCGCGTTGTCGCACGAAAATGGATTGTCGCAGGAACGGTCATCATTGTTTTTACCATGGCCATTCTCGGCATGGGGCTGGTTAAGAAGCAGTTCTTCCCGACATCAGATCGACCCGAGGTATTAATTGAGGTTCAGATGCCTTACGGCACCTCAATTGAGCAGACCAGTGCGACCACGGCGAAAATTGAGGACTGGCTGAAAAAGCAGAAAGAGGCAAAAATTGTCACCTCTTACATCGGGCAGGGCTCACCCCGCTTCTATCTGGCGATGGCACCGGAGCTTCCCGACCCGTCATTTGCGAAGATTGTGGTTCTGACCGATAGTCAGGATGCCCGCGATATTCTCAAGCAACGGCTACGTGAAGCCGCAGCCAGCGGACTGGCTCCTGAAGCGCGTATCCGCGCAACGCAGCTGGTCTTCGGTCCTTATTCTCCTTATCCGGTGGCTTACCGGGTAATGGGACCTGATCCGGATAAACTGCGTGAGATTGCAGGCGAAGTTGAGGCGGTCATGCTGGCCAGTCCAGACATGAGGACCGTGAACACGGACTGGGGACAGCGCGTGCCTACGCTGCACTTCTCGCTGAATCAGGATCGTCTTCAGGCAGTAGGTCTGACTTCTAATGCCGTTGCGCAGCAACTCCAGTTCCTGCTCTCTGGCGTACCTGTTACGTCCGTTCGTGAAGACATCCGCTCCGTACAGGTGATGGGTCGTGCAGCAGGCGATATCAGACTCGATCCTGCAAGAATAGCCGGATTTACACTGGTGGGGTCGTCAGGCCAGCGCGTTCCACTGTCACAGATTGGCGATGTTGAAGTCAGAATGGAAGATCCCGTGCTGCGACGCCGCGACCGTACCCCGACGATTACCGTACGTGGCGATATTTCAGACACCATGCAGCCGCCCGATGTTTCCACGGCAATCCTGAAACAGTTACAGCCTGTTATCGCTAAGCTTCCGGCCGGATACCGCATTGAGCAGGGGGGACCGATTGAGGAGTCGGGTAAAGCCACTAAAGCAATGGCTCCGCTGTTCCCGATCATGATTGCCATTACGCTTCTGATCATCATTCTGCAGGTTCGGTCAATGTCAGCGATGGTGATGGTGTTTCTGACTGCGCCACTGGGGCTGATTGGCGTTGTACCGACGCTGCTGCTGTTCAGTCAGCCGTTCGGGATAAATGCGCTTGTCGGACTCATCGCACTGTCGGGGATTCTGATGCGCAACACATTAATCCTGATAGGGCAGATCCATCACAATGAGCATGAAGGGCTGACACCTTTTGAGTCCGTCGTTGAAGCAACAATTCAGCGTGCCCGCCCCGTATTACTGACGGCAATGGCCGCCATCCTGGCCTTTATCCCTCTTACGCATTCTGTTTTCTGGGGAACACTGGCTTATACGCTGATAGGTGGAACATTTGCCGGCACCATCGTTACCCTGGTTTTCCTGCCTGCAATGTATGCCATATGGTTCAGGATACGTCCTGAAGATCAGAAATACGCGGATGGTAAAGCTGAAGAATAACCATTAACCGCAGGGGAACACGTTCCCCTGCGGTTAATGGCATGACGCTATGCAAAAAAGAACATGAGGTTTTTAAAATGAATGAGAATAATTCCGTACGAATAGTCATAACCGGCTGCGGTATTGTCAGCCCCTTAGGGTGTGGTACGGAAACCGTCTGGCGCAGGCTTATTGAGGGCCGGTCGGGAATAACAGTACTTCCTCCTGATATCAGAGAGGGTACTGGCGTCACCGTTGCCGGACAGGTGCCTTCACTCACAGAGGACCCTGACGCAGGTTATGAGCCGGAGCGGTATATTACTGCCAAAGAGCGAAAAAAAATGGATCGCTTCATTGAGTTTGCTCTCATTGCGGCTCAGGAAGCCCTCACTCAGGCGGACTGGCAACCAGATAATGAACACGAGAAAGAGCGGACGGCAACAGTGATTGCCTCCGGCGTAGGTGGATTCGGTGCTATTGCCGACGCAGTCAGAACGTCCGATACACGCGGACCACGCCGTTTATCACCCTTCACCGCACCTTCTTTTCTTGCAAATATGGCAGCAGGGCATGTCTCAATAAAGCATGGCTTCAGAGGACCGATCGGTGCGCCGATAACGGCATGTGCTGCAGGTGTGCAGGCCATCGGCGATGCGGCCAGGCTGATTAAAACGGGCGAAGCCGATATTGCGGTTTGTGGAGGTACAGAAGCTGCAATAGATCGCGTTACTCTGGGATGTTTTGCGGCAGCACGTGCTCTCTCCACTAATAATGGTGATAAACCTGACGAAGCGTCGAAACCCTTTGACACCCAGCGGGACGGATTTGTGATGGCCGAAGGTGCTGGCATATTGGTTATCGAGTCTTTAGAGCACGCTCTGAACCGGGGCGCAAAGCCACTGGCTGAACTGGTTGGATATGGCACCAGCGCTGATGCATGGCATCTTACGGCCGGACCTGAAGACGGTAGCGGAGCCCGCAGAGCGATTGAGCTTGCGTTAGCCCAGGCAGGAGTGGGGGCTGATGATGTACAGCACATTAATGCTCATGCCACCTCAACCATGGTCGGTGATAAAGGTGAACTTTCTGCGATCCGAGCTGTGTTTGGTAAAGGCAGTAAAGTCGCCATCAGTTCGACCAAGTCGGCTACCGGGCATTTGCTGGGCGCGGCGGGCGGTATTGAGGCCATTTTTACCGTACTTGCTCTTCGGGACCAGATGATTCCGCCGACGCTGAATTTACATAATCCCGATGAAGCGGGTGATGGTCTGGACCTGGTTGCATTAAAGGCACGTTACTCTGCCATCCGGCATGCGTTATCAAACGGATTTGGATTTGGCGGCGTGAATGCCAGTGTTCTTTTTCGTCGTTGGGAAGCCATTTAATATGAATATCAGGACTGCCTGTAAGAAATTTATTCAGGTGTTGCGACGCTCTGATGTTGAATAATGAGTGTCGGGTAGCCAGTAAAATAAGAATACAGGCTTCAGTTAACGTCAGCATATTAATTTGTTCACAATTTAATATTCAGCTTAAGGTCCTGTGCCCGATATCGGGTGCAGTTCCTGCGTTAATGTCAGGCCATCAGATAGTCAGCAGATTTTTAAATTATCGCCACAGAGAACGATATGAACCCAGAAAAGTTAAGGTCAGTCACTGAACCTAACGAAAGCCTACCGGAATCCAGGAAACTGACCGGAAAAATAATCGGGATCCTTGCCGGTCTGTCCGCAATCAGCACATTGTCCACAAATATTATTCTTCCCGCTTTTCCGGCTATCGGGATGCAGTTTGGGGTATCCGCACGTCAGCTTGGACTGACGCTGTCATGCTTCTTTATAACGTTTGCGCTGGCGCAGCTTGTTGTCGGACCGTTATCCGATCGCTATGGACGGGTAAAAATTGTCGCAGGCGGCCTCACGATCTTCCTGACCGGAACCATTATCAGCGGCCTTTCAGATTCCCTTGAGATGATGCTGGTCGGGCGTATTGTCCAGGCATCCGGTGTATGCGCCGCTTCCGTTCTGGCCCGGGCGATATCCCGAGATCTTTTTGATGGTGAAAAACTGGCACGTGCGCTTTCTCTGACAATGATTGCAACGGCAACAGCCCCGGGTTTCTCTCCTCTTGTGGGCAGCCTGATCACTGTCACGCTGGGCTGGCGGTCAATTTTTATTCTGGTCAGCCTGATGGCACTCACAGTAGGAATTTTCTATATCAGAACGCTTGGTGAAACTCATCCTGCCAGCCGGAGAGTCAGTCGTTCTTTCACTGATGTCCTTAAGGCCTACATCAGTCTCACCCTGAGCGGAACTTTTATCTTTCCTGCACTCGCAGTGAGCCTGCTGATGAGTGGCTTATTTGCATCTTTTGCTGCGGCTCCCGCCATTCTCATGAATGGAATGGGAATGTCGCCTATGCAGGCCGGGATGTTCTTTTTCGCGACAGTCTTTGTGGTTTTTGCCGCAGGCATATCTGGCCCGCGACTGGCACATCGCTTCGGCGGTGGGAAAATTGCTGCAGCTGGCATATTCACTTCCCTTATTGGCAGCATTTTGCTGCTTATTGGCCCGCAGGATCCGGGGCTGGGATGGTATACCCTTTCTATGATCACTTTTTTATGGGGTATGGGTCTGGGTAACCCGCTCGGCACAGCTATCGCAATGGGTCCTGTAGGAAAAGAAGCAGGCCTCGCATCCTCATTGCTGGGATTTTTGACAATGGCGACCGCTGCCATCACCACCTGGCTTAGTTCTGTTTTATCTATACCGGCAGTTATCGCACTTGGCGTTATCCAGACAACTGCATGCCTGGGCTCGCTGGTGTTGTTTTTGCTGCGCCCTAAAAACGGGCGAGTTGACTAGCAGGGACCCGGATACTTAGACGTGTCTGCACAAAATTTTGGTACTGACAGCCCCCCATGACACTTTAGGACTTTGTGATGAACCATAAGGATAATTATGAAGGAATCTGATCTGAAATTTTTTCTGCAATACATATTTTTTTCACTGTCATATTTATGGCAAACGCAGTTTTATAATGCGGACAAATACGGGCCCTATCTGGTTAAAGGGCATTATTTCAATCGATACAATTCTCTATTGAAACTCAGATGATTGAGGTTTGTTTGACTAACGTTTCGGTTCAATGCCCTCGTTGTTATTCATATAAAGTCTATCGGCATGGTCACAGTTCTTCTGAACACGAACGATTTCGCTGCAGGATATGTGGACGCGTTTTCCAGATGTCATATACTTACGAGGCCAGAAAACCCGGCGTTAAAGAGCAGATCGTCGACATGGCCATCAACGGAGCAGGAGTCAGAGATACCGCAAGAAAACTAAAAGTGGCTACAACCACTGTCATGCAGACTTTAAAAAAGTCACACGAAAGCAGGTGATATCCTGGTCTCTCGCTTATGCCGAAGCCAACTTATATGCAGACTGGATAAAATGTAACTTTATCGTTAGTAAGTCTATCCAGATTTAAACCACAACCTATTGTTATTTAGTCGACAGAAGTCACAGAATGCATAAACTTATGCTATCAGTACCTGGTATTTAACCATAACGCGATATGAGCTAAGTCTGTTTTTGGCACAAAGCGACCCTCTATTCGTTCAGATTGAACAGAGTTACATATCGTCTGCTTCATCCAGAGTCGTAAATTATCCCTTCAGCTGTATATCCAGTCTTTTTGGTCCCTGAACATAGCATTGAGTATCGTTATGAATTTTCTGATACAGGCTGTAATTGCGACTTTTTTTACTTTCCCGCGTGCAATGAGTGATGTATAGAATTCTTTAATTTGAGGGTTATACCGCACCGCTGAAAGCATTGCCATATACAGTGTTGCGCGTAGACCGGATCTGCCGCCCCAGATAGCCCTTTTACCCCGAAGCTGCCCGCTGTCTCTGTCATAGGGGCATACGCCAACCAGCGCCGAAATCTGCCGGCGATTCAGATGTCCCAGTTCCGGTAACTGGCTGAGGATAGCAGCCTGAGTTACCGGCCCGATGCCCTTAACCTTTTCAAGCATTTTTCGTTTTGGAGTTAGCGCAGTATTCTGATTAAGCCGGTATTTTATTTCCTGGTCCAGAGTATCAATCTGTGAGTTAAACCAGGCGATGTGCTCTGCAATCCCCGTCTCAATATATACCCCGTTTTTTTCCTGCAGCCTGTTAGCTTCCATGACACGATTCTGTACCAGCTGACGCCGCCGCGTAAGGAGCAGTGCCAGATCCTGAAGCTCTTTGTCCCTGGCAGGTCTGAATTCCGGTTTCATCCGACGACCATATTCGCAGATTATCCTGGCATCGATAGAATCGCTTTTTGCCACCTTTCCGATTGCCCGGGCAAAATTCTTTATCTGTCGCGGATTAATGACAGCAACAGGCAGACCCGCTGAAATCAGCATTGATTCAGCAAGAGAGTGATACCGGCTTGTAGCCTCCATGATAATCCCCGATATATGAAGACCTTCCAGCTCCTTCAGCAGCTGCATGATGCCTGAGGTGGAATTCTCCAGATATATCAGTCGCTCGCTGATATCAATAAAGACATCTAAAGCGAACTTTGATACATCAATACCAACAGTTGTCTTATCGCTCATTTCAGTTCTCCCTGCCTTGCAGATACGGGCTTTTGATGCACCAGGCAATTGTTCGGGCTATAGCTGAAAATGATGCTGCGCATAGTGCTCACCCGCGGGCTTGTTAATCCCTGGATGTTGATCGTGCTGCAGCATCAGTAAAAACACAGGATAAGTTTAGTCCCATCCCGGTTCTGCTTTAAACATACAAGGATGGCGAGCGGAGCGATCTCTTGAACACGCAGCGGCCGGGCTAAAGTGAAGTCACGGCACCGGCCGCAGTCCGCACGGACCGGGTTTTCTGCCCTGTCCCGCCGCATGGCGGAATATAGCGACGCGCAGCAACTTCCTTGTATCGTGTTTCTGGCAGAGTAACTTGAGTCTGTCTGTGCATTATCCCGGGGCAGAGCAGGCCGGCAACTTCCTCAGGCTATCAGGCCCGTAAATAAGATAGATGCCGCTCTGTCCTTATCCCAGTCCAGACCGAAGGGTATCTTCGGCCCCGCAATGCGGTGAGCCTGAATTTTGCAAGGTTGGTCAGTACTGACCACACGAGGATATGACATGACTGTTTATCTCGGAATTGATATTGCCAGTAAGAAGTTTGATGCTGCTTTGCTTTGCAATGGTAGCTACCGGTGTAAGGCATTTGCCAATTCAGTGGCGGGTTTTACAGCACTTCTGAAATGGTCCGGTGAAGATGACTTTTCAGAGATCCACGCATGCATGGAAGCCACCGGTGATTACGGGACAGCTCTCGCTACGTTTCTGTATGAGGAAAAAATAAAAGTCAGTGTGGTAAATCCCTTACGCATAAAGGGTTTCGGTCTGGCTGAGCTATCCCGTACAAAAACAGATAAGAGTGATTCAAAGCTGATTGCACGCTTCTGCAGGGCAACTGTTCCGGCGCAGTGGCAGCCTGTACCGCAGCCGGTCAGGATTTTACAGGCTCTGGTACGCCGGATGCATGCGCTGAAAGGCATGCTGCGAATGGAATCTAACCGTGCTGATAAAGCCGATGCCAGTATTCAGGCTTCGCTCTAGAGGATTTCCAGTAATCTGAAAGAAGAAATCGAAATGATCCGGCAGGAAATTAAAAAACATATCAGCAGTAATGATGAGCTGAGAAAGCAGGAGGCATTGATAAATTCAATACCGGGCATAGGAAGCGTTACAGGTGCCGTGATTTTATCTTTTATGGCAGACAAACAATTCAGTAAGGCGAAGGAAGTTGCGGCTTTTCTGGGACTTAATCCACGACACCATCAGTCCGGCAGCTCGGTGAGGGGCAGATCAAGAATGTCAAAAACAGGAAATGCATATCTGCGAAGCGCAATGTACATGCCCGCCCTTGTTGCACTGAGGCATAATCCAGATATCCGGGCATTCGGCCATCGTCTCCGGCTTGCAGGAAAGCCCGGAATGCTTATCGTCGGTGCGGCAATGCGCAAACTCATACACATTATTTTTGGTGTTTTACGTTCAGGCACGGCTTATGTGCCTCAGACAGTTGGAGAGCCTGCTTGCAAGTAGTCTTATGTTAAATCGGGCAGCATTGACGCAAAAAAAACCGCCTCTTAAGCGACCTTTTTTAGAGATTTTTTCAAGTGTCACTACCCTGCGATGTCATTTACGGTTCAGGTATCCATGTATCTGCTTCGCTATCGTCAGGGTAATAATAACCATTCGGTATCGATTGCAGCTCTACTAGGCTCCCCCATGGGGCATGGAAGTATACGCTGGCATTATCTTCAGTATCTTCATGACGCGAGTTTCCGTGTATTTCTGAAAGAAATCTGCCTCCTGCTGCCTTTACCCTTTCCACCGCGTAATCTATATCGTCCACGTAGAGTGAAATGTGGTTCCAGCCAATATCCTGCAGTCTTACTGGCTGTTCCTGCTCCCGGCTTACTATCTCAAAAAGCTCCAGGTTTGGACCATTACCAATCCTTAGTAGCCTTTGTTTGATAATCATTGAGCCCGAGCTTAAACCCAGCTGTCTCTCAGTATCAGTCCCTTTTCTTGGGGGATCATTTTCTGTGAGGCCATTATAAACAAACCTGGCGTCCAGCGCCTTTTGAAAAAATTCAGTTGCCTGCTGCAGGTCCGGAACGGTTAGCCCTACATGGTTTATGCCCCTGGTAAGGGTGCGTTCCCTTTTATTTCCCATGCTTACCCTCTGTTAGCGAGTCTTATGATACCTACAAAGGGTAGCCTCTTTTCGCTTAGAAGGTGTGTTATGTCTAGTGTGACAAAATTTCCCGATCGCCATCATTTTAATGTCCGCTCTTTGCTCATAGCAGACATAGCCTCCATATCCGTCCGCTTTGTGCCAGAAGCGGACGTTGCTGACGTCGTACTATGTTAATTAAGATCTGCAGTTCATACCCTGACAAAGGGATCTAAAAAACTGGCTCATACCAAGAGATGAGCCAGTTGAGATAATTACTTCAATGCAGCGTTTATAGCGTTTATGAGATTCGTGCAGCCTTGAATCTCATTAGCAGACAGGTCAGTGAATGAATGATCTCGAGACCATCTCAAGAACGCCTTAGCTAATTTATATTTGGAGAAATCCTTTCCAATTTCATTTTGAAACAAATTAATAACAGGCTTACCCTCAGCACTTTCCACTGCTGTGGTTAAGTCCCAGTTTAGCTCCGACTTTGCTATATTTATTAATGTATCTCTGAGGAGATCTTCGATTTCAGCCTTTTCAATTTTAGGAACTGTAAAATCTGATGTTCTAAGGATTCTCTTATTACTAAGGCGATGGACTAGAATTTCCTGATTTGCTGCTTGATCACCAGCATTATCCGAATCAAGTAACGCTGCGACCTTTAAGTTGTGTGAAGTAAGAATTGTCGCAAAGTAAACGACTTTGCTTGCTGTGTTGGCTGGTACAAGCGCGATCTTTTCGTGCAGGAATGTTTTTCCTCCATCCTTAAAAAGGCCTGATATGGCTTCGACATACCAATAATCTGTCAAGCCTTCTAAAATCAAATTACGCTGGTTCGCAAATAGACTCTGAGCTAAATCATACCCAAGCGCTTCCTGTAACGGTAAAAGTGCTGCAGGATCACTGGAGGACACAGTTGTGTGTACTTTAGTACCAACAGTCCTATCAGTCAGTTCAACAACTCTAACAATATCGAGTTCATCCGGGCCAACTAGAAATGGTGAGTGAGTTGAATACAAGGTCTGGTTTTCATCGGCAAGTAATGAGATGGTTTTTCTAAATTCTCTTTGCTTCAGAGCATGGAGGCTGACTCCTGGCTCATCTAATAGGAGTATCGTGTTCTTATGTTTACCTTTTGCTTCAGCAAAGAAAACTATGAAGAACGATACTATCCACTGAAAACCTTCGGAGCGCTGGTCGAGCTCAACCTCAACGCCTATATTGTCTTCGACAACTACTTTTAGATATTGTCCGTCGGCAGTCAGCTTGAGCCTACTTGCTTCTGCTTTATTATCTTCAGGATTCCATACTTTGATTATTTGCTGGGTTAATTCAACACTGGCTGCATTGAGTTCATAGCTACGTTGGTCGAGCTTCTCTCTAAAAACTTCAAGATCTGTCGAAGTGTGGTTTGGATCGGTTGCTTTACCGAGTTCAGAAAGTTCCTGTGCAGTAAAACCAAGTAATCTAAGCAGACAACTGTTGCCGTAATCATATGCATCATCATCAAGACTATTAGATTCGAGCCGTTTAGCGAGATTTCCTAAATGGATAATAGGCTTTACTCGGAAGTAATTACTGTAAAGTACAAATATAGGTTTGTTTTGATCTAAATATTCAAGAAAATTGCGGATGCTAATTGATAAATTCAGTTTTGACTCAATCATTTCCCAACGTTTAAGTTCTTTCTCATTTTCTTCATCAATAAATGGAAGTTTTTCCTCCAGCCACTTCTTTAAAATATCAGAGTAATTATATAAATATTTATTCTGTACCCAACCATTCGTTATTTTAGTAAGGCTTTCTGAATGTGGTTTTACTTCACCTTCCGCAGACGAGCGATCTAAATGAGCAGTCAGTCTGATTAGGTCATTTTTGACGTCATTGTAAGTTGGCGATGTGAAACCAGTTAAACCATGAGACGCGTTATTGTTTAAATACCGAGTGAAGGTGTAACTGATTGGTTCACCTTTGATTTGCTCTGGCGCATGTTCCAAATCAGAGGCTTCAAGTTCGAAAACTGCGGTAACTACTTCCACTTTATTCGGATCTAAGTCCCCTCGGCTAATTTGGGTATATTTAGCTCTCGGGTAGTCACGTAATGGTTTAAAATTCTTAGTGCCTGCTGGGGGGTTAATTTGTTGAATTGCTTGAAGAATGGCAGTTTTGCCTGCTTCGTTTGGGCCAACTAAAATCGTTTTAAGCTTTTCAACTTCAAACTCACCGGTATCTATGATACTCCGATAGTTTTGCACTCGGACTTTACTCAAACGCATATCTAATCCTTTTGAAGTGTGTATTAATTCTTATAGTAAAATATTATTGTACCCGTACTAATAAAAATAACCAGCTTAGAAATTATCTTACGATGACTGATTGAAATGTTGAACTCAAGTCGTGATAGCACATTTTAAATGTGGTGGCCAAGTCAATTTATTGAACTCGCTGAATCTCCACAACTTCGGTTGCTATCTCTCAAATTAATCGCTGTGAAAATCGATGACATGTGCCAAGGTCCGCTCCTCGCTCATAGCGGACGTTCATCACCTGCAACCACTGCGCGACTTCTAAACCCCTTCCCAGGTTGACATCAAACACAACTGCTCACCCGTTCCCCGCCGTGCGCGGGACATTCAGTCCGCTCCGGCGGCGCGTGCGGCTTGCGCATCGCCCCTGCCTGCTCCGCTTTACGCCCGTCTTTGTGGTGGTCACGGCACCACAGGGGTGCCCCCCGACACTCAGGAGCATAACTATGTCCCGATTCATGCGCGGCGACAGCGTAGAGATCATGGCCGGCTTTCCGGATAACAGCATCGACTTCATTCTGACCGATCCCCCGTACCTCGTCGGCTTTAAGGACCGATCCGGCCGTTCAATCGCCAACGACGTGAGCGACGAGTGGGTGCTGCCGGCCAGCCGTGAAATGTACCGCGTGCTCAAAAACAACAGCCTGGCGGTGAGCTTCTACGGCTGGAACCGCGTAGACGTCTTTATGCAGGCATGGAAAGCGGCGGGCTTTCGCGTCGTCGGGCACCTTGTGTTTACCAAGACGTACGCCTCGAAATCGGCATTTGTCGGATATCAGCATGAAAGCGCCTACCTGCTGGCTAAAGGGCGCCCGCCGCTGCCGGCGAAGCCTTTACCCGACGCGATGCCCTGGCAGTACACGGGCAACCGGCACCACCCCACCGAAAAGCCGGTTAGCGTGTTGCAGCCGCTTATCGAAACCTTCACGAAGCCCGGTGATTTAATTCTGGACCCTTTCGCTGGTTCCGGCTCGACCTGCGTCGCCGCGGACCAGTGCGGCCGCCGCTGGATCGGGATCGAACTGCTGGAGCAGTACCACGCCGCCGGCCTGCGTCGCCTGGGCGAACTGCGCGCCGCCCGTTCTGCCCGTGCCGCATAACTTTTTTCTTGACCAGACCAGGAGCACAGCACCATGACAGACCAGACACTGACGACCGGCAACGACCTGCTTACCGACGATATTAACGACCTCGAGGAATCGCTTTACGAGTTTCACCTGCGGCTGCGGGACATGACAAAACGCCATCTTTTCCGCGGCGCGGCACCGGCCCAGAAAATGGCCGGGATGCTGATCGAGCAGATTGATACCGAACTGGTGGCGCTGTACCGGCGCGCTGCCGAAATGCGCGGGCACCTGAAGTAACGGACGGGGCGGTCATTTTATGACCGCCTGCTGTCTGTGCGCGGAGAACGCCGCCGCTGCGCTTTTGTCCACAGGGTTATCGCCAGGCTGTGCACCCGGGTTGTGGACAGAATGGAATAAGATACCCTCTTAGCTTGCAAGTGGAGATCAGGATTTAGAGGGCCATTTTCGAGGGAAAGGAAAAGTGAAGGTCTGCTTTGAGCGAGAAGCGGACGTCAAAGTGATGGCAGCAGCAAAATTCTGCCAAATTAAACATAACAATCCATTTCCGAACCGGACAAAGGGCTTTCTATATCGCCACATGAACGTGTAAAATACGGACCGCATTAAAATTTTTAAGGAAATACGCGCTTTGAAAGGATGGATGTGGATAGTGCTCGCCCTATTTTTGCTGATCCCGTTTATTTACGATAAAGGACCGGGAAGCGACATCAGTACTGACACCGAGCTGGCCCCTGCCACTCCTGAGACTCTTCGTTGCAACAGTGCCAACTGTCCACCGGGGACATCCGTAGCTATAGACCTTTCCGGCAATCCCTCACAGAATATTTCAACCACTGAAAACCAGGTTTACAGTGCCGAAAATCTTCAGGGGATATCATTTGTGGTTATCCAGCAGCGCCCGAACGGACCACAAGACACCGCGCAGCTTCAGGCTCCCGGTGGTGCCATGTACATGGTTCCATGGCGCCTGATTATAAAAAACCAAGTCGCCGCCATCCGGTAACATGCTCTGCTGCAGGATCAGGCTGACCTTGCAGTCAGCCTGATTTACTATAGGACTACTTGCCGCACCCCCTGAGACGCCCTCAGCGCGTTTCTGCGACGTCCGGGCCGTTTCCGGCACCTACCTCCGGCTAGGATTTTGAAAAAAGGCTATGAAGATTGCGGCGCAACTGAATTATTATGCGGTGAAATTTACTCTCTACAGATTAGTGCTCGCAGATGCTAAGAACGTCCGCTATTGGCACAAAGCGGACCCTCTATTCGTTCGGATTGAACAGAGTTACGTATCGTCTGATTCATCCAGAGTCGTAAATTGTCTCTTCAGCTGTATATCCAATCCTTTTGGTGCCTGAACATAGCATTGAGTATCGTTATGAATTTACTGATACAGGCTGTGATCGCGACTTTTTTACTTTTCCACGTGAAATGAGGGATGTATAGAAGTCTTTGATCTGAGGGTTATATCGAACGTATGCGTCACATACAGACCGTTTTGACAGCCAGGAGCTGTTTATTCTGGTTTAGGTGCTGACCACTCCGGCCTGGCTGGTAGTCGGGGATTTATTCTGGTCGCTGTACATTTCCCCCTTCGTGCCGATAACACAGATCACACCAGACACTCCTCTTCCCCGGACAGTGAGAGCACCTATGAAAATATCTACCCGGCTTGCGTCAGGCTTCGGTCTGCTTATTCTGCTTTTTATACTCTGTACCGGCATCTCACTTCATGCCCTGTGGCAGGCGCGTGACGGAATGAACGATACCGTAAACAATAAGATGAAGCGTTATACGCTGGTACTGGACATGCGCGGAGGCCTGCGCGATATGGCTATTGCTGTACGCAATCTTGCGCTGCTGAGCGACCCTGCGCAGATGCAGCCTGAATGGCAGCGGCTGGTTGCTCAGCGGGAGGCCTATGTCCGCAAGCGTGAGCAGCTGGAAAAAAGCATGTCCGGCAACGTCTCTGAACAGGGAAAGGCCGCGCTGGCGCAGGTCCTGTCTGCCGAGAGTACGGCCCTCTCCACATTGATGGAGGCCGGAAAGCTGGGCATGGATAACCGGCAGCAGGCTGCCACGATGTTTCTGATGAACACCGCGCGTCCCGCCCAGACGACCCTGCTGGATGCCCTGAACGTGCTGACTGGCGTTGAGATGCAGCTCAGCCGCGATACCGTTGCCGAAAACAGCGCCAGCACGTCGCGAACCGCAGGTATATTGACAGTGCTGGCAGCGCTTTCTGTTCTGCTGGCGGCGGGCACGGGTTTACTCACCATCCGGGTGCTGATGCGTCAGCTGGGCGGAGAGCCTGCACAGGCGCAGGCGCTCGCGGCAACAATCGCATCCGGCGACCTGACCACGCCGGTCACGCTGCGCCGTAACGACACGGACAGCCTGCTGGCATCGCTGGACGGCATGCAGGCCAATCTCCGGGGACTGGTCTCGCAGATTAAAGACGCCTCCGCCTCAGTGGCCCTGGCCGCGGATGAAATTTCTCAGGGCAATACTGAATTGTCCTCGCGCACCGAGCAGCAGGCGGCCGCCCTGCAGGAAACGGCCGCCAGCATGGAGCAGCTCACCGCCACGGTGAAAAGTAACACGGCCGGCGCGCAGCAGACCGCCGATTCGGCCCGTGAAACCGCGTCGCTTGCGCGCACGGGTGAAGCGGACGTGCAGCGCATGTCGGAAACCATGAATGCCATCTCGCTGAGCGCGGCAAAGGTACGGGACATCACCGCCGTGATTGAGAGCATCGCCTTTCAGACCAACATTCTCGCCCTCAACGCGGCGGTGGAAGCCGCAAGGGCTGGCGAAGAGGGGCGCGGTTTTGCCGTGGTGGCCGGCGAGGTCAGGACGCTGGCCCAGCGCAGCGCCACCGCTGCGCGTGATATCAAGCAGCTGATTGAGCAGGCCGTGGAGCAGGTGGAAAGTGGCGTGGAGGTGGCGGCAGGCACGGGTCACAGCATCCTCAAAATTGTCGGCATGGTGGGTGAGCTGGCGGAGGCCATGGATAACATTTCGCTGGCCTCATCCGAGCAGATGCAGGGCATCTCACAGGTCAGCGTTGCCGTCAGCCAGATGGACGGGGTCACGCAGAACAACGCCGCGCTGGTTGAGGAATCCTCTTCGGCATCGCAGTCACTGTCTGAGCAGGCGCACGCGCTGCGCGGGATGGTGGAGACCTTCAGGGTATAAGCCGGTCTGCAGGGCGGCCGCGCTGAATCCGGTACCACGGCCCTCTGCTCATCTTATTTACCTGGCCGTCACGTGCTGCCAGGTAATACTGAACGACGGGCTTCGCCTGAATCCTGCAGATGACTGCAGCCAGCTAACAGGAAGATTGAAATCCGATGCATGAAAAATATATGCGCGTTACAGAAATCAAGTCACGGACGGATGCGCTGTTCACGCAGCTGAGCGAGGGTGAATACCGGTCACTGGATACCTGGGCTAACAATCTGGTTCACCTGAAGATTGCCTTTGATTCATTCACCCCCTACATGACGGACCCCCTTTTTCTGGCCTGGATGAATCAGCACGATGCCGTCATGGTATCGGAAATCGCCATGACCGGCCGGGCGCTGATGGCCCTGCAGAACTTTTTCATGGTGGTATCAGCAAAGCCCCGATGATGCTGCCGGTGACCGGCTTCAGGCAGCCTTTCGCAGCCTGTGGCTGCCTGCTCTGAGGTCCGGTTACCCTCCGGCGCTGCTGTTGCGCGAGGAGAGACGCTGTCAGGCTGAATAAAGACCCTCAGCAGTACCGTGCATGTGCCGGTAACCACTCTGCGGACCGGAACTTTTCCGGCATACATTATGAACCGTTCAGGAGCCGATACATGAAATCTGACACCCATGACCGGCTCGGGACAGCGGTCTCTGAGACGTCACTGTGCGCCGTCTACCTGCTGTCCTCATCCGGGGAGGTCCTGAGCTGGAACCGGGGGGCCCGGAATATAAAGGGATGGGAAAGGCCGGAGATTACCGGACTGCACTTTTCGGTCTTCTACGATGAAAGCGAGCAGGCCAGGGGCGTGCCGGAAGAAAACCTTGCCGCTGCCCGTGAGCACGGACGCTGTTCTGCCGAAGGCTGGCGCCTGCGCCGGGACGGCAGCGTCTTCAGGGCGCTCGTAGAAATAGAGTTCCTTCACCCGGCCGAGGGTGAAGAGGCTGCCTTTATCAAAATCGTGCGTGACGTATCGCGTCAGTATGAAGAGCGAATGGCGCTCAGTATTGCGCATCGGGTGGTTACCCGGCGTGAGGCAGAACTGTCGGATGCCGGCCGGCTGCTGGATGAGATATTCAGCCACATTCCCTGCGCCCTGATTCTGTGTGACGCAGGGTCGGGGGATATTGTCCGCACAAATCAGCCCGCCATCCATTCCGCCTGGCTCAGAGCGACTGTGCTGAGTGGTAACATCCTTACCCGTCAGTCCGCAACGCACCCGGTGGGCCTGGACACGCTGTTCAGGCGCGGCCTGCACCTGTCGCCGGGTGACGGCCTGGCCGAAACCCTGACGTCCGGAGAGACGGTACCGGAGACTGCCCTGAGGGTCGCGGCGGAAAGGCTGACAACCGGCGGGAACGGCGAGTTTATTCTTTTCTCCGTACTGGATATCACCGCGGAGCAGCAGGCAATTGTCAGGGCAAATCATGAAGCGCTGCACGATCCGCTGACGGGCCTGCTGAACCGCCGGGGCCTCATGCCGGCGCTTGGCGGATGTGTGAAAAAGAGTATGCCATTTACGCTCATGATACTGGATGTTGACCGCTTCAAAAGCGTCAATGACGCGCTGGGGCACGCTGCCGGTGACGCCCTGCTTACGGAAATTTCCGGCCGGCTGCAGGCCGCGCTGCGCGCTGACGATGTGCTGGCCCGCACGGGGGGGGACGAGTTTGTTATCCTGCTTCCCGGCCTTGCTACCGCAGAGGCGGCGGACGAAGCGGCACGCCGGTTTACCGGCGTGCTGTCGGAGCCGTTTACCATCGAGGACCGTAAAGTCATCTCCGGATGCAGCATCGGCATCTGTCTTTGCGATGGCGATTTGCGGCAGGCGGAAGATATGCTGGCCGCCGCCGACATTGCACTGTATGAGGCGAAAGCTGCCGGGCGTAACGGCCACGTGATTTTCTCCTCCCGGCTGGCCAGTGCGGCGGCAGAGCGCTTCAGCCTGGAGAACGACCTGCGCAGCGCGCTGGTGAACGGGGAGTTACAGCTTTTTTACCAGCCCGTTGTTGAGAGCCGCTCGGGTGTCATCGTGTCTTACGAAGCGCTGATGCGCTGGTACCACCCCGTCAGGGGCAGCGTACCGCCGTCCGTGTTTATTCCTCTGGCAGAGCAGACCGGGCTTATTCATGAGATGGGGGCTTTTGCCCTGAGGCGGGCGTGTGCAGAGGTGGCCAACTGGCCCGATAACGAACGCATAGCCGTCAACCTTTCTCCCCGTCAGTTTCGTGAGCCCGGGCTTGCCGGCATCGTCAGTCTTGCTCTGCAGCAGAGCGGTCTTGCGCCACACCGGCTTGAGCTGGAAATTACCGAGTCGGCCCTGCTTGAAAACCCGGAAGACAGCCATCGCGTCATTCATGAGTTAAAGGAGATGGGGGTACATATCGTACTGGACGACTTCGGCACGGGCTACTCGTCACTGAGCTATCTGCGAACCCGTCTGTTCAGCAAAATCAAAATTGACCAGTCCTTTATCAGCGACCTGCACACGGATGCGGGCGCGGCGGCGATTGTGGGTGCCGTGCTGACGCTGTGTCGCGAGCTCGGGCTGGAGGTGGTGGCAGAAGGCGTTGAAAAAGAAGAGCAGGCGGAATGGCTGCGGACGTCAGGTTGCGCGCTGCTGCAGGGCTTTCTGTTTGGCCGTCCGGGGCCTCACAGAAAGCAGAATCAGCCGGTCTGACGCAATGCAGATACCTGCAGGCCTGCCGGTGTCCACTGCCCGGATGACCGGCAGGCGACGGGTCACAGGCATGAAGCTCTGAAGCACCGTTATGTTAAAAGCATGATGTATGGCGGGTATGAAGAAAATAGCACAGGACGCGCTCATGTCCGGGCCGGGTATGCCGATAATCACTATGCGCCTCCCCCGGGCGACATAAAACGACAGATGACCGTATCTGACAGGCTTCTGGCTTCTCCTGCCCCGGAGGAGCCATTTTTTTCGCCTGTGGCATGTGCCGGCCTGCGCAACCGCACTTATTTTTCCATGCTGAAGGGGTGCCGTTCCCCGGCCGGAGCCGGCGCATTTGCCGTAAATTGTGAACATTTTTGTTCAGCCCGCTTAAAGATGGCAGGTTTTTTCGGGAAAAATTCCGGAAAGCCGGTACTCATGTTCAGCCGTGCCGGCTGAGGTGACCAGGTATAAATAACGTTTTTTTCCCGCTTACGCTTGTTATCGTGGCGATCTTTTTTATGATTAAGACCGGCCGGCGGCTCCGGCCCGCCACAATAAAAGCAAGCGTCACAGTATTCCTCTTTGTACCGCCGTGATGGCGGTTTTTTTTGCCCTGAAAACAGACGCGGCGCTGCCTGATGGCTGAAGCACAGGGGCGTGATCATAATGCAGATGGAGCGTTGCGGGGCAGCCATCCGGGACTGATAACCCGGATGGCTGAAAAAAATCCCGAAACCAGGCCTGCGGACCGGGAAGGAAGTGAATCAGTGAAATTCGCGTTAAGAAAAACCGCCGCCCACTGTATCACGCCTTTTTCATGAATGCGCAGAAAGTGAGCAGGCCCACAGCCGTTTCCTCACATGTGATTCATAATCGAACTTTTTTAAAAGCAGAAGGCTGGCTGGGTTATTAAACGTTGTCAGCCGTCCGTTATCTGAGAATAGCTGTGAGGAGATTGCTGAATATGAAACCCGTGATGAAAGTGCGCTCTGTCATGACTTCCTCTATCCGCATGTCCGCCAGCCTGGCGAGGGCACTTTCAACATCGGCGGCGCGAACCTCTTCAGACTGCTATTCCCTGCCGTCTCCGATCAGCTGGGCTGATTTTTTCGCATCATATCTTTCCAGACAGCAATATGCTGGCCCTTCTTAAATAAGCAGAACGCCGGCACGGTGTACTCCGTGAACAGGGCGGCTGTGAGGAATAACATATCTGAACCGGCCTGATTTCGTACAGCGATGTCTGTCTGACACGGCTCGTGATCGGCGTGTTATGTTTAATGTAATATTAACCTCAGTCGTTATGAGCAAAACGTCCGCTTTTGACAATCGCCTTAGTCAGGCAGCGCTGCTTCCGGATGATCTCAGCTGACAGGTAATTTCAGAGATGCGACAACGTCAACTGGTGCATATTGGCAAGCATCCGGATAGCAGGATTTGAAACAGAGAGGAGAGCACTGCATTAATAAAAACCACTTCGGGGCCGTCCTCTCCTGGAATGACTTATATATGTTTACTTACTTTGCCTTCGGAACAGGTCTGGATAGTCTTCGATGATCCCCGCGTCATCTATACTCAAATCAGCTGTGAAATCACGAAAAATCCCTTCATATCTGTACACCCGATCTGGCGCAAGACATGTGTAACGCTGGCTGGCTGCGACGGGCTCGAAGTTTTCACTGATTTCTTCAGGCAAGGGAATATAGGCCACTTTTATAGACTGGCTTTCTTTTTCAGCAAGTTTCAGACGCCTCAATGGCAACATATTCGTCGCGGGCGTAAAGCCGATATCGACGTCATGACAGCCCTGCAGATGTATGAGTTGCTTATTATTTTCAACATCATGCCAGATGCCATTTTCATCAGATATGATATGGAGTGACGGGCCGCCAACATATCTGACCTGTACATTTCGCGTTCTGAAGCTCTCATCTGTATCTACACGGTACCAGGCCCCGTAACTGCTTTTTCGATTGCCTGCAACAATACCTTCAATAATTATGCCGTTACCGGAAATAGTGATATCACAATGCTCCATCCCGTTTCCATCGCAGGCGCTCCACCTGACAGATCTTCTCACCATTATCTTCTGCACCTTATTTTAACTGAAAAAGATAGCTCTTTAGCTGTTCTGTACACGGCCTGCTGGCTTAGCCAGAACCCGGACGAATGAAATACCCGACCCGGTTGCTCCGCCAGCGCCGGGGTCACCGGCAGCAGTCCCGCCAGAGATTCCCAGGCAACGGCGCTGTCCATCCCGCTGCGCCTGCACAGCTGCGTGATGGAGATATCGTGCTCTGCCATAAGGTATGCCAGAAAGCGGGCGGGAGAAGTCAGACCGTCTATACGTTGCCTCTCAGGGTAAAACGTCAGTTTAACGTCTGCATGCAGCATAAAACGGTCCGGCCCCGGAGCAAACGAGGAACAGGAAAAAAGCCTGCCCTTAAAACGTGAGCACGCAACGCTCGCCGCAGTCACGGCTGAGGCGTACCGCAGCAGCGCGAGGAACGAACAGCCGTGGCGAGGAAGCGTCATTTCACCTTTGCCGGCAGAAACTGCTTACGCGCCTTTCTCAAAAAAAGTGCGTGGATCAGGAAATCCGCAGACAGATTACCGGGTGACTGAATCCCCTCCCGGGAGCCCGGTGGCACCGATATTCTGCCCAATGTCTGACGTGATGCTGCTGAAAACACATCATTTCAAAAATTTTCCATTAATTATCAGCCGGATAAAACCGCATCTGAGTAATCCCCTGCTGCTTTTTCTTGCCAGATAAATTTCGCCAATAATACTGTATATAAAACCAGTTAATTACAGAGGAGGAATTTATGCACCACTTACATACAGCACATATCCCGTCACCGGTATTTTCATCCCGGAGCGTCCTGTGAAACCCGCCGTGTACGGTTCAGGCCTGATGCTGCTCTGGCCCCCGGTCTTCACCCCCCGTGTACGCGTGCCCCTCTATGCAGATCCCTGTGCGGCAGGCTTTCCTTCGCCCGCCGCAGATTATGTTGAGGCTGAACTTGACCTTAACGAGCTCTGCATCCGCCGGCGCGCCTCCACGTTTTTTGTGCGTGCCAGCGGCAGCAGTATGCAGGAACTGGGGCTGTGTGATGGCGACGTCATGGTCGTCGATCGCGCAGAAGAGGCCTCGCACGGAGACATCGTAATCGCTGAGGTTAACGGTGAATTTACGGTCAAGCGCCTGCAGCTTCATCCCCGTCTGGCTCTCCTGCCGATGAACCCGGCCTACTCCGTCATTTATCCGGAGGAGCTGCAGCTGCTCGGCGTCGTCACCTGGTTCTTCAACAGTACAAAAGCGCGCAGGAGGTAGCTATGGCGCTGCCTATGTTCGGACTGGCGGACGTTAACTCGTTTTATGCGAGCTGCGAGTCCCTGTTCCGCCCTGACCTGCGCGGTAAACCGGTGGTGGTGCTCAGCAATAACGACGGCTGCGTCATCGCCCGTTCAGCGGGCGCCAAAGCGCTGGGCATCAAAATGGGCGCTCCGTGGTTTCAGATAAAAAATGAAGGATATCCTGATAAGATTCATGTGTTTAGCTCTAACTACGGGCTTTATCATTCATTATCGCAGAGGGTCATGACGGCCCTCGAGGAACTGACGCCAAAGGTCGAGCAGTACTCGATTGACGAGATGTTCCTGGATCTGACCGGTATTGACGGGTGTGAGGATTTTGAGCACTTCGGCCGGCGCCTGCGGGCGCACGTGCTGGCCATAACCGGCCTGACCGTCGGGGTAGGCATGGGGCCGACAAAGACGCTGGCAAAGAGTGCCCAGTGGGCCGGCAAGGAGTGGAAGCAGTTCCGCGGGGTACTGGCCCTGACGCCCGGTAACCCGAAGCGTACGGCCACCCTGCTCCAGAACCAGCCGGTTGAGGAAGTCTGGGGCGTGGGCAGGCGCATCGCCAGAAGACTGAGTCTGATGGGCATCGAAAATGCCCTGCAGCTGTCCCGTGCGCATCCCGCGCTCATCCGCAAAAACTTCAGCGTGGTGCTGGAGCGGACCGTGCGTGAGCTCAACGGGGAGTCCTGTATTCCGCTGGAGGAACTTCCGCCGGCCAAGCAGCAGATTTGCTGTTCGCGCTCTTTTGGCGAGCGCATCACCTCTAAGGTGGCCATGCAGCAGGCCCTGTGCCAGTACGCGACCCGCACCGCAGAAAAGCTCCGGGGAGAGCGGCAGTTCTGCCGGCGCATCAGCGTGTTTATCCGGACGTCACCGCATGCAGAGAACGAGGTGTTTTACGGCAACAGCGCCGGTGAAAAGCTCAGCCTGCCAACCCAGGACACGCGCGATATCATCGGGGCGGCCATGCGCTCGCTTGACCGCATCTGGCTGGACGGCCGCAGATACATGAAGGCCGGCGTGATGCTCGATGACTTTACCCCGCATGGCGTCAGTCAGCTGAACCTCTTTGACGATACGCAGCCGCGGGCCAACAGCGCGCAGCTGATGAAGGTGCTGGACGGCATCAATCAGTCCGGACTGGGCAGCGTGTGGTTTGCCGGTCAGGGCGTGAATACGGAATGGAAAATGAGGCGGGACATGCTCTCACCGGCGTGGACCACGCGCTGGAGTGACATCCCGGTGGCGCGCGTGATGTAACCCGTAACTGCAGGGCATAGCAGACATAACGTAGGTCTGCTGCCCTGCCTTGTCATGAAAAGTGCGGCCAGAACTCATCCATGATGATCAGGGGCTTGCCCGGGCGCTTTCCGCGGAAGTATCGTCCGCGCGGAACCCTGTCCTTACGCGAAAGCTGATGAAGCCAGTCATCAAAAGCCGGGCGGCGCCTGCGGACGGGCCCCTTAAACATACCGGCTGACTGGGTCACCGTTCGGAGGATCATCCCCTGCCCCCGCATCTGCGTCAGCATTTCCTGCATTTCCATAGAGACTCTGTATCAATCATTCATTAATCAGAACTTTTTTTCTTCCAGCCGCCGTTAGCCAGGAATGCCGCGCGTGACACGCATGCGCCCCACAGCAATTGCATGCTGATTTTAATCAGTTCACTGGCATCATGCATGAAGAAAAGTGGCACAATAAACAGCGTGCTCAGCAGAAATCCCCACTCAGCAGCGCTTTTTCTATTTTTATCGCTCATCGAGTTCATCGACTTAAAACCCAGAAACCCTAAAAGCATTATTCTTAATCTGTTCATAAAGTAGCCCACCTAAACCCGGAAAGCATGACCTAAACGCGCAATCATATAATATTGTAGTTATGTGACTATGTGATTATGTGATTATGTGATTATGTGATTACCGATTTTTTTCCATCCATTCGTTAATAAGTTCGATTGTTACATCCGTCATGTCTCTGTCCTGCTTCAAGCATGCCAGCTTGAAAGACTTGTGCAGATCTTCAGGAATGTTCATCTGGAGTTTCTTTGTCGGTAATCCCGGTTTGTGGATAGCGTCAACCGCATGCACTGTACTTTTGCTAGCACCGAGTTTCATTTTCATTGGCATAATTCCAGAATGTCATTTGTAAGTACGTCGATTTCACCTTTAGCATTTGAATCGTCCGTGTCAAAAACAGTGCCGCCATCAAGCATTGTTTTAATGTAACTCTGCCTTTGAGTCGTTCCTGTCCGTAGAGCGGGAATGCCCGTATCTTCAATTGAGGCCTTAAGAACGCCCAGCATTTTGGCAGTATTAACCTTTTTGGTAATCACAAACCTGGCCTTAATTGGTTGCAGTTCCTGCCGAGCTTCAATCACAGCAATGATGGCGCCACAGGCGGCAAAATCCAGGGGGGAAGGTGTCACAGGGATTAACACTACGTCGGAAACCATGACTGCAGCAGCTGAAATTGCAGATATCGCAGCCGCACCATCTATGATTATGTAATCATATGATTTCAAGGTTTTTCTTACCGAGTAGACTTCTTTTTCTGATCCTGCATCGGCTACGTCAAATAAGCATTTATCCTCGTTATACCAGTTTCCGATACTACTCTGGGGATCAGTATCAACCACTATTACTTTGGAACCTCTTTTTGCGATTGCTGTAGCTACATTTATCGAAGTAGTCGTTTTACCGACCCCGCCCTTACCGTTCAAAAACGAAATGACCTTAGCCATAAACACCCCTTCAGAAAGTGAAATTGCGCCTCAAAAATCGTAATCCTGCAATCCTGTAATCCTGTAATCCTGTAATCCTGTTAATCCTGTAATCCTGTAATCCTGTAATCCTGTAATCCTGTAATCCTGTAATCCTGTAACTATACGTATGTTAATCTAAAACTCAATGAAAAGATTAAGTAATCATATGATTAAAAAAACAAATGATTTATTAATTATGTAATCATTAAATTATATGATTAAAGCATGCTGATAACATATTGAAAAGTAACAGGTAGGCTTCAGGAAGTGTTAGATTGGAAACAGATCAGGTATTATTTTTGAGCATGGCAACTGCATCTGTCCCGGGCATATGAAACTGCACCCGATGCCGGGCAGCCACGTCCAGCGCAAACACTTTCGTGTACACTTCAGTTGACTTCATACTCTTATGGCCCATCAGGCTCTGCAGCGCCTTCAGCGGAATGCCCGCATAGAGCATGTGCATGGCGTAACTGTGCCGGAACGTGTGTGGCGTTACCGGCACGGAGAACGTGACTCCGTCACCGGCGGCAGCGGTGACAGCTTCGTTCAGCCAGGTGCGCACCGTTCTGTCAGTTACCGTCCAGAGCCTGACCTTTTCAGCCCGGCCGGTATCAGGATTGCGTCGCTCAAGCGGAATTTTCAGCGTGGCAACCATCATCTCGAGCTGTGCCACGTACTGCGGATCGGACAGCGGAACCAGCCGGTGAGGGACCACGCCTGACGGCGCGCGTCCGGGCCCTCGTGCCGCTTTCTCACCACGCTGCTTCAGCGTGGCCAGCTGCACGTAAGGGTAGGGCAGCGCCAGACTGAAATCCCCACGCGTTAACGCCAGCGCTTCATTAATACGCGCACCGGTATTCCAGAGAGTGGTAAACAGCATCTTGCGGTGCAGATCCGGTACATAATGGAGAAGGGCGCTGACCTCCGGAGCCAGCAGATACTGGGGGTATTCATTATGCTGCGCGGCCATTTGACGTAGTGCCAGTGCGGCTGGATAGTCGATGGCTACTGGTAGTTGAGCGGTAATTGGAGACTGTGTGTACTGTATCAGGTCAGTCATAATTTGAGGTCTTTGTGAATCTGGGAAAATTTGCCATGAAGGTTAGCGCCTTAATTAATGACACTTTGTACTTCTGTTTTTAATAGTTTATCCAGTGCCATTTTGCTCTCAGCTCGTTCACGATTCCGAAACCGGAGCCATGAGCCGCGTCCTCTTTTTAGCATCATTAATGTTCCCGTATTACCTTTCATCTGTGGTGAGTCAGGCAGGTCCGCCAGACGGCGCATTCTTCCCCCCAGGAGAAAAGCCTTTATTCCGAGCTTATAACAGCGGAGGCGAAGATATCCCGGCTCAGGTAAAAATTCCGGGTCCGGCTTGTTCAACAGAACGCGGGCCAATTCCCTGTGCTCTTCCTCGAGAGAGCGGAGGCGGAAAACAACTGCAGAGGGCAGTGCCCGCCAGTCGCCTGCTGCCGGGGATAAATCCAGATTGGGTATCGGAGCAGTCCCTTCCCGATACTGATGCATATGGAACCACATGAGGGATACCCATCCTGAGGCATAGCGCTCCAGAAGGAAGGCCAGCTCAGTCGCCAGATAATGAAGTTCCTGCTGCTGTTTATTCTGAGCCAATAGCTTTTCACGCTTCAGCGTAAACCGGTGCGTCAGCATCACCGCCGCAATCGCCGCGCCGGCAGTGATAAGCCCCGTGGCCACGTTCCCCCAGATCCCGGGTCCCTGATTTATCACCTGAACCGTAACAGGATGGGTGACGGCATCCGCCGCCACGCTGGCTGATGAACTCAGGCTGCCCATAATCAGACTCGCTCTGCTTCGATAATCGCGCTGACCGCCTTATTCACGGAAAAAGGACGCAGCTCCTGATTGCTGAATCTTACCTTGTAGCAGAGGCGCTGCACGAAGCGTCCATTATCCCGGAGTTCGTAATCCACCTCAAAGCCCGTTATGTGACGCCCGTTGAGCGCGTAACCGGGTGAACAGTTGCAGTAGCGCGTATAAAGGTCAGTGAGCTGTTCAAAAAGCGCTCCTTCGGTAACCGGACCAGAGGCCCTGACTTGTTCACGCTGATCCATGAAATGATCGACTGCGGCTTTTTTTGAGGAGAACGTCAGGTCTCCTATCGTCACACTCTTCCCACGAGCCATAGATATCCTTTATGTCATCAAAGTAACCATTGATAAATTAATTATCACCTTAAAAACTTAAAACTAGCAGGATAGTATGATTGCTTTTAATAACGCACTTATCTGTAAGCCTGCTTATTTTTACTTTCTGCAATTACCGCACGCACACATCAGCCTGATCCGACTTTTTCCCGATACGGCAGTAACCGGAAGCGTAGCACGGCGGCGGGGCGGGGCAAAGCCCGGCAGCGCCGGGTCCCGCAGCCGCCTTTATCCCATATCTTGTATGCTTTTCAGCTGACCGAACCACTATATGTAGTCACCTGCGCAGAAAACCGCCCGCACGTGCAAAAGATCCGGTTCTACCTTTTTCCGGATCTGTACCCGGAAAACCCGATAACGGTAATGTGGCTGCACGTTTATGACATCATGTCACTATTTCATAAAGCGTGATTTCTGACAGATATTCGTGCATGCTGGAATCTGACTTTATCACGGTACAGGAAAAAGCCTCATGCTGAGCCAGCTGACATTACGGTTCCCGAAAAAACTCATTGAAAGCCTGAAGTCCCGTGCGTCGGTCGAGGACACCTCGGTCAACGCGCTGACCGAACGGCTTCTCGACGGCGCGCTGAAGTCCACCTCACCGGACGATGCCTTTTTTGCCCTGCAGGCCGATCCCGCCGGGACCCGGGAGGCGCTTTACCGCAAGGTGGTCCGCGGGGAAACGTTCGGCCGCCAGACGGTGAAGCCCGCCGAGCTGCGCTGGCTGTTTGCGCAGGCGCACGCGGCCTGCCAGACCGGCAGTGCCTTCATGAGCTGGCCGGTGATGGAGGCGCTGCTGGGCATCACCTTTGACGCCCTGGTGTACGCAGACGAAAACGGCATCCCGGTGGACACCTACTACATAAACCGGGCCTTTGACCTGAGGGGCGAAAACTACCGCGCCGAAACGGACGCGTTCATGGCGGCCATGCCGCACGGCGTGGACACCACCTGGGCCGAGTTTCTGCTGCGGCCGCTTTACTCCGGCGCCCTGGACCTGAAGGCCTTTCCCGACGAGGCTATTGCCCGCATCTGTACGCCGGCGCGCCTGAAGGTCATTTTTCCGCTGGTCATCCGGGCGCAGCAGCCGGAGAGCATGAAAGGATGGGCGGCGGTGACCGGGCTGGTCACGGACGATGTCTGCCTGATCGCTGAGGTGGCTGACGTCATCCTGCGTGCGGAGGTGCGCGGAAACCGGCAGCCGCAGCTGCCGGGGCAGGCCTGGCTGCCGCCGCAGTTCAGCCTGTTTGTCACCGCCGGCCGGGTCTCGCTGGCGCTGGGATGGGACGTGTTCAGCGCGCTGGTCCGCTATATGCAGGCACGCGCCTGGCTGGGGGCCACGCACGAATGGAGCGCCCGCGACAGTCTGGTGTCGCTGTACATCCCGCGCGGTGAAGGAGAAAAGGTGATCCTGGGGCTGGACGGCACCCACATCGCCATGACACCGGAGGAGTACCTGCAGCTGGAGGCGGCGCTGCTGGCGGCAGTAAGCGCGCCTGACACCACGCCGGTGCTTGCCGAACTGCGCGCCCTGTACGGAGATCTGTAGTTAAGCCACATCCTGTTCTGCATAACCATTTTACCGGGACAGGATAATTTACCCTGACGGATTTCCTTACTCAGGAGCCTCAATGAATAAACCAGCCTGGCTAATAAGCCTGATGCCGCCATTAATGTCTGTTGTCATCATCAGAACCTACCTTGGCGCTTTTGATAATGCCTCTCTGTTTACTGAAAACCTCTCGGTTTCAGGCCTTTTTAATTTCGTGTTCATCTTTATGATGCTGACCCTGGCTGCTTTTGCCGCTATATTTCTTGTACCTTCGTTTATTTTCAGCCTTTCTGTGCCCCGAAGTGCGTTAAGTCTTCCCAACTACACGGATATAAAAGGCAGAATAGCGCTGTCCGTATTGTTTTCGGTTCCTGTTGCGGTTTTCTGCTTTTTTGGCTGGGCCATTGTTTCGGACAGGTATCCGGATCACGAAAAGCTCACAGACCGGGCATGCCTGCTGGGGGGGATCACGTCTGTATTTATGATCAACTATCTGTTTCTCAGAAAAGCCGTGAGAATTGCCCAGCAATATCAGCCTGCCAGTGTCCGTATCAGGACAGGCCTCACGCTGTACGCTGGCAGTCCCGCACTGCAGCTTCTGGCTATCACCCTCTTTTTCACCTTCGGTCTCCCCACTGTCGTCGGCTGGATAGACCAGAAAGCGGCCGGGGAAAGTATTGCAATGATGCTGAAAGTATCCGTGCTGATATCAGGTCTGGGAATGCTGATGCTGTTTCCGGGTACGGTATATGTGATGACCGATCCGGCTGTCAGAAACAGTGGCTGGTTCATAAAGTTCGGGAGCATTACCGTTGTACTCTGGTCCCTTCTCACCAGCATGTACGTGCCGTCTTTTTTCCCGATGCTGGCTGATAAAACAATGGCGCTGGCAGGTATTTCAGACTGGAAAACGCGGCGTTTTCAGATTGATAACGCCACTATACCGGCCTCGCATTTCAGTAATGAGGAATGGCAAAGAGCCTCGACCGTGGGGGAAAAAAGCTTCAGCGCGAAGGGGATTATGGTTTATTCACTCAACAACGTTAAACTCCTGTGCCCCGAGTCGGTAAGGGAACCTTACAGAAATATGCTCCGCTTTGTTCCCTGGGACAGGGATTATGATAAAGAAAAAGCGGCCGAACTGAAAAAGGCTTCAGCCCGGTGTCAGCCCTTTACTCAGGGACGGGTCATCCGGCTTTCCGAGTAACAGGCATATTTGATGAGAGGGATTACCGGTTATCAGCCATCGCCGGGTTCGACCTCCCTCTCAGCCAGATTTTTGCGATAATGATACCGATATACAGGAGTCTGAGCGGGTTACGGATAAGACTCTGGAGGATCCGGACAGCTTCATGGCTCACTGCATAAAACTTCCGGCTGGTTATTACAGCGTGCCAGCTGTTTTCAGGGCCGGATTCAGTGACACTCGGACCAGAGGTTCATCCTTCCCGGAAAACAATCCCTGTATCCGCCCGTCAGAGCATTACTCTCATCAGGCAACCATCCATATTTCCTGCTCTTTAAGGCTGTTAAGAAACTCACCACACCACCAGTGAACATCATGAGCAAGGATCGATCGCATAAGTGATGTATGGCGACTTTTCCTTTCCTCAAGAGACATATTCAGCGCTTTTTCGATTGCACGGGCAGTCGCACCGGCATCAAAGGGGTTCACCAGTAGCGCATCGGCAAGCTGATGTGCTGCGCCGGCAAATTCAGAGAGAACCAGTACACCAGGATTGTCAGGATCCTGAGAGGCAACATACTCTTTTGCAACGAGATTCATCCCATCACATAAAGGCGTCACAAGGCCTACTCTGCTGTTTCGGTATATGACAGGTAAATCATCCCGTTCGACGTTTCGATGGACATAACTCACCGGTGACCAGTGAATGTCCCCTAAATCGCCATTAATTTTCCCGCTGAGATAGTCCATTTCTTCGCTCAGCTTTTCATACGCAGTTACCTTTTCACGACTCGGGGCTGCAATCTGCAGAAGCGAAACAGCTTTCTTCTTATCCGGGTACCGCGCAAAGAACTCCCGGATAGAGTGGATACGCTGCGGAAGTCCCTTAGAGTAATCCAGACGATCAACACCAACTATCAGCTGACCGGTGCTCTCCTGACGGAATCTCTCGTTCAGATCCCGGCTGCGTTCGGATTCGAGAGCCTGTAAAATCTCCCCGTTATCTATGCCAATGGGAAATACACCTGCCCTGATTTTACGGCCCTTCCAGAAAAAAGTCTTTTCTCCGATTAACTCTGCATCCGTATGATTCAGGAGGTATTTCTGAAAATTCTGGAGATCTTTCTCTGTCTGAAAGCCCACCAGGTCATAGCTCAGTAAAGAGGTGATAAGCCAGGCGTGATCGGGTATGCACCTGATTAGCTCAGGTGGTGGGAAAGGAATATGAAGAAAGAAACCGATGCTGTTTTTAATTCCCTTTTTTCGGAGTTCTGCTCCACAGGTGATCATCTGGTAGTCATGAACCCACACCACATCGCCGGCGGCAATCTGTCTGAAGCAGGAGGACACAACACGACGAATGGTTCTTTCATAGAAAAGTTTAAACTCCGGGTCGTGTTCAGCCAGATCTGTACGATTATGAAAAACCGGCCAGAGAACAGAGTTTGCATAGCCAATGTAGAAATTTTTATATTCCTGGCCGGTCAGCTCAGTCGTAAAGAAATCCACGCCTTCTGCCCGGCGACACGTCATTTCCGGATTATCATGTGTACACACACGGCCATCCCATCCGATCCACGTACCACCTGACTGTTTGAGTGTGCTCCAGAGAGCGACAGCCAGCCCCCCGGAACGGGATTCATCAGGGTCCGCAGTTCTGTTTGAAATCACCACAAGTTTTGACATTCTTATATCCTTATAGGGCAGTAGTTATATCCGGAATAACGGCATATTCCCGCTTATAGTAGAGCAGTGAATCTTTAGTGTTTTCGGTTTCTACTTCTTTAACGCTTCCATAAACGACAAGGTGCGTTCCCTGTTCCTCAATGCACATTTTTTCGCAGAACAGCACATGATTTGAATCTTTCAGGTAAGGGATATCACCTTTATAAATCCATCCTTCCTGCCTGAATTTTTCTTCCACATCAGACTGGCTACATATCTGAGCAATTTTTACTTGATCATTGTGGATGAAATTAATCGCAAAAGTCTCACTCCTCTCAATTAAACTGGCGAAACGCGAGCGTTTGTTAACACAGAATAAAATCAATGGTGGCGACACAGAAACAGATGTAAATGAGGTAATGGTTATAGCATTTTTACTCTCACTTTCTGAGCCAGAAGAAACAATGTATACTGAGCTGCACGTATTACTCATTGCAGATCTCAAACGATGTTCAATAAAAGCATCCGGGGTTTCAGGCTGGGACATATGGTTCACCTTAATGACGGCTAATGCGGACTGGCGCAGGGTTTCCCTGCGCCACTGAACATTAACGGAAATCAACAACCGTTTTAAGCTGTGTGGTGGAACGGTACGTTTCGAAGATTTTCACAAGGCGATCGTAGTCTTCAAAAGGACATACTGTTGAAATCAGGCCTTTGGCATCCACAATGCCTGAGTGGATCATCTGAAATGCAGACTGGATGACGTTGGCTGTTTTGTGCATCGGGAAACTCTGCACATCGAAGGGAGCAGAACTGATGTTGATCCCTTTAGAAAGCATCAGCCAGTTGTCAAATTTCTGCATGGTCTGAGAAGCACCGTATAACAGATACTGACCGCGCGGCACGATTTTTCTCATGGCAATGCGGCGTGGATCGCATTCTTCATCCACGTTCTTGATAGTCGGCAGCCCATCAAAAACATAATCAAAGGTATTATTTTCAACCATCTCCGTGATTTCTTCAGGAAGGTATGCCTTCTCTGAGAAGAACTTCTCAGCATGCTCATTTCTCATAGGGTTGTTATCCATGGAAACGATGCTGTGTGGAGCAAAAACTTTCTTGATGATCTGTCCGGCAATAATACCGATAGGACCCGTTCCCAGAACCAGAACTTTATCGCCAGGTTTTGGCGGATGGCTTAAAATTGCGCGCATTGCAGCCGTTGTCGGCTCAATTAATGGTGCAACAAGGTCATCCATGTCATCCGGGATTTTAACTGCTGATGCATGATGGTCATCCCAGAAGTAGCGGTCTGTCCAGAACTCATCTTTTTTAATCTGACCTGAAAAAATGGGGCGAAGCGTGCGATATTCAGCAAAGCCGCCAAAATCCGTCTGCCCCCAGTAAACAATGCGGTCACCGATTTTTACATTGTTATCTTTATAGTCTTCGCCAATTTCAACAACTTCGCCCAGGAACTCATGCCCCATAATAATCGGATACTCAGAAGGGTAAAGATGACCTTCGAAATAAGAGATATCTGTTGAGCAGATTGAAACGCACTTTGTTTTCAGCAACAAGCCATCCTTTGGCGTTTCCGGAATCGGGATATTAACCAGTGCGGTTTCTTTAGGAGAGACAAGATTGATTGCTTTCATGGTTTTCATGGTGAATCCTCATTATTTAAAATGCCAACTGTTAACTTTCTATTTTATTTACTACCGTCTGATTAGCAGTTCTTCTTCCATAATAAACTGGCCAACCATTTCAATACTTGCAGGAGCTAAAGTGATATGTTTTACGGCTGTATTAATATCGCGAAAACATTTTTCAAGCCGGTCACCCTCATATACTGAGGTTGCTCCGGACAATGTGTGGACGATATCAACAATTTTTTTCGCGTTACGGGCTGTTGTTGACGCAGATAAACGGATCAGCGCGCTGAGTCGCTGCCCTGAGTAGCCATCCTGAATCGCGTGTGACGCTGCATTTTCAATCAGTAACCGGGACGACAGCAGCAGAGACCAGGCATAGCCGATTTTTTCATGTACGGTATGACTCTGCCTCAATGGAGTTTTGCCACCGAGAGGCACTTTCGAAACCGCCATTTCCCGGAAAGACTCCAGTGCGTCCTGCGCAATGCCTAACGTGGTCGGAGCGGACGTAAAAGGCCCGAAGTCATAATAGCCAATGCCAAATGCGCGGGACGGGCGTTCCGGTGGCGGTGCCAGTAAATCCGGACCAGGGATAGTGAATTCGTCGGGTACAAACACATCGTTCACTTCAAAAGAATTACTGCCGGTACCCCGAAGCCCCGTTGTATACCAGTCATCCATAAGCCGGTAATCTTTTTTAGGAACAAAAAGCATCTGTGTCAGCGGACCGGCATCCGTCATAACCGGCTGGCCCTTCTCAGTCACAACGGCAGCACAGGCCAGCCAGTCCGCATGGGCTGAACCACTTGCAAATGACCAGCGGCCCTTCAGCAGAAATCCGCCTCCGACCCGCTCTGCTTTTCCACTCGGCGCAACCACACCCACGATGAGTCTGGAGTGATCCTGGAAAATATGCCGGGCAGAAGATTCCGGTAAGTAGTCGGAAAGCCGGCTGAGTGCTCCCTGCACCCCCATCTGCCAGGCGACAGAGGCGTCCTGCCGGGCAATAGATTCAATGAGTGCCATACCTGAAGGAAGGCTCAGATGAGCGCCCCCAAAAGCTTTTGAAACCCAGATCCGGTGAACGCCGGCTTCCATCAGCGCGTCCATTACTGCACCGGGGGTTCGCCGATCTTTATCTCCCTTATCGCGATACTCATTAATAATCTGATGCAACGGCTCAACGTTGATCAACTGATCCTGAACTTCAGGCTTCAGCGGGCGCTGTATATAACTCACTGTTATCTCCCTATAAGAAAATGAAAGTGAATAAGGTCATCAGCAACCAGGATGAACAGTGTAACGCCAGAACAGACTACTGTTCATATTCACTAGTACAGTCGCATATAGAAATAACCAGAATGTAATTTTGTGTCAACAAAGCGCACCGCAAAACAAAACGAAATCAAGCCATTGATTAATTCAATAAAAATAAAAGATCAGAAAGATTTACTTGGTTGCCAGCTGAAAATAAATTGTTAATTTTATGTTTTTTTTCGTGTGGTTACCCCATGGGTGATAATTACGCATATTAATATCCCTAATGGTTAAGAGTGCATATTTTGATTGCGTATTAACCGATTTGCGGTCCCGACAAAGAGAAACACATCACAAAACATGAAGCTGACGTGCTGAAAACATGTACAAAACCGGGAATATGTTTGATAATTTACGTACCTACGTACGTTAAGAAGGCACTAATGATTAGACACCATCCGGACCGGGACCAAATCAGACTGGAGCACGTGCTTGCGGCTCTGGGCAATCCAATGCGTATGACCGTTGTACGTGTTCTTGCTGATGGAAGTGAGCACACCTGCGGATCTGTGCTTAAAGGCGTATCAAAATCCACGCTGACACATCACTGGCGCGTGCTGAGGGATAGCGGAGTGATCTGGCAAACGCCGTCGGGGCGCGAAAACTTACTCTCATTACGCAAAGAAGATCTTGAGGCGCGTTTTCCGGGGCTTCTGACCTCTTTCTTGGCTGCTACTGAAAAAGATAAATTAACAGGTGAGACCGTCAGGCATTTTAATCCGGATGTCTGACCGCAGAAGTAGCTTATTATTTTTTATTGGTTTTTTGCTGTTAAGCTGGGGATTGCTGGGGGCGGGAATCGGACCACTGCTCCCGCAAATCAGCATTGCATTTGACCTGCCATTACCTCTTGCTGGTCAGGTGTTTCTTCTATGGTCCTCGGGCTTTTGCCTGGGGTCTTATATCACATCACATCTGCTTAAAAGACTTCAGCTTTCTTCACTTTTCCTTTCTGCATGCCTCGCGGCCGCGATAGCTATTTTTGGCCTTTCCGTTACGCCATCATTTTTTTTGTTCTGTTTTTTCTACGGTATGACTGGTACTGCAGGTGGCATAATTTTTACTTCCTGCCATACTTCAGTCAGCTGGTTTTTCCCGGAAAAACGGCAGGCCGCGCTCAGTTTTGCTGATTTTTCATTCAGTGCAGGAACCCTTGTCGCCCCTTTGCTGATCAACTTAATAATGAGCAGCAATTATCCCTGGCAGATATTCTTTAAAGCCCTGTCTTTTGCGAACATCACTTTAGCATTTTTAATGATTCCTCTCGCTTTGGCGTTTTTCCGTCCGTATTCTGCGGAAAGGAACGTCTCTCTGTCCGCGGAAGAAAAGACTTCTTTTTCGCTGGAGTGCGACACTACAGGTTCGAAGAAAACTCTTATTAATTACGCAATCATCTGTTTTTCAATTGGTTTTGTTGAGTGGCAGCAGAATGTCTGGCTGGTAACATATGCAATGAGCAAAGGCATTCCTCAGGTTTCAGCCAATCATGTTATGTTGTTGTTTTCTTTAGGGATGATCTTGAGAAGGGCAGGCAGCATGGTTGCCGGTAAAAGCTGCCCTGATTTCAGGCTGGTTCTGCTGGATGACATCATCCTGCTGGGAGGCATTAGTGTAATTCTGGCAGGGACAGGGACAGCGGTAATGGGCGCAGGCAGTTTTGCAACGGGTTTTGCGCTTGGCGGAGTATTACCCGCTGTGATGGCCTCAGCCATGGCTTCCAGACCATCACATGCACCGATACTTTCAACGATTGCACTCGTTATGCTGACTTTCGGGGGGCTGTGCTCCGGGATCTATACAGGCTCTGCGGCTACGTTTTTAAGCCCGGGCTGGACGCTGACTGCCGGACTGTTCATTTCGGTACTGCTGATTATATCAAGAAGGGCATTTATCAGCGCCCTGCGCGTGCACACCGCCGCCTGCCGCGGCACGGGACATTAAGCGGGCAAGCCAGCGATGAACACCGACAACGTCTTTAAGCCTGTATGTTGCTGACGTTTCCTCATCGCCGACCTTTACTGAGAAACCTTCCATTTCATTGACCGTCCTGAATGCCGTCTCATCGGTAATATCATCGCCGACATAGACAGGCGTTCTGCCGCAAAATGCCGGTGACATCATCATCTTTTCAACGGCTGCCCCTTTACTGGCTTTCACGGGCCGGAGCTCGCAGACAAATTTACCATGCTGAACAGCAAAGGTGCCCGGATACAGTTCGGCCAGCGAGGCGGCTGTCCACATAGCGACGGCTGCCAGCTCCGGCGCGTCGCGGAAATGAATGGCAAATGAAATGAGCTTATTTTCAAGGCGTAATGCCGGATAACGCATACAGGCCAGTTTGAGACGCTCCCAGACGTGAGCAACATCACTGCCGCATATTGAAAGCCGCTCGTACTTTCCGTCTGCATAGCGGATTTCTGCTCCGTGGACGCCTGCGCAGGGAACGTTGTTTGATAAAAACAGGGTATCAATGTCCAGTATGCTGCGTCCGGATATCAGGGCACAGGGGATCCGATGCTGTGAAAGAAAATCCAGGAAACTAGTTACGGTTTCATTTATCTGAACCTCACCAGGCGTTGGCCTGAGCTCAGCAAGCGTGCCGTCGATATCGAAAAGGAAAGCGTATCTGGACAGTTCATGCGGCAGAACAGGGTAAGGTAAAGCTAACAGGTCAGACATCAAGATGCTCCATTCCGGCCGTTTCCGGCCGGAGACATATCCCTTAAACGGTTTCCTGCGCAGAAGCAACGAGGCGCTTTTTACCTGGCAGGCTGAAGGAAATTAACAGGGCAATCGCCATACCAGCGGAAGCGAAAAGGAACGCGTGAAACGCCTCTGAAGTCAGTGCAGCGATATTATCTGCAACAGGCCCCGTGGTGGCGGTCATGGACGAGGAAACGGCAATCAGCACAGCCAGACCAATAGCATTGCCCACGTTCAGCGTTGTGGATGCCATGCCTGATGCAATACCCTGCTCATTGTGGGCAACACCGGTTGCCGCTGCGATCCACATTGCCGTCCAGACGATCCCCTGGCCCAGGCCTGAGACAATCAGCCCCGGCAGGATATCTTTATAGGTCGCGGATACATCTGCACCGTTCATCATCAACAGCGTGCCAGCAATACCCACAATACAACCTCCAATCAGGGCGTTGCGGGTACCCATGGCGTTTGCAAGACGCGCACCGGCCTGAGTACCGATAAAGATGGAGACAGAAGGAACGATAAAGGCAAGGCCGGTTTCCAGCGCGCTGTAATGCATAACGTTCTGGAAGAGCACGGTCTCAAAATAAGGCAGTGCGCCGAACGTTCCCATATAGAGAAACGTCACTGAAACGGCAGCGACCAGATTTTTATTGCGGAACAGCTGCATAGGCATGAGCGGGTCTTTGCTTTTTGACTCAATGAGCACAAACAGCACCAGGCTGACGACAGCCAGAATAAGCGAGTTACGGATAAGCGGGGTGTCCCAGCCGTATTCGGGGCCCTGCACCAGAGCAAAAACAAACAGCGTTGAAGCTGCAGTCACGGTCAGCGCGCCCGGCAGGTCGAAACTGCGTTTCTCATGACGCGCCGGATCGGCAGGGATCACCAGAAATGCTGCAATAATAGCTATGCCTGCCAGCAGAACGTTGACGTAGAAGACCGAAGACCAGCCAAAGTAACTCGTGAGAAATCCGCCAGCCAGTGAACCGATTGTCAGTCCGCTGGCGCCTGCTCCGCCCCATGCAGCCAGAGCGCGGTTTCGTTCGGGTCCTTCACGGAAAAGACGATTGATCAGGGAAAGCGTCGCCGGGAAGAGGAAGGCTCCGCCAATCCCCTGTACTGCCCGTGCAGCAATAATGACTTCCGGACGCCATGCCAGGCCTCCTACCAGCGATGAAATCGCATAAAGCCAGAGTGCGCCGATAAACATGCGGCGCTGACCAAGCAGATCGGCCGCCCTGCCACCAAAAAGCAGAAAGCCTCCGCAGAATACCGTATATGCACTGACGACCCACTGCAGGGTTTGTTCAGAAAATCCGAGGCCGCTTCCGATTTCCGGTAATGCAACGAATACGATGTTGATATCCAGAGAAATGATGAGCTGGGCAAACGCCAGCAGAGCCAGACTCCAGCCCAGCCGATGCTGACTGCTGTTTTGATGCAATGTCATAGTAACCTTCCCACTGTTCAATAGTTCGTATTTATATGGACAATCGAAATATATGCTCTGTAAACCTGTTAAGGCAAGAGTTTTAGATGAAACAGGAGAGAAATCTCTGATGGCAGATTGGCAGATCCTGATCAGATGTATTCGACCTTAGGTGTGACAACCCATGTTTCTTATCCATAACTCATGGGTGTATACAGTCGATTAACTAGGCAAAGGGGAGCAGGTCAAGCTGAGTTTGCCGCAGGCAAAATTTTTGATCGTATAACTGGGTATGTATGGAGGTTTGTCAAATAGATATGTGAATGTTGGCTCTTCAATAGAAGAATTGATGCAGGTCCTTACCATCTGTGACCTGCTCCTTGTTGATTAGTACACCCTAATAAACGCGAGACAGGGTCAGACCCGAAGCATTTCTGGAAGAACTGGCCCGACGGTCACCGCAACATGAGGCAGTTTTTATGAGTATCGCACAAAAGCTGGAACAGAAAGGTCTCGAGAAGGGTATTCAGCTTGGTGAACAACGGGGTGAACAGCGCGGCATAGAGACAGGACGTTCTGAAGGTGGGCGCGAAGCGACCCTGAAAATTGCCCACATGCTGCAGAATGGTATCGATCGTAGCACTGTCATCCAGATGATCTGACTGACTGAAGATGACCTAGCACTAATTTGTCACTGATTGATCTTCTACGATTCCGGGTTACGTTCGGAACTGCCAGGCACAGCCGACCAGAGCCTCACTGCCCCACCGCTCCGTAATGAACAGGTCGGCCTGCACATTTAATAACATCCTCAGCCTCAGCTCAAATTCGCCCGGACAGGCGCGCCGTCCAGACAGGTTCGGGAGAGGTAGTGCTGTTCACGATCGGGTTGAGCGTGAAAGCATATTGCCTGGTCCACTCCCAGTCGGCGAGCAGCCAGAAAGTCCTATACGCGTTTTTAGCGGCCTACAAGACGTAAGTCAGCCGGAACAGGTCGTTCTGCTCAGAGAGCAAGCCGGTGCAGGAGTGCCAGAGGCAGACTTGCTTTGCGCTGAGGCCGTACTGGCAGCCTTATTCAGCCAGCAGATTTACCATAAAAGCGCTGAAAATGGCATGGGTAACTCGCGGTAAGCCCTCAGGTGTGATGTTCCACAGCGATCAGAACAATCATTTGAATAAACACAGTTGTTCAACTTTAACCGGTGCGCAGTTCACAAATTTTTTGTGGACTGCGCACCGGTTGAAAAAGCCGAAGGCGCGTTAGGCCAGTAGATCAGGATTAATCTGTTTTATCCACAAATACACAGGTCCGATCCAATATAGTATCCAGTTAGATCCTTATAGTACCAAATAGATCCCGGATCCTCACAGGCCCTGCTGTGCCTGACGAAACTGGCAATACCGATGTGTGCTGACGGGATATTTATGTGTGCTGACGGGAATACGATGTGTGCTGGTAGGGTGGTAATGTGTGCTGGAGGGATGTATTGTGTGTGCTGGCGGGATGGCAGTATAAAACATTCACAACAGCCTGACACGTGAGGGAGATTCATATAAGACCATGAAAAATGAATCATTTATAGGCGATTCGCTGTATAGTGATATGGTCAGTAAGGAAAAACAGCTCACAGTTAATTCCAACAATACTGTTCAGCCTGTTGCACTTATGCGGCTGGGCGTGTTCGTTCCTAAGCCCACGAAATCTCAGGGTGAAAATAACGTCGTCGACGCCTCTGAGCTGTTTTCTCAGCTGGAGATAGCCCGGGCTGAAGGGTATGACAATATTAATATAGCCGGACCCCGGCTTGATATGGATTGTGACTTTAAGGTCTGGATCGGTGTCATCTATGCCTTCAGCAAGTATGGCCTTCATTCAAATACCATAGAGCTGAAATTCTCAGAATTTGCTAAGGGTTGTGGATTTTCATCAAAGCGCATAGACGGCCGTTTACGTAATGCGATTCATGAATCACTGGGTAAGCTTCGTAATAAGTCTATCTCCTTCAAACGTGGTAAGGATGTACGTGGAAGCTATCAGACCGGCCTTCTGAAAACGGGCTATTTTGACGCGGATAAAGATATTGTTCAGCTTGAAGCCGATGAAAAACTCTGGGAACTGTTCCAGCTGGATTATCGTGTTTTGCTGCAGCAGCATGCGATAAAAGCTCTTCCCAAGAAGGAAGCGGCGCAGGCAATTTACACCTTCATCGAAAGTCTTCCGGCAAACCCTGTGCCCGTTGGGTTTTCACGGCTTCGCGAACGTCTTTCACTCAATAGTTCCGTCAGTGAACAAAACCGCACTATCAAAAAAGCACTGGAGCAGCTGAAGAAAATTGGTTATCTGGAATTTTCTCTTGTACGAAAGGAACGTGAAAATTACCTTATAATTCATAAGCGTAATCCAAAGCTAAAGCCTGCTGACGTATAAATTTGTTGGTGGGATAAAGAGTGCTCTGCACTTTATGATGTGTGCTGGCGGGTTTAAGAGAGACCTGTGCCTTTATGATGTGCGCTGACGGGCATTAACTTGCAGTGTTAGTGTCTGGCGTTTGCAAAATGTGTACTGGCGGGAAACTCTGTCCCTAAAGCGCACACGGATCCAACCTCTTTAGCTTGCCTCGTCCTGCAAATCCTTTCCATTCAGGCCTTTTGGCCCCCAGGCGTTATGTATCTTCGTCTTCAATATGGGTTATCCCGTCAGCGCACATCCGTAGCTTTTGTTACCCCCCTGTTTCCCGTCAGCGCACACTTAACCGGTTTACAGTCCGGACGTTCCGGCCAGCCTGCATGTCTTCTCAGGACATTTCTTCCCGCCAGCACACAGAATTAACTTTATCAGTTCCCTCCAGCACACATGCAGTATGGGTAGTTCAGGCAGGTATTACGTAAGGCTGCATGAAAGTCACGCCCTGCAATGCACATATGGTTACTTCGGACGCAGGACCAACGGAAGTTAAGCTGTAGAGGGCTTTGACGGAACCAACTGATTGGAAAATGCGCCTGTTCACGTAATTGCGTCTGATTACATGACATTATCCTGAGAGCATGTAGTTAACCCCGTGACGACCGGGGAGCATCCATGGTGGCAGATTCTGGTGTACGCATTGTCACGCTGCCCGGGAAATGGAACCGATCGGCTGAGAAGCAAGCTTCCGGCGATCCTGACTCTGGAAGAAATCATGCCTGTCATCACCAGCCTGATGCTCCGAAACTTTAAAAAATTTGATTCCCTTACACTTAACTTTCAGCCGGGCAGGAACGTGCTTATCGGCGACAATGAGTCCGGGAAAAGCAGCATTCTGCTCGCGCTGGACCTTGTGCTGAGCAACAGTCGCCATCGGGTGGAAGCACTGGGCCTTGAATCGCTTCTTTCACAGCATGCCGTGACCGCTTTTCAGGCAGGAGAGCGCCGTGCCGAGCTTTTGCCTGAACTTATTGCTGATGTATTTTTTAGTCCCGGCCGGGATCCTGACCTTAACGGCCGTCAGAATCTTGCAGACAGGGACGCTGATGGTCTCAGAATGTGCATAGCGCCAATGCTGGATGAGTACGGTCAGGATATCCGTTACGCACTGGATCAGGACACGCAGAATTTTCCCTATGAATATTACGCCGTAAAATTCAGCACGTTTTCAGGCGGCCCCTGCGCGGGCTACAGGCGATATCTGCGGCACATGCTGCTCGACAGCGCACGCATAGACAGTGATCATGCGGCGCAGGAATATACCCGTGCGGTATTCGGCGTCAGCGTCTCTCTGGCCGATCGCTACCGTCTGGAAAACACCTGGCGCCAGCAGAAAAACCACTTTCGGGAGCAGCATCTCGCATCTATTAACGGCGAGCTGGATACTTACCAGTTCAGCGTCAGGTATGGTGGAAAAGCGGGTCTGGAAGCAAACCTAGATATTACAGAGGAGGGGATCTCTATCCGCAGCCGCGGAAAAGGCAGGCAGTGCTTTATCAAAACCGAATTTGCGCTACGCCGTCGGGAGAAGCGGGGCGAGCTTCACGCGCTGCTGCTTGAAGAACCGGAAAATCATCTCAGCCATGTGAACATGAAAAAGCTCGTGAGTCAGCTTGCCGCAGAGCGGCAGACCCAGCTCTTCGTGGCCACGCACAGCAGCCATATTTCATCGCGCCTGGATCTCCGTAACGCCATACTGCTCGGAGATAACCGTCCCGTTATGCTAGAGCACCTGTCCGTTGAAACCGCGCATTTTTTCATGAAGGCACCGGATAACAACGTACTGGAGTTCGCCCTGTCGCAGAAGGTAATTCTGGTGGAGGGTGATGCTGAGTTCATACTCATCGAAGCCTTCTACCGGAGCCTCATCGGCAGGGTACCCGAGGACGATAACGTACACGTTATTGCCATCGGCGGCACGAGCTTCCGGCGTTACTCGCTTGATGAAAGAGAGGAGATATCCAGAGAACTGGTAGCAAAGCTTAGTATCAGGGACATAGCTGCCAAATTATCAAGAGCACCCTCAACGATTAGCCGCGAGGTCAGGAGGCACGGTGGTGCAAAAGAATACCGTGCAGCAAAAGCCGATGCAGCTGCCTGGGAACGAGCTCTGAGACTAAAACCCTGCAAGCTAATTGAAAGCCCCACATTGTGTAAAATCATTGCAGAGAAGATGCATCAGGACTGGTCGCCGGAACAAATCGCCGGTTGGCTGAAACGCTGTTATCCGGATAATCAGGAAATGCATGTGTCATACGAAACGATTTATAAAACGCTTTTTATACAAACCCGGGGTGCATTAAAAAGAGCTGCAGCAATGCCTCAGAAGCGGAAGAGTCGTGCGTAGATCCAGAACATCATCGCTTAAAGGGAAAGGGTTAGGATCAATCCCGTATGCGATACCGATAAGCGAAAGGCCACCTGAAGCCGCAGACAGAGCCATACCGGGTCACTGGGAAGGTGACCTGATCCAGGGCTCGAAAAACTCCTGTATCGTCACCCTCGCAGAACGTCATTCCCGCTTTGTTACATTGGCCAAAATCAGGGACAACAAGACCATAACGGTCATATCTGCACTTATCAAACAAGCACGGGAATAACCTGCTGAGCTTTATAAAACATTAACATGGGACCGGGGTGCTGAAATGACCAGCCACACCCGGTTTACTGTAGCAATAGACATCCAGATTTACTTCTGTGATCCTCAATCTCCCTAGCAACGTGGCTCAAATGAAAATACGAACAGGTTGCTCAGACAATATTTTCCAAAGGGAACTGACTTATCGGTTCACAGCCAGCAAAAACTAAACAGCTTTGCCAGACAGCTCAACGAAAGACCGAGAAAAACGCTTGACTATGAATCACCCGCAGAACGGTTCAATAAGTGTGTTACATCCATCGGTTGAACTCACAAAGATTAAAAGACGGACATGATGCTGGATTCAGTGTGGCCGTCTTATCAGTAGTCTTACACTCTGAAAGTCTCAACCATTCCACGCAGCGCATGTGCCTGCTCTGAAAGCGACTGTGACGCCGAAGATGATTCCTCAACCAGCGCGGCGTTATTCTGCGTCACTCCGTCCATCTGACTAACCGCCACGCTGATCTGGGAAATGCCCTGCATCTGCTCGGATGAGGCCAGTGAAATGTTGTCCATGGCCTCTGCCAGTTCACCCACCATACCGACGATTTTGAGAATACTCTGCCCAGTACCTGCAGCGACCTCCACGCCGCCGTCTACCTGTTGAACGGCCTGCTCAATCAGCTGCTTGATATCCCGCGCGGCTGTAGCGCTGCGCTGCGCAAGCGTCCTTACCTCCCCGGCTACCACAGCAAAACCCCGCCCTTCTTCGCCTGCCCGCGCAGCCTCCACCGCCGCATTAAGTGCAAGAATATTGGTCTGGAAAGCGATACTTTCAATAACGGCGGTAATATCCCGTACCTTTCCCGCGCTCAGCGAGATGGCGTTCATGGTTTCCGACATACGCTGTACATCCGCTTCGCCCGTGCGGGCGAGTGACGCGGCTTCACGGGCTGACTCTGCAGTCTGCTGCGCGCCCGCCGTGTTGCTTTTAACCGTGGCGGTAAGCTGTTCCATGCTGGCCGCCGTTTCCTGAAGTGCAGCCGCCTGCTGTTCCGTGCGGGATGAAAGCTCAGTATTGCCCTTAGATATTTCATCAGCGGCCAACGCCACTGAGGTGGATGATTCTTTAATCTGCGATACCAGCCCCCGAAGATTGGCCTGCATGCGGTCAAGTGACGCCAGCAGGCTGCTCGTGTCGTTACGGCGCAGCATGACCGCCGTCGTCAGGTCTCCTGATGCGATTGTAGCTGCAAGCGCCTGTGCCTGCGCGGGTTCTCCGCCCAGCTGACGCATCAGTATCCTTATAATAAATAAGCATGTTCCAAACGATATAAGCACCGATATGCCCGCAATTACCATAAGTATCAGTGTTGCACGTTGAACTAATTGATCGTTGTGTTCAACGGCGGACTGGGAGTTTTTCATCTGAACCTGCGTCATGTCGTTCAGGGCTTTCAGCAGGATGCTCTGCGCCGGACGCGTAATGTTCATGAGGTAAGTGATTGCTTCCTGGTTCTGGTTAGCCAGCCCCAGACGACCAGCCTGCTCCAGCGCAGCCAGCGTCGGGCCCTCAGCTTCAACTATCTGGCTGAATAGCTTACGACCCTGTGGCGTTGAGTCAATTTTCATAAAATTACCAAGAGTCTGTCGATTTTCGACATAGAGCGTTTTCTGCTTCTGCAGGCGATCCCATTCAGGTTTCATGGTCTCAGGAGTGGTAAGCAGGGCAATGTTACGAACCGCGATACCCATATCTCTCAGGCCGCCGCGCATGTCCAGTATCAACTGATACTTTTTCATTTTGACGTTGACAACGTCGTCCATGCCGTCGCTGGCCTTATGGAGTGCGCTAAGTGCAACGGCAGTACAGATTATAAAAAGTAGAATAATCAGGCCAAAGCCTGACGCAAGCCGAGTAGATATTTTCATATGTTTTCTCATTGTTAGGGTATAGGAATATCTGGCATCAACTTTTTTAACGGCATGTATGTAGATAAACTTCAGGCTTAAAGGACCAAAAATAATAGTTTTTTTAATTTCTAAAGTGTTATTAGATTTACTAACAAAGGCAGGGAATCTTTCAGAAAAACCAATTAAAGAAATATTTTTTATAAGCCAATAAAAACCGGCCGTACAATCCAAATATGTATATGAAAAATATATTATTTTCAAATAAAAAATAAAAAATAACGAGCAGACCCTCTTGAAAAAGATTAATAATAATTATGAATTACATGCCTGCATGTCTGAGATTACTTCAGAAATCATTAATATATATAACAAATTATTGTATCAGACTGCATTCTTCAGTGCTTATAATTGGGTGCTAAAACCGATTCCGCAGATAGTTAATAATTATTGTAAGTCAATGTTTTCCTGATTAATTTACTTAAAAAGTTGGTCTCTTCATGGTTGTTTTTTTGGATAGTTGCACTCTCGCTGTTAATTGATGCCAGATCCTGACATAGCCATTTTTCTGGTAATTTGACCTATAATAAGTTCAGGCAATGTCATTAATTGCAAAAAAAGACGTACATATTTGAAATCTTTCATTACAGGAGTCTCTTTGCTAGTGGCTGATGAGTGTGTGTAAATGGCAGGTACAACTGCCGAGAAAACGGCTTACCCTTCGAGCGACGTTGAGGTGAAGCATATAGTCAGGATGAAACAGGTTACCTGAGGAAAAACCTTCGGGAAGTTGATATTTACATGCGGGTCTAAGCGTTGCAGGCTAATATCATTACGGCCCAGGAATCACGCCTGCTGATGCAGGCACACCCCAACATCTTTTGGCCGCACGCTTTTCGGATATGTGATAACAATAAGTATTCGTTAAGCTGCAGCGTTTCCTGAGTGTTGCAGATGGCGCTTTTCATTACAGGGAGCTTGACGAATTTGCTATAAATTTATTAATTTGAAGTGATGTTGAATTATGAGTATTTATTGCTCGTTCTACAGCAGTAGAATCATTACTGAGCTGGCGGGCCGAAAAGAATTCTTTAACATTAATCTTTTCAGATGCTATCCCATTGATAATTTAAATCCATATGAAATGATCGTTAATGCGCCAGACTTATAGTAGTTTCATAACTGAGTAGTCAGAAGGCGGCGGTGAATCTCTCCTCAGCGGAGGGGTGACAAAAAATTATAATTCTGAGGGGGATGATGATTCTGTCACGGAAATATAAAAATTCTTACCGGGAGGCACCCGGCACCACCGTATTCTTTACTTTTATGAAAAAAGATCGTATTGATATCAACCTTGCAGAAAAAATTTTCACAATTGATGCCAAATACAAATTTGCCTCGCGTTATCTATTTTTTACTGGAATTATATTTGCTGTTACTCGGACATGTCAGCATTACTGACAATTAGTGTTCTGGGAATTTAGTCAGCCATCTTTTCATCAATAAATTTTAAGCTACTTACCGTTCTGAAGGAAATAATCATGACCCGATATCAATGGCTGTTAAAGTTCCGTCGCTGTAGAACACTGGATACGCTTGAAAAGGTTTACGAGCATCTAACTTATACTGCTGATCCTGATCACGAATTATTAATAACTCAGGCATACGACCACCGTAAGGCAGAGCTGGCTGCAGGTCAGCTCTTCGACCGCGTGCCGGGATACATGTGGAGATTTGTAAGGTGAATGATTTAGTTTAGAAAAAAAACGCTCGCGGCGGGCAAACATGCAGCTAAAAATTTTAGTCATGTTGCACGAATCAATCTTTATATGCAAAAAAACCAGGCATCTCAGACGGTGTATTCTTAATTAAGTTTCAATCGAATCGGATTGCTTTGTCTTTTCTTAAGGTACACTAAAGCTGAGTTGACTTCCCCTGGATCATAAACAAATCGGTTAGTAATGTCGGTTTGATTACCTTCTGATTTTTTACTTCTCCAGCTCGCTAAAAATTCAGATGGCGTCTTGCAACTCGGCTATTGTATTCACACCTGTTTTAGTTCCACACTCTTTTAAGAGTTCCGCGTTTTTAGCCATCGGCCGATATGCTCCGCCGTCAAATTATTCAGAGATTCATGAGGCTATTGATTGTCAAATTCAGTCAGTCATGACCTGCTACCCGTTGATTAATACACCGCGATGTCAGTAATGTCTTTATAAGCCCCATGAAGAAGCATTTTTCCGACGCCACGTTTTATACCTGGCGTAAGAAGTATGGCGGCATGGAGGTGTCTGAGGTTAAGCGCCTGAAGTCGCCTGAGGAAGAGAACGTCAGACTCAGGAAGCTGCTCGCCGGGGCCATGCTGGATAAGGAGGCGCTTCAGGTGGCTCCTGGGCGAAAGTACTGACGACAGACAAGAAGCGCGAAGCCGTGGTGTTGATGTGTGATGCGACCGGTCTGTCGCAACGTCGAGCCTGCAGGCTGACTGGTTTGTCCCTGTCGACCTGCCGCTATGACGCTCAGCGTCCGGCGGCTGATGCCTATTTATCAGGGCGCATTACTGATCAGGGCCCGGAGTTTACCTGTCGCGCGCTCGATCAGTGGGCCTTTGAGCATGGCGTGGAGCTGCGGCTTATCCAGCCCGGCAAGCCGACACAGAACGGATTTATTGAGAGTTTTAATGGACGCTTTCGCAATGAATGCCTGAATGAACACGGGTTCAGCGACGTCAGTCATGCCAGGAAAACCATCAGCGAATGGCGTCAGGATTATAACGAATGTCGCCCGCACTCCACGCTGAATTATCAGACGCCGTCTGAATTTGCAGCGAGCCGGAGAAAGGGTAATTCTGAGAGTGAAGGATCCGACATTACTAACTGAGTTTTGTATTTAATCCTGGGGGCAGGTCAAACATCCCTGTTGCGCTCCGACTTCAGTTAAGGAAGAAAGCTATACAACGCTCTCCAAAAGCTGCTTTGCCTGAAGATATTCATAGCTGGTCAGCTCAATCTTATTATCGCTAAGATCGTTAAAGTACACAGACATAGATATATCGTGATCGCATACGGTAAACGGGATGCCTTTAGCGTTGAGAGCAGGCACAAGACTGAGAAACGCAGCCGCTTCTACAGCGAAAGCCACCGTATGGCCGGGGGATGCTTATTTTTCCTGAGAAACAGGGAAAGTGATGCGCCGTTATTTCTGATAACTAGCGGCCCTCCCTGCTCAAACCAGAAGTACAGCGAGTCGTCGCGGGAAAAGCCAAAAACCTCCTGGTACCAGCGTTCTGCCAGTTCAATGTTCTCGACGTATACGTGTATGTGGTCAATCTTCGTTATCTTCACAGTCGTCTCCCTGATTGTTATTACCAAAGAGACTCTCTTAGTCATTTTTGATAAACAACCCGCCAAGCACATGACAACACTCGATTTACCATAAGATCTCATCGATGGCAGCTTCCGATATTCAACATAGAAGTCGTTTAAAAGGTCCGCTTCTGGCACAAAGCTGCCTGCTGAAAGGGGCGGATGACCGCTATGAGCGAGGAGCGGACGACTATCGATCCGATTTAATCAAGCCGTAAACGGACTTATGTATCTTTCCTGGCTATTGAGCCCGACCTGTTTTCGATGCTGAGAGGGGAAAAGCGTATGCGCACGAGCGAAGGCTAAAAGATTTCTTCCTGCATAACCCGCCTTTTTTTACAGCATACCAGCCTGCGTGTATCACGCTACCGCCCTCAACAAGGCATGGCGAGCGCTTGGTAGCCTTGCTTTTTACTTCCTGCTGAATGTATCAGGCAGATGATTCTTTCAAACAAACGGGAATGGCGACTAACGTAAAACAGACATTTCCCCCAAGTAATGCATTGAGCCTGTAATCTACGGTACTCGTAGCGAAACGAGCGTGTGCCGACAGAAGAATTGGACAGACTGAAATTCTGCTCTGTCAGCAGTCAGTTGTCAGCGAATCGTTTTTCTTAAGACGCGATAATCCACATTCCAAGCATTGAGCTTGTTATAAAGCGCTGTGCGGGAGATCCCCAGCTGTTGTGCAGACCGGCGCAGGTTTCCCTTATGTTCATCAATGACCTGCATGATAAAGGCATGTTCCATATGTTGAAGAGAGGATGGGGCATCCTCATCCAGATGGACATGCGTAGCTTGTGACGCCTGCATTGATTCAGGAAGGTCTGCATTGCTAATTTGCAGCCCTTCACACAGGTTGACGACGCGCTCGATCACATTTTCCAACTCGCGGACGTTGCCCGGCCATGCCCAGGCCTGTAAGCACGCCATAGCCTGTGGCGTGACCGCAGGCGGAATGCGCTTCAGACGCGTGCAGAGTGCCTGAATGAAGTTGTTCACCAGTTCCGGAATGTCTTCGCGACGATCACGCAGCGGCGGAATTTCCAGTGAAATTACATTCAGTCGGTAAAAGAGATCGCGCCGGAATGCGTTTCTCTCCACGGCTTCAGCTAAGTTGCAGTGAGTTGCCACGATAATGCGCACATTCACTTTCACTGGCTGCGCTGCGCCGATACGCAGCACTTCGCCCTCCTGCAAAACGCGCAATAAGCTGGTTTGCGCTTCAAGTGGCATCTCACCTATCTCATCCAGAAACAGGGTTCCGCCGTCAGCCAGTTCAAATTTGCCTGCGGAACCGCCTCGACGTGCACCAGTGAAGGCGCCATCGGCATAGCCAAACAGCTCGCTTTGCACCAGATCGCGCGGTAATGCGCCACAGTTCAGGGCGATAAACGCTTCCTGCTGACGGGGGCTCGCATTATGAATGGCCTGAGCAAACAACTCTTTGCCGGTGCCGCTTTCACCGCTGAGCAGCACTGTGCTGTCAGTGCGGCTGCTGATGCGTGCCTTGTGGATCGCCTGTTGCAGGCGCGGCGAATGGCCCCGAATCATCTCAAACGTGTAACTGGCGTTCACACCCATTACCCGTCGCGTAATGGCGCGGATACGCTGATTTTCACGCAGTGACAGAACCCGCCCGCCATCCGGTGCGGGCATTAACGATATCAGGCAGGAAAGAGGAGCGAGGCCTTCCGGCCTGAACTGCAGCTCAAGGTCATTACAGAAAGCCATGGACAGCAGCGAACCGCCCTGCGGTTTCAGCAGCGCATCAATGGGGGCGTCGCCTGGGTCAAGTCCGCTGAAAATCTGGCGCGCATAACGGTTGAGCGTTTTGATGCGGCCCTGTTTATCACAGACAATGACGCCCTCATTCAGCGTCTCCAGAATGGACTGCTGTTCAGCCAGCAGGCGTCGTAGCGTCAGTTGCTGTCCGATCGCTTCCGCTGCCGCCTGAACCGTCCCGAGAGTGTGGGCGTTAAAACTATCCGGCGTGGCGGTCAGGGTCAGCACACCAATCAACTGGCCACCGGCATCGCGGACCGGTGCCGCAGCGCACTGTCGGCGGCGTTTACGCAGATCAAACTTCCAGTTCTCTCCGCTCAGCACGTACACCAGCCGCTGTTCAATCAGGCAGCGTGCAGTACAGTTTGTTCCCAGAACCTCTTCACGCAGAATGCTGCCAACGGGCGTCAGGTCGGCACCGCAAAAATGCAGCGTAACGCCCTGCGCATCGGTGAGGTTAATGTGACCATCCGGGTTATAGGCGAGCAAATTTTCCATAATGCTGCGCGCCACCAGAATCAGTTCGGCATTGCTCTCAAGAATGGCCGTGAGTTCACTGGCCGGCGGTGCGGTGTAGATAAAGCGATGCGGATTGATTCCATGCTGCTGCGAACGCTGCCATGACTGCAGGATGGTATGCCGCACTGCTGGTGGCTGTTCGCCCTGTATAAAGCTCTGCCAGCTTTTCCACAACAGCGCGTCCCAGCTATCAGCTTCTTGCCTGTCCGGCAGGCTGAAAATCGCATCACTCTCATCGCGTAATAACAATTGCTGATTCACCGCCGACTCCCTCAGGAATAAATGTCCATTTTATTGACATGTTAAGTTTACATGTAAACTTTGTTTCCATTTTGTGACGCAAGGCTGTGTCATCGCTCACAAATTTTCCCGGGATTTGGTTGGCATCATCTTTGCAAAAGGGGTTGCAGTGATGTGAATCCAGCAAGCGAAGGGAAATAAGTGATTATGCGCAAACATAATTTACGACTGATTCTGTTTATCTGTGCCATTGCTTCACTGAGTGGTGTGATCCTGGGTTATGACGCTTCAGTGATTTCAGGTGTCATCGATCCGCTGACAGAACATCTGAACTTAACCCCCTGGGAAAGTGGCTGGGCGGTGTCAAATGTCATTCTTGGCTGCATCGTCGGTGCATGGGGCGTTGGCTTTATATCGGATCGTATCGGCCGTAAATCGACACTCATCGTCACCGCCATACTGTTTGTGCTCTCCGCGGTGGGCTCTGCGCTGGCGAGTTCTCTGACAGATTTTGTTCTCTGGCGACTGACAGGCGGGCTGGCGGTCGGAATGGCTTCTGCGATTACGCCGCTTTATATCGCGGAGATTTCGCCGAAAGACTGGCGCGGACGGATGCTCGGCCTGCAGCAGATGCTGATGGTCGGCGGACAGGTGACGGTGTATATCGTGAATTACCTGATTGCACGCGGTATGCCGCATCAGTGGATTGTCAGTGAAGGCTGGCGCTGGATGCTGGCCTCCGGCGTGGTGCCCTGTGCGCTATTCCTGCTGCTTGTGCCGTTTATGCCAGAGTCACCGCGCTGGCTGGCGCTGAACGGCAAAAAAGAGCGCGCCCTTGCCGTGCTTACCCGCCTTTCAAATGCCCGGCACGCCGAGCGACTGTTACAGGAGATTCTGACGTCAAATCAGGATGACAGCATCCGGACCAGTCAGCGCGGCATCCTGCGGGATGCGCGGGCCCGCTATATCCTGATGATTGGTTGTGCCATTGCTATTTTGCAGCAGATTTCCGGTATCAACATCCTGCTCTATTACGCGCCGTCACTGCTGCAAAACGTCACTGCCAGTACTCAGGCTTCCCTGTTCCACAGCATTTTCCTTGGCCTTGCGCTGCTGGCTGGCGTGGCTGTTTGTCTGAGTACTATCGATCGTCTGGGCCGGACGCCGCTGCTGCGCTGGGGAGCACTGGGATGTGCGATCTGTATGGCGTTCACCGCCTGGGCTTTTATTGCCGATGCTGGCGGGATACTGCCGGTGACAGGACTGTTGGCCTTCGTGCTGATATTTGGCCTCTCATGGAGCCTGGGTGCCTGGCTGCTGATCTCTGAAATCTTCCCTAATCGTATTCGCGCCGTGGCGATGGGCTTTGCGTTTGCCTCAATGTACGTGGCGAATTTTATCGTTACCCAAAGCTTCCCGATGATGAACCGCAGTCGGGTGCTGATGGAACACTTTCATGGTGCCTTCCCGCTGATGTTGTGTGCGGTGGGATCGCTTATCGCGTTTTGGTTTGTCCGCCGATTCTTACCGGAAACCCGGGGCGTTTCGCTTGAGCAAATTGAACCGCTGATGCTCTCTAAATCCCGTCGCTTCGCCGCTGATGCGCAGCGACCTGATCAAAACCCTTCCTCGCCCGCCTGGGCTAAAGCGAAATAACAAGGAGTTTTTATGAACCATCAAACAGTGCGCGTGGGTTTAATTGGCGCCGGTCGCATGGGCAGCTTCCATGCGGAAAATCTGGCCTGGCGTGTGCCTGGCGCCACGCTGGCGGCCGTGGCAGATCCCTTTCCTGGCGCGGCGGAAAAGCTCGCCAGCCGGCTTGGAGTCAGCAAAGCGTACAGCGATCTGCATGCGCTGCTGCAGGACGATGAAATCGACGCTATTGCGATAGCTGCTCCGGCCAGGACCCATGCTGAGTGGGTGATTGCCGCGGCTAATGCCGGCAAACATGTGTTCTGTGAAAAGCCTATGGCTGTTACGCTGGAAGAGGCTGACCGCGCCATCGCAGCGGCAAAACAGGCTGGCGTCGTATTGCAGGTGGGCTTTAATCGGCGCTTTGATTCGGGCTTTGCGGCAGCGATTGCGGCGGTAAAAAACGGTGAGAATGGCACGACGCAGCTTAGCCGATCTGTGACGCGTGACCCTGGCCTGAACGATCCCGCTCCAATTCCGCAGTGGACAATCTTCCTTGAAACGCTCATTCACGATTTTGACACGCTACTGCACTTCAACCATGGCGCAAAGCCGGTTGAAGTCTATGCGCTGGCTGATGCACTGGTTCGCCCAGACTTCAAAGATAAAGGGTTGCTGGATACCTCAGTTGTCACTATTCGCTTCGACAACGGTGCCATTGCGATTGCTGAGGCGAACTTTCAGGCGGTGTATGGCTACGATGTGCGTGGCGAGGTTTTTGGCAGTAAGGGCATGCTTCAGGCGGGCCACATCAACGCCAATCACTGCGTACGTTACACCGCCAGCGGCATAGCGGTCGATACGTCCCGGCTGGATTCAGATCTGCTGCGCGAGGCCTATGTGGCAGAGATGACGGAGTTTGCCCGTTGTATCCGCAGCGGTGAAACGCCCCGCGCCACCGGGGAGGATGCGCGTAACGCGCTGGAAATTGCGCTGGCCTGTATCGAATCTGTGCAACGCAATCTGCCCGTTAAGCTGGGAGTTCGCTGATGGCCGGATATCAACTTTCCGTATGCGCTGAAATGGTTTTTCTGGAGCTGCCGTTTGTTGAGCGCGTAAAACGCATTCACGAACTGGGTTTTGGCGTCGAAATCTGGGGATGGGCCAGCAAAGATATTGATGAACTGGTGGCGACCGGTGCGCGCTTTACCTCTATGACCGGTTATCTGAGTGGCAATCTGACGGATGAGGAGGATATCCGGTTGCTGCTACAGAGTGCTGAAGCGTCGCTGGCGGTGGCTGAACGTCTCGACTGTCCGGTACTGAATCTGCATGGCACCGGGCTTGACGATCGCGGCCTGCCGGTAAAGCCCGTGACAACGGTAACGGGCGCAATGTGGCTGAAAGCCGCCGATACGCTGCGGCAGATTGCGCTTCTGGGCGAACGTGCCGGACGGGTTTTCACCCTCGAGAACCTCAACCTGCCGGTCGATCATCCGGGTACGCCCTTTGCCCTGGCATCTGAGACGCTGGCACTGGTTGAAGCGGTCAACAGCCCGGCCCTGAAGATGAATCTGGATCTCTATCATGCACAAATTGGTGAAGGCAATCTGATTGAGCTGTTGCGGCGCTGCGGTTCAGCTATCGGGGAAATTCAGGTTGCCGATGTACCGGGTCGCCAGCAGCCGGGCACCGGAGAAATCAATTACCGTGCTATCGCACGAACGCTGCAGGAGATGGATTACTGCGGCACCGTCGCCATGGAGGGCTGGGCCAGCGGCGATAGCACGGCGGCTATTCAGCAGTTCCGCGAACACTTTACGTTGTAAGTGCAGTGCGTCGGGTGTTTGCCTGTTACCTGACGCAAATTAAGTCAGTAAAAACAATAACAATCTCAACCCTACAGGAACACACCATGAATATCAGAAATCTTGTTATGTGGCTTTGCTTGCTGCTGTTCAGCGCAGGTTGCAGCGCCAAAACCTTCACCGTTGGCGTAGCGCTGGCTAACTTCGACCTGAACTTTGTCTCAATCCTTCGCACTCAGATGCAAAAAGAGCTGAATGCCAGCCAGCTCAAAAGCCAGTTTGTTGATGCGAAGGGCGATGTTGCGCTGCAGGTGCAGCAGGTGGATGACTTTATCAACCAGGGCGTGGACGCCATTATTCTTAATCCTGTCGATACCCAGGGCGTTTTACCGATGATCAATGCGGCAAAACAAGCCGGTATTCCGCTGGTTTTTGTAAACCGAAAACCGGAAGTGAAACTGGCCGAAGGTATGGCGTATGTGGGTTCTGATTCGGCGCTGGGCGGCGAAATGCAGATGGAAGCGCTGGCCAAAAAAATGAACTACAAAGGCAATGTGGCCATTCTTATGGGCGCGCTTTCGAACGAAGAAGCACGTGAGCGTACCCGCGCGGTGGAAGCCGTCATCGGCAAATATAAAAACATGAAGGTCATCGAAAAACAGACAGCGAAATGGCAGCGCAATGAAGCGGTAGATGTGGTTTCAGGCTGGCTGCTGAATCAGCGCCCGATTGATGCCATCGCTGCAAACAATGATGAGATGGCAATCGGTGCCATCATGGCGTTGAACCAGGCGAAGAACGACAAAATTCTTGTCGCCGGTATCGACGGAACACCGGACGGACAGCAGTTCATTAAAAATGGCAGAATGGCGCTGACCATCTTTCAGGACGCCAGAGGGCAGGCCACCGGCGCGGTAGAGGTCACCAAAGCGCTGCTGAATAAACAGAAGGTTCAGACGCTTAACTGGGTGCCTTATCATCTTATCACGCCTGAGAATTACACGACATTCTCGGCTAACAAGTGACCCTTTATTTACGCTGGTTAGGTAGCTTATCTTGATGCTGAGAAAGAAAGCAGGCTCCGCTTCTGGCACAAAGCGGACATTAAGCCCGGTTATTTCCCGGCCTTTATGCTGCGAACGAGGTTGGTAAGCAATTCACAAGCAGTTCCTGAATGCCGCGTCAGCGACATGGAGGCGCCAGATGTTCTTACAGCAGTGTACAGTGGTCAGACGGCGCCGTACGCCCGGCGCAGCCGGTTACTGCCTGACATATTGCGCTACCCAACCCCTTCCTGCTAAGCCAGACGGCCTCAAAGCGATGACTAAGCCAGTCTAATCCCGAAGCCCCGGTGAGCGGGCTGTACGGCGCAGAGCGACGTACAGGGCGTGATTTCCGGGGTCTTGGTTTTACTGTTCACTATGAACAGTAAAACTTAGAGGATTAGTTACACCATCCATTAAAGCCACTCCTGTTCCGGCCCGATGGGCCGGGGCCGGGGCGGCCTGTCAATGGGCACTCGGAGTTTCAGGTCGACTCCGGTTCTGGCTGAGAGGGGCTGGAAGTTTCAGGTCGGCTCTGATGCAGTTTATGAACTCCTTTTGAGTGTTGTAACTATTAACGGCACCACGCCCGCCGCAGGCAGAAGTTACTTCAGATTCTGAGCGGCGCGGACGCCTGCGGCCGCTGCAAGCGAAGGCTTCATTAATCCCTCAGAATAGCCTGACTGAAAACCTTATTTTCTTTTTGATTATTTCTTTATTGACCAAAGGTCAGGAATGTCTTGCGGGTAACGTCAGACTCGCTTGCAGGTAAGGCTAGCTTTCCATTTGCGGGTAAATGTGGATAAAAAAAATCAGCACACGAAACGGCTGAATTTATGTGGTTCAGCGTGCCAGAAGTTCATGCCGGCAGGAGCAAAACCAGGGTGTTCTGCAGGCGGCACAAACGACTTTACCGCCAGTCAGGGCGGTTAAAATCAAACGGGGAGACGTCAGTGAACGACGTCGGGATGCGCGGGCTCGTAGCCGAGTCCCAGCTCCAGCTGGTTAAGATGCTGCCACACCAGGCGATCAAAGCTTTCGGCATCGAGGTTAATCAGTTCGTGGTTCGGCCGCGTGCGGATGAGCCAGCTGGCCATCGTGCTGCGCCGTTCGTCGAGAGGAAGTCTGCCCAGCTTATTACGACGCTTCTCCCGTACGGCCTTCTCACGCCGGCTGAGCAATGTCGCTATACGGGCTTTTTCATACCAGCGCCGGCGGGCAGCACGAACGGAATCACGCGTACCGGGTTCAAGAATCCCTTCTTCTTCAGCTTCGATGCGCTGGTTTCGCTGTAACAGCAGCTTATCCATGTTAACGCCGCACAGCTGCCAGAAACGTTCCGTGAGAATAATATGCCGGGGCATCCAGTACTGTTCGATCGGGTCCCATTCCAGGTGTGGCATTTCAATCAGGCCAAACCGGGTCAGCTCCGGGAACAGCCGCGACAGTCGGCAGGCTTCTACCCGGGTTTCGGGGATGACATGGCCATCACTGTCTTTCGGGCTGAGTTCACTGGCCAGCCGGCTGACGTTAACGGTCACAACCCAGGTGGCCATGTCGGCACGCTGAACAAGCAGAGGAAATATTGCATCGATAAGCGCACGCCGTTCCGGCCGGAAGTGCCGATCACGACCCGCAGCTTTACGGTACTGGGTGAAGTAAGGATGGAGTGACGGCCGGAAACGCAGCTTCCACTTACCGCTGGCCTTCTCTTTGACGACCAGACGACGCATGGCATGGCCAAATTCACCCGGAAGCGGGCGATAGCCGTCAGGTGCGAACCACTGCGGATCAGGACATTTGCAGGTGACATCATGATCGCCGCGGCGACGTCTGTCACTTTCTGAAGTCGGGCGGTTTAACCCGATTAAAATCTGGTCATTCACCCTGTCCCGTACTTATGGCGGACAGGGGTTGTCTTATGAATAGCATGCGTTATAATCCTTCACAGGCGCTGCGCCTGCTTTTGGACCCCCTGATTTCTGCCGTCTTCCGCCAAGTTGAGACAGATTTCAGGGGGTTTTTGCATTCAGAACCCGATGAAACGCGGACTCCATACCCTGGACGTTTTTGCGGATACGTCCTATCCGGTTAGTTCATTCCCGCGCCGCGCATGATCGGCCACAGGTTTACTGCAAACCCTCATCGTCAACCACCACAGTATCTGACAAGGATCTAAAAAGGATCGCCGCCCGGCGAATTCTGAAAAGAATACCCATCTCACCCGCTTAAATCCAGCACAGTTTGCTCATAGCACGAATCGTATGGATAAAAAAAGTTCACCGATAAACTTTACCGTGACCGGGTTCACATCTGCGGGCTGACTTAATCCAAATCACGCGCCTGGCGGGACGGTGATTTTCGGAGGATTTCTGAGAGAGGTATTTACTGATATTCAGGCAGCCGACTGTGGTGGGGTCGTCGACAATCGCTTTTAACTTACGACGGGCAGGGCGGTCAGGCTGAGGCGTACCGCAGCACCGCGAGGAACGAACAGCCTGAGTGGCATGGCCGTCATGGGGTAAAGGTTCTGGCGGAATAGCCGATACCCCGGAGAATGCCCGCTGGCTGGCGCTAAAGGGCAGACTGACAGGCTTCATCGTCCCGGCCCAGTGCCGGGATTTACTATGGCCACACGCGATAAAGATTTTTACAGACTGGCCGATACTCACTCATACCGTCAGTAGTATTGCGATTGCTTCAGGCGGTCTTTTTCCTTTCTGGAGTGATGTACCCGGCCCTGATCCCCTGAAGCCGGGTTTTTTTTAGCTTTTTTCTGCACGTGCTATGGCCTGCTGCATGACCTGTTCGCTGACCACCCCCGGGCCGTTGTGTTGTCTGCCGTGGCATTCTCGGCCGGCATCACGATAATGCCCGGCGTTCCCGTCAGCCCCAGCATCTCAGCCAGAGCCGCGTTGTTCTCCGTAACACGGTCAGACACGGCTTTATCTTCGTCTGAAGCCGCACCTGCACCGGCGGCGGCAGCCACCTTCTCAATGTCTTCTGCCGTCAGCTTCCCTTCGTTATGCCCGGTCCGGTAAATGCCATTATGGAATGCCAAGTACGCATCTGCCCCCTGCTTCCGGTAAATACCCAGTCCGCGGCGTGAAGCCTGCTCTGATCCCGGATAGCGGGCGGCAAAAATGGTCCAGTCCCGGAACGCAAAGCGAACACCGGCGTTTGCAGACATCACCTTTTCCATCACCGGCGCCATCATGCTGCAGGCGATGCATTCGTAATCGAAAAACTCGGTCACGATAACTTTTGAGTCCGCCGACCCTTTGCCGTAGCCGGTGACCGCCCAGCTGTAGTCAACGTGCCGGTCAGCGAACGTGGCTGCCGGATCGATAACCTTCAGCCCGCCATCATTGCGCAGCACAATCTCACCGTTGTCGCGCAGCTCTTCAACGCGATACTGTTCGTGTGCAGCGTGACCGGCCTGCTTCTGGGTTTTACTCAGGCGGACGCTGTCACCCGTGCGAAGCTCAATAGAGCGGGTCTCAAAAACCTCAATTTCAGTGGCGTTGAGTTCCTGCGGCGACCAGAACTGCGTGCGCCCCGCTTCATCCTTCAGGGTGATGTTGCCGTTTGCCTAGTCAACGCCGGTGACGTGCAGGTACCGCTGACTGGCCATCACCACCTGCCCGGTTTACCCAGCGCCCGTCGCCGGCGTTGCTGGTCGCTGCCATGACAGGCTTCGCCATGACACCTGCCGTGAGCAGGCAGATTATAAGGAGGAAACGTTTCATGAGCCTCTGACCTCTGTTTTACTGCGGAGCCAGACGCATACCGGGCTGTCGTCCGTGTCGTGAATGCTGCCGGTAAACCAGCCGTCGTCCGCGGGCCCGGACGGCTCCCAGCGGCTGCAGTCACCGGTCCTCCGGAAGGCCTGCATCATCCAGTCCGGAGCGTCGTTTTCCATCCAGGTGAAGGCGGCCGCCAGGTTATGTGCGGTAAGCCAGGCCTCAAACTCGCCGGGCTGCGGATATTCATTGCCGTCAGCGGGCACGAAAAATTCAGGATGCGTCCAGCCGCCCCAGCGATCGCGCACGACCGGCTGAGCCGATATTTCAGCAGGGTGTGTCATAGGGTGAGATTCCGTAAAGACGGCAGCGGAACTGCCGGGGTCAGACGTTAAACGGGCCTGCCTGCGGGGTGCAGGCTGAGGCGTACCGCAGCAGCGCGAGGAACGAACAGCCTGCGCACTGCGGGCAGAAAAAAGGATTCAGGTGGCCGCAGCCACCCGGGGAGGATTTACTTCACCGCGCGGCACAGCCTGCCGGCGATATCGTCGAGTTCACGGTCATAGCTGGCACGCTCGGCCGCACTGAGAAAGCCCTGCTGCTTTACGTAGCCGTCAGCATCTTTTCTGACCCGGCCGGCCTGCTGCCACAGCTGCTCAGACTGCGCTTCGGTCAGGTGACGCGCCTTGCGGGCGTTACCGATATCGGCCTGCAGCACGTTAACGCGTACCGATATGTGCGCCTGAAGCGGGTCTTTAATACTTCCGCCAGTTTCCCCCTTTACGTCATGCTGAGCCTTTATGTCGCATGACGGCCACTCCTGTGTAAATGACGAAGCGGCTGCAACATGGCCGGCCGCCAGCAGTAAAAGGCCGAATGTCAATTTTTTCATTGCCTGTATTCCTTTGTGTGAGTATTCACGCGCAGAATTATAGACCAGCCGTTGTGAGCCACGGCACCGAGGTACTGCATCCCGCGTGTCGTTATTCTGTCGACTCAGGACCGTGGTCGCGCCTGACAATGTACCAGCCGGCCGCCTCCGCTCCTCGCAGACAGCAGTCGGTCCAGCTGCCGGTGTAGTCATTCTGTTCGGCATCCCGCAGCATTGCCTCCGCAGCGTCGTCACTCTGGCGCGGGTTCAGATAGCGGGAACGCGCCTTTACGATGGCGATACCCACACGAGCCCGTACAGCATAAGGCAACGCAACCTTTGACCGCGGCCCGGTGCGAAGCGCAAAGCCTTCCGCCTCCAGCGCGCCGCTAAATGCTGCCAGCATGCACTGCCAGTAATGGCTGTTCGCCTCAGCAGCTGCCAGTTTTGCCATCTCGCGACTGCCAAACGGTGCCGGAGATGATGAGACAAAAGCCACGCGCATCGTATCCGGCCTCGCCGGAATCATTCGCCTTCCGGCCCTGACGATGACAATAGCCATCGCTATCAGAACGATGCAACCACCCACGGCTGGCAACTGTCCCGTAAACGCACGGATGCTTTCCGGCGCCAGTGAGAATTCGGCACGACATAAAGGTGGGGCTTGCACCGCCCATTCTGTCTGCATTACTGGCTCAGCGTGAGACTGAACAGACGACGCCACGACCGGTTCAGCAGAGAACGCCCCGTTACTCACCGGATGCTTTACAGAATCAGCCTGCATGTGCGCCCTCCCCTTCAGGTGCCGGCTGCATGCCGTGGCGTCGCATAATCTCACCCACGTCCTTATCCGTCAGGGAAGCCAGCAGGATTTCCGACCGGACCTCTCCGCTGCACGCCATCAGCGTCTGCAGCGCGGCGCGCAGGATCACCGACTCTGAATAAAGCGGAAACTCGGCGGTCATGCGGCGAAGCCCGGCTTTGTCGTCATCGTCCAGGCGCACCTGGGCGTTATGACGCTTTACTTTATGAGGCGCGGTCTGCCCCTGTGTGCTGTGACTCATTTCAGTGCCACCTCCTCTACCCGGAGCATCCTGTCCGCGCGCGAGATGCGCACCGGCGTGTGCTCAAAGCCGATTTTTGTTGTTAACGTACCGTACTGGTCGAAGTAAACCGGCTCATCCAGCGCGATGCTGCTGTCGTGCACGTTGCCCTTTACCAGGATGACCTTAAAGTTCTGCTGCCCCGCGAGCTGCGGCTTCAGCCACGCCATCTGCTGCGGATTATCACCGTCCACGAAGTACAGCGTCTCGCTGAAGGCAATTCTATCCAGCGGATTAACTCTGTCGCCCGCACGCGCGATGACGTTGCCCGCGCACGCAAGGATGAGCACGGCCTCCTCTGTAGGGAGTCCGCCGAGGCGTTTCTGCTGATTGAGGGTTTCCGGGAACTGGTACTGAAGCGATTCCCCGTTCATGCGGGATTAACCGGCCAGGGAGAAGAAGGTGCGGGTGATAACGATGAGGAAAGCCAGACCGCCGACGAACAGCATCGGGTTGCGCGTTTTAATATATGCGCCAATCGAGATGATGATTTCGCCGATGTAAAACCCCCACTCAACGGTACTGCCATGACCGAACGTGTCTTTGGCATCCTGCTTCTGCGTGGCCAGCAGGTCAGTAGCTCCTGCAAAATGCGGCAGCGCAAAGACGGCAATGGCAAGGCAGGCCAGCATAACGTTCGTGCGGTAACGGTGAATCAGGGTAAAGGCGCGTCGTGCGATGCCGATAAGTCCCTGTGCCGCCGTTCCGCTGCGCGGCGGGCAGGCTTCCGCAGACCCCTGCACCAGTGCAGGGTGTGACGTGACAACTTTCATGTGTAAAACCCTCAATTTGAGTTAAAGAAATGTCAGTGTGCGTAAACAGACGTAACGCGCCGTAAGTGTACATTTTCTCAAAAAAAAAAAATCTGTGACGTATGTCACATTTTTAAGGACCCTCATGCATTTTTTTAGGATTAATCCTTAAATGCGGTGGCGTACGCTTGCTGCCTGTCCGGTTGAACTCCTGAAGGCGGTTCTGAAGCATGAAAGTGAAAGAGAATATGGGCGACGGTCGCGGCCGTCCGAGGAAATATGCCAGAGGAGAAATGCAGTACAGGAAATTATGGCTGCCGGAAAATCTCCTGATGGAGCTGCGCGTGGCTGCACGCGTCAGGCGATATACCACCAACGATGAAATTATCAGCCGGCTTATTGCGTCGATGCACTTCTCGCCACGCAGGCACATTATAAAAACGGATGAGGGTCAGCGACTGGTTGCGCTGGCGAGGATGTTCGACGAGTTTATTCAGTCCAGGCTGGATATTATGCGTGAAGAATATCAGCCGGATGAGTCGGTGCGTGCGGAAAAGAAACCGTTCGTTCCGGGAAAGAATCGCGCATTCAGCAGCAGCTTTCCTGAAAATCTGCGACGGGATATGGAAATCAGCGCCCGGTTTAACCGCCGGAGCATGAATATGGAAATACAGGAACGCCTGCTGGACTCACTGAATTATTTAACGGAGCAGCAGCTGCCGGAAAATGAAGAGGTCAGGCGACTGCGGGAGCTGGCGATATTATTTGACGAGTTCACACTGGAAAAAGTTGTTGTGGCAGAAAACCCATTGTCAGATAAAAAACCGGAGACGTGAGTCAGTTACCAGACCCCTCGCCCGATTATAAAAACAGTTTCAGATAGCACTTCTTTTTCACCTCACAGCAAAGGTTCGCGTATCGTTACAGCTGTACGGGTCAGCCGGCCCGTACAGCGCTGGCGAAACCTGCCCTGAAAAAAAATGAATAAAACATATATATAAATAAACGAGCCAGCAGAATTGTTCGGTTCACGCATGAAAGTTATTCTGAAAAAGAACCTCCGGTCCCGCACAAATTGCAATATAACTGCCGCGGTGCAGCCTCTGCTGTTATGCGCTGCTCAGCTGGTGATATCACATCCACAACGACAGCTTAAGGCGTGAATAACAGACAGGATGAGATATTACTCTGTGTAAATTCAGCGGACTGAGTAACGTCACAAGAAAGAATAAACCGGACGTGACACTGACAGGGGGCTGGTGCTGAGGCTGAAGTGACGCCGGCAATAAATTACTCAGTAGTGATTTATTACCGGTAATGTAACGGGTCAGTTAATTCTGTTCTTCCTTAATAAAATGTTTACTCTCCGCTTTATCCTCTGCGGTACTCATTCCCGTCAGGTTCTGGTCAATCATCTCCTCAAGCGCCTGCGGCCCGGACTCACCGCGGATATGCAGATACATTTCCGTCAGCATGGCCATCATGATGCTTGTTCCTTCGCGCGTGCCTGCAACGCGACGTATTAAGTCGCGGTTAAATTCCTCTGTATCAAACTTATTTCCTTCACCCTGATGTTTCTTGACCATCAGACCGATTCCCACCAGTTCATTCACCACGGAGGAGAAGTTTACCTCACCGTGGGTTGCCCCGTTCTGCAGCTCTATCTGCACCAGCTCCTGGACTTCTCTTTCGTTTTTTTCTTTGAAGTAAATGTTTCTGCGCGCCATTTCCGTATTCCCTGTAAGACAGGGTATATTTTACCCTGCCTTTTTGATTTATTTAAAAAATATTTCCTGCACGGCACCAGCGTGACTGCCGCATTCGGATAAGATTGCCCTTCCTGTATTATTTACCCCGGTTTCAGTGTGTGTCAATCCGGCACCGTTCATTTAATCCGGGTGGTGTGTTAATCAGGCACTCCACCTCACTTCTGTGTGTGTCAATCCGGCACTTTGCACAATTTTCATACGAAAATCGCGACTTCAGTCTGTGAACGATGTGTGTCAATCCGGCACTGTACCGGCTTTTGATGTGTGTCAATCCGGCACTACAGGCCTTTTTCATGTGTGTTAATCCGGCACTGCACACGGACATACCATGTATAACACACTGTTTTTAATCAATAGCCACAATCAGCACACACCACAGTGCCGTTTGCAGTGCCGGATTAACACACAATCAGGCACCTCAGTAACACACAATCAGGCACTGCAAAGTGTGTTAATTAACACACAATTTTTATCATACAGCTAAAAAACGGCAAAAAATTAAAGTTAATCCTATGTTTTTAAACAACTAAACTGCAAGATTACATCTTGCGTGGGGTGTGATGAAATTTTACCTCTGAAGAGCGGCTTGTTAATTAACCCTGTCTTACCGAATTCTTTATATCCCGGCCGAAGTTCGTCACATGCCCGTCAGCGCACTGTGCGCGTCTGTAACGAATTATCTTGCAAGTGATGATCTGAGCGCGTATTTTTCACCCGAACCCGCCTGGCGCATTACGCGCACGCACGTGAGATTATCAGAATGAAATGGTCAGCTATCTTCGGGCTTGCCGCTGTATTCAGCGCGCAGGCCGCGCCGGAAATGTGTTTCACAAAGGCTGGTCAGGATTTCGGTATTGATCCGCGTCTGCTGATGGCGCATTCCATTCAGGAATCACGCATGCGTAACAACGCACTGAATACTAAAAGCAGCGGCGGCACGCATGACGTCTGCAATATGCAGATAAACAGCTCTCACTTTAACCAGCTGAAGAAATTCGATATTACGCGGGAAAGGCTGCTGAAAGATCCGTGCATCTGCATTTATACCGGTGCATGGATCGAGGCGAGAAACTTCAGGCAGTACGGCAGGAACTGGGACAGCGTCGGGATGTACAACACCGGCCCGAACCCGAAGCTGATCAGACAGCGTCGTGAATATGCGGCCATTATCAAAAGTATTTACCGCGTGCTGATTGCACGGGATGAGGTTTATACTGCAATGGCGCAGCGGAATAAAAATGCGCCCGCGCCGGAAACGTTTCTGGCTGCGGACGTGATACCTGACAAAAAATAACCCCGGCGCGCCGGGGTTATTTTCATGATTTGAGTTTTGCGAACTCCTCCGCCATTTTCCACAGCGCCTGATTCAGCTTTATATCGCCGTCGATGCCGGTTACCGGACGGGTGGTGGTTCTTTTTCCCTTCGCCGTTCTGCCGGGCACACCCCCCTTAATCAGATTCTCCTGCACGATATTAAACGCGGTCCACAGGTCGGTGCTTTTGTCATACCAGGCACGCGGCTGAATAATACGCTCAGCGGATACCGGCGGCTCTTTTCCGTCATATTTATATTCCAGCGCCAGCTGCCCCAGCAGGCGGCGTTCTTCGCTGTTAACCTGAATACCTTTCATCATGCCGATATTATTTTCAACCTTATCGAACACGCCCAGCACCTCATAAGCGCCTTCAATAACCGGCGACACAATATCACCTTTGTGCGGCACGCTGATTTCACCAAATGATTTCCAGCACACCAGGCCATTCGTGCAGACCTGCCGGAAAATACCGGGGATCATCTTATAACTGCTGGAGCCGTCATGACTGTTAAGCAATACAATTTCCGGCACCTCTTCGCCGCCGTTGTTATTTCCACGGCGCAGGCGGATCATGTGTTTGGTAAATTCACGGCGCTCCGGATCGCGCACGCGCGACTGGCTGGCAAAAAAGGGCTCAAATCCTTCTTCACGCAGTTTATCCAGCAGGGTAATGGTCGGAATATAGGTATAACGCTCAGAACGCGAATCATGCTTTTCTGCAGAAAACGCGCTCGGAACAATGCGCATCAGCTCGTCGTTATTCAGCGGGCTGTTTTTACGGATAGCGGTCGGGGCGGCATAGCGGGAAGCAAAACGGACCATAATTAATTACCTCTTAAATCTGAGTGTCAGCAGTGAAATAAAAAACGGTTTATAAAGCGGCCAGCGCTTCGCGGAATATCAGGTAACCGGTGTCGTACTCATACAGCGCCAGCGGCCAGCCGTTGTGCAGGTAAACGATCGCCGCTTCAGGCTCCTCCGTGGGCTCCTCCAGCGCATCGAGCTCAGCCAGCTGCGCACCATTAACCCCGCTGATGCCGGTGAACACGCCGTGCCTGTGCAGGTGATCGTACAGATCGCGAAACTGCGCCGGACTGAGCGCCCCGCCCTGCTTTTCAGCGCATGTTTTGGGAGATTCTGGCGTGGCGGTTTTGACGTTGACGTTCTGTGTGTTCATGGCATTTCTCCTGCTCAGGTGGGTTGTCATGTTTCGGTCGATCCAGTCGCGGCAGAGGGCAAAGGAGCAACGGCAGGCGGCAGATGCAGGGGCGCCGCAGGCGTGCATTTCACCCTTGCAGCTGACGAATGACGGTGCTACGACCAGCCCTCCGCGCCTGGACTGACCGGAACAGGCCCGCCGCGCGCGAAAACGGCATGAACACACCCCGGACGGCTATGCCGGTCCGGTCCTCAGCGGCCACGGATTTTCGTGGCCAGTGAACGCACCGGCGCAAGCCGGTTGCAGGGGTTGCGTCAGCGATGGAAACCCGCAGGGCAGAGACGGCCTGCCGGCTCTGTGCGCAGCATGACAGCGCGCCCGGACGCCCGGTGGGACAGCATTCTGCCGGCGACAGAAGGCATTTCGGGTCTGAGATGGGCTACTATTAGGGTTTTGATAAGACATAAATTCAGTGAGCAGCCAGATTTAAAGCCGATGAAGGAAACACATGCTCGCTGAAAAATTATGTATGAAGAGTGAACCGCAGGACTGCTGGCAGGAGAATCAGGCGTAACCTGAGAACCGGAGTGTATGGGCCAGTATCCTGTTATACCTGCCCGGTTAATATCAGCGGACTGGCCGGGATACCTCTATCCGCCAGGTTAATTTACACATACAGAAGACTGAATCAGACCATCATCCATTCTGTCGCATTGTGCTGTTCTGTCCTGATGGCTCCCCCATACAGTTGCCGTTCCTGCCAGCACGCCAATCAGACAACCCGTGATAAATCCTTTCCGTGTTTTCACCAAAGCAGCCCCTGCAAATCCGCCACCACAGGTACACAATATAAATACGAAAATGTGCATTACAGCTTGGATTATCTCCATGATTTCTCTCGACTAATTATTAATATTTTCATATCAGCACACCCTGTGTTAATGCCCCGGCTCCATGCCAGACGCAATCTATGCAGCTCTTCAGATTCATCGCGGATCGATAAGATCAACAACCAGAGATAAAATCTCATCCATGATGTGCGGCTCTACGGTAGCGGCATAGTTTGCTCTGCGTGCCGCCAGGTCAAGCGAGCGCAGCTGATAGCACAGCGCCACGCCTGTCACTCTGCCGGTGTCCGTGCTGTTGCCGTCCAGATACACGGTCACGCCCTGCGAGCGTGACGCCCCCCCGCCGCTCGTCACCGGCACGCAGACCGCTGTTCCCAGCGCTGCAACCAGCTCGCGCTGCGAAATCACCAGGTAGTAGTGCGGCCCCTTAAACTCCCGGCCTTCAACCGGATCGCCGTTCACGTGCCATATTTCACCCTTCTGCGGTACTCTCCTTGATACCATCAGATAAGCTCCCTGCCCTGCGGTCTGTCATTCTGTCCGTCTGCGGTTTCTTCGTTGTAGTCCTGGATTTGCTGCTGATCAATACCGGCCAGCAGCTGTGCTACGGTGCGCCTGCCACGTGGTACGCGTGCAACCGGTACGATGTTCACGGATTCGCCTTCAGCGGTTACGTCCAGCTCAATGCCGACGGTCCAGCCCGCTCTTGCAGCAATATCGCTGGGAATAGTCAGCACGACGGCTCCGCCCTGCTGTCGAAGTCTTGTAGATGCCATACATCCTCCTGTGTGTGACTAAGTAACACATAGAATACCACAAAGTGACACTAAGTCACACTTTAAAGCCGTATTTTTATTCACCTCACCCTTTCTGTCATGAATTGAAGTCGCTTCTGACAGGTGTTGATTGCAGCCTTCTTTTCCGCTGCATCGTACCAGAGGGGACAGGGACCGCGCCGTCAGGCGCGTGCCCTGCCGCTTTCGCGCCGCAGGCGCAAGGGGTTTTGCGCATCAGGAGGGTGGTGGCGGGCTTCCATGCCCCTGCCCGGCCCCCTTGTTACTGGTTAATGGCGAAGTATGCGCGCCTGAGTGCCGCCTGAATCGCGTCCGTTTGTCTGCCTGCGCCTGCATCCGGCAGCCTGCCCGCTGCCTGCACCAGTATTTCCAGATCGCCCGCTGACAGGGTCACGGGCCGGTTACGCTGTCCGGCGGCGTGGCGGATGTTATCAGCCAGTACGCGGAGAGTTTCGGCTCCCACGCCCGCTTCGTGCTGCGCATCCCTGTCCCACGTGGCGAGGTCGCAGACGATTTCAGCGGCGGTTTCTGCCGTTACGTGCTCCTCCCCCATAACCCGTATCACGTCTTCTTTACGCCAGATAATCAGCGTGATCTTCTTGTCGCCCTCAAACTGAATTTTCAGGTCGTTACACAGCTGGCTTGCGGTTCCGTACATGATTCTCTCCTTACCGG
>NZ_JBXGEE010000010.1:0-28444 GCF_056856975.1 Pantoea sp. PA1
TTACGCTTTCCTCCTTCAGAGTCAACCTCTTTTTCAGAAGTTTTTCTCCGGCGGCTCAGTCTCCTGAACCTTCAACCCGTTTCCCGTTGCCGGTGTGCCGTGTCGATGGAGGCGCATTATAGGGATCCCGGTTCAGAGCACAACCCTTTTTTTGGATCTTTTTTCTGAACGGTTATAAATGATCCAGATTGATGAGATCACCAGCGATCCAGGCCAGAATAGGCTTGTCAGCTGGCTAAAATCACATCAGGCTGCTGAGAAAACAGAATAAAGGAGAACACAATGACTTCCGCCTTACGTCCTTATAAAGATCGCTTTCCACAAACTGGCCAGCGCGTCATGGTCGATCCAGCTAGTGTTGTGGTGGGTGATGTCATCATGGCCGATGACGTGAGCATCTGGCCGCTGGTCGTCATCCGGGGAGACGTGAATCAGGTTCGCATCGGTGCCCGTACTAATGTGCAGGATGGCAGTGTTCTGCACGTCACGCATAAATCTGCCGCTAACCCGGAAGGCTTCCCACTGATTATTGGCGAGGATGTCACGGTCGGGCACAAAGCGATGCTGCATGGCTGCACTATCGGCGATCGTGTGCTTATCGGGATGGGCTCGATTCTGCTTGATGGCGTAATAGTAGAAGAAGAGGTCATGATTGGGGCAGGCAGTCTGGTCCCTCCAGGTAAACGGCTGGAGAGCGGCTATCTCTATCTGGGCAGTCCGGTCAGACAGATCAGGCCGCTGAACGACCAGGAGAAGGAAGGATTACGCTATTCGGCGAATAACTATGTCGGCTGGAAAAATGATTACCTGGCGGGAGATAACCAGACCCAGCCCTGAGCATCAACACGCTCCTGACGAATGGCCGCTTCGGCTTCATCTTCGAGATCCCAGCGATGGTGCTGAAACAGCGCCATCGCCTCCCCTTCGCCAAAGCGTGACGTCAGCGACATACGGCTGATCGCACAGATCAGCCGCATACCGTTAACCAGTACCGGGAAGCAGACGGCATCCCGTTCAGCGTCATAGGTTTCATCGTCAGGAAACTGAATCGCCTGATTCATGGCTGCATAGCCTGTTTCAGCTGAGCAATGACCGGCGCAACGTCCGGCATCACGCCATGCCATATATAGAAGGCATGCGCCGCCTGCCCCACCAGCATTCCCACACCATCCGCCAGAGCGTGCGCTCCCTGCGTCTGACACCAGAGCAGGAAAGGCGTCAACCCGCTTTGATAGAACATGTCATAGCAGCGTACGCCGGGATGGATCAGCTCTGCAGGTAAAGGGGGTGTTTTCCCCTCTACACCGCTTGAAGTCGCATTGATGATAAGGTCGAAACGCTGGTCCGCCAGTTGATCAAACGCAGCAGCACGGATAGTGCCGCTCTTTGCGAACAGGCCAGCCAGCTCCTCTGCCCGTTCGGCGGTGCGGTTTACCACGGTGAGCGTCACCCCTGACGAAAGCAAAGGATGAATCACACCGCGCGCCGCCCCACCTGCGCCCACCAGCAGAACATTGTCGCCCGCATTGATCATCTTCAGCCGTTCAAGATCGCTTAACAGGCCGATACCATCGGTGTTGTCACCCAGGATCTGCCCGTCGCTGAGCTTTTTTACCGTATTAACGGCGCCGGACAGGGCCGCGCGTTCACTGAGTTGATCGGCAAACTCCCAGGCCTGCTGTTTAAAAGGCAGGGTCACGTTGGCGCCACGACCGCCCTGTGCAAAAAAGGTTGTCAGCGCATCGCGAAATCCGTCAACCGGCGCACAGATCCGGCCATATCGATGCTCGATGCCTGTCTGTTCAGCAAAAGCCTGATGGATCAGCGGAGATTTACTGTGGCTGATCGGATTACCGAAAACGGCGAATTGATCCATGAGTTAACCCTGACGTATAAGTTCGCCGCTGATTACATCGCGGATTTCTGAAGGATTGAGTCGTCCCCCCGTTTTCCCGGACAGAACCGGGAAGTCCTCACCAAACTGCTTATACACTTCTTCTGCCGTACGGCAGGGAGGCTGTCCTGACAGATTGGCGCTGGTTGAAACCAGTGGTTTACCAAATGCGCGGCAAAGCGCCTGCACATCCGGATGGTCACTGACCCGTATCGCCAGCGAGTCGAACTGTCCGGTCAGCCAGCGGGGCGTCTGGGGAGGAACCGGGACGACAAAGGTCACCGGGCCGGGCCAGCAGGCGAACATACGCTCACGCTGGATCACAGAGAGTTCGCGATCGGAGATATAGGGTTCTAGCTGGGAATAATCAGCTGCGATCAGAATGAGTCCCTTTTCTACCGGACGCTGTTTCAGCGCCAGCAGCGCCATGACGGCAGATTCACTGTCAGGGTCGCAGCCCAGACCAAATACGGCTTCAGTGGGATAGGCGATGACCGCCTGACGATTCAGCTCTGCTACGCAGCGCTCAAGTGAATCGGCGAGGTGTTGATTTTCCATGATCTATTCATTCTCTTCAGCAATGGCTTTGCCACAACTTTTACTGGCGCAGAAGCGTTTAACCCCCTGCGCTGTCTTTTTTTCAACCAGCAATGGAAACTGACACCAGGCACAGACCCCGGCCACGGGCGTCAGGTTGACGACAAACTGGCAGGCGGGATAACGATCACAGGAGTGGAACGTTTTGCCATAACGGGAACGCCGCTGAACCAGCCGGCCTTCATGGCACTGTGGACACGCCAGCGTCGTTTCGTCCGGTTTGTCGATGGTTTCACTGTAGCCGCATTCAGGATAGTGGCTACAGCCAATAAACATGCCATAACGGCCCTGCCGCAACACTTTATCAGCTCCGCATTCAGGACAGGCGTGGCCCTCCAGCACTTTAACCACATGGCCATCGGCCTGCCCTTTTAAGGGCCGGATGTAGTCACATGCCGGATAGTTGGCGCATCCCAGAAAAGGGCCATGTTTACCCGAGCGGATAACCAGTTCTGCCCCGCAAGCGGGGCAGGGATCCTGTTTACGCACGGTGAAGAGTGCAGCTTTACTCATAGCGATAAATGCATGAAAGGAAATTTAATGCAGCATACCTTCATTGACGTCGAATAGCAGTTCTTCCATCTGCTGATAGGCATTTTCACATCCCGGGATGTTGAACAACACCATCAGCACCACCCATTTGAGGTCCTCCAGATCAAACTCAGAGGTATCCAGCGCCATGACACGTTCGATGACCATCTCACGGGTTTCCAGATTCAGCACCTGAATCTGCTCCAGGAAGAGCAGGAAACCGCGGCTTTCGGCATCTAAACGTTTACTCTCTTCGTCGGTATAAATACGCATAGAGAGCGGATCGTTGGTCAGTAAAATTGGCGCAACCAGTCCTTCCTGATAATCCGCCAGTCTTTCCAGCCAGTTAAGCGCACTGTAAATATCTTCACGATGGAACCCGGCATCCGTCAGGTCATCTGTCAATCTGTCCTGATCAACACCCATTTCTGCTTCGTTGTGGATATAGGTCTCAAACAAGTACATGAGTACGTCGAACATGGCATGCCCTCCTCAATCGGACATAGCCGCCGGGTACAGCTGCGATCCATCCTGCTAACTCCAGTTCCAGCAATTGAGCTGAGATAACTGGCACAGATTGGCCGGCACGTTCAGCGACAACGTCAACAGGTGTAACCTCATCACCTACGTTAGCCAACACATCAGCAAATGGCAATGGAGCATCGTCACCTGGTTCAGAATAAATTTCGTCATCCTGTGTCACAGGCAGCCAGTTCAGTGCCCCAGCCAGATCCTCCAGAATGTTGTTGGGATGTGCCACCAGCAGGGCGCCCTGCTGAATCAGCCAGTTGACCCCTTCGCTTAACGGGTTGCCGAGCGCGCCAGGTAGTGCATAAACATTGCGGTTTTGCTCCAGCGCATAGCGAGCGGTCACCAGTGAACCACTTTTCAGTGAGGCTTCCACCACCAGCACGCCCAGACTCAGGCCACTGATGATCCGATTACGACGCGGAAAGTTGAGCGGATGAGGAATGGTGTTCAGCGGAAACTCAGACACCACGGCACCGCCCTGCTCAACAATCTCTGCGGCAAGGCGGACATGCTGTCGGGGATAGAGCCGCTGCAGCCCGCTGCCTAATATGGCTACCGTTTTGCCGCCGGTACTGAGTGCCGCCTGATGCGCAACGCCATCAATCCCCCGCGCCAGTCCGCTGGTGATGGTCAGCCCGCTGAGGCTCAGGTGCCGGGTAAACCATTCGCCCCAGTAACGGCCATTGGGTGAGCCGTTCCGGCTGCCCACGACTGCCAGCTGCGGGGTAATGATGACGGCCGGGTCGCCGTGGATGTAGAGCAGCGGCGGAAAGCGACTGGTTTCCCTGAGCCGGGCAGGATAGGCGGTGTCCAGCGCAGTGATCAGATGATGGGCAGAACTGCGCGCTAACCAGTGCTGCACATCAGTGATCGTTTTTTCAGGCAGATCAGCGTATTGCTGACACTGCGCAGCGTCTAACCCCAGCCGCATAAGTTTCCCGCTGTCTGCCGGTGCATCGCCCAGCTGCTGCGCCACGGTCAGCCAGCGCTTTCCTGTCATTCCACACACCGCGGCCAGCCGCAGATACTGCGCTATTTTGTCCATTTGCTGCTCCCTGATTGCCCCGGCTTCCTGCCGCACAATGCTGTCAATCAGGTCTCAGAAAGTCTACAATATGAGGCAGTAATCTTTTCCTAACCGAATACAGATCTGGATATTTATGTCAGTTTTGCAGGTATTACATTTTCCTGACGAGCGCCTTCGCAAAGTCGCCGCGCCCGTTAAAGAAGTTAACGCAGACATTCAGCGTATCGTTGATGATATGTTCGAGACGATGTATGCCGAAGAGGGCATCGGTCTTGCGGCGACGCAGGTCGATATTCATCAGCGCATCATCGTGATTGATGTCTCTGAAAGTCGTGAAGAGCGTTTAGTCCTGATCAACCCTGAGCTGCTGGAAAAAAGCGGTGAAACCGGTATTGAAGAGGGCTGCCTGTCGATTCCGGAACAGCGTGCATTTGTCCCGCGTGCTGAGCGCGTAAAAGTTCGCGCGCTGGATCGCGACGGTAACAGTTTCGAACTGGAAGCCAGCGACTTACTCGCCATCTGTATCCAGCATGAGATCGATCATCTGGAAGGCAAACTGTTTATTGATTATCTGTCGCCTCTGAAGCGTCAGCGGATCAAAACCAGATTAGAGAAACTGGCGCGTCAGAACGCCCAGGCTTCCTGAGATCTTAAAAAGGGATAAACGTGTCTGCCCCGCTAAAAATCATTTTTGCCGGCACTCCTGACTTTGCAGCGCGTCATCTTGACGCGCTGCTTGCTTCTGAGCATCAGGTTATCGGTGTCTTTACTCAGCCCGACCGCCCTGCGGGCCGCGGCAACAAACTCACGCCTGGCCCGGTCAAAACGCTGGCGCTGGCTCATGACATTCCGGTGTTTCAGCCAAAGTCACTGCGACCTGAAGAGAATCAGCAGCTGGTTGCTGACCTGCAGGCCGATGTGATGGTTGTCGTGGCGTATGGATTAATTCTGCCCAGGGCAGTGCTGGATATGCCGCGTCTGGGCTGCATCAATGTTCACGGTTCGCTGCTCCCCCGCTGGCGTGGTGCCGCGCCGATTCAGCGTGCGCTCTGGGCTGGCGACAGTGAAACTGGCGTCACCATCATGCAGATGGATGTGGGTTTAGATACCGGCGATATGCTGCATAAACTGGCCTGCCCGATTACCTCCCAGGACACCAGTGCCACTCTGTATGACAGACTGGCCCAGCTCGGCCCGCAGGGGCTGCTGGATACGCTGACGTTACTCAACACGCAGCAGGCCTCACCCGAAAAACAGGATGAAGCACTCGCCAGCTATGCTGAGAAGCTGAGCAAAGAGGAGGCGCGTCTTGACTGGAGACTGCCCGCAGAACAGCTTGAGCGCTGTATCCGCGCCTTTAATCCCTGGCCGATGAGCTTTTTCACGATTGACGACCAGCCGGTGAAAGTCTGGCAGGCTACCGTACTGCCTCACCGCGACCTTGCACCGGGTGAAATTATCGCTGCAGATAAGCAGGGCATCCAGGTTGCGACCGCCGAGGGCGTATTGAATCTGGTGCAGTTACAGCCCGCCGGTAAAAAACCGATGTCGGCTCAGGATCTTCTCAACTCGCGTCGGGAATGGTTCGAACCTGGAACCCTTCTGGACTGACTCTCTGGCCCGGTGACTTACCGGGCTTTTTGTTTGATGACAAAACCCTATGACTAAATCAACCAACCTGCGTAGCCTCTCCGCCCAACTGATTGAGCGTGTTGTGGACAAAGGCGAATCCCTGAATACGGTTCTGCCTGCCGCCCAGAAAAAACTCACCGACAAAGATAGCGCATTAGTGCAGGAGATCTGTTTTGGTGTTCTGCGCACACTGCCGCAGCTGGAAGCGCTGATTGGCAAACTGATGGAACGTCCACTGACCGGTAAACAGCGGGTTCTTCACTATCTGATCATGGTCGGACTTTATCAGCTGGAATATACCCGGGTGCCAGCACACGCTGCACTGGCTGAAACCGTCGCGGGCGCAGAGGTGCTGAAGCGCACCAGCCTGAAAGGATTATTAAACGGGGTATTGCGCCAGTTTCAGCGCCAGCGTGAAACGTTACTCGCCAGCATTCAGGATGGCCCACAACGTTATCTCCATCCGGGCTGGCTGCTTAAGCGATTGCAGCACGCCTGGCCGGAACAGTGGGAGCATATCGTCGAAGCAAATAATCTGCGTCCGCCGATGTGGCTGCGGGTTAACCGTCAGCATCATTCACGTGACGCCTGGCTGACCATGCTGAATGAAAGCGGCAGAAATGCACAGCCGGCTGCCGATGTTCCGGATGCGTTGCGGCTTGATGCCCCCGCCCCGGTCAGCCAGTTGCCCGGCTTTGATCAGGGCTGGGTGACCGTACAGGATTTATCAGCCCAGCGCTGCGCTCTGCTGCTCGAACCTCAGAATGGCGAGCAGATTCTGGATTTATGTGCGGCACCTGGTGGTAAAACGACCCATATCCTTGAGATTGCGCCGGACGCCGACGTGCTGGCTGTCGATGTGGATGCTCAGCGTCTTAAACGCGTTGATGAGAATCTGCAGCGACTGGGCATGAAAGCGGAGGTCAAACAGGGGGACGGACGGACACCGCAGCAGTGGTGTGGCGATCGGCAGTTTGACCGTATCCTGCTGGATGCGCCCTGCTCTGCAACCGGCGTTATCCGCCGACATCCCGATATTAAGTGGCTGCGCCGCGATCGCGATATCGCTGAGCTGGCAAAGCTGCAGCGTGAGATCCTGGACGCTATCTGGCCGCACCTGAAACCTGGCGGCACGCTGATTTATGCCACCTGTTCCATCCTGCCTGAAGAGAACCACCAGCAGATTGAGGCTTTCCTGCAGCGACAGCACGATGCGCAGGCGGAGCCGCTCAGGGATGCACCGGCGAGCGGGTTACAGGTCTTTCCGGATGCTGAAGGCGGAGATGGTTTCTTCTACGCTAAGCTGATAAAAAATTCGGGTTCACACTGATATGAGTATTGATAAGCGATGAAAATAATCATTCTGGGCGCAGGTCAGGTAGGCGGAACGCTGGCAGAGAATCTGGTGGGTGAAAACAACGATATCACAGTCGTTGATACCGATTCGGCACGCCTGCGTCATCTGCAGGATAAGTTCGATCTGCGTGTAGTGCAGGGACACGGTTCACATCCGCGGATCCTGCGTGAGGCGGGCGCTGAAGACGCCGACATGCTGGTTGCCGTTACCAGTTCGGATGAAACCAACATGATTGCCTGTCAGATTGCTTATTCGCTTTTCAATACGCCGAACCGTATCGCCCGTATTCGTGCGGCGGACTATCTGCGCGATGCAGATAAGCTTTTTATGCCGGAAGCCGTTCCTATCGACCATCTGATCTCACCAGAGCAGCTGGTCATCGATAATATCTACCGTTTGATCCAGTATCCGGGCGCACTGCAGGTGGTGAATTTTGCTGAAGGTAAAGTCAGCCTGGCCGTAGTCAAAGCGTATTATGGCGGGCCTCTGGTCGGAAATCCGCTTTCGATCCTGCGTGAGCACATGCCGCACATTGATACCCGTGTCGCCGCTATCTTCCGTCAGGACCGTCCTATTCGTCCCCAGGGTTCGACCATCGTCGAGGCAGGTGATGAAGTGTTTTTCATCGCGGCCAGCCAGAATATTCGTGCAGTTATGAGCGAAATGCAGCGGCTGGAAAAGCCTTACAAGCGCATCATGTTAGTGGGAGGCGGCAATATCGGTTTCGGTCTGGCACAGCAGCTGGAGAAGCACTACAGCGTGAAGCTGATCGAGCGTAATCCCCAGCGTGCCGCCGAACTGGCTGAACATCTCCATGATACCGTCGTCTTTTATGGCGATGCGTCAGACCAGGAGTTGCTTGCGGAGGAGCATGTCGAGCAGGTTGACCTGTTCATTGCGGTCACCAATGATGATGAAGCCAATATCATGTCAGCCATGCTGGCGAAAAAGATGGGCGCCAAAAAAGTCATGGTGCTGATTCAGCGTCGCGCTTATGTGGATCTGGTGCAGGGCAGTGTTATCGATATCGCGATTTCTCCTCAGCAGGCCACCATCTCTGCCCTGCTGGGCCATGTCCGTAAAGCGGACATCGTGGGTGTTTCCTCGCTGCGTCGCGGCATCGCTGAGGCGATCGAAGCGATAGCGCACGGTGACGAATCGACATCACGGGTGGTCGGCCGCGCGATTGATGATATCAAACTGCCCCCGGGTACCATCATTGGTGCGGTAGTGCGCGGCGATGATGTGATGATTGCCAATGACAACCTGCGTATCGAGCAGGGTGACCATGTGATCATGTTCCTGACCGATAAGAAATTCGTGTCGGATGTTGAGCGGCTCTTCCAGCCAAGTCCTTTCTTCCTGTAAATCCTGTATTGATTTTCAGTCGGGGGGAGTCAGGCAAAACAGCCACCTGTTTGGCTGCGCTTATGGAAAAAACAGCAAGGTTTGTTAGACTTTATGACACTGGCAAGGAGAGGAGTTAAGTATGAGTTTAATCAAAGAGTTTCGTGATTTTGCAATGCGCGGGAATGTGATGGATCTGGCCGTCGGTGTCATCATCGGCGCTGCGTTTGGTAAGATCGTCTCATCATTAGTGGCTAATATCATTATGCCACCGTTGGGCTTATTGATCGGTGGTGTCGATTTTAAATCGTTTGCCTGGGTGCTCAAGCCTGCTGTTGGCGACACGCCTGCCGTCGTTATGCAGTATGGTATCTTCCTGCAGAGTATCTTCGACTTTGTCATCATTGCCTTTGCCATCTTTATGGCGATCAAACTGATGAACCGTCTCTACAAGAAAAAAGAAGTTGAAAAGCCCGCACCTAAACCTTCAAACGAAGAAGTGCTGCTGACTGAAATTCGCGACCTGCTTAAACAGCAGAATACCCGCGTGTAGTAAACAAACCGCCTCTGAGGCGGTTTTTTAATGGTAAAGAAGAAGGGCAGTGATAAGACGCTTTCTTATCACTGCCCTCCCATCCCTGCACCTTGTTGTGTTTTTCCTTTCGTCTGAAGCTGCCCTTACCCTTTTGTTTCTGCTCAATGCGCTGACGGAAAAGCGGGTCGTGTAACAGAGCCTCAATCGCGTTATCGCGGATTTGCCCCCTGGTATGCTGATATTTACTCATAACGCCTCCTGTTGAGATGGTCTGATACTCTATTCCTTTACGGTAAAATCACAAGACCCTTGTTTATCTGAAGCCTCTCCCCGCTCCAGTGCCTCCAGAATTGAGCACGAAATGCTACTGTGGCTGCGACCACAACAGGCGTCCGAAAGAATACGCAGAGAACGCTGCATCGACTCAAGTTCCGCTATCATCTGCGCCACTTCATCCAGCCGTTTCTCAACGATCGCTTTTGACTCCTGGCAGGTGTGATGTGCCGGATCGACCCGGATTGACAGAAGTTCCCGGATCGCTTCCAGACTGAAGCCGAGCTTACGACCGTGGCGAATAAATTTCAGACGCTGCAGATCGCCTTCGCTGTAGAGGCGAAAACCACCTTCGGTACGCTCACCATGATCCATCATCTGCTGCTTTTCATAAAAACGGATGGTGTCAGGCGTTACCTCAGCAAGCTTTGCTAACTGACCTATGCGGAACATCTACTCCTCCTCGCGGAAATGGCGGCGTATCGCGGTAGCGTAGTTTCCATGAAGAAAATCGGTACTCATGCCCGCCTGTCGCAAGCGCAGCTCCAGCACCTGAAGCCGGTGACAGTGATCCTGATAGCCACGATCCGCAGGATCCAGCTGGCGAATCAGATCGTTGACTTCCATCGCCTCACGCCTTAACTCCAGCTCGGGGGGCAGAAAGCCAGAATTTTTCAGCAGCCGATACCCTGCCCTTAACTCCGGAGGGACATGACTGTCATCATCCAGCTGTAGCGGTTTGCCAGAGCCAGGAAGGTTACTAAGTTCGCCTTTTTCCAGTGCCGCTTTGATGTGCTGTTCAGCAAGTTCGTCTACCAGCCACATAACAGATGCCCTCAAAAATAGAAGCGTCATTCTAAGGTAGCGAATTTCAGGCAATAAAAAACCCGCCGAAGCGGGTTTTTTACGTTGCTGCAGATTACTCTGCGGCTGCTTCTGCTTGAGCTTCTGGACGATCAACCAGCTCGATGTAAGCCATCGGAGCGTTGTCACCAGCACGGAAGCCACACTTCAGAATACGAGTGTAACCACCAGCACGGCTCGCAAAACGCGGGCCCAGCTCATTAAACAGTTTTGCCACGATCTCGTTATCACGAGTACGGGCGAATGCCAGACGACGATTAGCTACGTTGTCGGTCTTGGCAAGAGTAATCAGCGGCTCAACTACGCGACGCAGTTCTTTGGCTTTCGGCAGAGTCGTTTTGATGATCTCATGACGAACCAGAGAACCGGCCATGTTGCGGAACATAGCCTGACGATGGCTGCTGTTGCGGTTCAGTTGACGACCACTCTTACGATGGCGCATGACCTTATCCTTCTCAGTGAAACCTTAACCTGTGATCGGTTTATTCATCAGCAATGCTTGCCGGTGGCCAGTTCTCAAGGCGCATGCCCAGAGACAGACCACGTGAAGCGAGCACATCTTTAATCTCAGTAAGAGATTTTTTACCCAGGTTAGGCGTTTTAAGCAGCTCAACCTCGGTACGCTGTACCAGATCACCGATGTAGTGGATAGCTTCTGCCTTAAGGCAGTTAGCAGAGCGGACAGTCAATTCCAGATCGTCAACAGGGCGCAGCAGGATCGGATCGAATTCTGGTTTCTCTTCTTTAACTTCCGGCTGACGTACATCACGTAAGTCAACGAAAGCTTCAAGTTGTTCAGCCAGAATGGTCGCCGCACGACGAATCGCCTCTTCAGGATCGATTGTGCCGTTGGTTTCCATTTCGATGACCAGCTTGTCCAGGTCGGTGCGCTGCTCTACACGCGCTGCTTCAACATTGTAGGCGATACGGTCTACAGGGCTGTAGCAAGCGTCAACTAACAGGCGGCCGATTGGGCGCTCATCTTCTTCCGAATGAATTCGGGCAGAAGCCGGCACATAGCCACGACCACGCTGAACTTTGATACGCATGCTGATAGCCGCGTTCTCATCGGTCAGATGGCAGATGACATGCTGAGGCTTGACGATTTCGACATCACCATCATGGGTAATGTCGGCTGCAGTCACAGGGCCAATGCCAGATTTATTCAGGGTCAGAATAACTTCATCTTTACCCTGAACTCTTACCGCCAGCCCTTTCAGGTTGAGCAGGATTTCCAGGATATCTTCCTGTACGCCCTCTTTGGTGCTGTACTCATGAAGTACACCATCAATTTCAACCTCGGTCACCGCGCAACCCGGCATGGATGAAAGCAGAATACGGCGCAGTGCGTTACCAAGAGTATGGCCAAAGCCACGCTCTAAAGGCTCAAGGGTCACCTTGGCGTGCGTCGAACTCACTTGCTCGATATCTACCAGGCGCGGTTTTAGAAACTCTGTCACAGAACCCTGCATTGTGTCCTCTCTTTGGTACTAAGCTTTACTTGGAGTAAAGCTCGACGATCAGGTGTTCGTTAATGTCCGCAGACAGATCAGTACGTTCAGGAATACGCTTGAACACACCTTCCATCTTAGTCGCATCAACTTCCAGCCAGGTTGGCTTTTCACGCTGCTCAGCCAGCTCCAGAGCGGCCTTCACGCGAGATTGCTTTTTGGCTTTCTCACGGATGCTAACGACATCATTCGGAGATACCTGATAAGAAGCGATGTTAACAACGCGGCCGTTTACCAGAACAGACTTGTGGCTAACCAGCTGACGTGCTTCTGCACGCGTGGCACCGAAGCCCATACGATAAACTACGTTGTCCAGACGACCTTCCAGCAGAGCCAACAGGTTTTCACCGGTGTTGCCTTTCAGACGAGCTGCTTCTTTGTAATAGTTACGGAACTGACGCTCCAGCACGCCGTAGATACGACGAACTTTCTGCTTCTCACGTAACTGACCGCCGTAATCAGACAGACGCGGTTTACGCGCACCATGCTGACCAGGGGCTTGTTCAATTTTACACTTGGAATCAATCGCGCGAACGCCAGACTTAAGGAATAAGTCAGTGCCCTCACGACGGCTCAGCTTGAGCTTAGGACCCAAATATCTTGCCATTTTCTTTCTCCAACTATCCTAAAAAAACGGGCGTTATACGCGACGTTTTTTCGGCGGACGACAACCGTTATGAGGGATCGGAGTCACATCAGTAATATTCGTGATGCGGAAACCAGCGGCGTTCAAAGCACGAATCGTAGATTCGCGACCTGGACCCGGACCCTTTACCATAACTTCCAGATTCTTAATTCCGTAATCTTTTACCGCTTCTGCACAGCGCTCTGCAGCGACCTGAGCAGCAAACGGAGTGGATTTACGTGAACCGCGGAAACCGGAACCACCGGCGGTTGCCCAACCCAGTGCGTTACCCTGACGATCAGTAATGGTAACGATGGTGTTGTTAAAAGAAGCATGGACATGAGCCACGCCATCTGAGACTTGTTTTCTTACACGCTTGCGTGCACGAACTGGTGCCTTTGCCATTATTTACTCACCCCGATTATTTCTTGATCGGTTTACGCGGACCCTTACGGGTACGTGCGTTGGTCTTGGTACGCTGACCGCGAACCGGAAGACCACGACGATGGCGCAAACCACGGTAGCAACCAAGGTCCATAAGACGCTTGATGCTCAGGGTGATTTCACGGCGCAGATCACCTTCAACAACGAATTTCGCAACTGCATCACGCAGCTGATCAATTTGTTCTTCAGACAGCTCACTGATCTTAACATTTTCAGCAATGCCCGTTGAAGCGCAGATGGCTTTTGAACGGGTTTTACCGATACCGAAGATCGAAGTTAATGCGATAACGGTATGTTTTTGATCAGGAATGTTAATGCCTGCTATACGGGCCACTATGCACTCCTATAATTAAACAAGCACGTCCCATGCTGAAAAGCCCGTTTTCAGGATACTCAAATGGAAACGTACTGACATACAAAAGATTGGCTGGCTAATCTAGCCAGCTCAACCCGACTTTGCAAGAAAAATATGTGACAAAATCAGCCTTGGCGCTGTTTATGCTTTGGCTCGGCGCTGCAGATCACACGTACGACACCGTCGCGACGAATGATTTTGCAGTTACGACATAATCTCTTGACGGAAGCACGAACTTTCATTTTTACTCTCCGTAACTTCTCAACCAACTGAATTAACGGCCGTAGCCTTTCAGGTTAGCTTTCTTCAGTGCCGACTCGTACTGACTGGACATCATCAGAGTTTGCACTTGAGCCATAAAGTCCATGATGACGACAACTACGATAAGCAGTGATGTACCGCCAAAGTAGAAGGGAACCTTCATCGCATCACGCATGAACTCCGGGATAAGGCAGATAAAAGTAATGTACAGGGCGCCGATTAAGGTCAAACGCGTCATTACTTTATCAATATACTTCGCCGTTTGCTCTCCCGGACGAATTCCCGGTACGAATGCACCAGACTTCTTCAGGTTATCTGCTGTTTCACGTGGGTTGAAAACCAACGCCGTATAGAAGAAACAGAAGAAGATGATTGCAGTCGCATAGAGTAGCACATAAAGCGGCTGTCCTGGCTGCAAATACAGCGAAATTGTTGTCAGCCAGTTCCAACCGGTACCGCCCCCAAACCACGATGCAATCGTTGCCGGGAACAGAATAATGCTGGAAGCAAAAATAGCCGGGATAACACCCGCCATATTCACTTTCAACGGTAAATGTGTGCTCTGTGCAGCGTAAACGCGACGACCCTGCTGACGTTTTGCGTAGTTCACCACAATGCGGCGCTGTCCACGTTCAACGAAGATAACAAAGTAGGTCACTGCGAATACGAGTACTGCAACCAACAGCAACAGAAGGAAGTGCAGGTCGCCTTGCCGCGCTTGCTCGATGGTATGGCCAATGGCCGGCGGAAGACCCGCAACAATACCTGCGAAGATAATGATCGAAATACCGTTACCGATACCCCGCTCAGTAATCTGTTCGCCCAGCCACATCAGGAACATTGTTCCTGAGACCAGACTCACAACAGCGGTAAAGTAGAACGCAAAGCCCGGATTCATCACCAGACCCTGCATCCCTGGCATATTCGGCAGACCGGTAGCAATACCGATCGACTGGAATATGGCCAATACCAACGTACCGTATCGGGTGTACTGGCTAATCTTACGACGGCCAGCCTCCCCTTCTTTCTTAATTTCCGCTAACGCTGGATGAACCACCGTTAATAACTGGATAATGATCGATGCCGAGATATACGGCATGATGCCCAGTGCGAAAATAGAAGCACGGCTGAGAGCACCACCAGAGAACATGTTAAACATTTCAATGATGGTGCCACGCTGTTGCTCAAGCAGTTTGGCAAGTACAGTGGCATCAATACCAGGGATTGGAATAAAAGAGCCAATACGGAAGACAATCAGTGCGCCGATGACAAACAGAAGTCTGCGTTTCAGCTCACCAAAGCCGCCTTTGGCGCTTTGAAAATCTAATCCCGGTTGTTTAGCCATCTGCTACTTATTCCTCGATTTTACCGCCAGCAGCTTCGATTGCAGCACGAGCACCTTTGGTGACACGCAGGCCGCGAACCGTTACCGGTGCAGAAACTTCACCAGACAGAATTACTTTAACGAATTCAATCTGAACACCGACAATGTTGGCTGCTTTCAGCGCGTTCAGGTCGACGATACCGCCTTCAACTTTCGCCAGATCAGACAGACGAATCTCTGTAGTGATCATTGCTTTGCGAGAGGTGAAACCGAACTTCGGCAGACGACGGTACAGAGGCATCTGACCACCTTCGAAACCGCGACGTACGCCACCGCCAGAACGTGAGTTCTGACCTTTGTGACCACGACCACCGGTTTTTCCGAGGCCAGAACCGATACCACGACCCAGACGCTTAGTAGCGTGCTTAGACCCTTCGGCCGGAGACAGAGTATTTAAACGCATCTCTTACTCCTCCACTTTAACCATGTAGGAAACCGCGTTGACCATGCCGCGTACAGCTGGCGTGTCTTCACGCTCTACGGTATGACCAATACGACGCAGACCCAGGCCAACCAGAGTGGCTTTATGCTTAGGCAAGCGGCCGATTGAACTACGGGTTTGAGTGATTTTAATAGTCTTAGCCATCGTGATTACCCCAGAATTTCTTCAACGGATTTACCACGCTTAGCAGCGACCATTTCCGGAGATTTCATATTGCCCAGGCCGTCGATAGTTGCACGAACCACGTTGATCGGGTTAGTAGAACCATAGGCTTTTGCCAGTACGTTATGAACTCCAGCGACTTCCAGAACGGCGCGCATTGCACCACCGGCGATGATACCGGTACCTTCTGAAGCCGGCTGCATGAACACGCGGGAACCCGTGTGTGCACCTTTAACAGGGTGCTGCAGGGTGCCGTTGGTCAGCGCGACGTTAACCATGTTGCGACGGGCTTTCTCCATCGCTTTCTGGATCGCTGCTGGAACTTCACGCGCTTTACCGTAACCAAAACCTACGCGACCGTTACCATCGCCTACCACAGTCAGAGCTGTGAAGGAGAAAATACGACCACCTTTAACAGTTTTAGAAACACGGTTTACCGCGATCAGTTTTTCCTGCAGTTCGCCAGCTTGTTTCTCGATGTGTGCCATCTTAGACCTCTACCTTAGAACTGAAGGCCAGCTTCACGGGCAGCATCTGCCAGTGCCTGGACGCGACCATGATATTGGAAACCGGAACGGTCGAAAGAAACACCTGTGATGCCTTTTTCGATTGCGCGTTCTGCGATAGCTTTACCTACTGCAGCTGCGGCTTCTTTATTACCGGTATACTTCAGTTGTTCAGTGATAGCTTTTTCTACAGTAGAAGCAGCGACCAGAACTTCGGAACCGTTCGGGGCGATTACCTGTGCGTAAATATGACGCGGGGTACGATGTACCACCAGGCGAGTAGCACCCAGCTCTTTGAGCTTGCGACGTGCACGGGTCGCACGACGGATACGAGCAGATTTCTTATCCATAGTGTTACCTTACTTCTTCTTAGCCTCTTTGGTACGCACGACTTCGTCGGCGTAACGGACACCCTTGCCTTTGTAAGGCTCAGGACGACGGTAGGCGCGCAGGTCTGCTGCAACCTGACCAATCAGCTGCTTATCAGCGCCTTTCAGCACGATCTCAGTCTGAGTTGGGCATTCTGCAGTGATACCCGCGGGCAGCTGGTGATCGACTGGATGAGAAAAGCCCAGTGACAGGTTAACCATATCGCCTTTAACGGCAGCACGATAACCTACACCAACCAGCTGCAGCTTCTTAGTGAAGCCTTCGGTAACACCGATAACCATTGCGTTCAGCAGCGCGCGAGAAGTACCCGCCTGCGCCCAGCCGTCAACGAAACCTTCGCGCGGAGCGAAAGTCAGAGCGTTGTCAGCATGCTTAACTTCAACAGCATCATTGATAGTACGAGTCAGCTCGCCGTTTTTACCTTTAATCGAAATTACCTGACCGTCGAGTTTTACCTCTACGCCGGCAGGAACAACGACAGGTGCTTTAGCAACACGAGACATATGTATCCTCCGATTACGCTACGTAGCAGATAATTTCGCCACCAAGACCAGCCTGGCGCGCTGCACGATCAGTCATGACACCTTTGGATGTAGAAACTACAGCGATGCCCATACCAGCCATTACCTTTGGCAGCTCATCTTTTTTCTTATAGATGCGCAGGCCAGGACGGCTTACTCGCTGAATGCTTTCTACAACAGCTTTACCCTGGAAATACTTAAGAGTCAGTTCCAGTTCCAGCTTGATGTCGCCTTCGATTTTGAAATCTTCAATATAACCTTCTTCCTTCAGAACGTTGGCAATTGCCAATTTCAGCTTGGAGGAAGGCATGGTGACCGCAACTTTGTTCGCGGCCTGACCGTTACGGATACGGGTCAGCATATCCGCGATCGGATCTTGCATGCTCATCTGTGTTACTCCCGTGATTCAATTGGTGACAATTACCAGCTAGCCTTTTTCAGGCCCGGGATTTCACCGCGCATGGCGGCTTCGCGGACCTTGATACGGCTCAACCCAAACTTCCGCAGGAAACCGTGCGGACGACCTGTTTGACGGCAGCGGTTACGCTGACGTGAAGGGCTGGAATCACGCGGCAGACTCTGCAGCTTCAGAACAGCATCCCAACGGTCTTCGTCGGAAGCGTTCACATCAGAGATGATCGCTTTCAGTTCAGCGCGTTTAGCGAAGAATTTGTCTGCTAATTTTGCACGTTTAACTTCACGTGCTTTCATAGATTGCTTAGCCATTAAGTAACCCTACCTTACTTACGGAACGGGAAGTCAAAGGCAGCCAGCAGAGCACGGCCTTCATCATCAGATTTCGCAGTAGTGGTAATGGTGATATCCAAACCACGAACGCGATCGACTTTGTCGTAGTCGATTTCTGGGAAGATGATCTGCTCACGTACACCCATGCTGTAGTTGCCACGACCATCGAATGACTTAGCGGACAAGCCACGGAAGTCACGGATACGTGGAACAGCAATGGTGACCAGACGCTCAAAGAACTCCCACATGCGCTCGCCACGCAGAGTTACTTTACAGCCGATCGGATAGCCCTGACGGATTTTGAAGCCTGCAACTGATTTGCGTGCTTTGGTGACCAGCGGTTTTTGACCGGAGATTGCTGCCAGGTCAGCTGCTGCGTTATCCAGCAGTTTCTTGTCAGCGATCGCTTCACCAACACCCATGTTCAGGGTGATCTTCTCGACCCGAGGGACTTGCATGACAGAATTGTAGCCAAACTCTGTCATGAGTTTCTGGACTACTTCGTCTTTGTAGTAATCATGCAGTTTCGCCATCGTACTACTCCAAATTACTTGATAGTTTCGCTGTTAGACTTGAAGAAACGGACTTTTTTGCCGTCTTCGAATCTAAAGCCTACACGGTCAGCCTTACCAGTTGCCGCGTTGAACAGTGCAACGTTAGAAACCTGAATAGCAGCTTCTTTTTCAACGATGCCACCTGGCTGGTTCAGAGCCGGAACCGGCTTCTGATGTTTCTTCACCAGGTTGATACCTTCAACGATGACCTTACCAGAAGACAGGACATTCTTTACCTTACCGCGCTTACCTTTATCTTTACCGGTCAACACGATAACTTCGTCGTTACGACGGATTTTAGCTGCCATTGTTCGCTCCTTAGAGTACTTCTGGTGCCAGAGAGATAATTTTCATGAACTTTTCAGTACGAAGTTCACGAGTTACCGGCCCAAAAATACGCGTACCGATAGGCTGCTCACTGTTATTGTTCAGAATAACGCATGCATTACCATCGAAGCGAATGACAGAACCGTCCGGGCGACGAACACCCTTCCTGGTGCGCACCACTACCGCCTTCAGGACATCACCTTTTTTGACTTTACCACGAGGAATTGCTTCCTTGATGGTAACTTTGATGATGTCACCGACGCCTGCGTAGCGACGGTGCGAGCCACCCAGAACCTTGATACACATTACGCGACGTGCACCGGAGTTGTCGGCGACGTTCAGCATAGTCTGTTCTTGGATCATTTTAGTGCTCCGCTAATGTCAACTACTACTTCGGGACCTAAACCTCAGGTCGTTAGAAAGCCCCATAATTGAGGGCGCGGCATTGTAACACCGGTTCTCACAGATGGGTAGAAAAAATAAACGGCTCTCAATCGAGCCGCTGATTTTCCCTGATGACAGGGAGGGCGTATTCTAGGGAATAGTGCGAACAGTAGCAAATGTAATCTGCCTTATTTTTCGTCGATCCCCAAATAAAGTGCCCTTCTGTCTCAGCCAGCCAGTTTTGTGGCCAGCTGGTTGTGCTGACGCAGCAGCACTGGCAGTTCAATTCCGGCCAGTTCTCCTTTACGTACCCGGACTTGTCCGTTAATGATGCTGTAAGCAACCTGTCCCGGATTACAGAACACCAGGGCGGCAACCGGATCGTGCCCTGCCCCAGCCAGGCCTGGCCGATTCAGATCAAACACCGCCAGGTCAGCCATCATGCCAGGCGCGATAGCACCCACATCATTACGGTTAAGCACTTTTGCACTGCCCAGCGTTGCCAGCTCCAGGGCCTGCCGTGCGGTCATGGCATCCGGGCCAAACCCGACACGCTGCAGCAGCATCGCCTGACGAACCTCGGCCATCATATCTGAGCTGTCATTGGAGGCGGAGCCATCCACACCAAGACCGACATGCACACCGGCATCGCACATATGGCGTATCGGGGCAATGCCTGAGCCGAGCCGCATATTTGAGCAGGGACAATGGGCGATGCCCGTTCCGGTGCGGGCAAAGAGTTCAATACCCTGTGGATCGAGTTTGACGCAGTGAGCATGCCAGACATCCGGACCGACCCAGCCGAGGTCCTCCACATACTGCGCAGGGGTCATATTAAACTTTTCGCGACTGTAGCGGATGTCGCTGTCGTTCTCTGCCAGATGCGTGTGCATCGAGACGCTGAAACTGCGGGCCAGTGCGGCGGATTGCTTCATCAGCTCACGGCTGACGGAGAATGGCGAACAGGGGGCCACCACGATGCGTAGCATCGAACCGTGGCTGTCATCGTGATAGCGTTCAATGACCCGCTGCGTATCTTTCAGAATTGCCGCTTCATTTTCCACCAGGCTATCGGGCGGTAAGCCGCCTCGTGATTTCCCCACGCTCATACTGCCCCGGCTTGCATGGAAACGCATTCCCATGACGGTAGCAGCCTCAATGCTGTCATCAAGCTGACAGCCATTTGGATAGACATAGAGATGATCACTGGTGGTCGTGCAGCCAGAGAGTATCAGTTCAGCCATCGACACCTGCGTTGAGATACGAATCATCTCAGGTGTCAGGTTCTGCCAGAGAGGATAGAGGTGAGTCAGCCAGTTAAAGAGTTCACCATTCTGCACAGCCGGAATGGCGCGGGTCAGGCTCTGATACATATGGTGATGCGTATTGATCAGACCCGGAATCACAATGTGTCCACGCAGGTCGATAACCTCATCCGCGCTATCGGGTAGTGTTCCGGCTTCTCCGACCGCCACGATCTGATTTCCTTTGATCAGAACAGAGGCGTTGCGAATTTCCCGACGGTCAGCATCCATGCAAACTACACAGTCGGCGTTCTTCAGTAACAGAGTTCGTTCCATGCTATTGCCTGTAGGTTGATGTTGTGTGCTTTCCGATAATAGCGGCAAGCTTTTGGCAGAGCTAATAGCAGGCAATGCAGCAAACAAAGGTAATTTCAGCAGTGACCGCCGTAGGCGATCGGGACTCTCCATTTTCACGGCACATTTCCTTGTACAGTTATGACGACACCGACCTGTTCAGCACGGTGCATTCAGGCCAGACCGCCTGAAGAGTCGCAGCTTACCGCCGGGAAACTGTCGAATTTGTGCGCACTATCAAATCTGCATGTCCGGGGACACAAATGGATCAATACCGGGGCAGAGGCAAAAAAAAACCCCCTGCCGGAGCAGAGGGTTTCCTCAGAAAAAACGGTTCTTATTACAGAACGGCTTTCTCAATTACGCGAACCAGGGTCCAGGATTTAGTCTTGGACAGTGGACGGCATTCGCGGATTTCTACCACGTCGCCGATTCCACATTCATTGTTCTCGTCATGGATGTGCAGCTTGGTCGTACGCTTAATGAATTTGCCGTAGATCGGGTGTTTCACGAAACGTTCGATAGCAACAACTGCAGATTTCTGCATTTTGTCACTTACTACACGACCCTGCAGAGTACGGATTTTATCGGTCATTACGAACCCGCCTTCTCAGTCAGTAAAGTCTTAACGCGTGCAACATCACGGCGAACCTGTTTCAGCAGATGAGTCTGCTGCAGTTGGCCAGATGCTGCCTGCATGCGCAGGTTAAATTGCTCACGCAGCAGATTAAGCAGCTCAGTGTTCAGCTCTTCAACGCTTTTTTCACGCAGCTCAGTTGCTTTCATTACATCACCGTCTTAGTTACAAAGGTGGTTTTGATAGGCAGTTTTGCTGCTGCCAGCTTGAATGCTTCACGGGCCAGCTCTTCTGGTACGCCGTCCATTTCATACAGGACTTTACCAGGCTGGATCAGGGCAACCCAATACTCAACGTTACCCTTACCTTTACCCATACGCACTTCCAGCGGCTTCTCGGTGATCGGTTTGTCCGGGAATACTCGGATCCAGATCTTACCTTGACGCTTAACTGCACGGGTCATAGCACGACGTGCTGCTTCGATCTGACGAGCAGTCAGACGACCACGGCCAACAGCTTTCAGACCGAAAGTACCGAAGCTAACATCCGTACCCTGCGCCAGACCGCGGTTGCGGCCTTTGTGCACCTTACGGAATTTTGTACGCTTTGGTTGTAACATCAGCGACTCTCCTTACTTACGGCCTTTACGCTGCTGCTTTTTAGGTTGAGCAGCCGGTTCCGGTTGTTCAACAGCAGCCATACCACCCAGGATCTCACCTTTGAAGATCCATACCTTAACGCCGATTACACCATAAGTGGTGTGCGCTTCAGAGGTGTTGTAGTCAATGTCAGCACGCAGTGTGTGCAACGGTACGCGACCTTCACGATACCATTCGGTACGTGCGATCTCGGCGCCGCCCAGACGGCCGCTAACTTCGACTTTAATACCCTTCGCGCCAAGACGCATGGCGTTCTGAACCGCACGCTTCATAGCACGACGGAACATCACACGACGCTCCAGCTGTGAAGTGATGCTGTCAGCAACCAGTTTTGCGTCCAGTTCCGGCTTGCGGACTTCGGCGATATTGATCTGTGCAGGAACGCCAGCGATGTTCGCGACGACCGTGCGCAGTTTTTCTACGTCTTCGCCTTTCTTACCGATAACGATGCCAGGACGAGCGGTGTGAATAGTCACACGGATGCTCTTAGCTGGACGCTCGATAACGATACGAGAGACAGACGCTTTAGCCAGTTCTTTAGTCAAAAACTGACGGACTTTAAAATCGCTGTCCAGGTTGTCAGCGAATTCTTTGGTGTTCGCAAACCAGGTAGAGTTCCATGGTTTTACAATACCCAGGCGAATACCATTAGGATGTACTTTCTGACCCATTGCTAGTCTCCAGAGTCTCAGCGATCGGACACAACCACAGTAATGTGGCTGGTGCGCTTCAGGATGCGATCTGCACGACCTTTGGCACGCGGCATAATGCGTTTCATGGTCGGACCTTCATCAACGAAAATTTTCGTGATTTTCAGATCGTCGATATCAGCGCCATCGTTGTGTTCGGCGTTAGCAATGGCAGATTCCAGAACTTTCTTGACCAGTACAGCCGCTTTCTTGTTGGTGTAGGTCAAAATGTCCAGTGCCTGCGACACTTTCTTACCGCGAATCAGGTCAGCAACAAGGCGAACCTTCTGAGCAGAAGAACGAGCGTGGCGATGTTGAGCTAAAGTTTCCATCTCTTCCTCCTACTTATTTCTTCTTGGCTTTTTTATCAGCCGCGTGACCGCGATAAGTACGTGTCGGCGCGAATTCACCCAGTTTGTGACCAACCATTTCGTCGGAAACAAAGACAGGAACGTGCTGACGACCATTATGGACAGCGATGGTCAAACCGATCATGTTAGGAAAGATCGTTGAACGACGGGACCAAGTGCGCAAAGGCTTCTTGTCACCGCTTTCCACCGCTTTCTCTACCTTCTTCAGCAAGTGCAGGTCAATAAAAGGACCTTTCTTGAGAGAACGTGGCATGGCTTATCCTCTAATATTATTTGCTACGGCGACGTACGATAAATTTATCAGTACGCTTGTTGCTACGGGTCTTCTTACCTTTGGTCTGAACGCCCCACGGAGAAACCGGGTGCTTACCAAAGTTACGACCTTCACCACCACCGTGCGGGTGATCAACTGGGTTCATCGCGGTACCACGAACGGTCGGACGAACACCACGCCAACGGGCTGCACCAGCTTTACCCAGAACGCGCAGCATATGCTCAGCGTTGCCGACTTCGCCCAGTGTTGCGCGGCAGTCAGACTCGACTTTACGCATTTCACCTGAACGCAGACGCAGGGTAACGTAAGAACCTTCACGCGCAACGATCTGCACGTAAGCACCGGCTGAGCGAGCAATCTGACCGCCTTTGCCTGGTTTCATTTCTACGTTATGCACGGTTGAACCCACCGGGATGTTACGCATCGGCAGTGTGTTACCTGCTTTGATCGCAGCATCAACGCCAGACTGAATCTGGTCGCCGGCTTTCAGGCCTTTAGGGGCCAGGATGTAACGGCGTTCGCCGTCTTTGTACAGAACCAGTGCGATGTTCGCAGAGCGGTTCGGATCGTACTCAAGACGTTCAACAACTGCCGGGATACCGTCTTTGTTGCGTTTGAAGTCAACAATACGATAAGCCTGCTTGTGACCACCACCGATATGACGGGTAGTGATACGACCATTGTTGTTACGGCCACCGGATTTGCTGTTTTTTTCTACCAGCGGGGCAAATGGTTTGCCCTTGTGCAGCTCCGCGTTTACCACTTTAACTACATGGCGACGACCCGGAGATGTCGGTTTACATTTAACAACTGCCATTGTCTTTCTCCTCCGACTTACTCAGCGCCGCCAGCGAAGTCCAGATTCTGGCCTTCTTTCAGGGTGACGTAAGCTTTTTTCCAGTCGCTACGACGACCGATACGCTGTCCTTGACGCTTAACTTTGCCCTTAACAACCAGGGTGTTTACGTCTTTAACTTCTACTTCGAACAGTTTCTCAACAGCAGCAACGATCTCTGCTTTGGTCGCGTCATTAGCAACTTTGAGAACGATGGTATTGGTTTTTTCCATCGCGCTAGATGCTTTTTCAGATACGTGCGGCGCGCGCAGTACTTTCAGCAGACGTTCTTCACGGATCATGCCAGCATCTCCTCAACTTGCTTAACTGCATCAGCAGTCATAACGACTTTGTCGAAGGCGATCAGGCTAACTGGATCGATACCAGATGCATCACGCACGTCAACCTTGTACAGGTTACGCGCAGCCAGGAACAGATTCTCATCCAGTTCGCCGGTGATGATCAGCACGTCTTCCAGCGCCATGTCTTTCAGTTTCTGTACCAGCAGCTTGGTTTTCGGCGCTTCTACAGCAAATGATTCGACAACGATCAGACGGTCCTGACGTACCAGTTCGGACAGAATGCTTTTCAGCGCGCCGCGGTACATCTTTTTGTTAACTTTTTGACTGTGGTCTTGTGGCTTAGCAGCAAAGGTCACGCCACCTGAACGCCAGATCGGGCTCTTTACAGAACCTGAACGCGCACGGCCGGTGCCTTTCTGACGCCATGGCTTTTTGCCTGAACCGGTTACTTCAGCGCGAGTTTTCTGCGCGCGAGTTCCCTGGCGGGCGCCTGATGCGTAAGCAACAACAACCTGGTGAACCAGCGCTTCGTTGAAATCACGACCGAAGGTAGTTTCGGAAACAGTCAGCGCGCTCTGCGCGTCTTTCAATACTAATTCCATTGCTATCCCCTTACGCCTTCACAGCTGGTTTAACGATCAGGTCGCTACCGGTAGCACCGGGAACTGCACCTTTAACCAGCAGCAGGTTGCGCTCAGCGTCAACACGTACTACGTCCAGGCTCTGAACTGTTACGCGCTCATTACCCAGCTGACCTGCCATTTTCTTGCCTTTGAACACTTTGCCCGGAGTCTGGTTCTGACCGATAGAACCCGGAACGCGGTGAGACAAGGAGTTACCGTGAGTAGCGTCCTGGGTACGGAAGTTCCAGCGCTTAACGGTACCGGCGAAACCTTTACCTTTAGAGGTGCCAGTTACGTCTACTTTTTTAACGTCAGCGAAAATTTCAACGCTGATGCTCTGACCTACAGAATACTCGTCACCTTCAGCGGTGCGGAATTCCCACAGGCCACGGCCAGCTTCAACGCCAGCTTTAGCAAAATGACCAGCTTCAGGTTTGGTCACACGGTTTGCTTTTTTAGCACCGGTGGTAACCTGAATTGCCTGGTAACCATCGTTCTCCAGGCCTTTGACCTGAGTAACGCGGTTCGCTTCAACTTCGATTACGGTTACTGGGATAGAAACGCCATCTTCAGTGAAGATGCGGGTCATACCCACTTTTTTACCGACTAAACCAATCATTGTTTCAACCTCTCAATCGCTCGATGACCTGATTAACCCAGGCTGATCTGCACGTCAACACCGGCAGCCAGATCCAGACGCATCAGAGCATCAACCGTTTTCTCGGTTGGCTCAACGATGTCTACCAGACGCTTGTGAGTGCGGATTTCGTACTGATCACGCGCATCTTTGTTGACGTGCGGAGAGATCAGAACGGTAAAACGCTCTTTGCGGGTTGGCAGCGGGATTGGACCACGAACCTGCGCACCAGTGCGCTTGGCAGTCTCAACGATTTCCGCGGTTGATTGATCGATCAGACGATGATCAAACGCTTTAAGACGGATACGGATTCTTTGGTTCTGCATGAGACCAGAGCTCCAAACTTTTTATAGACGAAAAAAATTACTACTCGAACCCATTACGATTGATGGGAGAGTGTAATCGTTCAGCATATAACTCCCCAATTGGGAGTATTGTCAGGCGGCCTAACGGTCAGCCGTCTGCGATTCTGCTCGAATCGCGCCTGCAATATCTGCAGGCCCGCGCATTATACGTAATTCTGTTCAGGAAGCAACCCGTGCTGGCATTTTCGCTGTTAATTAGTGGCCGGGTCCTGAGGCATACACCGCACAGACCTGTCTCATGACTGACAGGGGGTAAATCAGGTTGTGAACAGGGTTCCGCAAGCTGGCATACACGGGCGACACAGCGTGTAAAAGCGGTGAAAGTATGGCCGACCGTTTAGCCGGAGCCCGAAGATGACCTTAATCCTGATTCAGTTAGCCGCCCTGGCTGGGGGAGGTGCGCTGGGCAGCTTTCTTTCGCTGGCCTGCGCGCGCTTCACCCCTGCCCTTTCTCCCACCCGGTGGTGTGCCGTCCTCTGTTTTCCCGGTTCGCACTGTCCCCACTGCCGCCAGCCTCTGTTATGGCGCGATACGCTGCCACTAATCAGCTGGGCTGCCTTAAAAGGCCGTTGTCGCTTCTGCTCTTACTCATTTGGCGCAGAGAGCGTGGTCATGGAATGGCTGGTTGCCAGCCTGAGCCTGCTTGTACTGCTAAGCTTCGACAGCCTGACTGATGCGCTGTTTATTCTCACGGCGGCCTCTCTGTTGATGATGGTGGCCCTGATTGACCGTCGCCATCTCTGCATACCTGACCCGCTCAATTATCTGTTGCTCTGGCTGGGGTTAATTCATGCGACACTGGCAGGCACTGAAACCCCGGCGATATGGGGTGCACTGTCGGGCTACGGTGCTCTGTGGCTGCTTGCCCAGGGCTATCGACTGGTCAGGGGGTATGAGGGATTAGGATATGGTGATATGAAGCTTTTCGCCGCGCTGGGGGCCTGCTGTGGCTGGCAGGGATTGCCCTGGATTGCACTGGGTGCCACTCTGCTGGCGCTGGCAGGCGTGTTGATGCTGCAATTGCGTGGCCGGACGCAGAGCGTCAGCCCGCTGCCTTTTGGCCCTTTCCTGGCCGTTGCGGGCTGGGTCACTCTCGTCCTGCAGACGCGGTTCACGCTTCTTTGATCTGAGCCTGCAGGTAGTTCTGGATCCCCATCATCCGGATGAGCTCAAGCTCCGTCTCAATCCAGTCAATGTGATGCTCCTCATCTGCCAGGATTTCAATCATCATGTCACGGCTGACATAGTCATGAACTTTGTCCGCATAGGCGATCGCTTCACGAAGATCTTTGGCCCCTTCCAGCTCCAGATTGAGATCTGAACTCAGCATTTCCTCAACGTCCTCACCGATGCGCAGCCGGCCCAGATCCTGCAGATTCGGGATCCCTTCCAGAAAAAGAATGCGCTCAATGTACTTGTCGGCATGCTTCATCTCATCGATCGATTCGTGATACTCCACATCATTGAGGCGCATCAGCCCCCAGTTTTTAAACATCCGCGCATGCAAAAAATACTGGTTTATAGCAACCAGTTCATTTCCAAGCAGTTTATTGAGATGACTGATAATTTTGATATCGCCCTTCATTGTTAACCCTCCACGTCTGCTTTATCAGATCGTAGATGTGATTAAAAAGAAGTCAAAAAAACGCGACAGATATTGTGGGTATTCGCACACGCAGTGTGTCAGGCGATCTCTTTATAGAGTGGCGGATGCTGCATCTCTTCATCCATAATTTCCCGCGCGGCGCGCAGACATTTGCCGCACTGTTTGCCGACCGGTACAAAATGACGCAGTTGCTGGATGGATTTGGGCTGATAGCGCCGTACTACTTCACGAAGGGTTTTATCACTGATGGCATTACACAGGCAGACGTACATTCTTTCATCACTCAAGACCATTTTCTGTACACAGTGTAAATGCGAATCGTTTTTATTACAAACCTACCCTTTGCAGGGTTATGGCGCTCTTCAGGCAAAAAAAAAGAGCACCGAAGTGCTCTTTTCTTTGTGTTGCAGTGGCCGTTTGCACGACCACAGCAGATATCACAATTAAGCGATAACTTTAGCAACAACACCCGCGCCAACGGTACGGCCACCTTCGCGGATTGCGAAGCGCAGACCTTCGTCCATTGCGATTGGGTGGATCAGGGTAACAACCATTTTGATGTTGTCGCCTGGCATGACCATCTCAACGCCTTCTGGCAGCTCTACTGAACCGGTCACGTCAGTGGTACGGAAGTAGAACTGTGGACGGTAGCCCTTGAAGAACGGAGTATGGCGGCCACCTTCGTCTTTAGACAGAACGTAAACTTC
>NZ_JBXGEE010000011.1:0-26001 GCF_056856975.1 Pantoea sp. PA1
GAAGTTTACGTTCTGTCTAAAGACGAAGGTGGCCGCCATACTCCGTTCTTCAAGGGCTACCGTCCACAGTTCTACTTCCGTACCACTGACGTGACCGGTTCAGTAGAGCTGCCAGAAGGCGTTGAAATGGTAATGCCAGGCGACAACATCAAAATGGTTGTTACCCTGATCCACCCAATCGCAATGGACGAAGGTCTGCGCTTCGCAATCCGCGAAGGCGGCCGTACCGTTGGCGCGGGTGTTGTTGCTAAAGTTATCGCATAATTACCGATAACGTTTGACGCAATGCACACGGAAAGGGCATCATTTGATGCCCTTTTTGCACGCTGTTTCATAGAACCTGGCTCATCAGTGATTTTCGATCATAATCATTGCTGAGACAGGCTCTGTCATGCGGCGTTGGATACCGAGTTACGCCCCAAAAGCTCATTCGGTTTGGACGCCTCGCACTGCGGGGCAGAATAGTTTCTGAATTATTGTGGCAGGTTGGTTTATGAGTGCGAATACCGAAGCTCAAGGGAGCGGGCGTGGCCTGGAAGCGGTAAAGTGGGTAGTAGTCGTATTACTGCTGCTTGCAGCGATTGTAGGTAACTACCTCTATCGTGATGTGTCACTGCCACTGCGTGCGTTAGCCGTAGTTGTACTGATCGCAGCGGCTGGCGGCATTGCGCTTTTAACGACCAAAGGCAAAGCGACCGTGGCTTTTGCTCGTGAAGCAAGAACAGAAATGCGTAAGGTTATCTGGCCAACCCGCCAGGAAACGCTGCACACCACGTTAATCGTTGCCGCGGTTACCGCCGTGATGTCACTGATTTTGTGGGGGCTGGATGGTATTCTGGTCCGTCTGGTATCGTTTATCACTGGCCTGAGGTTCTGAGATGTCTGAAGCTCCAAAGAAACGCTGGTACGTCGTACAGGCGTTTTCCGGTTTTGAAGGCCGCGTAGCACAGTCGCTGCGCGAGCATATCAAATTGCACAACATGGAAGAGCTGTTTGGCGACGTCATGGTTCCGACTGAAGAAGTCGTTGAAATTCGTGGTGGCCAGCGTCGTAAGAGCGAGCGCAAGTTTTTCCCGGGATATGTACTGGTTCAGATGGTGATGAATGACGCCAGCTGGCACCTGGTGCGCAGCGTCCCGCGCGTGATGGGTTTCATCGGCGGCACATCTGACCGTCCGGCACCTATCAGCGATAAAGAAGTTGATGCGATCATGAACCGTCTGCAGCAGGTCGGCGACAAGCCTCGTCCGAAAACGCTGTTTGAACCAGGCGAAATGGTTCGCGTTAACGACGGTCCGTTTGCTGACTTTAACGGTGTGGTTGAGGATGTGGATTACGAGAAGAGCCGCCTGACGGTTTCTGTCTCCATCTTCGGACGTGCAACACCGGTTGAACTCGACTTCGGTCAGGTGGAGAAAGGTTAACCTCTTTCCGCTCACAATTTAGCTGTTGCAGCAGGCGCGAAATTTAACTACAATTTCGCGCCTTTTGTTTTTATGCGCTGGCAACGGCGTATAAATCGTTATCACGGGGAGCCTTTTAAAGGCGCTATAACCCAATTGAGGAAATATCATGGCTAAGAAAGTCCAAGCCTACGTCAAGCTGCAGGTTGCAGCTGGTATGGCGAACCCAAGTCCACCGGTTGGTCCAGCTCTGGGTCAGCAGGGTGTTAACATCATGGAATTCTGCAAAGCGTTCAACGCGAAGACCGAATCTCTGGAAAAAGGTCTGCCGACTCCTGTTGTTATCACTGTATACAGCGACCGTTCATTTACCTTTATCACCAAAACCCCTCCGGCTGCCGTACTGCTGAAAAAAGCAGCGGGCATCAAGTCTGGTTCTGGTAAGCCGAACAAAGATAAAGTCGGTAAAGTGACCCGTGCTCAGGTACGTGAAATCGCAGAAACCAAAGCTGCGGACATGACTGGTTCTGACGTTGAAGCGATGACTCGCTCAATCGAAGGTACTGCTCGTTCCATGGGCCTGGTAGTAGAGGACTAAGAAATGGCTAAGCTGACCAAGCGCATGACCGTAATTCGCGACAAAGTTGACGCGACCAAGCAGTATGACATTGCTGAAGCTGTTGCTCTGCTGAAAGAGCTGGCGACTGCCAAGTTCGTTGAAAGCGTTGACGTTGCTGTCAACCTCGGCATCGATGCACGTAAATCTGATCAGAACGTACGCGGCGCGACCGTTCTGCCACACGGTACTGGTCGTTCAGTACGTGTTGCTGTCTTCACCCAGGGCGCAAACGCTGAAGCGGCAAAAGCTGCTGGCGCAGAGCTGGTTGGTATGGAAGACCTGGCTGAGCAGATCAAGAAAGGCGAAATGAATTTTGACGTTGTTATTGCTTCTCCGGATGCAATGCGCGTTGTTGGCCAGCTGGGCCAGATTCTGGGTCCACGCGGCCTGATGCCAAACCCGAAAGTCGGTACTGTAACCCCTAACGTTGCTGAAGCGGTTAAGAACGCTAAAGCAGGTCAGGTTCGTTATCGTAACGACAAAAACGGCATCATCCACACTACCATCGGTAAAGTGGACTTTGACGCTGACAAACTGAAAGAAAACCTGGAATCTCTGCTGGTTGCGCTGAAAAAAGCGAAACCATCTCAGGCGAAAGGCGTGTACATCAAGAAAGTCAGCCTTTCAACCACCATGGGCGCCGGCGTTGCCGTTGACCAGGCTGGTCTGAACGCAACAGCAAACTAATTGCTGCTTGAAACGGGCGAAAAATTCACCTAGAATCTTACGCCCGTTGTTCTGTTATTAGCAGAACAGGACACCAGAGAGTCAGATGCGACAGCGGCGTTTAACGCCTTTCCCTCTGATTCTGCTGCGTCACACAGAATTTAGGTTGGAGCCAGGCCTTATCCTGGCCTCCGTCCAAGACCGCAGGAGCTGTCTATCCCCGGATAGTCCGCTTAATACCCTGCGTAGACGGTGACAGAACCAAAAGAATTTTTTCTTAGCTGGATTCTGCTCACCGTGTTCGAGCGCTTATTTCCCCTTTTGGGTGAGTAAGTGAAGTGAGTTCCGGGGAAATCCTTTCCCGGTCAAATCCAGGAGCAAAAGCTAATGGCATTAAATCTTCAAGACAAACAAGCAATTGTTGCTGAAGTCAGCGAAGTAGCCAAAGGTGCGCTTTCAGCGGTTGTTGCGGATTCCCGTGGCGTTACCGTTGATAAAATGACCGAACTGCGTAAAGCAGGTCGTGAAGCTGGCGTTTACATGCGTGTTGTTCGTAACACCCTGCTGCGCCGCGTCGTTGAAGGTACTCAGTTTGAGTGCCTGAAAGACACGTTTGTTGGTCCGACCCTGATTGCATATTCTATGGAACACCCGGGCGCTGCTGCTCGTCTGTTCAAAGATTTCGCGAAAGCGAATGCAAAATTTGAGGTCAAAGCTGCAGCCTTTGAAGGTGAGCTGATCACGGCGGCCAATATTGACCGTCTGGCAACTCTGCCGACCTACGAAGAAGCACTGGCACGTCTGATGTCGACCATGAAAGAAGCCGCTGCCGGCAAACTGGTCCGCACTCTGGCTGCTGTACGCGATGCAAAAGAAGCGGCTTAAGGCCCTTTTCTTTTCTTCGTACCTGCTTACGTATAAACTTTTTCTGATTCTTAGGAACAATTGTCATGTCTATCACTAAAGACCAAATTCTGGAAGCTGTTGCAGCGATGTCCGTAATGGAAGTTGTTGAGCTGGTTTCTGCTATGGAAGAAAAATTCGGCGTTTCTGCTGCTGCTGCTGTAGCTGTTGCTGCGGGTCCGGCTGAAGCTGTTGAAGAAAAAACTGAATTCGACGTCGTACTGAAAGCTGTTGGCGCGAACAAAGTAGCAGTTATCAAAGCCGTACGTACTGCAACTGGTCTGGGCCTGAAAGAAGCCAAAGACCTGGTTGAAGCAACTGGCGTAATCAAAGAAGGCATCAGCAAAGATGACGCAGCTGCACTTGAAGCTGCTCTGAAAGAAGCTGGCGCTGAAGTTGAAGTTAAGTAAGACAACCTTCGGGTTGCAGTCTGAGTAGTTTCAGACTGATGGCTGGTGACTTTTTGGTCACCAGCCTTTTTGCGCTACAGGGTCTCAATGGGGTTTCACACTGTTTGTCCATTGCTACTCTTCAATATCTTTCTCTATCGACGACTTAATATACCGCTTTCCTGTGCGGGTTCCCTGCCTTCACAAAAGCGATGAAATGATTTAAGCGTGATAGAAAGAGGTATTGCACTGCTGCCGCGCAGCCAGTGAATCAAACAAAATCGTGTTGCATGAACTGTCCTGTCAGGACGGACAGCGTGGGTCGACTTGTCAGCTAGCTGAGGAACCCTATGGTTTACTCCTATACCGAGAAAAAACGTATTCGTAAGGATTTTGGTAAACGTCCACAAGTACTGGACATACCTTATCTCCTTTCCATCCAGCTCGACTCGTTCCAGAAGTTTATCGAGCAAGATCCAGAAGGTCAGTACGGGCTGGAAGCTGCATTCCGCTCTGTATTCCCTATTGCGAGCTACAGCGGCAACTCTGAGTTGCAGTATGTGAGCTATCGCCTGGGCGAACCTGTCTTTGACGTGAAAGAGTGTCAGATCCGTGGCGTGACCTATTCGGCACCGCTGCGCGTGAAACTGCGTCTGGTGATCTATGAGCGCGAAGCGCCAGAAGGCACCGTAAAAGACATTAAAGAACAAGAAGTCTACATGGGCGAAATTCCGCTCATGACCGACAACGGTACCTTTGTTATTAACGGTACCGAGCGCGTTATCGTTTCTCAGCTGCACCGTAGTCCTGGCGTGTTCTTTGATAGCGATAAGGGTAAAACCCACTCTTCGGGTAAAGTGCTTTATAACGCACGTATCATCCCTTACCGCGGTTCATGGCTCGACTTTGAGTTTGACCCGAAAGATAACCTGTTTGTCCGTATTGACCGTCGTCGTAAGCTGCCGGCCACTATCATCCTGCGTGCGTTGCAGTTCACAACACCTCAGATCCTCGATCTCTTCTTCGAGAAAGTGGTGTTTGAAATTCGCGACAACAAGCTGCAGATGGAGCTGGTGCCTGAGCGCCTGCGCGGTGAAACCGCGACCTTCGATATCGAAGCGAACGGCACCGTTTACGTCGAAAAAGGTCGCCGCATTACTGCGCGTCATATTCGTCAGCTGGAAAAAGATGGCATTCAGCACATCGAAGTTCCGGTTGAATATATCGCGGGCAAAGTGGTTGCTAAAGACTACATCGATGAGAGCACCGGTGAGCTGATTGTTGCAGCGAACATGGAGCTGTCACTGGATCTGCTGGCCAAACTGAGCCAGTCGGGTCACAAACGCATCGAAACGCTGTTCACCAACGATCTGGACCACGGTCCATATATGTCTGAGACCCTGCGTGTTGACCCAACCAGCGATCGCCTGAGCGCACTGGTTGAGATCTACCGCATGATGCGTCCTGGTGAGCCGCCAACGCGTGAAGCTGCAGAGAACCTGTTCGAGAACCTGTTCTTCTCTGAAGATCGTTACGATCTCTCTGCCGTCGGCCGCATGAAGTTCAACCGTTCACTGCTGCGTGATGAAATCGAAGGTTCAGGTATCCTGAGCAAAGAAGACATCATCGAAGTGATGAAAAAACTGATCGACATCCGTAACGGTAAAGGCGAAGTGGACGATATCGACCATCTCGGCAACCGTCGTATTCGTTCAGTCGGTGAAATGGCTGAGAACCAGTTCCGTGTCGGCCTGGTGCGTGTTGAGCGTGCGGTTAAAGAGCGTCTCTCTCTGGGCGACCTCGATACGCTGATGCCACAGGACATGATCAACGCGAAGCCGATTTCGGCTGCGGTGAAAGAGTTCTTCGGTTCAAGCCAGCTTTCACAGTTTATGGATCAGAACAACCCGCTGTCAGAGATTACGCACAAACGTCGTATCTCTGCACTTGGCCCGGGTGGTTTGACGCGTGAGCGTGCCGGCTTCGAAGTGCGTGACGTACACCCAACGCACTACGGTCGTGTCTGCCCAATCGAAACCCCTGAAGGTCCGAACATCGGTCTGATCAACTCCTTGTCTGTTTATGCACAGACCAATGAGTATGGTTTCCTTGAGACGCCTTATCGTCGTGTTATCGACGGTCTGGTTTCTGACGAGATCCACTACCTCTCTGCTATTGAAGAGGGTAACTACGTTATCGCTCAGGCGAACGCCCCGCTCGATGAAAACGGCGCGTTTGTTGATGACCTGGTCACCTGCCGTAGCAAAGGCGAATCGAGTCTGTTCAGCCGCGATCAGGTTGACTACATGGACGTTTCCACCCAGCAGGTGGTTTCTGTCGGTGCATCCCTGATCCCGTTCCTGGAACACGATGACGCCAACCGTGCTCTGATGGGTGCGAACATGCAACGTCAGGCCGTTCCGACTCTGCGTGCAGATAAGCCGCTGGTTGGTACCGGTATGGAACGTGCTGTTGCCGTTGACTCCGGTGTTACTGCCGTCGCCAAACGTGGTGGTACCGTTCAGTATGTTGATGCATCACGTATCGTTATCAAAGTTAACGAAGATGAGATGTACGCGGGCGAAGCCGGTATCGACATCTATAACCTGACCAAATATACCCGTTCAAACCAGAACACCTGCATCAACCAGATGCCATGTGTCTCTCTGGGTGAGCCGGTTGAGCGCGGAGACGTGCTGGCAGATGGCCCGTCCACCGATCTGGGTGAACTGGCGCTGGGCCAGAACATGCGTGTCGCGTTCATGCCGTGGAACGGTTACAACTTCGAAGACTCCATCCTGGTCTCCGAGCGTGTGGTTCAGGAAGATCGCTTTACCACCATTCACATCCAGGAACTGGCTTGCGTGTCGCGTGACACCAAACTGGGGCCGGAAGAGATTACCGCTGATATCCCGAACGTGGGTGAAGCTGCACTCTCTAAACTGGATGAGTCAGGCATCGTCTACATCGGTGCTGAAGTGACCGGTGGTGACATTCTGGTTGGTAAGGTTACCCCGAAAGGTGAAACCCAGCTGACGCCAGAAGAGAAGCTGCTGCGTGCGATCTTCGGTGAAAAAGCCTCTGACGTAAAAGATTCATCACTGCGCGTGCCGAATGGCGTGTCAGGTACCGTGATCGACGTTCAGGTCTTTACCCGCGATGGCGTGGAAAAAGACAAGCGTGCGCTCGAAATCGAAGAGATGCAGCTGAAGCAGGCTAAGAAAGACCTGTCTGAAGAGCTGCAGATCCTGGAAGCGGGCCTGTTCAGCCGTATCCAGAGCGTCCTGATCGCAGGTGGCGTTGAAGCAGACAAGCTGGACAAGCTGCCGCGCGAGCGCTGGCTGGAGCTGGGTCTGACTGATGAAGCCAGACAAAACCAGCTGGAGCAGCTGGCAGAGCAGTACGACGAACTGAAGCACGAGTTTGAGAAAAAACTCGAAGGCAAGCGCCGTAAGATCACCCAGGGCGACGATCTGGCACCGGGCGTGCTGAAAATCGTTAAGGTTTATCTGGCCGTTAAACGTCAGATCCAGCCTGGTGATAAGATGGCAGGTCGTCACGGTAACAAAGGTGTTATCTCTAAGATCAACCCAATCGAAGACATGCCTTACGATGAGAACGGTACGCCGGTCGACATCGTACTGAACCCGCTGGGCGTACCATCGCGTATGAACATCGGTCAGATCCTTGAGACACACCTGGGGATGGCAGCGAAGGGCATTGGTGAGAAAATCAACGCCATGCTGAAGAAGCAGGAAGAAGTCGCGAAACTGCGCGAATTCATCCAGCGTGCCTATGACCTGGGAAGCGATCTGCGTCAGAAAGTTGATCTGAACACCTTCTCCGACGACGAAGTGCTGCGCCTGGCAGAGAACCTGAAAAAAGGTATGCCAATCGCAACGCCGGTGTTTGATGGCGCGAAAGAGAGCGAAATCAAAGAGCTGTTACAGCTCGGCGGTCTGCCTTCTTCCGGTCAGATTACCCTGTTTGACGGCCGCACCGGTGAACAGTTCGAACGTCAGGTAACCGTTGGCTACATGTACATGCTGAAACTTAACCACCTGGTTGATGACAAGATGCATGCACGTTCTACCGGTTCCTACAGCCTGGTTACTCAGCAGCCGCTGGGTGGTAAGGCGCAGTTCGGTGGTCAGCGCTTTGGTGAGATGGAAGTATGGGCACTGGAAGCATACGGTGCCGCGTATACCCTGCAGGAAATGCTTACCGTTAAGTCTGATGACGTCAACGGCCGTACCAAGATGTATAAAAACATCGTTGACGGCAACCATCAGATGGAACCGGGCATGCCGGAATCCTTCAACGTACTGTTGAAAGAGATTCGCTCGCTGGGTATCAACATCGAGCTGGAAGACGAGTAACCCCCATTTCAGGCTGTGGTTCGCCGCCGCCTGAAAGCGCAGGGTTTAAGCGCTCGCAATTGTACTGGTTACGGGGCGTTCAATTTCGGTTGGACGCCCCCTGAGTCTCACTCCGACGGGAGCTAATCCGTGAAAGACTTACTTAAGTTTCTGAAAGCGCAAACTAAGACCGAAGAGTTTGATGCGATCAAAATTGCGCTGGCTTCGCCAGACATGATCCGTTCCTGGTCTTTTGGTGAAGTGAAAAAGCCAGAAACCATTAACTACCGTACTTTTAAGCCAGAGCGCGATGGTCTGTTCTGTGCCCGTATCTTCGGGCCGGTAAAAGACTATGAGTGCCTGTGCGGTAAGTACAAGCGTCTGAAACACCGTGGTGTGATTTGTGAGAAGTGCGGCGTTGAAGTGACCCAGACTAAAGTACGCCGTGAGCGTATGGGCCACATCGAACTGGCGTCGCCGACTGCGCACATCTGGTTCCTGAAGTCACTGCCATCGCGTATCGGCTTGCTGCTGGATATGCCACTGCGTGACATCGAGCGCGTGCTCTACTTTGAATCTTACGTGGTAATCGAAGGTGGCATGACCAACCTCGAGAAGCGTCAGATCCTGACTGAAGAGCAGTACCTTGACGCACTGGAAGAGTTCGGTGACGAGTTCGACGCCAAAATGGGCGCCGAAGCGATCCAGGCCCTGTTGAAAAACATGGATCTGGACCAGGAGTGCGAGCAGCTGCGTGAAGAGCTGAACGAAACCAACTCTGAAACCAAGCGTAAAAAGCTGACCAAGCGTATCAAGCTGCTGGAAGCGTTCGTTCAGTCTGGTAACAAGCCAGAGTGGATGATCCTGACCGTGCTGCCTGTTCTGCCACCGGATCTGCGTCCGCTGGTTCCGCTGGATGGCGGACGTTTTGCTACGTCAGATCTGAACGATCTTTATCGTCGCGTGATCAACCGTAACAACCGTCTGAAGCGCCTGCTGGATCTGGCTGCGCCAGATATCATCGTGCGCAACGAAAAGCGTATGCTGCAGGAAGCGGTCGATGCACTGCTGGACAACGGTCGTCGCGGTCGTGCGATCACCGGTTCCAACAAGCGTCCGCTGAAATCGCTGGCTGACATGATCAAAGGTAAGCAGGGTCGTTTCCGTCAGAACCTGCTGGGTAAACGTGTCGACTACTCCGGTCGTTCGGTTATCACCGTAGGTCCATACCTGCGTCTGCATCAGTGCGGTCTGCCGAAGAAAATGGCACTCGAACTGTTCAAACCGTTTATTTACGGCAAGCTGGAACTGCGTGGCCTGGCCACCACCATCAAAGCCGCGAAGAAAATGGTTGAGCGCGAAGAAGCGGTTGTCTGGGATATCCTCGACGAAGTGATCCGTGAGCACCCGGTTCTGCTGAACCGTGCGCCTACGCTGCACCGTCTGGGTATTCAGGCCTTTGAACCGGTTCTGATCGAAGGTAAAGCTATCCAGCTGCACCCGCTGGTTTGTGCGGCGTATAACGCCGACTTCGATGGTGACCAGATGGCTGTTCACGTTCCGCTGACGCTGGAAGCCCAGCTGGAAGCGCGTGCGCTGATGATGTCTACCAACAACATCCTGTCACCTGCGAACGGCGAGCCAATCATCGTTCCTTCTCAGGACGTTGTACTGGGTCTGTACTACATGACCCGTGACTGTGTTAACGCCAAAGGCGAAGGCATGGTACTGACTGGCCCGAAAGAAGCTGAGCGTATTTATCGCGCTGGCCTGGCCTCACTGCACGCTCGCGTTAAGGTGCGTATCACCGAACACGAGAAAAATGAGCAGGATGAGTGGGTTGCGAAAACCAGCCTGATCGACACCACGATTGGCCGTGCCATCCTGTGGATGATCGTGCCGAAAGGTCTGCCTTACTCCATCGTGAACCAGGCGCTGGGTAAAAAAGCGATCTCCAAAATGCTGAACACCTGTTACCGCATTCTGGGGCTGAAGCCGACCGTTATCTTTGCTGACCAGACCATGTACACCGGTTTCGCCTACGCAGCCCGTTCAGGCGCGTCAGTCGGTATCGACGACATGGTTATTCCAGAGAAGAAAGTGGAAATCATCACCGAAGCGGAAGCGGAAGTGGCCGAGATCCAGGAACAGTTCCAGTCTGGTCTGGTTACCGCGGGTGAACGTTATAACAAAGTCATCGATATCTGGGCCGCAGCCAACGAACGTGTTGCCAAGGCGATGATGGAAAACCTCTCTACTGAAACCGTGATTAACCGTGACGGCGAAGAAGAGAAACAGGTTTCCTTTAACAGCATCTTTATGATGGCCGACTCCGGTGCGCGTGGTTCTGCTGCACAGATTCGTCAGCTGGCCGGTATGCGTGGTCTGATGGCGAAGCCAGATGGCTCCATCATCGAGACGCCGATTACCGCGAACTTCCGTGAAGGTCTGAACGTACTCCAGTACTTCATCTCAACCCACGGTGCGCGTAAAGGTCTTGCGGATACCGCACTGAAAACCGCGAACTCCGGTTATCTGACGCGTCGTCTGGTTGACGTTGCCCAGGATCTGGTTGTGACCGAAGATGACTGTGGTACGCACGAAGGCATCATGATGACCCCGGTCATCGAAGGTGGCGACGTGAAAGAGCCACTGCGCGAACGCGTTCTGGGTCGTGTGACCGCGGAAGACGTTCTGAAGCCGGGCTCGGCTGACATTCTGGTTCCACGTAACACCCTGCTCGATGAGCACTGGTGTGACGTGCTGGAACTGAACTCAGTCGACAGCCTGAAAGTGCGTTCTGTCGTAGGTTGTGAAACTGACTTTGGTGTGTGTGCGCATTGCTACGGTCGCGACCTGGCACGTGGTCACATCATCAACAAAGGTGAAGCGATCGGTGTTATCGCGGCACAGTCCATCGGTGAGCCGGGTACACAGCTGACGATGCGTACGTTCCACATCGGTGGTGCGGCATCACGTGCGGCTGCTGAATCCAGCATTCAGGTGAAGAACAAAGGTACCATCAAGCTGACCAACGCCAAGTCGGTAACGAACTCGGCAGGTAAGCTGGTGATCACCTCGCGTAACGTCGAACTGAAAATGATCGATGAATTTGGTCGTACCAAAGAGAGCTATAAAGTTCCTTACGGTTCTACCATGGCGAAAGGTGATGGTGAGCAGGTTGCAGCGGGCGAAACCGTAGCAAACTGGGATCCGCATACCATGCCAGTTATCACCGAAGTGGGCGGTTTCATTCGCTTCACCGACATGATTGACGGCCAGACCATTACCCGTCAGACAGATGACCTGACCGGTCTTTCTTCGCTGGTGGTGCTGGACAGTGCTGAACGTACGTCAGGCGGTAAAGATCTGCGTCCTGCGCTGAAAATTGTTGATGCCAGCGGCAACGACGTTCTGATCCCAGGCACTGATATGCCTGCTCAGTACTTCCTGCCGGGTAAAGCGATTGTTCAGCTGGAAGATGGCGTTAAGATCAGTGCCGGTGACACGCTGGCGCGTGTTCCGCAGGAATCTGGCGGTACCAAAGATATTACCGGTGGTCTGCCACGCGTTGCTGACCTGTTCGAAGCGCGTCGTCCGAAAGAGCCGGCTATCCTGGCTGAGATCAGCGGTATCATCTCCTTCGGTAAAGAGACCAAAGGTAAACGTCGTCTGGTCATCACGCCGCTGGATGGCAGTGAGCCATATGAAGAGATGATTCCGAAATGGCGTCAGCTGAACGTGTTCGAAGGTGAACGTGTTGAGCGCGGTGACGTGGTTTCCGATGGCCCAGAGTCTCCACATGACATCCTGCGCTTGCGTGGCGTGCATGCGGTGACCCGTTACATCACTAACGAAGTGCAGGAAGTTTATCGTCTGCAGGGCGTTAAGATTAACGATAAGCACATCGAAGTCATCGTTCGTCAGATGCTGCGTAAAGCGACCATCGTGAGCGCAGGAAGCACCGACTTCCTGGAAGGTGAGCAGGCTGAATTCTCTCGCATCAAGATCTCTAACCGTGATCTGGAAGCGAACGGAAAAGTTGGCGCAACCTTCGTACGTGACCTGCTGGGTATTACCAAAGCGTCACTGGCAACCGAATCGTTCATCTCTGCCGCATCGTTCCAGGAAACGACCCGTGTCCTGACCGAAGCAGCAGTAGCAGGCAAGCGTGATGAACTGCGCGGCCTGAAAGAGAACGTCATCGTGGGTCGTCTGATCCCGGCCGGTACCGGTTATGCATACCATCAGGATCGTATGCGCCGTAAAGCGGCGGGTGAAGTTCCGGCTGCACCGCAGGTGACTGCGGATGAAGCCTCAGCCAGCCTGGCTGAACTGCTGAACGCCGGCCTCGGCGGCAGCAAAGACGATTAATCGTCCTTCGCCTGATAAAAACCCTGCTTCGGCAGGGTTTTTTTTTGTCTCTGATTCAGCCATTCCAGTCATTGCGGCCGATGCCGATATCTTTCAGCTGACTGTCACTCAGTCTCGACAGAATAGCGCGCGTTTCGCGCCGCAGCTGCCAGCGTCTGAAGCTGCGCCACAGATAACGGAGCAGAAGGTAAGGCGTAACGGCAAAAGGCTTAGCGGCGCGATTTTCATCATATCCCATGATAGTTTCCTCAATGATTGGCCTGAGCACTATTTTCCGGGGATACACCTGTATGATACAGACTCAAAAATCACCTTTTATTAACATACAGATTGAAGAGATCGCGATCTGAATGGTAAAAAAGGAGCCTGACTGTACTGGTCGCTCATCATCACGCTTGCAGGAGAGGATACAATGACCCGCTATGAACATCTGGCCACGTTGCTGGCACAGCGTATCGAACAGGGCTTGTTTCGCAGCGGGGAGCGTCTGCCCTCTGTGCGCAGCCTGAGTGCGGAACATGGGGTGAGTATCAGCACGGTGCAGCAGGCTTATCGCCTGCTGGAAGAGAAGCAGATGATTATCCCGCAGTCGCGCTCCGGCTATTTTGTGGCGTCGCACAAAGCCACGCCGCCGGTACCTGCGCTGACCCGTCCCGTGCAGCGGCCTGTTGAGGTGACGCAGTGGGACGCGGTGCTGGAGCTGCTCAACAGTCGGCTGGAAGATGATGTACTGCAACTGGGCAGCGGCATGCCCGATCTGACTCAGCCGACCCTGAAGCCGCTGTGGAAAGCCTTCAGCCGTCAGGCTCAGAAGCAGGAGGCTGGCCTGCTGAATTATGACACCCTCTATGGCGTTCTTGCGCTGCGGAAACAGGTTGCCCGGCTGGCGATCGATAGCGGCTGTCAGCTTACCGCCGATGATATTGTTATCACGACCGGCTGCCATGAAGCCTTATCGGTAGCCGTGCGGGCGGTCTGTGAACCGGGCGATATCATCGCCGTCGAGTCGCCCTCTTTTCACGGTATCATGCAAACCCTGCGCGGCTTTGGCATCCGGGCCATTGAGATTCCGACCGATGCGATAACCGGTATCAGTCTTGAGGCGCTGGAACTGGCTTTTGACCAGTGGCCCATTAAAGCGGTCATCGTTGTTCCGAACTGCAATAATCCGCTCGGCTTTATCATGCCTGAGGCGCGCAAGCGGGCGTTACTGGCGCTGGCGCAGCGTTTTGATGCGGCCATCATCGAAGATGACGTTTATGGTGAGTTAGCCTGGGAATATCCCCGTCCGCCCGCCATTAAGGCGCTCGATATGGATGGCCGGGTTCTGCTCTGCAGCTCCTTTTCAAAAACGCTTGCGCCAGGTCTGCGGGTTGGCTGGGTGGCACCTGGCCGTTATCGCGACCGCGTGCTGCACATGAAATATATCGTCACAGGCTCTACGGCTACGCAGCCTCAGCATGCCGTTTCCGAGTTTATCCGCCAGGGGCATTATCAGCCTCATCTGCGCCGGATGCGGCAGATCTATCACCGCAACTATGAAACTTTCAGTTGCTGGGTGCGCCACTACTTTCCCTGCGGTATCTGCGTCTCTCGTCCTCAGGGCGGTTTTATGATGTGGATAGAACTTCCTGAAGCGTTTGACGCCGTCCGGCTTAACCGCGAACTGCGCGAGTCAAAAATCCAGATTGCCGTCGGCTCACTCTTTTCAGCATCGGGGAAATATCGCAACTGTCTGCGTCTGAACTTTGCGCTGCCCATCACCGATCAGACGGAACAGGCGCTGGCACGGCTGGGTGCGGCCGTGGAACGCGCCATGCTCTCCTGTCAGCATGAGACGTCTGCTTCCGCTCCCGATGTCGCTTAACCCGAAGAAGAAGCAGGGCCGGCAAGAGGAGGGAACCGGCCCTGGTCAGATAACCTTCACCTGACGAAGGCCACGTTAAAGTACCGGTTCAGGAGGTGCCACCGTCAGCCTCTGCTTCTGCGCGCCGCTTTCCCGGAAAGTGGTGGACGTTACCGCATTTGCCGCCAGGATGCGGGACAGGTTCCGGAAATCGCTATCCGTGAGGCTCTGCCAGCGCCAGCAGGGTGCGCGTGGCTTCACGCCAGTCATCTGCCTGGGTAATCGCACTCACCACAGCAATGCTGCCCACGCCGGTTGCCAGGACTTCCGGTGCCCGGGCAATCGAGATACCGCCAATCGCCACGGTGGGGATGTGCGTCAGGCGTGCCAGATGTCGCTTCAGTTGTTCCACGCCCTGAGGCGCAGAAGGCATCGCTTTGGTCTGCGTCGGGAAGATATGTCCCAGCGCAATGTAAGAGGGCTGGATCGCCAGGGCACGATCCAGCTCGGTATCATCATGGGTGGAGATCCCGAGCCGCAATCCTGCCTGGCGAATCCGGGCGAGATCGGCAACATCCAGATCTTCCTGACCCAGATGCACACCATAGGCGTCATGTCTGATCGCCAGCTCCCAGTAATCGTTGATAAACAGGCGCGCATCGTAGCGTTTGCCCAGCGCTATCGCCTGAGCAATCGCGGGTTCGGCAATCTCATCAGGCTGATCTTTTATGCGCAGCTGCAATGTGCGCACGCCCGCCGTCAGCAGGCGTTCAATCCAGGCGGGGCTGTCAACCACCGGATAGAGCCCCAGGCGCGGGGCGGTAGCAGGAAAGGCAGACATGGTTACTCCTCCTCAATAACATCGGCAGAGTGATAAAGCTCACCCCCGCGGCTGCGGAAATGCTCTGACATCCGGGCCATGCCCACTTCCACCGGTTCAGCGCGGCTATCCTGGCGTGCCGCAAACTCGCGCACCTCCTGAGAAATCTTCATTGAGCAGAATTTAGGGCCGCACATTGAACAGAAATGGGCCACTTTGCCTGACTCCTGCGGCAGGGTTTCATCATGCATGGCGCGGGCGGTATGAGGGTCTAAAGCCAGGTTGAACTGATCTTCCCAGCGGAATTCAAAGCGCGCTTTGGACATGGCGTTATCGCGGATCTGCGCGGCGGGATGGCCTTTAGCCAGGTCAGCAGCATGTGCCGCGATTTTGTAGGTGATCAGCCCCTGTTTGACATCCTCTTTGTTCGGCAGCCCCAGATGCTCTTTAGGTGTGACGTAACAGAGCATGGCGCAGCCAAACCAGCCAATCATGGCGGCCCCGATTCCGGAGGTAAAGTGGTCATAGCCCGGTGCGATGTCGGTGGTCAGCGGGCCGAGGGTGTAGAAGGGGGCTTCATCGCACAGGTCGAGCTGTTCGGTCATGTTGCGGCGGATCATATGCATTGGCACATGGCCCGGCCCTTCAATCATCACCTGTACATCATATTCCCAGGCAATACGCGTCAGTTCGCCCAGGGTACGCAGCTCAGCGAACTGGGCCTCATCGTTCGCATCCTGAATCGAACCCGGCCGCAGACCATCGCCCAGCGACAGTGACACATCGTAAGCGGCGCAGATTTCACAAATCTCCCGGAAATGCTGATAAAGGAAGTTCTCCTGATGATGCGACAGGCACCATTTCGCCATGATCGATCCGCCGCGCGACACGATCCCGGTCAGCCGCTTCGCCGTCATCGGGACATAACGCAGCAGGACGCCAGCGTGTATCGTGAAGTAATCCACCCCCTGTTCCGCCTGCTCAAGCAGCGTGTCGCGGAAAACGTCCCAGTTCAGCGCCTCGGCCACGCCGTTCACTTTTTCCAGCGCCTGATAGATCGGCACTGTGCCGATGGGGACCGGGCTGTTCCGCAGAATCCACTCGCGCGTTTCATGAATATAGCGGCCGGTAGAGAGATCCATCACCGTATCGGCACCCCAGCGCGTCGACCAGACCAGTTTTTCCACTTCCTCTTCAATGGAGGAGGTGACCGCCGAGTTACCGATATTGGCATTCACCTTAACCAGAAAGTTGCGGCCGATAATCATCGGCTCCGATTCCGGGTGATTGATATTGGCAGGGATGATGGCCCGTCCGGCTGCCACCTCCTGCCGCACAAACTCCGGTGTGATGCTGGCTGGCAGATGCGCGCCAAAACTGTGGCCCGGATGCTGTTGCAGCAGCACTTCACTGCGCATCCGTTCACGGCCCATATTTTCCCGCAGCGCAATAAACTCCATTTCCGGGGTGATGATCCCCTGGCGGGCATAATGCAGCTGGGTGACGCGGCGGCCTGCACAGGCCCGGCGCGGCGTCGGTAAGTGATCGAAGCGCAGATGGTCCAGCCCCTCATCAGCCAGCCGTTGCTGGGTGTAGCCGGAACTGTTTTGTGGCAGGTATTCGCTGTCATCGCGTTCCGCTATCCAGCGGGCGCGCAGTTTTTCCAGGCCGCGATGAACATCGATCTGTGCTGCGGGATCGCCATAGGCACCTGCCGTGTCGTAAACCGGCACCGCTTCGTTTGGCTCATAGGTCGGCTGCGCTTTGCTGCCACCGGTGTGGGTCGGGCTTAGTGTGATCTCGCGCATCGGAACGCGAATATCGTCACGGCTGCCGGTTATCCAGATGCGACGGGACTGGGGAAATGCACTGCCGCTTTGCAGGGAATCGATAAATTCCTGCGCCTGGGCACGTTGTTCACGACGGGTCATTTTTGGGTCAGACATAGCAATCTTCCTGTTCATGGGGAACGATGCTTGTCCGGAGTTCGGAAGGAGTAGCGGTATCGGCAGCATAAGAATGCTGGCATACCGTAAAAATTTACTCTTGTTCCCTTCGCAGGTTCTAACCTGATCAGGTTCCGCGGATCCCGAATTAACGGTCTCAGCCCGGCTGGGCACTCCGACAAGAAGCGCTTTCTACACACCAATCTGACCGGCAGATCGGGCGTAAAAATCGTGTTTTTCACAGCAAAAAATAAAAAAGGTTCGTCGGCGTAGTGGCCTCGGAACCTCTTCAGCATAAAAGGGCGAGTGGATAATCTCAACCCTTTTGGTGGTGATACCGGTTAAGCGGGACGGGCAATCTGACTGTCATTGGCAACCGGCGGGGTAGCCAGCTGATTATCCCATGCCAGCTGGATCAGCTTATCTTCCAGCGTGAAGCGCGACTCCAGCACTTCGCCCACTTCTGAAAGCGCCTGCTGGAAAGTCATGCAGTTTTCATCGTCTATCGCCTGTTGCAGGTGACCATCATAGAGCTGCATCAGCCGCTCGGTGTTGGCTTCCAGTGGCGGATAGATCTGCGCAGCCGCAATCATCGGGCTGTCACCGTTCATTTCACTGATAACACGTTCATAAATACTGAAGTGACCGGCCGAAAGATAATCGACCAGGCTGTGACAGAAGTTGTCCAGCGCCTGCTCATCGAGACGGGTCAGGGCTTCTTTGTTGGGCTTCAGGCCGACCAGATGATAATAGGTCACCAGCAGCTGGCGACGGGCTTCGAGCCAGGAATCGACCAGCTCATTACTGCCACCTACGCGTTCAGCCAGGACGTTTAACTGGTTAAGCATATCTGACTCCATGTGAGTTATAGTTGTTTATCAACACACTTAACATCAGGGCTTCAGCGTACGATTTGACGCTAAGGATGACGAAATAAATGCAATGCGAAATCTCAAGCGTAGACGCTGGATGGTGGATTGTCAGCCATGAACAGAAACTTTGGTTGCCACAAGGTGATTTACCCCACGGAAACGCCGAAAATTTTGGTCTGACTGGCAGTAAAGCACGCCTTATCGGAGAGTGGCAGGGCGAAAATGTCTGGCTGATTTGTGCGTCACGCTCTGCCGATATGTTCTCCGTGCGGCAGTTGATCGATCAGGATGTCGGACTGTTTCAGCTGGCGGGGCGGGGGGTGCAGCTGGCGGAGTTTTACCGCTCTCATCGCTGGTGCGGCTACTGCGGCCATGAAATGCATCACAGCAGGCATGAATTTGCCTGCCTGTGCAGTCATTGCCGTGAGCGTTACTATCCGCAAATCGCCCCCTGCATCATCGTGGCTATCCGTCGCGGTGATGAAATCCTGCTGGCAAATCATGCCCGCCATCGCAACAAGGTCTATACCGTGCTGGCCGGCTTTGTGGAGGTCGGTGAGACGCTGGAGCAGGCCGTAGCCCGCGAAGTGATGGAGGAGAGCAACATCCGCGTCAAAAACGTGCGCTATGTGACCTCTCAGCCGTGGCCCTTTCCGCAATCCCTGATGACCGCCTTCATGGCGGAGTATGACAGCGGCGATCTGCAGCATGATGGCAAAGAGCTGCTGGATGCGGCCTGGTTCCGTTTTGATGACCTTCCCCTGCTGCCTCCACCCGGCACCGTGGCACGCCGCCTGATTGAAGATACTGTCGCCCTGTGCCGCGCTGAAGTGTGAAAGTGCTACACTACACGCCTGTTATTGAGAGAGTGTTGAGATGAGTGAACTGAAGAACGATCGTTATTTGCGTGCCCTGTTACGTCAGCCGGTGGATGTCACGCCGGTATGGATGATGCGACAAGCCGGGCGCTATTTGCCGGAATACAAAGCGACACGCGCCCAGGCGGGTGATTTTATGTCGCTGTGTAAAAACGCCGAGCTGGCCTGTGAAGTCACCCTGCAGCCGCTGCGTCGTTTTCCGCTGGATGCCGCCATCCTCTTCAGTGACATCCTGACGATTCCGGATGCGATGGGACTGGGACTCTATTTTGAAACCGGCGAAGGCCCGCGTTTCTCAAACCCTGTAACCTGCCGCGCTGACGTTGATCGCTTGCCGGTGCCCGATCCGGAGATGGAGCTGGGCTATGTGATGAACGCGGTTCGCACCATCCGCCGCAATCTCAATGGCGAGGTGCCACTGATCGGCTTCTCCGGCAGTCCATGGACGCTGGCCACCTACATGGTGGAAGGCGGCAGCAGCAAAGCGTTTACCCGAATCAAAAAGATGATGTATGCCGAGCCTGCTACGCTGCATGCGATGCTGGATAAGCTGGCTGACAGCGTCATTCTCTATCTCAATGCGCAGATTCGCGCAGGTGCCCAGTCGGTGATGGTCTTCGATACCTGGGGCGGCGTGCTGACCGGCCGTGACTACCGCGAATTTTCCCTTCACTACATGCACAAAATTGTTGATGGCCTGCTGCGTGAAAATGATGGCCGCCGCGTGCCGGTGACGCTGTTCACCAAAGGCGGCGGACAGTGGCTGGAAGCGATGGCCGCCACCGGCTGTGATGCGCTGGGTCTCGACTGGACCACCGACATTGATGATGCGCGCCGTCGCGTGGGCGATAAAGTCGCGCTGCAGGGTAATATGGACCCCTCTATGCTCTATGCGGCACCTGAGCGTATTGAGCAGGAAGTGGCCGGTATTCTGGAGCGCTTTGGTTCCGGCACCGGCCATGTCTTTAATCTGGGGCACGGCATTCATCTGGATGTGCCGCCGGAAAATGCCGGTGTCTTTGTTGATGCTGTGCATCGTTTATCACGTCCCTGGCATCAGGAGTAATCATGGATATTGCCGCACTTCGCGCTGAGCAGTTACAACGCGCCGCTGACGTGGTGCGTGACGATGATTTTGATGTGTTACCGCCTCGCTATATCGGCGGGGCCGACGTAGGTTTTGAGCAGGAAGGCACGATCACACGCGCAGCGATGGTAATCCTGGAGTACCCATCGCTTCGGCTGGTGGAGCATCGCATCGCGCGTATTGAGACGACGATGCCCTATATCCCGGGCTTTCTCTCCTTCCGGGAATATCCGGCCCTGATGGCCGCCTGGGAGATGCTGGAGCAGAAGCCGGACCTGCTGTTTGTGGATGGACACGGGATTTCGCATCCCAGACGGCTCGGCGTTGCCTCGCATTTTGGTCTGCTGGTGGATGTGCCTACTATCGGGGTCGCGAAAAGCCGGCTGTGTGGTCGTTTTGCCGATCTGGATGCGCAGCCGGGCAGCCGCCAGCCGCTGATCGACAAAGGTGAGCAGATTGGCTGGGTATGGCGCAGCAAGCAACGCTGCAACCCGCTGTTCGTCGCCACCGGCCACCGTGTCAGCCTGGATACTGCGCTGCAGTGGGTCGAAAACTGTACGCGCGGTTACCGTTTGCCGGAACCGACCCGCTGGGCCGATGCAGTGGCGTCGAACCGTTCCGCTTTCCAGCGCTGGCAAAACGCGCTTTAACACTGTTTGTGCTGCGCTTTTGCAGTTACACTGCGGCCAGCGAAACGAATAAGAGCCACCTTTATGTTACAAAATCCCGTTCATCTGCGTCTGGCGAAGCTGGAAAGCTGGCAGCATCTGACGTTTATGGCCTGCCTGTGCGAGCGTATGTACCCCAACTATCGCGCATTCTGCGAGCAGACTGAATTTGCCGATCCGGCACTCTATCGCCGCATCCTTGATCTGATCTGGGAAAACCTGACGGTTAAAGATGCGAAGATTAACTTCGACAGCCAGCTGGAAAAGCTTGAGGCTGCCATTCCCGATGGCGATGCGTTTGAGGTCTATGGCGTCTATCCGGCTATCGATGCCTGCGTGGCCCTGAGCGAAGTGTTACATGCCCAGCTGAGTGGTGAAACGCTGGAGCATGCGATTGAAGTCAGCAGGACATCCATTACAACGGTTGCCATGCTGGAAATGACGCAGGCTGGACGCGAAATGACCGATGAGGAGCTGCGTGAAAACCCGGCTATCATCGATGAGTGGGACCTCCAGTGGGAGATTTTCCGCCTGCTGGCGGAGTGTGAAGAGCGCGACCTTGAATTGATTAAAGGTCTGCGATCTGACCTGCGTGAAGCGGGAATAAGTAACATCGGTATAAATTTCCAGCAGTAAGGCGATAAAACGTGACTTCAGGCCCGAATTAGCGCGCCTGGAGGCTTCACATTGGCCCCCTCTCTGGTCTACATTTGGGGGGCTGAAAATTGTGGCTATCGGTGCGTGCAGGCAGAAGAGTGCCAGAATATGGCTTTTCCCTCGCACTCGTTGCTTAGCAAGCGATAAATACACTTTAAGGATAACTTATGAACAAGACTCAACTGATTGATGTGATCGCAGAAAAAGCTGACCTGTCTAAAACTCAGGCCAAGGCAGCGCTGGAATCTACTCTGGCTGCGATCACTGAGTCTCTGAAAGATGGTGATGCTGTACAACTGGTTGGTTTTGGTACTTTTAAAGTGAACCACCGCGCTGAGCGTACCGGTCGTAACCCGCAGACTGGCAAAGAGATCAAAATCGCTGCAGCAAACGTACCGGCATTCGTGTCTGGTAAAGCGCTGAAAGACGCCGTTAAGTAAGACGTCGCACTGCGGTTAAGCTTTAAAACAGGGGGCGTTTCGCCCCTTTTGTTTAAGAGGCCAGCCATCATGACCCCGCTGTTTCAGCGTTTAGCTGTTCTGTTTCTCTCCCTGTTTCTGTTTAGCTGCAGCTCTGTTCCGGATATTCCCCCCTTTTCTGCCAGTGGCTATCTTGCCGATCGTGGTGTTGTGCGCATCTGGCGTAAAAACAGCGATCACCAGTCTGTCCATATTCGTACGATCTATACGCCGTTCAGTGGCGGTGAGGGCGAGGTGACCGATTATGTCTGGCTGGAAGAGGCGCTGATCAGCGTTCAGCGCCAGGTAAAAGGGAAGCAGCCTGATGATGTCACTCTGCGCTTTGACCAGGCGGGCGGCCTCAATTTTATGCAGCGTCAGCTGTCAGACCGGCGTGAAGCCGTGAGTGCGGATACGGTGGAACTCTATAAGTTTGACGCTCAGCGGATGCGTAACCTGAGTGATGCGCTGTTAAGCGGTCGGGTATTCCTGAGGCAGGGACACTGGCTGGGCAACAATCTGCTGGAGAGTTGTGAAGGTCAGCAGGTCAGGCCCGCTTTTGATGCTGATGCCCTGCGGATACTGACACAGCAGCAGCGCAGCGCCCCTGCACCGCTGATGGTGTCATGGCTGGACGCGCCGGAAGGCATTCAGCTGTTGCGGATCAGTCAGCAGGATGAGTGCGCGCAGCAGCCGACAGAAGATGATATGTAAAAATAAAAAGGGGGCACCCGGTGCCCCCTGAATTTATTTGCGATTAATGGCGCGGTAGCCAATATCGCGGCGGCAGAAGCTGCCCTGCCATGAGATGGGCTGTGTCAGCGCATAAGCCCGCTTCTGGGCCGCAGCGACATCCTCACCCAGTGCGGTAACGCACAGCACGCGGCCACCGCTGGTCAGCACCCGATCCTCTTCCAGCCGGGTTCCGGCGTGAAAGACCTTGCCGTCCGCAACCTCTTCCAGTGGCAGACCGTGGATCTGATCACCCTGACTGTAGTCACCCGGATAACCGCCCGCCGCCAGTACCACACCGAGCGCAGGACGCGGATCCCACTGCGACGTTTTCTGATCGAGTTTACCCTCACAGGCGGCCAGGCAAAGATCGACCAGATCCGACTGCAGGCGCAGCATGATCGGCTGGGTTTCCGGATCGCCGAAGCGGCAGTTGAATTCGATCACTTTCGGCTGCCCGGTCTGATCGATCATCAGACCAGCGTAGAGGAAACCGGTGTAAACGTTGCCTTCGGCAGCCATGCCGCGCACCGTCGGCCAGATAACCTGATCCATGACGCGCTGGTGGATCTCATCGGTGACGACCGGCGCCGGGGAGTAGGCGCCCATTCCGCCGGTGTTCGGACCGGTATCACCATCGCCTACGCGTTTATGATCCTGGCTGGTGGCCATTGGCAGCACATGCTCGCCGTCGACCATCACAATAAAACTGGCTTCTTCGCCATCCAGAAACTCTTCGATCACAATGCGGTGTCCGGCGTCGCCAAAGGCATTACCGGCCAGCATATCCTGAACGGCCTCTTCAGCTTCCTGCAGCGTCATCGCCACAATGACGCCTTTACCGGCGGCCAGTCCGTCAGCTTTAATGACGATAGGCGCGCCTTTCTCACGCAGATACGCGAGAGCCGGCTCGACCTCGGTAAAGTTCTGGTATGCCGCGCTGGGGATCTGATGGCGCGCCAGGAAATCTTTGGTAAATGCTTTTGAGCCTTCCAGCTGTGCGGCAGCCTGAGTCGGGCCAAAAATGGTCAGCCCTGCCTGACGGAATGCATCCACCACGCCAATGACCAGCGGTGCTTCCGGTCCGACAATGGTCAGATCGATCTTCTCGCGCTGGGCAAAATCCAGCAGGGCAGGGATATCGGTCGCACTGATTGCGACATTCTGCAGCGCAGGCTCTAATGCCGTACCGGCGTTACCTGGCGCAACAAAGACGGTTTCTGCCAGCGGCGACTGTGCCGCTTTCCAGGCCAGCGCGTGTTCACGTCCGCCATTACCAATCACTAAAATTTTCATCTGTTACTCTCCGGAATGATTAATGACGGAAGTGGCGCATATCGGTAAAGATCATGGCAATGCCGTGCTCATCCGCCGCCGCAATCACCTCTTCATCGCGGATAGAGCCGCCAGGCTGAATCACACAGCTCACGCCCACCGCAGCGGCCGCATCAATACCGTCGCGGAAGGGGAAGAACGCATCTGACGCCATGGCAGAACCTTTCACTTCCAGTCCTTCATCGCCCGCTTTAATACCGGCTATTTTAGCGGAGTAGACGCGGCTCATCTGGCCGGCACCAATCCCGATCGTCATCCCGTCACGCGCATAGACAATGGCGTTGGATTTAACAAACTTCGCGACCTTCCAGCAGAAGAGGGCATCACGCAGCTCCTGCTCCGATGGCTGACGCTTGCTGACCACGCGCAGCTGGCTGGCATCGACCATACCGAGATCGCGATCCTGAACCAGCAGGCCACCGTTGACGCGTTTGAAATCCAGCGCTGCCGTGCGGTTCTGCCACTGGCCGCAGATCAGGACACGGACATTCTGTTTCGTGGCGGTAATCTTCAGCGCGGCCTCGGAAACGGCGGGCGCGATGATCACCTCAACGAACTGGCGGCTGATAATGGCCTGTGCTGTCGCTTCATCCAGCTCGCGGTTAAAGGCGATGATGCCCCCGAACGCAGAGGTAGGGTCGGTCTGGTAAGCACGGTCATAGGCTGACAGCAGGTCGTCGCCGGTCGCAACGCCACAGGGGTTAGCATGTTTAACAATGACGCAGGCGGGGTCACTGAACTCTTTGACACACTCGAGTGCGGCATCCGTGTCAGCGATATTGTTATAGGAGAGCGCTTTGCCCTGAACCTGTTGCGCGGTGGCAACCGAGGCTTCAGCAACCTGCTCTTCTATATAGAAGGCCGCCTGCTGGTGGCTGTTTTCGCCGTAACGCATATCCTGCTTCTTGATGAAGTTCAGATTCAGGGTACGCGGGAAGCGACCCGCAGGCTGATTGCGTTCACCGTGATAGGCGGGCACCAGACTACCAAAGTAGTTCGCGATCATGCCGTCGTAGGCGGCAGTGTGTTCAAACGCTTTGATCGCCAGGTCGAAACGGGTGTCGAGCGTCAGGCCGTTCTGGTGGGCATCCATTTCAGCAATGATGGCGTCGTAGTCGCCGCTGCTGACCACGATGGCCACATCTTTGTGGTTCTTGGCGGCAGAGCGCACCATGGTCGGGCCGCCGATATCGATGTTTTCTACTGCGTCTTCCAGTGAGCATCCTTCACGGGCAACGGTCTGTGCAAAGGGATAGAGATTAACGACCACCATGTCGATAGGGCTGATGTCATGCTGCGCCATGATGGCATCATCCTGGCCGCGACGACCCAGAATGCCGCCATGCACTTTCGGATGCAGGGTTTTGACGCGTCCATCCATCATTTCCGGGAAACCGGTGTAATCAGAGACTTCTGTGACAGCCAGACCCGCATCCGCCAGCAGGCGAGCGGTTCCACCTGTGGAGAGCAGTTCGACACCGCGACTGGAGAGCGCCTGAGCAAATTCGAGGATGCCGGCTTTGTCAGAGACACTGAGCAAGGCGCGGCGTACAGGACGAGGTTGTTGCATGGTGGTTTATCCCTTGGCTTTGTTTCGCGTATAGAAGAGCGTTACATCAGGTTTTACAGCGGTTTTCTCTTCTATATAAGAAGGAAAGATCAAAAACCTCAGGTAACGCCCCTAAAAGGGGAGTCCGTCATATTGCCCGGCATTGTAGCGAAAACGTTTGCGTGATGCTCGCCTAAATTTGCCAGGCCCGGTGAATGTGGATAACGCTGTGTGTAACTGCGTATAACAGCGTCTTTTGCTGTGGAATGCAGCGAACGCGCTTTTTTCTGCAATTTATGGGTTGCGCCTGTCTGACAACTCCCTATAATGCGCCTCCATCGACACGGCACAACGGCTTACGGAATGCGGTGTTGAGAGGTTCAGGAGACTGAGCCGCCGGAGAAAAACTTCTGAAAAAAGAGGTTGACTCTGAAGGAGGAA
>NZ_JBXGEE010000012.1:0-6811 GCF_056856975.1 Pantoea sp. PA1
CCGGCGCGGAGAAGAAGAACGCCAGCAGCTGCAGGCGGAGATCAGGCGTCTTGGCGAGGAGTTGCAGCGCGAAAAAAGCCGCGGACTCTGGTCGCGGCTTTTCCCTGGAAAAAAACAACAGGGGTAAACACGGATTTAGCGCATTTTGGGGCCGTAATGTGGACGGATCTGCTTCTGCTGCTGCTCCAGTAACTTCTGCCGCTGTTCGTTTTCATGGTTCTGTCTCTGACGCTCTGCGTACAGGGCCATCTCGTGCCGGTAGACTACCGGCTCAAGCGCCTCACCTGATCGCTTAAGCTCTGCACCTGCAGACTCAAGCTGCTCACGGCTTCGCTCAGCCTCGCGTTCTCCCGTTGCGTAATGCCAGACATCCTCTGCCATTCCGCGAAGGCGTTCTCCCACTCGTCCAGCCTTTTTGAGTAGTCCTGCTGTAGCTGCTCTAATGCGCTCAGCAACTGTTTTTCCAGCTCCGTCATTCAGTTCCGCTCCCGTATCAGCTTTATCGCATTCTTTTGCGTACTGCCGCTTCCGACCGTCCAGTTCCGATCCGTGTCGATATTCGTCCCCTCCGGCAGCACCAGGAAGCGACCGTTGATGTCCTCCTGAAAGGTCACGCCCCACGTCTGTGCGTTGAGCTTCTGCAGCGTGTCCCTCTGGAGCGTCATTTCCGCTAGGTTGGCTCTGATGAGGTTGCCCTGCCACCACAGAATTGCGGCGCACGTAGCCGTCAGCAGCAGAGTGACCAGCGAGATTGTCAGCCACGTCCGGCCCGTCATGCGCAGCACGCGGTTGCAGTTCGACTGTAACGCGATCTCCATTGTCTCTCTGTGGCCACGCAGGGATTCGTTCAGTCGCGAGTTGTGGTCTTCGATGGCGGCGTTGATTGTCTGCACGCTTGAGTTCAGTGCCGCGCTTACAGACTTCTCGTGCGCGCTGAATGCGGTTTTCAGCATCTGCTCGGTAGAGTGCTGCTGCTCTTTCGATTTCTTCTCTAAATCCTTCGCCAGCGTCGAAAGACTGCTCATAGATGGCTCCCTTCAGTCGGATGTTACGCCCCCCGTCCGGGTCGGCGATGCTGATGCTGCTTTTGGTGGTGCGCACCACCTCAAACCCGGCGTTTTCGAGTGCTGCAGTCACGTCGCGGCGCGTCTGCAGTTCGCCTGCGGCGGCAAGGTTGAGAAGGCCCTGTGTGATTGATGCGGCGGCGTCCTGCTTCGCCGCCGGCAGCGCGGACGCCGTGACCAGCGCTCGCCGGTTCTCTGGCGCGTTCGGGTCGTGCAGACCAAACCTGCCGTTCACTATGGTCTGCCAGGCGTCAATACGGGGCCGGTCGGCCCTATCGTAATAAGGCTGCAGGCGCTTTCCCGTCAACAGCTCGGTGTTTGGGATCAGGAAGTTGAGCTCCAGCCGGCCCTTGTCCTGATGCTCAACCCACAGCACGCTGTACTGGTCTTTATCAAGTCCGGGCATCAGAACACGCTCAAAGCTCGCCATCAGCGTTTCACGCTGTCCGGGCGCGATGTCCTGCTCTGCGAACGAGAGCACGCCGGAAGTGTATTTCTTGGCGTAAGTCGAAGCGTCGATCAGTTCGCGAACTTCCTCCGGTTTTCCCTGCAGCACGGTGGCGCCGGCGCGCTGCCGGTCTTTGCCGAGCAGATAATCCACGGGGCCGGCGCCGCCGCCGCGTCCTCTGGGATGAAACTTAACGATCATCGCCGGCAGCCTTTTCAAGGACAGCGTGGCGAAGCTGCTCGAGGCCGGTATCGATAGCCATCAGCGCGGCAACTACCTGCACGCGATCGAGTCCGGTACCGCCGCCGGCATTAACGTGCCGCGCAATCTGGTTGAGATTATTACCCATACCGGCGAGCTGCCGAAGTAGCGCAGGTGAAAGCGAAGGCAGCTTGCCGGCCCGTGCAGGCTTTTCGTCCAGGCATGTCTGACGCATCCAGGCCGCAAGCTGTTTTCCGCTGCAGCGTTCTAGCAGGCGCTGATGCTCGTCTTCCGTTACCCACATCGTGAGCATTTTGCTGCGTTTATCTGTCAATGCAGCCTCCTGATAACGCCGGGACTGACGGGAAATTCTTTCCCGGTTGGCGCGGTGTTGGACAAGCCGCAGGCGCGTCAGTGGCTTTTAGCGGGTTTCGGGGCGCAGCCCTGAACCAGTCATGTAGCGCTAGCGGAGTGTATACTGGCTTAAGTGAAGAGCTAGTATGCCGGGTCAGGAATACAATGCAATAAACGGATCTGCTAAAACAGGGCTGTTATCTGATATAGGCTTGTTTCAGTCTCACTTTTCCTGATTGGTAAAAAAAGTTGAGAATCTTATAATTGAGCTTTGCGCATCTACTTCAAAGGAGTGCCAATTGATGCAAAATACATCTAATGCTTATGAAATATTTGTCCCGGGAGGGATGCCTAAGTTCACTTACATTGAGCGAAGCGAGAAGGAGATAATAAAAAAGATCAGGAAGTCTAAACATAATCTATGCAAGATTGTTACGGTTACAGGACAAACAAAATCAGGGAAAACTGTATTAGTAAAAAAAGAATTCCCGTCAGAAGACTCATCTAACATTTGGATAAATGCAGGTTCAATAACTAACGAAGATGACATCTGGGATAGGGTGATTGTCAAATTAGGTGGTTGGACTTCAACAGAAGAATCTTCAGGTTCTGGGGCATCTACTATGGTGGGAGCCAATGTTTCAGGCACAATTAACGCCTTAGTAGCGAAGGGTGGAGGCGGAGCTTCATTAAACCACACAGATTCAAGCCAAAATTCACAAAAGACAAGCAGAGCCATATCCTCAAAATCAACTGCAACAACATTAATATCATCAAAAAAACCAAATATCATAATTGACGATTTCCATTATTTGCCTAAAGAAACGCAAGCATCTTTTGTCCGAGCTGTTAAAGAACTGGTTTTTGATGGAATTTGTGTGATTTTAATAGCGATACCACATCGCCGATACGATGCTATCAATGTCGAAAAAGAAATGACTGGTCGGGTTGAAAACATTAACATACCCGTATGGTCTGTTGATGAACTAAAAGAAATACCTGTTACCGGTTTCAATTTATTGAATATGTCCATAACGTCTCAAACGGTCGAGGAACTGGCGAGCCAGTCTATTGGAAGTCCTCATTTGATGCAGGAATTCTGTCGCGCAGTATGTGATGAAAACGATATATTCGATAGATCTGAAAAGCACCTTTCTATCGATAATATTGAACAATCACTTTTTAGAGGAATAGCCGATTCATATGGCAAATCCATGTTTGAGAAGCTAGCTAAGGGACCACGACAGAGAACAGACCGTATAGTTAGAACATTAAAGAATGGGGAAGGCGTAGATATATATAGAGCTGTTCTTTTGGCTCTAGCAAAGATGAAACCTGGCGTTCAGACTATTGAATATGAAGAATTAAGAGGATATATCAAAGAAATAGTAGCAACCTCTGTTCCGCAGGCTCATGAAGTGTCTCGCGTCATGGAAGAGATGGCCAAAATAGCAGCAAAGGAACAAGGAGCGGTTCCTGTTATCGAATGGGAAAAGGAAGATAGGAAATTACATATAACTGATCCTTTCTTCGCATTTTACCTTCGCTGGAGATAAGATAAAAAAGGGGTTATCCCCTTTTTTTTCGATAATACGTGGCTCTGCTCATGCCCATTTTTAGCCACGGCTTCATGTAAGCCTCGCTACTTTCGTCAACTTTCCTTCCGCCACCTTTGCTTTTTTCACCACCTTTTTTACCTCTAGCAGCCTGTATCTGAGAAGAATGAGTTTTTAAAACATATTCCTTGAAAGAATCACTATCGAAATTTTTATGTGTCCATTTAGCGATGCTTTTAGCAATCCCTTTTATCTCTTCGTCATTAAGAGGAAAAGAAAAATGAATATTATAGGCGCTAGCGCGTTCATAACAGGCTTGCAGCCAGTGGTCATACTCGGGCCAACCTTGACGGATGGCGCGATACGCCCATTTCCTAGTTTTATCAAACAGGGTGCAGTTACGGCCTAAGCCGTAGTCGGCAACGATTTCCTTGTCATTCGCGGCGTTTAGGTCGAGAAAATCAGCAAGCCAGTCCAGCGTGTAGAGTTCCGGCTGCCACACGGCAATTTTCCAATGGTCGTGGTTAGGATTTTTGCAAATTAGCCCAGAATACCCCGCGTCGGCTTCTAATTTTATACGTAGGGCGTTTTCTACAGCGGCAGCATAACGCAGCGGCTTCATTTTTCCATCCGGCGCGGTTCGGATTGAGGTTTTGAGCGCGTACAGCAGGTGTGCATGTCCGTTGTCAGGATTGGTGATGGTCAGCGTAGGCGCGGGAGCGTTACGATCGTTCCAGTCAATAGCAGCACCGGCGCGATCAACGTCGAATCCCAGCCAGAACATGGCATGAGGCTGATTGAACTGGATGTACTTTGCCAGAATAGCGCGCTCCTTACCGGCAATGCGTACACCAAAGTGCAGATCGTCTGAAAAGTACGGCTTGTGCGGCAGACGCTCATTGAAAAGATGTAGTGCAGCGTTACTCAATCTGGCCTGCGCTTATGGCGGGCTGTTGTCTGGCACGTTTCATGTGCTAAGATTCCTTCAAGGTTTCGACCTGGCCCTGGTTATCATGTCCGCTCGCCAAAGTAGAGCATGATTTCCGGGGCTTTGTTTTTTCTGGCGTTAACGTTACACCGTCTGGCAACTTCTGTCGATCCCGCAACTATTTACCATAACGTCCCTGCCACGAACCTGCGGAACGATCACTACCAAAACAGAAGTGACAAAGGATATAAACAGGAAAAACTTGACTTTATGTTTTTTTTGGGTAATTTCTTTATCAATTCTTTATCAAAGATAGGGGCGCATATGTTTGGATTTGGTATTCAAGGTACTATTAATAAAGGATTTTTCCTTCAAATGGCTCGTAGAGATCAAGATGCATTTTTGCAATACCTCTATGACCAAGGATACTCGGCAAAAGATATCAGCAAGAACTTCGATATTCCGGTTCCTAGCGTCTACAACAGAATCAATGCTCATCGAGGCCGTGGACCACTTCCTAATTAATGGTTCTCCTATACAAAAAGCCGCCTCGGGGCGGCTTTTTCATTTCTGCAGAACCACTAAGATTTACCATAACATCTCAGCCACGAACCTTACGCACCAGGCCTTGAATGGCACGTAGCTACAATGCTGCGGCTGTTTTCAGGGCAAAAAAAAACCGCCGTGCAGGCGGTACAAAGAGGAATACGGTGAGTCTTGCTTTTATCGCGGTCAGCCGGAGCCGCCGGCCGGTCTTAATGATAAAAAAGATCGCCGTGACGGCAAGCGTAAGCGGTAAAAAATACGCTCTTCTGCCTGGCGGCACGGCGGCACCTGAATCCTGCCTCCTGAGTTTTTGGCGTAAAAAAGCCCGCAGTCTTGGGCGGGCTGAACAAAACATTCACACTTTACGGCAAATGCACCGGCTCCAGCAGAAGAACGGCGCGCGCGTACAGCATGGAAAAATCAGCGGGGTTCCGCAAGACGGGAACGCCCGGGCAGCAAAAAAAAGGCTCCGCCAGGGAGGGAGGAGCCGAAATATGGTACACATCAGAGTGGTAATGTTCATGGGCCTCCAGCAAGGCACCCTCTGATTATCGGCATGTCCGGGCCGGACATGAGCGCCGGCTGCATTATTTTTGCGTACCCGCCTGCATGTTGTATTTAACATAACAGTGCTTGGCCGCACCCCCGTAAAGCCCCTCAGCGCGTTTCTGCCGCGAGCGGGGCGTTTCCGGCACCTTTCCCTGTCCATATTCCTGAAAAACGCGCCTGATGATTCCGGGGCGTCTGCATGGCTATGCACGGAAGTGAATGGCAGGCGATTTCGCACGTTAAACAGCGACAGACGGGCATAATCGTAAAAAAAGGGCGCGTGACATACGCGCCGGCTCTCATAAAAGTGAGTAAAAAACGTCGATACAGGACCTGGAGATCCACAGGGTGCGGACGGCCCGTTTTAAATTTAGCGCAGGAAATGAAAACTTCCCGGATGCCGGCTACTCCTCGTCCTTATACTCAGTCACGCGACTGAGCCCGTAATCGTTCAACTCGCGGTATTTTCGCGTGTACTCATCAGAAATGGCGCGTTTTTCTTCGATACTCATCGTACGGTCAGTGAGTGACGATTCGTGAAGAACCTGCAGTCTTTCCACTTCGGCATTGAGCGCAAGAAATTCCTGGTCAGTCATGTTACATCCTCCTGGTAGGGTGAACTTTCCGTATCGCTTTCCAGCAAGTTAATAATAGCCCCAGCATTTCTTGTAGTGTAAATTTTACACCTTACACACCTGACTCAATTCGGGGTATACAGTGTCAGAAACACGCCTGAATCTGACGCAGGCAGCGAAGGCTGCCGGCGTAACAAGAAGAACGTTATATAACCATATAAATCAGGGTAAAGTTACCGCGTCACGCGATGAAAAAAACAACCCTGTAATAGACGTGTCTGAGCTTATCCGTGTATACGGCAACGTGAATGTGCCTGTAAAAAAAATTCCCACCGTTTCACACCGTGAAAATACACAGGTAAATTTCACACCTGATGGACTGGAAACGATTCGTGCTGAGCTGGCAGAGCTTAAACATTCCATCACGCTAATGCTTGAAGATAAAACGGCGCGGGAGGATGAACGCCGGCGCGGAGAAGAAGAACGCCAGCAGCTGCAGGCGGAGATCAGGCGTCTTGGCGAGGAGTTGCAGCGCGAAAAAAGCCGCGGACTCTGGTCGCGGCTTTTCCCTGGAAAAAAACAACAGGGGT
>NZ_JBXGEE010000013.1:0-6667 GCF_056856975.1 Pantoea sp. PA1
CTCACGGGCAACACGCAACACCTCTTTTTTTTCCGGACCGGACAACTTTTTGCCCTTTGCCCGTTCCGCTGCAAAAACAGCGTCATCAAGAAACTGCTTTTCAGTCTTAGATACAACATGCAGACGACCAGCCATAAACCCTCCAGGTAAACGTCAACAGCGCCCCCCTTTCCCCCCAAGCCGGGTCCCCGGCACCCCGGTTTTCCATAGGCTCCGCCCTCCTGACGAACATCACAGAAATCTGCCGATTCCCGGTGCTCAAATCAGAAGGGGCGAAACCCGACAGGACTTAAAGATACCGGACGTTTCCCTCCGGTGGCTCCCTCGTGCGCTCTCCTGTTCCCACCTTACAGCTTAGCCCGTGTCTTTCCGCTGTTATGGCCGCGTTTTCTCATACCACGCCTGACACTGGGGGCTGCTTAGGTGGTTCGCTCCAAGCTGGACTATATGCACGAACTCCCCGTTTAGTCCGACTACCACGCCTGCTCAGGTAACTGTTCACTTGAGTCCAACCCTGACAGACACGACAAATCGCCACTGGCGGTAGCCACTGGTAACAGGTTTGCGGAGCGAGCTTGTCAAACAGATTTACAAGAACTCTTGAAGTGGAAGCCCAACTACAGCTACACTGGAAGGACGAATCAGGTGACTGCGCTCCGCTAAAGCCAGTTACCATGGTTAGAAAATCTGCCAGGATTACCTAACCTTCGAAAAACCACCTGCCAGGGTGGTTTTTTCGTTTAAACGCTGCCAGATTACTACTCAGATGAGACAATCACAAGATTGTCGTGATACATAATTTCATCGAAGTTAAAATAACCGAGTCGAAAAATGGTTGGTTTTAAGCCAATTACAGCGCCTTCGGAATCGATTAATAACAGGGACTTTAAATGTCAAGAAAGAAAAAAGTTGTTTCTTTACTCCCATCTCTTTTGCAAATTAAAGCGATAAGCAACATAGAGGTCAGTGAGGATGACGTTAAGTTCCTCAGAGGGGAAAAACCTGTAGAAGGTGATTTAATTATAGGCGACTTCGTATATGATGAGCTAAATTATTCATTCCTGGACGGGTGCTCTTCAGAACTTGGTATACATAGGCTATCATGCAACTTCTCTTTTGAAATCAAAGGAGGAACAAAGCAAAGCCAGATCGATAAGCATATAAACAACTTTAACCTTTACAGGATAGGAATTAAAGCTGGCTTTATTTCATTAGAAAAAGAAAAGCTAAAAATTCAATTTGCCATAGACTTCCTTACGCATGGTGATGATATATTTTATTCAAAAGACAGAGTGATTAACTCCTTATATCTCTTGGAGTCTGCATCTGAGTATTTTTGGGGTTCAGCTAAGGAAATTATGAAGGATAAGTAATGACATGGTCAAAGGTTTTATCTTTCCTTCTCAACGTTTTCCTTTCTACTTTTTTATTCAAAGTATTAGTAGATGAGAAAGTTGATTTGAAATTAGCATGTGGCATTTATGCTGCTTATGTCATCGTTTACATGCTGCTGTCAGATAAATTTTCGGCATGGGACAAAGAATCAGGCATATCAAAAGCCAAAGCTAGTGCATCACTAAGCCAAGACCTTTGTGAAAAGTACAGAGGCTGTATGCTGCAAGTTCATCATGCAGCTCTAGATTGCATAACTCACAATAAAAGAGGAACAGAGCTGCGTTACCAACTACAAACAATGGTAACTCAGTTATCAGAAGCTGTATTTGAGTCTAAAAAGCCAACTAACGTGTTTAAAGGCGATGAACATAAAGATAATAAAGAACCAAAGCCAGCTTCCGACATAGCATTGAAGCTGGCTATAGGAAAAACAATCTCTAAAGAAAAGAAAGAAAAAAGTAATATAAATGACTAGCAAATAAGCGGGAAAGGCTATTAGTAGGATAACCTTACCCGCATCAAATATTCGCGCAAATTTACCATAACACCCCGGCGGCGAACTCGCTTCCGGGCGGCTTTCACGCAAACTTCTGTAGTATCCTGATCGCCAGCTCCATGCCTTTCTCACGCTCTTCGCCGTAGCTGTGCCTGTCATGCTGTGCGTCCTGCAGGACGTCGATGAGCGACTGAACGGCAAGCTCACGTTTATTACCCAGAACCTCAAGCACCGCGCCACCGATCTCGTTACAGATGGCCTTTCCTTCAGCAAACTCATTCTTATCAGACATGATTTATCCCTCCGTCAGGTTTCGGGCACAGCCGCCTGGTCATTCTCTTTTACCATAACATCTCAGTCCCGAACCGGTTAGGCAGCCTCCGCTGTACGAAATCAGCTCACTTCAGATATGTTACTCATGACTGCCACCCTGTTCACGGAGTACACCATGCCGGAGTTCTGCTTTTTTAAGAAAGGTCAGCACATCGCCGCCCTGGAAAGATCTGACGCGGAGAAAGCCGCTCAACTGGCCGGTGACGGCTGGGAAAAGCTGTTTGAAGAGGTTCGCGCCGCCGATGCCGAAAGTGCACTCGCCAGGCTGGCGGACATGCGGAAAGAGGAAGTGACGACGGAGCGCGCTTTCATAACGGGTTCCGTATTCAGTAGCCTCCTCACAGCCATTCTCAAATAACGAGTGGCTGGCCGCGTTTAATGACCCTGCCAGTCACTCGCTTTTAACATAAGACTACGATCACGAATCCCGGATAACCGGCAGCAGGCCTGCTGAACCTCTGCTCCTCCCTGAAAACGGCGTGCTACAGTAGGTGGCGGTTTTTCTTAACGCGAATTTCACTGCCTCACTTCCTTCCCGGCCCCGCTGGCCAGGTTTCGGGATTTTTTTCAGCCATCCGGGATACCCGTCCCGGATGGCTGCCCAGGAATCCACCGTAAGATCGCGTCACATCCCTTCATTTTCGGGTGCCGGATGAGGCCCGCCGGCAGCGGGTAGCCGTTTTCAGGCCAAAAAAAACCGCCGTGCAGGCGGTACAAAGAGAAATACTGTGACGCTTGCTTTTATCGCGGTCAGCCGGAGCCGCCGGCCGGTCTTAATGATAAAAAAGATCGCCGCGACGGCAAGCGTAAGCGGTAAAAAATACGCTCTCCTGCCTGCCGATACGGCTGCGCCTGAATTTTGCGCGTAAAAAAACCCGCAGTCTTGAGCGGGCTGAACAATCACGTTCACAGTTTACGGCAGCGCGCCGGCTCCTGCAGAAGAGCGGCGCGCGTACAGCATGGAAAAATCAGCGGGGTTCCGCAAGCCGTTACATTGCGCCGGCGAAAAAAAAGCCCCCCGCCGGGGGCCGAAGACGTGCAGTGGCTGGAAACGCCTGCATCCCTGGTGAAGGGATGCAATCAGTATGGGCCGGATTTTCGCCTGCGCAGGCCCGCCTGCATTATTTTTTCGTACCTGCCCGTATGTTGTATTTAACATAACAGTGCTTGGCCGCACCCCCGTAAAGCCCCTCAGCGCGATCCTGACGCGTCCGGGCTAAAAGCGGGACCTTTCCCTGGCCGAAACCGCGAAAATCCGCCCTGACAATTTCTGACCGTCTGCATGGCTATGCACCGAAGTGAATGGCGGTCGGTTTAAGGCGTATGTTGGCACTAAGGGTGCCTTTTCCACGGTTTTCCAGTTTAGGATGGTATGATGTCCGGGCGTTAAAACTGACAGAACAGGTAAGGGATCCATGCCAATACCAGGCAAGTTTGTTATCAATAATCAGGAAATGTCGACGCTTACGATGTTTGGTGTTGGCTCTTTTCCGGCGTACTCAGGAAATAAAAACTCCCGCAACCGGGTCAGCGACGTGGCCGTTCCCATGCAGGGCCCGATCCCGCCCGGAAAGTATTACATCGTTGACCGGCCAGCCGGCGGCTGGAAAGGCGTCATTCGTACCGACCTTCACGATTTCTATTCGTGGCCGACTCCAACGCCCGTCATTAAAGGTGAATGGTTTGCCCTCTACAGGCAGGATGGAAAGATTGATGATTTCACCTGGATAAACGGCGTGAAACGCGGCAATTTCCGGCTTCATCCTCCGGGGCCACTGGGTATTTCTGAAGGCTGCGTAACCCTGAAGAACCGCACTGATTTTCTGACTATCCGCCAGAGCCTGCTCAGCACCCAGCTCCGCAAACTGCCTAACGGACTTGTCACCTACGGCGAGATTGAGGTGGTTACAGATGGAAACTAAACGCCTGCCGGCAGGTTTAAAAATCTTTATCTTTGCCGCCTCTCTTATCGTTTTTTTCTTCTTTCTTCAGTGGCTGGGCCCGGTCAGTTATGAGCACTCGCACTTCTGGGAGGCCGCCGCCGGCATGTTCGGCGATACCGACCTTGAGGGGTTCATTATGATGAGTCTTGGACTGCTCAACCTTGCTCTCGCCGTCACCGCTTACAGAATCATTGTCCGGAAAATTGAAAAACGCATGAACGGAGCGGGATAAGGTCTGCCTGTCTGAAACGCCTTATGGATACGCAGTTCACTGTGTGTCCATAAGGCGTTGGGCAAGCCGTCAGGCGCGGCAGTCCACTTGCTGACGATGTTCTATCCTGCGTTCGTCAGAGGGCAAAAGAAAACTTCGACGCGTCGAAATTTATCAGGGTGTCGGGCATAGCCTGACATGGAGGATTTGGTGCGCTGGCGGTGTACCAAAAACACATCTTGTCCCGCCGTTTTGGGTCGCCGGCGCAGTGGCGGTGGTCACAAAACATTTCCTGTCCGGCACTAAGTTTTTCTGACCTGCTGCAGCTTCTGTGTAACCAGAAAGCCCTCAAGGCTCAGATCTTCGTTCAGCCCGTCCCAGTGAATGCCGCGTGGACTCAGTTCAAACGTTGCAAGCTGCTCTGCGGTGGCGCCGGCCAGCGCGGGAAAATAAAACAGCGGGACGCCCAGGGTGCGCCCGTCGCTCAGCTGCAGCCACATGTTGCAGGGATCAAATTTTGCCGATTTGATGGATACGCTCATCACGACCTCCGGTTGACCGTCACGAATTTACGTTGATAGTATGCCCGGGTAGTCCTGTCGTCCATGACGACCACCAATGATCCCACGGCCTGAGAGGATCGCCTTCGGGTGGCTGTACAGAACACTCCCGCAGCCTGAAAGGGAGAACGCAAAGCGTGGTACATCTGCCCGCCCCTGGAAGCAGATATCGTCACAAACAGCGCACCTACGACGCGACGATGAGGGTACATTTCACAATGCAGTGACTGGCACCGACCGTCCTGTCATCCGCTGCCGACAGTCATAACCACGACAGCCCGCTACACCCTGCGATCACCATTACGTCTTCCGGAAAGCACCTGTTTGCAGAGGCAAACGCGCCTCAGGACTGAACGGCGTCACTTTGGTTCGAGTAAAACGAGAACAAAGTGACGCGTGAAAAAACCACGCTGCAGCCCCTGCAGCACAACGCCTGACGGCGATTTCCACAATCTGACGTGCACGTATTACGTGTTTTCATGCGCCCTGAACGGGCATTAACCCAGCGCTGCGGGCATAACTGCAGACGTGTTCAGAAAGAAAAGGAAAATAATCGGCTCGGTATCGATGGCGACACCCGGAAGCGGGTGTGTGGAGGGAGCCTGACGACAGTCAGCCCGGCGTAAGCCGCGAACAGGTCAGCGACCTGGGGAAACCTCGCAAGAACTCAACAATCTGTCATCCCGATGCACAGATACCAGCTGAGAAGCAGGAAGCGCAAAAGTAACCGTGTCGTCGGGACCGGAACACCGGATAAAAATGATATTACAGGTTTTACGGCCTGTTATTTCCAGAACTGCCACCATTTAGCCGGAGGCGGTAAGGGCTGATGCATGTCCTGTTTATGCTCAAGAAGCAGCATTGCCTGGCGCAGGGAGCTGATATGTTCATCCCGCGAGGCTACAGCCTCTTTTAAACCCTCGTTTTCCTTCTGTAGCAACTCAATTTCGTGCTGTAAGTGCTGTAAATCAGGACTGTTAACCTGTGTAATTTCTTGTTCCGGATTTACAGTAAAATCTGTTGCTACAGGGAGGTTCCCAATGGTACCAAAAACTCTGATAAGCTCAGATGTATCGATGTTCTTTACAGTCTTCCCTGCCTTTACAACAGACGTAAAATTAAGTTTTCCGCTGTTCATTAGCTTGTAAATGGTAGGGCGACTAATACCGGCAAGCCTGGCTGCTTCGCTGATTGACACTTTTGCCATGCAGATTTCGCTATTCCTGAGTTAACGTTGCCATAAGACTGCTGTGAAGTCGTTCAGCATCCTCATGAAGCTTTTCACACATATCCGCTGAACCATCAAAATCTAGCTCGTTGAGCTTTCCAGCAGGAGCAGACTTTAGTGCTGAATGAATTTTGCCATGTTCGGCGCTGTTTTTTGCTGTTTCGTCATCAGACGCTCCGATGCGTACGTGCCATATGCTGAAATCGGGTGAAATGACGCTTCCTCGGTTCCCCTGGCTGCGCCAGACGAATGCTGCAGCGAGCGTTACCGGTTAACGACGAAAAGGCTTAGGCTTGCTCCAGGCGAATTCTGCAGCCTGACGTTCATCAGCCCGTGCCTGTTTAGCGGCTTCCGCTTCACGCTGCCCCAGCAGCTGCTCACGGGCAACACGCAACACCTCTTTTTTTTCCGGACCGGACAACTTTTTGCCCTTTGCCCGTTCCGCTGCAAAAACAGCGTCATCAAGAAACTGCTTTTCAGTCTTAGATACAACATGCAGAC
>NZ_JBXGEE010000014.1:0-5291 GCF_056856975.1 Pantoea sp. PA1
CGCCGTAGCGCCGATGGTAGTGTGGGGCCTCCCCATGCGAGAGTAGGGAACTGCCAGGCATTATACAAGTGAAGAAGCCCCGCACCGACGTGCGGGGCTTTTTTACGTCTGCCGATCGTGAAAAACCGCCTTCTGATCCCGAAAACTGCCTGAGAACACATCTCCGATACGGTAAACTACGGCCAGATAACTCAGTTAAGGCCGTCAAATGTCCAGCCAGCATCCCTCCTTAAAAGCCGACAATACACTTGGGCTTGAAGTACACACACAAAAACGCATCGTCGCTGAGACGCCTGCCGCCATTCTGGCTGCATGGCAGGCCAGCCAGCAGGATCAAACGCCTTTCCTTGTGCTCGGTGAAGGCAGCAATGTCCTCTTTCTGGATGATTTTGCCGGAACCGTGGTACTGAACCGCATTAAAGGCATCACCATTCAGGATGAATATGAGAGCTGGAAACTACATGTCGGAGCCGGTGAGAACTGGCATGAGCTGGTCAAAAGTACCCTGGAAAAAGGGATCGCCGGACTGGAAAATCTGGCGCTGATCCCGGGCATGACCGGCTCGGCACCGATTCAGAATATTGGTGCTTACGGCGTGGAGTTAAAAGATGTCTGCGAATATGTGGATGTGCTGAATCTGCACAGTGGCGAAACAGAACGTCTGGATCGTGAAGCCTGTGAGTTTGGCTATCGCGACAGCATTTTCAAACACCGCTATCAGTCAGGCTATGTCATCGTCGCAGTCGGGCTATGCCTGCCTAAGCAATGGCAGCCTGTCCTGACCTATGGCGATCTGAAAACACTGAATCCGGCCATCGCCAGTGCCTGGGATGTCTATCACGCTGTGTGTCAGATGCGTCAGAGTAAGTTACCGGATCCGAAAATCACCGGAAATGTCGGCAGCTTTTTTAAAAATCCGGTGGTGACGCAGGCGCAGTGCAGCGCTCTGCTGGCCCGGTTCCCCGCCATGCCGCACTATCTGATGCCAGAGGGTGAAACGAAGCTGGCAGCGGGCTGGCTGATCGATCAGTGCCAGCTTAAAGGCTATCGCATCGGGGGCGCAGCCGTTCATCAGCAGCAGGCTCTGGTGCTGATCAATGCTGACAATGCCCTGCCTGCCGACATCGTGGCGCTGGCCAGAGCGGTACGCGCCCGGGTAGGAGAGAAGTTTGATGTCTGGCTTGAGCCTGAAGTTCGGTTTATTCAGGCACAGGGTGAATGCAATGCCGTCGAGGTGATCGCATGAAAGACCACAATGTCCCGTTAAAGCTGGTCGATATTTTGTCTGACGGCGAGTTTCACTCTGGCGAGCAGCTGGGTGAGACGCTGGGAATGAGCCGGGCTGCCATCAACAAGCATATCCAGACACTGAAAAGCTGGGGACTTGATGTCTATACCGTCACCGGTAAAGGCTACAGTCTGCCTGCGCCAATCCAGCTACTGGATGAGCAGGCGATTCTCGCGCAGGTTGAGCAGGGCAATGTCTCGGTGATACCGGTGATTGACTCAACAAATCAGTACCTGCTGGAGCGCATGCATGACATGCCTTCTGGTGCTGCCTGTATTGCTGAATATCAGCAGGCGGGGCGGGGACGCCGGGGCCGTCAGTGGTTCTCTCCATTTGGCGCTAACCTCTATATGTCGATGTACTGGCGCCTGGAACAGGGCCCCGCAGCGGCGATGGGCCTCAGCCTGGTCATTGGTATCATCATGGCGGAGACATTACGCTCACTGGGCGCAGATGAGGTCAGGGTAAAATGGCCAAATGATATTTATCTTAACGATCGCAAACTGGCGGGTATCCTGGTTGAACTGACCGGGAAAACGGGTGATGCTGCGCAGATTGTGATCGGTGCAGGTATCAATCTGGCAATGCGAACCGCTGACGCCTCCCAGATTAATCAGGGCTGGATTAACCTGCAGGAAGCCGGGGTAACGGTGAATCGCAATGAGCTGGCGGCTCGTCTGATTAATCGTCTGCGCGAGGCACTGCCACTCTTTGAGCAGGAGGGATTAGCGCCCTTTGTGACACGCTGGGCCGCGCTGGACAACTTCATTAACCGGCCTGTTAAGTTGCTCATCGGCGAACGCGAAGTGCACGGTATTGCGCGCGGTGTTGACAGCCAGGGGGGACTGTTACTGGAACAGGATGGCGAAATAAAGGCATGGGTTGGCGGAGAGATATCGTTACGTCCTGTCTGAATAAAAAAGCCTGCATGAATGCAGGCTTTTTTATCACTGGCGTTATTTACGCAGACGGACTTTATCAACAGCGTGATCGCCGCTTTTCGTCATAATCAGGCTGGCTCTCTCTCGTGTCGGCAGAATATTTTCCTGCAGATTGAGCCAGTTAATCTCTTTCCACAGGTTACCCGCTATCTCAACGGCTTCCGCCTCGGAGAGCTGGGCATAGTGATGGAAGTAGGAGTCGGGGTCGGTAAAGGCACCCTGGCGGAATTTCAGGAAGCGATTGATGTACCAGCTTTGCAGAAGATCTTCTTCTGCATCGACATAGATTGAGAAATCGACGAAGTCAGAAACAAAGACGTGATGGGGGTCATGAGGATAGTCCATACCGCTCTGTAAGACGTTGAGCCCCTCAAGAATCACAATATCCGGCTGCTGTATGACTTTATCGCCATCAGGGATAACGTCGTAAATCAGATGCGAATAGACCGGAGCGGTAACCTGACTGGCTCCTGACTTTAAATCTGAGACGAAATTGACCAGCCGGTGCATATCGTAGGATTGCGGGAATCCTTTCTTCTTCATTAAGCCACGCTCTTTGAGCACGGCATTAGGATGCAGGAAGCCATCTGTGGTGATTAATTCCACCTTCCGATGTTCAGGCCAGCGGCTGAGCAATGCCTGCAATACACGTGCTGTCGTACTTTTACCGACGGCAACGCTACCCGCAATACTGATGATGTAAGGGATCTTCTGCCCATTGGTGCCCAGAAACTGCTCCAGTACAGCCTGCCGACGCACATTTGAACTGATATAGAAATTAAGCAGGCGCGAAAGAGGCAGATAAATTTCTGCCACTTCTTCCAGAGAGAGGTCCTCGTTGATGCCTTTCAGCTGCGCAATCTCTTCCTCTGATAGCGTCATAGGAACGGAATCACGTAATGCCGCCCACTGCTCACGAGTGAATTCTAAGTAGGGCGTTGTCAGGGGAGTCGTTTTATCCATAAGCATGCATCTGACCGCAAATTCATTGCTATCACCGGCGTGTTATCCGATAAGCAGGACAACGCAGGTGATTTGAATCACGAATCGCTGGTTTATCAGTGAGAACAATGGGCTGGAGGGTATCACCAGTATGGCTTTTAACAGAAGTAAAAAGATAACTGTGATCTCGCTTTCGTCGGTATAGCCACAAAACGCGCCATTACCCAAGCCATTAACGACTTTATAACAGACAATGAGCCTGTAAAGCCGTTACAGGCTTCTTCCCACCCATAGTGCGTAACACCCTTGTTACCTGTCCCGGTGGCAATGCCAGGCATTAATGCCTGTAAGGAAGCGAATGCGATATCCCCTCAATAAGCACACCATCCGGACCCTTCTGCCGGGTGCTGTTAAAGAAAAGGGATATTGCCTTCATGGAAATATCGGCCTGTGAGCTTAGCCTCTAACCGAAAATCATCCTGACGTGACGAAAAAAGCGTCAGTCAGCGCCTGGGCAGGATCTTTTTTCAGGAATAAGCGAAATAACCGGCGTAAGAACGCTGGGGGCAGGCATTGTAAAAAGAGGGGCAGGGGGGGAGTGAAGCCAGAGTAAAGTCGAGAAAAAAGGGCCAGACTGGACAAATATTCCGCAGAAAACCACTAAATTGCGATGATTTGCACAAATAGTAAGCGATAGAAAAAAATATGCGATTTTTTAGTTGCATCCGAACGCCGACCTTCCTAGAATGCGCGTCACTTGATGCCGGCTTAGCTCAGTTGGTAGAGCAACTGACTTGTAATCAGTAGGTCACCAGTTCGATTCCGGTAGCCGGCACCAATCAAGTAGGTGGGATTCCCGAGCGGCCAAAGGGAGCAGACTGTAAATCTGCCGTCACAGACTTCGAAGGTTCGAATCCTTCTCCCACCACCATCCCGACCTCGCGGTTGGGTTCAGATAAACGGCCTGTTTATCTGTCAGGTGAGTCACTTCTCACCCTGAATTCAGACTGAGCGTTAGCGAAGTCAACGTCGGTCAGCTTCGCTGACGGACAGTAGGTAGCAGAGGCATTCTCTGTTATCTGCAAGCTACAGAAAGAACAGGTAGCCGAGTTCCAGGATGCGGGCATCGTATAATGGCTATTACCTCAGCCTTCCAAGCTGATGATGCGGGTTCGATTCCCGCTGCCCGCTCCAGATGTGCTGATATGGCTCAGTTGGTAGAGCGCACCCTTGGTAAGGGTGAGGTCCCCAGTTCGACTCTGGGTATCAGCACCACTTCCTTTAATCTCCCTCCTGATTTTCTCTGTAACTTCCTTGCAGTCAGGCATTGCCTGGTTAATGTGATGATATCATTGATATATCCGTGTCTTAGAGGGACTAGCGATGGCTAAAGAGCAATTTCAACGTAACAAACTGCACGTAAACGTGGGCACCATCGGTCACGTTGACCACGGTAAAACCACCCTGACTGCAGCAATCACTACCGTACTGGCTAAAACCAACGGCGGCCAGGCGCGTGCATTCGACCAGATCGACAGCACCCCTGAAGAAAAAGCCCGCGGTATTACCATCAACACCGCACACGTTGAGTATGAGACTGCTTCACGTCACTACGCTCACGTTGACTGCCCAGGCCACGCCGACTATGTGAAAAACATGATCACCGGTGCTGCGCAGATGGACGGCGCGATCCTGGTTGTTGCTGCGACTGATGGCCCGATGCCACAGACCCGTGAGCACATCCTGCTGGGTCGTCAGGTTGGCGTTCCTTACATCATCGTGTTCCTGAACAAGTGTGACATGGTTGATGATGAAGAGCTGCTGGAGCTGGTTGAGATGGAAGTACGTGACCTGCTGTCACAGTACGACTTCCCAGGCGACGACACTCCAATCGTTCGTGGTTCTGCTCTGAAAGCGCTGGAAGGCGATGCTGAGTGGGAAGCGAAAATCATCGAGCTGGCTGAGCACCTGGACAACTACATCCCGGATCCGGTTCGTGCGATCGACATGCCGTTCCTGCTGCCAATCGAAGACGTATTCTCAATCTCTGGCCGTGGTACCGTTGTTACCGGTCGTGTTGAGCGCGGCATCGTTAAAGTCGGCGACGAAGTTGAAATCGT
>NZ_JBXGEE010000015.1:0-2691 GCF_056856975.1 Pantoea sp. PA1
AAAACGCCTGTGGGTTGTGAGGTTAAGCGACTAAGCGTACACGGTGGATGCCCTGGCAGTCAGAGGCGATGAAGGACGTGCTAATCTGCGTAAAGCGACGGTAAGGTGATATGAACCGCTACAGCCGTCGATGTCCGAATGGGGAAACCCGGTGCACCCAGTGCATCATTGCAGCATGAATACATAGTGCTGCAAGGCGAACCGGGGGAACTGAAACATCTAAGTACCCCGAGGAAAAGAAATCAACCGAGATTCCCCCAGTAGCGGCGAGCGAACGGGGAGCAGCCCAGAGCCTGAATCAGCATGTGTGTTAGTGGAAGCGTCTGGAAAGTCGCAGGGTACAGGGTGATACTCCCGTACACAAAAGCACACGCGCTGTGAGCTCGATGAGTAAGGCGGGACACGTGGTATCCTGTCTGAATATGGGGGGACCATCCTCCAAGGCTAAATACTCCTGACTGACCGATAGTGAACCAGTACCGTGAGGGAAAGGCGAAAAGAACCCCGGCGAGGGGAGTGAAACAGAACCTGAAACCGTGTACGTACAAGCAGTGGGAGCACCCTTGTGGTGTGACTGCGTACCTTTTGTATAATGGGTCAGCGACTTATATTCTGTAGCAAGGTTAACCGTATAGGGGAGCCGCAGGGAAACCGAGTCTTAACTGGGCGTTAAGTTGCAGGGTATAGACCCGAAACCCGGTGATCTAGCCATGGGCAGGTTGAAGGTTGGGTAACACTAACTGGAGGACCGAACCGACTAATGTTGAAAAATTAGCGGATGACCTGTGGCTGGGGGTGAAAGGCCAATCAAACCGGGAGATAGCTGGTTCTCCCCGAAAGCTATTTAGGTAGCGCCTCGTGAATTCATCTCCGGGGGTAGAGCACTGTTTCGGCTAGGGGGCCATCCCGGCTTACCAACCCGATGCAAACTGCGAATACCGGAGAATGTTATCACGGGAGACACACGGCGGGTGCTAACGTCCGTCGTGAAGAGGGAAACAACCCAGACCGCCAGCTAAGGTCCCAAAGTCATGGTTAAGTGGGAAACGATGTGGGAAGGCACAGACAGCCAGGATGTTGGCTTAGAAGCAGCCATCATTTAAAGAAAGCGTAATAGCTCACTGGTCGAGTCGGCCTGCGCGGAAGATGTAACGGGGCTAAACCATGCACCGAAGCTGCGGCAGCGACACTNGAGAAGGCTATATCAGCCGGGCGACGGTTGTCCCGGTTTAAGCGTGTAGGCGGAGGGTCCAGGTAAATCCGGACTCTTATTAACGCTGAGGCGTGATGACGAGGCACTACGGTGCTGAAGTGATAAATGCCCTGCTTCCAGGAAAAGCCTCTAAGCATCAGGTAACACAGAATCGTACCCCAAACCGACACAGGTGGTCAGGTAGAGAATACCAAGGCGCTTGAGAGAACTCGGGTGAAGGAACTAGGCAAAATGGTGCCGTAACTTCGGGAGAAGGCACGCTGGCGCGTAGGTGAAGGGACTTGCTCCCGGAGCTGAAGCCAGTCGAAGATACCAGCTGGCTGCAACTGTTTATTAAAAACACAGCACTGTGCAAACACGAAAGTGGACGTATACGGTGTGACGCCTGCCCGGTGCCGGAAGGTTAATTGATGGGGTTATCCGCAAGGAGAAGCTCTTGATCGAAGCCCCGGTAAACGGCGGCCGTAACTATAACGGTCCTAAGGTAGCGAAATTCCTTGTCGGGTAAGTTCCGACCTGCACGAATGGCGTAATGATGGCCAGGCTGTCTCCACCCGAGACTCAGTGAAATTGAACTCGCTGTGAAGATGCAGTGTACCCGCGGCAAGACGGAAAGACCCCGTGAACCTTTACTACAGCTTGACACTGAACATTGAGCCTTGATGTGTAGGATAGGTGGGAGGCTTTGAAGCGCGGACGCCAGTCTGCGTGGAGCCATCCTTGAAATACCACCCTTTAATGTTTGATGTTCTAACGTGGCCCCGTGATCCGGGGTGCGGACAGTGTCTGGTGGGTAGTTTGACTGGGGCGGTCTCCTCCCAAAGAGTAACGGAGGAGCACGAAGGTCAGCTAATCACGGTCGGACATCGTGAGGTTAGTGCAATGGCATAAGCTGGCTTGACTGCGAGAGTGACGGCTCGAGCAGGTGCGAAAGCAGGTCATAGTGATCCGGTGGTTCTGAATGGAAGGGCCATCGCTCAACGGATAAAAGGTACTCCGGGGATAACAGGCTGATACCGCCCAAGAGTTCATATCGACGGCGGTGTTTGGCACCTCGATGTCGGCTCATCACATCCTGGGGCTGAAGTAGGTCCCAAGGGTACGGCTGTTCGCCGTTTAAAGTGGTACGCGAGCTGGGTTTAGAACGTCGTGAGACAGTTCGGTCCCTATCTGCCGTGGGCGCTGGAGAATTGAGGGGGGTTGCTCCTAGTACGAGAGGACCGGAGTGAACGCACCACTGGTGTTCGGGTTGTCATGCCAATGGCACTGCCCGGTAGCTAAGTGCGGAAAAGATAAGTGCTGAAAGCATCTAAGCACGAAACTTGCCCCGAGATGAGTTCTCCCTGACCCCTTGAGGGTCCTGAAGGGACGTTGAAGACGACGACGTTGATAGGCCGGGTGTGTAAGCGCAGCGATGCGTTGAGCTAACCGGTACTAATGACCCGTGAGGCTTAACCTTACAACGCCAGAGGCGTTTT
>NZ_JBXGEE010000017.1:0-757 GCF_056856975.1 Pantoea sp. PA1
GCTGTAGCGGTTCATATCACCTTACCGTCGCTTTACGCAGATTAGCACGTCCTTCATCGCCTCTGACTGCCAGGGCATCCACCGTGTACGCTTAGTCGCTTAACCTCACAACCCACAGGCGTTTTTCAACGCTGCAGACTGTAAGCATTTGAGAGACTCGAACATGTCGTCATTTCATTCTTATTACGGAGAATGAACGCGCCATGTCGTTTCAATTTTCAGCTTGTTCCGGATTGTTAAAGAGCATAATACGTCACAGCACACCGTCGCCGGTACGCTCTGAGGTATTTCAGAAAAATACAGCATGTATGGTGGAGCTAAGCGGGATCGAACCGCTGACCTCCTGCGTGCAAGGCAGGCGCTCTCCCAGCTGAGCTATAGCCCCATACAGTTACTGCAGAGACCACTACTACCACTCAACCGAGTTACATTCTTCATGAGAAGGATGCAATTTCTTTTCAGGCAAGGCATGCGGAAGGGACGTTTACTCAGGTAAACGACCGCGCGCATAACGCAGCATGAGAAGAAATTTGGTAGGCCTGAGTGGACTTGAACCACCGACCTCACCCTTATCAGGGGTGCGCTCTAACCACCTGAGCTACAAGCCTGTAGAGGTTTTTTCTGCTCGTGACTTTTTATCAGACAATCTGTGTGAGCACTGCGCGGGAAGGTATCTTCAGGTAAGGAGGTGATCCAACCGCAGGTTCCCCTACGGTTACCTTGTTACGACTTCACCCCAGTCATGAATCACAAAGTG
>NZ_JBXGEE010000018.1:0-616 GCF_056856975.1 Pantoea sp. PA1
CGCAGATTAGCACGTCCTTCATCGCCTCTGACTGCCAGGGCATCCACCGTGTACGCTTAGTCGCTTAACCTCACAACCCACAGGCGTTTTTCAACGCTGCAGACTGTAAGCATTTGAGAGACTCGGACATGTCGCCTTGTCATTCCTTATTACGGAGGAATAACGCGCCATGTCGTTTCAATTTTCAGCTTGTTCCGGATTGTTAAAGAGCATAATACGTCACAGCACACCGTCGCCGGTACGCTCTGAGGTATTTCAGAAAAAACAGCATGTATGGTGGAGCTAAGCGGGATCGAACCGCTGACCTCCTGCGTGCAAGGCAGGCGCTCTCCCAGCTGAGCTATAGCCCCATACAGTTACTGCAGAGACCACTACTACCAGGAGTTGCATTCTTCATGTAAAGAATGCGATTTTTTCTCAGGCAAGGCGTGCTGACGCGAAGCATAGTGAACTATGCGAGCCGCCGGCACAACGCAGCATGAGGACAAATCTGGTAGGCCTGAGTGGACTTGAACCACCGACCTCACCCTTATCAGGGGTGCGCTCTAACCACCTGAGCTACAAGCCTGTAGAGGTTTTTTCTGCTCGTGACTTTTTATCAGACAATCTGTGTGAG
>NZ_JBXGEE010000019.1:0-604 GCF_056856975.1 Pantoea sp. PA1
AGACAGCCAGGATGTTGGCTTAGAAGCAGCCATCATTTAAAGAAAGCGTAATAGCTCACTGGTCGAGTCGGCCTGCGCGGAAGATGTAACGGGGCTAAACCATGCACCGAAGCTGCGGCAGCGACACTATGTGTTGTTGGGTAGGGGAGCGTTCTGTAAGCCGTCGAAGGTGTGCTGTGAGGCATGCTGGAGGTATCAGAAGTGCGAATGCTGACATAAGTAACGATAAAGCGGGTGAAAAGCCCGCTCGCCGGAAGACCAAGGGTTCCTGTTCAACGTTAATCGGAGCAGGGTGAGTCGACCCCTAAGGCGAGGCCGAAAGGCGTAGTCGATGGGAAACAGGTTAATATTCCTGTACTCGGTGTTACTGCGAAGGGGGGACGGAGAAGGCTATATCAGCCGGGCGACGGTTGTCCCGGTTTAAGCGTGTAGGCGGAGGGTCCAGGTAAATCCGGACTCTTTTAACGCTGAGGCGTGACGACGAGGCACTACGGTGCTGAAGTGATAAATGCCCTGCTTCCAGGAAAAGCCTCTAAGCATCAGGTAACACAGAATCGTACCCCAAACCGACACAGGTGGTCAGGTAGAGAATACCAAGGCGCTT
>NZ_JBXGEE010000020.1:0-527 GCF_056856975.1 Pantoea sp. PA1
ACGTCCTTCATCGCCTCTGACTGCCAGGGCATCCACCGTGTACGCTTAGTCGCTTAACCTCACAACCCACAGGCGTTTTTCAACGCTGCAGACTGTAAGCATTTGAGAGACTCGGACATGTCGCCATTTCATTCTTATTACGGAGAATGAACGCGTCATGTCGTTTCAATTTTCAGCTTGTTCCGGATTGTTAAAGAGCAAATATCTCAGACGCGTCTCCCTGCTCGCGCAGCGGAAACGGTTTTGAGATACTGTATGGAGACACCTTTCACCTGTCACCAAGCAGGTGGCGTCCCCTAGGGGATTCGAACCCCTGTTGCCGCCGTGAAAGGGCGGAGTCCTAACCGCTAGACGAAGGGGACACGATAGTGTCACGACTTCGCAGCCGTCCTGCTCATTACTTTTTTATCAGACAATCTGTGTGAGCACTGCGCGGGAAGGTATCTTCAGGTAAGGAGGTGATCCAACCGCAGGTTCCCCTACGGTTACCTTGTTACGACTTCACCCCAGTCATGAATCACAAAGTG